>JBGPTF010000011.1:0-161231 GCA_041490445.1 Terriglobia bacterium
ACTGGGCCGGTTCGAGTGAAGTTTGTCCACGCGGCCCTCCAGCAGTTCCGGCGTCCTCTCGTTTCACGCAATGACCGCGACCATCCTACTTCGCAAACCTATATCCGCCCCGGAATTTCCCGTTTCCAGCCTGGATAGCATTTTGGCGAAGGACAGCCTGTGAATGCAGCAAGGACCGCGGCAAACCATTCACCCCGCCGATTTCTGGCAAGGACGCCCAGTCCGCCTGGCTGACGCAATCCAGCGCGGTTGGATCTTCCGTCGGCAGGAAGGTAGAAACGACTCCGTCGTGCATGAAACCGGACTGCGGGACCAGATCCCAGAGAAAACTCTAGCTGATTGAGTCTGATGACGAGAAAACCGATTCTCCGCAGTCCGGTTGCGCGCATACAACGCGGATTTCGCCGAAGATTTGCCCTTTGTTGTGCTCGATGGTGCGGAGAAGCCAATTAGGCAGACTGGATGGCGGAGAGGGTGGGATTCGAACCCACGGTCGAGTTTCCCCGACACACGCTTTCCAAGCGTGCTCCTTAAACCGCTCGGACACCTCTCCTCGACGATCGCGTGTGGAAAGGCTATCAGATTGGGAGCGGAGCGGCAAATTGCTGAGTCAGGATTCGTTCCCAAGGAGGGTAACCGCGGGACAAAAAACCGGACGGTCTGGTACACTTTCGAACGGCCACTCCGGGGTGGTGCAATCGGTAGCACTCCAGACTTTGGATCTGGCTATCCTGGTTCGAGTCCAGGCCCCGGAGCCAATTCGATGCAAGTGACTAGGCGGCTGAGGCGCCCTTCTTCCGCGAGGAATCGTCCACTTTAGCGGCTTGAGGCTTGCGGGACTTGAAGAACTCTTCCGCCCGGCGCAAAAGAGCGTCTAGCTCCCGTTCGGCCTCCGCCGCCTGACTGCCCTTCGAATTGTGTGAGGATGCCACCACACCCCTCCTGCTTCTCCTGGTCTGCGGGGAGAAACCAGAAGCCAAGGATGCGAGACTAGTACTGAGGTGCAAAGCTGTCAAGCAGATTTGGGAGGAGGGAGCCTCCGACAAATCTCCGTGACGGTCTTGCTTCGCGGGAGGAAAGTTCATAGGCTAGCCGCATCATGCATCTCAGTGCGGACCAACTCGTGCTCGGCGCCCTGTGGTACGTCGTCTTTCTATTTTCCACGACGTGCCATGAAGGCGCGCATGCCCTGGCGGCGAAACTGGGCGGTGATTTGACGGCGTTCCACAGCGGGCAGGTGACGCTGAATCCGATCCCGCACATGCGTCGCGAGCCGATCGGCACGATCGTCGTCCCGATCGTCTCCTTTCTGTGGGGCGGATGGATGATCGGATGGGCCAGCGCGCCTTACGACCCCGCGTGGCAGCAACGATATCCGCGGCGCGCGGCGTGGATGGCGCTGGCGGGTCCGGCGGCGAATTTTGCGCTGGTCGTGCTCGCCGGGATTTCGATCCGCGCCGGAATCCTGCTGGGTGCGTTTCACGCCCCGGCATCGGCCTCGTTCACCAAAGTGACGGAAGCGGCCACGGGCAGCGGCGCCGGCTTTGCCGCGACGCTGCTGAGCATTCTTTTCGTCCTCAACCTTGTGCTGGGGACGTTCAATCTGCTTCCGGTGCCTCCGCTTGACGGACGCACTGGCATCACGCTGCTGATGAACGAGGCAACCGGCCTGCGCTTTCTGGAGGCCACCCAACGGTTCGGCCTGATCGGTCTTCTATTGGCGTGGACTCTTTACGGCAAGGTATTCCGAGTCATCTTCCTCGTTGCGTTAAATATCCTCTACCCCGGGGCAGGTTACGGCTAATCTTCGTTTGCCCGCGGGCATGTTCAGCCGGTGATTCAAAAGCGCACACTTGTATTGTTTTGTGCGGTGGCACATCGCGCCTCGGGCGAACCTGCACGACTAAGTCATGCAATTGGAATGTTTGCGGGCGCAGAACTGTTTGGCATGCCACCTGCCTGATCCGGGTAGAGGCAGGAACCATGATCACGGAAATCGCGAACGACGGGAGTTACCGAGTCGAAGCATCCGGCTGGGATATTTCCGAAGAATTCTTCGTGGAAAAGACGATTCTCACCTGGGATCCGGTGCACGGAAAGAAGATCACTCTGCGCAGCCAGATTGATGAAGGGGCGATCGTGTTCGTCCGCCTCTCTCATCCCCTGGAGGCATTGAACAATTTCCCGATCGCGTACCAAGCCGAGAGAATCGGGAAGCCGGACGGGCGGGGCTTTTGCGAAGTCTCGCTGGTGCGCTTGCACCCGAAGAGCCATCTGCAGAATTCGGGAGAGATTTCTGCCCTTGCTGGTGAGGCGACAGTTCTGTTGAATTGAACCGACCGCAGGCGCCCGAAAAAGGTTGAACGAGCCACAGGTTAGACTCTGCGCTGATCCGTATCCTCCAGAGTTGGAGTCCGGGTTCGGTAGCGAATTGCCAGATTGGAACTGGTCAGGCGCGTTCCGCAACAAACCCTTTGTCACTGCTGTTCCGCTATGCCAACCCGTCCAATCTGGGAAATACGGAATAACTGGTTGGTCCCAAGAGTCTTAGCTCATTTCTCTCCATCTATTATGGTCGAATTCAGGTTGCACGAATACGCGAGGCAGCATCTCTTTTCCTCTCTGGCAAAGGTCTTGCTTGCATCAAGAGAAGATGACTGTCGCCACTGAAGAGCCGCTGGCCATTCTGGCACGCAAGAACCTGCCCCTCTGCGTGGTGGATGACGAGGCAGACGTGGTGGAGCTGACCCGCACGCGGCTGGAACGGGCAGGATTCCCCGCCGTAGGCACCACAAGCCCGGTCGAGGCGCTGCAACAGATTCGCGCCGGCCTCTGCCGTGCCGTGCTCGTGGACATGAAAATGCCCGAGATGGACGGGCTCACATTTCTCGACAAGACGCTGCAGAACGATCCGGGCGTTTACGTTCTCCTGATCACAGGCTTCTACTCGGTGGATTCCGCCATCGAGGCGGTGAAGCGTGGCGCCTACGACTATCTTTGCAAGCCGCTGGATTTCGGACGGCTGATGAAGGCGCTGGATGAACTCGCCGAATTGTTCACGCAGCGAAAGCACATTCGGACACTC
The DNA here is from genome assembly GCA_041490445.1 of Terriglobia bacterium. GTDB lineage: Bacteria > Acidobacteriota > Terriglobia > Acidiferrales > UBA7541 > JBGPTF01. The sequence goes on from JBGPTF010000011.1 coordinate 3,086, forward strand.
GAAGAACAGCTCCTGCCAAACCTGGAATTCCACGGGATCGTGGGAAAGAGCCCGGTGATGTTGGAGGTTCTCGATCTCGCGCGCAAAGTGTCGAAACACTACACGACGGTGCTGCTGTCCGGGCCGACCGGCTCGGGAAAAGAGCTCGTCGCGCGGGCTCTGCATCAGATGAGCCCCGTCGCTCAACAGCGCTTTGCCATATGCAACTGCTCGGCGATGGTCGACACGCTGCTGGAGAGCCAGCTTTTCGGCCATGTGCGCGGAGCGTTCACGGGGGCGACGGACACGCGGGCGGGGCTGTTTGAATACGCGAACGGCGGCACGGTGTTTCTCGACGAAGTGAGCGAAACGTCTCTGGCGATGCAGGCGAAGCTGTTGCGAGTGATCCAGAATCGCGAGATCCAGCGCGTCGGCGCGCCGGAAGTGAAAACCGTGGACGTGCGCATCATCGCGGCAACGAATCGAGACCTGCGCGCCGAGGTGCTTGCCGGGCGCTTCCGCGAGGATCTTTTCTACCGGTTGACCACCATCGAAATCCGCATCCCCAGCCTAAGCGAGCGCCTGGATGACATCCCGATCCTGGTGCAGTATTTTTTGAAAAAGTACAGCGCCGCCTACGACAAGACCTTCCACGGATTGACGCGGCGCGCGCAGGCCGTGCTGCTCCAGCACGATTGGCCCGGCAACGTACGTGAACTCGAGAACGTGATCTCCAGCGCTGCGATCACCGCGACGTCCGACTTCATTGACGTGCAAGACCTCCCCGAGCATATCCAGAAGCCCAGCGGCCGCTCGAGCCGCAACGAGGAGCCGTGGCGCCCGCTGCCGCTGGAAGAAGTGCGCCGGATGCATATCCAAAGGGTACTCGAGATGTGCAGCGGCAACCGCGTGCGTGCGTCGCAAATCCTCGGCATTGGCCGGACCAGCCTGTATCGCTATCTCAAGCGCGCCCAAAGGCGCAACCCCGGGAAGACCGCCGCGTAGTCTGCCTGCTCGTTGTTTCACCTGCGAACAACGTTTCAGAGGGCGTCGTCCCCTCTTGGAAGGCCAAAATCAAACGTCTTATAAATCAGCGAAGTAGCAGTAGGCCGCCGCGGCCTTTTGCTTGCATGACTTATCGGCAGCGAGGGAGGCCAGCGATGGAGACCGTCACGGATTGGGAATCGTTGAGCGCAGAGGCGAGCCGCGACCGGCGCCGCGAAAGGCGAATCCCGCTCGTATTCCCCATCGAAGTTTCAGGGTTCGACCGGCGCGGGCGCTTCTTCACCGAGCGCACGAAGACATCCGACGTCAGCGCGAATGGCTGCCGATTTCACATGAACACTGAGATTGCGCGCGGAGCGGTGGTAGCGATCAAACTGGTGAGCCGAAACTCACAACAGAGCCTGCCGGACCGGCCACTTCTGTTTCAGGTGGCGCGACTTGAGAAGGAGGACCATGGGTGGGTTCTGGGAGCGGCGAAACTGCAGCCGGAAAATCTTTGGTGTATTGCCTTCCCTCCGCTGACACAGCAACTGACCCCGGTTGCTTGAATCCGCACTTGCACCTGCCAATGGCGGCGCGTCGTCCCCAGAAACAAACGGCGCGCCGCTCCTCACCGACCCTGCTTGCAAAGCTTCGTCGAACAAGCGAGAAACAACTTTCCGCGCCCGAGCCGGACGCGGGCCGTCGCTGCTGCTTATCTTCCTTCGGGCGTTGAGCGCAGGTTCGCTTGCGCCGTGACTGTGGGAAGGGCGACCGTCGAATCCATCCGCACAAGTAATCCGGTTTGCGCAGGCAGTTCGACGTCTTTGCCCTTCTTCTCCATGATGTACGCGGTGCCGCCAACCAGCCCGATCACGGTGCCGCGGAGGACGTGGCTGAACACCACGCCGACGACGGAGCCTCCGGCAGTGCCGATGCCGACATCGGCGACGTCAGCTTTGATGTCTCGTCTGGCTTCCACGACCACGCCTTCCACCGTGTGGACGTCTTTGCGAGTCTTATTCCCATCCGCCGAGCCTCGATAGATTGAGAGGATGCTCATCTGCGCGGGAATTTCGCGGCCGTCCACTTCGATCGAGCGGAACTGCAGGCTCATCGCCGCCTGGCCGCGGAAAATCGAAAAGCGCTTCGGCCGCACGATGCTGCCCACCTGGCCGTGAACTTTCGCTCCGGCCGGCAAGACGATCTGGTTGCCGAGGAACACCGGCTCGGCGACGACGGCGGTAAAGGGATCGCCGTCGCGAGCCACGCTGGTGCTGAGCCCGTTGAGCAACAAGAGCTTGACCTGCGTGCCCTGCATGAGTTGATTGGATTGGGCTTGAACCGCCGGGGTGAAGAAAAGTGCGAGCGACACCGCGGCGCAAATAACGATCAGACGTTTCATTCGTTCCTCCCTGCCCCCTGCCGTCTGGCAGGGGCGCGCCCGGCGATCACGATTGTTTGGACCGAAGGGCTTAGCCTTCTGTGAACACAGAAGGATGTGCTCTGTCTCGGGGAGCCGCCGCTGGCGCCGCGGTCGGGTGCGGAGGAATCACCCGGGCCATAAGATACCTTGCCGCGGAAAAAGGCTGTACCGAAATCAAGCGAAATTGTTCCAAATCGCCACCGGGCGAAAACGGCGGTCAAGAGTCAAACCAAAGACTGACGAGTTCCTCGAAGGCGTAACGTGGATCCATCCTCTTCTCGTCGATATTCGCTGGTAGCAGCGGTATCGCTGACTCCGTCCTGCACGCAACCTAACTTTCTGCTGGCTGCCCTGCACGGTGTCAACTGACTTGTCTCAGCCCGTACCGGCGCTCGGTACCGCACCGCGCAGCGGTATGCTATGCTGCGGCGTGCAGGGGACGCGCGATGGTTCGCGTGGATTCCTGCCGATGCGTGGAACTTCGGGCTCTGTGCAACGATTCCCTGTGAACCCCGCCAGGCCCGGAAGGGAGCAACGGTAACGGGTCAGCTTCGTGTGCCGCGGAGTACCCGAAGTTCCTCTCATCGCACGACGCGCGGAGCAGCCCGACCCAACGCATGAGCTACCAGGTAATCGCGCGGAAATGGCGGCCGCAAACGTTTGGCGAGGTTGTTGGCCAGCGGCACGTCACACAAACCCTCGAAAACGCTATTCAGTCGGATCGCGTCGCGCACGCGTATATTTTTTCCGGGGTCCGCGGCGTGGGCAAGACGACGACCGCGCGCATCCTTGCCAAAGCGCTGAACTGCGCGAAAGGCCCGACGGCGACGCCGTGCAATGTATGCGATTCTTGCCGCGAAATCACCGCCGGCAGCTCGCTGGACGTTCTCGAAATCGACGCGGCCTCGAACCGGGGCATTGACCAGATCCGCGAGTTGCGCGAGATGGTGCGATACGTTGCCGCAGGCGGCCGCTACAAGGTCGTCATCCTCGACGAAGCGCACCAACTCACGCCCGAAGCCTCGAACGCCCTGCTGAAAACCCTGGAAGAGCCTCCGGACCGCGTCGTGTTCGTGCTCGCGACCACGCAGCCGGAAGATCTGGAGGACACGATCAAATCGCGGGCGCAGCTCTTTCAATTTCGTACGCTCTCGTTCGCGGAAATTGCCGGCGCGCTCGAACACATCGCGAAAGAAGAAAATCTGAAAATCGAGCCGGGCGCCGTGGCGGTGCTGGCGCGCGCGGCCGAAGGAAGCCTGCGCGACGCGCTGTCGCTTCTTGAACAAGCGATGGCGTATTGCGGCGACACGATCGCAGACGCGCAGGTGCGTGAATTGCTGGGCGTGGTGGCCGAAGACGTGCTGGACGACCTCGTCGAAGCCATTTCCGAACAATCGGCCGAGCGCGCCCTTTCGCTGGTTCACAAGCTCATCGCCGACGGGCAGAATCTCCAGCATTTCTGCCGCGAGGCGATCCGCCATTTCCGTAACCTGCTCGTCGCGCGCGTTTGCGGCGCCAAATCCGAACTTGTTGCGGCGCCGAAGGACGAGCGCCCGCGTCTCGCAGAACAGGCCGCGCGTTTCAGCGAAGAGGATCTGACGCGCTACTTCCAGATTCTGCTGCACACCGATGACGATGTGCGCCGCAAGCCGGACCCGCGGCTGCACATGGAGATGGGGCTATTAAAGCTGGTCAATGCGGCGCGGCTCGCGCCACTCGAAGAGGTGCTGGCGGAATTGCGCGGCGAAGCGCCGGCAAGACCTGCAGCCACGCGGCCTGCTTCTTCGGCGCCGCCGATGGCGAAAGCCGCTTCGACGGCCGCGGGCGCCTCGATCACGGCTCCTTCGTCCTTCGCTTCCTCTGCTTCCAGACCAACACCCTCCGCCAAGCTGGCGCCTGCCGCGCCGGCAAACTCCGGGCCGATTCCGGCTTCCCCTCCCCGCATTGTGGCGAAAGCCGCGGAAGCGGCGACAAGCGGCCTGGCCGCGGCGCAGGTGGAAGCGATCAAGGCGGCGCTTCAGGGCCAGCAAAAGTTTCTGTGGTCGCTCGTCGAGCACGTGACGAAATGGGAGTTCGACGGCGGTGAGATGCGGCTCTACTTTCCGCCGGAAAATCGCGCGCTCGCGGAAATGCTGCAGGCCCGCGACCCTATGGAGAAGTTGCGCACCGTGCTGAGCCAGGTGGTAGGCGAGCCGCTGCGTGTGTGTGTTAAACTTGACAGTAGTCGGTCGGGGATGGGACTCGGCAACGAACTGCGCGCCCGATTCGAGGAAGATCCGATCGTGCGCGCGATGCTCGAGCGCTTCGGCGGCCGGATTTCAGACGTGAAACGCCGGAACGAGGAGTAGCCGATGGAAGTCAAGGCCTTGCAGCAAATGCTCGCGCAGTTCCGGCAGGCGCAAGAGCGCCTGGAAAAGCAGTTGAGCGAAGTTAGCGTGGAAGCCTCGACCGGGGGCGGGATGGTGGCCATCAAGATGAACGGGCAGAAACAGGTCACCGAGGTTCGCATCGACCCCGAGGTGTTCAAAGGCCGGGACCACGAGATGCTTGCCGACCTGGTTCTCGCGGCCGTGAACGAAGCTTCCCGGCGCGTGGATGAAGTGCTCGCCACCCAGGTGAAGGACATCACCAGCACGCTCGGCGTGGCGGGGCTGAAGCTTCCCGGGCTCTTCTGACCTTGACGGCTCCGCGGACGAGTCCTTTCTGCATGCGGCCCCTGCCCGGCGGCCTGTTCCGTTTGCGTTCACTCCGGAAAGTCCATGCCTGATTTTGCCCAGCCGATTGCGAGACTGATCGACGAACTGAAGCGCCTGCCCGGCATCGGGCAGAAGACAGCGCAAAGGCTCGCGTTTTTTATTTTGCGGGAAGACCGCGAACAGGCCATCGCGCTCGCCGACGCCATCCGGGACGCCAAAGAGAAAATCCGGGAATGCTCCGTGTGCAACAACATCACTGATACCGATCCCTGCCTCTACTGCACCGGCCCCACGCGCAGCCGGAAGACGATCTGCGTGGTGGAAGAGGCGGCGAATATTTCCGCGATTGAAAGGACGCGGATGTACAGCGGCCTCTATCACTGCCTCGGCGGCGCGCTCGCACCGTTACAAGGCATCGGACCGGAACAACTGAAAATCAAGAACCTGATCGAGCGGCTGAAGGGTGGCACGGTGGAAGAGATTATCATCGCGACGAATCCCACGGCCGAAGGCGAAGCCACCGCGATGTACCTCTCGAAACTGATCAAGCCGCTGGGAGTGCGCGTGACGCGCATCGCCATGGGCATCCCGGTTGGCTCCGACCTGGAATACGCCGATGAAGTGACGATGCTGAAGTCCCTCGAAGGCCGCCGCGAGCTGTAAAGTTATCGGTTCATGCCAGAACTTGCGTGTTCTCTTTGCCGGGCGTATACAACGCGAAGCCTCGCCGCAAGGCCGGCGAAGGAGGCTGACGATGGCCGGACTTACTCGTTACCTGGCGCAGTACGACCACGAGCATTCGAATGCGTGGAATAAGGCGCTGCATGGAGTCGGGATCCCGATTCTTTTTGTGAGTGTGATCCTGTTCGTGATGCTGCGATGGAAACTGGGACTGGCGCTGTTTGTTTTGGGATGGATCTTGCTTTTTCTCGGGCATCGAATCGAAGGGAATCAGCCGGCCTTTTTCCAGGGGCCGGTGTATTTCCTGGTAGGGCCGCTGTGGGTGGCGAAGGAAATCAAGGATGCGATTCTGGGGCGCTCCCACCGGGCTGCGGCGCCACCCTAGCTGGGGGCTTGATGGGAAGCCGGGAAGTAACCCTTTCGCAGCAACGCTTACAGGCGCGTGTTCCTCTTCTGATCGAATGCTAAGCTTAGAAATTCCTCTGGGGGGACGTTGTGGTCGAGTCTTCTCTCAATAGCGATCCGGGACTGCAGAGGCGGCGCAGCACGCGCGTCGTGCAGTCTATTCCGCTCACGGTTTTAGGCGTAGACGCCCTGGGCCAGGCGTTCAAAGAACGCACGTCCACGTTGATCATTAGTTGCCACGGCTGCCGCTACCAGTCGAAGCACTACGTCCCGAAAAACACGCCGCTGACTCTCGAGATTCTTCGCGGTGAAGCGGAGCAGCCGCGCGTGGCGAAGGGGCGCGTTGTCTGGGTCCAGCGGCCGCGGACGGTGCGAGAGCTATTTCAGATGGGGGTCGAACTGGAGGTCCCCGGCAACTTCTGGGGAGTCGCCTTCCCTCCCGATGATTGGTTTCCGTGGCCCGAGGAAGCGGTTGCCGAGATCCCGTCTCCGGCGATTCAGAATTCCCCTCATCCGGCGCCCGCAAAAATAATACGAGACGAGTCATGGCCGGTGGCTTTCGCCCCGGTGGAACAGCCCGCACCCGTGCCGCCGGGTTTGGCAGCCCCGAGCACGCTTGCGTCGGAAGAAAAGATCCGAGTCGTGCCTGCCCCGCTCACGGCGCAGCTCACGATGACGTTGGCGCGGCAGATGGCGCGATTTGTGGCGGAGGCGAAGCAGAGCCTGCAACAATCCGTCCACGAACAGGCGATTACGGCAGTCACGCAGGCGACGAAGGCGGCGCGCGAGCAGCTTGACTCGAAGATTCAGGAAAGCGCCGAACGCGCCCTGGAATCGGCGCTCGCCAAAGCGACAGCGGAGTCCCTCCACAACTTCGAACACCAGGCAGAATTAATTGCCTCCCGGGCTGCGGAATCCGCAGTGAAGAAGGTTTTGGAACAGCTCTCGGCCCGAGGGACGCCTGCCGACGAAGCCAGGACCCCTTCGCTCGACGTGGAAGCTCTCGACCGCGAGATTCAGGAGAGGCTCGCACGCCATCTCGCTGAAGCGGAGAGGCGATTGGGTGCGGTTCTTGCAAAGAGCGTGCGGCCGGAGCAAGCGGTTCCGGCAGAGAACTCGCAAGCCTCCGCGGCTCTGCACGCCGGGGTCGATGCCGAGCGGCGCAGCGCCGCAGACCAGGTGCAAAGCACCGCCGCGCAGGCGCGCGACCAAATCAACGCGCAGGCACGGAAGATCGCCGAGTCACTCCGGGCGGGCCTGGAATCGGAGCGCCGGGCAGCTGTGGAGCAGGCGCAAGCGATCCTGTCGCAGGCGCACGAGCGGCTGACCTCCGAGACACAAACAGCCCTCCAGAGGATCCACAGCGAGCTGGAAGCGGAACGCAAGCGTGCGGAAGAATCCGCGTCGGCACTTGAGAAGGCGACGGCGGGCGCGTCGGATTCAGCGGCCATGCTGGGAGCGGCAGCGGAATCTGCCGTGGCGGATGCCCGGCAGAAACTAGACGCGTTACTCGCCGAACAGAGAGAAGTGGTCGAGCGTCGCACGCAGGAGCTTTTCGACGAACGGGCGAAGCAGCTCGAACCGGCGCTTGACGCAGCGGCGCAGCGAGCGCTCGCCGAGTTCACCGGGCAGGTGCAACAACAACTCGTACCCGAGATCGAACGCGCCCAATCGGCCGCCGCCGAGCTCGGCGCAGCGGGCCAGCATGCGGAACAAAACATCCGCGAGATGCGGAAACGCATTGCGGCGGCGTCCGAGGAAGCGTTATGCGAATCGCTGCGGCAGTTTCAGGAGCGCGCCGCACAGCTTCCGGCTGAATTCGAGCGTACCTGCCGTGCGTCGCTCGAGAAAGCAGAGCAGGAGCTGGACGAGAAGAGTACGGACGCAACGCACACGGCCTTTGAAGCGCTGCTCAAAGCCTCCGACTGGTATCAGAAGAAAACGCAGACGAGCATGCAGGCCTCGATGGAAAAGGCGCTCGACCAGGCGTCCACCGGGATGCGCGAGCGCGCCGGCGAAGTGTCGAGGCTTTTCGCGTCGGAGCTCGACCATTACAGCCGGAGCTACGTCGAGCATTCGAAGGGCTTGCTGGAAGATGCGGCCAAAGAGACCGTGGAAGACAGCCACAAGCGGATGGGACAGGCGGCGGAAACGACCGCGGCCTCCTTCTCGGACGAGCTGCACCGGATGGCTTTGGCGGACCTTGACCAATTCCGCCGGTCGAGCAGCCAGGCGGGCGAAGCGGCCATCCATGAATTCCAGCGCGCGCTGATCGAGCGAATTGATGAAGGTGTCCAGGGGGCGCGCGAACGACTCGAATCGCAACTTGTCCCGCTGCTCGACGGCTGGCGAAGCGAAGGAGACGCGCAAAAGCAGGAATGGCTGGAAGAACTTTCGCGCGTCACCAACGGGGCCGTTGAACACTACAAGTTGCGGCTCGAGAACGCTTCGAACAGCTGGCTGCTGGCGTCGGCAGCGACGCTGGCGCAACATTCGCAGGGCGTGCTCGAATCGCTGGCCGCGGCAGCCGAAATCCGGCTGCGCGAATCCTGCTCGCAGGTGTTCGCCGGCCTCGGGGAAACGCTGCGCCAGCGGCTGCTGGGCCTGTCGTCGGAGCTTTCCCCGGGAACGAATCCCCCCGATCAAAAAAAATAGGCCCGCCATTCGGCCCGCGGGACGAGACCCGGTATAATGCGGGGATGGCGAATCGCGCGAGTGCGAGCTTCTGGCTGAGGGATGGCACCGAAGCCGGCCTGCTCGGACAGTTTGAAAGATTCCTGGGTACGGTTCCCTGCTCTGCTGCGTATCCCGGGCTTACGCAATTGACGGTGCGCGCCGTCTCGCCCGCCGAGGTACCGCTGATGGAGCACGACCTTCGTTCGCTGCCGGCGGGGCCTGCAGAGATCAAGGAACTCGTGAGCGAACCCTGGCACGCCGATTCGGCATGCGAGATTCGCGCGCACTGGGATTTGTGGTCGTTCGAGCCGTCCACCGGCCGGTGGCAACTGCAGCCGCAGCCACTCGATATCTTCTGCTGCGGCGAAGAATACGATGAAGGAGCCTGGCGCGAGACCGGGCATTTGCAGGTGGACGTCGGCTTCGAACATCTCTTTACCGGGCACGCGGGAATCCTCGCCGTGCGCGAGCCGCGCATGATTTCGACCGACGATCCGGCAGAGCAAGAGTTCTTGGAACGGATGACGCGGCCGGAGAATTTGCGCACCTACCACGAGAAGACGCGCGAGAACATCCGGAAGCTGTTTCACTGGGTGGCGCAGGTGGAAGCGGCGGTGGCGCTGGAGCGATTTGGATTGTGGTCGGAGGGAGAAGAGAATCTTGAAGCGCGCCTGGAAGCCATCCTGGCTGTGCGTTAGCGTGCTGGCGACGCTGCTGCCCGTGGGCGCAGCGCGGCACTATGCAGTCCCAGCGAAGAGGGCGAACGAGCTGACGATTGGGAGGCTTCGCCCCGGGCGCGACACGCTGACGGGAGCCCGTACGATGTATGGCGCCCGGCGCTTCGAGGTTTCTCCCACCGATAGAAAGGTCTTGACCTGGGAAGACGCGTGCCGCAACGCCTCACTGCGAGTGGAAGCAGACGATCACGGCGTTGTCCAAACCCTGACGCTTTCGGGGCTGCCCGGTGGCGAATGCAAAGACTTGGCGGCGGACGCGGTGAGGGGCGGGCCCTGGAAGACCGAACACGGGCTGGGGTTGGGTGACACGCGGCAGAAGGTGGTGGAACTCTGCGGCCCGCCGAGTTCCAGCAGCCCTTCCGTACTGGGCCGGCGCGAGTTAGAATTACTGTTTTACGCGTTTGACTGGGCTGGCTCCGACGTGCCGCAGGTGATGGAAGTGGTGTGCGACCGCGGAAGCGGCCGCGTGGTGGAAATCACGCTGGCATTCCCGAGCCTCTGACAAGAGTGAGCCGAAAACTGTTCATCGCGGCGGTCTTGTGCGCACTCGCGCTGGCTTCGTGCGGAGGCTCGTCCAAAACCGAAGCGCCGCCCGCGGAGACAAAACCGGCGGCACCGGCGATCCCGCCCGCGATTCAGCAAGTCGCGGAGAGCTCGCTGGGGTCGGAGACCGAGGTGTTAGTGTACGGCGACCTGGCACACAACGGCGCTCAGGAGTTGCTCGCGATCAATCGCTTGAAGACGACGCCGCAAGGCATGGTGCCCGGCATCCTCTTCACGCGCGCGGTGGTGGTGGAGCAGGACGGAGGAACCTGGAAGGAAGTGTTCCGCTGCGACGAACATTTGAAGAATCCGAAAGGGTATCTGGGAGGCACGCCGCTCGCGCCCGTGAACGGCTGGCGGCTGCAATATGAGCAGCATCCCGACACGGGGCTGGTGATGTATTTCACGCCGTTGCAACCGCCCGCCGGCGGCCACATCCAAACCATCGGCGTACGCTGGAGTTCGAAGGCCAAGCGGTACCAGTCGCTCGATCCGAGCTTTCAGCAATTTCTGGGCGAAGTGCCCGCACTCGAAACACCGGAGATGCAATTGCACCGATGAGCGCCACCGCACAAACCGTCACCGCTTCACGCGCAAAAAAGCCGCGCGTTTCCGCGTGGAAACAGTTGCGCGGCCTTGTGCCCTACCTGCGCAAGTACAAAGGCAGCACGATTCTGGGGCTGCTCGTCCTTCTCGCGATGGGAATCGTGGGTAACTTCGTCCCGTTGATCATGGGGGCGATCACCGACTGCCTGGCCCGCACGCCCGAGCCCCTCACAAATATTCAAGGCTTTACGCGGCGTGTCCTGGAGCCACTCTTCCGCTACTACCAGCCCTGGAGCAGCCATACCCTGGGAATTTTCTGCCTCGTGCTTGTTGCCGTCGTGGCGGTGAAAGGCGTTTTCTCCTACTGGACACGCTGGATCCTGATCGGCGTCTCCCGCGACATCGAATACGACTTGCGCAACGACGTGCTCACTCAGCTGCTAAAGCTCGAACCGGAGTTCTACGTGCGCAATCCCACGGGAGAACTGATGTCGCGTGCCACGAACGATTTGAATGCGGTGCGGATGGTGCTGGGGCCCGGGATCATGTACAGCGCCACGACGATCGTGACGATGATTCTCGCCGTCGCGCTGATGCTCAAGATTTCGACGATCCTGACGCTCTGGGTCCTGTTGCCGGTTCCCCTCGTCGCCTTCGCCGTGCGCTACTTCGGCCAGGTGATTCACCAGCTCTACGAAAAGATTCAGGCGGCGCTGGCAACCCTTTCCGCCAAAGCGCAGGAGAATCTTTCCGGCGTGCGGGTCATCCGCGCGTACGCGCAGGAAGACGCGGAGATTCGGGGCTTTGAGGCTCCGAACCGCGAGTACGTGGCGCGCAACATCAAGCTGATCGCCACCTGGAGCATGTTCATGCCATCGCTCCAGACGCTGATCGGCACGACCTTCTTGATCGTGCTCTGGCAAGGCGGCCGATTGATGATGCAGGGACACCTATCCCTCGGCGGATTGTGGGCGTTCTATTCCTACCTCGGCCAACTTATCTGGCCGATGATCGCGCTCGGCTGGGTGACGAATATCTTTCAGCGCGGCGCCGCTTCGATGGGACGGCTAAATTACATTCTCCATGCCGAACCCAACATCAACGACGCAGCCATCTCGCCGACATGGGCGAAGCAACTTCCCGGCGGCGACGGAGCCGGATCGGATGACGGGGGAATCCGCGGCGCGATCGAATTCCGCGATCTGACCTTTACCTACCCCACAGCGACGAGCAACAACGGTTCCGGACCGGAGCCGGTCCTGAAGAACATTACGCTGCGCGTTCCGGCGGGCTCGACGCTCGCGGTAGTGGGCCCGACGGGAAGCGGAAAATCCACGCTGGCGGCACTGGTGGCCCGGCTCTGGGAAGCGCCGCCGGGAACCTTGCTCCTCGATGGGCGGCCCATCCGCGAATGGCCGCTCGCGAACCTGCGGCGCGCCATCGGCCTGGTCCCGCAGGATACGTTTCTGTTCAGCGAGACGATCGGCGAGAATATCGCGTTCGGGGTCAACGGATCAGCGCCGGAGCGCATCGCCGAGGCGGCGCAGATTTCCAGCATTTACGACGACATCGAAGGGTTTCCCAAGAAATTCGGGACGATCGTAGGCGAGCGCGGCATCACGCTTTCCGGCGGCCAGAAGCAGCGGACGGCGCTGGCCCGCGCGGTAATTCGCGATCCGAGAATCCTGATCCTCGACGACGCGCTATCGAGCGTGGACACCGAGACCGAAGAGAAGATCCTGCGCCGGCTGAAGGATGTGATGCGCCATCGCACGACGATCCTCATCTCGCATCGCTGCTCGACGGTGAAGAACGCGGACCAGATCGTGGTCCTGCGGGAAGGACGCCTGGTCGAGCGCGGCACGCACGATGAACTGCTCGCGCGCGGCGGCTATTACGCGGATCTGTACCAGAAGCAGTTGCTCGAAGAAGAACTGGAACGAGCATGAGCGACCATCGCGAAGAAGAAGCCTTAGGAAAGGTATATGACTCGCGGCTGACGCGGCGGCTGATGCAGTACATGCGGCCGTACAAGTGGAGCGTCTTTTTCGCGCTGGCTCTGACCGTGGCGATCACGCCGCTCGAGTTTGCCGGGCCAAAACTTTTCCAAATCGCCGTGGACCGCTTCCTCGTGCCGGTGACGCGCGGACAGCTCGTATTCAAGGCCGGGATGCGCGGGCTCCTCTGGGTAACCGGCGGCTTTCTGCTCGCGCTCATCTTCGGATTCCTGCTGCAGTACATCCAGGTCCGCGTGATGCAGCGCGTGGGCCAGGACACGATGTACGACCTCCGGAAAGAGATCTTCTCTCATCTGCAGCGCCTCCCGATGCGCTTCTTCGACCGCTCCCCGGTGGGGCGTCTGGTCACCCGCGTGACGACCGACGTGGACGCGCTCAACGATCTGTTTTCTTCCGGCGTGGTGGCGATGTTGAATGATGTGTTCCTTCTGGTCTTTTTCGCCGTCGCACTCTTGCTGATTCAATGGAAGCTTGCCCTGGTGACGCTCGCAGTGGTCCCTTGCATGGGCCTGGTCACGATACTGTTCCGCAATTCGGTGCGGGACGCCAATCGCCGCATCCGCACCGCCATCGCGAAGATCAACGCATTCCTGCAGGAGCACATCAGCGGCATGGCAGTGGTGCAGCTTTTCAACCGCGAGCGGAGGTCGCAGGAACAATTCGCCGAGCTGAACCGTGTGCACATGGATGCGTACAAGGACGCCATCAATGCGTTCGCGCTTTTCTACCCGGCAGTTGAATCCCTGAGCATCGGCGCGATCGCACTGTTGTACTGGTTCGGCGGGCGCGGCGTTTTTCTGGGAACGGTGACGCTGGGGACGCTCATCCTTTTCATGCAATGCGCTCTGCGCTTCTTCCGGCCGATCCAGGATCTCAGCGAAAAATTCAACATCCTACAGACGGCCATGGCTGCCTCCGAGCGCATCTTCAAGCTGCTCGATGAACCGATGACGATCACTTCGCCGGCACGGACCCATCCGCTGACGCACCCGCGCGGCGAGATCGAATTTCGCAACGTATGGTTCGCCTACACCGGCGGAGCGGAGCCGGCTGAAAATGACTGGGTGCTGCGCGACGTCTCGTTCCGCGTGGAGCCGGGCCAAACCGTCGCGATCGTCGGCCACACGGGCGCTGGCAAGACCACGATCATCCAGCTCCTGCTGCGCTTCTACGACATCCAGCGCGGGCAAATTCTTCTGGACGGCGTGGACATCCGCAAAATGAACCTGCAAGAGCTGCGGAGGCTCTTCGGCATCGTCCTGCAGGACCCGTTCCTGTTCATCGGCACACTCGAATCCAATATCCGCCTCGGGAGCGACCATGTGGACCGCGCCGCCGTCGAAAACGCGATTCGCGAGGTGGGCCTGGCCCCGTTTGTGGCGACGCTGCCCGGAGGCGCGGAAGCGCCGGTGACGGAGCGCGGCGCCACATTCTCCGTGGGCCAGCGGCAACTGGTGAGTTTTGCGCGCGCCCTGGCGCACAATCCCAAGTTCCTGATTCTCGATGAGGCCACGTCGAGCGTGGATACGAAGACGGAGCTGATGATCCGCGAAGCGCTGGACCGGCTGCTCAGCGGCCGCACCTCGATCGTCATCGCGCACCGCCTGAGCACCATTCAACACGCGAACCAAATTCTCGTCTTCCACAAGGGGCGCCTGCGCGAGCAGGGCTCGCATCAGGAACTGCTCGGCCAGCGCGGCATCTACTACCGCCTGTATCAACTGCAATACAAGGAGCAGGAGCTGCGAATGCCCATCCCGGCTGGAGAAGCCAGCGGCGCGCCCCTGCCTGCCGATGATTGAAGCCGGGAGCGGTGCGTGCTGAGGCGCGTCCCGATCGTATCCCGGTACGTGGAAACCACTCCCGCTCGCCCAATGTCTGGAGCCGCTTGATGAAAACCCCCGAAGGTCCGCAAATCCTGATTTCCGCGGGCGAGGCTTCGGGCGACATGTATGCGGCGCGACTGGCCGAGGCGCTCCATCGGAAGACGGGCGCTCATCTCTACGGGCTGGGCGGGCCGCGAATGCGCGAAGCCGGCGTCGAACTGCTGGCGAATGCCTCCGACGTTGCCGTTGTGGGAATCAGCGAGGTGCTGCAGCGAGTGCCGGCGGTCTGGCAAACCTTGCGGCGGCTGACGCGCGAATCCGCGCGCCGCAAGCCGGCGCTCGCCATCGTGCTTGATTCGCCCGGGATGCACCTGCGGCTGGCCCGGAAATTGCGCCATCATGGCATTCGAGTCGTCTATTTCATCGGCCCGCAGATTTGGGCGTGGCGCCCGAGGCGCGTCAACCTGGTCCGGCGCAGGGTGGAGCGCATTCTCGTGATTTTTCCGTTCGAGGAAAAGATCTACCGCGACGCCGGCGTCCCCGTGGATTTCGTCGGGCACCCGCTGGTGGATTCCGTGCACGCTTCCCTTTCGCGAGCGGAATTCTGCGCGCGGCACAGCCTCGACGCAGGCCGCCCCATTGTCGCCGTGCTGCCCGGCAGCCGGCCTGCGGAGCTTGGGCACAATCTACCCGCGATTCTCGAGGCATGCCGGAAGCTCGCCAAAGACGTGTCGCCGCAGTTTGTCCTGGCGGCGGCACCCGGCCTCGCGACGGACCTGCGGCGCGCCTGCGATGCCAGCGGGGTGGCCATGTGCGTTGTCGAAGGCGCAACCTACGATGCGCTGGCGGCTGCTGAGTGCGCGATCATCTCGAGCGGCACCGCCACCGTCGAAGCGGCGCTGCTTGGTGTGCCCATGGTTGTGGTCTATCGCGTCTCGCGCTCGACGGCGATGATCGCCCGCTGGCTGGTGCGGACACAATTTTTTGCGATGGTGAATCTGATCGCCGGCCGGAAAATCGTGCCCGAGCTGATTCAGGACGAGTTCTCTGCTGCCGCCGTGGAAGCCGAGACGCGCCGGATACTCGGTTCCCCGGGAATTCGCGAGCAGATGAAGCGGGATCTCGCGGAAGTCCGCACGAAGCTAGGTCCGGGCGGCGCGATCGAGCGGGCGGCCGGCATCATCGCTCGGATGCTGTAGGCTGGCTTCCTGCAGAAAGCGGAAGCAACTGACAGGCCCAAGTTTGGTATCTTAATGGAAGCTGGGACTTAATGCAGAGATTCACAGAAGGAGATCCTTTGACAACCTTGCGCCACCTCGCGGGCGCGCTGGCGCTCACGTTCGCGCTCGCCTGCTCCGCCTCCGCCCAGCAGTTCCGGCCCGCCCCGTTCCGCGCAGTTCACTACGACGTGGAAGCGACTCTGCATCCCAATGACCAGACGATCAGCGCGAGTGCGAAGGTGGAATTCGCCGCCCGCGAAGGGTCGCGGCAGGTGCTGGTCGAATTGCATCCCGACCTGCACGTGAACAGCGTGGTCGGCACGGACGGCAAACCTCTGCCCTTTGAGCGAGACGCGGACACGCCGTTGACGCTGAAAGTGATTCTCACGCAGTCGGCCGAACTGGGCCAGCACATCACGCTCACCTTCAACTACGTCGGGCCGCTCGACAACGACGAAGACAGCCCCGCGAAAGGAATCCGCTTCGGCGCACTGAACCGCAACGGCGCCTACCTCCTGCTGCCTGCGCGCTGGTTTCCGCTGACCGATTTTCCATCGAACCGCTACACGGCGACGTTCAAGATCATTGCGCCGGAAACTTTTGCCGTCATCGGTACGGGCAAATCGAGCGCGCCGACAGTCGTACCGCCCACCGCGCCAGGCGCTGCCGGGCAGGTGGCCTACACATTTACCTGCGACCGGGAGGAGCCGGTGGGGACGTTTGTCGCAGGAAACCTGCAGCTCTCTCCGGTGCGCGGCGAAGGCATGGAAGTGTCGGTGTTCACGCCGCCCACGCAGACGGGCACGGCCGCTGCCTACGGCCAGTCGCTGGCGCGCATCGTCGAATTCTACTCATCGGAGTTCGGCCCGCTGGCGGATCCACACCTGACGGTGGCGCAAGTCCCGGATGGCACCGTGCAGGGCTTCTCCGCACCGGGCTTGCTCCTGATCAGCGCGCGACAGTGGACACCCAAGGGGAACGACCGCTTGCTCGCGCAGTTGGCAGCAGGCCAGTGGTGGGGCGATGTGGTAACGCCGGCGACGCCTTCGGATGCGTGGATTTCCGCCGGGCTGGCGCGCTATTCCGAAGCCCTCTACGTCGAGCAGCTCGACAGCGTCGCCGGGATGCACCGGGCATTGGAAGATTTCGCGGTCGGCGCGCTGATGTACGAAGACGTCGCCCCGATCGCGCAGGCGCAGCGGCTGCAACCGTACTCCGAGGAGTGGCGCTCGGTGGTGGTGAACAAAGGCGCGATGGTGTTCCACATGCTGCGGAGCACAATGGGAAAGGATGCATTCGCGGCGCTGCTGCGCGAGTTCTACGCGAAGTACAACGGCAAGCCGGCAACCGTCGGCGATTTCGAAAGACTCACCGAGACGAAGGTCCCGCCGCCCGCAGCCGACCGGCCCGCTTTCAATGCGACGGCCTTTTTCTCGCAGTGGCTGAATTCCACCGGCATCCCCGAGTTCAAGATGGATTACATCGTCTATCGCACTGCGAAGGGCTTCAAGGTGGTCGGCAAAGTGCTGCAGGACCTCGAAACGTTCCGCATGCCGGTGGAAGTCCGCGTGGATACGGAAGGAAATCCGGAATACAAGTCGATCCTGATCACCGGGATCAGTTCGCCGTTCGAAATCGACACCTTCGGGAGGCCGAAGCCCGGCGGGATCACGCTCGATCCGAATAACAATCTGTTGAAATCGAGCCCCCGCTTGCGCGTGCGCGCCGCGGTAGCACGCGGCGAAAGCATGGCGGAGCAGGGAAAATTCTACGAGGCCATTCAGGAGTATCAGAGGGCGCTCGATATTCAGCCGAACAATTCTCTCGCGCACTTCCGGATGGGCGAGGCGATGTTCTTCCAGAAAAACCTGCAGGCGGCGGCGAATGCGTTCCGATCCGCGCTGGATGGCGATCTCGACCCGAGCTACAAGTGGGTCGAGGTCTGGAGCCACCTGTACCTCGGGAAAATCTTCGACGTAACCGGCCAGCGCGAGCGCGCGGTGAACGAATACAGCCGTGCGCAGCAGATCGGCGACGATACCGGCGGCGCGCAGGCTGAGGCGACCAAGTACATCGGTAAACCGTATCAGGGCGACAACGCGGGACAAACATCGAAGTAGGGCGGGGACAGCGCGAAAGACTACGGCGGGTCGAGCCCGGCGAGGCGGGGATTTTCGATCCCTTTGTGCTGGACAAATACTGCGAACGTCTCGCCCATCCCTTCCGGATGAACCAAATTCTTGAAGAGCAGACGCGCGCGGAGCTTGTCGGTTCCGGTCGCGGCTTCATCGTACAAGTCCGCAAAGCCGTTTCCGCGGCCAAGGGCGAGCAGGAAATGCGATTGGGTGGCGAGGCCTGTGCGCGCGAGGCCCGCACGCCGGCCCCAAAGATCGAGCGCCGTGAAATTCACATGCGCGGTCAGGTCCTGCTCGCCGGGCGCGCGGTAGAAATCCTCTCCCGCACGGTGCCCGGCGTAGGCGAGGAGCGTGCCCCGCATGTGATGTTCATCGTAGAGCTCCCGCGCCTCGCGGCCGTAATCCACCGTGAGCACGAAGCCCCTGCTGAGGCGCCGCCCCGCTGATTCGATCCACCGGCATGCCGCGAGGCCTGCCTCTGCCTGCTGGCCTTCGAGGAGCGCGATCCCCTGCTCGCCGAAATACTCGGCGATCTCCGCAGTGGACAAAGGCCCCAGCTGCTCGACGAATTCCCCGCCGCGCAGCGTGACATACACTTCGCGCAGATCGCCATTTTCCAGCGCCACGCGATGGACAGGCAGCGCGTCCAGCAGCTCATTCGAGAAAATGCATCCATTCGGAATCTCTTCAGGCAATTCCGCAGCGGCGGAGGCGCGGCCCGCAACCGCGTGTCGCTCAAACGCTCGGAGCAACGCCTCGCGACGCGACGCCGAGGCTTCGACACCGACGTAACGCAAAGCTGCGTACCAATCGGTGAGATACCTCACCGAGAAATCCAAAATGTGAGTGGCAAGCCGCCCGACCCCCGCGCCGCATTCGACGAGCCAAAAAGGATCAGGTCGGCCCAACGCATCCCACATTTCGCGAAATTGCCGCGCGAGCAGGCGTCCGAAGATCGGATGTACGTCCACGCTGGTGTAGTAGTCGGCGAAACGGCGCGCTTCCGGCTTGCTGTAATAGCCGTGCTCGGGATCGTACAGGCAGGCTCCCATGTAGTCGCAGAACGGAATGCGCCCGCGCTCCCGAATGCGCTCGGCCAGCCACGCGGCAAGCGGATTGCGAACGGCCGGCGCGGGCATCAATTCTCCCGCTGCGGATTACGCGTGAACATTTCGATGACGTAGTCGTGCAGGCAATCGTAGAGCTGCTTCTGAAAAGTCCACGGAAACTGCGAGTTCTCGATCTCGCGCGGATGGAGCGTAAAGCAGTAGGTGTGAATGTCGGCGCGCGGCGGCTGGAAATGGATCAGGACTTCGACGTTGTCACCGGAGGGCCGGGCGGAGAAGGTGAACAGCGGATGCTCGTATTGGACGAGCTGCTCTGTGATTCTTGCAACAAGCGATGACGCGGCTTCATCCTTCAGTAGTTTTCCCTCCAACAGCCAGGCGCGCAAGCGGCGCTCGATGTCGTCACGAATGACGCGGAAGAAAGCAAGCTCCGCAGCGCGGCCCGGCTGCGCCAAGGCCGGGTCCGCGATGGACCAATGAAGGCGTTTCCGGCGAGCTGAGAGCGTGGGACAGTTCTGCGCCGCGTCGTCGCAAAGCGTGATGACGTAGTCGAACTCACCCGGCAGCTCGTCAATGGACTTCGAGCGTTGCCTGGAGATGTCGATGCCGCGGTCGCGCATGGCTTCAACGGCGAGCGGGTGAATGCCTTTGGGATTCGGGCGCGTGCCAGCACTGGCAATTTCCACGCCGGGCGCCGCGAGCGCGCGGGCGAGGCTTTCGGCCATCTGGCTGCGGGCAATATTCCCCGTGCACACGAAGAGAATTCGCGTCGTCAACTGTCCGCCTTGTTCAGCCGCTTCTTTTCGCTCCAGACTTGTTCGAACACTTCGAGTGACGGCTTGTCAAAGAGGATGAAGTAAATCTGTTCTAGCGACGTGGGCCGCTTCAGATGTTCCGCCACTTCGCCGAGCATGATCTCGGCGCATTCCCGCATGGGAAAGCCGGCGATGCCGGTGCCGACGGCGGGAAAGGCGATGGATTTCAGGCCACGCTGCGCGGCGATGCGCAGCGAATGCGCGGTGGAGTTGCGCAGCGAGCTTGCGTCGGTGCGGCCGCCGAGCTCCATGCTCGCCGCGTGAATCACGTGCCGCGCCTTCAAGCGGCCGCCGGTAGTGATGACCGCGCTCCCGACGGGGATGCTGCCGATCGCATTGCATTCGCGCTGGATGTCGTCGCCGCCCTTGCGCCGGATCGCACCGGCCACGCCACCGCCAAGCTGCAAATCGTTATTGGCGGCGTTGACGATGGCATCGGTCTCCATCTCCGTCAAATCGCCCTGGAGCAGGATCACTCTTTCCACTTGTTTCTCGGCGTGAGCCATTCTTGCACCTTTGCCGCGCGGCAGCGTGCGGCTCAAGCGTTTTCCTTCGGCGGCTTCTCGCGATAATCGTACACGCCGCGGCCCGATTTGCGACCGAGCCGGCCCGCCTTCACATACTGCGCCAGCAGGGGGCACGGCCGGTATTTTTCACCGAGCGTCTTGTGGAGGTACTCGAGAATACTCAGGCGCACATCGAGGCCGACCAGGTCTCCCAGCTCAAACGGCCCCATCGGATGGTTCAGGCCGAGTTTCATGGCGCGGTCGATGTCCTCTGCCGAGGCGATGTCTTCCTGGAGCATGTAGAACGCTTCGTTGCCGATCATCGCGTTGATGCGACTGGTGATGAAGCCGGGCGATTCCTTCACAATGACGATTTCCTTGCCCATCTGCCGACCGACGGCCACGCAGATCTCGATGGTGGCGTCCGATGTCTCGAGGCCGCGGACAATTTCGAGCAGCTTCATTTTGGGGACGGGATTGAAGAAATACATCCCCACGCAGGCTTCCGGGCGAAACGTGATCGCAGCCATCTCGGTGATCGATAGCGAGGACGTGTTGCTGGCGAAGATCGAGCCGGGCTTTGCAAACTTGTCGAGGATGGTGAAGATCTCGAGCTTCACTTCCATCTCTTCCGGCACGGCTTCGATGATCAGATCCGCTTCGCGGCAGGCGTCTTGCACCTTGCGCGCCGTGACGAGCTGCGCGAGCGCGCGCTCCTTCTGCGCCGGGGTGACTTTCCCGGCGGCGATGCCTTTGTCGAGCGATTCGTGGATGTAGCCGACGCCCTGTTCGAGCACGGGCGCGGAAACGTCCTCGAGGATGGTGCGGAAACCACCGAACGCAGAGGCGTAGGCAATGCCCCGCCCCATCGTGCCCGCCCCGATCACCGCAATCGTCTTTACGTCCATGAAGACCCCTTATGAGAGATTCGCCAGCATCCTTGCTTTCCTGCGCAGTGTGACATGCTCATACCGGAAAGAGACGCGCGGCATTATCGTACAAAATCTTTTGCTGTGTTGCCGGCGAAATCGGGAGGGCGCGAAACTTTTCGATGTTGCCGCGCACGCCCGGGACTCCTGGGCCGGGCCAGTCCGTGCCGAACAGCACCTTGTCGGCAATCTCTTCGACGCGCGGGAAATGCTCCATGAGTTTTTGCGGCGGAATGCCAGAGATATCCATGTACATGTTCTTGTGCCGCCGGACGAGGAAGAAGGCCTCGTTCATCCAGAGCGGGCGGCCGCCGTGAGCAAGGATAACGACAAGATTCGGAAAATCAACGCCGACGTCGTCCGCGAGCATCGGCTGCGCGTACACGTTTCGCGCGCCGGGAAAAATCGAAGTGCCGGTATGGATCATCACGGGGATGCCGACGGCCTGCGCGCGCTCGTACATCGCCGCGAGCGGCCCGAGGCCGTCGCGATACGCGTTTGGCGCGAAAAGCTGGTGTGAGGGGTGCACCTTCAGTCCGCGGATTCCGATCTTCGCGAGGCGGTCCACCTCCGCGCCGGCGTCGCTCACGTACTTCGGATGCACCGAGCCGAACGCAAGCAAGCGGTGCGGGTCCGCGGAACAATAGCGCGCGATCCAATCGTTCACTTCGGGTGGAAAGCCGATGACGTCGGGGCTGACGTAGTTGATCAGGCCGGCGCGCTCGATGCCCGCCTCGTCCAGGAATTTGAGAAACTCCGCGGGGCTGGCCGAATACTTCTGCACATCCTCGTAATCCTTGCGGCCCTTCTTGATCAGTTCGCGGGCGTCCGGCTTGAACATCTCGAGCGGCTGGATATGAATGTGAATGTCAATGATGGGCGTCACGGCTGGAGCAAGCTCCCCTCGGTGTGGTTACGCATCGTTCGCGTGCGATCAGTTGGAATGCCCGTTGCGCCCCTGCCAGGCCTCCTCGAGCGCGCGGCGCGTGTGCAGGTGCACCATCTCGCGGCGATACACCGGCGTCAGCGCCGAGGTGGTGAGCGGCTTGCCGGTCTGGATAGCCGCGCGCGCGACGCGCGCGATCAGCTCCGGCGATGCTTTCCGGCCTTCGAGCCAGTCGCCCGCCTGTGGAATAAGTAGCGGCGCGGGGTTCACTGCCGTGATCGCGACGCGCGCATCGCGGCAGACGCCGGCGCGGTCCACATCCATCGTCACGGCCACTCCCGCCAGGGGATAATCAATCGAATCGCGAATGCGCAGCTTGTGATACACGCCGCGCCGGCCGGCCATCCGCGCCGGAACGTGGACGGCAGTGAGGAGCTCGCCGAGTCCGAGCGCAATCCGGTCCTTGCCGTCGTTCTTGTAAAAGTCCTTCAACGGGATGCGCCGCGCGCCTTTGGGACCGGCAATCTCGATTTCGGCGTCAAGCGCAAGCAGCGCGGGCGCCGAATCACCCGACCATGCCGCCCAGCAAAACTTTCCGCCAGGCGCAACGTGGCAAACATCGCCGTCTTTTTTCAGGCAGCCGCCGAGCGCCTTCCGCCACAAGTAAGACTGGTTGTACCAGCGGCAGCGCGTTTCGAGGCAGAGGTTGCCGCCGATTGTGCCCATGTTTCGCTGCAGCGGCCCCGCGATGGTTCCGACGGCGCTTGCGAGCACCGGAAACTGTTCGCGGACGGCGGTCGACTCGAGAAGGTGCGACAAGGTGGTCATCGCGCCAATGGTGAGGCCGTCGCGCTTCGAAAAACTGATCTTCGAAAGCTGCCGCAGCGGCTTCAAATCTACCAGGACACGCGGCGAAAACAGCTTCATCTGGAGATTGGGCACGACGTCCGTGCCACCGGCGATGATCATCGCGCCGGGGCCGTGGTCCGCCAGGAGGCGAAGCGCTTCTTCGACCGAGCCGGGACGCGCGACCGAGAAGGCTGCCATCGTCATCGGCGGCCTCCGTTCGCGCCGGCGCCGTTGCCGCCAGCTTTCTTCTGTTCCTCGCGGAGTGCCGCGAGGATTCTGTCCGGTGTGAGAGGGAGCGTGTTGATGCGAACGCCGACAGCGTCGTAGATCGCGTTGGCGATGGCGGGGATCGTGGCCGCCAGCGAGCCTTCGCCGGCTTCCTTCGCGCCGAACGGCCCTTCGGGGTCGTGGCTCTCGACGATGATGCATTCGATTTCGGGATTCTCGATGGTCGTGGGAGTCCGGTACTCGAGCAGCGAAGGATTCATCAGCCGGCCGTTCTCCCAGACCATTTCTTCCTGCACGGCCTGGCCGAAGCCCATGTACACGGAGCCTTCAATCTGGCCTTCGACGGTGAGCGGGTTGAGCGCCCTGCCGCAGTCGTGCGCCGCGACGATGCGATCCACGCGAACATGGCCGGTTTCGGGATCCACAGTGACTTCGGCGACCTGCGCGCTGTAGCTGTAGGAGGGTGATGGACCCACGCCGGCCCCTTTGAATTTTCCGCCGCGGGCCTGTTCGGGCGGGGCATACGTCCCCATGGCAAAGAGGGCGCCGTGGAAATTGATGGCCATGACGACGGCTTCGTCGAATGTCACGCGTTTCTGTGGGTCGCTCTTGCGGAAGATGGTTTCATCGCGCGCGTCCAGATCATCGGCCGGACAGGCGAATTCCTTAGCGACGGCGGCGAGGATTTGGGCGCGCATGTTCTTCGCCGCTTCGAGGCACGCGTTGCCAGCCATGAACGTGACGCGGCTCGAGTAGCTGCCCAGGTCGATGGGCGTCAGTTCCGTGTCGGCCGCAACCAGATTGATCCGCCCGGTCTTCACGCCGAGCACTTCCGCGACAATCTGTACCTGCACCGTATCCGAACCCTGGCCAATTTCCGACGCGCCGGTATAGACGGTGACGCCGGCATCACGGTCGATCTTGATATTCACCGTCGTGTGCGGCATGTTCGAGCGAATGATGGGATTCGCTGCGCCGCTGACATAGTGGCTGCAGGCGATGCCGATTCCCTTCCCAAACGGCAGCTTGCCGCGCTTTTCGCGCCAGCCAGAGCGCTCAACGACCCTCTCGATGCACTCGGGCAGGCCGTAACTCGTCACGCGCAGTCCGTTCGCGGTGATGCACGGCGCCTTCAGCAAATTTCTCCGCCGCACTTCGGCCGGGTCGAGGCCGGCCTGATGCGCCAACTCGTCGAGCATGGCTTCAAAGGCGAACCGGACGTTGACCGTTCCGTGTCCGCGCATCGCGCCGCAGGCGGGCTTGTTCGTGAGCACGCGATAGCCGTCATAGCGCACGTTCGAAATATCGTAGATGGCGCCGAGCAGCGCGCCGGAATAGAGCACGGTGACCGGCCCATAGCCGCAGTACGCGCCGCCGTCCTGGACCACGCGCGCCTGCACCGCCGAAATCTTCCCTTCGCGCGTGATGCCCATCTTCAAGTCCACAATCGTGATGGGGCGTCCGCGATGCGCGTAGAACACCTCCTCGCGCGTATAGAGCATCTTCACCGGCAGCTTCGCCTTTTTTGCCAGGACGCAAGCCGCGACTTCGATCGGGATGACTTCGCTTTTCCCGCCGAAGCCGCTGCCGATGAGCGGCTTGATGATGCGGATGTGGCTCATGGGCATTTCGCAGACTTCGGCGACCGTGCGGTGGAGATAGAACGGCACTTGCGTCGAGGAATAAACGACAAGCTTGCCTTCCGGCTCCCAAATGGCCAGCGTGGCATGCGGCTCCATCGCCGCGTGATTCACCTCCCCGGCGTAATACCGCTGTTCGGCGACGAACGCGGCCTGGGAGAAACCTTTTTCGGGGTCGCCGAAGACGTGGTGGTATTCCTTTTCGATGTTGTGCGGCTTGGTCTCGTGAATCCAATGGTCGGCGGCCTGCATGGACTTTTCAGGCTCGAACCAGGCCGGCAGCGGCTCATATTCCACACGGATCAAATCAAGCGCCTCTTCGGCAATTTCGGCGCTGGTGGCGGCGACGGCGGCGATGTTGTCGCCGATGTAGCGGGCCTTGTCGAGCGCGAAGACGCATTCGTCGTGCCCGATGGGGAGGATGCCGTACGGGTTCGGCGCATCCTTGCCAGTGACGACGGCTTTTACGCCGCGCAGGGCTTCCGCGCGCCAGGTGTCGACCGAAACGATGCGCGCGTGCGCGTGCGGCGAATGGAGAAACCGGCCGTAGAGCATGCCGGCAACCGCGAGGTCATCCGCATACTTGCCGAGGCCGGTGACCTTCGCGCGCGCATCCGTCATGGCCATGCGCTTGCCGATGATGCTGAAGTTGGCGGAATCGGCCATCGGTTACCTTGCCGCCGCAGGAGTTTTCGCGCGCATCTTTTCAACCGCGTAGCAGATGGATTCGTAGATCTGCATGTAGCCGGTGCAGCGGCAGAGATTGCTGGAAAGCGCCCCGCGGATTTCTTCGCGCGTCGGATTGGGATGGCGCGCCAGCAACGCCTTCGTCGCAATCAGGAAGCCCGGCGTGCAGAAGCCGCACTGCGCACCGCCGCATTCGGCGAAGCCTTCCTGCACCGGATCGAGTTCACCGGGCGCGGCAAGGCCTTCGACGGTGGTGATCTCGCACTCCTGATAGCTCGCGGCCAGCGCGACGCAAGCGAGCATTGGCACGCCGTCAATCAGCACGGCGCAGCAGCCACAACTGGAATCGTCGCAGCCACGCTTCGAGCCGGTGAGCCCCAAATCCTCGCGCAGCGCGTCGAGAAGGACCCGATTGGGAGCGACGGCGATTTCGCGGTCTTCGCCGTTGACGCGCAACCGGAGCAGCACTTTGTTCACGGAGTTTTCCCCTGTGAGCCGTTTACGCCAGTTTCTTCAGCGCTTCTTCGTCGTACCCAAGGATGATTTGATCGCCTGCGATCACGACCGGCCGGCGAATCAGGTTCGGATTCCGCGCCATCAGCTTCAGGGCCACCGAGCGCGAGGGCGGATGCTCTTTCATGTTCCGCTCGCGAAAGAGCTCGTTTCTCGAATTTAGAAAGAGCCTGTAGTCGCGCTCGCCGATCAACTTGTCCAGCTCGTCTTCGCTCAACGGATCGTCTGTCAGATCGCGGAATTCCAGTTCAACACCCCTTTGTTGCAAGAGACCTCTTGCATTGCGACACGACGTTCACGTCGGCTTGTGCAGGAACTGGATTTTTCGTTTCGCCATTCTTCTCACCCATTCCGTTCGGTTGTCACTCAAAGCGCCGAGAAAAACAGGTAGCCACAGTGCCTCGGCCCCAAGTTCTGCTCGTTGAGATACTCCGTCCTCGCGCTTCTCAATATCCAAAATCGGCGGCGGCGGAATAGGCATGCTCACGCACGCCGAGCGCTTCGGCGCGGCACGCGCCAAGCTGGTTCATGTATTCGCGCCGGTCGGACACACGCAACACCCAGCGCTCGAGCCAATGTTCGAAGTCTTCGACCTGGCGGCTCTGCTCGTGATACTGGGAAAAGAAAGCGTGATCGCGGCCGTAATATCCCTGCGCCGGAGACGGATGCGCGCCCCAGGGCTCGTGCACGACCGCGGCAACAAGGAAGCCCGGAATCAGCGTGCGATTCGGGTCGGAGGCGATCACCTCGGGCGCGACGATTTCTTCGGCGACGACCACGACCTTTCGGGCGGCGCGCGCGCCATCTACCGCGGTGCCCAGGCTGCCCCACAGGTGGGCGTTTCCGAATTCGTCGGCGCGCTGCACGTGGATGACGGCCACGTCGGGGCGCAACGCGCGCACGGCGACCAGCTTTTCCTCGCTCACCGGCGAAGAGAACTCGCGCAGGTTGCCGTTCTTCGCGAGCAGGTCGCTGCCGAGCGTCGAGTACGTCGGCAGGAACGGCACACCCAGTGCGGCCGCATGCAGCGCCAGCGCCAAAGTGAAATTCGAGTAATCCACCATCTCCATCCGCCGCGGGATGCTGCGTTCCACTGCGCGGCGCAGGCAATAGCCCACGCCCGCGGAAACGTTGCCGACCCACGCTGCCATCACGCGCGAAACGCAGCCGGCGCCGATTAACTGGTCGAATAGAATATCGGAAATGGGGCCGACCACCGTCAGATCGCGCTTGCCCTGGCGAATGATTTCGTGTCCCGCGGCGAAGGGAATCATCTGCTCCATCTGCGCGCCCAGCAGCACCATCGAGCCATGGGGAACGTGGCGCGCAATCGCGTCGTGCATGGAAACGAGTTTGGAGGCGGTGGTCATTGTTCCTGGCGCCCTCGCCGAATGGAGACGTTCCCTGCCCGCAAGATGCGGTTGCGGTGCGTGGATGAGGTTCGCGGCATTCTAACGGGTCCAGAAATGGTTCGGATCGAGCGAACGCATGGAAGAAAGCTCGGCTGCCGCCGGCGCGGGCGTTTCCAGAAGCTCGTCCGCGACTCGCAACGTCCATCCCGTGTTCGCGAGGACCTCTTCCACGCTTACGCCGGGATGCACGGATGCAAGATACGCTTCCCCATCGCTGCCAAAGCGAAGCACGCCAAGCGTCGTGATCAACGCCGAAGGTCCCGAGCGCGCGGGCAGGCCCTGCGCCTCACGCCAGCCATTGCCGAGGCCGTGGCCGGGAGAAGTGATGTGGCTGACGCGCTCGCGAAAACGGTTGCGCTCGTGCGCCAGAAGAACCACAGTTCTGCGAGAAAGACACGCAATGTCGCACGCGCCGCCGGAGCCGGGCAAGCGAGTCGTCTGCCCGTCGCGGTGGCCCCAGGTGGAATTGAGATTGCCGAAGCGATCCACCTCCGCCGCGCCGAGGAATCCCACGTCCACACGGCCCTGCTGCAGCAGCGCCATCACGTCGAGCATCTGCGAGCACTGCGTGGCATTTCGCAGGTTGGGCGGGTCCGCCATCGTGTAGAGCAGCTCGGGAGAGGGCGTTTCGCGAATCACACCGTTTTCATAGAGCCCGACGGCCCGCGGCGCGCGCGTTTGCTTGGCAACGAGGAAGGCAAGCATCGGCAGCCGCATTCCCACAAATACCAGCTCGCCATCGGCGATTTCGCGGGACGCCGCGGCCACCATCAGCTCGCCCAGCGTGTAATCCCGGGTGGTTGTTTCGGCTTGTGCGCCAGCGGGCACGCGTTACTCCATCGCGCCTTTCGGCGACACCCACTTTGGCTCGTTCGCCTGAATATCCGTGATCAGCTTCAAGTCTGCGGGCTGCGGCAGCACTTGTTTGCGGTGCTCCTCATACGCAGCCGGACTGAGCAGCTCGCCGGTCACGCCGTACGGCTGATCCGCGAATTCGCCGATGTGCCGGTTGAATTTCAGGTCGGGGACATACAACTTTGGCTGCCCCGAGGGCACGTATTTGTTGATCTGCTCGATCAGTTTCAGGCACTCCTCGTAATAGAGGCGGCGATTGTGTTCGTTCATGTGCGCGAGGTCGGCTTCCTGCTGCGTCTGCGCCTCGTCGTAGCGCCCTTTCAGGCCCCAGACGTAAAACCAGTGCGCCGAGCTGGAATGGTCCACGCCGAACAGGTCGTAGCTGACGGGGATCCACTTGTTGATGTACTTCTGGATGACGCCAAGCGGCACCACGCCGGCCTTGACGGTGCGCTTGATGCCGTCGTGGCCGGTGCCGAGGTGGAACGATTCCTCGCGCAGCATGGGGATCATGGATTGCGCGAGTGGCGCGAACGCCGAATAGCTCAGCATGGTGAGCTGGAATTTTCCGTCGCGGTCCACGAAATCGGTGTAGGTGTAGAAGTCGAGCCAGTTGTCCACGTCCTGGTTGAACGCACCGAGCAGGCGCTTCTGGTCGAAGGCGCGGCGTTCGAGCATCTTCTGCGCTTCGACGCGGCCGCCGTAACCGTAGAAATGGATGAGCAAATGACACATCTGCCACCCGTGGCGCATTTCTTCGGTGACGACGCGGCAAAGCGAAGCGCGGTCGTGCTCGCTGGGGCAAGTCTGAAACAGCCGCCGCTGCTGCTCGACCGAAGCGAACTCGGTGTCGCCCTGATAGACGATGAGGTTCATAAGGCCGTCGCGGATGCGCTGATCGGGAATGTCGAGTACGCGCTGCCATTTCGGCCGGCCTTTGAACGCGCCGAATTCGATCTCACTCGAACGAATCGGCCCGAACTTGGCTTCGAACTGATAGTTTTCGATTTCGGGGTGGTTCACGCCGATATCCTTTCGCCAGGCGCGGAACAGATCCACCCAATCGTCAAACGTCGAAATGCGTGCAGCGGGCATCCAGTCGTCTCCCTTGGTGCAGTAAGTTCCTCGCAACCATGCCCATTCCGATCGGTGTCAGCATGGCAAACAAATCAAAAGCATCGCCGCAGTCAGCGGCCGCGGAAGACGGGTCTGCGCTTTTCAAAAAAAGCGTTCAAAGCTTCCAGGCAATCTTCCGTTTGAAAGCAAATCATCTGCTGGCGCGTCTCCTCGTCCAGGGCGCGCTCGAGCGCGGCGCGATCCGCGCCGACGATCGTCCGCTTCACGGCGCGCGCAGCGATCGGCGGCGCCGCAGCCAGCCGTTCGGCAAACCGCCGCGTCTCTTCTTCCAAGTGCGCGTGCGGCACCAGGCGATTCACGATCCCGATTCGCAAAGCCTCGGCAGCGGGAATCATCTCGGCTGTCCAGAACAATTCGGCGGCGCGCGAGGGCCCCACAAGACGCGGCAGGTAGTACGTGCCGCCGAAATCAGGATACAAGCCCACCTGGGCAAACGACTCGCCGAAACTCGCCTGGTCGGAGGCGAGGCGGGCGTCGCAAGCCAGCGCGAGGTTCATTCCCCCGCCGGCCGCGGGACCGTTCACCGCCGCGATCACCGGCTTCTCCATATCGCAAATTGCGAGACAGATTTCTTTCCCGGCGCGCAACAATCCCTCGAGCTCTTTGCCCGCATTCCGCAGGCGCGTCTCGCGGAGAAGCGCCAAATCGCCGCCGGCGCAGAACCCGCGCCCCGCGCCGGTCAGGACCACGACGCGTACAGCGGAATCATCCGCGGCGCGGCGAAGCGCGTCCACAAGCGCGCGGCCCAGTTCGACATTCAGCGCGTTCAGCCACTCGGGGCGATTCATCCGCAGCGTCAAGACGGCGCCCGCGCGCTCTTCGAGAAGCACCGAGGTTTTCGTTGATTGCGCTGTTTCTGCCATCGCCCTGCCTAATCCTTCAACCGCTCAAGCACAGCGGCCAACTGCCGAAAGTAACGCATCTTCACGCCTTTCGCTTTCGCGTTCTGGCCGCTGGATGAGGGCAATACAAACACCTTCGCGCCATAGAGAGAGTCCCTCTGCAGCCCGAGCTTGCAGGGGCGCCCCGCAAATTTTTCGTATACAAGCTTGCCGTTGAAGGCAATCACGCGCGGCCGGTACTCCTCAAGCTTCTGCGCCAAAAGGACGCGGCCTTCCGCACATTCGGATCGCTCGATCTCTTCGATGCCGCGCGTCGGCCGCTTGACCAGATCCGTCAAGCCGACGCCGAATTCGATGATGCGGCGGTCGTCCCGGGACTCGAGCGGTTCCGGGATGACGCCCGAGTCGTAGAGCAACGGCCAGAATTGATTGCCGCGCCCGGCGTAGTAATGCCCGACGCGGGCCGAACGGTCTCCGGGATTGAAACCCACCAGGATGAGTTTCATTCCCTTCCTCAAATAGTCAGGTAGTGTGCGCAATGTTTAGTCCTTCAAATTCACCCAGACGCTTTTCACCTGGGTGTAGTGCTCGAGGGCATGCATGCCCAATTCGCGGCCGTAGCCGCTCATCTTGTAGCCGCCGAATGCGGCGGCGGCGTCGTAATTGTTGTAGGTGTTGATCCAGACCGTGCCGGCCTCGAGGCGGCGCGCGATGCGGTGCGCCTTGGCGATATCGCGTGTCCAGACCGCCGCGGCGAGCCCGTACGGGTTGTTGTTCGCCTTGCGGATGGCCTCTTCGATGTCGTCGAATTCGAGGACCGCGAGGACGGGACCAAAAATCTCCTCACGCGCGATGGTCATTTCGTCGCGCACGCCATCGAAGACGGTGGGCTGAACGAAGAATCCCTTTCCATTCCCAAACTTCGCACGCTCGCCTCCGGCAACGATCCTGGCTCCTTCAGTCTTACCCTTCTCGATGTAGCCGAGGACTTTATTCATTTGCGGCTCGCTGACGAGCGCGCCGAAACGGGTTTTCGGATCGAGCGGATCACCGGGCTGGGTTTTTGCAGTCCGGTCAATCAGCTTCTGGAGAAAATCGTCTTTGATCTTCTTCTGGACGAAGAGGCGCGAGCCCGCCGCGCAGACTTCGCCCTTGCCGTAGAAAATGCCAATCGTCGCGCCGCGAACCGCGCCTTCGAGATCCGCGTCGGCGAGCACTATGTTCGGAGATTTGCCGCCCAGCTCGAGCGAGACGTGCTTCAGAGTGTCGGCGGAAACGCGCGCGATTTCCTGGCCCGTGGCCGTCGAGCCGGTGAACGCAACCTTGGCGACGCCGGGATGCTTTACGAGCGCACGGCCCAGGTCGTCGGAGGCACCGGTGACGATGTTTAACACGCCGTCGGGCAGGCCCGCCTCCTGGCAGATTTCGCCGAGCCGCAAGGCCGTCAGCGGCGTCCACGGGGCGGGCTTGAGGACGACGGTGTTCCCGGCGGCGAGGGCGGGCGCCACCTTCCAAGAGGCAAGCAGCAGAGGGAAATTCCACGGTACGATCGCGGCGACGACGCCGAGAGGCTCGCGCAGGGTGTAGTTGAGAAACAGCCCCCGCACCGGCACCGTCTCGCCATGAATCTTGGTGGCCCAGCCGGCATAGTATCTAAAAACTTCCGCCACCATCGGCATGTCCACCTGGCGGGATTCGAAAATCGGCTTGCCATTGTCGAGCGTTTCGAGCGTGCCGAGTTCTTCATTATACTTGTCGATCAGGTCGCCGATTTTCCAGAGAATGCGGCCGCGGTCGGAGGCGCTCATCTCCGCCCACGGGCCGCCCGCAAACGCTTTCCGCGCCGCTTCCACGGCCGCGCCGGCGTCCCGCGCGTCGCCGTTGGCAATTTGCGTGATGACCTCGCCGGTAGCAGGGTTGATGGTGGCGTACGACTTGCCGGAAGCTGCGTCCACCCACTTCCCGCCGATGAACAGCTTGCCCGGCTTCGGCTGAATTGTCGCGACAGTAGCCATCGAGTGCCTACTTTCCCTTGAATTCCGGTTGGCGCTTCTCCACGTACGCCTTCAGGCCTTCCTTGGCGTCGTCGCTCTGGAAAAGCAATTGCTGCAATTCGCGCTCGACACCGAGCGCCTCGGCAAACGGAATTTCCGAGCCAGTGACGACGGCGCGCTTGATGCGGCCAACGGCCTTCGACGCCTTGTTCGGCGGGCAGAACTGCCGCGCGTAGGCCACGACTTCATTCCAGAATCCGTCGCGCTCGTAGATGTAGTGAATCAGGCCCATCTCGAGCGCTTCTTCGAAGCTGAAGGTGCGGCCGGTAGCCATCAATTCGAGCGCGCGAGCCCGGCCGATGCAGCGCGAAAGCCGCTGCGTGCCGCCGGTGCCCGGCAACACGCCGAGATTGACTTCGGGCAGGCCGGTCTTGCCGCCCTCTTTTTTCGCAATGCGGATATCGCAGGCGAGGGCAATTTCGAGGCCGCCGCCAACCGTGTGGCCGTTCAACGCGGCGATGACGAGCTTCGGTGTCTGTTCGAGCCGCGAAAGAGTTTCGTTCGCGTGCAGGCAGAAATAATATTTGAACGTGGGATCGACTTTCGCGAGCATGGGAATGCTCGCTCCTGCGGAGAAAAACTTTTCTCCGGCGCCGCGCAGCACGATCACGTGGACATCGTTGTCCATGCGCGCCTTCAAGATGGCTGTGTCAAGCTGCTGCATCATCTCGTAGGTGTAGGTGTTCGCCGGCGGATCGTCCATTTCGATGATCGCCAGACCCTGCTCCACGCGGTAATGGACCAGTTCTTTCGTTTCAATCGCCTGCGTCGTCGCCATGTTCATTCCTCCGTATCGTGAAATTCGTCCGCCGGACTTATCCGGCGACCTGCGCCGCCGTCGGCACTTCCCTGCGCGCCATCCGCGAAGGCTTCGCGCTCGCCGGGCTGCGGCCGTTGCTCACACCGTGCAAAAACATTCCCGAGATTGTTTCCGCCAGCGCGTCCGCCTGGGGATCCGCCTGCGGCCGATGCCAGGTATAGATCCAGTTCATCATGCCGAAAAGCGAGAGAACCGCCACGCGGGGGTTGATGCGCCGGCCGATACCCGCCTTCCGCAACTCCTCGAAAATTCCCAGCGCCCTCTCGTAATAGCGCCGCTTGATCTCCGCCACTTCCTTGCGGTACACGCCTTCGAGAGCCTCGTCCTCGTGCGACATGACTCTCATCTCGACCGGGTGGCGGAGAAAGTACTCGAGGTGATTGTGGACGAAGATGCGGAGGCGCTCGTCGGGATTGGTGACTCCCACGAGCCTTTTCTTGAGCCGCGCCAGGATCGTCTTAAAGGTCGTCAACTGAATAAGATAGAGGAGCTTCTGCTTGCTTTCGACGTAATAGTAGAGTCCAGAAAGTGATACGCCGCTGGAACGGCTGATGTCGCGGATGGAGGCGCCTTCGTATCCCTTCTCGGCGAAGACCTGGGCAGCATGCTGCAAGATATGCTGCAGCTTGTCGGCGGTCTCCAGATGCTGGGCGCGGGCAGATTTGGGCACGGCGACGCGAAACCTGAGTCGAACGTTCGTTCGAATAGTAAAGATACCTTTCATCTGGCTCCCTGTCAAGAGGTGCGACACCCTCTTGTGATTTGCTGCGCCGTCCGTACCCGTTCGGGACTCTCGGGCGGCAGGCGATTTCTCTGCATCGCGAGAGCCGTCTCGCACATCTGAATCTTGACTGGAAGCGGGGATGCTCTGCCCGCCCAGCAGGCGCCTATGCTAGGCTAACTGTGAGAACGCTTTCCTGCTCCGAGTGACTCGTGGATCCGGCTGACTCCAATACGCTCGCAACTCCTGCCGTACCGGTGGACGACGAAGCGTCGTACGTCGCTGCCGCGCGTGCCGGCGACATCGCCGCCTTCGAAACGCTCGTCAGCCGCTACGAACGAAAAATCTTCCGTCTGGCGATGAACATCACGCAAAACCGCGAAGATGCGGAAGACGTGATGCAGGAAGCGTTTCTGAAATCCTTCGAGCACCTGGGGGAGTTCCAGGGCAACTCACGCTTCTACACGTGGCTGGTCCGGATCGCGGTGAACCAGGCGCTGATGAAGCTTCGGAAGCGCCGGCCAAATGAGCTGTCGCTCGACGACATGATCGAAACCGAAGACGATCTTCTCCCCCGCGAAGTGGAAGACTGGGGCCCCTCGCCCGAACAACGCTTCGCGCAGGACGAACTGGGCCGCATTCTTTCGACCGTGATCGGCGATCTCGACCCCGGCTTCCGCATCGTCTTCCAACTGCGCGACGTGGAAGATCTTTCAACGGATGAAACGGCCGAGCTGCTCGGGCTTTCCGTACCGGCCGTGAAGTCGCGGCTGTTGCGCGCGCGGCTGAAGCTGCGGCAGAGATTGAACCGTTATTTCAAAAAAGGTGAAAGCAAGTGAGATGTAAAAACGTTGTTCGTGAACTTTCCAGCTACCTCAACGGCGAACTCGAACCGGGATTCATGGCGGATCTCGAGCGGCACCTCGAGAACTGCGAGGACTGCCGTCTGGTGGTGGACACGACGAAGAAGACGATTCAGATCTTCTGCAATGCGGAACCGGTGCCCCTGCCCGTGGACATGCGCGATCGTTTGCACCAGGCCCTTATGAGCCGCCTTCGCAAACCGCGCGCATAACACTCCATCGGCACTACTCCGCGGCAGCGCCGATTTCCCAGAGAGAAACCTGCTTCCCCACGCGCCGTTCGACCGCGAGCTCGTAGACACGCGCCGCGGTGACCACGTCCTCGATGGCGATGCCGTTCGATTTGAACAACGTGATCTGCTCCGCGTCGGTCCGGCCGGGCGCGCGCCCGGCAACGATCTCGGCAAGCTCGATGACCTTGTCCCACGCGGGGCCGCTCTCGCGAAGGGCGTGAATCAAGTCGCCCGCCTCCATCCGCGATTGCTCTCGTGAATCCGCCGCGATCAGATTCGCGAGATGCACCGCGTCGTCGTCTAGTTCGCGCTTCTGGGGAAAATTCGCGCCGATCGCGTTGATGTGCATGCCGGGGCGGAGCCATTTGCCGAAGACGACGGGTTCCGAAGCCGTGGTGGACGTGACGACGATGTCCGCGTCGCGCACGGCATTCTCAGCTGAATTCACGTCGTCGACTCGCACGCCCAGCTTCTGCGTCATCTCCTGGGCGAAGCGCGCGCGGCGCTCCGGGTCGCGGCCAAAGGCGCGAATGCGCTCGATGCGCCGGACGAAGACAATCGCTTCGAGCTGGGTCCTCGCCTGCAGCCCGGTGCCGACCATGCCGATGGTGCGCGCGTCGGCGCGGGCAAGATATCGCGTGGCGATACCACTCGCCGCCCCGGTACGCATCTGGCCAAGGTAATCAGCTTCGAGAAGGGCCACCAGGTCGCCGGATTTCGCCTGAAAGAGCGGCACCAGAAAGCGCAAGCCAGCGCGCGAGGTCGTGTAAATCTTCATTCCCATATAGCCGCCGGCGCCGTCACCCGCCGCCATGTAATGCAGATAGGAATTTCCGGGCAGATGCAGGCGCTGTCGGGAATGAAGCAGGGCGCTTCCGTCAGCGAGACGCCGAAACGCGGCTTCGACTGCTTCAAGGGCGATCGGCATCGTCAGGAGCCCGCGAACATCGGATTCGGAAAGAAGAAGCGCCATGGGAGGTAAGTAGACTTCCACAGCGGCGCGCAGAATGCAACGATTCTGCCTTCCCTCCCCTGCTGAGCGGGTCTTGCAGGACGCCCTGTTTAGACGTGTTCAGAGACGATCGTTGCGGAGAAATTCTTCGCCGCGTCCCAGGCAGCCGGCGCTCTGCCCCGAATGACCGCGCGGTGAAACTTGCTTACTAGAGGTGGAGGCGGAACCTCAGAATGCGTGCGCCAGAGCCATCGAGGACGAATAATTCGCCTTTCGGCGTGACCGAGAGGGCAATTGACGCGCCCGCAGCCGGGTCCAAATGGCTGGCCAAGCTTTCGGTCCAGCGCAGAGCGCCGTCGAAGGAGCGAACTTGAATCGCGCGGTTCTTCGCATCGGCAAGAAAGACGTACTTGTCGGAAGCCGCGATCGCAACGATGCCTTCGAGTGAATTCAGTTCATTTGCGGCGCCGCTCCAAGCCGACGCGAAGGCGCCGTCGCGCGTGAATTTCTGGATGCGATGGTTCCCGCCATCGAGGACGTATAGATTCCCATCGCCGCCTGCCGCGATGGCCGCGAGCCCATCGAACTCGCCGGGGCCACGGCCCCCGTGCCCCCAGTTTTTCAAAGAGCGGCCGCGCGGGTTGAATTTCTGGATGCATTGGCAGTCCGCATCCGCGACGTAGAAATCCCCGTCATCGTCCACAGCGATTCCGACAAGCTTTTTGAACCGCGGTCTACCGCCCCGGATTTCGCGGATCAGTTCGCCCTGCGGGAAATAGATGGAAACCGAAGGCGGCGTGCTGGTGCCGACATAAATAGCGCCGCCGAGATCCACCGCGACACTCACGGGGTGCTGTGGAATGCCAAACGAAAGGAGCGGGTGGCCGGCGGAATCGAATTTGGTCAAGTAACGGTTCGCCGCATCGACAACGAACACGTTTCCGACCGTATCGGTCGCCAGGCTGACGGGCTGCGAGAGCTGCCCTGGCTCCGAGCCGTGCGCTCCCCATGCAGCGAGAAACTCAAATGGCGGTGGCGCAGGCTTCGCCGCAGGCGCCTGCGCGTCCGAGCAGGAAACAGCGAAAAGAAGCAGGCCAAGCATAAACGTCCTGTTAAGAGGATTCTCCACTCGAGGGGCGCGGCAAGGCATGTCAGCGCGGGCGGCGCTTCGGAGAAGGCTGCATCTCGCGAATGGGCCGCACAATCGTCTGATGCATCCGATAAACGCGGGTTCCTTTGCCTCTCAGTTCGAGGTTCGTGAATTGAAATGTGGCATCGCTGCCCGGCTTCGTTGCCGGTGTGACGAGCACCGGCAAGACGCCGCAGATGTTGCTTTCCACGTAAGCCGTCTCATAGCGATGCCGCACCGCGCCCCAGGTGAACACGCGGATCAAGGTGAAGTCGCAGTCTTGCCCTTCCGCGCCCTTCGTGCCGATCACAAGATACTGTGGCATCGCCGCGCCGCCATCACCCTCCACGCGATTCAGCTCGAACCAGCCGGTCGCGCGCATCCCGGCCGCGTTGGCGTACGCCGGCAACGGGTCCGGCAGATCGAGGTCGAGAAAGCGTCCGAGCACCCAGCCGGCCACTTCGCCGAAATCCTTCACCTGTCCGCGCACAAAGAGCCAGTCCTCCTGCTTGTCCGAAGTCTCTTCGTCCTTCTCGCTTTGAGAATCTTGAGGAACATCGGCGACACGCCGGGCGAGGATTTCGAGCGGCACTTCGCGGCCGAGTAGTATGAAGCGCTGCGCCGCGCGGCCGGGCTCGAGCCGCAGGTTGCTCAGGACTTTGGTATGGCCGCGCGCCTGCACCGGCATGCCGCGGGATTGCTCGACGATCTGCATCGCGCGGTGCCAGAGCCCCGAATCCAGCAATTGGTGCGAACTGAGAACCCAGCCGGTGACGCCCTGTGCCGTCTGCACGCGGGACGCATCGCCCTGGCGACCGAGGACTTCGACACGCTCACCGAAGTTGAGAGTTGTGACCACCTCGCGCACCTGGGCGGTACTGCTCCAGAGAATTACGCGGCGATCGCCGGCGAAGGCTTCTTCGAGGGGCTGGCGTTGTGAATGCACACGCCAGTAGGAGAAGCCGGCGAGGGCTGCGATGACAAAGAAAATAATTCCGAGGCGCTTCATCACGACCGATCCCCAAACGTGATGCCGACGGCACGCGCGGCGCGGACATGGTCCCCTTCGGGGTCCACGAGCTTCGGCGAGCCGATGGCCTCTGCGATGGGAACCGATTCGATGACTCCGGCCCGGAGGCAAACCATCCGGCCAAACCGTCCCTGCGCGAGCAAGTCCACGGCGCAAACTCCGTAGCGGGTCGCCAGGATGCGGTCAAAGGGGCTCGGCGAGCCGCCGCGCTGCACGTGCCCCAGCACGGTGACGCGCACTTCTTTCTTCAGAAATTCGCGGATGGCAAAACCAATCGTGTTGGCCACCTGCCCGGAAAGCGGTACAGGCATCGGCTTGCCGAGCGCGTCCATCGGCGGAAGCTTGACGCCTTCGGCCACCACCACCAGCGAGAAGAGGCGCCCGTTTGCTTCGCGCTTGCGAATGGCATCGCAAACTGTCTCGATCGTGAACGGGATTTCGGGGATGAGGATCACATCCGCGCCGCCGGCGATGCCGGAATGCAGTGCAATCCAGCCGGCGTCGCGCCCCATCACTTCGATGACCATCACGCGGTGATGGCTTTCGGCGGTCGTATGCAGGCGATCGATCGCGTCGGTGGCGACATGGAGCGCCGTGTCGAAGCCGAACGTCACTTCGGTGGCGCGCAGATCGTTGTCAATCGTTTTCGGCACGCCGACGACGCGCATGCCGAGCTTCGAGAAATCGTTGGCGATGTGCAGGGTGCCGTCGCCGCCGATCACGACCAGCGCGTCGATCCCGAGCTTTTTCTGGTTTTCCATGCAGCGAGAAGAAAAATCGTGCGTTTCGGACTTGCCGTCTTTTTCGACTGGAAACGCAAACGGATTCCCGCGGTTGGTCGTGCCCAGGATCGTGCCGCCGCGCGGCAGAATGCCGCTGACGCTTTCGAGCGTCATTTCGCGCGATTGCTCGGGCCAAATGAGCCCGTTGAAGCCGTTGGTGATGCCGATCACGCGCCAGTCATATTGGAGAATGGCCGTCCGCACCACGGCGCGAATCACCGCGTTCAAACCGGGGCAATCCCCGCCTCCGTTGCAAACACCGATTGTGCGGATGGTTTCGGCCATGGGTTCCTGGTCCCGCCCTGCGGCTCAAACAGAACTGTCAATTCTACCTCATTCGTTCTTCGCCTCGGCGAATTCGCCACAAATTCCTGGAGACTGCATCCTTTCTGTTACAATGCCCCCGTTTTCGCGGACCGATTCTCGTCCGCAGGCGAGGAATCCATGCAGAGCCTGGACAAGCTGAAGCCGCTGGCGCTGCTCCTCCTGCGCTGGGGGCTGGGAATCATTTTCATCTACCACGGGTATCCGAAATTGTTCGGGCAAAC
The DNA here is from genome assembly GCA_041490445.1 of Terriglobia bacterium. Lineage (GTDB taxonomy): Bacteria > Acidobacteriota > Terriglobia > Acidiferrales > UBA7541 > JBGPTF01. The sequence goes on from JBGPTF010000011.1 coordinate 42,456, forward strand.
GCAGGTGTGGATGCAAGCCTATGTGCACATGGGGTTCCCAGCCTATTTCGCTTATCTCGCCGGCGTGCTGGAGCTCTTCGGGGGCTGTCTGTTCCTTGTCGGGTTTTTTACACGAATCGCGGGGCTGCTGCTGGCTTGCGAAATGGGCATCACCATTTGGAGAGTGAACCTGCCGCAAGGCGGCGTGCTGGCGCTCAACAACTACCAGTTGCCGCTCATCTTGGCGGTGGCGTCGCTTGCACTGGCCGCGACCGGCGCGGGTCTCCTCTCACTCGACTACGCGATCTTTCGGGACAAGGCGTGATCAACTTCGCGCCAGGCCACTCGCGAATCACCCGCAGTTCTCGCTTTGCAACCAATCCATTACGGAGGCATTGAAATGCCGCAAGGACCATCCGAGCAGCCATCCATTCCCCCCACGGAAGCGCCAATGGGAATGACCGGGCAGCGCCCTCAACCCATCGCGCCGCTGTGGCACCTGGCGCTGCTCATTCTTCTCTTCGCGATCTTCGGGGCAGCCGGTTTTGGGGGCGCGGCCCACAGGCTGAAATACAGCAGCCAAGCAGAACATTACCTGGTGCTCATCGCTTTCGAATGGGTGGTGTTTTCCTTTGTGTGGTTTGGAGTGTGGCGTGGAGGCACCGCACTGCGCGACGTGATCGGGGGACAGTGGAAGTCGGCCCGCGACATCTTCCGCGACGTCGGCATCGGTCTGGGCTTCTGGGTGGCTTCTCTGATTGTTTTGGCGGTTGCGCAGATCCTGCTCCGAAATGCCCGCGCCCTTCCCAAGGGTTTCGCGCCGGGAGGGGCTTTCGAGATCCTCCTCTGGGGCGTGGTCGCGGCAAGCGCCGGGATCTGTGAAGAGACGATTTTCCGCGGATATTTGCAGAAGCAGATTCACGCGCTCACAGGGAGCCTTCCGCTTGCCGTTCTGTTGCAGGGAGTTCTCTTTGGATTCGCGCACGGATATCAAGGCTGGAAGTCCACCGTCACGATCAGTCTATTCGGGATGATGTTCGGCGTCCTGGCAGCATGGCGCAAAAGCGTTCGCCCAGGAATGATGGTCCACGGCTGGCAGGATTTTTTCGCGGGGATCGCGCTCAAGTACGTGGACAAGCTACCGCACAGGTAGGTCACCACTGCGCGGCACGAGCCAGCCACCGCGGGCGAGCCGGAAGGTGAGACGCGGTCAGGCCGGGTGAGCCGTCTGCCGCGCCTGGCTCGATTGCTGCGCGGGCGAGTAGACTGGCGCGACGGGCATCACCATCCAAGCAATGAGATAGCCGACGACTCCCGGGAAAATACCCGTCATGAACGCCACCAGAGCAAATACCAGCCGGATGACAGTGGGGTCGGAATCGAGGTACTCCGCGATCCCGCCGCAGACACCCGCGATTTTGCAATCCACGGCCGACCGCATGAGCCGCTTGCGCACACCTGGCGCGGGCGTGTTTGCGACAGCCTGGCGCGTCCCGCAGTAGTAGCAGTAGTTCGAATACTCCGCGAGATCCCTGTGGCAGTTTCCGCAGACCATGACCTACCCCCTTGCGCCGAACTTACAGGCATCCGGCGCTCCTCTTTCAGGTACGAACCAACGCGCAAAAAGGTTTCCCCCCGGCTCCTTCAAAAGGCAGCCAGTTCGCGAGCCGCGCGAACGATATCCTCCGTTTGCGGCAGGATCTCGTCTTCCAGTTTCGGCTGGTAGGCGCAATAGACGTCTTCCGCGGCGACGCGGCGGACGGGCGCATCCAACTCATCGAATAATTCGTCGGCGATGCGCGCGGCAATCTCCGCGCCATAGCCCCACGAGCGCGTGTCCTCGTAGGCGACGATCACGCGGTTCGTCTTGCGCACCGTCGCGGCAATCGCTTCCCAATCGTAAGGACTCAGCGTGCGCAGGTCGATGATCTCGACCGAAATGCCGTCCCGCGCGAGTTCCGCGGCGGCAACTTCGGCGCGGTGGACCACGGCACCGTAGGTAATCACGCTCAGATCCGTGCCCTCGCGCGCCACGCGCGCCTTACCAAACGGAATTGTGAAATCCGGACCCGGATAGGGCGAGCGGTTGTACGGCTGGCGATACAGGTGCTTGTGCTCGAGGAACATCACCGGATCGTCGCTGCGAATCGCCGTGCGCAGCAGGCCGCAGACATCGAGCGCCGTCGAAGGCATGACGACGCGCAGACCGGGGGAATGTGTAAAGAGCACTTCGCCGCACTGGCTGTGGTAGATCGCCCCGCCGGTCAGGTAGCCGCCAATCGCCGCGCGCAAAACCACCGGCGCTTTGAAATTCCCGGCCGAGCGCCAGCGCATAATGGGGAGCTCGCTCCGCAGCTGCATCATCGCCGGCCAGATGTAATCGAAGAATTGGATCTCCGGGACGGGCTTCAATCCGCGCGTGGCCATCCCGATGGCGCGGCCGACAATGTTCGCCTCCGCCAGCGGCGAATTAAATACGCGGCCGCAGCCGTAGCGCCGCTGCAATCCGGAAGTCGCCTTGAAGACGCCGCCTTTCCCTTTTACTTTGGCGAGGCTCTCTTCGCGGCTGCAGTCGGCAACGTCTTGGCCGAAAACCACGATCCGTTCGTCGCGCTGCATCTCGTCCATCAGGGTCGCCGAGACCATTTCGACCATGGTCTTCGGCTCGCCAGACGGTTTCGGCTCCGCTTCGAACGCTTCCGAGGTTGGATCCACGTCCGGCGAAAACATCCAGAGATGGATGGATTCCTTCGCGGGCAGTTCGGCCGCGAGGGCGCGATCAGTGGCTTCGCGGAGCTCACGATCCACGTCGGCCTCGATCTTTTCGATCTGCTCTTCGTCGAGGATGCCTTCCCGCACCAGGAATAGGCTGAACTTCGGAAGCGGATCGCGCCGCGCTTCTTCTTCGCGCTCTTCGGGCGGCCTGTAGAGCTTTTCGTCGTCGGAGAACGAATGCGAGTACGGCCGAATCACATGCGCGTGAACCAGCGCGGGGCCCTTGCGAGCGCGACAGTGGGCCGCGGCGTGGCTGAGCGCGGCGTAGCTTTCGAGCGGTTCGGTGCCGTCGCATTCCTCGATGTGCAGGGACGGATAATTGGCGACCAGCTTCGAAATGCTGCCTCCCGCCGTCTGCACCTCCACCGGTACGGAAATCGCGTAGGCGTTGTCTTCGACAAGGAACAGCACCGGCAGCTTTTTCGTGGACGCGGTGTTGAGCGCTTCGAAAAACTCGCCTTCGCTCGTCGTGCCGTCTCCGCCCGAAACGTACACGATTTCGTCGCGCTGATGCCGCATGGCAGCGCCGAGCGGCGCCTTCTTCGCGCGCGCGAGCGCCTCCGGAAACTGGTCGTAATAGAGCGAAGCCTCCGCGGCTCCGACGGCCTGCAGCCACTGCGTTCCCGTCGGTGAAGACTGGGATACGATGTTCAGTTTCTGATGGCCCCAGTGCGATGGCATCTGCCGCCCGCCGGAGCTCGGATCGTCCTTCGCGCCCACGGCTTCGAGCAGCATTTCGTATGGGGTCATGCCAAGCATCAGGCAGAGGGCGCGGTCGCGGTAGTAGGGATAGAACCAGTCGTAGGAAGGCTTCAGCAGATGGCCTGCCGCCGCGAGCACCGCTTCGTGCCCCGCGCCGCTGATCTGGAAATAGATTTTGTTCTGGCGCTTGAGCTGGATCTCGCGGTCGTCGAGGCGCCGCGAGAGAAACATCGTGCGGTACAGGCGGATCAGCGACTCGCGGTCAAGGCCCTGATACTTCGCGGCGTCGAATTTGGCTGTCTTCGTGCGCGTCTGGGGAGGCATGCGCTTCCTTTCGCGTCAGTCTTCGCGCCACGCGGCGAGAGGGTGCAAGTCATTATAACGAATCGAGCCGCGCGGGGCCAAAAGGAAGTCTCAGGCTTTCGCAAAAGCTCATCAATGAAGAGAGAACAGATGATGGGAGAGAATCTCTCCGGTTACGAGCACGGCAATCAGGTACATCAGCCCAAACCGGAATGACCAGACAGTGAGGTAAGCCCAAAGGGCGGGCCGCTCGTCGGATTGTGGAAGCATCCGAGCGACAATAACCATTGCCGCCAGGCCAAGAAGCCAGAGGAGGATCGCGAACGCAAAAATGGCTGGTCCACTGGATGTCATTGTCCGAACCAGAACGCCCACGAAGGGGAGCAGAAAAAATGAGAATGCAGGAGCCAGAAGCCATTTCGATCTTCGCTCTTTATCCGGCGACCACTCCGCCTCGGACTCCCCTTCTGAAGTCAGTCGGCGCTCAGCAAGTCTGAGCGGAATGCCTGCGGCTTTTGCGACTCGGGAAGCGATCTCGATCAGGCGTTTGCGGGGGAACGCATCGTCGCACCCCAAGATTAGAAACTCCGCGCCACCTGGACGGCGCAGAAAGATAGAGACTCCATCGTATGCCCCGAAAGCGATTTTCTTGCAAACAACCAGTTCGGCATTCGGCAGCAACTCGACCCTCGTGGAAGCCTCCAACGTAGTCTTTCGTGCGAACCACGATGGGAAGTACGTAATTGTCTTCCGGTCGGGTGAAAGCTCGAGCCAGGCGAGCGAAGCCCGATGGCTTGCGTAGATAGCCCAAGCTGCCAGCAGGAAAATTGGGATTGCCGGCAGTTTTGGAACATCTGGGGCCGCAAAGTAGAGCACGGTCACGCCGCCGCCAATCAATGCCATCACAACAGCCAACCAGCGAGGCCATTTCTGATTGACATACAAGCGGAGTGGCCTGCCATTCATGGGTGTATTCTAGCGCAAGACAAGCTCTGGAATCTCGCCTGGTAACTGTGCTGCTTGCTTCCGACATCCTGGCAAAGTGGACTCTATGGGAGAGTCGGAAAAAGGCTTTTGTTTTTTTCGCGCGGTGCTATAAAAGTCGCGTGCGCAACAAGCTTTTTGGAGTTGCGGATTGAGCTGGTTGCGCCGCCGTGGCACCGCGGCGGACGCGCCTTCCCCTCTGCCTCGCAAACTAACCCTCCTTCTCCTTGTCGGAGCCACCTATTCGATGGTGGCTGGCGGGCCGTACGGCACCGAAGAAATCGTCGGAAAGGCCGGCTATTCCGGGGCGCTTCTGATTCTGATTCTCACGCCGCTGCTGTGGAGCTTGCCCACAGCGCTGATGGTGAGCGAGCTTTCAAGCACGCTACCGGAAGAGGGCGGATTCTACGCCTGGGTGACGCGCGCGATGGGGCCGTTCTGGGGCTACCAGGAAGCGTGGCTCTCCCTGGCGGGCAGCCTGTTCGACATGGCCATCTATCCCACCTTGTTTGTCTATTACCTCGGCCATTTCCTTCCGTCACTTGCAAGCGGAAACATGAAGAACTGGCTCGGGCTCGGGCTGATCGCTGTTTGCACCATCTGGAATATCTTCGGAGCACGCGCTGTAGGAGAAGGATCGGTCCTTTTCACCGCCATCGTACTGGGGCCATTTGTCGTCCTCATTGTTTTCGCACTTTTCCATCATTCGGCCGCAGGGGTTTCCCATGCCGCACTGGGACATGCGGACATCCTCGGCGGGGTCCTGATCGCCATGTGGAACCTGATGGGGTGGGACAACGTCTCTACAGTTGCCGGGGAAGTAGAAAAGCCTCGGCGGACCTATCCACTCGCGATGGCGGCTGCCGTCACGCTTGTGGTTGTTTCCTATCTCGCGCCCATCGCGGCGGTGGCGCGCACGGGCATCAGTCCCAATGAATGGACCACCGGCGGCTGGGTGGATCTCGGCAGAATGATCGGCGGAGGGGCGCTCGCCGGGGCGCTGGCGCTGGGAGGCGTTCTCGGCTCTGTCGGCTCGTTCAACGCGCTCTCGATCGGCGTGGTGTTGATCGCGCTGGGACCGCTGCTGTACTTTCTCAGCCGGCGCTTCGGCAGGGTGGCGGCGCGGGTTTAGTCCACAACACAAAGGCCTGTCTTGACGGGGAGACTCGGAGTATAGTCGCGGCGTTCGGGCAGAGAACCAAGACTAAGGTTTGGCACAATCTAATTGTTAGGCGAGATCAAGAGATGTCCGCTGACAGTCCGTCCACGAAAATGACGTTGCGTTACATCGAGGCAGTCTTCAACCAGCGCTGGGGGAGATTGTGACGCTGTCGCACGTGTGCGTGATTCTCGAGATCTGGCTGGTCACCTCCGCGGTGACGGCCCCCGTCGTGGGACAGTTTCTCCATGTGGGATCGGTTTCCGACTCCGACGAGCTCGCGCCGGAGTACAGTTCTCCACGCAATTCCCCGCCCCAACAATAGCCACCTTGCTGAAGAGAACGGCACAGACTTCTCTGCCGACCGCAAATCATCGGCGAAAGAATACCCTAAGAAAGGGAATCGAAGAGCTCGGCGGTCTTTGCGAAATCACCTTCGCCGTGGCGGATCACTTGGCCCGATACGGATTTAAAGGGTTCTTCGCTCGGGATGCGGTCGAGCCAGCGCTGGTGCGTGAGCTTTTCGTGGTCGGAGAAATCGAGCCGGACAATCAGCCGGATGATCTCGCTACCCGCGGCGGCCTTCTTCTTGCCGTCTGATTTCTCCGGTTCCTTCCGGTCGAATTTCAGCTCCATTTTCTTGCCGAGCCGGAAAGCTTGCTTCCATCCCTCAATGCGGTGACGGGCCTGCTGGGCGGATTCTTCATTCGCGCCGAAATCGAATAGCAAATAGGATTGCGCCATGCATCCTTTGTATCGGCACCGATGCTCGGATGTCAAGCACGGCGCATGCGAATTGCCGCGACGCTTTGGCAATGCTACACTGTCTGTGTCCGATCGAAAGGCGATGGAGTTCGCCTAAACCGTCCGACGTTGGACTGATGACTCCTGGCTGCCGGCTGGCGTCCAGGAGTTTTTTGTTGGGTGCCGCGGCGCAGATAGAAGGAGCGGCCGTGCGCTTGACCTTGTTGATCGTTTTTGGCGCCGCGGGGACACTCGCGCGTTATGGCCTGCAGGGCCTGGTGCAATACCGCACCGGACCGGGCTTCCCCTCCGGGACGCTGGCCGTCAATCTCCTTGGCTGCCTTCTACTCGGCGGCGTCACGCAGTACGGATTGCAGCACCTCGCCGTGCCCCCCGATTGGCGGATCGGCATTACCGTGGGCTTCTTCGGGGCTTTCACCACATTTTCCGCGTTCAGTTGGGAGACCGCCCGCATGTTGCAGGACGGCGAATGGAAGCAAGCCGCTCTGTATGTGTTTTTCAGTGTGATCGGCGGGCTGTTCGCGGTTTTGTCCGGCATGAAGCTGGCCGACAAGATTTAGGAGGCGCCATGCAACACGAACGATTCGAAGGCGAACGCACGCTGATGCGCATCCACATCGGCGAATCCGACCGCTCGGAAGGAAAGCCACTCTACCAGGCGATCGTGGAGCTCTTCCGTCGCGAACGATTCAGCGGCGTCACCGTGCTGCGTGGCGTGGGCGGCTATGGCTCGTCGAGCATCTACCACACGGACAAAATTTTGCGCCTCTCGCAGGACTTACCCATCGTCATCGAAGCCGTTGAATCCGCGGAGCGGATCGAGAGCATCCTGCCACATCTCGATGACATGGTCGGCGGCGGGCTGATCACGCTCGAAAAAGTTCGCGTGATCCTTTACCGCTCCGCGAAGTAGCAGACGCCGATTCGCTCGTCACGTCGCGAGGTGAGGGTTCACTTCAGACGCTTCAGATCCTTCTTAGCCGGCACGAAATTTGGCTCCATCTGGAGCGACGTTTCGATCTCGGCGATTGCTTCTTGCTTGCGACCCTGCTTCTCCAGAACCAGCCCCAGGCGCCAGTGAGCCGCATTGAGGCCCGGTGTTCCCGCTTCAGGCTCCTGCGTCAGGTACTTGCGGAAATAGCGCTCCGCACGCGCCATGTCGCTTCCATGGAGCAGGAGGGCCTTGCCGACCTGAAAGTCCGGGTTGAGGTCATCCGGGTCTGCTTTCTCTGCTTTGGCGAGGACGGCGTCCAAGTCCGTCCAGCGGGAGCCCAGAACATAGACCCATGCCAGAACCTCATAGGGAGCCGCTCGGCTGGGATCAATCTTCTGCGCATCGAGAGCATATTTCTCGGCGAGATCATATTTCTTCTGTTTGTCTCCGAGATAGTAGCTCGCCAGAAGGATTCGGGGATCGTAATAACGCGGGTTCGCTGCGGCAGCCTTGAGATAAGACGATTCAGCGTTGGCAAGGTCTTTGTTCTTCTGCGCTATCTCTGCTTGAGCCATGAATCCGCGGGCAGGATCGAGTTGCGAGATCTCGCTTGCCACCTTCTGAGCTTCACTCTTGCTTCCTCCAAGGATGCCCGGCGCTTCAAGATAGAATTCCATGAGGCCTGCGCGCGCGTCGAGCAGCTTCGAGTCAAGCGCCACGGCTCTCTCGTTCTCTCTCCGGTAGCGCTTGGCCAGGCCCATCTTCTTGAACATGCCGACGCCGGAGGCATCGGTCATCTCGCCGCACACCTGTCCAAGCTGCCAGTGGTAATAGGCGTTCTTCTCGTCCATTGCTACGGCCTTTTCTGCCAGTTGCATCGCAGTGTCGTAGTCGCGAAAAGCCAGTCTTACACGCGAAAGCAAATAGAACGTTCGGGCATCGTTGGGATTTGTTTTGGCGAGAGCTTCCACAATTCCCCGCGCTCGTTTCCAATGGCCCGCTTCCATCAAGGCCTCGGGCGAGGAATTGTCCGCGAGAGCTGCGCCAGCCAGAGCAAGAGCCAGCAGGACAGCAGGACCCAGCCGGGGTCGCACGGTTTGCGTTTCCATTTGTTGTCGAAGCCCCCTCTGTTGACACGCTTCCAACAATGCAGCTAAGAAACATCCGGCCTGATAACTTCAGCGAGCGCCAAACGGCTTGTCTCATTAGACTAACGACATGCCAATTGGGTTTGTTCCCCAGTTTACTTGTCACAAGAGCAGAAGAACACGGTTGCGGCCGGCGGCCTGTCGTGGTAGCCTCAGCGAACAAAAGGCGAAGGAGGCTCTGTGTCCCAATCCCTGGCGGTGCGCGCCCGAGCGACCCTCGACACGGTCCGCGAAGCCCTTGGCGAACTGGCCGCGCGCGATCGCGGGGGCGAGATCCTGACCGAAGTGCGCCAATTGCCGGCACGCGACGCGCAGTTCGCTCCCCTGCCCGCGTGGGTGCGGCCGGAGCTGGTTGCCGCCTACGAGGCCAAGGGCGTGGAGCAGCTTTATACTCACCAGGCGGCGGCTGCCGAGCGCGTCCGCGCGGGTCACAATGTGGTTGTCGTCACGCCCACAGCTTCCGGCAAGACGCTTTGCTACAACCTGCCGGTGCTGAACGCCGTTCTCGAGAATCCGGACACGCGCGCTCTCTACCTTTTCCCCACGAAGGCGCTGGCGCAGGACCAGCTTGCCGAGTTGCACGACCTCTGCCAGCGCCTCAACAACTGCTTCGGGGTGTACACCTACGACGGCGACACACCCGGCGACGCGCGCAAGGCCATCCGCGAGCGCGGCCACGTCGTCCTGACGAATCCCGACATGCTCCATACCGGCATCTTGCCGCACCACACGAAATGGACGCGTCTGTTTGAAAACCTGCGCTTTATCGTGCTGGACGAACTGCACACCTACCGCGGCGTGTTCGGTAGCCATCTCGGAAACGTGCTGCGACGGCTGCGGCGAATCGCGCGATTCTATGGTTCGAATCCGCAATTCGTCTGCTCGTCGGCCACGATTGCGAATCCGGGCGAGTTGGCGTCGCGCTTGATCGAAGCCGATGTGGACGTGATTGACGAAAACGGCGCGCCTGCCGCGGAAAAGCTGTTCGTCTTCTACAACCCGCCCGTCATCAATCGCCATCTGGGAATTCGCCGCAGCTACTTGAACGAAACAACGCGCGTCGCGAAGGAGCTTCTCGGGCGTAATCTGCAGACCATTGTGTTTGCGAACAGCCGCCTGCACACGGAAGTGCTCCTCACTTATTTGAAGCAGGCGTTCCCCGCAGCGCCCGGCCAGCCGGAAACCATGCGCGGCTACCGCGGCGGCTACCTGCCGGGCGAGCGGCGGGAAATCGAGCGCGGCCTGCGCGAAGGAAGAATCCGCGGCGTCGTGGCGACGAATGCGCTCGAGCTCGGCGTCGATATCGGCTCGCTCGACGCCACGGTGATGGCCGGCTATCCGGGCACGATCGCTTCCACGTGGCAGCGCGCCGGGCGCGCCGGGCGCCGCAGCGGCACTTCGTGCGCCGTGATGGTGGCATCTTCGGCGCCGCTCGATCAGTTCATTGTCCAACACCCGGATTATTTTTTTGGCCGCTCGCCCGAACATGCGTTCATCCAGCCGGACAATCTCGAAATCCTGGTGAATCATCTGAAGTGCGCCGCGTTCGAGCTGCCGCTCGCGCCGGACGAATCCTTCGGCGATGTAGACCTCCCCGCGCTTTGCGAGCGCCTCGCGGAGGCCGGCTTCCTGCACCGGAGCGGCGGCCACTGGCATTGGATTCAGGATGCGTATCCGGCCGACACGATCAGCCTGCGGTCGGTCACTTCGGATAATTTTGTGATTATCGACATCACCGGCGGCGAGGACGGCGCTCCCGAAGTGATTGGCGAAGTGGATTTCTCCAGCGCCCTGACCACCGTCCACCCCAAGGCGATCTACCTGCATCAGGGGCAGCAGTATCACGTCGAGCGGCTCGATTTCGAGGAGCGCAAGGCGTACGTGAAGCAAGTGAACGTGGATTACTTCACCGACGCGATCCGTTACACGCAGGTGCGCGTCCTCGAAATCGCCGAACAGGATCGCGTCGGCGCCGATGCCGCGCGCGCCCACGGCGACGTGCTGGTGCGCTCACAGGTGGTGGGCTTCAAGAAAATCAAGTTTTTTACAAACGAAAACGTCGGCGCGGGCGAGCTCGAGCTGCCGGAAAACGAGATGCACACCACGGCGTTCTGGATCACGCTCGAACGGCCCCTCCTCGCCTCGCTTCCCTTCTCCGTCTCCGACCGCCAGAGCGGGATGTTCGGCCTGCTCCATGCGCTCGAATCCATGGCCACGCTGCTCCTGATGTGCGACAGGCGCGACCTGGGCACGGCCATCGGCGAGCGGCCGCCCAGCCCGGGGATTGACGCCGGCTGGCTCGAGGCGCCCGGCTCTGCCGCCGAAGCGCAGGAATTCTTCGAGCCGAACCTATATCTCTACGACGCCTACCCGGGCGGCATCGGCTTTAGCGAGCCGCTTTTCCGGGCTCATGATTTGCTGCTGCGGCGGACGCGCGAGCTGATCGCGGCGTGCCCGTGCGAAAAGGGATGCCCGTCCTGCGTCGGCCCTGCAGGGGAAAAAAGCGAACGCACGAAAGAAGCGGCCCTCGCCATTCTGGATCGGCTTTGCGGATAGAGAAACAGTTCGCCCATGTGAAGGCGCTGAAGCCGGTGCGAAAGAAAGCCGGTGCGCCGCGCGGCATCTCGCCCGATGTGCCCGAAGGGGCGGAACGCCTCGCGCAGCTTCTCGGCGCGGAGTGCCGTCGCAACCAGTACGGCGAGCATCTGGTTCTGCGGCGCTGGTTTTCGGAAGCTGACTCTTGCGTGCTCCATCCCGAGGCACTGCGCCTGCTCGCGCCCGGCGCGCCCGAAGAAGCCGCCGACCAGAGCCAGTGGCTTTTTCTCGACACGGAAACGACCGGCCTTGCCGGCGGCAGCGGCACTTACGCATTCCTCGTCGGAGTGGCGTGGTGGGACGCGGGCGGGCTCGAAGTCGAGCAGTTCTTCATGCGCGACTACAGCGAAGAGCACGCCGTGCTCGTTGCGCTGGCGGAACGGCTGGCGGAGCGGCGCGTGCTCGTCACGTTCAACGGGAAATCGTTCGATTGGCCGCTGCTCGAAACGCGCTACCGCATGACGCGCGCGATTGCGCTGCCGGCTCCTCGCGCGCATCTCGACTTGTTGCATCCGGCGCGCCAGCTCTGGCGGCTGCGGCTGGGTTCCGTACGCCTGGCCGAACTCGAACGCCACGTGCTCGGTTGCAATCGCGGCGTGGACGTCGACAGTTCGCTGATCCCGCAAATCTATTTCGACTACGTGCGCGGCGGCTCGCCCGATCCGCTTGTGCCCGTCTTCCGCCACAATCAAATGGATTTGCAAGGGCTCGCCGCACTCTCGCGAAAGATCTTTTCCCTTCTTGGCGCGCCGGAAGCGGCGTCGGGAGATGCTCTCGAACTCTACGGCCTCTCGCGCCTGCTCGAACGCCGCGGCCACGCCGAGCGCGCCCGGCGGCTTTATGCCCGCGCACTCGAATCGGGATTGCCCGCCGCGGTGGATCGAGCGGCCAGGCGCGAGCTCGCCCGGCTTGCCAAGCGCGACAACGACTTCTCCCTCGCGAATTCACTGTGGGAAAATTTGCTCGGCGATTCGCGGGAAGGGTTGGACGCTTACGAGCAGCTCGCCATGTACTACGAGCACCACTCGCGCGAGCCGCTGCGCGCGGCCGCGCTCACCCGCGACGCGCTCGTGGGATTGCGCCGCGCCATGCGCAGCGGCGCCATTGAACCCGGCCGCTATCGCAAGATGCAAGGGAGGCTCGGACATCGCCTAGCGCGGCTTACGCGAACCCTTGGACGCCAAAATGGCCGGGCGCTCTTCGCGGATTCTTCTGAAGCGCCAAGGACGGCGGGCGCATCGGATAGGGAAAGCTGAACGGGCTCACGAAGGCGGGCGGTCTGGCACCCCCCGGATTCGACCGCTCGATCCGGATGGCGCTTTCCGAGGCCGTCGCCTAAGTTCAGCAAGTGAGGTGACCATGGCCACGATGAGTGATTCCCAGCTTCGGTCGCAGCTCGAGCAGCGCAAGAAGAGGCTCATAGCCGCAATTCCCGTATCACCCCAGCCTTCGCAGCTCTCCCGGCTCCTCGAGGAAGTGGACTCCACGCTGGATCGGATGGCGAAGGGCAGCTTTGGGGTTTGTGAAATTTGCCACGAGGAGATCGAGCGAGAGCGCATTCTCCTTGACCCGTTCGCCCGCGTTTGTCTGTCGCACCTGAGCCACGAGCAACGGTCCGCCCTCGAAGAGGACCTGCAGCTCGCCGCGCGCATCCAGCGGGCGCTGCTTCCGCCGCAGACTCTCCGCGCCGATGGCTGGCACATCCACTTCCAGTATGATCCCGCGGGGACCGTCAGCGGCGACTACTGCGACGTGATTCGCTCGGACAAAGACGGCGGCCTTTTCTTCGCTCTGGGCGATGTCTCTGGAAAGGGCGTTGCGGCATCCATGCTCATGGCCCAGTTGCACGCAATGTTTCGCAGCCTCGCCAGCGTCGAGCTTTCACTGGACGGCATGGTCGAACGCGCCAATCGCCTGTTCTGCGAAGGCACGATTGCCGGCCAGTTCGCTACGCTGGTCTGTGGCCGCGCGAAACGCACCGGAGAGGTGGAGCTCTCGAGCGCCGGACATCCGCCCGCGCTGGTGATCCGCAAGGGTGAAGTTATCCCCCTCGAAGCCACCGGTCTGCCTCTTGGCATGTTCTGCGAGGGCAAATACGACGTCCGGCGGATGCTCCTCGAACCGGGCGACAGCGTGGTGCTCTATTCCGACGGTATTTCCGAAACTGCCAGCCATGGGGGCACGGAATACGGGATCGAGCGATTGTCCAAATTGGTCGGCAGGCAGCATGCGCTTTCTCCCGACGCCATGGTCGCCGCCTGCCTCCAGGATGTGAAACAGCATGCCGCCGAGGCGCCGCAGACGGACGATCGCACGATCATGGTCCTTCAACGCGCCTCCGTTTGACGTTTCACCGGAAACGGAAAGACCCCGAAGACGATCGCTCAGCCACGGAGCTTTCGTTCGAGGCCGAGGTGGGTACGGGCGTGGGTGAAAACTGTAGTGTCGGCGAGCAGCGAGCGTAGGCGCAGAGCCTCGATTTCCTCCGGCGTGTAGGCCGAGCGAACCGATGCGCAGTACAGCTTGTACATCGTGCCGAAGTAATGCCGTCCGTGCCAGCGGACGTGAAACGGGTAGGCAAGCCGCGACGGCCGCCGCAGATCGCGAATCAGAATTGCGGCGCCGGGTTTCGCCACCCGCGCGATTTCGGAGAAGACACGCTGCGGATCGGCGAGGTGATGCAGGACCGAATTGCTCATCACGAGATCGAATGACGCGCCGGGAAACGCAAGCCCGTTGCCGTCTGCAACGGAGAATTCCACGCGAGCCGCGAGAGCATCCGCAGCGGACGCGCCGAGATCGGCGCTTCCGAGATTGGCGAGGGTCTGCCCGATCATGTTCGGCGCGTGATCCACACCGATAAACGTCCAGCCGGGCAGGCGCCTGGCAAGTTTCAGGACGATCTGGCCGGGTCCGGTACCAATGTCAAGCGCCCGCCCTGCTTCCTTGCCGGGCACCAGCCGGAGGGCGTGCTCCACAAATGTGTCGTCAATCTTGTCCAGGTGCGCTTGCGCCGCTGCTGAGGCATAGGCCTCGACATCGGCCGAGTCGTCCATGACCTCGGGTTCGGGTACCCGAGGAAGATCCAGCCATCCCATGGGGAGAATCTTAGCGTGAAGCGCCGGTGATGGCAGTAACTTTGAGCGGAGCTACTTCTGCAGGAGCGGGCGCGGCCGGCCACCCGATCGCGCGGCTGATCTTGTCAAAGACAGAGCGACTGGTGCCTTCGACGACGAGGCATTCAATACCGGCGCAGCGGAGGAAGACGCCCCCGTCCGGCGTCTGGAACTGGAAAAAGTTCGGGCGGCGGAAGAGTGAAGTCCGTGTCCCGTATTTCTGTTCGAGCGCCTCGCTGTATTGGCCGAAGAAGCGCGCCGCGTTTCTCGCATTGTCGAGTTGCAGGCGATAGACGAGGATCGTCTGCTTCGACTTTTCGTTTTCAAACAACGCATACCAGTCACCCGCCCATGCCGGCGATAGCTTCTCCGCGCGATCCTGTCCCAGATACTGCTTCAGCACGGCGCTGAGCCCGAATTCCCCGAGCACGTTCTCTTCCAGCATCTTCCAGCCGTGAGGCAACACTCCCTTGAGATCAGGCAGCGACACCGGCTGGGGCTTCGTGCCCGAGATATACAATTGCGGGTGGAGAATCTGTTGCGTGGACACCGGCGGATCCTCGAACACTTTGTGAAAATCGCCCCAGCCGCTGTTGGCCTTCAAAACTTGTTGGGTGAACGTGGTCCCGGCAAGATACGGAAAAACCAGCTCGTCGCGGATGAAGGGCGGGGCCTTGGCCAATTGCGGATACTCGGCCATTTGTTTCAGCACTTCACCACGAATGAGCAGCGTCACATCGGGCAGATCCCGAACGCTCAGTTTCTGTTCGCGGAAGGCATAATCCAGCATCGCTGCAAGAGCCGAACCTTCGATCACCGCGTCACGAGCGATTTCCGCGTCGTCGTTCGGCCGAGCGGCCTTCATCCACGGGTCAATGTTGAAGTTCTGGTCGTCAAGCGCGTGCGTCAGTTCGTGCGCCATCACCACCCGCTGTTCGTCGAGAGGAATCCAGTCGGCGATGTAGAACTCTCTTGTCTTGGGATCGTAGAGGCCCGCCACTTGCTCGGTCAGCAGATCCAGCAGGAATGGTTCGAGGGAAAATCCCCGCGGGATCAGGCCGAATTGTTCGAGCGTTTTCTGATCCGCGTAGCGCTGCTGCGGCTCCTTGTCTTCCTTCAATTCCTTCACCAGGTAGGCGCGAATCTCGTCGCGAGAACGCAGGCTCTTCTTCAGCGGCGCCTTCACTGGCAGGTCGAGCAGCTTGCTCATCTCGGCAAGCACTTCGTCGGCCGCCTTTAGGAACTCGGGAAGCGGAACCGCTTTCGGCGGCGTGATGGCCGGCGGCGGAGAAGCCTGCTTGGCGCCGGCTGCCGCCACGACAGAAAGCGCTGCAAGGACAAGGCTGAGCCAGCGTTTCATTCGGTTTCTTCTCCAAGCCACTTAGATGTAAGAAGCAGAATATCAGTTTGCGCGCCGGTCAAGGGCGCCGCGGGGCTGAACCGTGCTTCCCCGCGCCGAATTCAAACGTTGCACACCATGCAATCCACGCGCTGGGAATCGCAGGCTAAGGGGCAGGGCTTATCACGACTCATCGCGCAACGCATGCGTTGCGGAATCGCTTCCCAAGAGCTGGACCATCATTGCGAGGACGTCCGTGACCGTCAGAATCCCAACCAGCCGGCCGTTCTCCACCACCGGCAGGCAGCCATACTTGCGTTGGTGAAGGATTGTGACGGCATCAACCATGGGCATCTCCGGGGCAACGGTCACCGGGTTTCGGGTCATCACTTTCTCGAGCCGCGTCTTCTCAAAGACCTCGTTATACTCCTGCGGAGAAATCTTTCCCAGCACGGAAGGAGCGACTCGGCCAATGTCGCGCTCGGTGACGATGCCGACAACCGAATCGCCGCTCACGACGGGAATGTGGCGGAATCCGGAGCGCCGCATAAGGAGAACTGCTTCGAGCAAACTGTCGCTCTGTTGCAGCGAGGACGCCGGAACCGTCATGAATTCGCGAACGAAATATTCGCCCGCCATCGAATGACCTTTGCAGAGAGATAGTTTATTTGCAGGTGAAAAGCCATGCTTTCATGGTGGCCGGGGCGTGTCAAGGAAGGCGCAGGACAGGTGCGGCGAACTCGTCAGGGCTTGGGCGGACCCAGATCAGTCTGTTCAACGCGTTTCCATGCAGACCCGTCCCACGCGTAACGCTCGCGTGCCATCCGGCGACAAACGCCGGGCCGATCCTCCTCGGGCTCGGCGCAAAACGTAATGCGCACGCCGTCGGCCTGCGGTTCGTAACTGGTCCGCGGCATCAGGTCGGTTTCCCAAAGCTCCTGCAAGCGGCCGCCATCGAAGCGCCATGCAGCGAAGGCACCGGTGGCATATTCGTCCGAGCGGCCTGTCACGGTAACAAAAATGGCGTCGGCGGAGCCGCTGGGCGCCGTGACGGGAAGGAGAACAAGAAAATCATCGAAATAATCGGCCTGAGCGACGGGGTCAATCCGAGCAGCCAGGCGATACTGATCCGCCATGCGCGCGTAGAGACGCACCGCCGAAGGCCCGCTCGAACCGAAATTTACTTGGAGCGCAAACACGGACGGTGAACCACCGAGAGACTGCACTACGAAATCTTGCCCCACCGGCCGTGGTTGGGAAACAAGCGAGCCGAGCCGCTGGTTGAGAGCATCGAGCTGAGGTTCACCCGCAGCATTCAATGTTTCCAACGCCAAGCCATCGAGAATCTTAAGAGCCGACTCTTCGAGCGAAGCCGCGCCGTTCGCGGCGGTGGCGCCATTGGCCCTGCGGCGGAGAAGCTCCGCAGCCAGCCGCTTGAATTCGGATTCGTCGGCGGACATGGCTTGTGGCGCTGGAGAAGCTGCCTGCGTTCGGCCACGGACTGAGATGGGCATCAGAGCGAGGAGGGCGCTGAGGAAAAGCGGTTGAAATCCTTGTCTGCTCAAGTTCGATTTCCTTTCGATTTCGAAATCGTTCGCAGCGACTCCGCGTCGGCCTCGAGAATAGGAGGACACAGCCTTGTTCGATCGGCGCAGTCGGCTCGAATGTGAATCAATGGGAAGCCCAGCATAACATGCGATGCGCGAACATGCAGAGGGCCTTGCCCATCCAGCGGCTCGTTCAGACATCTGCGCCATGCCGCTACCTACTCTGACTTCCTGGCCAGTGACGTGCGCGTCTGCCCAGAGCAGAAACCACATCGTCTGCCGTCTTCGCCCTATCGCGGCGAGTGCTGACCAGAACGGCGGCAGCATGTTTCGCGGCGATCGCGCCCTTGACCGGGCACCCGTTGCCGCGCCCCACACCGGTGCCACGAATAATTCAATCCCTATGTTTGTGAGCGTCTTGCATCGAGGCGGGCCACTGTAGTACACGTCTGGTGGACTGTAAAGGCAGCCATTGGAAGCAATCACTTTCCTTTGCAGCGAAAGCAAGTATATTCATGCAGACGTCAGTATAACAGTGATATATATACGCGGCCGTTGAATGTCTTTGTATAATGCGGAGTTTCCAGCGTTCACTTCCCTGAGGTTTCGATGCTTCCTGGCCTGAGCTTTCGGCAAGCGCGCGAACGGCTGGGTTTGACCTACCGAGATGTGGAGCGGGCCAGTTACGATTTAGCCAGCACGCACGGCCGCCCCGAATTCATCATTCATCTTAGCCGGCTCGCCGACATCGAAAATGGAGGGGTCACCCCGGGTGTCCACAAGCTCTACAGCCTATGCGCCATCTACCATCTCGACCTCTTCGAAGTGTGCCGCTGGTACAGCATTCCATTCGAAGAACTCTTTCGTGATGGCAGTCACGCTGCCGCGCCAAAAACGCATCTGGCAGCGCCGCCCGGCGGATTACGTTTGCCCTTGCGTCTCGATCCGGCGTTTGATCCCCGCCGCACGGAGTACTTGACGCGCATGGTCGAAGGATGGACGCAGTTCGAGGGCGTGCTTCTGAACGGCCATGGCCGCCATCGTTACGGCTACATCGGGAGTGAAGACCACTGGATGGAACCGCTTCTCCGGCCCGGCAGTCTGGTTCTGCTGGATCCCGCTCGGAATCAAATTCAAAACTCAGGCTGGCGGAATGAATATGATCGGCCCATCTACTTTGTGGATGTGCGCGAAGGCTATCGTTGTTGCTGGTGCCAACTCGAGAAAGGCCGCTTGGTGTTGCAGCCGCACCCGCTCTCTCCCTGTTCCGTCGAGGTAAAGCGCCACCCGGACGAAGCGGAAATCGTGGGACAAGTCGTCGGGATTGCTATGCGGCTGGTACCAAGCTAGTTTGACCGGTAACGATCAATTGCAGCAGTACCCGCAGATTGGAACTAAAGAGGTCGCGCAAATATCCTGGCACACCGAGCGGAACGAGCAAGCGGTGGAAATCAAGTTCCAGCCACATTGCCGCCGTCTCGGCGAGGCTCCCTTGCATCCCTGAAAGACTAATCCTCAGGTCAGACTCCTGTTGTTCGAGGGGGGTCTCTAAAATCCTCATAAAGAGTTCCTCGTGACAGTAGTTCAGCGCTTCCTGCACCGCGGGCGCTGAATACAGCGTCGCCAGACCGTCATGCTGATATTGTCCGGTCGACAGGTCACGCAACAAGGAAATGTGGATCAGCCTGCCATATTCGCTCCGGATCGCCATCAACGTGCGCGAGGTGAAATCTTCGATAATGCGTTGGTTTTGCTGAAAGCGCTCCAAAGTTTCCATCGTGTGGCCTGTTCCGCTTCCTGAACTTTTTTTACTTCTTGCCCCGAAACTGTCGGTCCTCGTCCAGAGTCGCACCCCAAAAGGAGGCGACCACCGATGAACAAAATCAGAAGTTCGCTCGTCGTCTTTGCTCTAGCCACGCTGATGTTAGCCCCTGTAAGCGCCCACGTCAACAAAACTTTGGTAAACAAACCCACATTGGTCGCGGACGGAAACGCTCCACCCGTTCCTATCCCGCCACCGCCCGGGCTCCAAACTAACAACCCTGCCCCGTTGGTCGCGGATGGAAACGCTCCACCCGTTCCTATCCCGCCACCGCCCGGGCTCCAAACTAACAACCCTGCCCCGTTGGTCGCAGATGGAAACGCTCCACCCGTTCCCATCCCGCCGCCTCCCGGATTGCAGGGAGGGACCAATCTCCACCAAATGCGCCTGGCCGCCTGATAAACATTCGACATCAGCGTGCCGGGGCGACGTAGTAGTTTACTCCGCCCCGGCGCGCTCCATCCCTCGCCATTTCGTCGACAACAAAGATTGGCTTGCAAATCATTAAGTGCTATGATACCCGCCGAGGCGAAGGCACTTGCCGCTTTCCGACTATCTCCGCTGGGGCGCCGGAACCGTTTTGGAGATTCTTCTCCTGTGTCTGGTCCTACGACGCGGGCTGGCACGCCGCTTACCCTTCTTTCTCTTGTACCTCTGTCTTTTGGTAGTTTATGAGGTGTGCTATCTCCCTTCGCTTTTGCGCTTTGGCTACCAATCACACGCGATGTTCGCCTTCTACTGGATCTCGCAAGAAGTTCTGGTGATCGCACGAGGCCTGGTCGTCGTGGAGATTTGTTCAGCGATGCTCCGTTCGTATGAAGGCATCTGGAGGCTTTGCCGACTTGCTCTATCCGGGATCGGGGGCGCCCTGATTTTCGCTGCAATTCTCTCAGCGCTGCGGAGTGGCCCATGGTTGCCAGCGATGGTCTATGCGTCCGAGCGGGGCCTGGAACTCACGATTGTCGGCCTTCTACTTTTCGGGCTGGCCTTTTGCCGGTACTATCGCGTCGAACCCGAGCCACCGATCCCCTTAATGGCGCTTGGCCTAGGCATTTATTCTGCGATTCAAGTGGCGAATGATACGCTGTTGGGGAAATGGCTCTATGCGTACTTTCCCTTGTGGAGCTCAATCCGGGTCTATTCCTTCGACATCGCTCTCGGCCTGTGGCTTGTCTCTGTTTGGAGAACGCTGCCGGAGCGGCGGCCGGTGCCCGCGATGCTTGATCGCGGAGTCTACGAGGGGCTTTCCCCCCTGATCAACTTGCATCTGCGGGAGCTCAATTCTCGATTGCTGGGGATGTTAAAGTGATTGCGACTGCGGCCTTTGTCATCACCCTTGCGCTGGTACTGCTTGGGCTCTTGTTCTGGCTCCTGTTCCCTCCCCAGCGGAGAGAGAGGCCGAAGTCCGCTCTCGATCGACTTGAGGTGGAAGATCTTCGCTCACTCCATAGCCGTTACTTCCCGCAGATCCGCCAGGCGCTCTCGGCATCGGATGGGGCATTTCTCCAGCGCCGTGTGCCGCGACGGGCCCGCCGAGTATGGCAGGCCGAACGCCGCCACGTCGCGCAACAGTATCTGGACGGCTTGAGAAATGATTTCAGAAAATTAAACCGTTTGGCACGAACGGTTGCAGCGCTCTCGCCTCACGTCAGTCGCCGGCAGGAAATCGAACGCTTCTGGTTGTGCCGGCACTTTCATGTGCTTTACTGGATCGTTGGCCTGCGCCTGCAGCTGGGCTTCATCCCGTTGCCGCAATTGGCGTCGTTGACGGATTTGGTCGGCCGCCTGTCTCTACAGATCGAA
This sequence comes from Terriglobia bacterium, assembly GCA_041490445.1. Taxonomy (GTDB): domain Bacteria; phylum Acidobacteriota; class Terriglobia; order Acidiferrales; family UBA7541; genus JBGPTF01. The sequence goes on from JBGPTF010000011.1 coordinate 63,427, forward strand.
GCCGCGATGGCGCTACTCGAAAGGGATTCCTCGTCGCTGCGGGAGACGTTTACTACTTGAGTGGAGTGGTTACCGAAGTGATCACCTGTCGGATGGCCCGCAAGAATTCTTCAATCTGAAAAGGCTTCTGCACGAAAGGACAACCGCTTGCCGTCGACATCACGCCTGCTTCCTCGCTCTGCGCGTTGGACATCGTGAACACGACGCGAGAAGCCAGATCGGGGCGATGGCGCGCGATCCAGCCGTAGAGATCCTTGCCTGAAATACCCCCCGGCATCTTCATGTCCGTCACAATCACGTCCACCGTTTCCCGCTCGAGATAATCCACTGCCTCACGCCCGGTGCGCACGGCGCGAACTTCGAGGCATCGCCCGCGCAGGATTTCCTGTTCCAATTCCAGAACAGCGTCTTCATCATCTACGAGAAGCACCCGCCCAAACGAAAACGGCTCTTCGGTGAAAGGAAGGTCTTTCGCCGATTGTGATTCGCTGAGAAGAACCGGCAGGGAGATAGTAAACGTGGCGCCCCGGGGAGGTGCGTTCCGGACACTGATCTCGCCGCCGTGTTCCTTGATGATCCCGTAACAAATGCTCAGTCCAAGTCCCGTTCCCTTCCCGACTGGCTTCGTCGTGTAGAAGGGGTCGAACACCTTGAGCGGGTCCTGCACACCCGGGCCGCTATCCGTGATCTCGACGAGCAACTGGGAGCCCGTCGCGGCGGTGCGGATCCAGATATCGCCCCGGCCGGATTCTTCGAGAATGGCGTCCACCGCGTTATTCAGAATGTTCAGGAACACCTGCTGGAGTTGGTGCGTGTCGCCGGCGGCCTCGGCAAGAGACGGATCGTATTCGCGGTAAACGGAGATGTTGTTGAGCTTCAGATCGTACTCGCGAAGCACGAGCGTATCTTCCAGAATCTGGTTCAACAAAACCGGCCGGCGCTGCGGTTTCTGCTGGCGAGCAAAGCTCAGTAAGTTTTGGACGATGCGGTGAGTTCGCTGCGCCTGTTTGTACAATTTCCCGACGTATTCCGCGCCGCGCGGGCTGACGTGCTCGCTGGATTCGAGGAGCTGGCTGTAGCCCAGGATCGCCGTCAGTGGGTTGTTCAGCTCGTGCGCGACCCCGGAAATGAGCTGGCCGACGGCAGCCATCTTTTCGCTCTGCAACAGCTGTTCCTGAGTCAGTCGAAGGTGCTCGTAGGCTTTTCGTGTTTCCTCCAGGAGGAGTGTCTTTTCCACCGCGGCGGCGATCTGGCTGCCGACCGCCGCAAGCAAATTCAACTCTGCGGCAGAGAACTCGCGCATCGTCCGGCAGCCCACGACCAGGCCTCCGATGATCCGGTCCTTCGCCCAGAGGATGGCCAAGTGGGAGTCCTCGACACCTTCCTTGCGCTCGACATCGCGGAACAATTCGGGGAGCGGCAGGCTTTTCGGAGAAAGCAATGTGGCGCGCACGTGACGAATATGCTCAATCAACCCGGCCGAAACTCTGATCGGGGGGAGGTGGCGGGCATATTCGGATCGAAAGCCCGCCGCAGCGACGCGCTTCAAAGTTGCTGTCGTTTCGTCGAGCAAGTAGACGGCGCCAAGATCAGCCCCGAAAAGCTCCACGACCTCACGGATCACTCGTCCGAGAACCTCGCTGAGATCGAGCGACTGCCCCAGCAACTGCGCGAGCGAGTTCAAAGCCATTAGTTCGCGATTGCGCCGGCGGATTTCCTGCTCAGCCTGTTTGCGCTCCGTCACGTCGAGAACAAATCCCTGATACGCCGTCACATTACCGGAAGCATCGTGCGCGGCGAAACTCGATTCCACCACGGTCCGAATCTCGCCATCTCGCCGACGTAACTGGAATTCGAAGTCCCTGGCCTCGCCATGATCGCGCAAAATCTTCTTTAGGCGTTCACGCTCTTCCGGTTGCGCATAATTCGTCAACGCAATGTCCTGCACTCCCAGCAATTCCTCCCGCGTTTCATAGCCCAGCAAGCGCATGAAGGCATCGTTGAAGTCCAGATACCGGCCTTGCGGGGTCGAAATGAACACCCCTTCTCTTACGTTCTCGAACAGGCGACGGAACTTCGCTTCCGCCTCGCGCTGTTCGGAGATGTCTTTCAGGACATGGATCGTGCCGAGCCGGGCTCCGGCTGGATCCAGAAAGTCGGAATTGGATGCCAGAAAGTACCTGCCGAACGTGGCATCGAGACTTTCCGCCTTCCCGGCGACCCCCTCGCAATAAGGGCAGCGATTCCAGTTCGCCTCTCCTCGCCCAAGGACGTCGCGGAGCGGCCGCCCAACAAGGGCGTCACATTCGCTGCCGATTCGCTGCGCGAGCACTCGGTTGACGCGAATGATCCGGCCATCGGAATCATGCACCAGAATAGAGTCATCGATCGAATCGAACGTATACGCCCACTGGCGCTGTGCTCTGGCAACCTCCTCAAAGAGCCCGACGTTCTGAATGGTAAGCCCCAGCAGATTGGCGACATTTACGAGAAACGTTACTTCGTCGTTTTGATAGTCTCGCGTTCCGGAGGAACCGACTCCGAGAACTCCGAGCGGGGCATCCTTTCCCGGCACGCGCACAAGCACGAGGGCCGCCAGCTTCTCCTGGTCCATCCAGTGGCGCACCTCCTGATCGGCGGAGGCGGCGTGGGTAAGGAATGGCGATCCTGTCTCCAGCACTTTGCGCGCCCATGGCTCCGCGGCGGAAATGCGGGCGTATCGCCGGAGGAAATCCTGACTGAAACCGACCGAGGCGCAGATCACCAGCGCTGCTGACTCGCCCTGTCCATCCAGCAGCCGAACAATGCCGTGACTCGCGTTCAGACTCTCCACGAGATGCTGAAGTACCTCGCCAAGAACCTCTTCCTTTCGGAAAGACTGCGTGGCGGCAGCGGTAATCAGGGTGAGGCGGCGAAGCTTTTCGTTCAGATCTTCGGTCCGCTCCCGGCCCGCCTCGAGGACCAGCACCGTCATGGCGATCCCCATGGCAACTTCCAGCAGTCCCTCGAAGGAAACGCGCAGGAGGTAAATCGTCTGGAGCGGCCAATCCGGCCGGTCCAGGCCGTGCAAACCGATCAGGATCAGAGCAGCTGCGAGCAGCGTGGCGCCGAACCCGCGCAGGCGCGGAGACGAGCGCCACAGGACCCAGCCAGCTGTAAGATTGAGGGCAGACACGGCTCCAGACATCAGCCACGCGGAAGCCGCTGAATTCCTCAGCCAGGCGGCCTGCGCCGCCACGACGCACAGCCCAAAGGAGCCGGCAGTCCAGAGCCAGGATGGCCTTGGGCTCTTCCCTGTCAGGTCGAGTACGGCGGCGAGAAACAAAGCCGCGGCACCAAATGAAAAAATTTGCACAAGGACCCGTTCGAACCCCTGCCCCTGCCACTCGTAGAAAAGGCGAGAGACCCCGAAGCACGCAAAGAGCGCCCAGCCGGCAAGCCAGATCCGGAAAAAACGAGCCGGGAATCCCTTGATGAGGAGCCAGTAAAGGACCAGCAAGATGAGGGTAGCCGAGCCTTCAATGAAGGCGATTGCGGGCAGACCCGGATTCGGAACGAGAGGCATGCTCCTCCGTATGGGCACGCGCCAAGCCTGGAGCGGCGCGGCAGAAGACCCACAGAGGTCCCAAGAGACCCATTGGCCAGTTAACACCCTGGTAGAAATTACGGCAACAATGCGGCTTGTCATTTGTGTCCTGCCGTATAATAACGAGATTTCGGAGAGCTCATTGACAGCCGAAAAGATCCTCGTCGTCGACGACGAAGAAGCAATCCGCGAAGTCGTCTCCACACTTCTCGAAGCGCAGGGCTACCTCTGCACGGTGGCGCCCAACGGCCGTCTGGCCCTCGAGAAGTTCCAGGCCGGTTCCCACGATTTGGTTGTCAGCGACATTGTGATGCCCGAAATGGACGGGCTGAAGCTGCTCGAACGCATCCGCGTGCAAGATAAAGATGTGCCCGTAATCATGGTCACGGCAATGCACGACATTTCCATCGCGTTGCAAGCCATTCGCGCGGGCGCCTACGACTACATTCTGAAACCCTTTGAAAAGGATCAGCTGTACCTCAGCGTCCGCCGCGCCCTGGAACATCGCCGTCTGATTCTCGAGAATCGCACGTATCAGCGCGACCTGGAACGCCTGGTCGCCGAGCGAACAGGGCAACTCTCGCTCGCCCTGAAGGACTTGGAACAGTCCTACGACTACACCCTGGAAGCGCTCGGCGGTGCACTGGACGCGAAGGACGCTGAAACCGAGGGCCATTGCCAGCGGGTTACCGCGTTCACGATCACGATGGCAAAGGCGATGAACGTGGACAAAGTGTCGCTTCGCCACATCGCGCGCGGCGCATTCCTGCATGACATCGGAAAGATGGGCGTCCCCGACAGCATCCTGCGCAAGCCCGGCCCCCTGACCGAGGACGAACGCCAAATCATGTGCAAGCACTGCGAAATCGGCTATGCCGTGCTCGCGCGCATCCCCTTCCTGCGCGAAGCGGCGGAGATTGTGCTGACCCACCAGGAGTGCTTCGACGGCAGCGGGTATCCGCGCGGGCTGAAAGGAGAGGAGATCCCGCTGGGCTCGCGGATATTCGCGATCGCCGACACGCTTGACGCAATGGTCTCCGATCGCCCGTACCGGAAGGCCCAGCCGATTTCGGCGGCGCTTGCCGAGATCAAGAAGTTCTCTGGAACGCAGTTTGATCCGAGCGTCGTCGAAGTTTTTCTCGGCATGCCGGAAAAATTGTGGCAAGAACTCCGCGAAAATATGGGCGATCCCTTCCGCCTCGCGCGCCTCGAAGATTTCTGATCCCCTTCCCCCACCCGTTGCAACCCGGAGTCTTCTGCACGCCACGGCTTGCGAAACACAGCCGCTCTGCGTAGTATCACCCTTGGAGGAAAACGGAATGGCTCTGGTGCCGATCAAGACTGCATCCACAACGGGCTATTGCGACTGCATTTGCGGATGTTACGAACTGGCTAGCCTGCGGGAGGAAGAAACGGGCAAAGGCTACTGCCCGAACTGCGCAAAAGAACACCTCGAAATGAACCGTGGCGTCGGACTGCCTCAGCCGCCTCCGTCCAAGCCCCCGGAAGGCGCCGCCACCGCCGCTTCGCACACTCCCGAGCCAGCCGATCCCCCCGGCCGCTTGCGCTGACCGCGCCCCCTTCGTACTCCCCCGGCCACAGACCCGGGAAACCGGGGTTGGAGTTCGATTCCGTTTTCCAGGTTCTCCGCTGCGCCTGCGGCCGCGTGCTATCATTTCATTAATCGAGAATGTCGAAGACGGCCAGAGTCGAGATCTTCATGGACGGGGCATGCCCTTTCTGCCTCGCAATCCAGAAACGCGTGCTATCGCTCGACACGCGCCACCGCCTGCGTTTTCTTGATTACAACGATTCCTCGGTGGCGGCGCGGGCGCCCTTTCCCCAAATCCGTCTGGACGAGGAAATGCACGTGCTCGCTACTGACGGAAGCTGGCACGCAGGCTATGCGGGCTGGGTGGTTGTCCTGCGAGAGTTGCCGCGATACGCCTGGCTCGCGTGGCTGCTGGCGGCGCCTCCCTTCCGCTGGTTCGGCCCCGGCCTCTATCGCTGGATCGCTCGCCACCGTTACCACATTCCGGGATTTCCCGCACCGTGTCATGTGGACGCCTGCGCAATTTCGGCTGGCGCTCCTACGAATCGCTCGTCTATAATGCCACCCGATACGAGGTAATCCTCAATCTCGGAGAATCGAATGAAGCGTTTCACGATGGTTCTCGGCGGCCTGCTCATTCTGCTCTTCGCGGCTCAACTCCCCGCGGCGGCGCAGGAACAGCCGGCCATCGCCAAGACGAATCTGAAGGTGGGCGACGTCGCCCCGGATTTCACGCTGCTCGCCAACGATTGGAAGCCGGTGAAGCTGAGTGATTTTCGCGGCAAGAAAAACGTCGTCCTCGCCTTCTACGTTCTGGCGTTCACCGGCGGTTGAACGAAGGAACTTCAGGCCTATCAGGCTGATATGGCCAAACTGGAAGCCAGCGACACTGTAGTCCTCGGCATCAGCATTGACAGCCCCGCTGCCAACGCCGCGTTTGCGAAACAGATCAGCGTCACCTTCCCGCTCCTGAGCGACATGAACCGCAAAGTGCTCACTGCCTACGGCATCCTGAAGCCTTACAAGGTGGGCGGTGACGATTACATGTGGGCGGAACGCACCACGATCGTGGTGGACAAGGAAGGCAAAATCCAACACGTCGAACAAGGCAACAGCGCAGTTGATCCGAACAGCGCCGTCTCCGTCTGCACCGGCCTCCATAGCAAGCCGACGCAATAAGTTTCTCACCTCGTGTTGCCGCGGGGGCTGCTCCGCCAGCCCCGCGCACACTTCTCTCCAGGGGTTCCTCCCAGGATTCTACGTGCCCAAGAGTCAGTGTGTGCGAGGTGACCAGGAAATGCGCAGCTCTGTTTTCGGAGCGGGCGCAGGCGGCACCGGTGATTTGGAAAGGTGCGCGGAGAGCGTGTAACTGCGCCGCCACGCGAACAACAGTATCCCCACAAAAAGACAGAGCACGGGGATCATCAGGACGAGGATGGCCTGTCGAAACGCGCGCTCACCGCGCTGCCCGGCGGCGGACGCGCTGGTGTAGCACATGACGCAACCCTGCGCTTGCACGGCGGGCGCAGCGGCAAGCGCGAGACCGGCGATCAGAATCGCCAGGAGCGCCGTCGCCACGATTTTCTTATGCTCAAACATGGGCTTTGATTCTACACCCTCAAGCCGGAAATCCCCCGGCCGCAAATCGCTCCGTCTCCTCAGTGGCCGCGCATCTGCAGCAGCCGGACGCTATCGGGGAAGAACATGATCAGCATCATGCAGATGCAGAAAACCATTGCGGGAATCAGAATCAGGAACAGGCTGAGCCTCTCAAACCGCAAGTGCATGAAGTACGAAATGATCAACGCCGACTTGATGAGCGAGAGCCCCACCAGGATCACGAACATCAAGGTTACGTTGATCCGCTCGTAGGCGAGGAACACTTCCACGGCGGTTAGGAGCATCAGCCAAGCCCAAACCCAGCTGAACAGTTTTGTGCTGCCCGCGCCGTGTCCGTCTGCTACTGCCGCGTGTGCGCTCATCGGTTCTCCTCGCCCCTACCCCTTCAAATTCACTGAGAGCAGATACACCATCGGGAAAATGAACATCCACACCAGGTCCACGAAGTGCCAGTAGAGTCCGCTGACTTCGACGTCCTCGGACGAAAATTTTCCCTTGGCGTGACCCCAGGCGACGATGCCGAGGTAAATGACGCCGATCGTGACGTGCAGCATGTGCATCCCGGTCAGCCCGAAAAACGCGCCGCCGAACAGCGGCACGTGCCAGGGATTCGACCAGGGCGTGACGTGCTCCACCTGGATCAGGTGCATCCATTCGGTCGCGTGCAGGATGACGAACGCAAGGCCGCCAAGCATCGTCAACAGGATGTAGCGCACCGCCTTCTTGCGGTCGCCCTTGTGCGCGGCCGCCACGCCCAGCACCATCGTCAAGCTGCTCGAAAGCAGGAAGACGGTCATCAGCGTGGACTTCGCGATGGCCGGCCAGATCTCGAACGGCCGCGGCCACTCCGGCGTGGCCAGGCGCACCCAGGCGTAGCTGATCAGCAGCGCCGAGAAGGTCAGCGAGTCGGAGATGATGAAGAGCCACATCCCAAACTTCTTGGAATTCATCGCGAACGGCGATCCGCCGCCTGACCACGGCGACTCGGCGGCGAATTCGATTTCATGATCCGACACGTTTCACCGTCCCAGATAGAGAAGTAGGAAGAGGAACACCCACAGCCCGTCCATAAAGTGCCAGTAGATCGAAACGACCTCGGTGGCGGTTGCAGGCGTCAAGTGCGTTTGGTGCTGCCACCGCAGGCCCACGAAAAGCAGCGCCACGATCCCTCCGAGCAGGTGCAGGCCGTGCGCCGCCGTCAATACGTAGAAGAAGCTGTTGCTGGGGCTGCTCGCAAGAAACACACCGGCCGCGGCCAGTTGCCGCCAGGCCAGCAACTGCCCCGCAAGAAAAAACAGCCCCATCGCCGTCGTCACGTTCCACCAGTGCGAAAAATTCGGCATGTCGCCCAGTCGAAAGAACTTCCGTGCGCGCAGGATCGTCCAACTGCTGGCCAAAAGAATCGCCGTATTCAGCCAGAGAATCTTCGGCAGGGCGAACGGCTGCCAGTCGAGCGAAATGCCCTTCCGGACGATGAAGGCGCTCGTCAGCGCCATAAAGAACATCAAAATGCCGGCGAGGGCGACGCTCATCCCTGTGATGTACGCGCGTTGCGGGACTGCCGGGATGCCGGGACCGCCGCTGTCACCGCCATCCCCGCCGGAATCTCCCGCACCGCCGCGGCCGTGCGTCTGTTGCAAATCTTCGCTGAGTGTTGTTCCCGGCATCCGAAAGAACTCCTACTTGGCCTTCCCGACTTGATCGGGCGTGAGGTGTTGTGGAATGAAGTCCTCCGCAGCACCCGGCACGCTGAACTCGTACGGGCCGCGATAGACGCTCGGATAATGCCCGCCGAAGTTGTCATGCGGGGGTGGCGTGCTGGTCGTCCATTCCAGTGTGGTGGCGTTCCACGGATTATCCGGTGCCTTCGGTCCTTTCTTCATGCTCCAGAAGTAATTGAGTATGAAGAAGAGCTGTGCAGCCGCCGTGACGATCGCCGCAATGGTGATGAACAGATGAATCGAATACAGCGGGGCAAGGAAGTGATTCGCCGAGAAATCCGAATACCGCCGCGGATTGCCGACGACGCCGAGGTAGTGCATGGGCATGAAAATGCAATAGACGCCGACAAACGTTATCCAGAAGTGCAGCTTGCCCAGGCCTTCATTCATCATCCGGCCATACATCTTCGGGAACCAGAAATACGTCGCCGCGAAGATACCGAAGATCGCGGCCACGCCCATGATCAGGTGGAAATGGCCCACGACGAAGTACGTATCGTGGAAGTAGAGGTCGATCGCCGGCTGCGCCAGGAACAGGCCTGAGAGGCCGCCGGAAACGAACAGCGACACGAAGCCGATCGCAAACAGCATTGCCGATGTGAAACGGATCTTCCCGCCCCAAAGCGTCCCCAGCCAGTTGAACGTCTTGATCGCCGACGGCACGCCGATGGACATCGTCAGAACCGAAAAGGCAATCGCCGAATAAGGGCTCATCCCGCTGACGAACATGTGGTGGCCCCAGACCATGAACCCGAGGAAGCCGATTGACGACATGGCATAGACCATCGCCCGGTAGCCGAATACCGGCTTGCGCGAAAATGTCGAGAGGATATGCGACGCCACACCCATACCGGGCAGGACGGCGATATACACCTCCGGATGGCCGAAGAACCAGAAGAGGTGTTGCCAGAGCAGCGGCGATCCGCCCGCGTGCCCCTTCTGCACAACGTCGGTGACCACCAGCCCCGCAGGAATGAAGAAGCTTGTCCCCGCCATACGATCCAGGAGCAGCAGGATGCCGGCCGCGAGCAATACGCCGAACGCCAGCAGGCCGAGAATGGCAGTGATAAACCACGCCCAGGCCGTCAGAGGCAGCCGCATCAGGGAGAGGCCGGGCGCGCGCAGGTCAATCGTTGTCGCGATGAAATTGAGGGCGCCCATCAGAGAGGCGCCGCTGAAAATCGCGATACTGATAATCCAGAGGTCTTGCCCCAAACCCTCGCCGGGACCTGTCACCTGGCCAAGGCCGGAAAGCGGCGGATAGGCCGTCCACCCGCTGATCGGCGCGCCGCCCGGAACGAAGAACGCGGCCACCATCACCACGAACGCCAAAAACGTGAACCAGAACGAAAGCATGTTGATGCGCGGAAACGCCATGTCCGGCGCGCCGATCTGGATCGGCAGGAAATAGTTCCCGAAGCCGCTCTGGGGCGCCGTCGTCAGCACAAAAAACACCATCAGCGTTCCGTGCATGGTCACGAGCGACAAGTATTGCTCCGGCGTCATCACCCCGCCCGAGATCATCCAGGAAGGAAACTTGGCGCCCGGCCAGACCAGGTGGAAGCGCATCAACAGCGAAAGGACGATGCCGATCACTACCGCCGTAAGCGCGAGCAGAATGTACTGGATGCCGATCACCTTGTGATCGACGCTGAAAATGTATTTGCGGATGAAGCCGCTCGGCGTCGGCGCGACGTGTACCGCGTGTTCGTGCGAACTCATTGGCACTCTCCGATGTTCATGCCGCCGCGCTGGATGGCTTGGCCGCCGCCCGCCAGCCACGCCTGGTAGTCCGCTTCGGACACCACCTGCATGCAGCTATGCATGCGATAGTGGCCCAGGCCGCAAAGCTCGGCGCAGGCAAGTTCGTATTCGCCGATCTGCGTCGCCAGGAAGTGAATGGGGATCTGCATCCCCGGAACCAGGTCCTGCTTCAGGCGAAGTTCCCGAACATAGAAACTGTGGATCACATCCTGCGAGCGAAGCGTCAGTTGCACCTCGTGATTCACCGGCACCACGAGCACCGGGACAACAACGTCGTCGGTGGCTGCCGGATCGCTGAGGTCGAGCCCGACCGGGTTGCCGGAAGAGGCGCTGACATCGGCAGGATCGGTGCGCCCGAACTTCCCGTCCGGTCCGGGATAGCGGAAATTCCACGCGAATTGCTGCCCGGTGACCTCGATCGGGATCGCGCCGGGCACGGCGTCGCGAAAATGCACTTCCGCCCAGGCATTCTTGGCCATCACTCCGAGGCCCACGAACATCACGAACGTCGCCAGCGTCCAGATGATTTCCATGGTGTTGTTGCCGTGGGAAGAACTGGCGCGCTGGCCCCGATCGCGATACCGCCAGATCACCCAGGCCAGGCCAACCTGCGATCCGACAAAGACGATCCCGGTAATGACCAGCGTGAGGAAGAATTGATGGTCAATCCCATGGCCCACTGCAGTGATCGCCGTGGGAAACCACCACACCTTGTCCATGAAAATGAAGAGGGTCGAACCAACCAGGATCAATAGAAGGATTGCCAGGATCGCGGCGGGCGCCGCTGAACCCGCACACTGATTTCTTTTCTCCATTTCCTCCACTCCGCTAACTGTGTGACCGGCCCGAACATGATTCACCGCCAGAATCCCTGACGGGAAAAAACGCAAAGCCCCAAAGAAACGACATGATATACGACCGCAGTGAAATTTCAAGAAAGATTCTCAAAAGCGAACACGCACCCGCAACGGGCAGACGCAACAATCAGGCGATGAAATCGCACGGGAAGCTGGCCGCTGGCTCATTCTGACTCACGCAAAAGAAGCTCGTCTTTACAGTCCGGTAGGTGGCAGTGCCAGCCAGGCGGAAAATCAGGGAGATTTGCCCTTCGGCTCTCTAAGTTCGCTTGGAGAAGAGTCCCTCGGCTCGCTGCGCTCGCTCGGGACAACATTATTTCCTCGCCGGTAATGTTGGTGCGGAAGGAGGGATTCGAACCCTCACGCCTTTCGGCGCCACCCCCTCAAGATGGTGCGTCTGCCAGTTCCGCCACTTCCGCGATGGGGAGGTTCAGAAAGATTCTAGCAAAATCCGCGACGCTGCCAACCGCTAAAAACATCCGACGCGAGTTTACTTCTTGGGCGGCGCGGGATTCGGCGGCGTCGGAGCTTGCTGCGCAGGCGCCGGTGTTTGCGCGGGCGCCGGAGCGGGTGCGGCAGGCTTGGACGGCGCCGGGGCCGATTTGGTCGTCTCCTCGAGGATGGAGTTGATTCCCTGCTCTTGGGTGGGCGCGCGCTTCAGCGAAAGCGCCAGCGACGTCACCATGAACACGATGGCGCACCAGGTGGTCATCTTCGAAAGGATTGTCGCTGCGCCACGCGGGCCAAACGCCGTCTGGCTGCCTGCACCGCCGAATGCACCGGCAAGGTCCGCCGCCGAGCCGCTCTGCAGCATGATGACGATCACGAGCACGCAGCACACGAGCACGTGCAGCGTCACCAGGACCGGGGTCACTCGCCACCCCACCCAGACCAGTGCTGCGGCAACTACCAGCGATATGGCCCACTTCACTTCACTCGGCATTCCTCGCTCCCCAGGCGCGCTGCCGGACCGTCCCGGCTCAGTGCGCAGCTAAAAATTCACAATCGATGCAAAGGACTGCGGGTCCAGGCTCGCTCCGCCCACCAGCGCGCCGTCAATCTCCATCTGCGCCATCAAACCGCGGATGTTGTCGGGCTTGACACTGCCGCCGTAGAGGATTCGCAGTGCGGAGGCTCGTTCGTGCGTGAATCGCGCTGCCGCCACTTGCCGTAAGTGCCTGTGCGCCTCGGCAGCCATTTCGGGTGTCGCAGTGCGGCCTGTGCCAATCGCCCACACCGGCTCGTAAGCCAAAAGGATACGTGAGAACTCGGAACCGGTCAACGCGTCCAGCCCACCCACAAACTGTCGCTCAAGCACGGCGTTCGTTTGTCCCGCTTCGCGCTCCGCAAGCAGCTCGCCGACGCAAACAATCGGCGTAAGTTCCGCCTCAAGCGCGGCTTTCACTTTTTTTGCGACCGTCGCGTCCGTCTCACCGAAGAACTGCCGCCGTTCCGAATGTCCCAGAATCACCGCGCGGCAGCCGGCTTCGGCCAGCATCTTTGTCGAGACCTCGCCCGTGAACGCGCCTTCCTTCTCCCAGTGCACGTCCTGCGCGGCGATCGTGATGGCTGATCCCCGCGCAGCCTCCGCGGCCGCCGCGAGCGCCGTGTACGGAGGCGCAACAATGACTTCGCAGTGAGTCGAAGATGCGACCAGCGGTTTGAACGCTTCGAGGAACGCGCGCGTTTCCGACAGCGTCTTGAACATCTTCCAGTTACCGGCGATCACCGGCCGCCGCGCCATATTCGCCTCACTTCTCGCCCGTTATTCGCTTGCCTTGGTTTCTCTGTTCGTCAGGGCTTCCACGCCGGGCAGCTTGCGGCCGGCCAGAAATTCCAGTGACGCGCCGCCGCCTGTGGAGATGTGCGAGATCTTCTCCGCGACGCCGGCCTGATGCACCGCGGCAATGGAATCGCCGCCGCCGACGATCGAGGTCGCCCCTGCACTTGTCGCGTCCGCCACGGCGTGCGCGATCGCGATGGTTCCCTGCGCAAACGGCGCTTTCTCGAACAAGCCCACGGGGCCGTTCCAGATAATCGTGTGCGCGCGGGCGATCTCCGCGCAGAATTGCTCGATCGTTTTCGGGCCGATATCGAGCCCCATCCAATCGGGAGGAGTGCGGTTGATGTCCGCCACTTGCGTCTCCGAAGAATTCTCAATGGAGCGCGCGAGGACGTGGTCCACCGGCAGCCGCAGCCGAAAGCTCCGCTTGCGCGCCTCGGCCAGAATTCCCCGGGCGAGGTCGAGCTTGTCGTCCTCAACCAGCGACTTCCCCACCGGCAGCCCTTCTGCCTTGAGGAACGTGTAGGCCATCGCCCCGCCGATGAGCATCGTGTCCGCGAGTTTCATCAGGTTCAGAACCACTTCGATCTTGTCCGAAACCTTGGCGCCGCCGAGCACGACCACAAACGGCTGCTCGGGATTCGAAATCGCGCGGCCGAGGAACGTCAGCTCTTTCTCCATCAACAAGCCTGCGGCGGACTGCTTCACGAACTTGGTGATGCCCACGACGGAGGCGTGGGCCCGATGCGCCGAGCCGAACGCGTCGCTGACGAAAAGCTGGTCGCACAGGACCGCGAGTTGCCGCGAGAATTCCTCGTCGTTCGCTTCTTCCTCGGCGTGGTAGCGCACATTCTCGAGCAGCAGCACGCCGCCGCGCGCAAGCGCTTTGCTCTTCGCTTCCGCATCCGCTCCCACGCAATCCGCGGCAAACTCAACCGGCCGCCCCAGAAGCTCCGCGAGTTGTGCCGCAACCGGCGCAAGCGAATATTTCGGATCCGGCGTTCCCTTCGGCCTGCCGAGGTGCGACGCCAGCACCAGGCGGCCTCCGTGCTCCATCGCGTAGCGCAAGGTCGGCAGCGTCTCGCGGATTCGCGTGTCGTCCGTCACTTTGCCGCCGGCGATCGGTACGTTGAAGTCCACGCGCACAAAGACGCGCTTGCCATTCAACTCCAGATCGCGGATGGATAGCTTGTTCATCTGTCTCTTCAGGACGGATACTGGTGGATCGCTGCCTACAGCCGCGCGGCCATGAACTTGATCAGGTCGCGGCACCGGCAGGAGTAGCCCCATTCGTTGTCATACCACGCCAGGACCTTCACGCAATTCGTGCCCACCACGCGCGTGAACCCCGCATCCACGATGGACGAGTGCGGATTCCCTTTGAAATCCGCGGAGACGAGCTCCTCTTCAGTGTACTCGAGAATGCCCTTCATCGGCCCTTCGGAGGCCCGGCGCATCGCCGCGTTCACGGATTCCACCGTCGCCGGCTTGTCGGTCATCACCGTCAGGTCCACCACGCTGACGTTCGGCGTGGGCACGCGCATGGCGTAGCCATCAAGCTTCCCTTTCAGTTCCGGGATCACCAGGTGCAACGCCTTCGCCGCGCCCGTCGAAGTGGGAATCATCGAAAGAGCGGCCGCGCGCGCGCGGCGCAGGTCCTTGTGCGGCAGGTCGAGCAACTTCTGGTCGTTTGTATAGGAATGGATCGTCGTCATCGTACCGACGACGATTCCAAACGTGTCCGTCAGAACTTTCGCCACCGGCGCCAGACAATTCGTCGTGCACGAAGCGTTCGAAACCACGTGATGCTTCGCCGTATCGTAGGTCTTTTCATTTACGCCTAGCACGAGCGTGCAGTCCGGATCCGTTGCCGGCGCCGAAATGATCACCTTCTTGGCGGGCCCGTGCAGATGTTTGCGTGCATCGGGACCCTTTGTGAACAGCCCGGTGGATTCGACCACAATCTCCGCACCCACCGACGCCCAGTCGAGTTCCGCCGGATCCTTCACTTTGAACACTTTGAAGCTCTTGCCGTCCACCGCGATGGTATCTTCCGTGTGTGTGACGCGATTCGGCAGGTTACCCAGAATGGAATCGTATTTGAGCAGGTGCGCCAGCGTCTTGGAATCCGTGATGTCGTTTACCGCGACGATCTGGATTGACGGATCGCCCAGCGCCGCACGGAAAATATTGCGCCCGATGCGGCCAAACCCGTTGATCCCCACTTTGGTCGACATAGTTCCTCCGGAAGAGATGGATTGATTGCGATTCCGCTCCATGGGGCGCGCGTGAGCGGACGATTGAACCCGGCTGAACCGATGATGCTAGGGCGCGCTGCCGAAAAAGTCAAACGTTCCAGGTTGGTTCATGGAAACTCGTGTACCCGAACGACACGGTCGCCGATAAACGTCACGAAGATCGTTTTCGCGGGAGGCTGTCCGTAGATCCAGTCTTCGGTTTCTTCCCCGTTCTCGTTGCGCTCGCGCACCTTGCGATCCGGCCGCCCGAGTGCGGCTACCACCATTTCGTGGTCCATCCCCACCACCGCGCGGCGGTCCTTGATGGCTTGCTTGAATTCCGCGGGCAGCGTGTCCACCCAATGCACTGCCGCCGAACGCTCCTTCGAAAAATCCAGGAAGGCGGAGAGGGCCTGCTTCAAGTCGTCGGGACTCATGTCGGGCACGCCGCGCTTGTAGTCGAGCACCAGCGTGGCGCCCCGCGCTTCGGTTACCCCCGAGGAGGGGCCGATCGTGTTGGTGGTGATCTGCGGCATGGGCGCGCCCCCGATCCCGATCGAGATGTGATCGCGCAGGCGGTGATGCTTTTTGCCGCCGCCGTTCAGCTCAATGACGATTTCCTTATCCTTGAACTCGATGCGCGTGATCTGGATCGTATCCCCGGGATTGGCGGCCGAACCATGCTTGGTGAGCAATTGGCGAAGCTGAGCGTCATCGAACGGCGCACCCGGCTCAATCTTGAACCCCTTCTTGCCGGAGGGTACGGGCCGCACGACGCGGGCGAATTCTCCGGAAACGTAGCGCACGATGGCGAGCTCGGAATCAGCCCGTAATCGCGATGGCTTCGGGGGCGGCTGCGGGGAAACGCCCTGGAATAGATTCTGGAACAGCGGCAGATCCGGCACGGACACTTCCGGAGGAATCTCCATCGGTTGCGGCCGAAGGTGAAACACCTCCGGCACGTCCGGACAGGCAAACAGCACTGCGGTGAGCGCAAGTAAAAGAGTCCGTGGCATCGCCATGACTTACTGGCCTATTTTAGTGCTTCCTGCATGGCCATGGAAACATGATTCGTTCGCGTCAAGGCCAGCCAGGTAATCGCCGCCGCGCACACCAGGGTCACCGCCACTCCGCCTTCCGGCCCGTACGACCCGCCGGTAAGCCACACAGGACCAGTCGGGGAAACGTTCATGAGCTTGGGACCGATCGAAAAGCCGCTCACGGGAAGCGAGAAGACCGGCCCTAGAAAATAATTCCACGCAAAGTGGAACCCGATCGGCATCCACAGCGCCCGCGCCCGCAAATAGACAAGAGACAGAAGCACCCCGGCAAGGATCGTGTTGAGCGTTGAGAGAGCGGTCGCCGAAGGATTGCCGAAATGCGCGAGGCCGAAAAGCGAGGAAAGGACCAGGATCGCAGCAGGCCTGCCGATGGATTCCATCAGGCGCTGAAGTAGATAGCCGCGAAAGACCAACTCCTCCTGGGCGGCCGCAAGCAGGAGCCACAACGCCACAAAAGCCAGGCGTGAAAGGGTGTGAGGCGTAACCTCGATCCGGCCCTGGTAAGTGATCGAGCGGCTTCCAATCAGCACCACAACAGCGCATCCGGTCAAAAAGACTCCGAGGGCGAGGCCCCCGGCGCATTCGCTGAGCCACCCTTTGAAGAACCACAGTCCTAAAGAACGAAAGTCACGCTCGTCCACGAGCGCCAGCAAGGCCCATGATTCGGCCAGCACAAAGCCACTGAGCATCACAAAAAAAGCCGGGTTGGGAAGGAACTCCGGTCTGCCGAAGAGACGCGAATAGATTTCCGCAGCAGCCGAATAGAGGATAAGGAAAACAGTGACGAACAGCCCCGCGCGCCAGATGGGGCGCAGCAGTCCGTCGTCACCGAAACAGAAGCGGTTGAATTCGGATGGCCGGCCGGGCTGGAGTTCGAAAGCCATCTCGCATCATCGCTCCCGCTCAGTTCTTCAAATGCACCCGCACGCCGCGACGGTCAATCCGAATGGGCAGCAGTTCCCCGCCCGAGTCCGCCACCGCGGCTTCCACGCGCGGCCGCGCGTCCGGCTCGATCAGGAGCGTCACACAACCGCCGCCGCCCGCGCCGCAAACTTTCCCGGCCAGTGCGCCGGCGCGCCGTGCCTTCGCGATGATGCGATCAATCGTCGGGGTTGCGATGGTCGGCAGATTGCGCCGGCGGAAACCCCACTCTTCGCGCATCAGCCGGCCCGCTTCTTGCCAGCGGCTGCGCACGAGCGCCCCGCGCATTCCGCGCGCAATCGCCGAAATCTGGACCAGGTTCTTCTGGACGGCGCGATCTCCGTTGATGTGCGCTTGAAAGACCTGCCAATTGTTGATTCCGGATTGCCTGGGTTTGCCCGTGTAGCAGAGCACCAGCCGCCGCTCGAGTTCGTCGAGATCGACCGAAAGCGCCTCGCGCCGCTCCGTGCCCGGCTCCAGATGAATCGCCGCCACACCTCCGAAGGCAGGGGGATAGTGGTCCTGCGTTCCCGTCGGCACGCGAATGACGATGGCTCCAATGTCGCGGCTGATGTGAATCCAATCCACGCGGCTCCGATGCGCGCCGGTCAGTCGGTCCAGCGCGGCGCAAATGGCCACGGCCATCGCGCTCGAGCCGCCGAGGCCGGCACCCGCAGGCGCTTCCGAGTCCGTCGTGAGCACCAGGCCGAAGCGGGGGCGAAAATACTTCACGAGATTTGCAAGCAGCGGCAGCCGGTAGCGCCTGGCCTTGGCCAGGGCATCAAAGGCGCGGAACCGCTCCCGGCGCCGCGTATCCAGCGAGGCAAGCTCGATCTCCTTCCTGCGTGGGTGCACCTCGATCGCGCATCGCGCGTAACGGCTGATGGCGCAGTTCACCGTCACCGCACCTTCATGGAAAAGATACAGCGGCCAGATGTCCAGCGTTCCGCCGGCGAGGTCGATACGGGTCGGCGCTTGCGCTTCGATTCTCAACTTTACTTGTTCTCCGGGGCTCGTTACTCTCGCGCTCGCGGCGCGGAATCGGGCCGCGCGAATCATAGCAGATGAATTCACATCTTCCATCGGCGGCGCTCGAGAAATTCCTTGCCGGCTTCGAGGGCGATCCCCCGCCCAGCGACTTGCGCGCGTTGCTTGCCGATGGCCTCGCGGGCGTCGTCATCTTTCCGCGGAATTTTTCGAGCGCGCAAGGCCTTCGCTCGCTAACGGACGAAATCCGCCGCGCGGCCTCGCGCACACCATTGATCGCCATCGACCAGGAAGGCGGCCGGCGGTTTTCGTTGCCGGAGCCCTTCACGCAGTGGCCCTCGGCAACCGAGCTCGGAACGCTCGATGATCCCGCCGCCGTCGAAGCGGTCGCGCGGGCGATGGCGCGCGAGTTGCTTGCGGCAGGTTGCAACGTCAACTTCGCGCCGATGCTCGATCTGCATTTGCAGGAGCGAAGTCCTGTCACCGCGGAACGCAGTTTCGGCAGCGATCCGCAGAAAGTCGCGCGGCTGGGAGAAGCATTCTGTCGCGGGCTTGCAGCAGAAGGCGTCCTCGCCTGCGCCAAGCATTTCCCCGGTCACGGCGACACGACCATTGACCCGCACCAGGCCTTGCCCGTTTTTGACGGCGCCCTCGAGAGGCTTGCGAGCACGGAACTGGTGCCGTTTGCGCGAGCCGTCGCTGTAGGAGTCCCGCTCATTATGACCGCGCATATCCTGCTGCCGAAGATTGATCCCGGGCGCCCCGCCTCGCTTTCCCGCAGAATCCTGCAGGACCTGTTGCGCAAGCGCCTCGGCTTCCACGGCGCGATTGTCGCCGACGACCTCGGGATGGGCGCGCTTTGCGGAGGGCATTCAACGGGTGAATCGGCCATCGCCACGTTCCAGGCGGGCAGCGACATCGCCCTGCTCTGCCACGACTGGACCATTGTGCGCCCAACAATCGAAGCACCCGCGCAGGCGATAGAGTCAGGCGCCTTCGACGAGACCGAATGGGAACAGAGCCACGCGCGAATCGAGGAACTGCGCGCGAGAGCGGCCAGCGCACCTGCAGTTCCTCTGGATGCGATTGGCAGCCCCGAGCATCGTGCCCTCTCGCGCAGGATCCACGACCGCATCAAGCAGATTTCGCGTTGATTCCAACTTGGCTGGATTGCAGGGAATACTTCACGATATTTCTGTGGGATCGACAGGGGTCTATCCCACGGCTCCAAAGCGACCATAATCACAGCGAGCGAGGGATGACGAGTCCTGCGGGTGCCTACTGCCCCGCAGCGGCGCGGGACTTTGCCGGGGTCTTCGGCTCTTCTTCGGCCTTCGGCGTGGCGAGTTGCGGCTCGAAGCAGCGCCGGCAGCGGGCCTCGTACATGCCGCCTGCGCCGACGACGATTAATTCTTCCGAAGCGACGAGCCTTTGCGTGTGCACCGCCGGGTTGCCGCACCGCACGCAAATCGCCAGCAGCTTCGTAATCTCTTCCGCCACCGCGAGTAGCCTCGGCATCGGATCAAACGGCCGGCCCATGAAGTCGGTGTCGAGCCCGGCGACGATCACGCGCTTGCCCATGTCCGCGAGGTGCGTGCAGACCTCCACCAGCCCTTCGCCGAGGAATTGCGCCTCGTCAATGCCAACCACTTCCGTGCGCGGCTCGACCTTCTGCAGGATATCGGGAGCGGTCTGGACCAGATCGGAGGGAATGCCCAGGCCAGAGTGCGAAACGATCTCGTTCGCCGAATATCGCTGGTCAATCACCGGCTTGAAAATCTGCACGCGCTGGCGTGCGATCTCCGCGCGGCGCAAGCGACGAATCAATTCCTCGCTCTTGCCCGAAAACATCGGTCCCACGATGACTTCCACCCAGCCCATGTTGCCCTTGACGATGTCCACGCTTCCCTCCCGCTTTGCGGCCTTACCTTAACATAGACATCCCGCGCGGCGAACTCTGCCCCCACCAGTGATTCAGATGCTCGGATAAGCCGCCGCGTTGAAGAACGGTGCGAATGCGTTGATGACGGCGACGCGGAAGGCGTCCTGGCGCGTGATGAAATTGCGCGTCAGCACTCCCCAGGCGCCTTGTGAATCCCGAATTCCCTGCTCTCCAGCAAATGCGTCAATCGCTTCGGCCAGTTCGACTCCTTCATCCACAACGCGCTTGACGAGTGGTTCGGGCAGCGGGACGGCGCCCGACTGCCCGAATGCGCCGCGGCCGGAAGCACTCGAGACGTAAACCCAGTTCTCGAGGAAGACCCGGCGGATGCCCCCCTCACGAATCACATCCAGTCCGCCTTCGAGCCCGACAAAATATTCCCACGGCTTGCCCTGCTCGCGCGCCATCGCCGCCAGATACTCGGCGCGCTGCCGGGCGCCTTTCATCAGGTCTTCCCGCGACAGGGGTGTGTGACGAACCCCGCTCGGCGTTTCCACTCCCACAACCTCGAATTGCACGTTTGGATTCAAGCTCGGCCCGAACACGGTGAGCGCTTCCCAAACCGCATTCAGTTTTGGCCGGCGCGTGCTTCCCACCGCGACAATGATCTTTTCCATTCCCCGGAACCTTCTGCGATTCCCGACTCATTCCTTCCAGAGCTGAACCTGTTTCTCACGGCCGAAGCGTTCGGCCAGAAATTGTTTCAGCTCTTCGATCGATGGAAACACCTGGTCGGCGCATGCCAGCATCCAGCCGCTGATCTGTTCGGCCGGCGACGGGCTGACGAGATACACTGGGATTCCTTTGCGATAAGCAATCGTCAGCTCCGCGGCTGTGCCGCCGCTTTGCGCAATCTCGTTGTCCCAATAGCAGATCAGGTAGTCGGCCTTGTTCTCGATAAGCTCCAAATCAAAATGGATGATTTTTCGGACGACCCGCCGAAAGCGCTCCGGGTCAGCCTTCTTCCATTCACGGAAATGCGCCACTTCTTCATCCGTCAGGCTTTTCTTCTCGTCCTCAGCCGGGTCGTACACCCGGTGACCCAGATCTTCCCGGAGGAACGGCGTGAGCTTGCGGCGCCAGAGCTTTCCACCGCCGGCAGCGTATTCGATGGGACCGCAGAGGTATGCGAGCATGGGGACCAGGCGCGCAGACTCTAGCACGGCTCGCCGCAGTGCGCCAAGCACGGCACAATCAACTCGTCTCCGAAGAACCGGAGGGGAGCGTGACCTGGAAAGGGCCAACAAGGAAGAACTGGAGCGGCCGAGGGGACTCGAACCCCCGCCTACAGCTTGGCAAGCTGTCGTACTACCCCTATACTACGGCCGCCCCGCCTGCTTGAATTTATAACACGCCGCCGAAAACACGACAAGAGACCGCTGCGATTCGTACGGAACGCCGCGATCTCTTGCCGGCGCGATTGCTCTTGCGGCTGGCTGGTCGGGACTGGCTAATCGACTTCCAGAATCCGGGTCGCGCGTATGACGGGCGACTTCTTCTGCCGCTCGGCGAAGCGGACCGCCCGCTCCCGATCGATGTAAACCCGGGCGAACCTCTCGCCATCGTGGTAGTACACCGTAACCTGCCAGTGGCGGTGCTTGCGACGCTTGTCGTGGCGGAAGCGATTCCGCTTCACCGCAGTTTTCTTAGCTTTCCTACTTTTAGACTTATTCTTCTTTTTCTTCACCGTTTTGTACCCTCCGTGGCTCCTGCACTATGGCAATCTACCGGGCACTTTTCAAGTGGCAAGAGAGGGAGTAACGACCGGAGCAACACGCGTCGCCCCACAACCCTTGGCCGAGGGAACAAGCCTTCTGCAATCCCTGGAAACCTGGTGAAATTTGCGAGACCAATTGCTCCTCCGTGCGTCTAATATGCTGAACGGCGGCAAAACCTTGGAACTTTTTGCCATTCTGCTGCGTAGTACAAAGTGAGTTGCTCGTCAGGTGAAAGGGGACCGGAAATGGTAATGAGAGTCGAGCAGGAAGCAAATATCCGTGATCTGCGGAAACATCCAACCGAAACCGTAGAGACCCTACGCCAGCTGCTCGCCAGCGGTGCGCGGGTGCAGGCGGACCCGAAGCGACCCCACTTCTACGAGCTGGAGCACGGCGGTGAGGTCTTCTACATCTACGTATCCCCCGTAACGGGCGAGATTCTTTTGCTCGCCACCTGGACGGACGATCGCGCCGCGCATTCCGTCACGAATCCCTGCGCCGCGTAGACCGGGCGCTGGGCCACAGCCACAGTTCACATCACAAGATCGGAAGCCTTCAGGTTCAGATCGTCGAGGATCTGCTTGGAGAGCTTGTAGACCTGCGCGCCGGCACTCGACCGCGCGTACACCGCTCCGCCGGATTCCGCGGAAAAGCTGAGCTTGGTCGTCTTCCCGGACTTGTCCGTGAGCGTCACTTCGATGGCAGGCCGCGCCAGTTTCGCGGCGATTCCGCCGGCCGGTGAGTCGTAGATCTCTTGTGCGCGGGCGTTGTCGATCGGATCGAGAAACTTCCAGGCCTGCACTTCTTTCCCTTTTGAATCCACCGGCTGCTCGACCGTCCACTTGTTTTCCGCGCCCTGCATGCAGACGATCCTGCCGTTCTGATTGTGGATTTCGACTTTCGCCAGTGTGTCGCGCTCGAAATGGACGATCGCCTTGTCGCGCAAAACGAAGAATGAATTGCCGAGCTTCTTGTAAAGCTCGGCATTGACGCGGAAAATTATTGGCCGCGCTGTGTCGCGCGCGTAGTAATCGTCCCCCGCTTTGTGGCCGATCAGCAGGCTGCGCTCCTCCCCCTTGATGCTGCGGGCCTGGAAGGTAATGTCCGGATTCACGAGGCCGTACTTCGCCAGATCGGTGGCCGTCTCGCTGACCACTCCGGCCATCCGCGCGGACGTCACCTGGGCGATCAGCGAATCCATTTCGCTGGTGTCGGCGGAGGTGGCACGCGGCTTTTCGAGCTGCCAATTCGAGCCTTTTTTCACCGCGGTGATTTCGCCCGACTTGTTTTTCAATTGGAATCCGGAGATGTCCCAACTCGTCAAATCCAGTACCGAGTGGTCGCGCAGGTCGTCGAGGGACTTATCCGCGGTGGTCAGGACCGATGCGGGAAGCAGATCCACTTCCTTGCCTTCGCCGATCAGGCCGTACACCGAATTCCCCGAAAAATCCTTGGCGCCGAGGCGCAGGCTGTGCTCGGTGCCTTTCTTCGTCTTGATTTCGATGGTCAGCGCGGGTGCGTTGAGGCCGAATGCCTGCAGGCGACCCGGCGCGGAGGAGAACGTCCTCGTAATTTGCGCGTTCGCTAGGCTGGTCGCAATTCCGTCGATCACGGAGGCATCCGCGCGCGTTGCCACCGGCTGCGTGATCGCCCAGACTTCGCCATGCTTCTCGATCGCGATTCTCTGCCCGCCGCGCGTGATCTTCAGCCCGGTCACCTCATCCGTACGGAACGGAAACGCTGTCTTGGAAACCTCTTCTCCGGTGTCGCTCTTGGGCGGGTGCTTGAATTCGAAGTAGTACACGACCCTGCCCAGAAGCAGAGCAAGTGCGACCAAAATCAGTGTGCTTCTCTTCATGGTCCGGTCAGCGGCGCTTCCACCAGATAAGAATACCGGAGACGATCACGATGCCGGGAAGCAGGACCAGGCTGAACCAGTACAGGCCCTTCTGCTGCGCTTCCGTCAGCGTGACCCGCCGGTTTGCGGGGCTCTTCGGGCGGATGGAAATCAGATCCTCGTCCTGCGCCAGCCAGTTGATCGCGTTGAAAAAGAGATCGCCGTTGCGCTGCTGCCCGGCAAACTGGTTCGTCGCAAAGGCCGAATTCCCGATCACCACCAGGCGCGCATCCTGGCTGCCGGCCGTGCGGCTCGCGGCGACCCCGAGTGATAACGGTCCGGACGTATCACGCTTCGAGTCATACGTCACCCGGCCGCTTTTCAGTTCTGCCAGGTCGGTCAGCGCGAAGCTTCGCGGGGAGGTCTTCAGCAACTCGATTGCGCTCGGCTCCGTCTTAGTCTTGTCCGCCAGCGAGACGGTGCGTGCCAACGCGAAGAAAGTCATCGTATTTTCGAAGTTTCGCGTGATCTGGTGCGTGCCGTAATTCACCACCAACGGATAGGCCGGCCCCATCCCCAGCAGGCGGCCCACGCCGCTGATGTCGATCACGACGTTGTTTCCCACCGCGATGTTCCACGCATGGAAGATCTCATCGAGTTTTGAATCGGTCTGCGGGTCCACGAGAAGCAGGGCTTTGCCGCCTCCATCGAGATACTTGCCGATCATCGCCACTTCCTGAGGGAATAGGGCCTTCGTCGGACCGGCCTCGACGAGTACCGAGCAATCGGACGGCACCTGGTTTTCCGAGACGAGATTGACGTTCTTCAGGACGTAGTTCTCTCGTTTCAACTCGCCGGCCGCGGCGCTGTAGCCATCGCCCTCGTTGGAACTCGTGGACTTTTCTCCATGTCCTTCGACAAAACAAACCGTCTTCACGGTATCCCGCGTCGCTTTCAGGATAGCGCTGGTAATGTCCTGCTCTTCGGTGTTCTCGAGCCGCTCGATGTGCGGCCCGCTGGCGACAATCACCTGCCCCATGCGCGTCACGCCGTATTGCTTGGCGACTTCCGGGCGCTCCTGCGGGTCCACCAGCGTGTATCTGATCTTGCGATTCAGATTGACGTACTCGCCCAGCAGATCGCTGAGCCGGGCATCCGGCGTTTTCGCAAAGCGGAAAATCTGCACGTCCCGTTGCAGGCCTTTGGCCACCTGCTGCGTCTGGTCGGAGAGCGTGAACAGCTTCTCGGTTGTCAGGTCGAAGCGCTTGTGGTGCTTGTAGCCGAGAAAATTCAGCAGGCCGAGAATGGCGAGCACGGCCAGCACAACCACGGCTGTGTTCGTGCCCAGCTTCGAGGAGCGCCGGGAAAAGAATGCGATCAAGCCGCGGAAATTGACTGCGATACCCGCCAGGAGAAACGCGCCGCCGGCGATGAGCATGATCTTGCTCGTCAGCAGGAGTTCGCCCTGCACCGAGTACCGGATGTAGCCGGCCAGGGCCATCGCGGCGCCGAGCCAGCCGATTGTCTTGAAGAGGTCTCTTACGTCGAGTTTCGTCCTCACGCCGCCGCCTCGCTGCGCCATCATGCCCGCCGCCAGCGCATCGAATCCACCGAGCGCATGGTGAGGAATATTCCGAGAACTGCCAGGCTGACGTAGAAGATCACGCCGGACGTGTCGATGACGCCCCGGCTGAAATCATCGAAATGCCGCGTGACCGAGAGATATTGGAACAGGGCACTCAGGTCGCCGCTCCCCCCGCGCGCCGCGAATTCAATTACCCACAGGATAATGAACACGCCGAACGTCAGGATGGCTGCGATCAACTGGCTTTCGGTCAGCGAGGAGAGGAACGAGCCGACGGCCAGCAGCGCCCCGCCCAGCAGGACTGCTCCCAGGTAGCTGGCGAAGAGCAGTTTCCAGGGAGGCGCCGGGTCGCTGTGAAGAAACATGTAGACGGCGTAACAGAGCGTTGGGAGCAGCATGATGATGTACAGGCTGAGCGATGCGAAAAATTTGCCCAGGACAATCTGCTCGTCGGTCACCGGCGAGGTCATCAGCAGTTCCATCGTCCCGCGCCGCCGCTCCTCCGCATAGACTCCCATGGTCAGCGCGGGCGTGAAGAGCAGCAGGAAGAAGCTGATGACGTTAAAGAACCCTCGCAGGACGATGCCGGGAACGTCCACCGGCATCGCGCCGCCGAACTGCATGCCCTGCATGGCCGCCTCGAGCGCTTCCTGGATCACCGCTTCCATGATCCGGCTGAAAAAGAAGCCGCTGAGAATGAGAAACACGCCGACGACGACATAAGCGACCGGTGAGACGAAGTAATGGCCCATTTCCTTGCGATAAATGGCGTACAAATTCCTCATTCGATACCCCTCAGTTCTCGGTTGCTTTATGGGCGGGATCTTCGGTAGTGAGCTGAAGGAAGATATCCTCCAGGCTCAGATTCACGCCACGCAGCTCGAACAAGTCGTAACCCTGCCCCACAATTTTCGCCGCGATCTGGCTGCGCACGTCCTTTCCGGCCGCGGTTTCCACGGTGGCCGAAACACGCCCGACATTCCCGTGCGTTTCGACGGAAACGCGGCGCACATCGGGAATCTGCCGCAATAAATCGCTCAATGCCTTTTCAGGCGCTCGCACTTCGACGTGTACCCGCTCGCCGCCCTTGATCTGCGACGTCAGGTTTTCCGGCGTATCGACTGCGGCAATCTTTCCGTGGTTGATGATGACCACGCGGTCGCACGTCATGCTCACCTCGGGCAGAATGTGCGTCGAGAGGATGATGGTGTGATTGCCGGCGAGCCCCTTGATGAGCCGGCGGACCTCGATGATCTGCTTCGGGTCGAGCCCAACCGTCGGCTCGTCGAGAATGATGACGTCCGGGTCGTGCACCAGCGCCTGCGCCAGTCCGACGCGCTGCTTGTAGCCGCGCGAGAGCCGCTTGACCAGCTCGTCGCGCTTGTCGGTGATGTTGGTCATCTCGAGCGCGGTATCCACTCGCCGCGCCCGGCTTCCCGGCGGAACGTTCTTGATCCGCGCCACGAAATCGAGATACGTCGCCACTGTCATGTCGTTGTACAGCGGCGGATTTTCCGGCAGGTACCCGATATGGCGGCGCACGTCCATGGATTGCTCGAAGACGTCGAATCCGGCGACTTTCGCGGTACCGCCGGTCGCCGGCAAATAGCCGGTCAAGATCCGCATGGTTGTCGTCTTGCCGGCGCCGTTCGGTCCCAGGAAACCGAGAATTTCGCCTTTGTTTACGGAAAAGGAAATGTGATCTACGGCCGTGACCGCGCCGTATGATTTCGTCAGGTCCTGAACTTCGATCAACGCTGCCTCCTGCGGCGATTCGGCAACTCGCGGCGCACCCGCAATCGCTCGCTCCACGACGTAAATCCGGGGCGACCTTTATACTAGATGCCAGATGCGGATGGGAAGGGCCTTCATGCGGCACGCCCATCCAGACAGACGCGTGAGTATTACATTTTACAGACTCGTCTGGGCCGCGATGGGTTGGCTGCAACCTGTTTCCCGTTGACTTGAGGCAACGAGGCGCATACCTTTCGTCTGCTTCACGGGAGCCGGATTTTCTGCATGAAAACGAAGGCCCTCATCGCCGGTGTGCTTGTCGCACTGCTCGCCGGTCTGCTGGCGGCCTTCAACCACTCGGGTGCGCTCTCCATCTCTCCCTTGCTCCTGCTGATCCTCCGCTGGACGGCGATCGCCTGCTTCATCGCCTATGCATGGGCCAGCCGATCGCTCACTGCCTGGATTCTGGTCGGCATGATGGCGGGTGCTGCCTTCGGCTACGATTGGCCGGCCGCGGCCGTGAAGTTCCAGGTCCTCGGCACGATCTTTCTGCGGCTCATCAAAGTGATCATCGCGCCGCTGCTCTTTGGCACTCTCGTGGTTGGCATCGCCGGCCATGCGGACCTGAAGAAAGTCGGCCGGATGGGCGTGAAAGCGCTCGTCTATTTCGAGATCGTTTCCACGATTGCGCTGGCGATCGGGCTGGCAGCGATTAACATTAGCCGCGCCGGCGTGGGAATCCAGATGCCCCCGAGCGCGACGACTGAAGCGCTGCACGCGGCGCCCCACACTTCCAGCGAACTCATCACGAACATCTTCCCGGAAAACATCGCGAAATCCGTCGCGGAAGGCCAGGTCCTGCAGGTCGTCGTGTTCAGCGTGCTCTTTGGCATGGCGCTCGCTCTCGTGAAGGAGAAAAAGCGGCGGCCAATGCTCTCCTTTGCGGAAAGCCTTTCGGAAACGATGTTCAAGTTCACCAACGTGGTGATGCTGCTGGCGCCGGTAGGCGTTTTCGGTGCAATCGCTTACACCGTCGGCCACATGGGCTTGTCCATCATGGTGCCGCTCTTCAAGCTGCTCGCAACCATGTATGTGGCGCTGATTGTCTTCCTGCTAGGCGTGTTGTTGCCGATCGCGCTGCTGACCCGCGTTCCTCTCGGCCGGTTCCTGCGCGCCATCGCCGAACCGACCACAATCGCGTTCGCCACCAGCAGTTCGGAAGCAGCCCTGCCTCGGGCCATGGAGCAGATGGAAGCGCTCGGCGTCCCGCGGCAGACCGTTGCGTTCGTTCTTCCCACCGGCTACAGCTTCAATCTCGACGGCTCCAGCCTCTACCAGTCGCTTGCGCTCATTTTCATCGCGCAGGCCGCGGGCATTCACCTGACGCTGGGCCAGCAGATGTTCATGATGCTCACGCTGTTGGTCAGCAGCAAGGGTACGGCCGGCGTGGCGCGCGCGTCGCTGGTGATCGTCCTGGCAGTCGCTGCGTCCTTCCGTTTGCCGCTCGAACCCGTCTTCCTTCTCTTCGGGATTGATCAGTTGATGGACATGGCGCGCACTGCCGTCAACGTGGTTGGCAACTGTCTCGCCACGGTCGTTGTGGCACGCTGGGAAGGTGAATTCGGCGGCACCGCTTCCCCCGCCGTCCAAGAATCGCCGGGCGAGTAACGGGCTTCGTCAGCGCAGCGAAAAAAATGGGCCCCGCGGAATCGTGCTCGTCCCTTTTCGTCCGAAAACACCTCTTCCGGAGCAACTCCATGGCTGTTCGCTTCGGCGTTGGGGCGGCGGAACTCGAGTCGCCGGGAAAGGGAGAGGGAGGAGAGCTTTCGGGCGAAGGCGTTCAGCCGGCCGCGCGCGGCTACTTCCCGTTCGCAGCTTTGCGGATCCGCCGCACTTCGATCAGGATGAACCCGACAAGCACGATGAATATCACCGCATAGAAGTGAAAAAACGGATCAGGCGCCACGACCATAGAGTTCCCTTCCTCTCTCTTAGACTTCGCCAGCCGCACAGCAACGCGGCGGCTGAGCGCATGCTCCTGAGCACATACTACCAGCCCGCTCCTGTCTGGTAGCGATTTCGTCTTTCCCCGGCGCGCGCAGGTAACCTCACCAGGACGCTGGACACAGCGCGGTAGTGTCCTCGGCGGACCGCTGGACTCTCTCCCATAGAAATTCAGGGCTTCGGTCTTTGGGCGAGATACGCGAAGCGGGACAATCGCCGCTCCGCGGAAACGGTGTGTACACAGGAAAGGAATTTCTGCAGGCCTGCGAAATTCGCTTCTCCCTCAATCTGGGCCAGGTCCGCGCTAAGCCGCGCGCGCGCTTCCATCCATCGCTGCGAGATCCTCACCACTCCTTCGGTGACGTTTTCCGCCTGGAGCAATTCAAGTCCCGCCTCGCGAATCAGCCTCTCGTTTTCTCCCGCCGGCGGGAACAGGTAATAGCCGATCGACGCGCGAGTCGCCAGCTCTTCATTCGTCAACATGCCGGTGATGATCAGCGCGTCCGTGAAAAGGACGCGCCCCGCCGGTTTCAAGACACGCCGCCACTGCCTGAACAAGTTCAATCGGCCGGCGATGTGGCAGACGGCGTCGTTCGAAAACACCGCGTCGAATGCCTTGTCTTCGAACGGCAGCGGCTGAGTGGCATCCACCTGCTCGAACTGCACGCGAGAACCCAATCCCTTCTCTTCCGCAAGCCTGCGCCCGTTCCGGATTCCGCTCTCATTGATGTCCACGCCGGTGACGCGCGCGCCGGTCTTCTCCGCCATGTACACGGCGCACCCGCCCGAGCCGCACCCGACTTCGAGCACGTGCGAACCTGCATGCAGTTTGAGCATTTCAAAGTACGAGCGAAACTCGCTGGCCGTCATCCAGCCCGTCTGGCCGAGGTCCTCGCCATACGTCTCCGCTCGAACCTCGGTGTACACCTGCGAGGCGTGGTGGCTGTACGAAGTGTTGTAGAGATCGACGGTATGTTTCATTCGGCGATTCACCAAAAACAACGCCCTCCGGGCCTTCTTGGAAAAAGGCCCGGAGGGCTTGTCTCAGGAAATCTGAACGGTCTTCGCCTTCCGCGCCTGCTACTTCGCCGGAATGTAACTCAAATCCTGGCGAAATTCGATGATGGAGCTCTCGGAACTCCCGATGGAGGAATCCAGTCTCTTGATGATGGAATCTGTCTCCGCGCCTCCGAAAGCTTCTTCGATCATTTTGCGAAACGGTTTGACGTTCGGGCTGTCCTCAAAGTCCGCCCACTTCGCGCGCGGCAGGACGATGACGTACTCGCCTCCCGGGCCGCCGTTCGCCAGAACATACCACTCATAATGAACCGGCCAGTTGGTCTTCTGCGCTGCCTCGTGGATTCGGGCCATGGCGCTCTGGAACTCTTCGGCATGGCCTTCGCGCACATGGAATGTGACGACCTCCGCGAACTTCGAAGGCATGCCGCCCATCTCGGGGTTGCTGACCTTGGAGAGATTCTCGTAGTAACGGGTCACGACCGACTGGACGTAGTTGCCGACCACCTTGTTAAACTCCTCGAGGTCGGTGGCATCCGGTATAGCCGGCTTGTCGAAATCCGACCAGTGCTGGCCGAGCCTGCCGACAATGTACGTCCCTGTCTGATCTCCGCTGAGCGTCTCCCACACAAGCAAGGCTTGCGGATCCTTCTGTTGCTTGTGCCATTCTCCCTTCTGCTTGCGGCCGTCTTCGTACTGCTTCGTCATGCCCGTCTTGGGCGTCTGAAATTCCAGCGCAGCGACTGTGCCCTGGTTTTGCTGAGCGCCCACCGAAAATGCGGCGAGCAAGGCCACGCCGGCCGCCGACACGAATCTGCTCAATTTCATTTCTCCCTCCTTAGAATCCGACTGGTAAAACCCAGAGGCGCGGAGGTTAGTCTTCGGGAGCGCGGCGTGTCAAGCGAAGACGGGCGCTTGCTATTCGACGAGCTGGAGATTCAGGGCGATGCGCGCGCCGTTGACCAGCACGATGCTGCGGTTGATGAGTTCCTGGGTCGTAATTTCATCGTTGGCAAACGATCGCAGGGCTTTCATCGGGCAGATATACTCGACTGCTTCCGAAGCATTTTTCTCGATGCCGATCTGGTTCAGCACGGTGATGTCGAGACCGTCGAAGTCTGCGCCCGTGGGCAGCTTTTCCAGAAGGCCCTTGAGCTGCGGCGCCAAAAATAGATCGAAGCTCTGCGCCGCCCGCTTGTAGATCGAACTGCTCTTCACAAATGGCTGTGGATTCCGCAGCGTAAGTTGCAGGACGATCTGG
Source organism: Terriglobia bacterium (assembly GCA_041490445.1). Lineage (GTDB taxonomy): Bacteria > Acidobacteriota > Terriglobia > Acidiferrales > UBA7541 > JBGPTF01. The sequence continues at coordinate 94,614 of JBGPTF010000011.1, forward strand.
TTGTGGTAGAGGGTGAACGACGGCGCCGCGTATCCCACAAGATGGAATTTTGTCCCTTCCTTCTTTGCCAGCGCTTCGAGTTGCGGCTGGAACTTTTCCTGCAACCGGTCGGCGTCAGCGGCCGTGGCGGGCGGCTTTGCGTCCGCCGCCGGAGACGTCACGGAGGTAGCAGGCGCGGGATCCGGCGCCGTTGGTGCGGTCGGCGCAACACCCGTCGCCATGTGAGCCTTGCTCGCGGAGATCGTCGGAGCCAGATTCGGATTCGTGACTGCCAGGCGTGCAGCCGCGTTCGCCGCCTCTGCGGGCGAGATGGGTGCAGCGACCGGCTGAGCGGGGACGGATCGCGCCAGCGCTTCCACGTTCAGCGGATCGGCCTGGCCGAGCGCCAAGCCATATTCTTTTCCGTTCAAATAGATCTGGGAACGGTTCAGGATGTCCTGTTGCTGCTCGGTTCCCCCAATACTCGTGAAGCTGAACGCGTCAGCGCGATCGAGGACAACGACCAATATTTCTTTTCCTTCGTAGTCGAACGATTTGTTCGGCGTTCGCGTGTGAAATCCAATTTCGAAGCCGATCCCATCGCATTCCACGTCAGCTGGGATTTCTCGCACAATCAGCTGCAGGAGAGGCGTCACAACATCCTGGAACGTGCGGCTGGCGCGCTCGTTCTGCGTCAGTTTATCGGCGTTGTAGGCGGCATTGTAGTTCCCCGTCACTTTGAGCAACAGGCGGTTTTGGAAGTAGCTGAACTCCAGCCCGCGCGAATCCATGGCCGCCTGCCGGGCAGGGTCAACGCCGACATAGCGGCTGAGTACGAACGGGAACGGGAACTTCGCCGCGCCGATGTCTTCATGCAGCGCCTTGAGCTGCTGCAGATACTTCGCCTCAATGGCCCGCAGTTTCGGATTCAGGATTTCTGCGGGGCTCACCTGGGCCGCCACGGTGCGCGCGGCCCCCAGCAGCAAGACGCACACCGACGCAGCATGCAGCACATGCATCGCGGCTTTGCGAAATTTCCTCAACGCTTATTTCTCCGAGTACTTCGGTCCGGGGCGGGCTGGCGGCTGGTAAGGCGGCTGCGCGATCGCGCGCGCATAGGCAATCACCGCGCGAATCTCCCCCTGCGTCAGCGTCCGGCCGTACGGAGGCATCATAGCCGACTTGCCCAGCGCGCTGCCACCCAGCGAAATAATATTCTCAAAGTATTCGTCGCTCTCCGAATTCAGCGTCGCGCCGTCATTCATCAGCGGCGGAGCAGGCGTCACGTTCGAGCGGTTTGAAGGGCCGGCCGGCGTGGCGTCGGCGTGGCACCACACGCACTGTTGGTAGAAAATGCGCTTCCCCTGCGCCTGCGTGTAATCGAGCGGGATCACGCGCTGCGGATCATTCCAGTCTGCTTCGGAGTCATAAGCATTCCGCAGCGGATCCACCTTCACAGGCTCGGCCTTTTTGCCGCAGGCGGCAAGGACCGTCGCGATGGAGAAGCACAGGAAGAGGGCAACGTGCCGCTTCATTGCCCGCCTCCCGCGCCGGCCGCTCTGGGACCAGGCCCGCTCTGCTTCAAGGTGAGCAGATACGCCGTCAATTCCTTGATTTCATCCGAGGTGAACGCGCGCCGCGGTTCGATCGCTCCCGGAATCAGTTCCTGGGGATTCCGCAGCCAGACTTCGATCCATGCCGGCGTCAGCCAGTTCCCGGCGTTGTTCAGATTTGGCCCCACGTAGCCGCCGGTGGCGCCGATCGTGTGGCATGCCTGGCACTGGTATTTCACTTCGTAGAGTTGCTTGCCGAGCGCGGCCATCTGCGGCGTGAATTCCTTGCGCTCGATGGCGGCAGGATCGACGTCGGGATGCTGCATCACCATGCCGAAGTAATCGGCGATCACCGCGGCTTCGTGGTCCGTCATGTTGAACTGCGGCATGCGCAGGACCAGCGTTGGCCGGAGGGTTTGAGGACTCTTCAAGAACTGCACCAGCCATTGGCGTCCGGCGCGGCTGCCTTCGTAGCTAAGGTCCGGCGCGAGCGTACCTCCGTAGCCGTTAAACTCGTGGCAGACGTAGCATTTGTAGCGCTCGTAGACTTTCCCGAATTCGCCGGTCGGATGAAACTCCGCATCCTTCCGCGCGACGAGCAGCTTTTCCATGCCGCTGTTGGCCGGTGTGCCCGTCATGCTCAACAGCGCGGTGGTGAGCGCGTCCAGATCGGCTCGAGTCAGGTGATACTGAGGCATGCGCGCGGCCGGGTTCACCGAGAGCGGGTCCGTCACTTTCGCCTGGATGTAGGAGATCAGGTTTCGCGGAATCTTCGATTCGCCGAACTCGAGTTGCGAAACATTTTTCCCGCCCAGTGCGGAAAGGTCCGGACCGAAATCCTTCTGCGGGCTGACGCCTTCAACCGCGTGGCAGCTCGCGCATCCTTTTTCGACAAAGAGCCGCCGGCCGAGCTGCACCTCCGCGTCCGTCGGTGCTCCGAGCTGCGGCACATCGCTTAATAGGTCCGGGTCGGTGAACTTCTCGCGGATGTACGCGGTCACCTTGTAGAGGTCCTCGTCGGACCATCCGTAGCGCGGCATCTTGCTGTGCGGAAGATAGGACTGCGGGTCGCGCAGCCACGCCGCCAGCCAGTCCGGATTCACCTTGCTCCCGACTTTTGTCAGTTCCGGGCCGATGTCGCCGCCGATCAGGCTTGTCTCTCCGGCGCGCGTGACAGCTCGCGCATGGCAGGTCGAGCAGAACATCTGCCGGAAACGCAGCTCGCCCTGGTCCGCCAGGTCGGATTTCTTCGACAACGCCGCCACGACGCGCGGATCGAATTTGTAGTGCTGGATCGGTTTCGCCTGCAACGTGCTCAGGTAGCCGGAAAGCGCGTGCAGCTCCTGTTCCGTCAGGCGGAACTTCGGCATTCGCGGCTCTGGTTCGTTCTCGTAGCCATTGACGACAGTGTTGCCGTCCGCGTCGGTGATCGTCCGCGGCTCCTTCAGCCATCTGTAAATCCACTCCCGGCTCACCTTGGTTCCAATGCTCGTCAAATCGGGGCCCAGCATGGCCGGCCGCTCGACGCCCTGCAACCGGTGACAGCCGATGCAGTTGAACTCCGCCAGTAGTTGCCGGCCGCGGTCGAGTCGGGGAGTCTGCGCCAAGTCACCTCGGTGGCACGTCCCGCAGGACGCTTGGATAAAATGAATCGGAAGGAGCGGCTGTTCCCAGGCCAGCGTCGTTTCGTGCGCCTCGGCGACCTCCGTGGCAGGGCCCTGCCCGCGATGGCAAACTACACAGCCCCACGGCAGGACGGCGTGCGGTATGGGTGGGTGCTCGCGAAACGGCTGCGGCACGGATGCGCCGCTCAGGCTCGCCTGCGTGATCCCCTGGTGGCACGTGGTGCAGCGGTCTACCACTCCCATCTCGGGAATCCAGATCTGATCGATTCCGGGGCGAGAATCGGAAAGCAATCGCTTGGTATCGGGACGCGACTCCGCGAAGCGCACATAGTCGCGTTTGTAACGCTTCCACTCGCGTCGCAGGTCTTTCACCGGCGAAATGGCCAGTAGGGCTACGAAAATCACACTGCTGACCGCGAACACCAGCCGCATCCGGCGCGAGACTTTGCCCATCTCCTCAGCCGACATGCGACCTCCACGGCCACACCCACGACCACCCCGGCCCCCTGAAAAACGTTCCGACCACCGTGAGCACAACCGCCACGCAGATGAACCAGGTCATCACCCACCACGAGACCGGGCGCGTGCGCAAATATTCCGACCACTGCCGCCCGCCCGGCGCAGCGAAGTAGGAATAAACAACGAGGGCGCCGATCAAGACCGTCGGGACAAGCACCGTCCAGGCGACAAACGCGGCCTCGAAAATCACGATGGGGACCAGAGCGGCAAGGAATACCCGGAGCTGTTTCGTTCGGTTGGCTGCCCAGATCGGTTCGCTCTGGACATTGACGTTGAAGTACGGGATCACCACAAGCGCGATCACCACCAGCGTCGGGATGATAATTCCCGCGACGAGCGGCGGGAAATAATGCAACAACTCCTGCAAGCCGAGGAAGTACCACGGCGCCTTGGCAGGATTCGGTGTCAGCAGCGGATTCGCCAGTTGCTCGAGCGGCGCATCCCAAAACAGCGCGACCGCCACGAGCGCGATCATCAGCACCTGAAACGCAATCGCTTCGCGCAGCAGCAGGTGAGGAAAAACCATCACCTGCTTCCCGGCGTCGCCTTTCACTTTCGCGGAGGTCTTCCGCGTCAGGAAGACGAAGCGCCGGGGGCTCTTCAGCGCGTTGGAATCAAATCCAGCCTCCGAGTTATTTTTCTTTTCGTCCGTCATCGTCATCACGCACGGTCAAGCCGCCGTCCTTCTGCACGCGCCAGAAATGAATGCCGATGAATCCAATCGCCAGCAGCGGCAGAACCACGCAGTGCAGCACGTAGAACCGCAGCAAGGCGTTTTCCCCCACCAGGTTCCCGCCGAGCAGCAGGAACCGGGTATCCTTTCCCAAAAAGGGCATCGCCGATATGATGTTTGTCCCCACCGTGATGGCCCAGAAGGCCAATTGGTCCCACGGAAGCAGATACCCGGTGTAGCTCAGAAAAAGCGTAAGCAGCAGCAGCACCACCCCCACCACCCAGTTGAACTCGTGCGGCGGCTTGTAGCCTCCGCGATAGAACACGTGGAACATGTGCGCGAAAACCAGGAGCACCATCAAGTGCGCCGCCAGACGGTGCAGGTTGCGGAGAAAAACGCCGTTCGAAACTGCGAAGCGCAGGTCTTTCATGTCCCGATAGGCCTGCGGGACGGCCGGGTGGTAGTAGAACATTAGCAGTACGCCCGTAACCGTCAGCACGATGAACAGCAGAAAAGAAACCGATCCCAGGTAGTACGTCGCCCGCGCCCGCAGCGATTTCTCCCGCACCTTCACCGGCAAAAAGTGGAGGAACAGGTTCCCAAAGATTGCCAGGCTGCGCGTTCGGTTCGTAAGCGCCGGGCCGCGCCGGAAGATGGATTTCCAGACGCGCGTGCCGCGCAATCGCTCGAGCGCCTGATGAATGGGAGTGCTTGCCATCGTTCGCCTCAGACCCTCAGAACCTGGCTCGATTTGATTGTCCCGAGTTTGTCCACCTGCAATTCGCCGTCAGCCGTCAGCGTAATTTGGAAATGCGGCAATGGCCGCGGCGCCGGACCGGCTACTTTGGTTCCATCCCGCTTGAATTTGCTTCCATGGCACGGGCACTCAATCAGGCTATCCTCGGGCTTCCACTGGGTGATGCAGCCAAGATGCGTGCAGATCGATGAAACCGCGTAAAAACCCTCCGCCATCCGCACGATGTACACCTGCTGGTCCGGCAGGTAGGTGACCGTATTGACGGGATACTGGTCGGGGTTTCCGGCCCGAAATCGGGACGGCGGTTCGAACAAAACATTCGGCGACATGTAGCGGTAGGTCACCGCCACCGAACCCAACCCTGCAATCCCCAGCGCGCTGAGCGCGATCTCGTTCAGAAAATCGCGCCGCGTGACTCCACCGTCCGCCTGTTTCGACTCCTCCGGTTGCTTCTTGCCTTTGTCCGCTTCGCTCATACGCGCACCACGATCTTCTCGACTGGCACGAGGTCCGGATCGTGATGAAAAACCTCAAAGGCTTCCATCGTGATCGTGTGGGCCGGGCATCGCTCGGCGCACAAGCCGCAGCGGATGCAGATCGTCTCGTCCTTCACCATCACCGACCCTTCGCCTCGCTCGAGGTCGTCGATCGCCAGATGCTGCAGCGTGCCCGGCTGGTAGGTGGCGTCGGCCGCGAGCCGGGCCTTAACTTCCTCGGAGAAAGTGAACTGCCTGAGCGGGATCAACTGGAGACAGTTTTCCGGACAGACGTCAACGCAGCCGCCGCACAAGATGCACTCGGTGCCTTCTTCTTCGTTCCCATCGAAGATCGTGTTGATCCAGCAGCGCAGGCATCGGGAAGCTTCTTCTCTCGCCTGCGTTTCGGTGAAGCCGGTTTCCACTTCCGCGATCCCGGTCCGTCGCTCAATCGGAATGATGGGGACAGCGAGCCGTGAGTATTCGTCGAAGTGCTCGGCCATTTCGTGATGGTCGAGCACGGTGATCTGCACGAATTTCGGCTTTGGTTTCCACTCCGCACCGCGCAGATAGCGATCGATGCCTTCGGCGGCGCGCTTGCCGTCGGCTACGGCGCTGATGATCAGCCGGGGGCCGAAGGCAATGTCGCCCGCGGCGAAGATACCCGGCGCGGTGGTCATCAGCGTTTCCGAATCAATCTTGACGGTGCCCTGGCGGGTGGTCTCGATCCCGTCCTCGGCTTTGAGAAAAGAAAGGTCGGACGCCTGCCCGATCGCGAGGATCAGGGTGTCGCAAGGAATCACCGACTCGGAGCCTTCGGCGAACGTCGGATGGAAGCGATGGTCGGCATCAAAAACGGAGGTGCAGCGGATCGTCTCCACCCCGGTGAGCTTTCCCTTCACGCCGATAAATTGCTTCGGGCCGAGTGAGGGATGAATCTTCAGCCCTTCCTCCATCCCCTCTTCGATCTCCTCTTCGAACGCCGGCATCTCCTCGCGGGATTCGAGGCAGACCAGATGAACTTCGCGAGCGCCCATGCGCAGCGCGGCGCGCGAAACGTCCATCAACTCCTTCATCGCCACGCTCATTTCGCTCTCGCTCAGGCTGTCGGGGAGCAGCTCGCTGCTCAGCGTCTCGAGTGTGACTTTCTGCTGCTGGCGCAACGCGGAGCGCGCCACGTCGATCGCCACGTTGCCGCCGCCGATAACGATCACCTTCTTGCCGATCGAGAAGCGGTAGCCCAAATTGACGTTGAGCAGAAAATCGATTCCCTTGATCACGCCGTCGAGTTCATGACCAGGGACGTTCAAATCGCGGCTGCGATGCAGCCCGAAAGCAAGCAGCACTGCCTGGTAACCCTGCGCGCGAAGATCCTCGAGTGAGAAATCTTTCCCGAGCCGCGCGTTCACTCGCAGCTCCGGTCCCAGGTCCAGAATTTCGCGGATTTGCGCCTGGAGTACGTCGCGCGGCAGACGATATTCCGGTATGCCCAGTTGGAGCATTCCGCCCGGCACCGGGGCCGCCTCGAACACCGTCACCGCATAGCCGAGCAGCGCCAGGTCATGCGCCGCGGAAAGTCCCGCAGGGCCTGAGCCGATCACGGCAACTTTTTCTTGGCGGGTGACTTTCGGCTTCTCGGGGAACATTTCGAGCGGGTTGCGGGATTCCGGTCCGTAGCGCTCGGTGAGGAAACGCTTCAGCGCGCGAATGGAAATCGGCGCGTCGAATTTGCCGCGCCGGCAATCCGTTTCGCAGGGGTGGCCGCAGACGCGCCCGCAGATGGAAGCGAACGGATTGGGGTCGCGGGCATAGCGGTACGCCTCTTCGTATCGCCCTTCGGCGATCAGGGTGACGTATCGCCCCGCTTGCGTATGGACTGGACAGGCCTGCATGCAGGGAAAATTCGACTCCAGCCAGTCCAGGTCCACGAGTTTGGTGCGAGCCTTCACGCGCTCGCCACGCCGTGTATCACGTCTACTTCTTGACTGTCAATTCGACAGTGGCGGTGGCGGCGGTGACGTCAATCGTCTGCGTCGTCGGTTTTCCTTCTTCGCTCCAGGTCTTCAGCGTGTACTGTCCGGGAGGCACTCCCTTGATTTCGAAATTGCCCTCCTTGTCGGTCACGGCGAAATACGGCGTGGGAACCACCACCAGGTAGCCGGACATCTCCGGATGCACGTTGCAAAGGAGCGGAGCGGCGCCCAGGTCGTTGAACTGAAATGATTTCTTCTCGCCCTTGGGCCAGGTGCCCAGGTTGTGCTGGAGCTTCTTGTTCCCGCTGATAGAAGGCCAATAGACGTTGTGGCCCACGGGGTCGCTGTTCAAGAAATCTACCGTCGTGCCCTTCAACACCACGGTCACGTGCGGCTCGAACTTCAGTTTGGCCTGGTCGATCACCACGTGTTTGGCGGGCGCCTCGAAGTTCTTGCCGGGGATGGCATCCACGTAGACGGCGATATTCTCCGCGGAGCGCATTCCCTGCACCGTCACCTTTCCTTTCACCTCTCCCGCCCAGCTCAGGCTGGCCAGGAGCAATGCGCCGAGCAGCATCCCGGCCAACACTGCGACCCTCTTAAAATTCCCCATGATCTATTCTCCTCTGCCTGTGAGTGCCGGCCATCGGCCGGATCGAGCTAATTCTAGAATACAAAATCAATTCCGCTCACGAATCCGTTCGCCCGGAAAAACTTTGCCGTCGCCGGATCCTCCTGCTCCCAGCGGCGCTGGTACTCGAACCCCAGTTTGATGTTCGCGCGAACGAACATCTGCACCCCTGGGCTGAAGCGGTTGCGCGTATTGGTGCGGGAGAGCCCGTTCAGGAAATCGGTGGGCGAGTTCACTACGTCGTAGCGCATCAGGCCGATCAGCCACGGATAGAACCAGTATTCCGTCTCGACGAACCCGCCTCCGAAGGTGACTGGCGTCCCCCGCACGAATCCGTCTTCGCTGCTATTCAGCACATCATTTGTGTCGTGGCCGTACATGCCGAGACCCCACAGCTCGAATTGGCGGTACTTGAAACGAAAATCGCCGCCGACACGATAGAACGGTTGGCGGAGGGTCGGCAAGCCCGGGAAGAGAACGGCATCCATGTTTTGTGCGTTGCGCCCGTAGTAGCCGAACGCGCCCAGCCGGAGCGACGTATGGTCCCGCGGACCGGTCGGGCCGGCCGCCTGGATTTCGTGCCTCACACTTGCATCCCGCTCGAGATTGAATCTCTGCGACACGCGAACATAGACATCCTTGAAGTTTCGCGCCGCGGGGGCGTCGTTGCTTCCGTTGACCAGCGCGACCGACCACGTGAAGTTGCCGTCGTTCGGGTAGCCGCTGAATTCGATGCCGCGCTGCGGTGCTCCGATCACGAAGGGATTGGCCGTCGTGCCCGGCACCGCGCCGACTCCCGTGCAATCCGGATTGTTGACGCACCCTGCCTGGCCGTAAATGTCGTAATCGCTCATATTGATCGAGCGCGCTTGCGTGAACGGCAGATCCAGTTCAAATTGTCCGAAGCGGACGTTCAGCGCGTCCTTCGGCAGATGCAGGTAATGGCCGAGGTCGTTCACCTTCAAATACCCGTCTCCGAGGCCGCCAGCCGCGCCGGAGCCGCCCGTCGAGAGGTCGTCGTCTATCCAAAACGACAGCGTCGACCCAAAACTGCCGGCCGCGATCACCGTAAACGTGTTGGGAACGAACAGGTCCGTCCGCGGCACGACTCCTGAGCCCACCGGTATCTTGCTGTTGTACTGGGCGAAGCCGGTGTAGCGGAATCCGAGTGGCAGAGTGCCGGGCAATTCGCCCGGATAGACGGCCTTCGGGAACACGTCCTTCTGCGCCTTGGCGCCCAGGAGCACCGGTGGCTCCTTCACGAAAACCTCGTCATCTTTCGGGAATTTGAAGCCGTTCTTCTTGAACGCTTCGCCGAAGTCGTTCAGTTCGGGATAGTTGCTGTGGCAGGTGGTGCAGGAGGTTTGATACTTCCGCGCGAATGCGGGAATCGCGGAGGCGCGGGGTACCGCAGTCATCGCAACCCAGAGAAGAAAACCGATCCCCAGAGCCGAGAACAACGCGCTGACGATGATCTTTCGATTGGACATGTTCATCATCTCCTTGCCCTCATGGTTCGCAGCTCCTGGCGCTAGGCACGCCGCGCCGAAAGCTTGCGCGATTCTCAAGTCCCGTAATTCCACTGCCCGACCGTCCGTCGTGCAAGTTCGGAGATCGTGAGTTGTTCCCAATTCCTTTCGCATTCCGAAGAAGTATCCAGCCAGATCCTTAACAGGGGGTCCGCGATAGATGTCGCTAGCTCGTCTCCCACCGGCTGGAATAGCTTTAAGACCTGTCCCAGGCGAATCTCCTCCGGTGACCGTTCAAGTTCGTAGCCACCCTTCGAGCCCCGGCGCGAACGTGTGATGCCGGCCCAATTCAGGAAGTGCAAGGTTTTCGCTGCCTGCGACGCTGGTATCCGTACGAAGCGCGCTACATCGCATGCCGAGACCCTCTTCCCTCCGGACAATGCCAGGCAAATCAAGGCTTTCAATGCGTACTCCACAGCCTTCGGGGGTCTTGACAAAAGCATCAAAGTCCCTATTCGGCGTAATTTCCCCGATTTAGTGGAAGCAAACCTGTTTCCAATGAGCGATTGTCATCCCCCAAGCGCGTAAAATGCTTATACAGAAGGACTTAAACAACATACGCAGGATTTGCTCCCCGGTCGAAGGTGTCCAGTATCCTTGCCACTTGAGTCAATTCGCCCTTTGAGGGCGTGTTTCCACACGTATTCCTCCGAACCCAGGCGGGATTCTCCGCGTCCGCGAATTCGACCTCGATTGGAATCCCGAGGCGCTTGCCTCGCTGGAGCGGGACCGCGGCCATGACGAGGCGCCTTGCAAATATGTGCGGGAGATCATGCCCGCGCAAATTCTAGCAGCCTGCGGAAAAAGCCGGTCTTCTTTCTGTCCTGTAGCGCTGGGCTTCAGCCCGGCATCTTCTTTTCAATGCCTTGCCCGCCCGGAGGTGGTTGCGGCAACTGCTGTCGGCCCTTTTTCCTCAGCCTGCTAGGATTCGTCCTTGGCCCTGTAGATCCGCGAATTGCGTCCCTACCTTCCTCGCACGATCATCCGCGTTACCTTGATACACGAGCAGAGAACACAAGATCCGAGAGATCATGTTCTGTCAATCATTCGTGTCGGGCACGGTGTCGGCCGATGCCGCATTCCGGCGCGCTCTCTCACACGCCTGCGCGACGCGGTCTGCGCTGCGAGCAAGTGAAATTGCTGGGTGGCTCTCTAACCATGGATAAATCGAAGACGGCAGCCGGACGGGCCACATTGTCCCGCTCAACCCGAACGCCGCCGCTGTCCTGACGCACCGGCGGAGCCTTTTCCCCAGCGCACAGCAAGAACAATTCGTGTTCCAGCATGAAAAGTACGACCTTGCTGGCAATGGCCGCCAGTTATTCGACGCAGGGGAATCCGAAGGGGCAAACTTACTGAGAAAAGGTGGTGAGCCGCCCAGGACTCGAACCTGGAACCCGCTGATTAAGAGTCAGCTGCTCTACCGATTGAGCTAGCGGCCCACCGGAGGGACTGCGCGCCACAGTGAAGCCCGCGCAGGCACAACCAAACAATTATTTATAACAGTCCGGACGCAGCAGGGTCAATGCGCAATTCAGCGGCGGCAAAACCGGACGCGGCGAAAAGGAATCGTCAGGACGACCGGTGGCGGAGCGTCTCGGCAATCTCCCGGGCGACCTGGCGGGCGTGTTCGAGGTCGCCCGGACCGAAGGAAATGGCAGCAACGCGTGCGTGGCCGCCGCCGCCAAACTTTTCGCAGAGAGCGGCAAGATTGTTTTCGGCCGAGGCGTCGTTCCACGGATTCGAGCCGACCGACACCTTCGAGCGGGTAGCGGAAGCGCTGACGCCGACGGAATACAACGCGTCCGGGTAGAGAAAATACGGAATGAACTTGTTGTAGCCCTCGAGATCGAGGTCGCTCAAATCGAAATACACGACGCCGTCGCGCGCCTCGGCGCGCTGCCGCAAAACTTCGATCGAGCGCCGGTGGCGGTCGAGCAGCGGCTCGAGGTGCTTCGCGACCATGGGCAGCTTCACCATCTCGCCGAGCGAGCGATGTGTCAGTTCTGGGATCAGGCGCGGGACCAGGTCCGCATCGGGCGCGGCTTCAATCACGAGCGCGAGCTGGGTGGCCGGTTCGGAAAGACCGACCGCGGTTGCGGCCGAAACGAACTGCGCGCCGTCAATCACGTCTCCCCAGTGAATTAGCTCAGCCAGCGGTTTCGCGTCGAAGCCGAATTTCTGTTCCGCGATCGTCGCAAGAAAGTTCGTGCAGGATTTGTATTTCGGATCGTAAAACTTTTTTCCGGAACGGTCGTGGTCGAAATGTTCGGCGTCTTCCGGAGTCAGGAAGGCGCTCTGGTGATGGTCGAACCACCAGGTGAGTTTCGGCGAGCTGGAATACTTGAAATCGACGATGGCATTCTCGTCGCCGTCGAAGACGTCGCCTTCGTACGGCTTCGAGGCCTTGTGGGTCATGCCGCGATAGAGGAATTGCGCATCGGAGCGGATGCGCTCGCGGTAGAAGCGCGAGAAGACGGCCGCTGAAGCGGCGCCATCAAAACACTTGTCGTGAAAGCAGACGCGAACGTTCACCGCTCACCCAGCCGGCTCGCGCTGGAAAGAAATTCTCTCGCGAGCAAAGCCAACCAAGATGGCCAAACGGCTGGCGCTTGTCAAGCGGAAAGCCCCGCGGAAAAGCGGTTCACGCGGGGCGGCGCGCGGCAAACGCGAGGTTATTTCCCCGCAAAACTTTCCGCCAGATCCGCGGCGAGCGGCACGCGGAAGCGTTCGCCCTGATACGCCTTCACCATGCAGACGATCCACAGGACGAGGGCCACGAGGTTGATCACGCTGATCAGCAGCCAGCCGACCGAAAATCCGGCCCAGCCGCCGAGAAATGCGCCGACGCCAAACGCCATCCCCAAAATGAAGCCGAGAATGTGAAGCGCGCCAAACGTCACGAGCGACTGCGCGGCGTGGAAGCGCACAAAAGGCCGCTTGTCGATCAGGAAGAAGATCAGGCCCGTCACCCAGCCGAGCACGTAACAAAGCAGGCCGGCCACGTTTTCGGAAAGGCCGGAGCCAGCCCCTGCGGCGCCGCCTGATTTCGCCACGTCTTGCCCCTGTCCCTGGCCGCAATTCGAACAGACTTCCGCACCGTCGGGCAGCATCGTTCCGCACTTTTTGCAGTAGGCCATCGCCCACCTCCGAGGAAACCGTTTCAAAACCCCGAATCGGCGGGAGGCTAACAGAAGGCGAGGTCACGAGCAAGCGCAATCGAAAGCGCAATTGGAAGTGCGGCCGGGATTCAGTAGAATGGCGCGCCGAAGTTCTTCTGTGAGGAGCACGCCGGTCGAAGCCGAACCAATCGCCGCGGCCCGCCCCACGCGCAAGGTGCTGGGTTTTGACTGGCCTAGCCAGCTCACCTCCGCCGAAAAACGCTCGCTCGTTGCCGGCGGGCTCGGCTGGATGCTCGACGCGTTCGACGTAATGCTCCTCTCGCTCGTGCTCGCCTACCTGATGCGCGATCTCGGGCTCAGCCAGGCGCGCGGCGGATTGCTCGGCACGCTGACGCTGGTGTTCTCCGCGGTTGGCGGCGCGCTGTTCGGCGTGCTGGCCGACCGCATCGGCCGCGCGCGCTCGCTTTCGATTTCCATCCTCGTCTATTCGTTCGCCACCGCGGCGTGCGGACTTTCGACGGGCCTGGCGATGCTGATCGTCTTCCGGGTCGTCGTGGGCCTGGGAATGGGCGGCGAGTGGACCACTGGTGCCGCGCTGATCGCGGAAACGTGGCCGGCCCAGCATCGCGCGAAGGCGCTCGGCCTGATGCAATCCACCTGGGCGATCGGCGAAATGTTCGCCGCGGGAGTCGCGGGATTGATCCTGCCGCGCTACGGCTGGCGCGCCGTGTTTTTTGTCGGCGTGCTGCCGGCGCTCGCGGTGTTCTGGATCCAGCGGCGCGTGCCGGAGCCCGAAATCTGGCGCGAGCGCAAGGCGAAGACGCAGGCCAGTTCGTTGCGCCTGCTGTGGCGCAAAGACATTCGCTGGAACGGCCTGCTGGCCACGGCGATGAACGCCTTCGGGATGTTCGGCTACTGGGGATTGTTTTTCTGGATCCCGGCGTACCTTTCGCTGCCGCTCGCCGAGGGCGGGCGCGGCCTGAACATTGCGACGACAACTGCGTGGCTGATCGTGATGGGTGTGGGCAAATGGCTGGGCTACGCGCTGTTCGGCTTCGCGGCGGACACGGTGGGCCGGCGGAAGAGCTACGTCGTCTACCTGCTTGCGGCGGCTGTGCTCGCGCCGGTTTACGGACTGGTGCACAGGCCCCTGCTCCTGTTGCTGCTCGGGCCGTTCGTGGCGTTTTTCGGGACGGGATTTTTCTCCGGGTTCAGCGCGATTGCTTCTGAGCTTTTCCCGACGGAGATTCGCGCCACCGCGATGGGATTGAGCTATAACATCGGCCGGGGGATTTCCGCGCTCGCGCCGATCGCCATCGGCGCGCTTTCGCCGCGGATCGGCCTCGGCCGGTCGTTCATGATTCTCGGCGTGTCGTTTTTGATTTCGGCTCTCCTCGCCACGTTCCTGCCTGAAACGAAAGGCAAACAACTCGAGTAGTCCCGCCGCCTGTCCTGCCAGAAGTGCGAATTTTTTGCGGTTAGAAAAAATTATCTCGTGTGATTGCAGGATGTTGGCTCTTCGGGACTTTGGTTTTGATTTGCGATTAGAAAGGAGGGTCGCCATTTGTTTTCAATCACTTGGAGGATTTGAGAGTTTCATCCAGTGTTGCGGTTAGAAGTTGTTGTGGAGCGGGGAGTTGCGGAGAATTTGCGCGCTTTTGGCGGATGCGCTGCGCTTCGGGGCGGGCGGACAATTCTGAGGAAACTGTTTGAACGATGTGCGTGACAACGACGCGCTTGGGAGGCTCGATCCACTGGCCGTCGTCGGTGATTTGCGTGAAGGCGCGAAGGGCCTGGAGAACGGAGTGGCCGGTAGGCTTGACACTCTCCGCGCCTTCGAGGATCTGCTCGGCCACACCGCGGACGTTAAGGCGGCGGCGCGCGAAGAGTCCGAGGGCGTGGGCGTGGCGATAGACGGAAGCGGAGTCTCGTAAGTTGAATTGGATGGAGATCTCGCAAGGGCTGCTCCAGCGGAGGAATTCCTGTTCGATCATGTCGCGATCGGGATGGTTGCAGACCTTGCAGCGGCGCTGGTGGCGGCCGAGATTCGGTTGTTCATCGCCGGAAAGGGGGACCGGGGCGGGGCGTTCGTGTGTTGATTTCATGGAGTACGGTAGCGTGTCTTCGGGCGAATTGCAAATCGGAGTGTGTGTGGACATGGGGGAGGAAGGAAGTCGAGAGTTGAGAGTTGAAAGTCGAAGAGTGGAAGAGGATGGGAGGCAGCAAAAGAAACGCCCACCGTCGCAAACCCAGCGAGAGTGGGGCACCCAGCAAAAACTCTCTGGAATTTACTTGGCGCGCGAACGTCGTGTGCGCTACCCGCCGAATTGTCAGACGAAGGACTTGCTAGACCAGGCAGAAAAGCCGGGGACGGCGGCGGCCATTGCAAGTTAGGAAGCGCCGGCTTGTCGCGGAGGCGGGAGTGGTAGAGTGGTCGTCAAGTGAGGAGGGACACCATGATCCGAGCCGCAGTTCTCGCGCTGTGTTTGCTTGCAGGAAACGTGGTCGCAATACCGGAGCAATCCCGCCCCAGCGCGCCGCCGGCCGCAGCCAAGGCCGACGCGATGCGAGCCATGAGCGAGGCGTCCGCGCAACTGGCCGAACTGAACCGAAGCCAAAGCAATGTGATTCAATTGAACGAGAGGATGTCCGAGCTGCATTTCGCGTTGAGCAAGGAAGTCGAAGACGTGACGAAGGCCGCAACGCAGGGCAGGCAATCACCCGCGCAGTTGCAGCAGTCGCTCAAACAACTGATGCAGACGCAGGTGCGGATTGCTGCGGAATACCGCAAGCTGCAGGAAACCATGCAGAACGAGAACCAGCACTTCGCCAGCATCAGCAATGTATTGAAGGCCAGACATGACACCGCGCAAAGCGCCGTCCAAAACATGAAATAAGCGGAACGGAGAAACGCACGGTGGTTCGCCCGTCGGCTCCGCTCGGGACAAGCGAACCGCCGCTGCAAGGGGAGCGGCGTCGAGGGCGGGCCCGCGTGGGCCGCAATTCCTAGTGCTATCCAGCGGGCCATGGAAGAATGGGACAAGCACATCCTGCCGTCTTTGCAGACGGCATCGGCACGGCTTGAAACCAGGCCTTGGCCCTAGAAGACCGTTGCGATGGCGCGGGGCTTTGAGGCACGCCGGTGGGCATGGTATCGTTTTCAGGACGATGCGGAAGTGGCGGAATTGGCAGACGCGCCAGCCTTAGGAGCTGGTGGCCGAAAGGCCGTGTGGGTTCAACTCCCTCCTTCCGCACTTTCTGCCCTCGACGGGACGAATGGTTCCACACGGCATGCAAGTTGACGCGAGGGCAGAGAATCCCTATACTGACAGTTCCGAAGTAGAAGTTGCCGGCCGGCCTTCCCTGCCCTCCCATTTGGTTCATCCCGAAGAGGCGAACGGCAGAATCGAAACAGGCCCGTGCTGGCCGGATCGCTGACTCTCTGTCTGATATGACCGAAGCTACTTGCCGGCGCGAGCTTGACCTCGAGATTCCCGCTGAAAACGTGCAGAAAGCCACGGAAAAAGTTGCGCGGGATTTCGCGCGGGTGGCGCGCGTGCCAGGGTTTCGTCCGGGCAAAGCACCGGTGACGCTGATCCGGAGGCGTTTCGCCGAAGACATTCAGGGCGAGGTATTGCAATCGCTGGTGCCGGAATTTCTGGAAAAGGCGCTCGAAGAAAAGAAACTGACACCCGTCACGCAGCCGCACGTGGAACAGGTGAACTTCACCGAGAACGGGCCGCTGAAATTCCGCGCGAGCTTCGAAGTGCTCCCGGAATTCGAGCTGGGCGATTACAAGAATCTCGAAGTCGAAGTGGACCCGCACGAAATCGGCGACGCCGATGTGGACAAGACGCTCAAAGAGATGCGCGAGCGCGCGGCGACGATGTCGCCGATTGAAGGCCGCAACGTGCAGGACGGCGACTACACCGTGCTGAAGCTGACGGGCACGCCCGAGGGCGGCGGCGAACCGATTCAGGCGGAGGACGTCCTCTGCCACGTGGGCGCGGAGGAAACGCTCGAAGCGTTCACGGAAAACCTGCGGGGCGCGGCCGCCGGCGAAACGAAGCGCTTCACCGCGAAGTACCCGGATGAATACCCCGATCCGAAGCTCGCGAAGAAAACGTATCACTACGCCGTCGAAGTGCGCGCGATCAAGGAAAAGCGGCTGCCCGAGCTGAATGACGAGTTCGCGAAGGACATCACCGGCGAGAAGGGCGCGGCCACGCTGGCGGAATTGCGCGAAAAAATTCGGAAGAGCCTGGAAGCCGCGCGTGACCAGCAGCAAACCGCGCAGGCGCGGGAGCGGCTGCTCAATCTGCTGGTGAAGCGGCACGATTTCCCAGTGCCGGAAGCGCTGGTAGAGCATCAGATGGATGTGAGGCTGGAGCGCGTGGTACGCTCGCTCGCGGCACAGGGCGTGGATCCGCGGGCGGTGAATGTGGACTGGGTGACGCTGCGACGCCGGCAGCGCGAGCACGCGGTGGACGACGTGAAGGCCGAATTGCTGCTGGACCGCATCGCGACCGCGGAGAAGATCGAGATCAGCGAAGAAGAGCTCGAAAAAGAGATTGCGCACCTGGCGGAGCGGAGTGGCGAATCTGCAACAGCGGTTCGCGCTCGCTTGACAAAGCAGGGAGCGCTCGATAGGATGAAATCGAAGCTGCAAAGCGATAAAGTTTTGGAAGGGCTCTACCACTCGGCTCGGATTCGTCATACAACCAAGAGTGAGAAATAAGAGCGGATTCGGACCCCTCAGCGTGCCACTACGATCTCAATGAGAAACCAGGACGACAGCCCTCGCGCGACAACGCTGGTGCCGATGGTGGTCGAACAGACCAACCGGGGCGAGCGGGCGTACGACATCTATTCCCGCCTGCTGAAAGACAACATCATCTTCATCGGCACGCCGATCGACGATCATGTGGCCAATCTGGTGACCGCCCAACTGCTGTTCCTCGCAGCCGAGGACCCGGAAAAGGATATCTCGCTCTACATTAATTCGCCCGGGGGGGGGATCACGTCAGGGATGGCAATCTACGACACGATGCAGTTCGTGCAGCCGGACGTGGTGACGTACTGCATCGGGCAGGCGGCTTCGATCGCGGCGCTGTTGCTGACGGCGGGCGAGCCCAAGAAGCGCTTTGCCCTGCCGAACGCACGCATCCTGATCCACCAGCCATGGATGTCGGGTCTATCGGGCCAGGCCACCGACATTGATATCCACGCGAAAGAGATCTTGCGGATGCGCTCCGTACTCAATAACCTGCTCTCGAAGCATACGGGCCAGGCGATCGAGAAGGTCGATAAGGACGTCGAGCGCGATTTCATCATGTCGGCGGAGCAGGCGAAGGAATACGGGATCGTCGACGAAATCATTTTCAAGCATCGCTAATACCGTTCCAAAGGGTTAGTAACAGAACGGATGTCCGATACGCAGCCGGGCCGCCCGCGGAATTAGAATGGGCGACACATTCGGAGTGAGGCGGAGTCCCGGCTGGAGGCAAATCCGGTGAAGCGATTCACCCCAGAAGAACCCCTGCGCTGCTCCTTCTGTCACAAGACACAGGAGCAAGTGGAAAAATTGATCAGTTCGCCTTCGGAGTATCCGCGCTCCTACATCTGCAACGAGTGCGTGAGCGTCTGCCAGCAAATCCTGGACGACGAGAAGCGCGAGCAGGCCGCTCCGGCGAATCACCGGCTGCCGCGCCCGCCGGAGATCAAATCGTTTCTCGACGGCTACGTGATCGGGCAGGACAAGACGAAAAAGAAACTCGCGGTGGCGGTCTACAACCACTACAAGCGGATTTTCCTGAACCGCCAGCCGGGAGATGTCGAACTTACGAAATCGAACATCCTGCTGATCGGGCCGACCGGCACCGGCAAGACGCTGCTGGCGCAGACGCTCTCGCGGATGCTCGAAGTGCCTTTCGCGATCGTGGACGCCACGACGCTGACCGAAGCGGGCTACGTCGGAGAGGACGTCGAGAACATCATTTTGAAGCTGCTGCAGGCCGCTGATGGTGACGTGCAGCGCGCACAGCAAGGCATCATCTATATCGACGAGATCGACAAGATTTCGAAGAAGGACGAGAATCCTTCGATCACGCGCGACGTCTCCGGCGAAGGCGTGCAGCAGGCGCTGCTGAAAATTCTGGAAGGCACGGTGGCCAACGTGCCGCCGCAGGGCGGGCGCAAGCATCCGCACCAGGAATTCACGCCGGTGGACACGACGAACATCCTGTTCATCTGCGGCGGGGCGTTCATCGGCATGGAGAAGATCATCGAACGGCGCATCGGGCAGAAGTCGCTCGGCTTCCACGCGGACGCGCAGGCGACAACTCCTTCGCGCCGGAACATCGAACTGCTCGAACAGGCGCAGCCCACCGACCTGATTCGCTACGGGCTGATTCCGGAGTTCGTGGGACGGCTGCCGGTGATGGGGGTGCTGTCCGATCTCGACAAGCCGGCCTTGGTCCGCATTCTGACGGAACCGAAGAACGCGCTGATCCGTCAATACCAGCGGCTGTTTGAATTTGAAAATGTGCGGCTGCGCTTCACCGACGACGCGCTGGAGACCGTGGCCGACCTGGCCCTGCAGCGGAAAGTGGGCGCGCGCGGCCTGCGTATGATTCTGGAAGATCTCATGCTCGAAATGATGTACCACCTGCCCGCCCAGCGAAAACTCCGCGACTTCGTGGTGAGCGCCGAGATGGTGAAGAGCCGCGAAATCAACTGGACCCTGCTCGAAAAAGCGGGCTAACCTAAGAGGGCCATGTTCAACCGGGAAAAGCAGGAACTGAAGCGCGTGCCGATGATGCCGGTGCGCGAGATGGTGATCTTTCCGCAGCAGATGACGCCGTTCATCGTGGGGCGCGAAGCTTCGGTGCGCGCGCTCGAAGAAGCGCTGGCCGGCGAGAAAAAGATATTCCTCGCCACGCAGCACGACGCCTCGATCGACGATCCCAAGGCCGAAGAAATCTACCAGGTCGGGACGCTCGCCAACATCGTGCAGAGCGTAAAGCTCCCCGACGGCAACATTAAGGTTCTGGTCGAGGGCGTCGAGCGCGCCAAAGCCGTGCAGGTGACCGCCGACGAAGGCTTCTTCCGCGCCACGGTTCGCCTGATGCCGGTGAAGACGGAGCCGTCGCCGCAACTGGAACAGGCTTCGAGCCGCGTGACGGGCCTGTTCGAACAGTACGTGAAGCTTTCGCAGAGCATGAACTACGACACGATGATCGCCGCCGTCCGCGTGGACGATCCAGCGAAGCTCTCCGACGCGATTGCGAAGGACCTGCAGATCCCCGTGGAGGAGAAGCAGGAGTTGCTGGAGCTGTTCGAACCGCTGGAGCGGCTGAATCGCATCGCCGACATCCTGGAAGTCGAAATCGAGAAACTGAACGTCGACCGCAACGTCAACACCCGCGTGAAGCGCCAGATGGAGCGCGCCCAGAAAGAGTACTACCTCAACGAGAAGATGAAGGCGATTCAAAAGGAACTGGGGCGTGGCGAGGCGAGCGAGATCGATCAGCTCAAAAAGAAAATCGAAACCAGCGGCATGGCGAAGGAAGTCCAGGAGAAGGCCATGCAGGAGCTGAAACGGCTGGAGATGATGCCGCCCATGTCGGCGGAATCCACCGTTTCGCGCAACTACCTGGACTGGCTGCTCTCGGTGCCGTGGAAGAAGCGCTCGCGCGAGATTCGCGACATCAAGCGCGCCGAAGTGATTCTCGCGGAAGACCACTACGGTCTCGAAAAAATCAAAGACCGCATCCTGGAATATCTGGCGGTGCGGCAGCTCGTGAAGAATCCAAAAGGGTCGATTCTTTGTTTCCTTGGGCCGCCGGGCGTCGGCAAGACGTCGCTGGCGATGTCCATTGGCCGCGCCACGGGCCGCAAGTTCGTCCGCGTGTCGCTTGGCGGCGTGCGGGATGAAGCGGAAATTCGCGGCCATCGCCGCACGTACATCGGCGCCCTGCCGGGCCAGATCATCCAGATGATGCGCAAGGCCGGCACGGTGAATCCGGTCTTCGTCCTCGACGAAGTGGACAAGATGTCCATGGATTTCCGGGGCGATCCGTCGGCGGCGCTGATGGAAGTGCTCGACCCCGAGCTGAACCACTCGTTTACCGACCATTACCTCGACGTGGAATACGACCTTTCCAGGGTGATGTTCGTCTGCACCGCCAACGTGCTGCACACGATCCCGCAGCCGTTGCAGGACCGCATGGAGGTCCTGCGCCTGCCCGGCTACACCGAGCAGGAAAAGATGCAGATCGCGAAGCGGTTCCTGGTCCGGAAGCAGCTCGGGGCGACAGGACTGAAGGAATCCAACCTGAAATTCACGGACGAGGGCCTCACGCACATCATCCGGCACTTCACGCATGAAGCCGGCGTCCGCAATCTGGAGCGCGAACTCGCCAACATCTGCCGGAAAATCGCCCGCAAGGTGGTGAGCGAGGACAAGCCGGTTTCGATCGAAATCGCGCCGGCAAACATCTCGGAATACCTCGGCGTCATCAAATACAGAGACCTGTGGGCCGAGAAGAAGAACGAAATCGGCCTGGCGACGGGGCTGGCGTGGACCGAAGTGGGCGGCGAGGTTCTCAGCACCGAGGCCACGCTGATGGAGGGCAAGGGCCGGCTGACGCTGACCGGAAAGCTCGGCGACGTGATGCAGGAATCCGGGCAAGCGGCGTTGAGCTACGTACGGTCGCGGAGCCAGACATTCGGCTTGCCGAAGGATTTCTATCGCCACATTGACATCCACATGCACGTGCCCGAAGGAGCGATTCCGAAGGACGGCCCTTCGGCCGGGATCACGATCTGCACGGCGATCGTCAGCGCGCTGACGCGCATCCCGGTGCGGTGCGATGTGGCGATGACCGGTGAAATCACGCTGCGCGGCAAGGTGTTGCCGATCGGCGGCGTAAAAGAAAAGCTGCTGGCGGCGCATCGCCTCGGCCTGCGCACCGTGATCTTGCCCAAAGATAACGAGAAAGATCTCGCGGAAATTCCGCCCGAAATTCAAGCGGAGCTGTCCATCAAGTTCATCGAAACGATGGATGAAGTCCTGCAGGTGGCGCTCGAACGCCCGCTCCCCGCGCCGCTCCACGATGCGGTTCCGGAAGTGGCACCGGAGTTCAACGCGAGCGTCGATTCCCAGCAGGATAGCGACTTGACCAACTAGGGGCCCTCTTGGCAGTTCCCGCAAGGCGGGGCCGGGCTCGGGCCCGTTGCCTCGGGGGAATCGCACCGAAAGTCAGCAGCAGACCCGTTTGGGAGTAGCAGTAGGGGCTGGTGGCAGGGAACGTCTGCTTGGAATCCACCAGAAAAATAAACGCGCCTGAAACTTCAGGCTTTGTGAAGGAATGAACTCGATGAGCATCAGTCTTGCAGAATTGAAAGATCGCAATATCACCGATCTGGCGAAGATTGCGAAGGAATTGAACATTCCCGGGGCCAGCGGCATGCGCAAGCAGGAGCTGATTTTCCAGATCCTGCGCGCGCAAACGGAGAAGAACGGATTGATCTTCTCCGAAGGCGTGCTGGAATGCCTGCCCGACGGCTTCGGCTTTCTCCGCGCGCCCGAATACAATTACCTGCCGGGCCCCGACGATATCTACGTCTCGCCTTCGCAAATCCGCAAATTCGACCTGCGCACCGGCGACACCGTTTCCGGACAGGTGCGGCCGCCGAAGGACGGCGAGCGCTACTTCGCGCTGATCAAGGTGGAAGCCGTCAACTTCGAAGACCCGGAAGTCGCGCGCAACAAGATTTTCTTCGACAACCTGACGCCGCTATACCCGCAGGAACGCATCCGGCTGGAGACGACGAAGGAAAACCTGACGGGCCGCGTGCTCGACATGCTCTGCCCCGTCGGCAAAGGCCAGCGCGGATTGATCGTCGCGCCGCCGCGCACCGGTAAAACGATGATGCTGCAGTCCGTCGCCAATTCCGTTACTACGAATCATCCGGAAATCGCGCTGATCGTGCTGCTGATTGACGAGCGGCCGGAAGAAGTGACCGACATGCAGCGCACGGTGAAAGGCGAAGTGATCAGCTCGACGTTCGATGAGCCGCCGCAGCGGCACATTCAGGTCGCGGAAATGGTGCTCGAAAAGGCGAAACGGCTGGTGGAGCACAAACGCGACGTGGTGATCCTGCTCGACTCGCTGACCCGCCTGGGCCGCGCCTACAACGCGGTGACGCCGCCTTCGGGCAAAGTGCTCTCGGGCGGTATTGACGCGAACGCCTTGCAGCGGCCGCGGCGCTTCTTCGCCGCTGCGCGCAACATCGAAGAGGGCGGCTCGCTCACGATCATCGCCACCGCGCTGATTGATACGGGCAGCCGCATGGACGACGTGATTTTCGAGGAATTCAAAGGCACCGGCAACATGGAGATCAATCTCGACCGGCGGCTGGTGGACAAGCGCGTCTTCCCGACGATCGACATCAACCGTTCCGGCACCCGGAAGGACGAACTACTGCTGCCGGCCGACGAGCTGAACCGCATCTGGGTGCTGCGCAAAGTGCTCAGCCCGCTCTCGACCGTAGAAGCCATGGAGCTGCTGCTGGGCCGGCTCTCGAAGACGAAGAACAACGCCGAATTCCTCGCTTCGATGTCGAGCCCTGCCTAATCGCGCTTCCCCGCCGGCGAAAACAAGCACAAACAAGACGCTGCTTCTACAGTGGAAGGATTGTGCTCCGAAATTCTCGCAGGAGTTTACGGAGTTCCGCGCACGGTGGATGCGGCATCCGAGCGCGATTGGGCGAGCAGGACAACCAGCCGCGCAACTTCTTCGGCGTCCATCGCCGAGCTGTCCACCAGAACCGCGCCGGGCGCGTGAACCAGCGGCGAGGTGGAGCGCTCGCGGTCGCGGCGGTCGCGTTCGCGGACTTCTTCGCGTGTCTGCTCGAGGGAGATGGCTTCGCCCTTTTGCTGGTGCTCGCGCCAGCGGCGGTCGGCGCGAACTTCAGGGGAAGCGGTGAGATAAATCTTCAAATCCGCATCGGGAAAAACGACGCTGCCGATGTCGCGGCCCTCCATCACCACGCCGCCGAGGACCCCGGCACGCCGCTGCTCGGCCACCATCACTTTCCGCACACCGGAAATCACAGCAATCATGGATGCCGCCTGCGCCACCTGGGGCGTGCGGATGGCTTCGGTTACGTCCTCGCCGTCGAGGATCACGCGCTGCTCTTCGCCGCGCGCGCGCAAATCGATGTGGGTCTTCCCGGCAAGCGCGATGAGCTTTTCGGTCGCGTCGAACGGCACGCCTTCGCGCAGCGCTTTCAGTGCAAACGCGCGGTACATCGCGCCGGTGTCCACATAGACGCAGCCGAGAAGTTGCGACACGCGCCGGGCAACCGTGCTCTTTCCCGAACCGACCGGCCCGTCAATCGCGATGATTACTTTCCGCATGTATCGAAAATGGATGGGGCTCGCAGCCTCAAATTCGTTTGAACGCGCGCTCGATTTCGCGCACGGAGTAACGCAGCACGACCGGCCGGCCGTGCGGGCAGCTCATCGGGTATTCCGTCTTCGCCAGCTCGGCGAGCAGCCACTCCATTTTCGTCTGGTCGAGCGGCGTATTCGCCTTGATCGCCGCGTGGCAGGAAGTGGATGCGGCGATCTTGGCCTGCAACGAATCGATCGAAATCGCCTGCGCCTCGCGCGCGATCCCGTCGAGAATTTCCGCGAGAAGCTTTTCCGCATCCGAAGCGGCGATGCCCGCCGGCGCAGCTTGAATCGCCACGCTGCGCTGGCCCATCAATTCAGCCTCAAAACCGTTCGCGCGCAGCTCTTCGGCGATCTGCTCAAAGGTCGCAAGCTGCCGCGGCGAAAGCTCCACGACGAGCGGCACGAGCAGACGCTGGCCGCCCAGTTCGCCTTCACGCCGCGCGCGCAAGTGCTGCTCGAACAGGACGCGCTCGTGCGCCACGTGCTGGTCAATGATCCACAGCCCTTCGCCGTTCACGGCAACGATGAAACTGTTGTTTACCTGCCCGAGCGGTTTCAGGTCCGTGATTTCTTCCGGGCGCGGCAGCGTTGCCGGCGCTACGGCTGCCGCCGCAGCGCTCGACGGCGATGCTTCGCCGCTGCGCCCGGCGACCGGGAATTCAATTGCGCCGTCGGAACCGAACGGAAGCCGCTGCGGCAGGGGCTGCTGCGGCGCGCCGGAAAGCTCGAAGCCTTCGGCAAAGCCCACGCCACTTCCAAGCGGAGTGGGGATCATCGCGCGCGGCGGGCCGAGTGTTTCGCCTGCGCCGGCAGCCGCAGCGACCGCCGCCGTGCGCACTGTTTCTCCGGTCACCGGCGATGAAGATACCTTGGCGCCCGCAGGAAAGCCCGCAATGGGCCGCGCATTGGCGAGCGCATGGCGAATCGAGTCGCGCGAAAAATCGTGGATGAACTGCGGATGGCGGAAGCGCACCTCGATTTTCGAAGGGTGCACATTCACGTCCACTTCCCGGTACGGAATATCGAGAAAGAGCAGCACCGCCGGAAACGCCATCGGCGGCATGATGTTGCGATACGCCTCGTGGATCGCATGCAGGATCAGGCGGTCGCGCACCAGGCGCCGGTTCACGAAGATGTAGATCCCGTTGCGATTCGTTCGCTGCACCTCAGGGCGCGAAGCAAACCCGCCGGCGCGCACGAGTTCTGCCTGCTCTTCGGCGTCGAGCTCGGGCTCGGTGATGGCCGATCGCACGGGCGATTCGGAGGGCGGGATCTCGAGCAATTCATCGAGCGCCGCCCGCCCGAAGAGCTGGTAGACGCGGTCGGCAAGCTGCGCGACCGGCGTGACGTTGACGATGTCCTGCGACGGCGTCTTCAGCACGAACTGCTTGTCCGGATGGGCGAGCGCGTAGTGGGTGACGAGCGAGGCGATGTGGCCCAGTTCGGTGGTTTCGGATTTCAGGAATTTGCGCCGCGCGGGCACGCAATAGAAAATGTCCGCGACACTCATCGACGTGCCTACCGGCACGCCCGCGGGCTTCACACTGACGAGTTTGCCGCCCGCGAATTCGATGCGCGTTCCCTGCTCTTCTTCCGCCGCGCGCGTTTCGAGCAGCAGGCGCGAGATGGCCGCAATCGAGGGAAGCGCTTCGCCGCGAAAGCCGAGGGTGGCGATCGCAAGCAGATCGTCCGCCGTGCGCAGCTTCGACGTGGCGTGGCGCTCGAAGGAAAGTAGCGCGTCGTCGCGGCTCATGCCGTAGCCGTCGTCCAGGACGCGAATCATCCGCTTGCCGCCCGATTCCACTTCGATGCGGATGGACTTCGCGCCGGCATCGAGCGCGTTTTCGAGCAGCTCCTTCACAACGGAAGCAGGCCGCTCGACCACTTCGCCCGCGGCGATTTTGTTGGCGACGTTTTCGGGAAGGATTCGGATGCGCGACATCAGTTATGTCCCGGCATTATGAAACCACAGATCAACAGAGATGGACACTGATAAGGTGTGGGAAGCCGGCCGCGCACCGAAGGCCACTTCATGTTCATTTCTCTTTGTCTCGAAGCTGGATCCCCAATTCAAGGAGCTGATCGGGACTAACTTCAGAAGGTGAGTCAGCCATGAGGTCCTGGGCGGCGGTGGTTTTCGGAAAGGCGATGACCTCGCGGATGGATTTTTCTCCCGCGAGGAGCATGACGACGCGGTCGAGTCCCAGGGCGATGCCGCCATGCGGCGGCGTGCCGTAGGTAAGCGCATCGAGAAAAAACCCGAAGCGCTGGCGCGCCTGCTCATCGGTCAGGCCGAGGGCGCGGAACGCGCGGGCCTGCACATCCTGCCGGTGAATCCGGATGCTGCCCGAGCCCAGCTCGACGCCGTTCAGCACCAAGTCGTACCCCTTCGAGCGCACTTCGCCGCGCCGCTCGGGATCTTCGAGCTTGTCGAGGTCTTCCTCGACGATGCCGGTGAAGGGATGCTGCGCGGAAACCCATTGCTTTTCCGCCTCGCTCCATTCGAACAGCGGAAAGCCGGTGAGCCACAGAAACTCCCAGCGGTTTTTCGGAATCAGGTTCAGCTTGTCCGCGAGATGCAGGCGCAGTTGTCCGGCGATGAGCGCCGCGGCGTCGGCGCCCTTGACCGGTTGCTTTGCGGAGACGGCGAGGATCAAGTCGCCCGGCTTCGCGCCAGTCGCTTCGACGAGTTTTTTCAGGCCGTCCGCACCAAAGTTTTTTTCGAGGGAAGACGCGATCCCTTCGTTCGTGACCTTCACGGTATAGAGCCCGCGCGCGCCGAGCGACTTTGCCTGCTCGGTCCATTCGTCGAGCTGCTTGCGCGACGATGAGGCGGCGCCGGGGGCGACAATCGCCTGCACACTGCCGGCGAACTGGAAGACCGCGCGCGCCGGCTCGAAGTGCGCCGTCACGTCGCGCAACTCCATGCCGAAGCGCAGGTCGGGCTTGTCGGTGCCGTAGCGGCGCAGCGCTTCCTTGTATTCCATGTGGCGGAACGGCACCTCGACTTTGACCCCCGCAACGCCGCACGCGCGCACCATCACGCGCTCGATGACGTCGAACACATCCTGCCGGCGCGGAAACGACATTTCGAGATCGAGCTGCGTGAATTCCGGCTGGCGGTCGGCGCGCTGGTCCTCGTCGCGGAAGCAGCGCACGATCTGGAAGTAGCGATCCATGCCGGAAATCATCAGGATCTGCTTGAAAATCTGCGGCGATTGCGGCAGCGCGTAAAACTGCCCGTGATGGACGCGGCTCGGCACGAGATAGTCGCGAGCGCCTTCGGGCGTCGAGCGGGTCAGCATCGGCGTCTCGATCTCGTAGAAGCCGAGCTCGTCAAGCGTCTTGCGAATCTCGAGAACCACGCGGTGGCGCAGCGCGAGATTGCGGTGCGGCCTCGGCCGGCGCAAGTCGATGTAGCGGTAACGCAAGCGCGTCTCTTCGCTCGCGTTGACTTCGTCTTCGACCTGGAACGGCGGCGTCTTCGCCGTATTGAGGATGTGGACGGCCGCGCCGATGACTTCGACTTCGCCCGTGGCAAGGTCCAAGTTCGGTTTTTCGCGCGCCACGACCCGGCCTTCGATGGCGACGACGAATTCCGAGCGCAGTTGTTCGGCCTTCTTGTGGGCTTCGGGAAACTTTTCGCCGTTGAAGATAATCTGGGCGATGCCGGCGCGGTCGCGCAGGTCAATGAAGATCAGGCTGCCGAGGTCGCGGCGGCGATGGACCCAGCCGAACAGGACGACGTCGCGTCCGGCGTTCGCGGCGCGCAGATCACCGCAATAGTGTGTGCGTTTCAGATTCTCGAGCGGGTCAAGCAAGAGCGATCACCTTTCCATCATTTCCTATGCGCCTCGAAGATGGGCGACGAGCTCCGATTCCGCGAGCTTCTTCTGCTCGCCGTCGGCGAGGCGCTTCAACGTGAATTGCTGCGACGCGACTTCGTCCTCACCGATGATGAGCGCATAGCGCGCGCCGAGCTTGTCCGCCAGGCCGATGGATTTCTTGAATTTCATGTCCTCGGGCGGAACTTCCACGCTCAGGCCTTCGCCGCGCAGCTTTCGCGCCAGCCGCACCGCCGTCGGGTAGGAATTCGCGCCCATCCAGGCGACGAAGACATCGAGCCCGCGGAGGGCCGGGGCCTTGCCCGTTTCCTGCAACGAGAGAATCGCGCGGTCGCTCCCGATGGCGAAGCCGATGCCCTTCGTCGGCGGCCCACCAAGAAGCTCGACCAGCCCGTCATAGCGTCCGCCGCCGCACACGGCGTTCTGCGAGCCAAGGCCGGCGGCGACGACTTCAAAAGTGGTGCGCGTGTAGTAGTCCAGGCCGCGGACGAGCCGCCAATTCATTTCATAGGCGATGCCGCGCAGCTTCAGTTCCTCCTGCACCTTCGCAAAATGCTCGCGGCACGCGCCGCACAGATGGTCGGAAATGCGAGGCAACTTTTCGATGATGGGCTGCTCTTCCGGAAGTTTCGAATCGAGGACGCGCAGCGGGTTCGTGTCAATGCGCCGCTGGCTGTCCGGGCCGAGTTTGTCCACAACCTTTTTCAGCTCGGCGCGCAGGAGCTCCACATATTTCGGCCGGCATTCTTTGCAGCCGATGGAGTTGAGGGAAAGCGTCGTCTGCGACAGCCCCACGCGGGTGAAGAATGCCAGGAGCATTTCGATCAGTTCGGCGTCAATCGCCGGCGCGTCAGAGGCGCCGAGGACCTCCGCGCCGATCTGGTAAAACTGGCGGTAGCGTCCCTTCTGCGGCCGCTCGCGGCGGAACATCGGGCCGATGTAATACAGCTTCACATTGCCTGGGAGCGTGTGCATCCCGTGCTCGATATAGGCGCGAACGACCGAAGCCGTCGCCTCCGGCCGCAAGGAGATTTCATCACCCAACTTCATTTTGTGAATTCGCGACAGAACTTCGAAGAGTTCTTCTTGTTCCCTTTTCGCCCTCCGTTCGTATTCAATCTCGTCCAATTCTTCGTCATCTTCCAAATCTTCCAATTCTCGCCGCCTGCGTTCACGAATCTCGTCCGCAGTTTGCTTCAGAGTGTGAACTAGCACTCCATTCACAATGGTTCTCGGAATCTCCCCGTCGGCGTAAGCCTTGGCGACTTTTTCTACAAAGGTTTCAAATGAAGCCCATGAATCCGGAAAACCCAAATCAACAGGGCGATCTTCAAATGTGTAGATCTCTTTGCCAACAATATCCGTGTCTACGCCGACGGAGCGGGCGAAAAGCTCTGTCTGCTCGAAAATGGGCAGACGAATCTCGCGGTAGTTGAACGACTCGAAAACGTCGCGCGCGGTCTGCTCGAAGTGATTCCAGAGTGATGACTCTGTTGGGAGGATGTCGCGCACGCCTTTGATGGCTTTAAATTTTCGGTTCTCAGTCATTCCGCATCCATGACTCAACTTCCCGCTTCGTGCGTCAGCCGCAGAGTGGCTAGTGGTTAGTGACGAGTGTCTACAAGACGGTAAGTTTTCGCCGGATTGCCGCCAGCATCTTCTGCAACTCCGCGATTCCTTCTGCGATCTGCGTTGCCTCCACTTGTCTGCAATAGCCGAGATCGACGCTTAACAAGAGTTGTGTTTCCAGTTCCGCAAGCGAGCCGCTCGCATGAGATAAGAATTGCAAAAACTCGCGTGTGCCATGCCGCGCTTGCCCCTCCGCGATATTTGACGGAACCGAAACGGAAGCGCGCCGCATCTGCGAAATTAACCCAAATCTTTCCTCTGGGGGGAATTGCGACGTCAGACAATACACTGACTTCGCCAGGCTCATCCCTTTCTGCCAAACCTGAAGTTCCTTGTAATGTCGCGGCTTGGCGCTGTCCGTCATCGCAAGTCTCCATCCACTCGCCACTAGTCACTTCCGTTCCTATAGGTTTCTTTGTACTCGACGTAGCGGGCGGAGTAGGCGTCAATTGCGGCCTGGTCCTCGGCGGTGCAGGCGCGGCGGAATTTTCCCGGGTGGCCCAGGAAGAGGCTCCCCGGCGGGACGGCCGTCCCTTCGGGGACAAGCGTGCCCGCAGCGATGATGGAGCCCGCGCCGATCTTTGCCCCGTTCAAAAGAATCGAGCCCATGCCGATCAGACAGCGCGATTCGATTGTGCAGCCGTGCAGGAGGCAGCCGTGGCCGACGGTGACGCCGTCGCCGATGATGAGCGGGAATTCGTCCTTCATCACGTGGAGCACCGAGCCATCCTGAATGTTTGTGCGCGCGCCGATGCGGATGAAATGCACGTCGCCGCGGATCACCGTGCCCGGCCAGACGCTCGCGTGCTCGCCGATCTGCACGTCGCCAATGACGACGGCGTCGGGATCAATATAAGCGGTGGCGGCAATCTGCGGCGTCCGCCCGCGATAGCTGCGAATCAAAATCGCTCTCCGGCTGAGAATTTTCGCTGAATCCGAATAAACAGGCAAAGTAACACACGCAGCAAGGGCTGACAAGGCAGCCCGCGCAACCCTAGAAAATTCGCAGTACCCTTTTTGGACTGCATGCTACGATGACATCCAGCTGCAACCAAGGAGCTCCCACATGCATAAAATCGTTGTGATCACGGCAGCTTCCGTGCTGGTTTTTTGCTCTCCAACCTGTTCGCAATCACAGGACCGCCAAGGAAACCAAACAAAGGCCTGCATCGGTAAAGCGAACAAGACGACCGTGTCAGCCTACATCATGTTGATCCGGCTTCGGGGCGACTTGTATGGCAAATGGAAGGCAACTGGGGTCTGGCCGGATGACCAAGAGGCAAACAAGGCGCTGACTGCCCACAGCCAGTACTGGCGGGATCAGCTCAAAGCCGGCCGAGCGATCCTTGGAGGCGGAATGAACGGCGACTACTGGGACAATGTTGCCATTATTATCTTCGAAGCTGGTTCCTTGGCCGAGGCCGATTCAATCGTAAAAAATGACCCAGCAGTCAAGGCCTACGTGTTTCAGGCTCAAGTGCGGCCGTTCGATGTTCATTTCCTCACCAATAAATTCACACCTGGAACGCAAGTATGTGCGCAGCCGAACTAAGGCTTCCGCTCCAACTTTCCGCGGAGAATGTGACTACGCGATCATGGGCAGGCAGCCCCGGCACGGAAACGATCTGAATTTGCCCTAGAGGATTTGCACAACGGGGCCGGGAGCGGACAGGCTGACGACGGCAAGTCGCGCGACGACATTGCGGGCCATCGCGTAGAGGCTCTTCGCGCCGGGGGCGTCTTCGCCGAGGGAAGCGACCGGCTTGCCGGTATCGCCGCCGATGCGGATCTGGGGATCAATTTCAATTTCGCCGAGGAATGGCGCTCCGAACGTCTGCGCCATGCGCGCGCCTTCGCCGTGGCCGAAAACGTCAATGCGCTCCTTGCAATGCGGGCAGGAAAAGTAGCTCATGTTTTCGACGACGCCGAGGATCTCGACGTTGACCTGGCGAAACATTTCGATGGCCTTGCGCACATCGGCAAGCGCAACGATGGAGGGCGTCGTGACGATGACCGCGCCGGTAACGGCCACACTTTGAATCAGCGTCAACTGCACGTCGCCGGTGCCCGGCGGCAAGTCCACGATGAGATAATCAGTTTCGCCCCACTTCACGCTGCGCAGGAATTGCTGGATCACGCTGTGGAGCATCGGCCCGCGCCAGATCAGGGGCTTGTCGCCGGGGTTCAGCAGTCCCATCGAGATCGTTCGCACGCCGTAGGCTTCGACCGGCAGGATGGACTTCTCGCTCTCGGCGCGGGGCATTTCGGTGGTGCCGAGCATCACCGGGACGTTGGGACCATACACGTCCGCGTCGAGGAGTCCGACGGAGGCGCCCATGCGTTGCAGGGCGATGGCAAGGTTGACGGCGACAGTCGTCTTTCCTACTCCGCCCTTGCCGCTCGCGACCGCAATTAGATTTTTTACGCCGGCGATGGGAGCCCTGGCTCCCTGCGCCATCGGGGTGCTTGCCATTGTGCGCCTTTCGGAATCCCTCCGTGGTTGAATTCCCAGATTGTCAAACGAACAAACGGCACAGTTGATGGTTCCGCCACGCTCACCAAAAGAGCCGTGCCCTGACGATTGCCCGTCTTCAGTGCATCAGCGAAGCCTCTCCAATCATAGACTGTGCTTGCCCGGGCGACAAGTTGAGGTCGCGGGAGCCGCGGAGCCGCGCTTTGCACTGGCTGCGGGGGTCGGGATAGAATAGTTAGTTGGGCAATGCAGGATGTATGGAGCAGTCCTGCCCGGCGGGACTGCTTTTGTTTTCCAGGGGGATATTCGCCCGGCGCAGAGCGCCGCAGGCAGCCATCATGGACGTCGAGAGAATCGTCGACAAGGTCATCGCCCATTTCATTGGGACGAAGCACGAGCGCGACATCAAGAAGATCATGCCGCTGGTGGCGGCGACCAATGCGCTCGAGCCCGCGATGCAGAAGCTGAGCGACGCCGAGCTTGCGGCGAGAACGCCCGAGCTGAAGGCCCGCGTCGCCGCGCGCCTCGAAGGCACGGACCCTTCCGATGCCGACTACAAGCAGCGGCTGCAGGACGCCTTCGCCGAAGTGCTTCCCGAAGCGTTCGCGCTAGTGCGCGAAACGGCTCGGCGCAAGCTGAACATGCGGCATTTCGACGTGCAGTTGATCGGCGGCATCGTGCTGCACGAAGGCAGGATCGCCGAGATGAAGACCGGCGAAGGAAAGACGCTGGTCGCCACCCTGGCGGCGTATCTGAACGCGCTGGCGGGCCGCGGCGTACACATCGTCACCGTGAACGATTACCTGGCGCGGCGCGACGCGGAGTGGATGGGGCCAATCTACACCTCGCTGGGCCTGACCGTCGGCGTGATCGTGCACGACCTCGACGACGTGCAGCGGCGCGCCGCCTACGCCGCCGACATCACCTACGGAACGAACAACGAATTCGGATTCGACTACCTGCGCGACAACATGAAGTACGACCTGGCCGACTGCGTGCAGCGCGGCCACCACTTCGGGATCGTGGACGAGGTGGACTCGATCCTGATCGACGAGGCGCGCACGCCGCTGATCATTTCGGGGCCAGCCGAAGAGTCCACCGAGAAGTACTACCGCATCGACAAGATCATTCCGAAGCTGATTCGCGAGATTGATTTCACGATCGACGAAAAGCACCGCACGGCAACGCTGACGGAAGAAGGCGTGGCGAAGTGCGAACGGCTGCTCGGTCTCGGCAACCTCTACGACCAGGGCAACATGGAATCCATTCACCACATTTACCAGGCGCTGCGCGCGCATGCGCTGTTCAAGCGCGACACCGATTACGTGGTGAAGGAAGGTGAAGTCGTCATCGTGGACGAGTTCACGGGCCGGCAGATGCCGGGGCGGCGCTGGTCCGACGGGCTGCATCAGGCGATCGAAGCGAAAGAGAGCGTGAAGATCGAGCGCGAGAACCAAACGCTCGCGACGATCACCTTCCAGAACTATTTCCGCATGTACAAGAAGCTCGCCGGCATGACCGGCACGGCGGAAACGGAAGCCGCCGAGTTCCACAAGATTTACAAGCTCGACGTCGTCGCCATCCCGACGAACAAGACGCTGATCCGGCACGAGAATCCGGACGTCGTGTACCGGACGGAAGCCGAAAAATTCGTAGCCGCCGTGAACGGGATCGTCCAGGAAGACGGCACGAAGACGGGCGGCATCCGGCAGTATTTCGAGAGCGGCCAGCCGGTGCTCGTGGGCAGCATCTCGATTGAGAAATCGGAAAAGATCGCCGAGAACCTGAAAAAGGCCGGCATCCCTCACCAGGTGCTCAATGCGAAGCAGCACGAGCGCGAAGCCAAAGTAATCGCGCAGGCGGGCCGCAAGGGCGCGGTCACCGTTTCGACGAACATGGCGGGCCGCGGCACGGACATCCTGCTGGGCGGCAACCCGGAGTACATGACGCGCGAGCACTGCCTGAAAAACAAGCTGGCGATGCCGTACGCCCCGGCGGGCGCCGTGATCGCGCCGAGGGGTGACGGAAACCCGGGCTCCGCGCAGGCGGAGACAGCCGCAGAGGCGGACGCAGGGGCCGCACAAGGTGCGGACGCCTCGCCGCCGGGCGACGGCGCGGGGCATCGCGCCATGGTTCTCTTCCAGCAGGAAGGGCGCGTCTTCCAGGTGCCGCTGGATCAGTGGAAGCCGCTCTACGACCAGTTCGCCGAGCAGTGCCGCGCCGAGCACGACGAAGTGGTGGCGATGGGCGGCCTGCATATCCTCGGCACCGAACGCCACGAGGCGCGGCGCATCGACAACCAATTGCGCGGCCGCGCCGGCCGGCAGGGCGACCCGGGCGCTTCTCGCTTCTTCCTCTCGCTCGAAGACGACCTGCTGCGAATCTTCGGCGGCGAACGCGTGAAGGCGCTGATGTACCGCCTGGGGATGACTGAAGGCGTGCCGATCGAGTCGAAGCTGATTTCCAAGCGCATCGAGAACGCGCAAAAGGCCGTGGAGGCGCAGAACTTCGAGGCCCGCAAACACCTGCTCGAATATGACGACGTGATGAACAAGCAGCGGGAAACGGTTTACTCGCTGCGCCGCTCGGTTCTCGAAGGCAAGGACCAGAAGGATTACGTGCTCAGCGTGGCGGAAGACATCGCGCGCGAGTTGGTGGACGTTCACTGCCCCAAGGATCAGCACCCGGATCAGTGGAATCTCACGCAATTTGCCAACGAAGTGCTGAACCAGTACGGCGTCGACATCAAAGCCGCGGGAATCGACGCCGGGCAGTTGAACCACGACGATCTTGCCGATGCTCTGGTCGAACGCGTGAAGGCGCGTTACGAGGAGAAGGAGAAGCTGTTCGGCCCGGAGATGGCCCGCTGGCTCGAGCGACGCGTTCTGCTCGATATCGTGGACGGCCAGTGGAAGGACCACCTGCTCACCCTCGACCACCTGAAGGAAGGGATCGGGCTGCGGGGCTACGGGCAGAAAGACCCGCTGGTCGAGTTCAAGAAGGAAGCCTTCATCCTGTTCGAGGACATGATGGGGCGGATCGACACCGAGGCCGTCCGGTTCCTCTTCCTGATGCAGCCGGCGCGGCCGGAAGAGGAAGCCAAGCAGATCGAGCGGCGCCAGCGGCGGCAGCAACAGGAGCTTCAATACCAGACGGGGCCGGCGCAGGCCGAGGCGCCGAAGCCAGTCCGGGCTGGGGCGAAGATAGGGCGAAATGAGCCCTGTCCCTGCGGTTCCGGCAAGAAATACAAGAAATGTTGCGGCAAAGCAGCCTGAAATCCCTCCCCTAGGGTGGTTTACTCATAGGACTGGGGGCAACCGTTTCTGGCTTTTCCCCGTCTAAGCCCTTTTGTAGGATAGGCCTGCCTGTGCCGGGCGGAATCATGGCACGGCAGCAGTCTTGTGACTTCGGGAGGGACAGCGAAGCCACCCGGATTCGGCCAATGGAAAAGGCCGAGTGATGTTCCGGTTCCGGGCTTGGATGGCTTAGGGGTTCAAGCACGTTACGTTCGATTATTCTCAATCGGTTCGAAACAACAGGAGGCTATACCCAATGCGAAAGGCAGCATGGCTATTCGTCCTAGCACTCGTCCTAGCAGTACCGGCGATGGCTCAGAACGATCATCCGCGAGCGGAGGTTTTCGGCGGCTATTCCTACGTTCGCGTAAGTGACCAAGGAATGAGCACTAACCTGAATGGTGGCAGCGGGTCGATTGCGCTGAATGTCAACAGATGGTTTGGGATCGTTGGCGATTTCGGCGGATATCGCTTCAACCAGAGCGGCGTCTCCGGCAGCGTCATCACCTACATGTTCGGGCCGAAGATTGCGGCTCGAAGCAACGAGCGCGTCACCCCGTTCGTCCAGGCGCTCTTTGGCGGCGCTCACATCAGCGCGCTGGGATCGTCAGCCGCTGAGAATGCGTTTGCGATGGCGGTTGGAGGCGGCATAGACGCGAAGATTTCGCAACACTTCGCCATTCGTCTGATCCAGGCCGAATACCTCTTGACCAAGTTCAATGACGGAGCAAATAACCGGCAGAACAACGCCCGAATCTCTGCTGGTATCGTAATCCGGTTCTAAGCGCGGTGAGAGGCAGCCCGGGAAATTGGACGGGCGAGAGAGGGCCGGCCTTTGAGCCGGCCTTTTTCTTTGGTGGTTTACTCATAGGACTAGGGGCAACCGTTTCTGGCTTTACCACATCCGGCGGGTTTTGTAGCATGGGTCGGACTGTGCCGGGCGGAATCATGGCACAGCGCCAGTTTTGTGACTTCGGAAGGGACTGCGAAGTCACCCGGAGTCGGCCTACGGAAAAGGCCGCATGATTTTCCGGTTCCAAAGTTACATTGCTTAGGGGCTCGAGCACGTCGCGTTAGATCGATCTCAACAAGTTCGAAATAACAGGAGGCAGTTTGTCATGCGAAAAATGGTTTGGCTGTCAGGTTTAATCCTCGCCCTGGCAATGCCAGCGCTGGCACAGGACGAAACCCCGAGGGTGGAAGCTTCGGCTGGCTACTCCTATGTTCGTGTCAACGTGAACACTGGAACCGGGTCGCAGGGCTTCAACGGAAACGGTGGCAGCGGTTCGGTCGCGTTTAATATGAACCGCTGGTTTGGAGTCGTAGCGGACTTTGGCGGCTACACGCACAGCGAGACAATCACCGTCGGCGGCACCCCCGTAACAGGCACTGCGACCGCGTACTCCTATCTGTTCGGGCCCAAGATCGCATCCCGCGGCCATGAGAAGTGGACGCCCTTCGTGCAGGCTCTTTTCGGCGGCGTTCATGGCTCCGCATCAGGGGTGTCCGGAGGCGTTTCCCTGGGAAGCACCAGCGAAAACGTATTCGGCATGGCGATTGGCGGAGGACTGGATTACAAAGTTTCCAAGCATGTCGCCATCCGCGTCATCCAGGGGGAGTACTTGATGACGAAATTTACGGACGGCGTCAACAACCGCCAGAACAACGTGCGGCTGACGTTCGGCGTGGTGTTCCGCTCCGGCGGATAGTAATCCTTCGCTCGAAGAAAGTCATGATAGGGGCCGGTGAGAACCGGCCCCTTTTCATTTCCCTGCCCTCCCGGAGCCCAGCTCCCTTCCTTTTGGCGGAGACGTTTTACCAGGTGCCAACGTCTGAACATCCAGGGAGTGAGTTTCGTACCAAGGAATAGTGATCCGAATTCCTGCGAGGAGGAATCTGCCCATGAAGCCACCCGTTCGTTGGTTCTCTGCCGGACTCGCGCTGTTTTTTCTTCTGGTGGTCTCGGCCGCGGCGACCCGCGCCGACGTTGAGGGACACTTCGACCGGACTTTGGCAGTCACAGGCCCGGTCCAGATGGAAGTGGAAACCGGAGCGGGCTCGATCACCGTCCGCGCCGGCAATGCAAGCAAAGTGGAGGTGCACGCCACGATTCGCGCCAATCACAATTGGGACTTCCGCGAGCGCAACGCGGAAGAAAACGTGCAGTATATCGAATCGCACCCCCCGATTGAACAAAGTGGAAACCACATCACGATCGGGCGAATGGAGGATCGCGAGCGGTTTCGGAATATTTCCATCAGTTACGAATTGGTTGTCCCCGCCGAGACGCAGATGCGGTCCGCAAGCGGCTCCGGCAGCCAGACCATCGAGGCGATTGCAGGCCCGGTGGAGACAAGCTCCGGCTCCGGCAGCCTGCGAATTTCGCAAATCGCCAGGGAAGTGCGCGCACGCACGGGTTCCGGCAGCATCGAGCTCAACGCGATCCACCACATCGAGTAGCGCGTGGTTCTGCCGGGGAGCCCGTTCCCGCGGGCTCCTCGGTGAAAGGCATCCGGTCCGACCCAACCTGCCTGCCTCTGCGGCGTAGATAAGGACATTCCCACGGCGGGAGTTTTCGACCCGTAAAATAGCGGAATGGCCCGCCTCAGCCAGAAGTGCCAGCCGGAGAAGCTTTCTTTTCTATCACCAGCCGGTCGAGGGTACATGGCCATTTGTATGCAAGAAGAAACACCCAGTTCTCGCAGAGGGAGGTCTTACCCTTATGGCTTCACCGGCGCTGCATTCGTGCCGAGTCGCGGGGTGTGCGCGAGAGGCCGTCCGCGCCACCAGCGCGGACCTGCTCTGTCTGGATCATTTTCTACACCAGACATTTGCGCGGGCCAGCGAGTCTCTTTCCCAGTGCCAGCAGGATCAACCACTTGACCCCGCAACGCTCGAATGGCTCCTGGAGGACGCGCGCCAGGCTGTTCAGTTGCTCATCGGCACGCCGGGTACGGAAACGGCCGCTGAACGGGACAAGCTTCTGGATCTTCTTCTCTCCCTGGCGAATCTTCAGGAATACATCCGCCATCACTCGATCGCTCTAGCGCCGCGGGAGCAAGTAACTTCCCGATGAACCGCGCGTTGTCTTTCGCCTAGCGTTGCCGGAATCTCCTACCCGCCGTAGAATGAACACAAGCCGATGTCGCCCGAACCATTGCCGCAGTGTGAGTTTGACGGCGAAAAGCTTCTCCTGCGCCTCGATTTCTCGGGGCCTGCCGACGTAAGCACGATCACGCCTGTCGTCAATTGGGTGATGGAAATCGCCCGGGAAATGAAATGTTCCGTCGGCAAGGAATTCGAGATCGAGCTGGCGTTGCGCGAGGCGCTGGCCAATGCCATCGTTCACGGATGCAAGAACGACCCGAAGAAGATCGTGCAATTCTGCGTGGCGTGCGACGCGGACCACGGGATGCTCATCGTCGTGCGTGATCCCGGCCCTGGTTTCGATCCCGCTTCGCTCCCCAGCCCCACCATCGGAGAAAACGTGTACTCCGAGCATGGCCGCGGCATCTTCCTCATCAATCAGCTGATGGACGATGTAAAGATTCTCCGCGGCGGCACGGAAATCCGCATGCGAAAGCGTTAACTCTTTCCTCGCTAAGTCTATTGCAATATCACGCCAGTCGTTCCAAGCTGGCGCTTCTGTGCGGGAAAGGCTGGCATGCCGGAGAACCCGACAAAACCCGATCCCTTCAAGCCGCAACAGCCGAACATTCCCGGCGTCACCGGCGCAGTGAATGCGGAGAAGGCTGCCACTCCTTCGCCGCCTCCCGACGCGGCTCCGGCTCGACACCTGATTCCGAAGATGTGGATTCTGGGAGGCGGAGCCGGCGTTCTTGCGATCATCCTGGTCTTCGCGCTCTTGAAGCGTGCGCCGGCAAGCAGCGCGGATGCCCTGACGGATACTCCGCCATCGAGTACGTCGGCTGTTCCGCCTGCGCCATCCCCCGCCCCGGCGCTCCCCACCGGTCCGGGTCCCATCGCAACGACGGAAGAATTAGCCCAGCCCTGGTCTGCGAAGAAATTCAATTTCCAGGACCCGGTCACAGGGGAAAGAGCGCCGGCAATGATCGTTCGTCTTCCGGGCGGGAGTTACTGGGGCTTTTCGTTGCGGGAGCCGTTCGGGAAATGCGAGCTGGAATTCGTCACCGACCTCTCAAAGCTTCGAGACAAATTCAATTATCCGGCGAATCACCCGATGGTCGTGAACCCCTGCAACGACTCAGTCTTCGAACTTCTGCGTTATGGGACCGGGCCGAAGGGACTCGTGCGCGGGGATGTGGTGCAGGGTGCAGCGATGCGGCCGCCGCTGGCTATTGAAGTGCGCGTCGAGGGGCACCAGGTCGTTGCGGTGCGGGGAGAGTAAACCGCTCACCGGGGATTTTCTTCAGACTTCCTCGGAACAGCGCCTCACTTCTTCCCCCATCTTTCCTATCAGAGTCAGCGCCACCATCTTCTGATCGGCAAGAAACGACCAGAGTGGATGATCAAACGTCGCCGGGCGATTGTGTTCAAGGTAGAAGTGGGAGAACCAAGCGAGCGTATAAGGGACCACCAGAGCGGCAAGCGCCAGCCACGGCCTGCGAAGCAAGATCGTGAGGAGCAGCAGCGTCCACCCCGCCAATGTTCCGGTAACATGAATCATGCGCGTGCGCGGATCGCGATGCGCCGAGACGTAATAAGGCCAGAACTCGGAGAATCCCTTTGGTGCTTCCACCATCATCTCACCAGGCCGGGCGGATTCTACCGCAACCAGCCTTGTAATGCTGCAAATGAGGAGCCAGTATTCAGGCTGATGACGAAGTCCCGGACACTGGCGCCCAAAAAAGAAGAAGCGGCTACTGAAGCTTTTCCACTTTCCCGGCGACGATTGCCGGCTTGCCGCTCGCGTGGTCGAGAAGCACGAGCCCGACAACGCGCAGCGGTATCGCTTGCGCCCCGCTGAGACCCGAAAGCCCACTGAGGTTGATGAACCGCGTCTGATTGGACGTGAGCACCCTGACCGGGCCGCCGAACAGCGTTCCGGCGAGCGAGAGGCCGTTTAGACTGAAGCTGCCGACGTTGCCCGTCTGGACGACCGTGCTTCCGGGGACCCACCCGCCTTCGATCCCTTGCCATTGCAGTACGACCCGCTTTACGGTCATTACGGGCGGGTTTGACGAGCTGAGCGCGCCGCCGACGGCGACCCGCTGCCCGCGCACCAGGCTGCTCCGGTTGAAGAGGAAGACGCTGATGGGCAGGCGGAGGTAGCGGATCTGATATAGCTCGTTGCCGGTGAGATTGAGCGTGTCAATCTGTCCGATCGGCGCGCCGGAAAGATCCGGCAGCTCCGTGCGCACAAACACATCCATTTGATTCGCCGATCCGGGAGAAGGCCGGACATCGGTAATCAAGCCGCCGAGGACGAAGCGCTCCTTGGAAACGATTTGAACTTCGTCGGCCTTGATGTTGAGAGTGGCGCGATCGAGGCTTCCGGAGACATCCACGATCGTGTTGGTGTCCAGGTCGTTCAGCGAGCCGCCATTTTCGAAATCTGTCTGGTTGTTTGTCGTCACCGTAAATTGACGGCCACGGGGGCCCTGAATGACAAAGGTGCCGCCGGCTGCGTTCACACTTACGACGCCGGCGCGCAAATCGTCAATCGAGGCGTCCGGCGCATCCGGCGCAATCGCCTTGATCCGGAACGTGGGGTTAACGTCTCCGGTGATCTGCCCGTTCTGGATGACGAGCGAATCACCGATGCGAAGATCGATCAGCAGGCCCACCAGATCGTTCTGACTCAACACCAGCGGCTGAGCCAGCGTCACGGTCACCGACGACTGCAGGAGATTGCCATTGATCGTGTTGACGACCGGGGGGTTCGCCGCGGTGTCGATGAAACTAATCACCGGCGAAGAAAGCGTGATGTTCACCTTGTTGTAGGTGCCCGCCGGAACCGCGTTCAGGTCCAGTAGTGTGTTCAAACCGTTGAGCCGGGAAAAGTCCACCGTCTGTTGCGCGGTGAGCAGGTTGGCGGTGGTAATGCCGTCCGAAAGGGTCAGGCCCGTCACGTTGATTTTGAAGCCCACGACTTGCGGCAAAGAGGGATTGTCGGTGGCCAGCGAAAAGACGTTGCCCATCGGCTGCGGGCTGCCCCCACCCCCGACTCCGGAGGAGGACGTCTGGCCGCTGCAACCGCTCATCGCACCTACGAGTGCCATGGTCACGAGCGCGCGGAAGATTTTCTGATTCCACATGGGGGTTCTCCTTGACAAATCTTTGTTTGGATTTCCTGAGGGCGACTCACCCGGTTCATCCCTCTGTGAAATTCAACCCCGGCCTCCCGGAAAAGTTGCGCGGAACGCTTTGCCGGCGGGAGAGGAGGAGTGGAAGCCCCGACGCGCCGGGTGCACCGGCTGAGATGCCTGTTCTCGCCATGGGGATTGTTTCCTCAAGGGAGAAGACAGCTTTAAGGCGCCCTCTTGCATCGTAGTAGACTGAAGGCACCGGCCCGGGAAAACATCCCGATGCGCGCAACCAGGGCGCCGCGCCGGGGTTGAGAAACTGAGGAGGAAGCATGCGCCGATCCACGATTCTGCTGGTGGTCTTGACAGCGTGCTTGGCATTTGCCGCCGCCTGCTCGACTGCGCGCAGCGACGAAGCCATCGCCACCGATATTAAAGTCAAAATGTTTTCGGATCCACAACTGCGGAATACCAATCTTCAAGTGGCAGTCAGCAAAGGTCAGGTCACTCTGACGGGCGCCGTTCCCAGCAACGCTGCGCGGTATGAGGCGTTCAAGCTGGCGACGCAGAGCCAGGGTGTTTCCAAAGTCAACGATGAGATGACGGTCGAAGTTGCTCAGATAACGCCGGCACCGATGCCTGCACCGGACCCCACGCCGGCCCCGGCTCGACGAGCGCGCTCCCATGCCGTGAAACAGACAAGGCCGGTGGAAGAGAAGCCAGCCCCGGCTCCGGCAGCGTTGCCTGTCACGGCTCCTACGCCGGTAGCCGCGCCGGCGCCTCCGCCACCGCCCCCACCTCCGCCGCCTCCCCAGCCGAAGACCGTGGAGTTTCCAGCCGGGTCTACGGTGACGGTCCGGATGATCGACGGCGTGGATTCTTCCGTGAATCACGCCGGAGAAGTGTTCGAAGCCTCTCTTGATCAACCGCTTGTTTCGGAGGATCGGGTGATCGTCCCGAAGGGCGCAAATATTTTCGTGCGACTTGTCAATGCTTCGTCGGCCGGGCACATCTCCGGCCGAAGCGAGCTGCGCCTCGAGCTGGTGAAGCTTGAGTATCAGGGCAAGTCGTATCCACTCGTGAGCTCAACCTATGAGCAGGCTGGCAGCTCGCGCGGCAAGCGCACCGCAGCGACGGTCGGCGGTGGCGCGGCGCTCGGCGCGCTGATCGGAGCCATCGCGGGTGGCGGCAAAGGCGCGGCGATCGGCGCCGGCGTTGGCGCGGCCAGCGGCGGCGTATACCAGGGCGCCACGAAGGGCCAGCAGGTGCGCATCCCGGCGGAAACGAAGCTGGACTTCCGGCTGGAGCAGCCGCTCAGCATCACGTACATGCCGAAGAAGCAGAAGGCCACTGAAGAGTAAGAAACATAACCGGAAACAGTCTCACGATGCTGGAGCCGGGCGCTACCCGGCTCCGGCTTTTCTTCGTGTTTGACTCCTCCTCCCTTCTCGTGCTGCCTATTCGCCTCTGCCTCCGTGTTCATCGGTGGCACCGTTCCATCTCTTCAAACTTGCTTGACTTCCCTGCCCCCGCCAAGTAGAAACGCCAATTCGCACGGAAAGGACGCCTGGGAGGCTCCGATGAAACTCACTCGCCGTGGTTTGCTGCAATCGGGAGCGGCATCGGTCGCGGTGGCGGCTGCTGCGCAGGTGACTCGGCCGTTTACAAGCGCGGCGAGCGATCAGGCGGCGCTGCCTCCGGCTTTCGACAAGCTGAAGCCGCTGGGTGATCGAGTGCGGCCCATCAGCGTCGAGGAGTTTCAGGGCCGCATCGCGCACGCGCAACAATTGATGGCGGAGGCAAAGCGGCAGTTCGCCGCGGTGTACGTCACGCCCGGCACTTCGCTGTCGTATTACACCGGCATTCGCTGGGGATTGAGCGAACGCATCGTGGCGCTGCTGATCCCGAGGACGGGAGATCCGCTCCTCGTGTGTCCCGCCTTCGAGGAGGGCCGGCTGCGCGAACTGCTTCATTGGCCCGTCGAGGTGCGCGTGTGGCAGGAGGACGAAAGCCCTTACGGCGTCATGGCCAAGTGGCTGTCCGAGCGAAACCTTCGCTCCGGCGAGATTGGCGTCGAAGAAACAACGTGCTACGTTTTCTATGATGGTTTGCGGCGCGCCGCGCGCACGCTTGCGTTTGTGAGCGGTGATTCTATCACCCATGGCTGCCGCAGCGTGAAATCCGATCACGAGCTCGAGTTGATGCGACTGGCCTGCGCGGCCACATTCGATGTGTTCCGCGCCGTCTTCGCCTCTCTCCGCGAGGGCATGACGCAGTTCGATGTGGCGGCGCTCGTCTCCCGCGGGTTTTCGCGAATGGGCTTGCAGGGCGGCGCGCTCGTGCTGTTCGGCGAATGGGCGGCGCTGCCGCACGGCACGCGCCAGCCGCAGAAATTGGCTGAGAAACAGATCGTGTTGATCGACGGCGGATGCACGGTGGAGGGCTACGAATCGGATGTGACCCGCTGCTCGTTGCTGGGCAAGCCGCCGGACAAGCTGCGGCGCACGTTCGACATCCTGCGGAAGTCGCAGGATGCGGCTCTGGCCGCGGCCGTGGCGGGCCGTCTTTCCGGCTCCGTGGACGATGCCGCGCGGAGGGTCGTCGCCAACGCGGGCTTCGGCCCGGATTACAAATTCTTCGCGCATCGTCTTGGCCACGGCATCGGCCTCGACGGGCACGAATGGCCATACCTCGTTCGAGGCAGCAAGACGGTGTTGCTGCCCCGCATGACATTCTCGAACGAACCGGGAATTTACATCCGCGGCGATTACGGCATGCGCCTCGAGGACGACATGGTGATCGCGGAAAGCGGCGCCGCGCACCTGCTGACGCCGGGCTTCAGCCCGTCGCTCGAAAACCCCCTCGGGTAGCGAGTCGGGACGGACTTCAGGCCTGCCCACCGATGGCCGCGCGGGAGTCTCCATCGACGGCGAGCCGCGATTGCTTCGCG
Source organism: Terriglobia bacterium (assembly GCA_041490445.1). Lineage (GTDB taxonomy): Bacteria > Acidobacteriota > Terriglobia > Acidiferrales > UBA7541 > JBGPTF01. The sequence goes on from JBGPTF010000011.1 coordinate 139,335, forward strand.
CAGAACTCCACGAGCCTTGCTTCCGCCCAAAAACGCTCCTCGCCGCCCTCGCGGGAAACGAATGCACAGTGCCCGCCGTGTTGCGGGGAGACAACCGTGATCTTGTCATTCGTCCGCAGGGCTGATGTGAGAAACCCTTCGTAGGGAACCATGGGATCGTCCTGCGCGGTGACAATGAGCGACGGCACGCAAATCTGTGCGATCACGCGGCTGGCGCTCGAGCGGGCGTAGTAATCCGCGGCGTCGCGAAACCCGCAATGGGGCGCGGTGAAAACGTCATCGAATTCCCAGATGCTCCCTACTTGCTCGAGGCCGTTTAACGGATACCGCTCCGGGAACAGTTGCGCCTTCCGCCTCATCCGGCGTTTCAAACGGATGACGAAATACTGCTCGTAGATCCAATTCCGCGGCTTGCCGATGGCTGCGGCGCAAGCTGCCAGCTCGAGCGAAGGGCAGACCGCGACCACGGCGCGCAGTTGCGCCGGCGCCGCATCGCCGAGCTCGCCCGCCATTTTCAGAACCAGATTGCCGCCCATCGAGAAGCCGCCGGCGCAGATCGCGGGCAGGCCGTCGCGCTCGATCAATTCGCGCACGACGGCGCCCACGTCGCCGCTCAGGCCGGAATTGTAGAGCGTCGGTGTGAGCTGCTCGGTGCCGCCGCAATTCCGCTGGTTCATCCGCACCACATTGAAGCCACGGTGAATGGCTTTTTCGGCGGTGCCCAGCATGTAGCCCGAATCGCTCGAGCCTTCGAGGCCGTGGATGAGCACGAGTGTGGGGTGCCGCTTCGGCTCCGTCTGCCAGTGGCACCGCACCAGAATTCTTGTGCCGGGCTCGACTTCGAAGAGGCGATCTTCCGCTGGTTTGAGATGGGGAAACTTCCGGCGCCACAACGACGCCGCAATCGTCATCAGGTCGGGATTCCGCAGCAGTGGATGGGGCTCGAATGCACGCACAAATCGAATCTACAGTAGCGCCTCGCTCCGGCGCAACCTGCACTGGCCGTGCGCCAGGCTACCACGCGATGGCCTGCCATCTCTTTCAGGGGGCGGAGAGAGCAGCGGTCGAGGAGGGCGCGGAGGCGGGCGTAGCCGGCGCGACTGACGGCAAGCTGTTTCCCGTTGGAGAGAACAGCCACGTGGCTATCTTTCGCGTAGGGCTCGACCTTCACGATCCGCTCGCGGGGGAAATCAGGGCATTCCCAGTTGGACGCGGCCTCTTTCAGGCTCCAGGCCGCTGAGAAGCAACCTTGATTTTGCCCGCTCGGACGAATAGAATGCACGTTTTACCTATGAAGGTCCGCGCTCACAATTAGCGCCCCATGCAGCCCGCTACGGCGGGCTGCGGTGTTTTTGGGGCCTTTCACACAACGGAGACTCGATGATTGATGGCGCCATTCCCGAAGCGTTGACATTTGACGACGTACTGCTGGTGCCGGGGAAATCCTCGGTGCTGCCCACCGAAGTGGACACGCGCACCTGCCTGACGCGCAAGATCGCGCTGAACATCCCCGTGGTCGCCGCGGCGATGGACACGGTGACGGAATCTCGCCTGGCGATTGCGATTTCGCGGCAGGGAGGCCTCGGCTTCATCCACCGCAACATGACGATCGCGCGCCAGGCCGAAGAAGTGGACAAAGTGAAGCGCTCGGAAAGCGGCATGATCGTGGACCCGGTGACGATTTCGCCCGAAGCCCCGCTGCATCGCGCCCTCGAGATCATGACCAAGTACAAAGTTTCGGGCCTGCCGGTCACGCGCGGGCCGCGCCTGGTCGGGATTCTGACGAACCGCGACATCCGCTTCGAGCGGAACCTGGAGCAGCCGGTGAGCGCGGTGATGACGAAGGAAAACCTCGTTACCGTGCCGGTGGGCACCACGCTCGAAGAAGCGGAAAAGATTTTGCAGAAGCACCGCATCGAGAAGCTGCTCGTCGTCGACAAAGACTTCAACCTGAAGGGTCTGATCACCGTCAAAGACATCCAGAAAAAACTGGAATATCCGCGCGCGGCCAAGGACGATCACGGCCGCCTGCGTGTGGGCGCGGCGATCGGCGCCACCGGCGATTTTCTGGAACGGGCGCAGGAACTGGCGAAGGCGAAGGTGGACATGGTGGCGATTGACACCGCACACGGCCATTCCGCGCGCGTGATGGAAGCCATCAAGGAAGTAAAGCATCGGCTGCCCGAAATGCAGTTGACGGCCGGCAATGTGGCTACGTTCGATGGGGCGCGCGACTTGATCGCCCTCGGCATCGACGGCCTGAAAGTAGGTATCGGGCCCGGCTCGATTTGCACGACGCGGGTCGTCACCGGCGCCGGCGTTCCGCAAATTACGGCGCTGATCGAAGCTTCGCGCGCGGCAAAGGGCACCGGCATACCCATCATCGCCGACGGCGGTGTGAAGTTTTCCGGCGACATCACCAAGGCGCTCGCCGCCGGCGCTTCCGCGGTGATGATCGGCGGGCTTTTCGCCGGCACCGAAGAATCACCCGGCGAGACGATTCTCTACCAGGGCCGCACGTTCAAGTCCTACCGCGGCATGGGGTCCCTCGGCGCGATGGAGGCAGGCTCCGCCGATCGCTACGCGCAGGACACCGCCGAACGAGGCAAGTCCGTGCCGGAAGGGATTGAGGGGCAGGTGCCGTACAAGGGCCCGCTCGGCGGCCTGGTCGAGCAGCTTGTCGGCGGCCTGCGCAGCGGGATGGGCTACTGCGGCGTCTCCAACATCCGCGAATTGCAGGAACGGAGCCGCTTCATCCGCATCACGTCCGCCGGGCTGCGCGAGAGCCACGTCCACGATGTGATCATCACGCGCGAGGCGCCCAACTACCGGCTGGAATAATGCGGCGCCGAGAACGCGTGCCAAATCGCGCCGAGTTCAGCCGCCCTGCGGAGCGGCTGCGCTGAGATGCGCTGGCTCCGTCATCGCTGGCCGGTCATCGTCTGGGCGGCGGCAATCTGGATGTTCTCCACGAGCTGGTTTTCGGCGGAGCATCTTGCGCCGTTCCTCGTCGCCGTCCTCCACTCCCTCTTTCCGCATGCATCGGATCACGGCATTGGCCAGTTGCATCTTGCCATCCGCAAGTCCGCGCATCTGGTGGAATATTCCATCTTTAGCCTGTTGGTTTTGCGTGCCCTTCGCGGTGAGCGGCGCGAATGACATGTCCGGTGGGCCGTCGCCGCCGTGGCGATTGCCGCCGGCTACGCGGCAACGGACGAACTTCACCAGGCCTTCTTGCCCAGCCGCAGCGCTTCGATGAGCGATGTGCTACTCGACACAACCGGGGCCACCCTGGCGCAGCTTTGGATCGCGTGGCGGACGCACCGAAACGGAGACACCCTTCGCGGGGGCAAGTCAAGCGCAACGCAACTGCACGGCGAAACGTCCATCAGCCTTCCGGTGGCTCGCGATACAGAAGATCAGGAGGAGAGATGAGAGCACGCATGCTGCATCGCATCCTAGTGTCGTCGGTCCTCATTTTCTTCGCGGCGCTCGCCGCCTCGGCAGCCGATCCGCTGCAGTACGACCTGCATTTCGAGCGGCCCAACACGCACCTGATGGACATCACGATTCACGCCACGGGGCTCAACGGCTTCGCGGCGGAATTCGCGATGCCCGACTGGGCACCCGGCGCCTACAACATCGAGAACTACGCGGCGCGAGTGCAGAGCTTTTCCGCTGCCGGCCCCGACGGCCAGCCTCTGCCGTGGCACAAGACCGACGGCCAGACGTGGCGGGTCGAGTTGGGCCGCGCGAATGCGGTGACGGTGCGTTACCAGCTCTTTGCCAACACCCTCTCGAACAACGAGGCGCAATACAACGATCGCCACGTCTTCATCGGCGGCCCGGCGGTGTGGATGTATCTAATCGGCGGGAAGGATCGGCCGGTGCATTTGACGATCGATGTGCCCGCCGGGTGGCGTGTCGCCACGGGAATGCAGCACACTGGGGAAAATACGTTTGCGGCCGCCGATTATGATTGGTTTGCCGACTCTCCGATGGAGATTTCCGATTTTGAGTACAGGACGTTTCAGGTGATGGGCACCACCTACCACGTCGTCGTCCACGACGTCATGGGCCGCAAGGATTTTTCGAAGTTCGCGAGCGACTCGCAGAAATTCATTGAGGCGCTCGTGCCCATCTTCGCGCCGGTGACGGGAACGCCGCAGGCGGCGCCCTTCTCCGACTATTGGTTCCTCTACCACATCTGGCCGAAGGCGGGCGGCGGGCTCGAGCACCTGAACTCGACGCAGATCAATTATTCGACGGACTGGGACGATACCGCTCCATCCACCGGCTATTCGACGCAGTACGGCACGCAATACGAGGCAAAGCTATTTGTCGCCGCCCACGAGTTTTTCCATGCCTGGAACGTGAAACGGCTTCGGCCGCGGCCGCTCGGCCCGTTCGATTACTCGCGGATGGTGCATACGCCATCGCTGTGGATTTCCGAGGGGCTGACGAGCTACTACGGCGCGCTGGCGCTCGAACGCGGGAGCCTGATCACCCCGGAGCAATATTTAAAGGGCATCTCTGCGGTGATCACCAAGTTCGAACAGGAGCCGGGCCGCCGGGAACGCAGCATCGAGGATACGAGCTGGGATACCTGGTTCCGCGGACTGAAGATGAACAACAACTTCGACGACACCTGGTATTCCTACTACGATGGCGGGCAAATCGCCGGACACCTTCTCGATTTCGCCATTCGCAACGCCACCAACAATCAGAAATCGCTCGACGACTGGATGCGCCTGCTGTACCAGCGCTACGCGCTGCCGAACCCGGGCTTCCTGCCCGAAGACGCCATCCGCGCCGCTTCGGAAATCGCCGGCAAGGACATGAGCTCCTTCTTCCATCGCTACATCAGCGGCAAGGATCCTCTGCCGTACGAAGAATATTTCGCCTATGCCGGAATGCAGGTGGTGAAGGAGTCGAACGCTGGTTTGCCGTGGTTCGGCGCGACCACTGAAAAAGAGGAACGCAATTTCGCGAAGATCAAGAGTCTGATTCCAGGCGGCCCGGCCGAGGCCGCCGGCCTCGATCGCGATGACGTTCTCATCGGCATCGACAGCAAACTGGTCGAAGCCGACGCGCTGAACGATGCCATCGCGGCGCACAAGCCGGGAGACGTCCTACAGCTCACCGTGATGCGAGCGGGCGATTTGAAACTCATCCCGGTCACATTGGGATCGGATCCCTACCCGACGTACATCTTGAAACCGATGGAGCACCCCACGGATTTGCAACAGCGAATCTACAAGGGTTGGCTGGGCTTGAAGTAGCGGGACCAAGACCCCGCGGAAACAAAAAGCCCGCCCCACGTTTGCCTTGGGACGGGCTTTCTTATTTCGGGGAGCGTTGTCGGCCCTATTCGGCAGCCGCCTTTTCTTCCGGAGCCTCCACTTGCTTTTCTTTTTTCGATTTCTTTTCCTTCTTTTTCAGCTCCGAACCGATCAATTCAAGGATGGCGAGCTCGGCGCCGTCGCCGATACGCCAGCCGGTGCGCACAATGCGCGTGTAGCCGCCGTTGCGGTCTGCAAAGCGGGGAGCGAGGTCGGCGAAGAGCTTCTTCGTCGCCTCGGGCGTCTGCAGGAACGAGGCGGCCTGCCGGCGCGCGTGGAGGCTGTCGCGCTTCCCGAGCGTGATCATCCGCTCGACGAGCGGCCGCGCCGCGCGAGCGCGGAGCACAGTAGTGTGAATGCGCTCATGGGTGATCACATTCGTCACCAGGTTGCGCAGCGTCGCCCGGCGGTGCGCCGGGTTGCGTCCAAGTTTGAAACCGGATATCCGGTGTTTCATAAGTCGAGTCCCGGCGGCCTAGAGTCCCGCCGTTTCCTCCGGTGGAGGAGGAGCCGTCTGGCTGGGCAGCGGCGGCCAGATGATCCGGCCGTGTTCGTCGAACTTCATGCCCAGGCTCAGGCCCATTTTCCCGAGGATTTCTTTGATCTCGTTCAGCGACTTGCGCCCGAAATTTTTCGTCTTGAGCATCTCCGACTCGGTCTTCTGCACCAGTTCGCGGAGGCTCTGGATATTCGCGTTTTTCAGGCAGTTGTAGGAGCGCACCGAAAGCTCGAGCTCTTCGACGGAGCGGTCGAGGTGATCGAGCCGCGGATCGTTGAAATTCTCGACCACTTCCTCGGGTAGGTCCGGCTGCTCCTCGAAATTGATGAAGATGCTCATGTGATCCTTCATCAGCTTCGAGGCCAGGCCGATGGAGTCCTGCGGCGTGATGGCGCCGTTCGTCCACACATCCAGCGTCAGCTTCTCGTAGTCGGTCATCTGCCCCAGGCGAGCCGCTTCCACGGCGTAATTCACTTTGCGCACCGGCGAGTGCACCGAATCAATCGGGATGTAGCCGATCGGCAGGTCCTCGTCGAAGTTGCGGTCGGCGGCGACGTAGCCGCGGCCGTTCTTCACGCGCATTTCGAGCTGGAGCTTGCCCCCCTCGCCCACGGTGGCGATGTAGATCGTCTTGTCGAGCACCGCGATGTCGGCGTCCTCTTCGATCTGCGCCGACGTCACCGGCCCGGGCGCCTCCACGTTCAGCGTGATCGTCTTCGACTGATCCGAGTTCAGCTTCAGCGGCACCTGTTTCAGGTTTAGGATAATGTCGGTGGCGTCTTCGACCACGCCCGGAATCGGCGAAAATTCGTGCAGCACGCCCTCGATCTTGACCGCGGTAATCGCCGCACCCTCAATCGAACTCAACAGCGCGCGCCGGAGGGCGTTCCCCACCGTCGTGCCCCAGCCGCGCTCAAACGGCTGCGCCGAAAATCTTCCGTACTTGTCCGTCAGCGACTCGAGCTCGGCCGCCAACCGCTTTGGTTTCTGAAACCCTTTCCACATAATTGCCAACCCTCCCGGCCCGCCCGAAAGTTTCAGGTCGGGCCCGTTTCAGGAATTCCCGTCCATTGCCCGCCCTACTTCGAATACAATTCGACGATCAGCTGCTCGTTGAACGGCGGCGTCTGCACGTCTTCGCGCTTCGGCAGCGCCAGCACCCGCGCTTTGAAATTTCCGCGGTCAATTTCGAGCCAGGGCATCTGCCCCTGCGAATTCGCCAGGTTGCGCGCTTCAAGCACCATCGCGTTCTGGTGCATCTTTTCTTTGAGCGCGATCTCTTCGCCCACGCTGACCAGGTAGCTTGGGATGTTCACCTTGCGGCCCTTGACGCGCACGTGACCGTGCAGCACCAACTGGCGCGCCTGGGAGCGCGAGCTGGCGAGCCCCGCGCGGTAGACGACGTTGTCGAGCCGCCGTTCCAGCATGACCATCAGGTTTGAGCCGGTCGGGCCTTTCGCCTTTTCCGCCTTCTCGAAGTAGGTGCGGAACTGCCGCTCGAGCAATCCGTAGGTGCGCTTCACCTTCTGCTTCTCGCGGAGCTGCACGCCGTAGCCGACCATCTTGGCACGGCGCGCCTGGCCGTGCTGGCCAGGGACGAAGTTCCGCTTCTCGATCGCGCACTTTTCCGTAAAACACCGCAGGCCCTTCAGGAAGAGCTTCATGCCTTCCCGGCGGCACAGCCGGCAAACCGCTTCACGATGTCTTGCCAATTCCCGTTCTCCTTTTCCTTCTCTCGAAAACCTCTCGCTCTAGACGCGCCGGCGCTTCGGCGGCCGGCAACCGTTGTGCGGGATGGGCGTGACGTCCTTGATCACGTTGATGTGCAAGCCGGCCGAAGCCAGCGCGCGAATAGCCGATTCGCGGCCCGCTCCCGGCCCCTTCACCCGCACTTCGATAGTCTTCAGCCCGTACTGATCGCGCGCGGCGCTCGCTGCCGTCATCGCCGCCTGCTGTGCGGCGTAGGGAGTGCCCTTGCGTGAACCCTTGAAGCCCACCGAGCCGGCCGAAGCCCAGCTCAGCGCGTGGCCGTCGGGGTCCGTGAGCGTCACGATCGTGTTGTTGAACGTCGCCTGGACGTACGCCAGGCCCTGCGGCACCACGCGTTTTTCGCGCTTCTTGCGGAACTCTTTCTTCCGCTTCGTCGGTTTTGCCGACGCTGGTGCGGCGGCGTCTTGCGGTTCCTTTGCCAAGTTCGTCTCTCTCCTCTAACCGGCTACTTCTTCACGGCGACTTTTTTCTTCGCCGCGACGGCGCCCTTGCGCGGGCCCTTGCGGGTGCGCGCGTTGGTGTGTGTGCGCTGGCCGCGCACCGGCAGATTGCGCCGATGACGCATCCCGCGGTAACACTGGATGTCGATCAGCCGGCGAATGTTCATCTGGGTCTCCTTGCGGAGATCCCCTTCCACCCGGCCCTCGGACTCGATTGCCTGCCGCAGGCGGTTCACTTCTTCCTCGGTCAGGTCTTTGATCTTCTTCGTATGTTCCACGTTCGCCTTGCCGCACAGCGAGCGAGCGCGTTCCTGGCCGATCCCGTAAATGGTGGTCAGCCCAACCCACAGACGCTTATTCGGCGGCAAATCCACGCCGGCAATGCGGGCCATCGCGTTCCTCCCCTATCCCTGGCGCTGGCGGTGCTTCGGGTTCACACAGATCACCCGCACCACTCCCCGCCGATGGATCACCTTGCACTTCATACAAATCTTTTTTACGGACGCTCTTACCTTCATGGACAGGCTCCGATGACTGCTGCTCCGCTATTTATAGCGGTAGACGATGCGGCCGCGCGTCAAATCGTACGGTGAAAGCTCCACCGCCACCCGGTCTCCCGGCAGTATGCGGATGAAATTCTTCCGCATTTTTCCCGAGATGTGCGCCAGCACCCGATGTTTGTTCTCCAGTTCGACCCGGAACATGGCGTTGGGGAGTGGCTCGATCACCGTCGCCATCACTTCAATGGCGTCCTCTTTCGAATTGCCCGAGTCCGCTTTCTTCTTGTCCGGTGCTGGTCTCTTTCTCATGAACTCCTGTTTCGCTGCCGGCGCCGTTCAGGCCGCCCGGCTCACTTGCATTCCCAACACGGCCCGTTCATTTCGCGCGGCCGCGTCAGAATCCACGGCCCGTTGGCGGTGATGGCGACCGTGTGCTCGAAATGGGCCGCGTCGCTCCCGTCCACCGTGACCGCGGTCCACTCATCCTCGAGCATCCGTACTTCCGGCCGGCCCGCGTTCACCATCGGCTCGATCGCGATGACCATGCCTTCCTGCAGCCGCGGGCCCCGGCCCGGCTCGCCGTAGTTCGGCAGTTGCAGGTCTTCATGCATCTTAGTGCCGATGCCGTGCCCCACGAATTCCCGCACCACCGAAAAGCCGTTTCGCTCGACCGCCTGCTGCACCGCCGCGGAGATATCGCTCAGCCGGTTGCCCAGCCGGGCTTTTTCAATCGCGCGGTCCAGCGCGTCACGCGTCACGCACAGCAGCCGCTGCCGCTCCGGCGAAATCTTGCCCACCGGCACGGTCACCGCGGCATCGGCGAAGTAGCCGTCCAGCTCGACCCCGAAATCGAGCGACAGGATGTCGCCCTCGCGCAGCCGCCGCTTCGGCGAAGGGATTCCGTGAATAATCTCGCTGTTGATCGAAGTGCACAGCGAGCCCGGATACCCTCGATACCCCTTGAACGCCGGCCGCGCGTGATGCTCGTGCGCGTATCGCTCGGCAAACGCGTCCAGCTCCTGCGTCGTTGTGCGCGGCGCGGCCATCTTTCGGAGCGCATCCAGCGCGCCCCAGACCACCTGCCCGGCGCGGTACATCTTTTCCAGCTCCGCTGATGAACGGCAGATCACCATTTCCTTCAGCGGGAACGCCCCAGGATCTCGAGCACCGCGCGCGTCACCGATTCCACACCGGCCGACCCATCCACATCCTGGAGCGCGCCCTGGGCCCGGTAATAGTCCACGAGCGGCTTGGTCTGCCGGTCATACGCCTTCAACCGGTCCTCAATCACTTCCGGGCAATCATCCGGCCGCTGGACCAGCTCGCCCCCGTCGTGATCGCAACGGCCCGGCGTTTTCGGCGGACGGTCATACACATTGTAAATCTCTCCGCCCACGCTGCAGGTGCGCCTTCCCGTCAGCCTCCGAAACAAGGCGTCATAGTCCACGACAAAGTGGACCACCAGCGGACGCCCGAACTGCTTTCGCTCGAGAATCCGGTCGAGCGCCTCGGCCTGCGGCATCGTCCGCGGGAATCCGTCAAACACGAAGCCGTTCGCACAATCGGGACTCGCAATTCGCTCCTCGACCATTCCCAGCACGATCTCGTCCGGAACCAGCTCGCCGCGTTCCATGAGCGGCTTTGCCTGACGGCCCAGGTCCGTCGCGCGGCTCACGTGGTCGCGCAACATGTCGCCGGTCGAAAGGTGCGGCACACCGTAGAGCTGCGCCACCTTCTTTGCCTGCGTTCCCTTCCCCGCCCCCGGCGGACCGAGAAAAATCACGGCGCGCTTCAGCACCTTGCAGGCGGGACTGTTAACCACGACGGCTTCGCAACCGTCCTCGCCGGATGAACCCATCGTAATTTCGCATGACGAGCTGCGCTTCCACCTGCTGTACCGTATCCATCGCCACGCCGACCACAATCAGCAGCGACGTGCCGCCGAAATAAAACGTCACCCCCAGCCCTTCGAGCACGAAACGCCACATGTGCGCGTCGAACCAAGCGCCAACCGGTCCCCATAAGTGCTGCAGGTGAATGCCGGAAATCATCCATTCCGGCAACAAACAGACAATCGCCAGATAGCACCCGCCCACGAACGTCAGCCGCGTCAGAATGCGATTGATGTGATCGCTCGTATTCCGCCCCGGACGAATCCCGGGAATAAATCCGCCGTACTTCCGCATGTTGTCGGCCAGCTCGGTCGGGTTGAAGATGATCCCGACGTAGAAAAACGCGAAAAAGATGATCAGCGTCACGTAAACGAGCGTGTACAGCGGCTCGCCCCAGGAAAGCTGCCGCGCGAACTTGTCAAACAATGTGTACTTCTTCTGGAACAATAGCGCCAGAGTCTGTGGAAACGTGAGCAACGAACTCGCAAAAATCGGCGGAATCACGCCGCCGGAATTCACCCGCAGCGGGAGATAGGTCATCTGCCCGCCCATCACTTTCCGGCCCATCACGCGTTTGGCGTATTGCACCGGGATGCGCCGCTGCCCTCCCTCGACATAGACAATAAAGGCCACCACGGCGATCATCAAGACCAGCAAGGCCAGGATCGCCAGCGGGGTGAACGGCCCCCACTGCGACGTCTTCACCTTGTCCCACAAATCGGCAATCCCGCGCGGCAGCCCGACCACGATGCCTGCAAAAATAATCAGCGACATGCCATTGCCGATGCCGCGGTCGCTGATCTGTTCGCCGAGCCACATGATGAACGCCGAGCCGGTGGTGAGCGTCAGCATGGTCATCAGGATGAACCGGGCGCCCGGGTGATACACCAGCGACTGGCCGGACAAGCTCTGCTTCGTCAGCGTCAGCGCGATCGTGAACGACTGGAACGCGCTCAGAATGATCGTCAGGTAGCGTGTGTACTGCGTGATCTTGCGCCGGCCGAGTTCGCCTTCCTTCTGCAGCCGCTCGAGGTACGGCCAGACCACCACCATCAACTGCAGGATGATGGACGCCGTGATGTACGGCATGATGCCGAGCGCAAAAATTGTCAGCCGGCGGAAATTGCCGCCGCTGAACAGGTCGATGATGCCGAGCACCGAGCCGCGGCCCTGCTCGAACAATTGCTGGAGCAGTACCGTATTGATGCCCGGGGTGGGAATGAACGCGCCGAGGCGATACACGCCCAGCAGCGCCAGCGTAAACAGCACGCGCCTGCGCAGGTCCGGGGTGCGAAAGATATTCTTAAATGCCTCGATCAGCTTGCCCATTACAGAATTTCGGCCTTTCCTCCGGCGCGCGTGATTTTCTCCGCGGCCGATTTACTGAACGCGTGCGCCTGCACCGTCAGCGCGACTTTCAGATCGCCGTCGCCCAGAATCTTCACGCCGTCGCGCAGTCGGCTGACGATTCCGCGGCCGAGCAGCGTCGCGGGCGTCACCGTTTCTCCGGCGGCGAAAGCGTTCAGGATCTGCACGTTCACCGTCGAAAACTCGCGCGAAAACGGATTGGTGAATCCGCGCTTCGGCATTCGCCGGTGCAGCGGCATCTGGCCGCCTTCAAACCCCCGGCGGCGCTGGTAGCCGCGGCGCGATTTCTGTCCCTTGTTGCCCCGGCCCGCCGTCTTGCCGAGCTTCGAGCCCATGCCCCGTCCCACGCGCACCTTGCGGTGCCGCGATCCGCGCGCCGGCTTCAAATTCGATAGTTTCGCGACCATGGTTTTCTTCACTGACTCCAGCAAAAACTTCCTACGGCTCGATTTCCACCAGATGGTGAACTTTGTGAATCATCCCGCGAATCGTGGGAGTGTCCGGCCGCTCGACGACCTGATTCATCCGCCGGAAGCCCAGCCCGCGAATCGTGGCCCGCATTCCGCGCGGACAGCCGACAAAGCTGCGCACCCACTTGATCTTCAACGTTTCCGGCTTTTTCTTCGTCATCACCCGGATTCCCTTGGCGGCAGCGCGGCTACGACGCCGCTTCCTCCGCCTTGCCGAGCATCGCCGCTACTTTGGCCGCATCCTTGAGTTGCAGCAGCGCGTCGAAAGTCGCCTTCACCACGTTGTGCGGATTCGAGGTCCCAAGCGATTTCGTCAGCACGTTTTGTATTCCCGCAACCTCCATCACCGCGCGGACCGGTCCGCCGGCGATGACGCCGGTGCCTTCGGACGCAGGCTTCAGCAGCACGCGCCCCGAACCGTAGCAACCAAGCACCTGATGCGGGATCGTCGTCCCCTTCAGGTTCAGCGGGATCATGTTTTTCTTGGCTTGCTCGATAGCCTTGCGGATCGCCATGGGCACTTCGCGAGCCTTGCCCATGCCGAAGCCGGCGTGGCCGTGCTGATCGCCGACGACCACCAGCGCCGAAAAACTCAGATTCTTGCCGCCCTTGACCACTTTGGTCACGCGGTTGATCGACACGACCTGGTCTTTTACGTTCGCCAGATTGGTCTCGACGGCCCGGCGGACGGACAACCTGACTTTGAGATCTTGTTTTGTCATGTCGTTAGAATTTCAATCCTGCCTCTCGAGCCGCATCGGCAAGTGCCTGCACGCGGCCATGATATTGGTAGCCGCCACGATCGAAAACCACCTGTTGGACCCCCGCCGCCTGGGCGCGCTCGGCGATGATCTTGCCCACAACTTTCGACGCGGCAATGTTTCCACCGCCCTTCAACTGCTTGCGGACTTCTTTGTCGACCGAGCTGGCCGCGGCGAGAGTTCTCCCGGAGCGGTCGTCAATCACCTGCGCGTGCATGTGCCGCAGCGAGCGGTACACGCACAGCCGAGGACGCTCCGGAGTGCCCACGACTCGCCGCCGCATCCGCTGGTGGATGCGCTGGCGGTGCGCGTTGCGCGAGAGCTTGCGAGCCCGTACGGTGGCCACGTCTGTTCTCCTCAATTCCCTAGGCGGTAGTCTTGGCGCCGGCCTTGCCCGCCTTCTTCTTCAGCCGCTCGCCGGTGATGCGAATACCTTTCTGCTTGTACGGGTCGGGCGGACGCAGCGCGCGCAGGTTGGCGGCCACCTGCCCGACCTTGCAGCGATCCGCGCCGCTCACCGTCATGTGCGTCTGCTTCTCGACGCTGATCTGAATCCCCTCCGGAATCGGAAACTCGATGGGATGGGAGTAGCCCAGCGCGAAGACAACCGTCTTGCCCTTCACTTCGGCGCGATACCCCACGCCCACGATGTCGAGGTCCTTCTGAAATCCCTGTGTGACGCCGCGCATGGCGTTCGCCACCAGGGCGCGCGCCAGGCCATGAAGCGCCTTCTGCGAATCGTTTTGGCGCACCGCGTGGATCGAGCCATCCTTCGTCTCGAAACGGATGCCCCGCGGCAGCGAGACGGTCATCTTTCCCTTGGGCCCCTGCAAATCCACCGCGCTTTCCTGAATCTGCACTTTTACGCCCTGGGGCACTGCGATCGGCTTGTTTCCAATTCGCGACATTGTCTCTACCAGACCTCACAGAGCAGCTCGCCACCCACGCCGGCCTTCTTGGCGGACTGCCCGGTCATCACCCCGCGCGGCGTGGAGAGAATCGAGATGCCCATGCCGCCGACGACGGCGCGGATATCGCCTTTGCCGACATAGCGCCGGCAGCCCGGCCGCGAGATGCGGCGCAGGTCGGTGATGACGCTGGACCGGTCCGGCGTGTAGCGAAGCGAAACGCGCAGCGTCTTCTTTGTCTTCTCCTCAACCACCTTGAAGGTTGCGAGGTAGCCCTCTTCCTTCAGGATGCGGGCGATCTCCACTTTCAAATTCGAGGAGGGCATATCGACGCGCGGGTGCCGCGCCTTGGCGGCGTTCCGGATCCGCGTGAGCATGTCCGCAATGGGGTCAGTAACCATTCGATTCCTTCCTTACCAGCTCGCCTTGATCACGCCGGGGATTTCGCCCTTCAGCGCCAGGCCGCGGAAACAGATGCGGCACATTTCGAACTTACGCAGAAAACCGCGCGGACGTCCGCAGATCCGGCAGCGATTCCGCCGGCGGACCTTGTACTTCAGCTTCCGCTTCATCTTGGCGAATTGACAGGTTCGCGCCATCGTCTCTCCTTGTCCGCCTACGCCCGCAGGGGCACGCCGAGCAGCTTCAGCAGCTCGCGGCCCTCTTCATCGTTCCGCGCCGTGGTTGTGATCGTCACGTTCATGCCCCGGATTTTGTCCACCCGGGTGTAATCAATTTCGGGGAACACCAGCTGGTCTTTCAGCCCGAGCGTGTAATTCCCGCGCCCGTCGAAGGAATTCGGCGGCAAGCCTTTGAAGTCGCGGACACGCGGCAAAACGATATTCGCGAGCCGGTCGAGGAATTCGTACATGCGCTCGCCCCGCAGCGTCACCATGCAGCCGATCGGCATCCCCTTGCGGAGCTTGAAATTCGCAATCGACTTCTTCGCGCGCGTGATCACCGGCTTCTGCCCCGAAATCTGGCCCAGTTCCTGCGCCGCCGTGTCGAGCAGCTTGACGTTCTGGCTCGCTTCGCCCAGACCGATGTTGACGGTCACCTTCTGGACGCGCGGCACCGCCATGCGATTCTTGTAGCCGAAGCGCTTCGTCAGCGCCGGAATCACTTCGCTCTTGTACCGTTCATGCATACGGCTGCTCATCGTGTCGTTCGTCCCCTACCCTTCGAGCGTCGTGCCGCACCGGCGGCACACGCGAGCCTTCGAGCCATCCGGCAAGGACGTGCGGCTGACGCGGGCGTGCTTGCTGCATCCCGGGCAGACCAGCATCACGTTGGAAACGTGAATCGGCCCTTCCTTCTCCAGGATCCCGCCCTTGATGTTCTTGGACGGGTTCGCGCGCGTGTGCCGCTTGATGATGCTGGCATGCTCCACGGTGACAGTGCTTTTTGCCCGATTCACGGAAAGCACGCGCCCGGTCTTGCCCTTGTCGCGGCCGGTCATCACCTTGACCGTGTCCCCGCGGTGAATCGTCATCGGAATTCGATCGTTCTCAGTTTCTCGCATCGTTACCACACTTCCGGAGCTAGAGAGATGATCTTCGTGAACTTTTTTTCGCGCAGCTCGCGGGCCACTGGCCCGAACACGCGCGTGCCCACCGGCTCATTGGTTTCGTTGATCAGCACGGCGGCGTTGTCGTCAAACCGGATGTAGGAGCCATCCTTCCGCCGGTGCTCCTTCCGCGTGCGCACCACCACGGCGCGCACGACCTTGCCTTTCTTCACCGCGCTGTCCGGCGCCGCTTCTTTCACCGAAGCTGTGATCACGTCGCCCAGCCCGGCATTCAGTCCCACATCGCCGCCGACCGGCAGAATGCACATCAGCCGGCGGGCGCCGGAATTATCGGCCACGGTCAGCCAGGTTCGCATCTGAACCATTGTCTTGTTCCCTCGCGCTTCCCGGCGTTAGGCCGCCCGGTTCGACCGGGCAATCACTTCGGCGAGCCGCCAGCGCTTCAGCTTCGAAAGCGGCCTCGACTCGACGATGCGCACCGTATCGCCGACGCGCGCCTCGCCCGATTCGTCGTGCGCGTAGTATTTCTTCGACTTGCGCACCACGCGCTGATACATCCGGTGCTGCACCGTGCGGGTAACCTTTACCACGATCGTTTTCTGCATTTTGGCGCTGGTTACGACGCCGACCAGTTCATTTCGCGTGCCGCGTTCGTGCACCGGCCGCGCTGCCGCCGCTGCTTCACTTGCCATTGTTCTTCCTCAATTCCTGCTGCCGCAGCAGCGTCTTCACCCGGGCTAGGTCGCGCCGCACCTCGCGCAGCTTCTTCAATCCTTCGGACTGGCCGGTCGAAAGCTGGAAACGCAGGCGAAACGCCTGTTCGCTCAACTCGCGCTCCTGCACCAGCAGCTCGGAGGGGTTCATCTCGTGATATTTCTCGGCCCGCCGCGCCATCACAGCTCCTCCGCCCGGGAAATGAATTTCGTGTGGATCGGCAGCTTCTGCGCCGCAAGCTTCATCGCTTCCGTCGCCGCCGCGAGATCCACGCCCGCCATCTCGAACAGAATGCGTCCCGGCTTCACCACCGCCACCCAGTGGTCCGGTGGCCCTTTGCCCTTGCCCATGCGCGTTTCGGCCGGCTTCTTCGTGAACGGCTTGTCCGGAAACACCCGGATCCACAGCTTGCCGCCGCGCTTGATGAACCGGGTGATGGCCACGCGCGCGGCTTCAATCTGCCGGTCGGTGATCCAGGCCGGTTCGAGCGCCTTGAGGCCGTACTCGCCGAAGGCCAGCGAGCCGCCGCGCCAGGCCTTGCCCGTGCGCCGGCCGCGCTGTTGCTTGCGGTACTTCACTTTTTTCGGCATCAACATAATCGCTGTCCCGTCAAATCCTCTTGGCCTCGATCAGGCCGCCGGTGCCGCGGTTTCCTTGTCCGCCTTGCCGCGCTGGGGGAAGTGCTCGCCCTGATTGACCCAGCACTTCACGCCGATCACGCCGTAGGTCGTGTAGGCCTGCGCGAAGCCGAAATCAATGTCGGCGCGCAGTGTTTGCAGCGGCAGCCGCCCCTGGAGGTACCATTCCTTGCGCGCGATTTCCGCGCCGTTCAGCCGCCCCGCTACGCGCACTTTGATCCCCTTGCAGCCGAAGCGCAGCGCCGAATCCACCGCCTTGCGCATGGCCCGGCGGAACGCCACCCGCTTTTCGAGTTGCAGCGCGATGGATTCCGCCACGAGCTGGGCGTTCAATTCCGGCCGGTGAACTTCCTGAATATCAATGTGCACTTCGCGCTTGGTGCGCTTCTGCACTTCGTTCTTCAGCTTGTCGATTTCGGCGCCTTTGCGGCCGATGATGATCCCGGGGCGCGCGGTCTCGATCCGAATCACCAGCTTGTTGGCGGCGCGCTCGATGTCAATCGAACTCACGCCCGCGGAGCGCAGCCGGTCCTTCAGCTGTTTCCGCAGCTCCACGTCTTCATGGAGCAGGTCGGCGTATTCGCGCGTCGCAAACCAGCGCGATTTCCAAGTCTTGTTGAAGCCCAGCCGGAACCCGTACGGATGTGTTTTCTGACCCAATCGATCCTCCTACTTCTTTTTGGCCTTTTTCGGGGCCTTGCCGGCGCCGGCCAGCGCCTTGCGCGCCTTGCGTACCGCACCCTTCACGCCTTTCGAAGCTTCTGCTTCCGCCGCTGCCGCCGCCGCGCGGCCGGCCGCGGCAATGTGATGTTCGGCCACTTCGACCACGATGTGACTGGTGCGTTTCTGGTAGCGGAACGCGCGTCCCATCGGCGCCGGGCGCAGCCGCTTCCACCGCGGGCCTTCGTTCACGAAGCACCGCGTGACGTACAGCGCGTCCACGTCGAGCGATTCGCCGGAGTCATCCGCCTTGCGCTCGGCGTTGGCAATCGCGCTGCGCAAAATCTTTTCAATTTCCTTCGCAATGCGCTTCTTGGTGAAGTGCAGCGTCTGCAGCGCCTGTTCGGCGCGCTGCCCGCGGATCAGGTCCACGACCAGCCGCGCCTTTTGCGGCGATACGCGGATATACCGCCCCCGCGCCACACCTTCGATCGTTTGTGCCGCCAGTGGTTGTGTCGCCATAGCTTATGCCTTGGGAGGCGCTGGAGACGCCGCTCCGCCGGCCGGTGCTGCTCCCCCTGCCGCGGGAGGCGGAGCGCCTGCAGCCGCCGCTGCCCTTTCGAGCGCGGCCTTCACGCCGTGCCCCTTGAACGTGCGCGTCGGCGAGAATTCACCCAGCTTGTGTCCCACCATCTGCTCGGTGATGTACACCGGGATGAATTTCTTGCCGTTGTGCACGGCGAGGGTGTGGCCGATCATCTCCGGGAGAATCGTGGACCGCCGCGACCAGGTCTTCACGACCTTCTTCTCGTTCCGTTCATTCATTCCATCCACCTTCTTGCGGAGGTGGTCGTCCACAAACGGACCTTTTTTCAGCGAACGTGGCATCTTGCCCTCGGCTCTCCTACTCTTCGACTCGGCGCAACTTCACCCACTTCGCGCGGCGCAACTTCCGGAAACCACGGACGGGTCCCGAAACGCGGTGCGACAGCGGACAAAACGGACACACAAACCGTGTGCCGGAAGCGTTGGGAGTCCTCTCCACGATCACGCTCCAGCCCGGCTTGCACATCCGGAACAGATCCTGCTGCGGTGCGGCGGGTACCGGCTTTGCAACCGGCTTCGCCGGCCGCCGCGCCGGAGCTGCTGCCTTGCGCGAACGCCGCTGGCGCCGCGCTGACGCACGTGTTGTTCGAGTCGCTCTCATTAGGTTGCTCTCTAATTCCCGCCGCGCCGGGATCATTTTTTCCTTCTACTCCAGGTGCAACGGCTCAGGGCTTGCGCCGCTGCACAATCACTTTGTCGCTTTTCCTCTTCTTCCGCGTCTTCGCGCCGAGCGTGGGAAAGCCCCACGGCGTCTGCGGGTGATTGCCCTTGACGCGGCCTTCGCCACCGCCGTGCGGGTGGTCCACCGGATTCATGGCCACGCCGCGCACCGTCGGGCGAATCCCCAGCCAGCGGGAACGGCCCGCCTTGCCGTAGGTGATGTTCTCGTGATCGAGGTTGCCGAGCTGGCCGATCGTGGCCATACAATCGAGGCTGAACTTGCGCGTCTCCCCCGACGGCAGCTTCACCAGCGCGACGTCGCCTTCCTTGCTCAGCAACTGGGCGGCGCCCCCCGCGGCGCGCACGACCTGCCCGCCCTTGCCCGGAATCAGTTCCAGGTTGTGAACCATCGTGCCGGGCGGAATATTTCGAATCGGCAACGCGTTGCCGGGATTAATGTCCGCCGCGGGGCCGGACTGCACCGTCATGCCCACCGCGAGCCCGACCGGATGGAGAATGTAGCGCTTCTCGCCGTCCGCGTAATGCAGCAGGGCGATGAGCGACGAGCGGTTGGGGTCATACTCGACCGCCGCCACCTTCGCCGGAATGCCGGTCTTGTCGCGGCGGAAATCAATCACGCGATATTTGCGCGCGTGGCCGCCGCCGCGGTGCCAGACGGTGACTTCGCCGTGGCTGTTCCGCCCGCCGGTCTGCCGCTGCGATTCGGTCAGCGACTTTTCCGGGCGGTCCTTCGTGATTTCGCTCTTATCGAGTGTCGTCAGGAAGCGTCTCGAAGGTGTGTACGGCTTAAAGCTCTTGAGTGCCATTGTTTCCTCTTGCTTGCCAGAAGGACGAATTCTCTTCCGGCGAACCGGGACTAGAGATTCTCCGCGTACTCGATCATCTTTTCGCCGGGCGCCAGTTTCACGTACGCCTTCTTCCAATCGCGCCGGTAACCCTCCGCCTGGCCGCGCCGTCGCATCTTGCCGAAAAAATTTGCCGTGCGGACTTCGGCGACCTTCACTTTGAAAATCTTCTGCACTGCTTCCTTGATTTCCGTCTTGGTGGCGTCCGGCGCGACTTCGAAGACCACCGTGTGCTGCGTCTCCTTCACCCCGAGACCTTTCTCGGTGATGATGGGACGCCGGATCACCTGATATGCCCGCGTCGTCATCGCTTAACTCTTTCTTCCCTTCGGCTTCGCCGGTTTTTTTGCCTTGGCGCGCGCCGCCGGCTTCTTGGCAGACTTCGCTGCCCTGGCGGCCTTCGCCGTCGGCGCTGCCTTTTTCGGTTCCGCTTTCGCGGCCGCCGGACGCGCCGGCGCCCCTTCGATTTGCACCGTCTCGGTCGCGGCGGGCTTGTTCCTGGAAAGCGCGCCGCTCAATTTCGCGGCGGCCTGGCGCGAGATCATCACGTGCTCGTGCCGCAGCAAATCGTATGGCTCGAGCTGCGTCGTCGGCACCAGCTTCACGCCCTCCAGATTGCGGCTGGCAAGCTCGAGATTGCGGTTTTCGCCGCTCTCGACCAGCAGCATGGTGCGGCTCGCGCCGTCAAGCTTCGTCAGCACCTGGCGGAACGGCTTCGTCTTGTGCGATTCCAGCGTCCAGTTCTCCAGCACGGTCAGCTTTTCTTCCCCGAGCTTTGCCGAAAGCGCGGAGCGCAGCGCGCCCACCACCATCTTTCGCGGCAGGCGGTACGAGTAATCGCGCGGGCGCGGACCGTGCACCGTGCCGCCGTGGCGCCACAGCGGCGAACGAATCGAGCCGACGCGCGCCCGGCCGGTTCCCTTCTGCCTCCAAAGCTTGCGGCCGGAGCCGCTGACTTCGCTCTTGTCCTTCGTCTTGTGCGTGCCGGCGCGCTGCCGGGCCAGATAGTTCCGCACCAGTTCGTGTAGCAGGTGCGGGTTCACCTTGGCGCCAAAGACGTCGTCGGCCAGATCGATCTGGCCCACTGTCTTGCCATCGAGATTCTTCACGTCTACTCGGGGCATCGTCGTCTCGCTACTTGGCTTTCTTGGCCTTGCGAATCTGAATGTACGTTCCGTTCGAGCCGGGCACTGCACCCCGCACGAAAAGCAAATTTTCTTCGGCGTCGATTTTCACGACGCGCAGGTTCTTCGCCGTCACCCGCTGGTTGCCCATGTGCCCGGGAAAATGCTGCCCGGGCCAGACGCGTGAGGGGAACGAGCTGCCGCCGATGCTTCCCGGCGCGCGATGGAACATCGAGCCATGAGTCGCGTCGCCGCCGCGGTAATGCCACCGCTTCACGCCGCCCTGAAAGCCTTTGCCCTTGCTCACGCCGGTGACGTCCACTAGCTCGCCTACCGCGAAGCCGTCCACGAGCACCCGGTCGCCGGGCTTCGTTTCTTCCTTCGATTCTTCGAGGCGCACTTCGCGGACGAAGCGCATCGGCGCGACGCCGGCCTTCTTGAAGTGGCCGGTCATCGGCTTGCGGATTCGCTGCGGCTTGATAAATTCCACCAGTCCGAGCTGCACCGCGTCGTAGCCGTCTCTGTCCATCGTCCGCCGCTGCACCACCACGCACGGGCCCGCCTGCAGCACCGTGCAGGGAACCGCGGTGCCGTCTTCGGCGAAGACTTGCGTCATGCCGAGCTTGATTCCGAGAATGCCGTTAACCGCCATCGCGTTCGCTTTTCCCCGTTACTTCGTTGTGTGTTCCCGCCCGAAGGCTTTGATCTCGACGTCTACGCCGGGCGGCAGGTCGAGCTTCATCAGCGCGTCCACTGTGTCCGGCGTCGGATCGAGGATATCGATCAGCCGCTTGTGCGTGCGCATTTCAAACTGCTCGCGCGATTTCTTGTCCACGTGCGGCGAGCGCAGCACCGTCCAGCGGTTGATCACCGTCGGCAGCGGAATCGGTCCAGCCACTTCCGCTCCGGTGCGCTTCGCCGTCTCCACAATCTCCCGAGTGGACTGATCGAGGATGCGGTGATCGTAGGCCTTCAAACGAATTCGAATTTTTTCGCCAGTGGACATGGGTTACTCGATGATCTCGGTGACGGCGCCGGCTCCCACCGTGTGGCCGCCTTCCCGGATCGCGAACCGCAGCCCCTTCTCCAACGCCACCGGCGTGATCAGCGTCACTTCGCACGACACGTTGTCCCCCGGCATCACCATCTCC
>JBGPTF010000012.1:0-130899 GCA_041490445.1 Terriglobia bacterium
CCAGTACAGCCGGAAGCCGACGCGATGCCAGCGCACGACGGTCTCTGGGCTCACCAGGATCAGCGAACGCTTCCAGCCACAGCAGAACTTTTGAATCGCCACCCAGAATAACTTGTCGATGGCAGGCAGTTTCGGCCTGGGGCGTCGTCTCTTGAGCACAGAGAGCTGTTGCCGAAGGACTAGATTCTCCATAAGGAGATCGTTGCGGGAGCGAAATGCGCGTACACAGAGGCCAACCATCACCCAAATTAGGCGGAGCATGGGTCGGAGTAATATCTGAATACGACCCCGTCGGGCAGGTTTAGAATGCTGAATGGAAAGCAGATCAGAGTTTTGGCGAGGGACAGCATTCTCCTGAGAAGTCTTTGAAAGAGAAGCCCGGAATCTCTAGCTGAAGGTTCCGGGAACAGGAGGAATACGACAGGCGAAGACTAGCCCTGCAACCGAAGTGGGCCAAGAGGGCTCTCTGCGAGAGGGGTTGGAGGCGGCGATTCGAGAGCGGGTGCGAGAGATGATCGAGATGGTGTTGGAGGAAGAAGTGGAAGCAGCCTTGGGAGCCGGGCGCAGCCAGCGTGAAGGCCGGATTCTTGAGTAAGATGCGAAGACCGTAACGAACCTCTTTCCAGAGAATATCCACAGCAGCACCCCTCTCTCGAGACCGATGGTTTATTTTACCGACCACTCTGCTCGGCAGCGGACCGCACGACAAACCACATCACAACTCGCTCTTGTCCGATGATACGCAGAGATGCTGGGGGGAAGTTCCCAAGGCATTACAGGTGGGACAGCGCCATGACGAGGCGTCGAACGGGTTGATGTGAGTGGCGCGGCGCGCCGGCCGGGCGTAAGAATTTAGACCGCCGTGAGGAGCGCCGCGCAGCCCCTACGATTCCATGCGGCAGAGAATCTGTTTGTCCGGTCGCTCGGATCTACTGCGATGTCTTTTGGCCAGAACTTCCCGATGAATCTCGCACCGGTTTTCCCGCCGCAGGATGAGCAGGCGTCGCCGGAAAGAAATTGTACAGGTCAGGAATGCTGAGGGAGCCATTGCCGCTGGCGGGCATGGCATGTGTCTTGTCCATCGGCGGATGCGCGATTTCACCACCCACGGGCTGGCTCCGCAGGACCACCCAATCCCCCGCGTGCCTTTCGAGGAAGTAGGCGATTTGCATTGTGGCGCCGCCCTGCTTCAGGCGGAAGAGGACATCGGCTTCGGCCTTCTCACCGTTGACTTGAATTTGCTCGAAGTTCGTGTCCATCGCCGCGAGGTTCAAAGTGCTGTTGCCGGTCAGGTGCTTCCAGACACTTTGCCGGACCGCTTCCTGGTCGCCGACGGCCTTCTTGCAGCCGCTGCCGCCGAAGAGGAACAAGCTCAGAGTCAAAGCCATCCAGCACGCGCTCATCGTTTTTTTCATGAATAGACCTTTTCGAAATCGAGGGAGAGTGATTTTTCAACGATCTCGACGCCGGTGCGGCGCAGAAAATCCTCCGGCGATTCGCCGCCGATGAGGATGAAGACAAAGTCGTTCGGCAACTCCGTCCGCACGCCTTTCCCATCCAGCGCAACGGAGTGGGGCTGAATCTCGACGATAGCAGAGCTGCGAAAAACCTTGACGCGTCCCGATTTTTCGGATTCCTCGAGGAACTGGCGGTTGCGGTCGCGCAATCTTTGAAAGACTTCCCCGCGATAGGAGAGGGTGACGCGATTCCGGTTGTCGCGGCTCAAGGCCAGGGCAGCCTCCACCGCGGAATCGCCTCCCCCGGCCACCAGGACGTCTTTTCCTTCGTACGTGTCGGCCTCAATCAGACGGTAGGCGACTTTGCCGAGATCTTCGCCGGGCACGCCGAGCTTGCGCGGGCTGCCTCGCCGCCCCATCGTCAGAACAACGTAGCGCGCGTGATATTTGCCCTTGGGCGTCTCGAGGAAGAAGCCTTTGCCGTTCCGCTGAATGCGCTCGACCCGTTCGTTGGTCTGGATGCGCACGCCCGTATTGGAAAGGATCGTCTCCCACACCGAGAGAAGGGTTTCCTTGGTGCCGTCGGCAACATACAGGCTGCCATACAGGGGAATTTCAATCGGCTCCGCCATCAGGAATTTCTGACGGGGATACTGCCGAATGGTCGCGGCAATTTCTCCCTGCTCGAGTGCGAGATAGTGAAGTTCTAGTTGCTGAGCCGTCAACGCGGCGCTCAATCCCGCAGGGCCCGCGCCGACGATGGCGACATCGTAAGAGTCCGCGCCTTCCGGTTCTTTCGCCCCGTTCGATGCGCCGGCGCGCTCCTGTTTCAGCCGCGCGAAGACGTTATCCATGGCCAGCTTTCCTTCGTTGATGGCGGTCTTGATCAGCCCCATTCCGCCTAACTCCCCGGCGATGAAAAGTCCGGGGATATTCGTTTCGAAGTTTTCCTTGATTTGCGGGACGCGAATCGTCTGCAGCACGCCGCCAAAGGAAAGCGTGATTGCTTGTGTTGGGCAGACCTCGACGCACTTGGAATGGCCGGTGCAACGCTCCGGATTTGCCAGGATCGCCTTTCCACCCGCCATCTCGAGTGTCCCTGCCTCCGGGCAAGCCTCCACGCAGCTCCCGCAACCCACGCAAAGCGAGGCGTTGATAACCGGCTTGGGCTTGCCTTTGTTCTCTGCGCCGCCACCGGTCCGTAGTTCGGCGTGATGGACGGTCCACATGGCGAGCGCGGCTCCACAATGAGCGCAGAACGCCGTCCCTTTGGAAATGGGTCTGCGGCAACGAGGACAAGGCATTGTCCCCGTGACGCGCGGCGCCGCGGGCGTGGATACCGGTTTCGCCGGCGCCCGCTGGGAGGTCGTCAGCTCCTTCAGATAGCGCCGGACAAAGAAAAATGTGACGCCGGCGGCGATGATAAATGCGACAAGAGTCTCCATGGCTGGGTTTTCCTACATGTAGCCAAGCATGAGCACGGTGGCGATGTGCATCACCGCCAGTACGACGAATGCGTAGCTGAACGGCCGGTGAACCACATGCCAGAGCTGAAATACCTCCTGGGATCGAGTGAGAAAAAGCATCCGCTTCGAAAGCGCCGCCTGCCGCCGTGCCGTGCGAATGACGGTTTCGAGATCGTGGTGACCGCTCGGAAGAAGTCCCCCGAGGCTGAAGAGAATGCCGGAAGCGCCGAGGGCGCGCCAGCGCAGCGCAGCGACACGGAACGGCCGTGCTAGATCGAGAAGGAACATCGCCCAGAGCGCCGCCAGGGTCGACTGAAACCTCACCTGCTGCACGGACGGGAGGCGAAACGCTGCGGACACCTGATGTGGCGAAAAAACTCGCTGCATCGCGAGTTGAGCCGTCAGATGGGCCTGGTCTTCCTGCAGCTCCTGCCAGGTGAGCTCCGCTGCGTTCAAGTGGCGCGGGATCTGCGCGTAGAGATACCGGCCTACAATCCCGCTCAAGGCCACCGCCACCATGATCCAGAACGCCATCCCGGCGATCCCGGCGAATTTGAATGCGGAGTGGAACGCGATGATGATCGGAGCGGTCACGCCCAAGACGATATGGAAATCGAGCCAGTGTTTCGTTGCGCCGAAACTGCGCAGCCAGCCCCAGCGCTTGCGGAAGTAGTAGAAATAAATTGCGAAGAAAAGGAGCGTGCCGAGCATTCCGAGCTTGATGCCGATCGCCCCGCTGGGACGCAGCAGCGCGTGCTTTGGAGAAAACGGGCGGTCGGCGGCGCCGAGCGTGTAATAGGTGAACCCATAGGACCCGATCGCGAGGGTGAAGGCGAGGGCGAGGAACCACGCGATGGTCAATCGCCGGCGGTGGGCCGACTCGACGTCGGCAACGGGCGAGGTCAAGGTTCGTATCGAGGCGTGTGTATTCATGGCTTGTTCGTGACCGTTTCGATTTTCATCTGCACACTGTAGTGGCGGTAATTCGAAAAGCGATGAATGTTCCGCCAGTGCTGCTTGGACGTTTCGAGGTCAATGGTGGCCATCAGTGGAAGCCAGCGAGGCTGCGGGTCGTCCGCAAGCGAGACTGGCCCGTACCGCAACTCCGCCCGAAGCGACTTCAGTCCCAATTCCTCCAGGCTAGGGGACAAATCCGCGTCGATCCGATGAATGGTCCCGGAGTCCGGATCGACCCAGGCGACACCGGAGATTGCAATCGGCCGATCGCCGCCGATGATCTGGTAGAGCACCGGCGTGGGCTTTCCCGGGATGTATTGGAAGGCGATACGCGCGAAAAGGGCGCCGTCGATCACTTCGTCTTCGAGGCGCGCAAATTTGAAGCTCTCCTCGAAGTAAGGATGAAAAACCATCGCGAGAATCGAGAAGCCTTTGGTTTGCAGGAACGGGCGGCGGTCGCCGCGCGCAGGCTGTCTCTCCAGGAGGCGGGACTCTTCGACGCGCAGTTCCCCATGGTTGAATCGAATGAGGACAAGCGAATCGAAGACGGTTTCCTGCTTGTAAGCGATCTTGCCTTTTTGTTTCAGCTTTTCCTGGACGACGGCTTCTTCGTAACGAATGCTGGATAGATTCTCCGCAAATTGCTCGACTAGTGCGCGTGTTTTTTGCAGCAGCGGCAGCAGGTCCTCCGGCCCTCTGGCGCGGAGGCTCGTCGGAATGGCGAGCAGGACGATCAGCGCCACCGCCGCGTGGACGGCTCCGGGCATCGCGCCGCGCGCGTTGGGTTCCCCGAGATTTCGATCATTTGTTGGCGAGCACATTTCAGAATCGCCTGCCGATGGTGAAAATCATCTGGTCGTAATTCATGGAGCCGCCGCGCTGCCAGGTATACGCGGCCTGCAAGAAAATACTTTTCCCCGGCGACCAGTCGAGATATGTATTCACGAAATGGCTTCGCGTGGAAGTGGTCAGGGGCGATGCGAAGTTCTGCAGGCCGCCCTGGAGGTCCCATCGCAGACTTTCTGTAAACTGCTTGGAGAGGGAGAGGGCGCGATAGTTCCCGCTGCCGAATGCGCTGCTGAATCGCGAATACCGCAAATCAACGCGCACGCCCGTATGCCAGACTTCGGCCAAGGTGACGCCGTAAAACTGGTTCCAGGATGATCGTGCGTCGCCGGTGCGCGAACTGCGTCCCACGCCGGTGGACAAAGTGATTTTCTTGGGCAGCTCGATGCGGCCACCCACGTTCAGGCCCTGAAAGAGGTAGCGATCGAGCAGGCCGGTTCCCATCAAGGCGGGATCGAACGTCGGAAAATCGCGGAAGTATGTGTGACTCAGGTCCAACGAAAAGCGCCGGTGCGGTTGATACCGGAGTGTCAG
Organism: Terriglobia bacterium; assembly: GCA_041490445.1. Lineage (GTDB taxonomy): Bacteria > Acidobacteriota > Terriglobia > Acidiferrales > UBA7541 > JBGPTF01. Next base: position 5,261 of record JBGPTF010000012.1, read on the forward strand.
GAAACTGCGGTTCACACCACCGGTGCTCGTCGTCGCGGAGTTCGTCGAGCCCATAGTGGCCGAAGAACTTGAGACGATCGCATGCGGCGCATCGACTTGCAGGGATTCATAGAGGGAGAAATAACGCTTGAAGAAGAAACCGGTTTCTAGAAAGGCGAACTGCCGCTCCGCATGCCACCCGAGTGATGTGAGCGCGACGCCAAACGTCGTCGTGTAGCGGAAATCCTCATACGAGCCCCCCGAAAGATTCACGAACGCTCCGCCCATCCGGCGATCGGGGTTGTAGTCGTAGGAGCTGGGGTTCGGCGTGGTGCCCGCGAATACCCCAGCCGTCGTGCGCTCTCCGTATTTTCGGCCGAAGTAGCCGCCATCCATCGTATCGAGGCTGCTGGCCCAAGGCAGATACAGCCGTCCTCCTCCCGCCACCCATCGCGAATTCGGGTTGTCGTAGATGAGGCTGGCGTGATACGTGCGGTTGATCATGTCCGTGATGGTCGCCGGCTGCCCGCCCCCGGAAAGCGAAGTGAAACGGCCTCGCCAGTAGCCACTGAAGTTCCAGTAGCTGCCGGCGACGCGCGTCATCTCGAGGCGGGCCACCATGCCGACTTCGGAGTTGGTGGTTGCCGGGTTGTTGCGGGCGAGCACCGTGCTGTATTCGAAGCCGATCCGGCCACGAATGCGGTTAATTTCCGGCGAAGGGGGCCGTGGCACGGACGCGCGCGCCTCCTCGATCACAGGATCCAGGGCGTCGAACGTGACGAGTTGCGGATACGCTCGCATCCCGAAAAGGCGGCGCTCCTCTTGCACCGCCTTCACTTCCTCGCCGGCAAGCTGGGCCGTGTCGCCCACACGAACCGGCTCGGTCGAAGAAGCGATTTCGCAGACGGCCGAAGCCGTTGCCACCGAAATCACATTCAACGTGGCGATGATCCCGGACGGAGCCGCGGGCGCGGCGCCGGGGGAAGCGGGACCAGCCGGAACAACCGCGCGCCGAATAAGCAGCTTCTGGCCTTCCTTCAGCCCCGCCGCGCGCCCACCGTCCAAGTAGACAGCTCCCTGCGCGATGTACTTCACGCGGAACGAAGTTGGCTCCACCGCTCGTTGTGCGAAGATAAGCGACGGCAGCAGAGCGGCCAAAAAAGGCGCGATCGAGAAAATGATGATCCGTTCTCTAGTCACCGCCACCGCCATTTTTGTGGCACTGGTAACAGTTCGCACTGTTGTAGACATAGCCTTGCACGCCCTGGTGTTTCGGATCCGTCTGGGCCTTCGTATGGCAGCTCGTGCAGACGAAGACGGCGTAGTTCGAGGGATTGGTGTGACAGTCGCTGCACAGCTTTGCCGTGTGATGGGGAATCGCGAACCAGGTGTGATTAAACGTCGCTCCCAGCCAAGTCGTGGTGGTGTGGCAAGTCTGGCAAGTTGTCGGGAACCCTGCCGCCGTATGGTTCGGGTCCGTGGTCCCCTGATAGTCCGCCTTGTGGCAGGAGTAGCAATCGGTGGGCGTGCCGGCAAACACCCCGCCGATGTGGCAACTGTTGCAGGCGACGCTTACGTGAGCACCGGTGAGCGGGAATGGGGTCTTGCTGTGATCGAACACAGCTCCAGCCCAGCTCGATGTGTTGTGGCAGACCGAGCAATCGTGCGGGAAGCCGGCTTGCACGTGATTCGGGTTGGTGGTCCCGTTGAAATTCTTGACGTGACAACTGTAGCAGTCGGTCGGTGTCCCGGCGAACTGGCCGTTGACGTGGCACTGCGAGCAAGCCACGTTCACGTGCGCGCCGGTCAAGGGGAATGGAGTTTTCGAATGATCGAATAGCGCGCCGGCCCAGGAAGCAGTCGAATGGCAAATGGAGCAATCGTGCGGGAAGCCGGCTTGCACGTGATTCGGATTGGTGGTCCCGTTGAAATCTTTGACGTGGCAACTGTAGCAGTCGGTCGGTGTTCCGGCGAACTGGCCGTTGATGTGGCACTGTGAGCAGGGGACGGTCACATGCGCGCCGGTGAGCGGAAACTTGGTGAAGCGGCTGTGGTCGAACGACGCGCCGGCCCAGGAAGCGGTCGAATGGCAAATGGAGCAATCCGTCGGGAATCCAGCCTGTTTGTGGTTCGGGTTCGTCGTTCCGTTGTAATCCTTGATGTGGCATGAAGCGCAGTCAGTCGGTGTCCCGGCGAACTGGCCGTTGATGTGGCACTGCGAGCAGGCCACGTTCACGTGCGCGCCGGTGAGCGGAAACTTCGTGAAGCGGTTGTGATCGAACGACGCTCCTGCCCATGACGCGGTAGTGTGGCAGAGGGAGCAATCGGTGGGGAATCCTGCTTGTTTATGGTTCGGGTTCGCGGTCCCGTTGTAATCCTTGATGTGGCATGAAGCGCAGTCGGTCGGTGTCCCGGCGAACTGGCCGTTGATGTGGCACTGCGAACAGGGCACGGTCACGTGCGCGCCGGTGAGCGGAAACTTGGTGAAGCGGCTGTGGTCGAACGACGCGCCTGCCCACGACGCAGTGGTATGGCAGAGGGAACAATCGGTGGGGAGCCCAGCCTGCTTGTGATTCGGGTTCGTGGTCCCGTTGTAGTCCTTTACATGGCAGCTATAACAATCCGCGGGAGTCCCTTTGAATTTTCCCCCGATGTGACAGGCGGTGCATTCGAGGGTTGCATGCATGCCGGTCAGGGCGAACCCGGTGAATTTCAAATGATCGAATTTCGCGCCGAACCATGTGTCCATCGTATGGCAGGATTCGCAGGTCGTCGTAAAACCGAGAGCCTTGTGATCCGGGTCGCTTGCCTTTTGGAAATTGCCGATATGGCAGGAGAGGCAGGTCGTCGATAATCCCGCAAACTGGCCAGTCGCCTCGCCCTTGTGGCAGTCCACGCATTGCAACAGGGCATGCGCGCCGAGCAACGGAAAACGGTTTTCGTGCTGCTTGAGCTGCTGCGTCTGGGCTTCCCAGCCCTTTACCGTGTGGCACTCCGCGCAATTCGCGCCAAATTGGCGCCGATGAATGTCAGCGTGGCAATCCGCACATCGCGTGCTGGTGTCCTTGAAAACCAGATTCGTGTGGCATTGCTTGCAGTCCACTTTCGCGTGCAGACCGCGCAGGGGGTAGCCGGTCCGGTCGTGATTGAACTCGGGAATGCTGCGAATCGGTTTCCAACTGGTGTTCGTATGGCAGTCTTCGCAGGGAATGCCGATCGGGCCGTGCGGGTTGCGGGTGAACTTCTTACTCGCCTGGGCGGAAGCTTGCCCCGGAATCGAGAAGACAACCAACCAAAAGAGCAGCTGAATGGGCCTTGCCCTATTCACGAGATGCATCCACCCTCTGGCCTTCTACTCGTGCGACTGGGCTCTACCTCTGGATTTCAATAAGGCTACGTGTGGCGACGAGCTATAACAACTGACCGCAGGGCCAGTTTCAGTTCAGGACGCGGAGGGCCGGGAGATTGTGCGCCAGAGGAGTAAGACAAACCCCCACGCTGAGTTTTCCGGGAGTTAGGATTCCAACTTCTCATAAACCAGCGTCTGCGAGCAGCCTCTTCGTAATCGTTTTCTTTTGTTTTACGTGGCGCGTACCTGTTTTGAGGCGCGACGCGACACGGCAGATGAGAATGGATTGCGCGAAATGTCTAACTTGCGGCCGCGCACAAGTCTTACATTCAGCCGCACATGAAGAACTTGCCGGCCTTCTAGTTGTGGCAGCTCGCACAATCGCGCGGCGTGGGCTTGTAAAACAGGACTCGCTTCTGATCGATCGTCTTGAAGAGCTTGTGGCACAAGTCGCAGGAGACGTTCTTGTGCGCGCCCTTCAGCGAAAACGTCGAGCCTCTCTCATGGTCGAATAGCGAAGGCTTCCAGGCAATCGTGTTGTGGCACTTTGCGCAGTCCTCCGACAGGCCCGCTTTGGCGAACTGGCCGGCGTGAGCGTCCTGGTGGCAGGCAGAACATTGTGTGTGGGCCGTCTTGAAGGAGATTTGCTCGACGGAGGCTCCTGTTGCAGTTGGCTTGTGGCATCCCTCACAATTCACCTTGACGTGGGCGCCGGTCAACGGGAATGGGGTCTTGGAGTGATCGAAACTTAGGAGATCGGTCCAACTCTTGACGGAATGGCAAGCCTCGCAACCCAAGGCAGTGCCGTTCGGCCGGCGTCGCGCCATCTGCTCCTTGAATTCGCCGTGATGCGGATCGCGATGGCATCCCGTGCAGGTGCGGTCCTCGAATCGGTAGGGTGCAACCTTGGCCACAACCTGCGCTTTCTTGATCGAATGACAATCCGAGCACGCAACCGCGAGATGCGCGCCTTGGAGGGGGTAGCGGCTCTTCTGGTGAAGCGCGATCGTAAACGTTGACGGTTGGAAGCCGCTGACCGTGTGGCACGCTTCACAACGATTGGCGAATGGCGCACCGGAGAATTGGCCCTGGTGCGCGTCGGTGTGGCAATCCAAGCATCGAGCGAAGGGCAGGTTGTAGCGGGTTGCCGTCCCCGCGGGGATGTGACACTTCGCGCAGGCCACCGACGCGTGTTTCCCTTCGAGCGCGTAGGCCGTGGCCGCGTGTTCCTTCACGCCGAAGAGCGATGGCTTGAAGCCGTCCACGTTGTGGCAGGCGGAACATTCGCCCTTATCTGTACGTTCGCGGAATTGGCCGCCGTGCGGGTCCGGGGTGTGGCAGTCCGAGCACTTCGCGAAGGCAACCGGCCGTTTGAAATCTCCGCCCGCATGACATTTCAGGCAGTCCACCTGGGCGTGCTTCCCGAGCAAAGGATATCGCGTCTTCGAGTGGTCGAATTCGTGGGCGGGAAGAATTCTCCGCCAGCCCGCTGTTGTATGGCAGGTTTCGCACGATGGAACAAATGCGCCGCGATGCGGATCTTTGTGACAATCGGAGCATTTGCCGAAAGGAATGCCGGTGAACTGCGGCTTCTTCTCCGGACCGCCGGCCACGTGGCACTTCTCGCACACCACTTGCGCGTGGAGGCCCGTCAACGGAAATCTCGTTTTCGAATGGTCGAATTGCTTCGCAGCTTTCCAATCCACGAAGTTGTGACATTGCAGACAATTCTGTCCGAGCCGGCCGCGGTGAATATCCTCGTGACACGTGACGCAATCCTGCGAAAGGCCGAGGAACGTTCGGCTCGGATCCTTCATTTTGATCAAACCGCGCTCCGATTCGCGAATCCGTTCGGGTTTGTGGCACTGTCTGCATTCCAATCCAGCGTGTTTGCCCTGCAGCACATAACCCGTCTGACTGTGATCGAAGCCCTGAAGCGAAGGTTGAAAACGAATCAGCGGGAAACCTTCGCCATTATGCTCGGAATGGCATTTTGCGCAGTCTTCCTTATTGGCGAAGCGGGCGTGCAGTCCCCGGGCCTGTGCGAGCCGTTGCGCGATCTCCGTGTGGCATTCCTGGCACTTCAAAACGGCGGAGCCCGAGCCAACCTGGTGACAACTCACGCACTGCGTGGGCCCGCTGAGGAATTGATGGGCCCGGGAAAGCGGACCGGGCGAGATCTGGGATCGAACGGGTAGCACGGCAAGAAAAAGAAAGGATGCGAGGATTACAAAAAGGAACTGGAGCCGACAGAGAATCTCGACGCGCAGTATTGCGCCAAGGATGGCAGCCTCTTCTCGGGCACGCTTCAGAGGAAGATCCGGCAATCGCAAGAGTCGTCTCCGCGGACGTGCGGGCGCTGGCGCTTGGCCTCAGAAACGGTGGCCGAAGCTGCCGGGGAAAACGAGGACCTGAGAAAACCAGCCTAGCACAGGGCCACTCGCGGCCGACGAAAATGCGGTGCGCCTGTTCACTCCCGGTAATCGGAAACTTCCACAGCATCTGGCTATCAAGGTCATAAGCGCGGAGCGATCCGAAGTTCATCGCCACCACAGCCGAGCGACGGAAAAGATACAGATGTTTCTCCGCGCCACGACCACGGCCACCCGCCGCGACCGCCGGGCCGATGTCCTGGTTTTCAATTGCGCTCGGCGGTTGGGAGGAATACTCTCCCACTTCTCCTGTCCCTACCAAAAAGTCTATTCGACTGCCCTGACCGCAACGGCACGCACTGGATCCTGAGAAACCTCAAGATCAAATCGGACACTGTCTACCGCAACTGGAATTTGTGTATCTTTCGCGAGTCCGAATTGCACACCACGAGACCCGATTCGTCGAGGAAGCGTTTGGTGGTGCTGGTTGGTCAGGCAGCCCTGCTTGTGTAGAGATGATGCAGCCCGCCGACTTGGGGAATCTCGATTACGTTCCCGAACGAAGGAGGCTGGACCGGGCGATTGATTGGGGCATCTTTTTCGAGAGACAGATGGGTGCGACAGCGCTCGTAGTACTTGAAATAGTCCTTCAGGACACGATGCAAGCCGCCCTCGTTGAAAACGATGATGTGGTCCAAGCATTCGCGCCGAATCGAACCGATTAAGCGTTCGACATAAGGATTCTGCCAAGGAGACTGCAATGCAGTGAGGACTTCGTGGATGCCTAACCAGTCTGTCGCTTCATGGAATTTCTCTCCATGGGTGCCGTCCCGATCGCATAACAGATAACCCGGAGCGATGTCCCAAGGAAACGCTTCCAAAAGCTGGCGGGCTGTCCATTCGGAAGTAGGATTCTCCGTTACGGCGAAGTAGACCGGATGTCGACGGTCGTGTCCGAGGATTACGAACACGAATCGGAGCCGAAACGCAAGGGTCGGAACCACGAAGAAGTCCGCAGATACCAAGTCCTTCAAATGGTTGCTCAAAAAGGTGCGCCACGTCTGCGAGGGCGGCTGGCGAGGCCGAACCATGTAGTTGGCGACAGTCGCCTGCGAAATCTCTATTCCGAGCTTTAGCAGTTCCCCGTGAATGCGTGGCGCACCCCAACGAGGGTTGGCCAGACTCATTCTCCGAATCCGATCTCGAACTTCGCCGGGTACGGAAGGACGACCGTTGCGATTCCGACTTTCCCATCTCCAGTACAGGCGGAAGCCTTTCCGATGCCAGGCGATCACGGTTTCGGGTTTGACGATCAGCAGCGCGGATCGCCAGTCGGCTCACAAACGGGAGAGCCAAACCCACAGAAGTCGGTCCGTGGTTGAGAGGCTGAGTCGACGTCCGCGGTTGGAACGCTGCAGGACCAAAAGTTGATGTCGTAGTGCCAAGATCTCAGCTTGAAGGGCGGCACGAGTTCGAAAACAACCTCGCAGAACAAACAAGAGCGAGAAGAACGCGGTGAACATGGGGTCAGCAGCCTACTTCCAGCAACGTTTCAAGTTCAACTGCTTCAACGTACACAGAGTTCTTAGTAGGGACAGGAGCTCCGAAGCTTGAAGATTGTCAGAAAACCGCGTCAATAGTGGGTTAGTAGGGAGCTGGCGCTGCCAAGAGGTTGCTAGTTCCCTGATTTTTTCCCTGTTAACGCCCGGAGAAGGGTTCGCTCATGACTGTGCCCTCCGCCATCCTCCCCCGGACTTGACCTGCCGAACCTGCTCAAAGAAAGTTTCTTCAGAGCTTGTAGCCGAATTTCCGCAGAAGCTCCTTGCGCTGCTTGACGTCTTCCGGTTCCTCAACGCCTTTCGGCGAGAAGCCGTCCACCACGCCGAGGACGGCGCGTCCCTGTGCCGTCTCGGTGACAATCACTTCCGTCGGGTTCGCTGTCGCGCAGAAAATCGTGCACACCTCGAAGCAATCCTTGATTCGCCCCAGCACGTTGATGGGATACGCCTGCCGCAGCAGCACGACAAAGACGTGACCCGCGCCGATGGCGCGCGCGTTGGCAATCGCCGCGTCGCGCAGCCCTTCGTCGTTCGCTTCGACGCGCACCAGGCATGGCCCCGAAGCTTCGTTGAAGGCGATCGCAAACTTTACGCCGGGCACCGTGTTCACCATCACTTCGTAGAGATCTTCCACCGACTTGATGAAATGCGACTGCCCGAGAATCAGGTTCGCCCCTTCCGGAATATCCATCCGCACGTTCTTCAGTTCCATGCTTCGCCTCGCTCCCCGCCTTGAATTGGCGCAGCCATTATCGGCAGGGACCTCCCGGAGAGCAAGTGGAGCTGCGCTGGACAGAGGCAGGAGAGCGCGAGCCATTTTTAGCAGTGTTCATCGGCGAGGATCTGTGGTTTGATTTCGCTCTTGCGGAGGGAATCGCGATGGAACGATGGCGTGGCAAATGGGCGCTCGTCACGGGCGCAAGCGCGGGAATCGGCCGGGAGCTGGCGAAACAGATCGCGGTGAGCGGCGCGAATCTTGTCCTGGCGGCGCGCCGCCGCGACCGGCTGGAACAGCTTGCGGGAAGACTGCGCGCGCAGCACGGGGTTTCGGTGGAGATTGCTGTCGCGGATCTCGCCCAGCCGGCGGCGCCGGAAGATCTATTTCAATTCACAGAGGAGAAGGGAATTGCGGTCGAGTTGCTCGTCAACAACGCCGGGTTCGGCGTGTACGGCCGCTTTCACGAGAGCAATCTTTCCCGTGAGCTTGGCATGGTCCAGGTCAACGTCGCCGCCGTCGTCCATTTGACGCGCCTCTTTCTGCCGGCGATGGTCCAGCGCCGCCACGGGGACATTCTGATCGTCGCGTCCACCGCCGCATTCCAGGGAGTGCCGTACATCGCCACGTATGCTGCGACGAAGGCGTTCGACCTGTATTTCGCGGAGGCGCTCGCCGAGGAAGTGCGCCAGCACGGCGTGAACGTCTGCGCGCTGTGTCCCGGCTCGACGCACACGGAGTTTCAACAGGTCGCGGGCGAACCCGACCGCGCCTTCCGCCACGCGGAAACTGCGGAAAAAGTGGCGCGCGTGGGACTCAACGCTCTCGCGAAAGGAAAAAGCTGCGTGATTTCCGGTCTGGGCAACTGGCTCGGAGTTGAAGGGCAGCGGCTGACGCCGCGCGGGCTGGTTACCCGCGTTGCTGCGAAACTTTTCGAGCCTTCTGCATAGCCTGCAATGTCATGCCTCGTCGCGGCCTTGCTGCCGGGCGAGGCGCTCAATCACGGAAAGATCCTCGAGCGTCGTGGTGTCGCCGGAAATGCCGCCCTTCTCCGCAAGCTCGCGCAGCAGGCGGCGCATTATTTTTCCGCTGCGCGTTTTCGGAAGCATGTCTGCGAAGCGAACTTCGGCGGGGCGCGCGATCGTGCCAATGGCGCCCACGACGTGCTCCATCAACATGGCGCGCAGCTCGCTGGAGGGCGTCTGGCCCGCGCGCAGCGTGACGAAGCAGACAATCGCCTCGCCCTTGATCTCATCCGGCCGCGCAACCACGGCTGCTTCCGCCACCGACGGGTGGCTCACCAGCGCGCTTTCGATTTCCATCGAGCTGAGCCGGTGCCCGGCCACCTTAATGACGTCGTCCACGCGGCCGAGCACCCAGAAATAGCCGCTGGCGTCGCATTGCGCGGCATCGCCCGTGAAATAGACGCCGGGGATGCGGCTCCAGTAGTCGCGGCGGTAGCGCTCGTCATCGCCGTAAATCGTGCGCAGCATCGAAGGCCAGGGCTTTTCGATGACCAGATAGCCCGTCTCGCCCGGCTTCACCGGCTGGCCTTGCAAATTGACCACTTTGGCGGCGACGCCGGGGAGCGGCAGAGTTGCCGAGCCGGGCTTCGTGGGTATTGCGCCGGGCAGCGGCGAAATCAGAATGGAACCCGTCTCCGTCTGCCACCACGTATCTACGATCGGGCAGCGCTTCTTTCCGATGACTTCGGAATACCACTTCCACGCCGCGGGATTGATGGGCTCGCCGACGGTGCCGAGCAGGCGCAGGCACGACAAGTCGTGCTTCTCGATCCATTCCTTGCCCCATTGCATGAACGCGCGCACGGCGGTAGCGGAGCTGTAGAAGATCGTTACCTTGTAGCGCTCGATGATTTCCCAGAATCGGTCGCGGCGGGGATGGTCGGGCGCGCCTTCGTACATCACGATGCTGGCGGCATTCGCGAGCGGGCCGTAGACGATGTAGCTGTGTCCCGTGACCCAGCCGATGTCTGCGGTGCACCAGAACACATCGTTGTCGCGCAGGTCGAAAACAAGCTGCATGGACCAGGCGCATTGGAGCAGGTAACCGGCGGAAGTGTGCAGCACGCCTTTCGGCTTCCCGGTGGTGCCGCTGGTATAGAGGACATAGAGAGGATGCTCGGCGTCGAAGGGCGGCGCGGGGCAATCTTTCGCATTTTTTTCTTCCAGCTCATGCCACCACAGATCGCGGCCGCCTTTCCAATCCACTTCTTCGCCGGTGCGGCGCACGACTACGACGTGCTCGATGGTCGGACACTTGTCGGCGGCCGCGTTCGCCGTTTCTTTGAGCGGAACCACGCGGCCGCGGCGATAGCCGCCGTCGGCGGTGATCAGCAGCTTTGCGCCCGCATCCTGGATGCGATCGGCGAGCGCGGGCGCGCTGAATCCGCCGAAGACGACCGAATGCACCGCTCCGATCCGCGCGCAGGCCAGCATCGAGATCGGCAGCTCCGGGATCATCGGCAGATAAATCGCCACGCAATCGCCGGGCTTCACACCGAGCGAGAGCAGGGCATTGGCGAACCGGCAGACGCGCGCGTGCAGCTCGCAGTACGTGAGCTGGAGCGTCTTGCCGTCTTCCGCTTCCCAGAGCAGCGCGGGCTTGTTGCCGTTTTGCTTAAGGTGGCGGTCCAGGCAGTTGTAAGAGACGTTGAGCTTGCCGCCAACGAACCATTTCGCGTGCGGCAAATCCCATTCGAGTGTTTTCTTCGGCGGCTCGAACCAATCGAGCAGCTTGGCCTGCTCGCCCCAGTAGCCTTCAGGGTCTTTCAGCGCCCGGTCGTAAATCGCCCGATAGTCATCGAGCGAATGCACGCGGGCGCGCTTCGAAAATTCCTCCGGCGGTGGCACAGGTTTCTCGTTCAGGATCTGCGGGTCAAACTCAGCCATTTCGCCTCCGTGTCGGGCTGCCGGTAGGGATGGATTTATCCGAGAGCGCATCTAAAGTACGAAACGAGCCGCAGTGGGTCAAGGATGCTTCCGCGGGGTTTGTGCTGTAGGGCACGTGCCGCGGGGCCTGCGCTGGCCGCGTGGTTCTTCCCTCGCGGCGCCTGCCGCCCCGCCGGATTCTGTCGCCCTTCACCCGCGTTGCGGTATCATAAGGATTGTCAGAAGCGTGCAAGCAGTGCAGCGGAGCTCCTCCCGGTCCGGCATCACTGCCATTTGTAAGCTTCAACTTCATCACTGGGGGTTGCACCATGAAATCGAAAGTTCTCCGCAATCTGCTTCTTGCGGTTCTGGGCGTGTTCGTGCTCAGCCTCACCGCTTGGGCCGATACGCTTGAAATGAGGGATGGCCGCCTGATCGAGGGCAAATTTCTGGGCGGCTCCGAATTCCACATTCGCTTCCTCGTCAATGGCAAAGAGCGAGTCTTCGACACCAAGGATGTTTTGAGCCTCAGTTTTAACGCCACCGCGGCGAATGACTCGCAGCCGGCGGCTTCGCAGCCGACTGCAACCACCGCGCCGGCCGGCCAGGCGATTACGGTGCCCGCTGGAACCGCGATTCTCGTGCGCATGATCGACAGCATCGATTCGTCCACGAACAGAGTGGGCGACATTTTCCACGCGAGCCTTGCGGACCCGCTCGTCATCGGCGACACGGTCGTCGCCCCTAAGGACGCCGACGTGGTCGGACGATTGAGCCAGGCGAAGTCCGCCGGCAAAATTGCAGGCCGCTCCGAACTGCGCCTTGAACTCACCGGCATCACGATTAACGGCCAACTGCAGCCGATCGTCACCAGCGACTACGATGTCGCCGGCAAGTCACGCGGGAAACAAAGCACCCAACGGATTGGCGGCGGCGCGGCCATCGGCGCGGTGATCGGGGCGATTGCCGGCGGTGGCAAAGGGGCGGCCATCGGCGCCGGTGTCGGCGCAGCAGCAGGCACCGGCGTTCAGGTTTTCACGCACGGCGAGAAGGTGAAGGTGCCCAGCGAAACGCTGCTCGAATTCAAGCTCGATCAGCCCTTCACGGTCGCGCCATCACCGTCCAGCGGACGGTAACGGCAGAAACACAGGCGCTGGCGTCGTGTAGCAACTGTTGACTCCTTGGGCAAGATTCTCCTTGCCCGTGGGAGTTCTGCTGCGTAAGATACGCGCTGTTTGGCACTGAGACGTGGCCGATGCCGAAAGAAAAACCCAAAGTTAATATCGGTGAAGTCATCCGATCCTACCGGGGCGAGCGCGGGCTTTCGCAGGGCGATATCGAGCGCCGCACCGGCCTTCTTCGCTGCTATCTCTCCCGCGTCGAGAACGGTCACACCGTTCCGTCCCTCGAAACCCTCGCAAAAATTGCCGAGGCCATGGAAATCAGCCTCGCCGATTTCTTCCCCGGCACGGATACGCAACAGGACCGGGAGACTCGGAAGATGCTCGGTGAACTTTCGGAAGAGGAAATCCGGTTTCTTGCCGACATCAAGAAATACAGCACCTCGCTCACCGAGGAAGACAAGAAGCTGGTCCTCGCCATGATCCGCAAAATGGCCACGCTCACCCCGCCGGTGCGCGTAGCCGCCGCCGGTAGCAAGCCGACCTCTCGCCGCCCTATGTTTTAGCTTCTACTTCGCTTTTCGCAGCGCCTCCGCGATTGTTTTGCAACCCTAGGGCTGCGCCGCACCCATTGCTCTATAAATCGGAGAATGCTGCGAACGTGCGCTACGACTTTGCGCGCTGGTTGGCTTTGGCGTGGAAACTGACCGGCTCGACCACGGCGCGATACACGCGTCCGCGGCCGATCACATGATCGCCCGAGCGCGCTTCGACGTCGAAGACCAGAAAACGGTCATCGTGGGCCGCCAGCCGCGCCGTCGCGCGCACGTGCGCGCCTGCGGGGACAGCCTTCAAGTGGTCTACTTCAATCCGCGTGCCGACCGTGATCGTGCCCGGTGGAAGAGCGGGCTGCACTGCCTGCGCCGCCGCCAACTCCATCATCCCGATCATCGCTGGCGTGGAGAGCACGTCCGGTAGCCGCGGGTCATACGCCGCGATCGTCCAGTCGCGCGGAACGGTTTTCTCCACGGAGGCGTGCAGGCCGATTTTCAACTCGGCCGTGTGGGGCTCGCTGGCCTTGCTCATCGCGCCGGCCTTCTCTCGCTCGAAGCGGCAATCTGCGGCTCGATCCAGCTCTTCACGAACTCGCCCATGGTGATGCCGAGCTGCGCCCAGAGCCGGCGTTTCAGGCTGCGGTAATCCTGCGCCCCGGAAAACACATCGCACATCAAATCGCGAAACGTCGCGCTGCGGCGCATGAACTGCACCATCCGCGTTGTCACTGCGCCGCCGAGAAATCGCCCGCAAAAGACGGTTCTGGCGATGCGCGCCGCAATTTCCAGATCGGCGGAAAACTCCGCCCGCAGCCGCGCCGGAAATTTCTCCGGCTGTCCGACAGCCAGCGCCTGCGCCAGCAGATCGCCCGAGCGCAGCGCGTAGTACAACCCTTCGCCCGTAATTGGGTCCACGCACGCGGCCGCGTCGCCCACCAGCGCCCAGTTGCGCCCCACGATCCGCCGGTGCCGCAGCGTTTCCGCCTGCGGCGACGGCAGCACGTGGCTATAAAACCGCGCGCCTTCGGTGGATAAGCCTTCTTCCTGCACGAACCGGTCGAGATGATCGCGCAACTCCTGGCTCGAATGCCGCGTCATTTTTCCGCAGATGCCCACCGAGAGATGATCGGCCCGTGGGAAGGACCACAGATACCCCTCGAACCCCTGAAGGAATTTCACCTTCAGGATGTCATCCTCAACGGGGATGAAGTAGCCGAGCGTCATCTCGAGGTCCTGCTGGCGCAGCGGAGTGGTCGCCGGAAGCAGCGTATTGCGCGCCCCTGCCGCGAGCACCACGAAGTCGGCCGAATACTCGGCCCCTGCCGCCGTCAGGTTTACGCGTTCTCCGTCCGTGTTCACCGAGGTAACGCGCGAGCGAAAGGCCGAGCAACCCGCCGCGGTCGCCCGGTCGAGCAGCAGGCCGTTCAGCACGGTTCGCGAATATATGACGATCGGCCGGCTCATGTCGAACCGCGCGCGCTGCCCCCGGCTCGAAATCAGCTCCGCCGTGTGCACGATTTTCTTCGGATGCGGGCTCGACAGCAGGAAAGGATACGCTTCGATGGCTTTGTGCGTCAGGCCGCCGCCGCACGGTTTTTCCCACGCCAGGTGTTCGTCGAACAGCGTGACGCCGAATCCTGCGCTGGCCAGCCGTTCGCCGCACAGCGCCCCGGCCGGGCCGCCGCCCACAATGGCAATTTCTTGCATGAGGAATTGGTTATGTCAGCGGAAACACCGCCGCGATGAACCAAGCGGCCAGTATAGCACCAAAGGCAGCAGCGGCTGCCGCGGAGCCCGTGCGTCTTCGAACACCATCGGCGGCCAGGCGTTGCAAGATGGAAAATGCCGCAAAGTACACGCCCATCAGCAGAATCAGGATTTGCCCGCTGAGAAAAACATAGAGAGCGAAGATGGCAGCGAGCCACAGAATCAGCCGAAGCAGCAGAAAGAGTCCGAAGCGCGACGCGCGCTTGCTGCGATCGCGGAGCTCCGGTAGAGCGCCGAGCGCGGCCTCCTCGACGAACTGGTAGGGAATCAGGAGGAGGAAGAGCAGTGCAAGCCTCCACCACCGCGCTCCGTTCAACCAGGCGTCCGTAAGCTGCCAGTTGAGCCACGCCCCGATCCCCAGCATCGTCGCAAGGCCCAGCAAAACCGCCGCAATCCCCGCTCGCGGGCTGCACGCGAACAGCGACCTCACCGCACCTCGATCCAGCAGCGCCACGACGATTGCGGCTACCAGCAGCAGGGAAGCGAGATAGCTTCCGGTGAAGATGTGCACGAACCAAAGCGGCACGAAGTAATGCAGCACGCAAACCGCGAAAAGCGCTGCAATGACCCATCTCAGGATAGACCGCGCCACCGGCGGCCTCTCAACCTGCACTGCTTCGCCCCGCGCTCCGCAAACTGCGACCATCGTGCTCGCCACCAGCGGAAACATCAGCAGAAGCCCAACAACGCCAAGGGCCGATCCTCTGACCGTGTCCTGCGGATCTATGGATGCCGTTTGTGATGTATTGGATTGAAAGGGAACCAGGTGAGCTTCCTTCCCGGTACCGAGAGCGTTCCAGGCCCAGTACAAAATCTCACGTCCCACCCGCAAGTCGAAAAGTAGGCTGGTGTGAGAAGCATGCGGAATTTGGGAGAGCCGGAACGCCCTCCGCTGCTGAAAATCCGGCAATCGGTCGCGCACGCCGCCGGCTGCTCCTTCGAGCTCTGTCGCCTGTTGTCTGAGCAACGGAAGATCAAATTGCGCGCTGAATACAAGCAAGTTCGCAGGCATGCGCTTCGGCAGAATCATCGGAGCGGGAGATATAGCGACCGTAGCGATCACTGGAAATCGATCGGCCAATCGCACGGCGATGGCTCCTCCCATCGAGTGCCCGACCAGAATTGTGTTTTCGGGGCTGATCTCGCCCCGGCGTGCAAGCGCTTCCACGGCCTCCGTGGCGCACTGTTCCGCCCGCGCATAGGTGAACGGTTCGGCGTTGTCGCCGTGCCCCGGCAGGTCAATCAGATAAACGCGAAGTCCATTGAAGAGGAGCCAGTTTCCCGTTTCCCGCATGATCCGCCGGTTGGCCGAGAGGCCATGAATCACAATCGCGGTCCCGCTCCTCTTCGTGACGTGAGGGTCCATCACCGTCGCCGGCAGGTGGCAGGTGCCCTCGAGAATGGTCTGCTGAACTCCGACGGGCCACCGCCTGATTATTCGCGCGCCCCAGAGGACCAGCAACGCGCCCACGATCGCAAGCACCACTTCGTAGCGTTTCACCGGAGCACCGAAGCAACATGATAGAATTTTGAATTGGGCAATTCCTGGGAGGCGTTTTGGGGCGCGTAGTGATGCAAGACGAGCTGATTCTGCTCGCGGCCGGGCTAAAACGCAACGGCCGGCGCATCGTCTTCACCAACGGCTGCTTCGATTTGCTGCACCCGGGCCACATCCGCTTGCTCGAACAGGCGCGCTCGCTCGGCGACGCCCTCATCGTCGCCATCAATAGCGACGCGAGCGTCCGTGCCAACAAGAGCGCTGGCCGCCCCGTGACCCCGCAGGACGAGCGCGCGGAAATCCTGGCGGCACTCGAAGCCGTGGATTTCGTCGTCATTTTCGATGAGCCCACGCCGCAGCGCCTGATTGCACGTGTGCTGCCCGGCGTTCTCGTCAAAGGCAGCGACTGGGGCCCGGAGGAAGTTGTCGGCCGCGAAGAAGTCGAAGCGGCAGGCGGGCGAGTGGTTTCGATTCCGCTCGAGCCCGGCTACTCCACAACCAGCCTGATCCAACGGATTCGCAACTCCGCCTCATGATTCTTCCTCTGGTGGCAGAGCTTCTCGCGCGCGTCGGGCGCCGCCCCGCGGTGGAGGAGTCCATCGACGCGCTGCGCCGCGCCGCGGCGGCCCTCACCGCTGGACAAGCAGCGGCTTCGGAAGCGCGGCTATCCGGCCTCACGGATCCCGCGAAAGCACTCGTGGCGGCTCTGGTGGAAGCGTCGCTCGGCCGGCCGGTCATTCTCCTCACGGAATCAAACCAGCGCGCCGAGGAGCTCGTCGAGCCGCTGCGTTTTTTCTATCGCGCGCTTTCCAACAGGCCTGCCTCGCGCGTCACGGCATTTCCCGCGCACGACGTGCTCCCGTACAGCGGCATGTCGCCGCACCCCGAAATCTCCGAGGCGCGCGCCGTGGCCCTCTGGCGATTCACCAGTGGCGAAGCGGACATCGTAGTTGCACCTGCCTCCGCCGCGCTCCAGCGCCTGCGCGAGGCGGATTTCTACCGCGGCCTTGCGGCCGAGGTCGCGCACGACCAGGAAATCTCTCTCGATGCCTTGCTCGCGCATCTCGCCAGCGTCGGCTACGAGCGCTCCGCCATCGTCGAAATGCCGGGGCAATTCGCGGTGCGTGGCGGCATCGTGGACGCCTTTTCCCCCGAATCCCCCCGGCCCATCCGCCTCGAATTGGTCGGCGACACGGTGGAATCCCTGCGCGAATTCGACCCCAGCTCGCAGCGTTCCACCGGCCCCATCGGTCGCGCCATTCTTCTGCCGCTCACTGACTATCCTCGCCGCGCCGATGGATTGACACTCGAGGAGGATTCCTCGGCGCCCGATTTTTCTCCCGGCTGGGAATTTCGGACAAGCTCTACCGCGGCGCCGGATTCTCATCTCCTGGTACTCAACGCAAACGCCTGCGTGATCGAAGACGAGCCGGAATTGCTCGCAACAGCCATTGAGGCATTCCAGCGCCGCCTCCGCGAGGCCTACGAAAACACCCGCGACAACGCCTCCGCGCCAATCATCGCGCCCCCCGATCGTTTTTTTCTCTCCGCCGACGAATGGCTGCAAGCGGTGGCACGGGTGCCGCGCCTCGCTCTCGAGCGGCTCGGCATCGAGCGCCCCGATGAGTCGCGGAAGACGTTGCTCACGCAGCCGACGACCCGCTACCACGGCAACATCGCCGCGTTCATGGCCGAGGTACGCGGGCGCCTGGAAGCGGATGAGCAGGTCATCGTCTCCGGCGCGAGTACGGGCGAGCTCGAACGCCTGGCCGACATCTGCCACGAATATGAGCTGCCCTATCGGCTTGGCGAGCTCGAAGAGAGCGCGACCGTCACGCGCCTCGCGGAGGATTCGAGCGGCGGCAGCGTCCCGGCCGTTGTGCTCATCAAATCCCCGCTCTCCGAGGGTGTCGTCATCCCCGATTGTCGGCTTGTCTTCTATGGCAGCGGCGACATCTTCGCAACTCTTCCGGCGCCCGCGCGCGCGAAGCGGCGCGCAAAGACCGCCAGCTTCTTCAGCGACTTCTCCGATCTCAAGGCGGGCGACTACGTGGTGCACGTGGACCACGGCATCGGCAAATTCGAAGGCTTGCGCGAGGTGGCGGTGGATGGCGTCAACGGCGAATTCATGTTGCTGCATTATGCGGACGCCGCGCGCCTCTACGTCCCGCTGGCGCGGCTCGACCTCGTCCAAAAGTATCAATCGCTCGGCGGCGCCGTGCCGCAACTCGACCGCCTCGGCGGCCAGCAGTGGGAAGCGCGCAAAAGCCGCGTGCGGAAATCCGTCAGCGACCTGGCGCAGAAGCTGCTCGCGCTGTACGCCGCCCGCAAGGCCGGCGCGGGACATTCCTTCCCCGCCGACACGACCTGGCAGAAGGAATTCGAGGACGCCTTCGAATTCGAAGAAACGCCCGACCAGGCGCGCGCCATCGAAGACGTGAAGCACGATTTGGAATTGCCCCTCCCGATGGACCGCCTCCTCTGCGGTGATGTCGGCTACGGTAAAACGGAAGTGGCGATGCGCGCCGCGTTCAAAGCACTCTCCGATTCGAAGCAGGTGGCCGTGCTCGCCCCCACCACCGTCCTCGCGTTTCAGCACTACGAAACCTTCAAGCGCCGTTTTGCCGCCTTCCCGGTGCGAATCGAAATGCTCAGCCGCTTCCGCAGCGCGCGGGAACAGAAGCAGACGCTCGAGGCCCTCGAAGCCGGCAAGGTGGATGTCGTCATCGGCACGCATCGCTTGCTCTCGAAAGATGTTCGCTTCCACGACCTCGGCCTTCTTGTCGTCGACGAAGAACAGCGCTTCGGCGTGGCTCACAAGGAGCGGCTGAAGGAGCTGCGGCACAACGTGGACGTGCTCACCATGTCGGCCACGCCCATCCCGCGAACGCTGCACATGTCGTTCGCCGGCTTGCGCGACATGTCGGTCATCGAAACGCCGCCCAAGGACCGCCTCGCGATTCAAACCGTCGTCGCGCCCTTCCAGGAAACGCTGGTCCAGCGCGCCATCGAAGAAGAATTGGCGCGTCATGGTCAGGTGTTCTTCGTCCACAATCGCGTCGAGTCCATCTTTTCGCTCGCCTCCATGGTGAAGCGGCTGGTCCCGAAAGCGCGCGTCGTCGTCGGCCACGGCCAGCTGAAGGAAGCGGATCTCGAAAAAGTGATGCTGCAATTCGTTCGCGGCGATGCCGACGTGCTCGTCGCCACCACCATCATCGAAAACGGCCTCGATATTCCCCGCGCCAACACGATCCTGATCAACCGTGCCGACCGGCTCGGCCTCGCGGAGTTGTATCAGCTTCGCGGCCGCGTCGGCCGTTCCAACCAGCGCGCCTATGCCTACCTGCTCGTTCCGCCGGAGGGCTCTCTCTCTTCGCTGGCGCGCCAGCGGCTGGCGGCTCTCAAGGAATTCAGCGATCTTGGCGCGGGCTTCCGCATCGCCGCGCTGGATTTGGAACTCCGTGGTGCTGGCAATCTCCTCGGCCGCGAGCAGCATGGCCACATCGGGGCAGTGGGCTTCGACATGTACTGCCAGATGCTCGAGCGCGCCGTGGCCCAGCGCAAGGGCGAAGCCGTAAAGCCAGAACTTCGCGCCACGCTCAACCTGGGGCTCGATATCCGCATCCCACCGGAGTACATTGAAAGCGAGAACCTGCGGCTCCGCATCTACAAAAGGGTGGCCGGTGTTTCTTCGGAAGAGGAGCAGGCGGAAGTGCGTCGCGAACTCGAGGACCGGTTCGGCCCGCCGCCGCCCGCCGTGCTGAATTTGCTCGACTATGCCGCTCTCAAGGGGCTTTGCGAAAAGATGCTCGTCGCATCCATCGAGCGCCGCGGCGATCAACTGGCCATCAAGTTTCACGACGAGACGCCCGTGAAGCCTGAACGGGTCGTGAAATTGCTTCGCGCGAAAAAGGGTCTGCGCCTCGACCCAACGGGACTGCTCTGGGTAGCGGCGCCGCGCGAGCGGGAGTCCGTCACCCAGGCGGCCAGAAACGTATTGCTCCAACTACAACCATAGCGATAGAATTTTTCGCAAGGACAACATGATGAACAAACCATGGATGGCGGCAGGGCTGGCCGCTGTGCTCCTGCCGGGCTTGGTGATGGCGCAGGGGCAGGGCAAGGTCATCGAGGAAATCGTCGCCCGCGTCAATAATGACATCATTACACGGGCGGACTTCGAGAAAGCCCAGAGCTCCATGCGGGATGAGGTGAAGCAGGACTGCCCTTCCTGTCCGGCTTCTCAGGTCGAGGACACCATCAAGCAGCACGAGAAAGACGTGCTCCGCGATCTGATTGACCAGTCCTTGCTCGTTCAGCGTGCCAAGGACATGGACATCACCGTCGAGACCGAGCTCATCAAGCGCCTCGACCAGATTCGCCAGCAGAACAACCTGCCGAGCCTGGAGGCGCTTCAGAAGGCTGTCGATTCCGCCGGCGTCCCTTGGGAAGACTACAAGAGAGTCATCCGCAACAAGCTCCTGACACAGGAAGTGATCCACCGCGAAGTGGGCTCGCGGATCGCGATCGATCACGCATCGATCAATAAGTATTACGAAGATCACAAAAGTGACTTCAACCGCCCGGAGCAGATTTTCTTGAGCGAGATTCTTGTGAGCGCGCAGGGAAAAGGCCCCGACGAGATTCCTGCCCTCGAAAAGAAAGCCGGCGATTATCTCGCTCGCCTCAAGAAGGGTGAAGATTTTGCCGAGCTCGCCAGGCGCTACTCCGACGGGCCGACCGGAAAAGACGGCGGCGACCTGGGTGTCTACCAAGTCGGCCAGCTTTCCAAGCAGCTCGAAGACGTCGTGTTCAAAATGAATCGCGGCGACCTGACGGACGTCATCCGCACGAAATCCGGCTTTGAAATCTTTCGGGTGAACGAACACTATCAGGCGGGATTGCAGCCGCTCGAAAAAGTGGCAAACGAAATCGCCAACAAACTCTTCATGGAGCGCATGGAGCCGGAGCTTCGCAGCTATCTCGCGGAGTTGCGCGAACAGAGCTACCTGGTGATCAAGCCGGGATACGTGGATTCGGCCGCGGTCGCCGGAAACACGGTGATCGCAGAGACGCAGCCTACCCCGGACTCCAAACAGAAGTCGCCGAAGAAATCGAAGAAGGGCAAGTAGGCCGCCCATGAAATCCGCTTACGTCGCGGACCTTCAGGCCGATCAGCCGGTCAACTCCCTTTTCCTCGTTCGCGAAAAAGAGATTCGCACTTCCCCGAATACGGGGAAATCGTGGCTCCAGCTCGAGCTGGCGGACCGCACCGGCTCGATTGAAGCCAAGATGTGGGACAACTTCTCCGAAGTCGCCACAACCTTCGAGCGCGACGACATTGTCAAAGTCCGCGCCCGCGTGAAAGTCTATCGCGGCAAGAACGAATTGACCGTCGAGCAGGTGTTGCCCGTCGCGGAGCGTGACTACGATCTCGAGGATTTTCTTCCGCATACCAAACAGAATATCGAACAGCTTTACGCCTCTCTGCGCGAATCGATCGCCGCAGTGAAAAATCCCTGGCTGCGCCGCTTGCTCGCGAGTGTCGTGGACGATCCCGCCATTGTCCCGAAGCTGAAGCGCGCTCCCGCCGCGATGACCATGCACCACGCGTTCATCGGCGGCCTCCTCGAACACATCGTGAGTGTCTGCGGCCTGGTGCGTGCCTCCGCCGCGCACTATCCGGACGTGAACGCCGACTTGCTGTACACCGGCGCCATCCTCCACGACCTTGGAAAAATCGACGAGCTCAGTTACGCCCGCGGGTTCAGCTATACCACCGAGGGCGAGTTGCTCGGCCACATCGTGATCGCCCTGGCGCTGCTTCGAAAAAAGATGGACGCGATCGAGGGTTTTCCGCCGGAGCTGCGCACTCTCGTCGAGCATCTGCTCGTCAGCCATCACGGCACGCTGGAATTCGGCTCGCCGCGTCCGCCGATGTTCCGTGAAGCGATTCTCTTGCATTATCTCGACGATATGGATTCGAAGATGGCCGCCGTTCGCGCGTCCCTCGCATCGCCCGAAGGGGAAGGCGATTGGACGGCGCGCAACCCGGCGTTCCGCCGCGCGCTGTTGCGAGCGGAAGAGTTTCTCCGTGAGGATGCGGCCCAAGCCCCGCCGCCCGCTTCGAAATCACAATCGGCAAAGCGATGAACATGGCTCTGGACATCACAAGTGGAAGAGGACATGGCCTGCGCAAGTCGCTCCTCGAGCTCGCGCCGCTCGAGCTCGACTGCATGAACGCGCTCTGGCCCATGGGAGAAGCCAGCGTGCGCGACATTCGCGAACGGCTGGCGCAGCGCCGCCCGCGCGCCTACACCACCATCATGACCATCATGGACCGTCTCGCGCGCAAGGGCGTCGTCGAACGCCACAAAGTCGGCCGCGCCTATCTCTATCGCGCGAATTTGAGCGCCGAGGATGCACGGACACATGCACTCGGACAGGTGGTCGAGAATTTCTTTGGCGGCAAAGTCGAGGTCGCCGTCGCGCAATTGCGCACCGGCTCGATCACCGCGTCTGTAGAGGCGGCCCCACGGCCGGTGCGGACGCAGCCTTTGCCGAAGCCTGCGCCCGCGCGCGTCGCCTCCCCGGTGGAAATCAAGCCGGAGCCCGCGCCACAGCCCGTTCCCGAGCAAGCGCCCGATCAATCGCCCGAGGAAGAGGTTCCCCCGGGAAGACTCGATGCCGCGCTTCTCTGACACGTCATGTTTCCCGCTGAACTGAAAATCCGCAACCTTGCGATTCGCCCGGCCGTACTCCTCGCACCCATGGCCGGCGTCACCGACACCGTGTTTCGCCGCGTGATTCGCGGCCTGGGCGGCTGCGGGCTGATCATGACGGAGTTTACCAGCGCCGATGGCGTCACGCGCAACGCCGCCCGCACATTGCGCTATCTCTATTTCGACGAGGACGAGCATCCCATCGCGGCGCAGATTTTCGGCGCCGATCCTCGCGTCATGGCGGAAGCCGCCGCGCTCACCGAAGACCTCGGCTTCGATTCGGTGGACATCAACCTCGGCTGCCCGGCAAAAAAAGTTGTGAAGTGTGGTGGCTCCGGCTTGCTGCGGGACTTGCCGCTGCTCGAAGAATTACTGCGCACGGTCCGCGCCGCCGTGCGCATTCCCCTCACCATCAAGATTCGCTCCGGCTGGGACGACGGCAACATCGTCGCTCTGGATGTCGCGAAGATGGCGGAGCAGGCCGGCATCGAAGCCATCGCCGTCCATCCTCGGACTCGCGTGCAGGGCTACAGCGGCGAAGCCGATTGGCGCTTGATCGGTTCTGTAAAACAAGCCGTTCGTATCCCCGTCATCGGCAACGGTGACATCCGCGTACCCGAAGACGCGATCCGCATGGTCCGCGAGACCGGCTGCGACGCCGTGATGATCGGCCGCGCCGCTTCCACCAATCCGTGGATCTTCCGCCAGATCGAGCAGTACGTCGCAACCGGCTGCTTCGACGAGCCCAGCGAGAGTGATCGCTACCGCCTGCTCTCCGGCTACTTCCGTTCACTTGCTGAAACAAACTGGCCGGACGCCATCGGCAAGATGAAGCAGTTCGCCTGCTGGTTTACCCACGGAGTGCGCAATGGCGCCGAACTGCGCCGGCAGGTTCACACCGCCCGCACGCCTGGCGAAGTTCTCGCCCGCGTGGACGCCTTCTTCGCATCCTCCGTCACATCCCCAGCCCCGAACTAACCAGGCCCATCGATCCGGAACGTCTTCCGCTGTCCTCTCTGTAAGCGCGACTGTCATCCTGAACCCATCCGATGAGGATGGGTGAAGGATCTCACCGTCGAAGCAATCGCCGACACTTGCAACGAAGTTCCACCGCTAGGGCACAAGGTCGCCGCACCCTCAGCATCACAATGAAAAATGTTTCTTCAACAGGCGTGCAGGGTGGTGTTGTATCCGGCTGGCCTTACGAATTCCCGTTCCCGCGGGAAACGAGAAGTTGCTTGTAGGCTTCGCGCTTGGTGAGCCCGCGCTCGCGCGCCGCCTGCTTGAGCGCGGCCTTGTGGTCCATGTCCTGCCCGCGCATGATCTGTTGGACGCGCTGGGCGAGCGGAACCTTGGCCTCGGCGGTTTGCGTGGACTTCGCTTCGGCCACGGCATGGTCTTCCGGACCAATCAGCAGCGTGATCTCCCCGCGCGGCGGTTTCTTTTCGCACAGCGTGAAAAGTTCCTGCAAGGGTCCGCGCAGAAACTCTTCATGCAACTTCGTGACTTCCCGCGCGATCACCGCCGGGCGGTTGCCGAGTACATCGAGCGCGTCCTCCAGCGTTTCGACGATCCGGTGCGGCGCTTCGTAAAACACTAGAGTCCGTTCGAGGCTCGCCAATGCCCTCAGTGCTTTGCGGCGTTCTCCCTGCCGTGCTGGCAGAAACCCGTGAAAACTGAACTCCTCGGTCGGCAGGCCCGACGCCGCCAGCGCCGCCACCAGCGCAGATGCTCCCGGTACGGGCACAATTGGAATTCCATGGCGCAGGCAGAGCGTGACCAGCCTGTGCCCCGGATCGGAAATCGCGGGCGTCCCCGCGTCGCTTACCAGCGCAATCTTTGCGCCCTGTTCCAGCTCGATCACCAGTTCCGGTGCCCGCGTCATCTCGTTGTGTTCGTGGTAGCTCTCCAGGCGTTTTCGGATCCCGAAGTGTGTCAGCAATTTCATCGTCTGGCGCGTATCTTCGCAGGCGATCAAATCGACTTCTTTCAGGAGTCGCAACGCGCGCAGGCTGATGTCCTCCAGGTTGCCGATCGGCGTGGCCACTAGGTAAAGACATCCGGTCGTCTGTCGAGCTTTGGCTGTCGCATTCATCGGGAGAAAGCGGAGACCGTAAACGCTTCGCCGCTGCACAGAGTCTAGCACAGGCCCTCAGCAACGTGTGTTCGTCGCCGGCGTTGCCGGCTTCGTCAAAATGGACGTGTGGAACATGCGACCACGCGAGCATCGTGGTACCATTTTCTTTTCGCAACTTAATCTGGGAGGTTGCTGCTGTGCCGATGTACGAATACAAATGTGTGAAGTGCGGTCACCGCTTCGAAAAAATCGAAAACGTCACGGCTGCCGACACCAAGAAGTGCCCGAAGTGTGGCCGCAAGGCGGCGCGAATGGCGTCCGCTCCTGCAATTCAGTTCAAGGGTTCCGGCTGGTATGTGACGGATTACGCCGGCAAGAGCGCCGGCTCGGACGCAAAGCCCGACTCTCCCGAAGCGTCTTCTTCGGCTTCCTCCTCCGAAAAAACCTCCAAGAAAGCCTCCAGCTCGAAAGAAACCCCCGCCAAATCCAAAAAGGAGTAACTCGCCGCGAGAAACTCGGCGATTGGCTTGAGAGGTCTTGTCTGGGCAGCGCCCCGAGATATAATGCCGCTCGCCTGAAATCCAGCTCGGAGCTTCGGGCTGAGGAGGCGATATGAAATCCTTCCTGGGAATTTTGGAAGCGGTCTTGGCAGCGTTTTTTGTTGTTTGGGGAATTCCGGCCATCACCACCTCCTTCGATGCCCGCTACGGATTCGATCCTCAGAGCTATCTGGAGGTCTTCATCCATCGTCACCACGATGTGTTGAGTTGGTTCCAGCGTGGATGGCCGGAAAGTATCGTCCCCATTTGCATTCTCCTCGCACCATTCTTGGGAGGATTGATTCTTCACTCAGCTTGGTCTCGCGGGAGGCCGGCGGGCGCGTCGCGCCGTGGCGTACTTTCGGCTGCGCTCACGTTTGCCGCCTGCTATTTCCTCGTTGCGGTGTCGTTCGCAGCCATCGCCACCGCAATGCATCCTTACCCCTTCGGCGGGTGGGCTGAATTCTTCCGATTCCAGGGAGCCCGGCAACTGGTGACACTATTCGTTCTCGCCGCTGTGTTGAGTGCGCTCGGCGCCTATGTCGCGGATTCACTCGGCTGGACACGGCCGCGAAGCCAGGGATCTCTGTAGGCAGCGCAAGTCCATCGCGAGCCTTGCCGACAAACCTCCAGGGGAAGCTCGGTTAGTCAGGTCAGAACACGAACTGGTGCGAGGTCTTGATCCCCTTGCTGTTCGTCACGACGACGGTAACGACCCCGTTTCCCGGCTGTCCCATATCGATCGGCCGGTCCCAAATGCACTTGGCACCCTCGGTCTTGATCGTGCCCGGGCCCGAGCTTGCAGTGCATTCAAAGGTGAGCGCGCCTCCGTTCGGATCCGTGGCCACGATCTCCAGCGTCGTGGTCACACCGTTCAGCCGGCCTGCGTCGTCATAAGATAACGCGTTTGTGGTCTTGAAATGGTTTTCGATCTTCGGCCCATTCCCCGCTGCCTCCGGAGCGAAGACGACCTTGGCGAGTGTGTATTTCAGAGGATCCAATCCAGGCGGATGCATTGTCCAGCCGTCGGCCGACACAGTGCCACTCCACTCGGTGTAGTTGTCCTCGGAACCGACCCGGAGAACCAACAAGCCTCGCTGCAATGTCCACTTACCTTCCTGGACGTAATCGTGGCCCTTCACGAACCACTCCGCCACTTGCGAAGGCTTGCCGGTGGAGTCAACAGTCAGTCCGGTCCCGTCTTTGTAGAACCGGAAATACCGATACGATGGATCACCGTGGGTTCCGTCTACCAGCGCATAGTAAACTCCATCCGTGCGGACCTGTGGCGCGACAACGGTCTGTGCTGCGGGATACGCTGCCGCGATCACTCCAAGAGTCAGCCTGAGCACTAGCAGCGGAATCATTCGTTCTCCCCCATGTCACCTGCGGCTACGATAGCTGCAGGCGTCATTCTCTCGTCTACGTCATCTGCGCTCGGCCGGAAGACGGCGAGAGATTCGCGCATCCTTCTACTACGGTTTCAGCGACCGCAAATAATTGCGGAACTCCTCGCCGAACTCAGGGTTCTTCAGCGCCATTTCGACCGTCGCTTTCAGGAAGCCCAGCTTGTCGCCGGCATCGTAGGACTTTCCCTCATACACCAGCGCCCACAATCCCTTTTCCTTCGCCAGCATTCGCAGGCCGTCGGTCAGTTGGATCTCGCCGCCGCTGCCGGGCCGCGTTCGCTCCAGATACTCAAAAATTTCCGGCGGCAAGACGTATCGTCCGCTGACGGCAAGGGTCGAAGGCGCTTCCGCTGGCGTCGGCTTCTCGACTAGGTCGTTGATGCGCAGAAGTTTTTCGCCCCACTTCTGGCCCGGGGCGGGGCGTGCATCCACGATTCCGTAAAAGCCGACGCGCTCGCGCGGCACCGCCTGCACCGAAATCGCGCCGATGCCGGTGGCTTCGTACACTTCGACCAGGGCGCGTGTCGGCGGAACCCCGTCGTCGAGGATGACGTCGCCAAGCAGAACCGCGAAAGGTTCGTCGCCGACCAGCTCCCGCGCCGTCAGCACCGCGTGTCCCAGCCCCAGCGGCTCTTTCTGCCGCGTGTAGCTGAAGCTGACCAGATTGCTGATTCGCCGGACAAGCTCGGCGCGGCCCGGCTGGCCGCGCTCTTCGAGAAATCGCTCGAGTTCGGGCGAGGCATCGAAATGATCCTCGATCGCGTTTTTCCCCCGGCCGGTGACGATGATGATGTTTTCAATTCCCGACGCAACGCACTCTTCCACCGCGTATTGGATCAGTGGCTTGTCCACCACCGGCAGCATTTCCTTCGGCTGGGCTTTCGTGGCCGGAAGGAAACGCGTGCCCAGTCCCGCCGCGGGCAGGACGGCTTTGCGAACTCTCTTGGGGGCAGGTGTCATGTCCTCTGGCAATCGGCGCGAACCCGCACATTAGCGGCGCATCGAAGTCTTGTCAATCCTTCAACCCGCGCAATCGCGGCGAAATCCGAATTGTTTTCATCTCGCGCCGCACTCGCGCCGGTGTCATCCATCCACGCTCGGTGGCCAATCGAATTCCCTTGTCGAATGGTGTGAAATCGAAGTAAGGGTTCTGAGGGAACACGTTGCGCGGCGGCAGCCGCCAGATCTCGCCGGTAGCGCCGAACGTTTGCCGCATCGGCGAGTGCAATCCGCCGGGAAGAAACTTTGTTGTGTCCGTCAAAACCCAAACCGGCTTCCGGGCAGCCAGCGCCGTCTGCACCAGCGCGCATGTGCCGGCCTTGTTTCGAAATCCGCCGGCACTGACGGAGTCGGCGCCGATCACAAGCGCGTCTGCGCATCCCAGAAAAAGAGACAAGGCAGCGTCCGTCGTCAACCCGACGCTGATGCCCATGCGCGCAATCTCCGCCGCCGTTCGTCGGCCTTCGAGTCCTGGCCGCCCCTCCGAGCAGAAAACCCACCAGATTCTCGAACGGGCCGCGCGAAAGGCACGGAGCACGGTCGAGCTGTACGAATAGGTGCACAGAAATAGTTCGCGCTTGCGGGGAAGTCCTTTCCGAACCAGGCTGCCGATCTTCCGTGAACCAGCCTGCACCGTAGTTTGAAAATTCGCAATCGCTCTGCGCAACGTACTCGAGGGATCGCGCGCATCCACGCCCAGCGCAACCTCGTTGGCCAGGCGGAGCAGGGGAGCCATGGACGGCTGCGCGAGCAGCAGGGCGCGGGCGAGATCGAGCAATTCCGCTTCGCTTGGCCGCTGGTTGCGGCGGAGCCATGTCTGCACCGCGGACGCCGCCCGCAGTGCCAGCTCTGCCGCGCCGGATTGACGATCGCGCCCGATCGCGTCGAGTTGATGGCGAAGCGTGCGGTCCACGCGCGTATGCTACTATAAAACTTTCACGAACATGGAACTGCGCGACGCATGCATCCTCGGCATCGAATCGTCCTGCGACGAAACGGCGGCCGCCGTCGTGGTTGACGGCGAGCGCATCCTTTCGAGCGTCGTCGCCTCGCAGATTGACCTGCACCGCAAATACGGCGGCGTCGTCCCCGAGCTGGCCTCGCGCGAACACCTCCGGCAAATTGTCCCCGTGGTGCGCGAGGCGCTCGAGCAGGCGAACATGCAGCTCGCCGGCGTGGACGCCGTGGCCGTCACGTGCGGCCCGGGCCTGATCGGCTCGCTCCTCGTTGGCGTCACCTACGGCAAAGTTCTCGCGATGTCGCTCGCTCGTCCGCTGATCGCGATCAATCACCTCGAAGGCCACGTCCACGCCGTGCTGCTCGAAGCGCACGCCGCCGGGCGCCGGCCCGAACTGCCGGCCGTTTGCCTGGTCGTCTCCGGCGGTCACACCGTGCTCTACGACGTGAAGGCGGAGCCGGTGAACGGTCATCCCGCGCTGCGTTTCCGCTACGCGCGTATCGGGCAGACGCGCGACGACGCCGCCGGCGAAGCCTACGACAAAGTCGCAAGAATGCTCGCGCTCGGCTATCCCGGCGGGCCGGTGATCGATCAACTGGCCCCCGGCGGCGATCCCTCCGCCGTGCGCTTCGGCGAGCCGAAGATGAAGGGCAATCCTTACGACTTCAGCTTCAGCGGAATCAAAACCGCCGTTCTGTATCACCTCCGCCGCCATCCGGAATTACAGCCGGAAATCGCGGCGCGCGAGCAGGCCCTGGCGCGCGGCGAGCGCCAGGCGGAGCAGTTGGGCACGCTCGCGAGCCAGCACACGCTTGATCTGGTCGCCAGTTTTCAAAATGCTGTTGTGAGCGACTTGGTGACGCGGACGCTGGCCGCGGCGGAGCAATACGCCGCGCGCTCCGTCCTGGTTTCCGGCGGCGTCGCGGCAAACCGTGAACTTCGCCGCTCGTTCGAAGCTGAAGCGCGGCTCCGCGGCTTCGAAGTATATTTCCCCAGCCGCGCGCTTTCGACCGACAACGCCGCGATGATCGCCGCCGCGGCGTATTCCAAGCTGCTCGCGGGCGAACTCGCTGACGCTTCGCTGAACGCGGAAGCCAATCTGCCCCTCGCCTGAGCGTTCCTGTATTCAGCCGGCGGCTTGTCATCTCCAAACGGGTGGGGTAGAGTAGCCGCCTTCTTCGCTTGCGAGGAGTTCCATCTTGCCCGTCGCCGGCCGCGAACGATTGAAAATTCTGATCCGCAACGCGGCCATCCAAAAACGCGTGCGCGAAGTCGCCGGGCAAATCACGCGCGACTTCAAGGGTCAGCGCGTCCATCTGATCGGTGTCCTGAAGGGCGCGTGCATTTTTCTTTCCGACCTGATCCGCCACATTGACCTCGAGACCTCGCTCGATTTCATCTCCGTGGCGAGCTACGGCAAGGGCCAGCGCTCCTCCGGCGAAGTCCGCCTGATCAAGGACCTCGACACGAGCATCGAAGGCTTGAACGTCATCCTCGTCGAAGACATTCTCGACACCGGCCTGACGCTGAATTACCTGAAGCGCGTCCTGATGCAGCGCAAGCCCCGGGTGCTGCGCATCGCGGCGCTGCTCGATAAGCCTTCGCGGCGTCTCATCAAGGACGTCAAGGCGGATTACCTCGGCTTTGAAATCCCGAACGAATTTGTGGTGGGCTACGGGCTGGATTACGCCGAGCGTTACCGCAATCTGAGAGACGTCTGCATCCTGAGCTTGCCCCCGGATTAAACTGTGCCTCGCCAGGTACTCACGGCGCGCGATCTGGAATCCACCGCGAATGGCGGCGAAGTCACCGTCGCGCCGGAAACGATCGTCACGCCGCTCGCGCGCGACGAAGCCGAGAGCCGTGGCATCACCATCCGCGTCGCGGAGCCGAAGCCCGGCGAAGCGGGCTCGAATCGCGGACGCGTGATCGCCATCGGCGCCGATCACGGCGGCTACGAACTCAAGGAGCAGCTTAAAAATCATCTGCGCGACTGGGGCTACACCGTGAACGACCTCGGCACCGACGGCCCCGCCCCGGTGGATTATCCCGACTTCGCCGAACTGGTCGCCAACGCCGTCGCGCGCGGCGACGCCTGGCGCGGCATCGTGATCGACGCCGCCGGCATCGGCTCCTCGATCGCCGCCAACAAGGTCCCGGGGGCGCGCGCGGCGCTGTGCTATGATAGGGTCACCGCGTGCAACAGCCGCGAGCACAACGACGCGAATCTTCTTGCGCTCGGCGCGCGCATGATTGCCGCGGAGACGGCGCGCGAAATTCTTGCCGTCTGGCTCGACACGCCCTTCGCCGGCGGCCGCCACCAGCGGCGAGTGGACAAGATCCGCGCCATCGAAGAACGCCACCGCAAAGCCTGAACGGGAGCGCCTGGGGTGGACCAGCAACAGCTCGAACAAGTCGTTCAGGCCATCACCGAAGAAATCCTCAGCTATCTCGGCGCGCCGCGCAGCGAGGGGCTCTGCGGCCTCGACATTGACGAGCTGGTTTGCCCCGGTTGCGACCAGCGATGCGCCGAAATGTGCGCCCGCAAGACGCGCAAGGTCCTCGACGCGGGCGCGGCGCGCATCTCCGCCGGCGCCGACGTCAAGAAGATCGACGCCGACATCGCCCGCCTGATTGACCACACCCTGCTCAAGCCCGAAGCCGGCCGCAACGATATCGTCAAGCTCTGCCAGGAAGCCATGCGCTACGGCTTCGCTTCCGTCTGCGTGAATCCGTGGTACGTCTCGCTTGCCGCCGAGCAGATTCGCGGCTCGCAAGTGAAAGTCTGCACCGTCGTCGGCTTTCCGCTCGGCGCCACGCTTCCGCAAGTCAAGATTTTCGAAGCCGAGGAAGTGCTGAAGCTCGGCGCCGAAGAGATTGACATGGTCATCAACGTCGGCGCGCTCAAATCCGGGCAGGACGACGTCGTGGAATCCGACATTCGCGGCGTGGTCGAAGCCAGCCATCGCGGCGGCGCCATCTGCAAAGTGATTCTCGAGACGGCGCTGCTCTCGGTCGAAGAAAAAGTTCGCGGCACCCTCGCCTCGAAGCGCGCCAGCGCCGATTTCGTGAAGACCTCGACCGGCTTCGGCCCCGGCGGCGCCACCGCCGAAGACGTTGCCCTGATGCGCTGCCTCGTCGGCGGCGAGATTGGCGTCAAGGCCGCCGGCGGCGTTCGCACCCTCGAAGACCTCAAGAAAATGGTTGCCGCCGGGGCCACCCGCATCGGCGCCAGCGCCAGCGTAAAAATCCTCGAACAAGCCGGCGCCCTCGCCGCCGATTAAGCCGAAATTTTCCAGAACGTGGATCGTTTTCCTGAAGGGACAGGTCCGTGCCCTAGGTCACTCGGACCTGGGCTCCTTTCTTCGCTTGGGCTTTGTTCGCGGCTCTTCCTCCGCTGCCAACCCCTCAGGCAACATGTGATCAAGATCGCGTAGCATCATGTGCAGCGCGCGGGGGTCCATGCCGAATTCTTCTGGGAACGGTCCATGCGTCATAAACTCAGCGGCACGCCGGAATCGGCGCAGGGCGTTCTTGGCTTCTTCATGGTCGCCTGCCTTGGCCGCTCTATACGCTTCCATGCCAAGCTCGTACAACCAAGGTAATTCTTCGCGAACCAAGCTGGAGAATACGAGAATTGGAAAGTTAGGATCGTCCGGCTTCTCACCTAGCGTATGCGCCAGCTCATGCAGCATCATTGGATGCATCCGGCCAAAGCGGCGAAAGCGGCCGAACCGCTCCCCTTGCGTTGAAACCACCTCCGCCACTTCTCGCAACCGCGTTTCTAACGAGCGGACTCCCGCGACAAGTTCCTCTAGGATTTGGTGCTGACTGCGAATTGGTCTCGCTTGCTCCACCTGAGCGGGAATCAAGTCCTTCCGCTTCTCAAACTCAGGCCACAATGCTTCAAAGAGCTGTTTAGCCCGCGCCTCTGGAACCGGCTGGGCCGCAGCGCGATTAACCGACTGAATAACCTCACTCAAGCCTTCCTGATCTACTTTCTTGGCCTGAAACTGTGCCAGCGGACCGCTGATCTCGCTAAACTCAAGGTCCAACAACAACGGAATGACCAGACTCCCCTTAAGTGACTTTGCCAATGAACCTGCCTCGAACAGAATCCAGGGAGACGCAAGATTCTCACGAGTTATGCAGATGATGCCGAAATTCGATGCTTCTAGCTCTTTGGCTATCGCTTCTCCCCATCGCTCACCGGCAGCCACGTCCGTCTCCGAGAGCCACGGTGCCACGTAGTGAAGGACAAGAGGTATCCAGTCATGTAGGGCCTGCGCCAGTGCTTGGCTGCGCGCACCGCTCCAACCAATGAACACCTTCATGGGCGGCCTCTCATTGCTGCTGTATGTTCCTGGAGAGTGTAAACCGCAGGTTACGTCAACACAAGGGTATCAGGCGAGGTTGAGCTATGTTGCAGTCTGATCTGGGAAGGACAGGAGTTTTGGAAAGACTCGTTCAGAAACTGGCGATTTATCCGCCGCATTCGTTAATGGGAGGAACCTCCACCGAGGAATCTACCCTCTCGAATGCCGCCTGCAAAGACGGCAGGATGTGCCGCAATTCTGTTCGTAGGTGCGGTTCGCTTGTCTCCGGTTTGTGGAGTCCGGTGGACTCTACCGGAGTCCCGACACCGGACCCGAGCGGAGCCGAGGGGCGATCCGCCCGCTTCGCGCGAATCCCCGAGGCGGGAGCCTCGGGGCACGGCAGCCAGAACGTGCGCGAACGAACAAGAGGACAAGCCCCCAGGCTCCGGCCTGGGGGCCACGGGCTGCGATTCACGCGCTGCGGGCCGAGAAGCGGCACGCCTTGAATAAATGCGAGGTAACTATCCCATGGCAACAAGTATGGAACAATGTCGTGACAGGGCACCAGTCAGTAATTGACCATGGTAGTTTATCTGTGATAGATAACTCTCCCAATGCCATTCTGCAATGCGTGGGAACGCGACACACATTTCGTCAAGCATGGGGACAAGTTTCGTGCCGCCGATGCGCTGGAATATGAGCGGATAGCAGATGCGTTTATGTTCGGAGCACAAGGGCAAGATGCTCAAGAGTGCATCCGTCCAAACGGCGTGGATCGAGTGAGATTTGATTTTTGGACTCGTTATTTCTGTGTCTCACGTCTTGATCCAGTCCCAGAATGTCTGAGAACTTTTTATCCCGTTGAGAGGGTTACCATTGCCTACCACGGGGGTTCGGCAAGATACTTGCAGTATGAATGCGGTAGAATAGGCTTATGAACTATAGATGCCCAGTGTGCATGTATCCACGACTCCCTTATCCGCCAAGGGCGTATCATATCTGTCCGTGTTGCAGCACAGAATTCGGAAATGACGACGCCGACCATTCTTACGAACAATTGCGAGAGATGTGGGTGGCGGGCGGGGCTAATTGGTTTTTTGGGAGACCGCCAGAAGGATGGAATCCTTGGTTGCAGTTGATAGAGGGTGCACATTTAGAAGCTGTCCCAATATTCGCACAGAACGTTAGAACTCAAGCAGTAATTCGCGTTGAATCTGGTATTTTGCGTGCACCTGCCTATGCCAATTCTGTCTGTTTTCATTTGTTGTGAAAAAGTAGTGATCGACAAGAACGAGTCAGCGTCTCTGATCTGCCTCTTCACTGACGTTAAGGGAGAGATTCCCCCCGAGGCACCAGAACTTCCACCGAACGCTGCGGCACCAAAAGAGTGGGCTGCTTTTACCATGTGGAACTGGGAACACGCCGATGTGGGTGAATATATCCAATGGTTTGAGGTATTGTATCCTGATGGCACGCCATTCCTTGAAAGACGCCAAGTGAGAGTTGTCAAAGAGGAGAACAAACCAAGAAGCCAGGTGACCATCAATGTGCAGGGAATACCAGTTGGCAGAAATGGCAGATACACCGTGCGAGTTTGGCTTGAACGGGACGGCATCATCGTCGTTCAACCACATTCTGTTTACCTAAACGTTGAGTTTACGAGAGGCGTGGCCGTTCAATGAAAAGTGGCAAGCGAACTCGATTACATCCCAAGCCTGAAGTAGAAAAGAAAATGCAGCCGATCACGCGCGGCGCTTTTAAGTCTTTGCTGAAGAGAGCTATTGCTACACCTGCTTTGAAGCCCGCTCCAAAATCAGCTTGAATTGCAGGTTTCCCAAGTGGCGGCGGTTGTACCGGAAGCAGTATTTGTCGAGATAGTCTTATAAATACTGCCACGAGACGGAATCGTAGACACCGCCGAGTCCGCGCTTGATTAAGCTCCAAAGCCCTTCAACGATACCGAGACGCACGTTCCCGGGAACGTAGACATTATTGGCGCGGTGGATCGCTCGTCTCCTGCCGCCTATCACCCACCACCTATCACCTCTCTCCCCTCCCCCCAAAGTCCACAGCCACTCCGATTTGCAATTTGCCCTCATCCTCGCTACCCTACGGCATGAAACAGACAAAGAAACGACCCGCCCCGCTCGCTCTTCCGGAGAAAGAACAAACCGACATCAGCTATCACCAGCGCTGCTGCACCATCTGCAAACACCCGCAGTGCTTCTTCATCGAACTCGACTTCCTCGATTGGCGCAGCCCCGCCGCCATCTCGAAACGCTACGGCATCCACGACCGCGCCTCTCTCTACCGCCACGCCCACGCCACTGGCTTGTTCGCCTATCGCCGACGCAACATCGCCATGGCGCTCGACAATATCATCGAGCGCGCCGACGAAGTGAAAGTCACCGGCAGCGCCGTCGTCCGCGCCATTCGCGCCCGCACCCGCATCAGCGACGAAGGCGAATGGGTTGATCCGCCGACTCGCAGCATCGTCACGCACCTCCAAGCGCCCCCCGTCGGCTCAAACGACCCCTTCGCGCCGCTAAGCCGTGCAGGATCAGCAGATACAGTTCCGTCCTGGCCCGACCGTGACGGCTACTGGCAGATGTATCTACCCGCAACAAAAAATCAAACAAAAAGCGAGCCAACCACTTGAAAATAAACAGTACGACTCGCGCCAAGTCGCAACAAAAACACACTTCTTGCGGAAGCGGTATTTCTCGGGCGGCATCGCGCGCCCTAGTCGGCGGCGAGGGCGCGCGGCGGCTCACCTGCTATAATGGAAACTTCGCAGTGCCCGCGAAGCCGGCGAACTGCCTGGCGCGGCGGCTTCGGGCTCAGGGAGCTGCGGCAAGCGCACACAAACGGGGACGCATGGATTCTGTCGAATTAAAACCAACGAACGAGATCTCTGCCGAGACGCTGGCCATCCTGGCCGACATCGCGCAGGAGATCAACGCCTCGCTCAATCTCGACGAGGTGCTGGCGCGCGCGGCGGCGCAGATCAAGCGGCTGATTGATTTCGAAATCTTCGCCATCCTGCTGCCCGAAGAGGGCACGGACCAGCTTTATTTCCGCTTTGCCATCGGGCATCGCCAGGAAGTGGTGGAGAACTGGCGCATCCCGATCGGGCAGGGAATTACGGGGACGGTGGCGGCGACGGGCCATGCGGTGCGCGTCGCCGACGTGCGCAAGGACCCGCGGTACCTCAACGCGCTCGACGCGGTGCAGTCGGAGCTGGCGGTGCCCCTGCTGGTCCATGGAAAAGTGATTGGCGTGCTCGACATCCAGAGCCACGATCTCGATTACTTCACCCCCGGCCAGCAGAACATCCTGACGCTGGTGGCCAGCCGCATTGCGGGCGCGATCGAGAATGCGAAGCTTTTCGAGCGCGTGACGCGCCAGGCGGAAACGCTGCTCCTGCTGAACGAAGTAGGGAGCGAAGCCAGCCGCTTGTCGGACGTCGAGCAGGTGCTCCATCGCGCGGTCGAGCTGGTGAAGCGCGTGATTGATTACCAGATTTTCAGCATCCTGCTCTACGACGAGCAGGAAAAGGTGTTTCGCCACCGCGTCAACGTGAAATTCGGGCAGCAAATCAGCGAGAAGCACAAGGTGTCGGCGCACGAGGGCATCGTCGGCGCGGCGGCCGCGCTCGGGCGGCCGATTGTCGTGCCCGACGTGAGCATGGACCCGCGGTATCTGATGCTCAATCCGGAAACGCGGTCGGAGCTGGCCGTGCCGCTGGTGTACAAGAACCGCGTGATCGGCGTGATGGATCTCGAAAGCCCGCAACTGAATTATTTCACGCCGGATCACGTCCAGGCGCTGACGATTCTGGGCGCGCATCTGGCCGTATCCATCGAAAACGCGCGGCTCTACGAGCAGGTGTCGCGGGACGAGGCGCGCATGGACCGCGATTTGCAGGCGGCGAAGCGCTTGCAGGGCGCGCTGCTGCCCGCGGTGCCGGGACCGGAGTTCGGCCTCGAGATTGCCGCGCGGTACGTTGGGGCGCGCGAGCTGTGCGGTGACTTGTACGACTTCGTGCGCTACGGCCCGCAGGAGTTGGGCATCGCCATGGGCGACGTCAGCGGGAAGGGCGCGGCGGCGGCGCTCTACGGCGCGGCGGCGATCGGAATTCTGCGCAGCTTGGCGGCGCAGAAGCTGCGGCCCGCCGAAATGCTGCGCGCGATGAATCAGGTGATCGGCGAGCGGCGCATCGAAGGCCGCTTTATGACCCTGTGCTTCGCGACGTGGCATCGCGGGCGGCACAAGCTGCGCATCGCCAACGCCGGGCAGGAGCAGCCGTTCCTCGCGCGCAACGGCAAGTGCGAAAAAGTGAAGCTGGTTGGCTTCCCGCTGGGCATGGAGGAAGACGTCACGTACGACGAAGTGAGCCTGCAGCTCGAGCCGGGCGACGTCCTCGTGTTCCACTCCGACGGATTCGGCGAGACGCAAAGCCACAACGGCCGCTTTTTCGGCAACGACCGCCTGTGCGAGATTGTGGCCGCGAACATGCGCCTCTCCACATCCGCGCTCGCGGATCTATTGCTCGAAGAAGTGGACAAATTTTCCGGCGGCGCGCCCGCGGCCGACGACCGGACGCTGGTTGTGTTGAAGGTTCGCAAGAAATGAGCCGCGCGCGCGCGGTCGCCGACCCGGCGGAGTACACGCCGGGATTCTCCTATCGTGCGGGAAAACTGTTTTGCGAGCGCGTGGCGCTGTCGTCGCTCGCAGAACGCGCCGGTACGCCCGCGTACGTGTACAGCCGCGCGAATCTGGAAGCGGCGTACCGGCGGATGGATGCGGCGTTCCGCGGAATGCCGCACACGATCTGTTATGCGGTGAAGGCGAATTCGAATCTTTCCATCCTTCGGCTGTTCGCGCGGCTCGGCAGCAACTTCGACATCGTTTCGGGCGGCGAGTTCTACCGCTTGCGTCGGATCGGCGTGCCGGGGCGGCGAATTGTTTTTTCCGGCGTGGGAAAGTCACGCGAGGAAATCCGCGAAGCGTTGCGCGCGGGGATTCTGCTGTTCAATGTCGAATCGGAAGCCGAGCTGGAAATTCTCGCTTCCGAGGCTTCACGATTGCGGCGAGCGGCGCCTGCCGCGCTGCGCATCAATCCGGATGTGGAAGCGGGCGGACATCCGCACATTTCGACCGGACACCACCGGCACAAATTCGGCGTGGACCTCGGGGATGCGCGCCGGCTCTACCGCGCGTATCGCGATTCGCGGTGGATTTGCTGGCAGGGAATCAGCGCGCATATCGGCTCGCAGATCGTGAGCCTCGCGCCGTTTCGCCGCTCCGCGCGGCGCATGGCGGCGTTCGTGCGCGAGTTGCGCGGCATGGGCATCGCGCTGCGCTTTTTCGATTTCGGCGGCGGGCTCGGCGTGCGGTACACGTCGGAGCAACCGGCGGACGTGCGCGACTACGCGGAAACGATTGTGCGCGAAGTGAAGCCCCTCGGCCTGCACCTGCTGCTCGAGCCGGGCCGCATCCTGATCGGACCGGCAGGCGTCTTGCTCGCGCGCGTGCTGTACACGAAGCGCACGCGAGGAAAAGATTTCGTGATCGTGGACGCGGCGATGAACGACCTGATCCGCCCCGCGCTGTACGACGCCGTGCATCCGGCAACCGCGGCGGTGCGCCCGCCGCGGCCGCGCAAAAAGATTCGCGCGGACATCGTCGGCCCGGTTTGCGAAACGGGAGACTGCTTCCTTCACGATTGGCCGCTCGAGAAGCCCGAGCCCGGAGACCTGCTGGTGTTCTGGGTCGCCGGCGCGTACGGATTCATCCAGGCGTCGAACTACAATTCGCGCCCGCGACCGTGCGAGGTTCTCGTTGAGGGAAGCCGTTTCCGCGTCATCCGCCGCCGCGAAACGCGCGCCGATCTCATCCGAGGCGAGTAACCTCCCAGAAAATCAACACGCTCCAAATATACGGAAAGATCGCCGTGACAGTGTCCGAGAGGGGAGTGCCGCAAACCAGGTGCGGTACTACTCGTGGATATGAGCAGGTTGACAACAGAGGCCTCCAAGACTAAGGTTGTCGCACGTTTCTTCCATCGATCCTTTTGGCGGAGGACTTGCCATGGCGACAAAGGTGGTGCCGTTTCATGCCCCGGGTTTCGACGTTTACTTTCTTTCTCACCGCGCAGGGATCAACAACGACTGCGCGGCCCATCTGGTCCAGTTTATCCAGGGGGCGAAGAAGACCCTGGACTGTGCGATCTACGATCTGAAGCATCCCGATGTTTTGAAGGCGCTGAAGGCGGCCTCAAAAAAAGTGAAGTTGCGCCTCGTGTACGACGGCGGCAAGACCAAGGCAGTGAAGGGAGGGAAAATGGCGGACCCCAAACCTTCCGGATCGGCACAGGCAATCCAAGCGGCGGGCCTGGGGAAGTTCGCCACACCCGTGCATGTGGCCGGCGGGAATTTAATGCACGACAAGTTTCTGGTGCGCGATGGGAATGCGCTGTGGACGGGGTCGGGCAACTTCACCCACGGGGGGCTGGAATTGCAGGACAACAATTTCCTGGCGATTCAATCGCCCCAGCTCGCGGCCGTGTACGAGAAAACGTTTCTCGGGTTGCTCCAAGCCGGCCATACCAACGCTCATCCTGCCAAAGGCTCCAAGAAAGCAGCGCCGCCCGCGCCGCATCCGACGGAAAAGCTGGGGGCGATCGGCGTGACGCCATACTTCACAACGGGCGTCTCCGAATTTGAGGACGCTGAGACGGCGGTCGTCAAAGCGCTGGCGAAGGCGAAGAAAGTCCGTTTGATCGCGATGCTGGTCAGCGACGCGGGAATCCTGAAGGCCCTCGCGGCGCTGAAGAACAAGGACATCAGGGGCATCCTCGATCCGCACGAGATGAAGCAGGTGATGCAGCCGCCGAAAGGGAAGAGCAAGACGGATCCAGCGCTGTTCTGGTTCGCGCGCGGCGACAAGCGGTTCGTTGCCGCTCCCTCGCACGCCTACAGCCAGCAGGACAACAACGACTTCATGCACAACAAGGCCATGATTCTCGACGACAGAGTGGTGATCACCGGCAGCTATAATTTTTCCGAACACGCCGAGGTGAACGACGAGAACATGCTGATGATCCAGTCGCCGGCAGTGGCCAAGGCTTACAACGCGTACTTCGACGCCGTCTTCGCCCAGTATACCAAGCACGGCGCCCCCTTGCCTCCGCAATGAGGCACCGACCGTGCCGCCAGAAAGGTTGTCCTCCCGGTCGGAAGGCGAGTAAAGAACCGAAGAAGAAAGCCTAGCGCCCCTTCACTTCGGCATGGAGAAACGATTCCACCGCGCCGAGAAACAAGTTGGGCTGGTCCACAAACGTCATGTGCCCGCTCTTCGGCAGAATGACGAGCTTCGACCCGGCAATCTTTTCGTGCATCTGGCGCGAGAGAGATGGGTCGCATTCGTCGTGATCGCCGGCGAGGATCAGCGTGGGCACGTGAATGGTGTGGAGCTTGTCCACGTACTCAACGGAGCTGAGATTGCCGTCAATCACGAATTCGCCGTGCGAGCCCCACATCTCGCGGTACAGGTCCCACGACGTGTTTCCGTTTTGAGCCGGATCGTAATTCGGATCGGGATGGTTCTGGTAGAGGTACGGGAAGTAGGCCTCGCCCCATGCCGCAACCATGTAGTCGTTCGTGTAGCGGTTCTTCTCGTAGTCCTTGCCGTGGCCGAACAGGCT
This sequence comes from Terriglobia bacterium, assembly GCA_041490445.1. Lineage (GTDB taxonomy): Bacteria > Acidobacteriota > Terriglobia > Acidiferrales > UBA7541 > JBGPTF01. The sequence continues at coordinate 45,794 of JBGPTF010000012.1, forward strand.
TTCGCTCTCCATGCGATCGATTCGCGCGCGCAACTCGGCGGGCATTTGTTCTTTCATGCGCACGAAGACTTCGTTCATTTGTTTCGTGCTGGGGAACGTGCTGCCGAGAATCAGGTGGGAAAGGTTCTGCTGGTATTTCAGGGCGTAGGCCTGGGCCAGCACGCCGCCGTAGGAGTGGCCGAGCAGCGAAATTTTGCCGAGATGCAGCCCCTGGCGAACCGCTTCGACATCCTCGACCATGTTCTCGACCGTGTAGCCCTTCGGGTCTTCGAGCTTCTGCGATTTTCCCGAGCCGCGCTCGTCAATGAAAATCAGGCGGTTGTGGCGCGCGAGCGGGAGCAGGTAGGGAAGAAAATAATCGTGCGTCGCGCCCGGGCCGCCGTGAACGATCATCAGCGGCGCACCGCGGCCGACGATCCAGTAGTAGATCAGCACTCCATGCGCATCGATGAATCCTTCCTGCGCCGGATAGTTCACCGATGCTGCGGCTGAGGCGGCGTGGGGCGCCTGGGCGCGCAGCGGCAGCGCGCCAAAAGCCAAGAGCACAGCGAGAAACACGAGAAGAGCGAGTTTCCATTTCATTCCAGTTCTCCTTCCGAAGGATAAAGGCAAATCCGGCTAGCGTTCGCCCCAGCGGAGCTTGCTGCGAAGGACCTCGAAGTACGTCTTCTGCTGCGGGCGGACGAGGCGAATCATGTTGGGCGCCTTGGTGATGATGATCCGGTCTCTGCGCTGCAGCTGGAAACCGATTTGACCATCCACCGTCAGATGGCCCGGCTGTTCGGTGGTCGCGAGATCGATCTCGACGCGCGAGTCATCCGGAACCACGAGCGGGCGATTCGTGAGCATGTGCGGGCAGATCGGCGTAATCACGAAAGCCTTCAACAGCGGATAGATGATGGGGCCGCCCGCCGCGAGCGAGTAGGCGGTCGAACCTGTGGGCGTCGAAACAATCAGACCGTCGGCACGGTAGCGGCCGACGAATTGGTCGTTCACCAGAACGTCGAAGTCCATGATGCGCGCGAGGTCCGGCTTCGTGATGACCGCATCGTTGAGCGCGCGTTGCGAGGCGATCGTCTTGCCGCCGCGGACGAGCTCCGCCTGGAGCATCATGCGTTCCGTAACTCGATGCTGGCCTGCGAGCGTCTGCTCGAGCAGGGGATAAAGCTCGTTGAGGGTGACGCTGGTGAGAAAGCCGAGACCGCCGAGATTCACGGGCAGAATCGGCACGTCGCGGTTGCCGAGCAGGCGAGCAGCGGCAAGCAGCGTGCCGTCGCCGCCAAGAACGATGAGCAAATCAACCTTGGCCGGGAGTTGCTCGCGCGCGAGGGCCTCGCCGTGCGGCTCGCAGCATTCGGCCGTTGCGCTGTCGCAATACACCTTCAGGCCGCGCTGCTGGAGCCACGTCGCTAATTGCGGCACGACGGCGAGAATGTCTTCCTTGCTCGGTTTCGAGATGATGCCGACGTTTCGTATCATCGCTGAATTCGTGCGGCGATTTTACTCTACCCGCTGCGCCGGGCGTGGAGAAAAAACTCCTGATTGCCTTCGGTGCCGGCGAGGCGGCTTGGGCGCACGCCTTCGCAAAGCAGGCCCGCCTCCTCCGCGGCGGAGCGGACACGCTTGATGGCGCGTTCGTGCAATTTCGGATCGCGCACGATTCCGCCTTTGCCAACGTCGCCGCGCTCCAGCTCGAATTGCGGCTTGATGAGAATGAGGAATTCCGCTCGCGGGGCGGCGGCTGCGACGACAGCGGGAAGAATCTTTGTGACGGAGATGAAGGAAACGTCCATCGTGACGAGATCGGGCGTCTCCGGCAAGTCGGCTGGACTCAGGTAGCGGGCGTTGCGCTCGACAAGGATGACGCGTGCGTTCTGCCGCAGCTTCCAATCCAACTGCGCGGTGCTTACGTCCACCGCGTACACGCGGGCCGCGCCGCGCTGCAAAAGGCAATCGGTGAAGCCGCCGGTGGAGCTTCCCACGTCGAGACAGATTCTTCCCTCGACCGAGATTTCGAAATCATCGAGCGCGCCGGCGAGCTTCACTCCGCCGCGGCTGACAAAAGGAATCACCTCGCCGGTGATTTGCAGAGCCGCGTCAAGTGCGACCGGCGCGCCCGCCTTGTCGGCGCGCTGGCCGTTTACAAGAACGTGCCCGGCGAGGATCAGCGCGTGGGCGCGCTGGCGCGAGGGGGCGAGGCCGCGCTCAACGAGGAGAAGGTCGAGGCGTTTTTTCGGCGAAGTGGCTTTTTGTGCCATGACAAGGGAGCACCATAACATCTCGCGCGATGCCCGTCATTTGTCTTCCGGAGGTGGCAATTCGCATGGAGCCCGAGTGGGATTCTTGGCTGGAGAGAGATCGAAGCGGTTTCCTCTTTTCCGCGAAGCAAGAGCCGACTTCGCCAAATCAAGATAATCCAGACTGAGGCGCTGGCCGTACCACGCTGAATGCAAATCAAGCCGCCCAGCTCTGCGGCTGGACGCCCGGCGTGCCCCGCGCGACGGTAAATGTGGATGGCGGATACAACGTGTTACGGAAAGTTGCGTGACCTAGCGTTGCAATAGCCTCCCCACCAGATCGAGGGGCGCATTCCGGATATATTCAAGTTTGCCCGACTTGAGCAACACCCCACGCTTGTCCTTGTCAACGCTGGCCGCTTGGGCCAACTCGAGGATCGTGAGCATGACAAAGTTTTCTTCCTTGACGACAAGCCGCTGGCTTGTCAGCACGTACCACTTCTGGAGCTCAAGACTGCCCTCGTACGCGGCCAGGAACTCCCCCTGTCTGGGCGGAAAGCGCTGCAGAAAAAGATCCAGCAGCCGGTTTTCCTGCGGCCCGAACTCCGACGCGAGGAGGTCATCGGTGGAAAGGCTCTTGAAGGCCTCCCTCTCGGGGCAGTAGAACCCTTTCGTCAACTGATCGAGCGACCCTGAAACCCATGCCGCGCGAGTATTTTCGTAAAACTGACGAACCGCCGGGGAGGCCTTGGCGCCTTGCATCAGCCAATAGGCTACGCACAGAAACAAGCCCAAGGCGAACAGAAGCGAAAGCGCGGAACTCATCCCGAACTTCAGCCAGAGCAGGACTGTCGTCCCCAGCGCGATTAGAGCGAAGGCACCGCCCACCAGCCACCCGGCCCACGGATGCGCAACAAACTGCCTGGTCAGAAACTTCATGGACCCGGCGATCACGAGCAGGAACCAAAACAGCGCACCCAATCCTACCCATCTGCCGCCGGGAACGGAACCGCTGCGGATCAGAACGACCGCGGCTCCGACGAACAGCGCGGCCGCAGCCAATCCACAGAGAAACGCTGCGACGCCAACGAGCGCCTTGGTTGCCGGAGTGGCTCTTGGAACTTCTGGTACGTCGCTCACGGAGTAACAGGGATTTCCTTTTTTGGCCTCCGACTGAGCGAGAAGATACAGTTCACCGTGGCTGAATGCAAGTGAGCGGCGGACTTCAGGTAGCCAGTCGCACTGCAGATCTCGCGGCACAGGCAACTGCGTGGCCTGGAAGAGTCTGGTCACATGGCATCCGACTAGCATAATAGAAGCTTCAGATTGAAGGGCAGCGGCAGGGGTGACGGTCAGACTGCGGAAAACTCGCGCGGGTGAGACAGCGCGAAAGGTGGGAAGACGCAAGCGCCCAACTTGGAGTGCCGTGTCAGGTGGCCAACAGGGGGACAACCTGCCAAGATTCACATTATGAGTGGACAAAGAATGGGGAGCAGACCAATGGCGGGTAGACCGAGTTTTTAGTGGGGGCAGGTTCTCTTCCTAGGTCAAGTTTCCGTTCTCTCTGCTGGAGAGAAACTGGGGAAAGAAGTAATGAGCGAAAAACAACAAACTAATCACCACCGAAACCATCGCTGCCATACCCCACAATTGAGCGTGAACGATTCTGCCTTTGTACTCGAAGGGATCAAGAATGTCGACTTTGATGGTTGGGTGGCCCTTATCAAGCTCGCTAGCGTCCTTCCTAAGCGTTAGTTCCAAGGAGTATCGCTTTCCACCCTCTGCCCTAAATTGTCCAATCGTCCGCCCAACAGCCCCGGCGAAGTAACCCCCTGGGCTCTTGCTGGAGTCTCCTTCGGTTATGACGTTGCCCCCGCTGGATAATACCCACGATACGTCAATCAAGGACGGAGTGGCTGCGCATCGTTCTTGCTCATTGTAATAGTCCATGCCAAGCAAGCACTTTAGTCTCTGAAATTCAATCTTCCTTTCAACTTCGATAGAGATTCCATAGTCGATGCTCCTGGATGTGAGGAATTCAGGCGTCTCAATCCTTCCAGCTTTCAATGATACCGGAAGATTCAGTGGACTCCTCCAGTTACTCGGCCCCCAGCTAGCGAGAGCAAGCGCGGAAAAGCCAATCGCTGCAGCTAGAAGGCCAATGCCGAATCGGATTGACCATGGCACTCGCATTTAAGCCGTCCCGAGGGGCCTAGAGAAATGCCGCTCGCCCGCGTTCGCCTCTCCGTGCGTAAAGGTCCGGGCGTGACGCCCGATCCGCTCACATCCGTGATCACGTGGCCGACGAGGGCGTAGAGATTATCCACAGTCGCCGCCGGGCTCTCGACAGGCTCCCTGCTAGCGGCCATGTTACCACGCAGTACACGCAGGGCGCGGAATCGCGTGGGAAAGGGAGGGGGACGCGTGGCGGAAGATTCGCGCGGGTGAGACAGCGCGAAAGGTAGGAAGACACAAGCGCCCAATTTGTGGGTCATGTCCCGCGACTGGCGTGCCCGCCTTGTCAGCGCGCTGGCCATTGACAAGAACGTGCCCGGCGAGGATCAGCGCCTGGGCCCGCTGGCGCGAGGGGCGAGGCCGCGCTCGACAAGGAGAACGTCGAGGCGCTTTTTCGGCGAAATGGATTTTCGTGCCATGACAAGGGCTCTCTCCGGGGGGCCTGCCCTCTCTACAATACCTGAAAGAATGTCCTAGGCACCTAGACCTCCCGACCTCGTTCGAAATGCGAACTGGTTCTCTTTGTAGAGGGATTACTCAACTTTGTTTCACGGCGGTGGGGCACTCCAGGTGTCTATAACATTCGTTATAACATATGTTGACGATTGAGCTCATGGCGCGTATGGTTCAAGCATGCTGGTTTCTAGTCGATTAGTGGCGATTCGCAAGAAGTTGGGTCTTCCCCAGGAACAAATGGCTCGGCTCCTCGGAGTATCGTTCGTCAGCGTGAATCGGTGGGAGGGGGGCCACTCAAGTCCCGCCGGCCCAATCCGTGATCTCTACCTCGCGATTGACGCAGCAATTCGAGCTGGCAACGCTCCGCAAGCAATCCTTCAGGCGGCCAACAGCGAGCGGGGTATGTTTCTATACGCCTTGTTTCGGATGGCCTATGCATCTTCAAGGAGGTCTCGATGAATTTCCAGATTGTGAATCAACGACTGTTCCGCTCAGGTGGCAACGGCAACCTCTTCATCGGTGAGCGGAGCGATACCCATGAATCCGTCATGGTCAAGTGCCTTCGTGAATACCATCTCCCACACGCAAGAAAAGCGTTTGCGCGCGAGGTACGCGTCTTGGCGCGCAAGCTGCGCGGCTTAGTACCGCTACTGGGATGGGATACAGACGCAGAGCATCCGTACTACGTGATGCCGTATCTGAATGGCGGCACACTGACGCAATACGCGGGAAGGCTGACCGACATTCAACTTCGAAACATCGCCGCAGAGTTGGGTTGGACGCTGGCTAACCTCCACGCCACGAATGAGGCGCATGGTGACGTCAAGCCCGACAACATCCTCGTGGCTCATGACGGGCGACTTCAGATTGCAGATCCCTTGGGAAATGGGAGCATCTTCACGATGCTTTTTTCAGACAATCGTGGTGGCACTCCGGGATATTGCGCCCCAGAAATATGCGCCGGGGGATCGATTTCGCGCGTTGCAGATGTATTCTCATACGGTGCTACGATGTATCACCTATACACCGGGCGTAGACCGCAGGACGGGCAGCGGCCATATCTAGGCCCGGAGGACTATGCGCGTGCTCCCAAGATTTGCGAGATAATTTCGACATGCTGCCAACTTGAACCCCACTCACGACCAATTATGCAGGAAGTGCTTCGCATGCTTCATGGAGCGCGATGGGCGGATATTCAAGCAGAGCGAAAACAACGCAGGGAGCTTGTGACTTCAGCATGCTTCGTCGGGTGCCTCGTGATCGTAGCTGTCGCGTTAGCGCGTAGCAGCCGAGGTATGCAAGCGGCAACCGCATAATACCCACTAGCTCCAGAGGGAAACATGCGACAGAGTGGCTTTGAACGCTTTCAGCAGCATATCTTCGGTGAATTAGACGAGCTCGAACGGCGGGACCGCGAGCGGCTCGTTGATAAATTCGTTGAATTAGGTCGCAGGTTCCACATCGACGTAGTTTCAGAGATTCTTGACAACAGCAAGTCAGCCTCTGAAATCTTCGACGCCATCCTGCGAGAACAATGCAAGAGCTGAAAGCAATCTGACGAAGTATCAGAAGGACGAGAAAATGAAGACAAACATCGCTCGGAACAGTCTCCTACTCCTCGTCGGGGGCATAATTGGTGCAGGGCTATTCGCACGCTTGGGTGCTCAACAATATCGTCCGACGACAGGATATGCCTTCTGGGATAAAGCTGACGAGACGAATAAGCTGGTCTACCTAACGGGGTATTCGGATGCCGAACAGTTTTACAGGCTCGCAATAGACAAGCAGATCGAACCACTCTGTAAGGATGAAGGGAAACGAGCCCTAGCTGACTTTGAGTACCGCTTTCCAATGCCCACTCAAGTGACCCTAGCTCAGGAAAAACAAGGCATCGATGAGTTTTATAGAGACTGGCGAAATCAGAGCATAACCATGCTTACCGCCCAAAACATCGTTCGCTTACAAATTCTTGGGCGACCCCAATCAGAGATCGACGCCTACATCGCAAGAGGCAGATCCGCGCAGAATTGATTGGCCAGTTTTTCGACCGACTTTCATCGCCCTCCCTATCCAGTTCTGACTTCGCCCTGCACGAGACTCGCGCTGTGCTCGTGACTTGGTCCCCCCTTTTTGGTCGAGTCATAGGTTAGCACTCTGGGGTTCCTACACATCCGAACTTTCCCACGCGGGCGCGATGGAAACGACCAGCGTGAGGGAGACGCCGGTCGCAGGGGGACGCAAATGCCAAAGGGGTGGAGGAAGGGGACGGAAGGGGGAAGATTCCGCGCAGCACGATCCCTTCAGATGAACAGTTCTTCGTCTTCCGTCTCGGAGCTTGCGCCGTGGGAGCGGCGGGCGCCGCGAATGAAATCGAGACCCGCCTTCAAACCCTTCAACAGCGCCGAGGCCTGCTGCACCGGACCCCAGAGGGTCTTGCGGAATCTCGATCCGGCATCCTCGATGACCTCGAGAGCGCCGGTGAGGATGTGATCCGCGCGAATGACCTGGACGCGCAGGCGGTCAACGGCGTCGGTGAACACGCGATCCACTTTTTGCGCCTGGTTGCGGGCGATCCGGGTGATCTCGGCGGCATCGCCGACAATGCTGGAGATGCGATCCTGCGAATCCTCAAGAATCCGATTGATGCGGATGAGGATGGGGTCAATCTTCGACTGGAGATCGGTGAGAATGCGAGTCATCTGGCGGTTCATCTCGCGGAATTGGAGATACATCGCCAGAAAGATCGCCATTTGAATGACGATCGCCGCCGTCGCCACGACCACAAAGGTTGCCAGCCAGCCTTGCATCTATGCGCCTTTATTGCGCCTTCGACTTTTGATACGCTTCCTTGCCCGCTTCGACGGCCGCGCCGATGGATTCCTTCTGGCGCGACATGATCTCTTTGCTGCGCTCGATCAGATCTTCGGCGCGTTCCCGCAACTCGCGCGCCTTGCGCTGTGCATACTCGCGGCCTTGTTCTGCTTTGCCGGTGAGATATTCACGCGTCTCTTCGCCCGACTTCGGCGCGAACAGAATCCCCAGCAACGCGCCGACGCCGAGACCGACAAGAAAATAACTCACTTTGGAAGCCGGATTGTCGCTCATGCTTCACCTCCGCAGGAAACACTAGCATAGCGGTCCTGAGGTGACAAGGGTATGGGGCTGAAAAGACTAGCCCTTGCGCGAATCTCCATACGCTACCGTCTGGAGAACACCTCTCTATGTTCCGGCGGGAAGTCATTCTATGGCCGGAGAGTCTCGGTGAGAACTACACCCACCGTCCCTCAGCGGCTTCCCGACGAGAGGCGTCGGGACGCACAGAGCGCGAAAGCCGGGCTGGAGAGGAGGCGCTGACGGCACGCCTGATGGTTCGGCTCCGCTCACCACAAGAGGTGTGCCCTGACGAGATTTCAAGGTGGCCTGACGAAAATCTGCGGTATTTGCGGCACGCCCGAGGGGCGGGCGTTGACGAGTAGATCGAGTTATGACACGGACTCCGTAGACTCGGGAGGGGTGCGGTGAAGGCTGTCGAAGACTCGCCGGGCCTGCGCTCGGGGGACCGCAGACGCGAGCTCCTCGAGGCTCAGGTCGCGGAGCCTGGCAACGCTGCCGAAGTGCTGCAAAAGTTTTCGAGCGGTGCGGTCGCCGACTCCGGGGATTTCGGTCAGCTCGGTGCGGAGTTGGCGTTTCGTCCGGCGGCGCCGATGGAAGGTGACGGCGAAGCGATGAGTCTCGTCGCGAATCTGCTGGATGAGGTGAAGGATGGGGGAGTGGCGATCGAGGATGATCGGTTCGTCCTCGCGCCCGTGGATGTAGATGATCTCTTCCTTCTTCGCGATGCTGGCGAGGGGCTGGTTGATGATTTGCAATTTTTCGAGGGCCTGGGCGGCGGCATGCAGTTGTCCGACTCCGCCGTCGATCAGGATGAGGCTGGGGAGCGGCTTCTTCTCGGCCTGCAATCGGTGGTAACGGCGTTCGACCGTCTCGCGCATCGCAGCAAAATCGTCGTTCCGTCGATCTTCGCTGACGATGTATTTGCGGTAATCGGATTTCTTCATTCGCCCGGTCTCCCAGACGACCATCGAGGCCACGCTGTCCGAGCCCTGGATGTGGGAAATGTCGAAGGATTCGATGCGGCGCGGCGGCTCGGGCAAACCGAGCGCGGCTTCGAGGGCTTCGACAATCGCCTTCGAACCCGGTTTGAGAACGCGGAAGCGCTGCGTGAAGGAGTGCCGGGCATTCTTCTGGACCAATTCGAGGAAAGCCCGTTTTTGGCCGCGCTGCGGGATGGTGATCTCGACGCGATGGCCGCTGCGTTCCGACAGCACCTCTCCGAGCAGTTCGCGGTCCTCGAAATCCATGGGCACGTGGACGAAGCGCGGCCAGTAACCGGAATCGAGATAAATCTGCTTGAGGAGGGAGGGGAGAAACTCCGCGGGCGCGAACTCGTCCAAATCCTCCCAATAGAAATCGCGGCGGTCGACCACGCGTCCAGCGCGCAGGTGAAAGAGGTTCACGGCCACCTGGGGCGGCTCGGCGTACCAGGCGAGCACATCGGTATCGTCGCCGGAGGCGGCGGCAATTTTTTGCCGCTCTTCCATTTCCCGCAGAGTGCGCAAGCGGTCGCGGTAGCCGGCGGCTTCCTCGTAGCGTTCTTCGGCCGAGGCGCGCTCCATTCTCTCTTCGAGGCTGCGGGCGAGATCGTGTCGGCGGCCTTCGAGGAAGAACTGCACGTCGCGCGCGGCTTCGGTGTAGCGTTCGCCGGTCACCAGACCCGGCACGCACGGGCCGAGGCAGCGATGAATGAAATATTGCAAGCAGGGCCGCGGGTGCGCTCGCGTCAGGTCCACCGTGCAGGACGGGACGAGAAAATGTTTGTGAATGAGGTGGACGAGACGGTAGGCGAGACTGGCGGGAAAGTAGGGGCCAAAATAGATCGAGCCGTCCTTCTTGAGGCGGCGGGTGACGTAGACGCGCGGAAATGTTTCGAACGCGGTGAAGCGAATGTAAGGATAGGTTTTGTCGTCGCGCAGCAGGACGTTGAATCTCGGCTTGTACTGCTTGATGAGGTTGTTTTCGAGGGCCAGCGCTTCCTTCTCATTGTCCACGACGATGTAGTCCACGTCGGCAGCTTCGCGCACGAGGGTGCCGGTCTTCGCATCGGCGAGATTCGATTCGAGGAAGTAGGACGGAACGCGCTGACGCAGGGAGCGCGCTTTGCCGACGTAGATGATCGCGCCGCCGGCATCCTTGAACAGGTAGACGCCAGGCTGCTGGGGAAGGGCAGCGGCTTTTTCGCGCAGTTCCATACGACCGGGCTAGAATGATTGCGGCGGCAGCCGCGAACGACTCCATCGCCATCATAACAAAGGCGCGCTGATCGCAGCCAGGAACACGCCATGACCTGCCTCCATCGTTTGATTGTTCTGTTTTTTGCACTCCTCGCGATCAGCCCACTCGCGTGCGCGCAGCAAGCGAAGCCGGGAGAAGAAGAGATTTACGACCCGCTCCACGCGCAAGAAGCGGTCGAGATCGGCAAGTTCTATATGAAGAGGGGCGATGTGGATGCGGCGATCGATCGTTTTCAGGAAGCCATCCGACTGAATCCGAAATTCGCGCTGCCGCGGCTGCTTCTTGGGGAAGCGTACGAGAAAAAGGGCGAGAAGGCGGAAGCGGTGAAGTATTACGAGGAGTATCTGAAAATCCTGCCGAAAGCGCCCGACGCAAAGAAAGTGCGCAAGAAAAAGGAGAAGCTCAAGCGCCAACTGGAACAGGATCAGGCCGGCGCGAAGGCCGGTTCAGACAAAGCGCTGGAGGAACCGCCGGGCGCGTTCGAAAAGAGGAAACCGCGTTTCCTCGCGGCGGAACTCGGCTGAGTGGCTTTCCAGGCGGCAGCGGAAGTAGCGCATGGGATGCTTCTGGTGAAGCATCTCGTGATACAGAACGTACGAGACAACGTATTCCGGGACATCTTCGCGGTCCAACCCCCGATTGATCACAATTTGCCGCAAGGCAGGGTCGAAGCAGCCGAGCTGTGTGCGCCACGTCCGCCCGCTCCAACCGAGCCGCGGACGTTCCAGCTTGTTCTGAAAGTAGCGCCCGTTCAGCCGGTCGTAGAGCGGCGCGAGATCGTGGCAGGAACCTCGGGGGCCAATCTTCACCGGGCGGGCGCGCCGGCGGCGCGCCGCGTGGATGCGCCGGCGCGTCGCGCTGGAAAAGGAAAAGTGGCGATACGCCTCCATCAGACCGCGCGGCAGTTTGCGGCGGTACAGGCGCGAGAGCAACACCGCCGCGGCGGCTTCCAGGGCCGGCAGCGGAGCGCCACGGAGCAGATCGGAAAGGCGCACGCAGGCGGTGTCCCCGCGGAGCCGTATCGTGTGAGAGAGATCAGCGTAGGGATAGAACTCCACGAGAAAATGCGGCGGGCGGCCCTGACACCCGAGGCGCGTAAACATCCGCTGAAAGATTCGTCCGCCTCCGGCGACGACACGCGCATTTGCCGCGCGGCGCATTACGGCTTCCTCCTCGGCGGCGGAGCGAGTTTCTTCTCCGCGTCCTGCACGTCGTTCAGGGCGTCGCGAGTGCCTTCGATGGCGTCCAGCAGCGTGTCCTTATAGGTGTTGAGTTCCGCGCCATCCTTGGCAAGCTTTTCGAGCGTGGCGAGGAATTCCTTGCCTTTGGTTTGGAAGTCCTTCAGGGCGCTGCGAATGTCGATCTGCTTTTCCGCGTCGAGGGCGACCAAGTCAGCCGCGTCGTCCACACATCCGACGTAAGCGTTCAGCAAACCGTTCAAGGTATGCGCGCGATCGCGCTCGGGGGTGGTGCGCGAGAGTTCGTATTGGAACTTCTGGAGCCGGTCCTCGGCGAACTTCAGAAAGAGCTTGATGCGTTCACCGGGATTCTCGGCGTCGCGGATCTTGTCCGCTTCGATGTCGCTCAGGTAATCCTTCTTCGGGTTCTGGCCGCGGGCCGGGGACCCCGCGGCGGAGAGCGCGAAGGCCGCAAGCATGAAGGGAATCCAGATTCGCGCGCGCATGGGCTCCTCCCAGGTTTACGGCTGCTCACTCTTCGTTCGCCGTCCAGGCTGGCGCGGGAAGAGTTGGAGAATCAATTTCTTGTTGAGACTATCGAGCTCGAGGCGAACGTCGTCAAAGCCCTGATGCCAGTTTGGTGGAATTTCCAGGAAAATCTCGTTGAGTTCACGCAAAGCCTCGCGGAGCGAGATTTGCAGCTCCTTGTAGCCTCCTGGTTTTTTCTCCGGGTCCAGGCCGCGAGCGTCAAGGGCCTTGTGGACCTCTTCGGCTTGATCACGGTATTGGCCGAGGATTTCGAGGGCACGTGCGAAATCGCGCGCTCTGGCGGCGCGGCGGATTTCGTCAAACTCGGCAGCGCCGAGTTTGGGCAGCAGCTTCCCGCGGCTCACCGGATCGGTTTCTTTTTCATAGCGGGCGCGGAGCTTGTCCAATTGGCCGTGGGCCGGGGGAGCGGCGAGCAAAAGCGCCAAACCCAGTGAGGCGCACCCATGGAAAGAAAGCCAAGCGGGCCAGCCGATCACGGTTTCTTCCTTTTCACCTGGCGCTCCAACGCACGAACCCGGGCAGTGGCCGCGAAGAATTCATCGTCGTTGGTCGCGGTGTGGAGCGAAAGGTATTTATCATAGGCCTCGAGGGCCTCAGCCTTCTGTCCGAGTTTATCGTAGCAGTCGGCGCGGAGGAACCGGGTGCGGTCCGTCGGAGCCTCGAGAGACGCGAGGCGATCGAGCAAGGACAGCGCGGCAGTGCAGTTTTCGCCGAAATAGTTCGCAAAAACCAGGCCGCGCAGAGCAGCGGTATGCCTGGAATCAATCTGCAGCGCCGCAGCAAATTCGCGGGCTGCGTCGGCGAACTTCTTTTGCTCGAGAAGGGCGGCGCCGAACTGCTGGCGCAAATCCGGATCGCGGGGTGCGAGGGCGACGGCTTTCTGGAGATAGGGCACGGCCTCGGCGAATTTCTTCTGGCGGACGAGCAAATCGGCGCGCATCTTCAGGCCCGCGGCAGAATCCAGCGCATTCGACCCCGCGAGATTCAACTGGGCGAGCGCCTCATCGTTTTTTCCGAGGTCGGTGAGGACGGAAGCATATTGCAGGCGCGTGGCCGAGTCGCCGGGCACGGATTTGAGGTAGGCGGCGAGTTCCGGCGCGGCGACCTCCAGCTTCTGTTGCGCGAGGAGACTTTCCGCAAAGCCGAGCCGCGCGTGGTCCGAGTCCGGTTTCAGGGCGAGCGCTTCGCGAAACTCTTTCTCCGCCTCCGGCGCGCGTTGCAGAGAGAGCAGGGTGCGGCCGAGAGCAAAGTGGATGTCGTACGTCTTCGCGTCGAGAGTTTCCGCCTGCTGGTATTGTTCGATGGCGGGTTCCGGCTGCCCGGATCGTTCCAGGGCCAGCCCCAGGGCAAAATGCGGCTGCGCCTTTCCCGGAAGCAGTTCCGCGGCGCGGCGGAGGGGTTCGACGGCAGCGGCCGGGTCTTTCTCGAGGAGGGCCAGCCCGTAGTTGAGTTGCGCTTCGGGCATTTTCGGATTGAGCTCGGCGGCCTTGCGATATTCCTCGCGGGCATCATCGAGGCGCTGGAGCCCGGAGTACGCGTAGCCGAGCTGGAAATGAGCAACGGCGTCGCCGGGCCGCTGGTCGAGATATTTGCGATAGGCGGTGACCGCAGCGGCGAAGTCCTTGCTTTCAATGGCAGACGCGCCCGCCGCCAGCAGCGTTTGCAAATCCCGGTCGGGATTGGGGAAGTGCTGCGTCGAGGGCTTTTGGGAAGAGGCTGCGCCGAGGAGCGCGCTGGCAAGAAAAGCCAGGCAGATGACGAGGGGCGCAGCGATCGCGATGGAGGTGTGCCGGAAGCTCATTTTGGCGAGTGGTTCCGCGAGTTCGCGGTGTTGTGGTTTTGTGCCTGGGAGTTTTGATTCAGCACCAGCGCCAGGAATTTTCCCGTGTGCGAATGCGAATTCCGCGCCACCTGCTCGGGCGTGCCGGTCGCGACGACTCGCCCACCCTGTTCGCCGCCTTCGGGCCCCAGGTCGATCAGCCAATCGGCCGATTTGATGACGTCCAGATTGTGCTCGATGATGAGCACGGAGGCGCCGCCCTCGATCAGTTTGCGAAACGCCGACAGAAGTTTCTGGATGTCGTCGAAGTGCAATCCAGTGGTCGGCTCGTCGAAAATGTACAGCACACCTGCGTTGGCCTGACGGGTGAGATGCGCGGCCAGTTTCAAACGTTGCGCTTCCCCTCCGGAGAGGGTGGTGGCGGATTGTCCGAGCCGCAAGTAGCCGAGGCCGACTTCCTCGAGGATTTTCAGGCGCGAGACGACCTTGGGCGCCGCGGCAAAAAAGCTGAGCGACTCGCGAACGGTCATTTGCAAGACTTCGTGAATATGTTTCTCGTGATAGCGAACGTCGAGGATGCTGCTCTTGTAGCGGGTGCCACGGCATTCCTCGCAGATCAGCTCGACATCGGCAAGGAACTGCATTTCGACGGTGACGGTGCCGTCGCCCTGGCAGGCTTCGCAGCGCCCGCCGGGGATGTTGAACGAAAAATGTCCCGTGGCGAAGCCGCGCTTTTTCGATTCGGGCGTGGCGGCGAAGACTTCGCGGATCGCGTCGAATGCCTTCATGTAGGTGGCGGGATTCGAGCGAGGCGTACGCCCGATCGGGGACTGGTCCACCAGTTCGACTTCGGTGATGGCTGCGTCGCCCTCGATGCGGTCGCAGGCCTGGCGCCAGTTGCCGCCGTTGCGTTTGGCCTGAAGGGTTTTGTAGAGCACGTCGTGGACAAGGGTGGATTTTCCCGAGCCCGACACACCGGTGACCGCCACAATCATTCCGAGCGGGACCATCAGATCGATATTCTTGAGGTTGTGGCTGCGCGCGCCGAAGAGCTTGAGAAACTTTCCGGCGGGCTTGCGGCGGCGCGCGGGGACGGGGATGCGCAACTCGCCATTCAGATACTTCGCGGTGAGCGACTTTGTGTCGGAAAGCAAGGAGTCACGCGAGCCCGCGAACGTCAACTTGCCGCCGTGCTCGCCGGCGCCGGGGCCAAGGTCGAGGACGTAATCGGCGGCGTTGATGGTGTCGGGATCATGCTCGACGACGATGAGCGTGTTGCCGAGATCGCGCAGGGTCTTGAGGATGGCGATCAGACGGTGCGTGTCGCGAGGATGGAGGCCGATCGAAGGCTCGTCGAGAACATACATCGTGCCCACAAGATGCGAGCCGAGGGACGTGGCGAGCTGGATGCGCTGGGCTTCGCCGCCGGCCAGGGTGGAGGTGAGGCGGTCGAGAGTCAAATAATCCAGACCCACTTCGTCCAGGAAACGCAAACGCTGCTGAATTTCTTCGAGGATCTTGCCGGCGATCTTTGATTCGGAAGCCGTGAGGGTGAGCGCGTCGAAGAACCCGCGGGCTTCGGAGACAGTCAGCCGGCAGAGTTCGGTGATGGGCCGGCGCTGGATTTGGACGGCGCGAGCTTCGGCGCGCAGGCGCGTGCCGCGGCAGTCGGGACAGGTGGCATAGCCGCGATAGCGGCTGAGAAAGACGCGGACGTGCAGCTTGTATTTTTTCCGCTCGAGCCACTCGAAAAAACCTTTGACGCCGGTGAAGCCCGCCGAGGAATCACCTTCGAGAATGCGTTCGCGCTGCGCCGCAGTCAGGTCGCGATAGGGGACGTCGAGCGGAATGTTTTTGGCGCGCGCGTAGCGTTTCAGGTCGAGGAGCAGACCGCGGTAGCGGGGCTTGGTCCACGGCTCGATGGCGCCGTCGGCCAGCGATTTGCCCTTATCCGGAATCACGCGGTCGAGATCAAAATCAATCGTGTTGCCGAAACCCTGGCAGCGCGGGCAAGCGCCGTAGGGATTGTTGAAGGAGAAAAGCCGGGGCTCCGGCTCCTGATACACGAGGCCGCACTTCTTGCATTCGAAGCGCTCGTTGAAAATCAGGCGCTGCGGCTTTTCGCCGGGAGAATCCGGAACGAATTCGAGGATCGCTTCGCCGCGGCCTTCGCGGTAACAGATTTCGATGGAATCCATCAGGCGGGAGCGGGATTCCGCGGAGATGGCCAGACGATCGACAAGGACGTGGAGGGGCCGCGAAAAATTCAGATCGAGCAGCGTCTCCGGGGAAGAGAATTCGAATACGCGGCCATCCTGGTAGAGGCGATGGAAGCCGCGCTTTTGCAACTCGGTGAGGGCCAGGCGGATGGCGTCGCCGGCGGGTTTCCCCAGCTTGCGCGGGCGAGGGCCGCGCGGCAAAGGATCTCCGCCGAGGCGCAATTCATAGAGGACGTAGAACCGGCGGCCCTCGGGGAGGGTCAGGACGCGACCGGCGATTTCGTCGAGGGAGTCGCGACGCACTTCTTCGCCGCACCGCGAACAGAAAGTGCGGCCGACGCGGGCGTAGAGCAGACGGAGGTAGTCGTAAATCTCGGTTGCCGTCGCCACGGTCGAGCGGGGATTGCGGGTGGTGTTCTTCTGCCGGATGGCGATGGCCGGGGCGATGCCGGAAATTTCGTCCACATCGGGTTTTTCGATGCGCTCGAGGAATTGCCGGGCGTAGGCTGACAGGGATTCGATGTAGCGGCGCTGGCCTTCGGCATAGAGGGTGTCGAACGCGAGGCTGGATTTGCCCGAGCCGGAAACCCCGGTGACGACCGTGATGGCGTTGTGCGGGATCTCGAAATCGATGTTCTTCAGATTGTGGACGCGCGCCCCGCGGACGCGAATCACCTCCGGCTCGGCCGCAGGGATGACGGCGGCCTGCGGGCCGGAGCGGGTCTCCTCTGGTGTGTTCTTTGGCATTAGCCCAAACTGAAAATTATACGTCGCGGGGTGGCAGGGGGCAATTCCAGGTTCAGAGGGCACATCCGGGGTGCGCGGCGCCTGTGATAGATTGCATCGAGCAGCGAACGAGCGGGAGGGAAGGGCATGGCGCGTTTCGAGCGGGTCATCTGGATCGTCCTCGACAGCGTCGGCTGCGGCGAATTGCCCGATGCCGCGGATTACGGCGACGTCGGACGCGACACGCTCGGCCACATCGCGCGCTCGCGCCCGCTACACCTGCGCAATCTCGTCCGACTTGGCATCGCGAACATTCGACCGCTCGATCACCTGACGCCTCCCGCGCGGCCTGACGGATGCTTCGGCAAGGGCGCCACGCGCTCCCCCGGAAAAGATACGACGACGGGTCACTGGGAGATGGCGGGGATCTGGCTCGAGCGGGCGTTCCCGGTTTACAAGCAGGGGTTTCCGCGCGAGTTGATGGACCGATTCGAAAAGGCCATCGGGCGAAAGACGCTGGGCAACAAGCCCGCCTCAGGGACGGAGATACTTGGAGAGCTGGGCGCGGAACACCTGCGCACGGGATTTCCGATCGTGTACACGTCGGGCGACAGCGTTTTTCAAATTGCGACGCATGAGGACGTGATCCCCGTGCCGGAGTTGTACCGCATGTGTGAGATCGCGCGAAAAATGCTGGATGGGCCGCACCGCGTGGGCCGCGTGATTGCGCGGCCGTTCGTGGGGACGCCGGGAAAATTCCGGCGCACGGAGCGGCGGCACGATTATGCCGTCGAGCCGCCGAAGCCGATGCTGCTCGACGTGCTTGCGGAGCGCGGCGTCCCTGTGTTCGGAATCGGCAAGATTCACGACATCTATAACGGCCGCGGAGTCGAGCGATACGTGACGACGAAGAACAACGCGGACGGAATGGAGAAACTCACGGCGACGCTGGGGCAGCAGCCAAGCGGACTGATCTTTGCCAACTTGGTGGATTTCGACATGCTCTACGGCCATCGGAAGGACGTGGAAGGCTTCGCGCACTCGCTCGAAGAGTTTGACGCGCTGCTGGGGCCGCTGCTCGGCCGACTCGCCGAGCGCGATCTGCTGCTCATCACCGCGGACCACGGCTGCGACCCCGATCCCGTTGCACCCACCACCGATCACTCCCGCGAGTACGTGCCGATCCTCGCGTTTGGCCGCGGCGCGCAGCGTGGCGTGGATTTGGGCGTGCGGCAAACGCTCGCGGACATGGGTCAGACGGTCGCAGAGAATTTCGGCGGCGCAATTCCTCACGGCAGGAGTTTTCTTTCACAGATTCTGGCGAGCTAGAAATATCTTCTCTCGAGGCCGCTCTGGGGATGGCGGCTCACCCCTTGGCGGCGATTCCTTCGTGAAGACTTCAGGGCGGTTGCTAACAGCGAACCGTGCGGGGAAAGCGTGGCGAGTTACTGGGCCGCGGAAGAGTCGCGATGGGCGTAGTATCCGGGCCGCGTCCGGATGGACATTTTGCCTCGTCCGCGCGGCGGGTCCACGCGAACCTGCACGCTGCGGAACGTGCCGTCTCTCTTGGAATTCGTGGGATAGTAGGCCAGGGTGTATTGGTTGCGGATGTCGTGCGCAATCTTCGTGCAGATCGCTTCGACCTCGTTCGTGTCCTTTGGGAAATAGGCCTCGCCGCCGGTTGCTTCGGCGACCGTTTTGAGGGCGCGGGTGGCTCGCTTCTTTTCTTTCCGGTCGTCCTCGGAAAAGAGACCGATGGCGTAGATGATCGTCCCGGACTGCTGAGCGGCCTGGACGGTAAAGGCGAGGTCTTTGCGGCTGGAATTATCTTCGCCGTCGGTAATCACCAGCAGAACCTTTTTGTCGTGTGATCCCTTCTGCAGGTGATCGAGCGATCCGATCATGGCGTCGTAGAGCGCCGTGCTGCCGCGGGAGTCGATGCGCTCGAGCGCTTCGCGGAGCTCTTTGACGTCGCTGGTGAAATCCTTGTCGAGGTCGAGGTAGTACTCGTCGTTGAAATTGACGACGAAAACCTGGTCCTGGGGATTGCTGGTCTGCACAAAAGTGAGCGCGGCGGCGTTGACCCGTGGCCGCTTCGTGCGCATGCTGGCGCTGTTGTCGATGACCAGGCCCATGGTGACGGGGACATCTTCGCGTTTGAACAGGGCAATCTTCTGTTCGACCCGGTCTTCGGAGACGTGAAAATTGCTCTCCTTGAGATCGGGGACGAAGTTGCCGTTGTCGTCGAGAACGCTGGTGTGGAGCACGACGAGGTCCACGTCGCGCCGGATGCGGAATCCTTCGTCACTTTTTCCCGCGGGCTTTTGTGGCGGGGTTGCGCCCGGCGGCGGAGGCGGCACAGGCTGCTGCGCGCGCACAGCGGGCGCAAATCCTGTACCGAGGATGGCGAGCAGCAGGGTTAAGAAAAAAGCGGGAAGGCGGTTCCGGCTAGTGGCCGGGGGCGTAGTAACCGTATTTGGCATAGACGCGGAGCGGCGGCAATCCTTTCGGGGGCCGAAGCCTGATTTTAATCTTGCGCCACTTTCCATCGCGCGCGTGATTGCCCGGCCTGTAACCCAAGACATACTGGTTGCGGAGCTCCATGCTGATCTTGGTGGCGATGTCGGGGAGATCATTGAGATTATCGACCTTGTACGTCCTGCCGCCGGTCATTTCCGTCAATTCGGTGAGGAGAGCCGGGCCCTGATCCAACTCCGGAGCGCCGCTGCCATAGATGCCGATGGCATAAAGCTGAACATCTGATTCTTTCACAAAACTCCGGATGTCCATCTCATTATATCGGCTGTGGTTGTCGCCTCCGTCAGATATGATGAGCAAAGCGCGCTTGGTGTTGCGCGCTCCCTTCATCTGGCTCAAGCCGAGATAGACGGCGTCGAGCAGCGCCGTACGCCCATGGGTGTGGGAATAAAGCATGCGGCTCTGCAAGTCTTCGACGCTGGAGGTGAAGGGACTGACGAGCTGCGCCCGGTCGTTGAAATTCACGAGGAAGAACTCATCCTGCGGGTTGGCGGTCCTGAAGAACTGCACTGCCGCCATCCGCGAGCGGTCCGCCTTATCGGACATGCTTCCGCTCATATCGAAAATCACGCCAATCGAGATGGGGACATCCTCGCTGGCGAAGTGAACAATTTCCTGCTCGCTGTTGTCCTCGAAAACGCGGAAGTTTTCCGACTCCAGACCGGTGACGAGCCGGCCGAAGGGATCGGTGACGGTGGCATTGACGAGCACCATGTCCACATCAATCTTGATGGGCGGCTTGTCGTCCTTGGCGGCAAGGGAAGCAGGTTGCGGGAGATTCGGGGATGGCGACTGGGAGGAGAGAAGGGGCACGAAAGCGGCGAAGAGCGCGAAAACGATGACAACACATGCCGCCAGCAGAATCTTCCGCGCTTGCGGCTGCGTTGCCGAATGTTTCACGCTTCCCTCGAGCTGCCGCGGGATGAGTGCAACCTCTTGTTTCGACTCTAGGCGAATCATACCACCGCGCGAATTGAAATCAAACGTGCGCGGGGACGTGCCAACTACGGCCGGAGTGAACCGGCGAGGCCGTCCTCGAACGGTTTTGGGCTCCGGGTCGCGCGCGACCGGCTGCGGGATCGAGGGGCCCGAATCTTCGTCGGTGCAGTCCACGCAGATGGCCGGTCCTATCTTGCGGTTCTCTCTTTGACGGAGATAGCGAACAGAACTGTCCCTATGATTCCAATGATTCCAGCCGTGACGAAGGGGACCTGAGGACGGATCTTCCAAAGCAACCCACCGATAACCGATGCAGGCGTAATCGAGAAACTTCGCACGAGGTAGTAGAGTCCCACGGTCCGAGCTCTTAGCCCGGGTTCGGCGAGGTCAACGATCATTGCCTTGCGAGAGGGCTCGCCGATTTCCCGCAGGCCCCCCACCGTGAAGGCAAGAACCAAGCCTTTGAAGCTGTGTGCCAGAATAACGCTGACCGGAAACAGGGCGAAGCAGAGGAAGGTGGCAATGACAAACGGTCTGCGACCGACCCGGTCGGCGATTCTGGCAGAGGGAAGGTAGATGAGGATCGCGGTTGCGAGCTGGACGGCGACGAGGATGCCGTATTGCGGGATCGTGACGCCGGTGACGTTGGTGACGTAAAGAACGACAAAGATATCAGCCATTCCCTCGCAGGCACGAATCGCAATGTCGGAAACGAGCAACCGTTTCAGCGTGGAGTGAAAAGAGTTCCAGACGCCCCACAGCCTCACCCTGTCCCTGGGAGTGAGAGGCACATTGATGGTCCAGAGCACCGGGATGGTGATCCCCACAAAAATGATGGTGATCCAAAGGCCCATTCGAATGCCGGAGCGGAGACCCAGTGCGCCAATCATGGCGCCGCCGAGAAGGGGAGAGATCACCATGGGGATGCGCTTCAGAATGGATTGGACGGTGAAGCCCATCGCGCGCAGGTCACTGGGAAGCGCGTCGCCGATGGTTGCGAAGATGGCAGGCGAGGCCATGGACTGCCACGCCATCGCCAGAGCCAATCCCAGGAAGAGAAACGGCCAGGAAGGACTGAATAGGTAGACGAGATAACCCGCCAGGGCGGCAGCAAGGAAGGTCAGGAATGCCCGGCGGCGTCCCCAATGGTCGGCCAGCCAGCCGCCGGGGTATTGATACAGCGCATCGAAGAAATCTTCCGAAGTGCCAAACAATCCAACAACGGCGACACTGGCTCCGAGTGATTCCAGATATTTTGGGAGGAACTTTTTCCAGAGTTCCTCGCCTAACCCTACTAGAAAAACGGCTACTGAAGCGGCGGCGACGTTCCGCTCAATGCCGAGAGAGTTTGCAAGTCGTCTGCGGGTAGTTGCTTCCAGAAATCTTTCTCTCCGCGCCGATGGGAGCTATTGCCAAGGCTTCAGGCCGCATCCTTGAAAGCTCCGCCAGGCTTCCCACGCTTCACCATCTCCTGGCAATAGGCGTACAACGCGTCATAGACAATCCACTCGGCCGCATTGATTTCCTGGTCGTTCGCGAATCCCAAATGTCGAAATCCCTCTGCGACCGCGTTCAGCCCGGCAGCCTCGGGCTGATGCCATAGTGTGTTGTCTGTATCAGCGCCGTTGACGATTCTTCCCAGGAGTTGCAGAGCCGAGTCCTCGGTGAGGTTGTACTTCCTGAGAATCACCTCGAAAGAGCATTCCTTTCCGTGGTGACCGAGTTCAACCCCCGGAACGTCGTAGGGCGTTGCGTCCAATCGGCGCGCTTCAGAAAGCACTTGCTCTGCCGGCACAAAGTGGAATTCCGCTTGCGGGTCCACAAACTTCTTGATCAGCCACGGGCAGGCAACCCGATCCACTTTCACGTGCTCGCGTGTGATCCACTTCATGGTTTGCTCTTCTACGTTACTGTCGTCGGTCAGAATTACAGATTTTCACTTTGTCGAAACATGGTTCAAGGCAGCTTTGATCCCCTCTGCGACTGATGCGGGGCTCCCAACAGCCCAAAAGTGCATGAAGAAAAGCCGCGGCTGCTCCGTGAGCATGTGACTATGCAGAGCAGTCACAGAAATATGGTGTTGTTCGAGCGCGGAAATCACCGGGTTGACTTCCGCCGCCGTCAGCACGAAATCACCGGTCGTTGCCACTTTTCCCGGGCCCGCCTCCTGAAAGTTGATGGACTCAGCAACTCCCAACGAAGGGGGCATAGTCATCCCGCCCGCCGTCATCGTGATCGGTTCGGCGCGCGGGATTCCGAAAGCCAGAACTCCCCCGTTGAACTTGCCCTGCTGCCCGAGGGAATCTTCTACGGCCTTCACAAATGTGGGCTCTGCAGTCGCTTGGGGAGCAGCGGGTTTTGCCATAGGTGTCTTCGATTCGGCCAACGCGGCCTTGAAGGATTCGGCTAACTCCCGGGCCTTCCCGTGGCCCATATAGTGTATGTACATAACGTGAGGGGTCTCGCCCAGCAGATGGTTGTGGAGCGCGGTAATCTCGATGCCGCGTTGTCGGAGTTTCGACATCACGCTTCCCACCTCGCCCTGAAGCAGGACGATGTCTCCCATCACGATCGCGTCGTCATCGCTGCCCGCGAAGGCGGCCCACGAACCCAAAGCCAATCCGGGCTTGATAGCGACCCCGTCCAGCGTGACATGCAAGTCCGAGCGCGGGAACCCGAACCTGTAAACCTGCCCCAGTTTCTGGCCCGAGCGTCCAAGGATTTGGTCCAGTTTGGCTGTGTCTAATCCTTGCGCACACACAACTGCGGGAAATAAGAAACAAACAGCGAGCAACACAAGACGTCTGATCGAAATCATGGGTGTTTTCCCCTTTCGAAATATTTGATTCATGGTGCGGAAATCTCGAGGTCGTCGAAATGAATCACCGAGTCTGCTTTTGTCCACAGACCCACTTTCCCCGGACCTGCAAACGTCTTATCGCTGGCGGAGAGTTTCAATTGGCCGTCGTAAAAACATTGGAATTGATCGCCTCGTGCAATCACGTGGAGCGTATGCCACTCGTTCGGCGTGACCTTGAAGTTGCTGCCTGCAAATTGCACCCGGTGTCCGGCAACCACGTGATAGAGGCGATAGTTGTCTTCCAGCGCGTTCGCGCGCACGATGTAATAGTTGTTCGGGTCCTGATAGCGGAAAACAATCCCACCGGCCTCATCCACTTCTCCCGCCACCGCCTTGAATTTGACGCTGACCGCGACATCCTGGTAGTTCCCGTCATCCGCAATCGCCAAGGGGAACCGGTAGTCCGTCTTGTCAGTTGAAATCTGCGCCAGTACATTCGGCTTCGAGGGCGCTGTGGGATCTTCCTGGATGACCCAAGTGCCTTCCGCCCCCCGCCCCGTGCGGGCAAAACTGAAATGGGCTGGTGATTTCCCCGCAGCGTCGGTGTCGAAGCGGTAGACAACCGGATGACTGGAAACCACGCTGGGCGCGCTGGGGATTGAGGGAGCAGTGGCGGCTTTCGCGGTTGCGGCGGGTTTATCATCCTCATCGTCGTCCCCTGCTTCCCGCTTCTTTCCGCAGCCTGTGATTAGAAAGACCAACCCTGCGGCGACGATCCAAATCAGCGATCGTTTGAAAGTCATTTCGACACCTCCTCGCGTTTCTTCAAGAGAGTGAATGCCAGAGGCCCTCAACCATTTGAATCCCTCGTTCCAAAATCACGCGATCCAGCAGACCCAACCTGTCCCATCCCTTCAATATCTCGTCGATCCCAAAACCTTCTTTGCGGCCGAACTTCTCGTCAAGCAGATCTGCATCGTGAATGATTTCTCCAATCACGCCGGCTTTCGGATTGCGAACGCGAAACGACTTTTGGAGCGTCTCGAACGTGCAGTCCTCTCCACGGTGTCCAAATCCGCCCTGAAACATATCGAAGGGTACTGCCTGGCGCGGAACACGATCTTCGAGAGCGAAAGTGAAGCGAGCTTTCTTATCAATAAAACGCCGAATCAGCCAGGCGGACGCTGACCGATCGATCCCAGGACGGGGCCGGGTGACCCAGACCCTGCCCGTATACTGCCGTGCATGAACCCTGGCTGATTCCTCCGGGAGCGAGGGAGCCGCATCCGCGCGCGCTAACAATTCCTCGACTCGTTTTTGGAGCGGGCTCGTGAAGAAATCGATCTCCACAATCTCACGGAAACGTGTCCTGAGCCGGTTCACACGGCCTAACGCACGTTTCGGATGCGGAACAGAAGAGAGTTTCTGTAATTCCCGAATCAATTCCTGGTAGTCGCTAGCTCGCGCCTCTGCAAACCGCGCGATCAACTGAGATGTCGACAAGTTGTCAATGGACTGGACCTGGACAACAGAGGCCTCTCCCCCATACTTGCGAACTGCCGTTGCGAGCCACTCAAAGCGTTCCTGATTCGCCGGATTGTTCGGGAGCAGGTAACCCGAGTTGCCAAGCGGAACGGCGCCGTAACGCTGCAGTTTTCGCCATACCTCGACCCTCTGGCTGGCGGACTTCGCCGGCAGGGTGAACGTCAGAAGCAGCCAAGGAGCCTGTTTCATGGGTCTGGCTATGGTCATTGCCGATAAACGTTATACCCATAACACAGCAGGTGTCAACTTTCGAGAGAGCCTTGGCTTCGCCTTATTGGGGCTCCTTCATTCGCATGCCACGCCAGCGAACAAAGCCACGGTATCGAACAGTGATAAGATTTGCGGGCTGGCCATCTTGATGAGGGACCTGGAGTGAAACGGTTGAAAACGATCGCGGTGATTCCCGCCCGGTACGACTCGACGCGATTCCCGGGCAAGCCTCTTGCTCCGATTGCGGGCCGACCCATGATCCAGCATGTTTTCGAGCGGGTGCGGCAGGCGCAGCGCGTGTCGAGAACGGTTGTGGCCACCGACGACGAGCGAATCATCCGGGCGGTGGAGGGATTCGGCGGGGAAGCGGTGATGACGCGGCGGGAGCATCGCTGCGGGACCGAGCGGGTAGCCGAAGTGGCCGCGCAGATCGAGGGCGATGTGTTCGTCAACGTGCAAGGGGATGAGCCGCTGGTGGATCCCGCGGCGATTGGCGCCGTGGTCGAGGCCGTTTGGGATGACGGCGCGGTTCGGGTGGCTACGCCATGCGTGGCGATCGCGCAACCAACTGAAATCATGGACCCGAACGTGGTCAAGGTCGCGATGGATTTCCAGGGCGATGCCCTGTATTTTTCGCGCGCGCCGATTCCCTGGGTGCGGGACGAGACCGAGCGGGTGACCGCGCGCCACTATAAGCACATCGGGATGTACGTGTTTCGCCGGGAGGCTTTGCTCGACTATCCGACGCTTCCGCCGGGCGACCTCGAACGCCTGGAACAGCTCGAACAGTTGCGGTGGCTCGAAAACGGCTATCGCATCCGCGTGGTGGAGACGAATTACGATGCCGTGAGCGTGGACGTTCCCGCGGACGTCGCGCGCGTCGAAGAGATTCTTCGCCAGCGCGAGAAATCGTAGCCGTTCTCTTCCGACTTCAACGCAGTTCGCTTGCCTTCCCCCACGGTGAAGCGTAGGATTGTTTTTCGCGTTTACCCATCCCACTTTTGTGTTTCCATTGTTGCGGAGTGTGCGGGAAGGGTGCGGGCTGGTGTGAACTTTTGAAAGGCCGGGAACCGATCGGATGAAGGCTATCGCAGTGGTGGGCGCGCAGTGGGGCGATGAAGGCAAAGGCAAGGTGGTGGACTACCTCGCCGGGTCATTCGACCTGATCGCGCGCTGGGCCGGAGGGCACAATGCCGGCCATACGGTGATCATCAACAGCCACCGATTCGTCTTGCAGCTCATTCCCTGCGGGATCCTGCGGCCCGGGAAAATTGCGGTGATCGGCCCGGGGGTGGTGGTGGATCCTGCGGCCCTGGTTTCCGAGCTCGGGAGTCTGGAGAAAGGCGGCGTGGAGGTTCGCGGGCGCCTGTTCGTCAGCAATCGAGCGCATTTGATTTTCCCCTATCACCGGCAAATTGAAAAAGCCACCGAAGCGGCGCGTGGCGACGCGAAGATCGGCACCACGTCGCGAGGCATCGGGCCGTCGTACGAAGACAAGATGGCGCGGCGCGGATTGCGCGTGGGCGATCTGCTCGACGCCGGGCGTTTCCGCTCGAAACTCAAGCTCGTCTTGCGCGAGAAGGCTGCCTTCAGCCGCGCGGTCTTCGGGCAGGAGCTTGAAACCGAGCGGCTCGAAGAGACCTATCTGGGGCTTGCGGATCGGATTCGAAGCCATATTGCGGACACGGCTGCGCTGCTGAATCGCGCGCTGGACGAAGGGAAGTCGGTGCTCTTCGAAGGCGCGCAGGGGACGATGCTCGACATCGATCATGGGACGTATCCGTACGTCACGTCGTCGAGCGCGACCGCGGGCGGCGCGGCTTCCGGATTGGGTGTGGCGCCGACGCGAATCACCGGCGTCGCCGGCGTGACAAAGGCCTACACCACGCGCGTGGGCGCCGGGCCGTTTCCCACGGAGATGCCCGACCTCGAAGCGAAGCAGGTGCGCGATCGCGGCAAGGAATACGGCGCGGTGACCGGACGACCGCGGCGCTGCGGCTGGCTGGATCTGGCGATGCTGCGCTACGCAAAGATGCTCAACGGGATTGATTCGCTGGTGGTGACGAAACTCGACGTCTTCGACCAGCAGCCGGAAATCCAGGTTTGCACCGGGTACCGCCTCAACGGCAAGCGCCTCGAAGAAATGCCCGCCGACGTGGAAACGCTCGCGCAGGTGGCACCGGAATACCGCACGCTGCCAGGCTGGAAGAGCGAGACCTACGGCATCCGCGAGGCGGCAAAATTGCCGCAGGCCGCGCGCGACTACCTGCGATTTATTTCAGACGAGCTCGGCGTCGAGATCGGCATGATCTCGACGGGCCCGGAGCGCGACGCCACCGTCATCACCGCTGGCTCGAAGCTAGCTTCATGGCTGTGAACGGCCATGCTCTCCTATGACGCAGCCCGGCAAAAGGTCATTGAGGTCGCCGAGTCGCGCCGCGGCCAGCTTTCCACCGTACAAATTGAATTAAGCCGAGCGCTCGGCCGAGTCCTCGCGGAAACGATCGCCGCCGATCGCGATTATCCTCCCTTTCACCGCTCGACGCGGGACGGCTATGCCGTGCGGGCCGCCGATGTTTCTAGCGACCGAGGAACCTTGCGGCTGATCGGCGAGAGCAAAGCGGGCACGGCGTTCGGCGGCGCGGTCGCCACGGGCGAATGCGTGCAGATCATGACGGGCGCGCCGGTTCCCGCTGGCGCGGACGCCGTGGTGATGATCGAACACGTGCGCGCAACCGGTGACGAGATTCTCGTCGAGCGCCAGATTCGCGCGGGCGAAAACATCGTGGCGGCGGGAAGCGAGGCCAAGGCGGGCCAGAAAGTGCTCGAACGCGGGCGAAGGCTCGGGTACGCGGAGCTGGCGAGCGCCGCTCAGGTTGGTCACACCCGGGTGACCGTTTATCGCCAGCCTCGCGTGGCGATTCTTTCCACGGGTGACGAAGTGGTTGCGGTGGACCGCCAGCCGGGGCCATTCCAGATTCGCAACAGCAACTCCGTTTCGCTGGCGGCGCAGGCGTCACTGGCGGGCGGCGAGCCGGTTCCCTTGGGTAACGCGCCCGACCGCGTGGAAGCGCTGCGTGCGCAAATCGAGCGCGGGCTCGAAGAAGACATCCTGGTAATGAGCGGCGGAGTTTCGGCGGGGAAGTACGACCTTGTCGAAGGGGTGCTGCGGGATCTGGGGGCAGAGTTTGTTTTCGACGCGATTGCGATTCGTCCCGGGCGTCCCGCCGTTTTCGCGGAGTGCCGCGGCAAACTTGTGTTCGGCCTGCCGGGGAACCCGGTTTCGACGATGGTGACGTTCGAGCTGCTGGTAACGCCGGCGATTGAAGTGAGAAGCGGGCTCGATCCGCAGCCGCTGCCGCTGTTCAAGGCGCGGTTGGCAAAGGCCGTCGCGCAGAAGGCGGCGCTGACGCATTTTCTGCCGGCGGTAGTAAGCTGGACAAGCGGCGAGCCCACCGTGGACGTTCTGCCGTGGCAGGGTTCGGGAGACGTGGTGGCGCTTGCCGGTGCGAATTGTTTTCTCGTGGTGCACGAAAGGAAATTGAGTTTGGCCGAAGGGGAGTGGGTGGACGTGCTCCCGCGCCGCGGGGTGTTTTGAAATCCAGCGTGGAGAGTTGGGAAGACCTGAAATGCCAGCGGGTGCGACATTCGAAGTTGAGATTCTTCGCGTCCCGATCAATGCCGGGACGCTCAGAATGACAGACCTTGTGAGTTTTCAGTGTTCGCTTTGGCGGTTCCCGGCGGCTCGATCCACGCGGTTGGGACATGGGCGATTGGCGCCCCGGAGGGCTTGGATCGGATCAGCAGAAGATTCAGGCGTTGACGGTGCGGTGCTGGTATGAAACGAGAGAAGAGAAAGATGAAGCGCGGCGGTTCCCGGCTCTCGCATTACGATGCGCGGGGGCGGGTGAAGATGGTGGACGTCACCGCGAAACCCGTAACGACGCGCATGGCGGTGGCGCACGCGTTCATCCGGATCGGTCGCGCCGCGATGCACGAAATCCGGCGAATGAGAATGCCCAAGGGCAATCCGCTTGAGGTCGCACGCATCGCGGGGATCGCCGCGGCGAAGCGGACGCCGGAGCTGATACCGCTTTGTCATCCGCTGCCGCTGACGCACATGGATGTGTCGGCGCGGCTGTGCCAGAATGGCGTAGAGATCACGTCGCAGGTGACGGCCACGGCGCCAACCGGCGTGGAGATGGAGGCGCTAGTCGCCGCGGGCGTCGCCGCGTTGACCATCTACGACATGTGCAAAGCGCTCGACCGCGGCATGGAGATTACCGAACTGCACTTGGTGGAGAAAAAGGGCGGGCGCAGCGGGCATTACCTCCGAAGGGGTAAGCGCGCCGCGACGAAACGCCGATGAAAGACGTCAAAGTCCTCGTCGTGGACGACAATCCGCTGGTGCTCGACCTTGTCGCCAAAGGACTCGAGCCTCATTGTGACGTGTGCACGGCGAAAGATGGCGCGGATGGGCTGCTCAAGGCAGTGGATGATCCCCCCGATCTCATTTTGAGCGATTTCCGGATGCCCGGGCTCGACGGGCGCCAGCTCCACGAGAAACTGCGCGCGCGGCAGCAGACGGCGCGAATCCCGTTCATCTTCCTGGCGAGCCGGGGCGACATTGAAGAGAAGCTGAGGCCGGTGGTCGAAGGCGTCGAAGAGTTCATCGCGAAGCCGTTCTTTGTGCAAGATCTGGTTCGCAGCGCGAAGAAAGTAGTGGACCGCGTGCGATTGGAGAAGCTGCAGACGCGGGCGGCGCGGCCGGGCGTGATCCAGGGCCGGCTGGAGGAGATGAGCATCCTCGACCTGATGCAATCGCTCGAAATGGGACAGAAGTCCTGCAAGCTCGCGATCCGCCACGACAGCGAAACATGCGAAATGTTTTTCGGCGGCGGGCAGTGCAAGGATGCGAAGGCAGGCGCGCTCGAAGGCGAAGCGGCGGTCTATCGAGCGGTGGGGTGGAACGATGGGGAATTTGAAATTGACTTCAACGCCGCGCCGGCCCGCGAGACGATCAGCCGGACGACAACCGGCCTGCTGATGGAAGCGCTGCGCATGCTGGATGAAGGCGCGCGCGACGCCGCCGACGGCACACCTACCAACGCAAGGAGCTGAGCGGCGGAATGCGTGTTGCGATCGTGACCGTCAGCGATTCCGTGGCGCAGGGCGCGCGCGAAGATCGCTCCGGTCCCGCCGTGGCGGGGCGGTGCCGCGAACTTGGCTGGGAGATTGTGTCCACCCAGGTTGTTGCGGATGACGAAGCAAAGATTCGGGCGGCGCTTTCGAGCCTGGCCGACGGTGGCGCCGCGGAATTGATACTCACGACCGGCGGAACAGGGATCGGTCCGCGCGATGTGACTCCGGAAGCGACGACGGCGGTTGCGAGCAAGCTGATCCCCGGACTTGCGGAGCAGATGCGGCGCAAAGGGTTGGAGGCGACGCCGCGCGCGGTTCTTTCGCGCAGCGTGGCCGGGGTGCGCGGCGGCGCGCTGATTGTAAACCTGCCGGGCAGCCCGAAAGGGGCGGTGGAATCGCTCGATGCGGTGGCGGAACTTTTGCCGCACGCAGCGAAGGTGTTGCGCGGCGCCCGCCACGACTGAACTGGCTCACAGCCGAATTCCTGGATGTTGTAGCTCTCCCCTCGACCGTTGGCTATAATCCGCAGCCAACATGCCCCTTTCTCCCGGCACAAAACTCGGGCCGTATGAGATCGTCGCGGCGGTGGGCGCTGGCGGGATGGGGGAAGTTTACCGCGCGCGGGATACGCGCCTCGGCCGCGAGGTTGCGCTGAAAGTCTTGCCGTCTTCGTTTTCGAGCGATGCCGAGCGGCTGCGGCGGTTCGAGCAGGAAGCGCGGGCGGTGGCCGCGCTGAACCATTCCAACATTCTCGCCATCCACGACATCGGGACTCACGAAGGCGCACCGTTTCTGGTCACCGAGTTGCTCAAGGGCGAGACGCTGCGCGAGCGGTTGCGCGGCGGGCCGCTGCCGGTGCGCAAAGCGCTCGAGGTTGCGATTCAGGCAGCGCATGGAATTGCTGCGGCGCACGAGAAAGGGATCATTCATCGCGACCTGAAACCTGCAAACATTTTCGTCACCACCGATGGCCGCGTGAAGCTTCTCGATTTCGGCTTGGCGAAGCTCACCCAGGGAGACGATTCCGGCATCAGCGAAACGCAATCACCGACGCGGACCGCAGATCCGATCACGCAAACCGGAGCAGGCGCGGTGCTGGGAACAGCGGCCTACATGTCGCCGGAACAAGTGCGCGGCAAGCCCTCCGATGCGCGCTCGGACATTTTCGCACTCGGCACGATCCTGTACGAGATGCTCTCCGGCCAGCGGGCGTTCGAGAAGGATTCTTCCGCGGACACGATGGCGGCGATTCTGAAGGAAGAGCCGGCGGAATTATCCGGCGACGGCCGCAAAGTTCCCCCCGCGGTCGAACATATCGTGCGGCACTGTCTTGAGAAGAATCCGGCGGAGCGCTTCCAATCCGCGCGTGATCTGGCGTTTGATCTCGAGTCGGTTTCAGGAATCTCTACGACGAGCGCCGCTGCGCTGTCCGAGACGCAGTCGCCGCAACGCAAATGGCTCGTGGTTGCCACCGGGATGTTGCTGATCGGTCTGCTTGCCGGATTCTCCATCACGGCTCTGGTACTTCGGCGAAGCGGTTCATCGGTCTGGGAAGCGGGAGGAAGGTCCGAGCGCATGCAGTTCACCATTCCGGTCGCGGGCCAGGTCAACAGCCTGGCACTCTCCGCGGATGGGCGCATGCTGGCTTTCGTTATTCCCGACGAGACCAGCGGCAGCAACATCATCTACGTGCAGCGCGTCGGCGGTGGTGAGGCGCGAGCGCTGCCGGGAACCGAGGGGGCAACCTATCCGGCGTGGTCGCCGGATGGCACCTATTTGGCATTTTTTGCCGATGGCAAGTTGAAGAAGGTCGCCGTCGCGGGAGGCGAGCCCTTGGTGCTCGGGGGTGCAAGTATGGGCCGGGGAATCAGTTGGGGGAGTAAGGGCGTGATCCTGTATGCCCCCGCACCGGGCGGTGGTCTGTGGCAGATCCATGCCGACGGCACCGGTGCCGCGCCCGTTGTAATTGCCAAGGAGTTTGTACGCTGGCCTGCCTTTCTCCCCGACGGGGAGCACTACTTATTCTGGGCGGGCAACTTCGACGTGAGTCCTGAAGATAAGGTGAGCGGCATCTACTTCAGTTCGCTCGGCAGCCAGGACAAGAAGCTGCTTGTCCTTGCCCGCTCGAATCCGGGTTATGGAGCCGGTGCGCTCTTCTACCTGGACGCCAAACTAAGGCTGGTTTCGGTGCCGCTGGACACGAGCCGTGGCCGCCTCACCGGGGAGCCCAATGTAGTGGCGACTGCGGTGGCTTATTCGCCGTCAACCTATTGGGCTAACTTCGCGGTGGCGGCGAACGGGACGACCGTTTATGACGGCAGTTCCGGCGTGGCACTGTCGCAGTTGACCTGGTATGACCGTTCGGGCAAACAACTGGGCACCGTGAGCGATGCCGGAGTAGTGGCGAACCCCGCCATATCTCCCGATGGCCGCCTGGTTGTGGTGGACATGAACGACCTGAAGTCACGCAATATAGACTTGTGGATTGATGACCTGGTTCGGAGTACGAACTCGCGTTTCACGTTCACCCCCTCGGAGGACGCGGGCGGAGTCTGGTCTCGCGACGGCATCTCGATAGCCTACGGCGCAACTTTGAACGGGCCGAACCTGCACATCAAGAAAGCGAACGGATTGCAGCCCGCCCGAGTGGTCGTCACCGCCGGCCAACCCGTGGGTTCAGACTGGCTGACTCCTAACTCCTGGTCAGCGAGTGATCAGAACATTCTCTGCACTCAACAGACAAGTCCGGAGTCCAAACTCGTTCTCGTCGATGTGACCTCCGGCGCGGTGACCCCATTTCTGAGCGCGAGCGGCAGCCAGGCCGCCGGGCAGGTATCGCCCGATGGGAAATGGGTGGCGTACGCCTCCAGCGAATCCGGGGAGTGGGAAATTTACGCCACTAGCTTTCCGGACGGGGCCGGCAAGTGGCAGGTGTCGCGCGGTGGCGGCACCCAACCGCGTTGGAGCCGCGAGGGCAAAGAGATTCTCTACGTCGCGCCCAAGAACGCGCTCACCGCGGTACCGGTGAGCACCGACGGGGGCTTTTCTACCGGAGTTCCTGCCCGGTTGTTCCAGGTACACAGCCGCCCGCCGGTTTCCAATACGGACTTTTACACCTACGACGTATCGAAGGACGGCAAGCGTTTCCTGGTGAGTCGCTATGTGAAGCCGGAGCTGAATCCGCCTCTGCACATCGTGCTGAACGCCGGCGCCGCAGCGGAGAAGTAATGCTGACCAACGGAAGCAAACTCGGGCCGTATGAAATCGCCGCGGCGCTCGGCGTAGGGGAATAAGGGGCGTTTCCCGCACAACGAACTTACGGACCGCGGGGCCGCTGCAAGCAAGCATCCCGCGCAGCACTTCCACCGTTAGTTCTTTTTGAGCGCTTCTCCGCGCTGGAATCGGCGCAAACTTGCTGGCCGGGATTCTTCCGCTGTGTTAGCATCTCCGGTTTGTTATGCCGTCCCAATACATCCCGATCTTTATTTACGCGGCTCTTGTCGTGGCGTTTCCGACGGCCACGCTGCTCCTTTTCCAGCTCATCCGGCCGACGATGCGCGCGGTGGGTGACAAACTGAAGCCGTACGAGTGCGGCGTGCCCGCCGAAGGCGATGCGCGCGGGCGCTACTCGGTGCGCTTCTACATCATTGCCATCCTGTTTGTGATCTTCGATGTGGAGATCATTTTTCTTTTCCCGTGGGCAATCAAGTACGGCTCCGTCTTCACGACGAAGAACGACGCCATGGGGCTCTACGGGCTGGCCACCATGTTCGTCTTTCTCGGGGTTCTGGTGGTCGGCTACATCTGGCTGTACAAGAAGGGCGCGCTCGAGTGGGTGTAGCCGCGCCCGCAACCGCGCTTTCGCACGGAGCGCTGAAGTTCCCGGAGTGTTGACGCTGATTTTGGGGGCGTGTTAGAAACATCGGCTGCCCCGTTGTGTGTGGAATCCGCCGGGCGGCCGGCATTTCCAGGTTCCCGCTCAAGAAGATGGCGAACGATCCCTCGCAAAAAGATTCCTCCGCCACCCCGACTGGGGGGACGGCGGAAGGCGCTCCCGCAAAGCCCGCTGCAGCAGCGCCTCCGAAGGCGCCAATGCCGGCAGCGCCAGCCAAAGAGCCGCCTCCCAAACCTATTCCGCTCGATAACGATCTTGTGCAACGGCTGAAAGCGCGCTTTGGAGAGGCGATTCGGGAGGCATGGCTCGACCGGAAGCAGGCGATCGTTGTGATCGCCGCCGAAAAGCTTTTGGAGATCGCGCACTACTGCCGCGAGGACGAAAAGTTCGACATGCTCACCGACCTGACGGCCGTGGACTGGCCAAAGCGCGAAAAACGCTTCGACGTGATCCTGAACCTCTATTCGTTCGCGAAGAACGAGCGCCTGCGGCTGAAGGCGCTGGCGGGCGAAAACGAACCCGTGGCGAGCGTGGTGAGCGTGTGGCCTGCGGCAAACTGGCTCGAGCGCGAAGCGTACGACATGTTCGGCATCTCCTTCAGCGGGCATCCCGATTTGCGGCGCATCCTGCTGCCGGAAGAATGGCAGGGCCATCCGCTGCGGAAGGATTACGACATTTTGAAACAGGACACCGCCTGGGTGAAAGAAAACCTGGGAATCGAGAGCGGGCAGTAAGACATGGCGGAAACGCGCATCCCGAACAGCTCGAACGTCGCGACGACGGTGCTCGGGGCCGACGAAATCATCCTCAACATGGGGCCACAGCATCCTTCCACGCACGGCGTGCTGCGCGTGCGGCTGAAGCTCGACGGCGAGCGGGTGAGGGAATCGGAATGCATCATCGGCTACCTTCACCGCGGCGTGGAAAAGATCGCCGAGCACCGCAGCTACCAGCAGTTCGCGCCCTACGTGGATCGCATGGATTACGTGGCGGCCGTATCGAACGGGCTCGGCTATTGCGAGGCGATCGAAAAGCTGCTGGGCGCGGAGGCGCCGCCGCGCGCGAAAGTGGTGCGCACGATTTTGACCGAGCTGCAGCGAATCGCGAGCCACATGGTGTGGCTGGGGACGCACGCGCTCGATATTGGGGCGCTGACGCCGATTTTCTACTGCTTCCGCGAGCGCGAGGAAATCCTGAAGATTATCGAGAAATATTGCGGCGCGCGGCTGACCACCCATGCGTTTCGCATCGGCGGGTTGCAGTACGAGACCTACGACGGCTTCGAACAGGAAGTGAAACGGTTCTGCGAGGATCTCGACCACAAGATCGACGAATACGAACAACTGCTGACCGAGAATCGCATCTGGGTGGGCCGCACGAAGGGCGTCGGCATTCTGTCGGCCGAGGACGCGATCGGGCTCGGCGTCACCGGGCCGGTGCTGCGCGCCAGCGGCGTGAAGTGGGACATCCGCAAGGCGATGCCGTACGCCGCATACGAGCAGTACGATTTCGAAATTCCCACCGGCAAGAACGGCGATACCTACGACCGGTACCTTGTCCGGATGGCGGAGATGCGCCAGTCGCGGCGCATCTGCCTGCAGGCGATCGAGAACATTCCGTCGGGTCCGATCATGGCGCGCATCGGCAAAGTGCTGAAGCCGCCGGTGGGCGAGGTGTACCACTCGATTGAAGCGCCGAAGGGCGAACTGGGATACTACGTAGTCAGCGACGCCACGACGCAGCCCTATCGCGTGCGCGTGCGCCCGCCGTCGTTCATCAACCTGCAAGCGTTCGACAAGATGGTGCGTGGCAGCCTGGTGGCGGACGTGGTAGCCATCATCGGCACGATTGATATTGTTCTTGGAGAAGTGGATCGCTAAGTTCGAAGGAGCGAGCGGATCGCGCAGACCATGAACCCGCAGAGCTTCGAAGCTATTCGCCCTTACCTCCTGCCGGTCCTGTACGGCGTGGTGCTTGTCGCCGTGCTGCCGCTCATCGTGGGCTACATCATTCTGCTCGAGCGCAAGGTGATGGCCGACATGCAGGCGCGGCTCGGTCCGATGCGCGTGGGACCCCACGGGCTGCTGCAGCCGCTCGCCGACGGCGTGAAGCTCATGATCAAGGAAGACATCATTCCGGAGGCTGCCGACTTCTGGGTCTTCTGGCTCGCGCCCCTGATCACCTTTCTCGGCGGGATGACAGCGCTCGCGGCGATGGCGTTTGGTCCCGTGTTCCAGATCGCGGACTTGAACATCGGCGTGCTGTTCATCCTCGGCGTCAGCTCGATGGGAATCTACGGCATCGTGCTCGGCGGATGGGCTTCGAATAGCCATTACTCTCTGCTGGGAGCGATGCGCAGCGCGGCACAACTTGTCAGCTACGAAACCGCCGCGGGCATGGCGCTGGTGACGGCGCTGCTCCTGGGCGGCTCGCTATCCATGCGCAACCTGGTGGAAGCGCAGCAGCGTTCGGGCGTGTGGTTCATTTTTTTGGCGCCGATCGCGTTCTTCATTTATCTCATTGCCTCGATTGCGGAGACGAACCGCTCGCCGTTCGACCTGCCTGAAGCGGAATCGGAACTCGTGGCCGGTTATATGACCGAATACAGCGGGTTCCGCTGGGTCATCTTCATGATGGCCGAGTATGCCAACGTGATCGTCGTTTCCGGCCTCGCGACAACGCTCTTCCTCGGAGGCTGGCTGCGGCCATTCGCGAGCTTCCACGCGCATCTTCCCGGCTCTGCGATTGACATTCTCGACGCGGTTCCGGGGCTGATTCTGCTGCTCGTGGCGGGCTATTGCTTCTGGCGGACGCCGAAGCAGCCGGTGCAAATTCAGAAAGCGGTGATGGCGCTGTTCGGATTCATCTGCCTGGGGCTGGCGGGCGCGCTGACGCTGCCGCTTTCGTCCGCGTTTGCTGCCTGGATGCCCGGAATCCACGGCGCGTTCTGGTTCCTGGCGAAAATCTTTGTGTACGTGTACGGGTTCTTGTGGTTCCGGTTCACATTCCCCCGGTACCGGTTCGACCAGTTGATGCGGCTGGGCTGGCATTTTCTGATCCCGCTGTCGCTGGTGAACGTGATGGGCGTGGGGATCGCGCTGGTGTTGCACCAGCAGGCGGGCTGGGGATTGGCCGGGGCGCTGACGCTGACCACGTTCGGGACGCTGGTGATTGCCGGGTGGCTTGTGGCGGTCAGCGAGCGGCACGAGCGCGAGTTGCTGACGCCGGCTTCGCTGGCGGGTGGTGATTAAGTGACGGGAACAACGGTCAACCTGGTGTTGTTCTACTTCTTCGGCGGAATCGCCGTGCTCTCCGCCATTCTCATGGTGACGCGGCGCAACGTGGTTCACAGCGCCATCTTTCTGATCACGTCGCTGCTGGCGACGGCGGGAATCTATCTGCAGTTGCAGGCGGAATTCATTTTTGCCGTGCAGATCATCCTCTATGTGGGCGGGATCGTGGTGCTGTTTGTGTTCGTCATCATGCTGGTGAACCTGGATGTGACGCTGCACCAGGCGCAGTTCAACCGGCAGTGGTGGGTGGCGACGCTCATCGCGCTGGTCCTTGGCGCGCAGCTCGTCTTTGCCGTGTGGATCGGGCGGCAGGGGAGCGTGCTGAACCTTCCGCCGGCGGCGCCCGCGCTGACGGCGCAGAACACCGAACAGGTCGGGCAGGTGCTGTTCGATACCTACATGCTGCCATTCGAGATTGCGTCGATCCTGCTTCTCGTGGCGATGATTGGAGCGGTGGTGATGGCGAAGCGGAGAATCTGAAATGATCCCGACAACGCATTACCTATTGTTGAGCCTGGCGCTGTTCACGATCGGCGTGATCGGCGTGTTGACGCGGCGCAACGTGATCGTCATCTTGATGTCCATTGAGCTGATCTTGAACGCGGTGAACATCAACCTGGTCGCGTTCTCGCGAATGCTGGGGTCGGTGCACGGGCAGGTGTTCGCGATTTTCATCATCACCGATGCGGCGGCGGAAGCGGCCGTGGGTTTGGGGATCATCATCGCGTATTTTCGGAACCGCGAGACGGTGCTGGCGGACGAAATGGATCTGCTGAAGTGGTAAGCGGCCTGCGCGAAGGAAACGTCGTGAAGGCCGGAGCAAGACTTCTAACGATGAGATTCTTCGCGCCGGCAGAGTCGTAGCTCAGAATGGCAAAACAGAGGGAGCGGGCCTGAGACTCCAGCAATGACGACGCTGCCCTATTTTCTCGACCATATCTGGCTGATCCCGCTGTTTCCGCTGGCGGGCGCGCTGCTGATGATTCTGTTCGGCCGGCGGCTCTCCAACGCGATCGTGAGCTGGCTTTGCGTCGGCAGCGTTTTTGTGTCGTTCGTCTATGCGGCGGGCGCGGTGCTGCAACTTGTCGCGCGCCCCGCGGACGATCGTCTCGTTCAGAAGATTCTCTTTGAATGGGTGCCAGCCGGTGTCTATCACACGGCCGCAGGCGGGCTCGGCCGCTTCGTCGCGGACTGGGGTTTGCTGCTCGATCCGCTTTCCGCGGTGATGATTCTGGTCGTCACCGGCGTGGGTTTTCTGATCCATTTCTATTCCATCGGCTACATGGGCCATGAAGGCGGCTACTACCGCTTCTTCGGCTACAT
Source organism: Terriglobia bacterium (assembly GCA_041490445.1). Lineage (GTDB taxonomy): Bacteria > Acidobacteriota > Terriglobia > Acidiferrales > UBA7541 > JBGPTF01. Next base: position 84,211 of record JBGPTF010000012.1, read on the forward strand.
GAACCTGTTCATGTTTTCCATGCTCACGCTGGTGCTGGCGAACAACCTGTTGCTGATGTTCGTCGGCTGGGAGGGCGTGGGACTTTGCAGCTACCTGCTCATCGGCTTTTACTTCCAGCGCAAATCGGCGGCGGACGCGGGGAAGAAAGCGTTCATCGTCAACCGGATCGGCGACGCGGGCTTTCTGCTGGGAATCTTCCTGATTTCGGCGACGCTGGGAACGGTTCGCTTTGCGGAAATCCCGGCCGCGCTTACGGCAGGGAATTTTGCGATCGGCGCGCCGGTGATGACGGCGATCGCGCTCTTGCTGTTCGTCGGCGCGACGGGCAAATCGGCGCAGATTCCGCTGTATGTGTGGTTGCCGGACGCGATGGAAGGCCCGACGCCCGTGAGCGCGTTGATTCACGCCGCGACGATGGTCACCGCAGGCGTGTACATGGTCACGCGCAACAATGCGATTTATCAGCTTGCGCCGAAGGCCCTGGCCGTCGTGGCTGTCATCGGTGCGGTGACGGCTATTTTTGCCGCCACGATGGGCCTGGTGCAGAACGATATCAAGAAGGTCCTGGCCTACTCGACGATTTCGCAGCTCGGCTACATGTTTCTGGCGTGCGGCGTGGGCGCGTTCGCGGCGAGCATCTTTCACCTGATGACCCACGCCTTTTTCAAGGCCCTGCTCTTCCTGGGCGCCGGCAGCGTGATTCACGCGATGTCGGGCGAACAGGACATGCAGAAAATGGGCGGGCTTTCGGGAAAAATCCGCACGACGTATTTGACGATGCTTGCTGCGACGCTCGCGATTGCGGGCATCTTCCCGTTCGCGGGTTTTTTCAGCAAGGATCAGATTCTCGGCAGGACGTTTGAACATAGCCGCGGGCTCTGGGTCGTGGGCTGGGTTACGGCGGGACTGACGGCGTTCTACATGTTCCGGCTGCTGTTCCTCACGTTCCACGGGCAGTCGCGCGTGGCGCACGACGTGGAGCATCACATCCACGAATCGCCGGGCACGATGACGGTGCCGCTGATGATTCTCGCGGTGCTCTCCGTCATCGGTGGATGGATCGGCATCGGCGGGCGGTTCGAGCACTTCCTCGATCCGGTGATCGCGAAACATGCGGGCGAAACCGCCGAAGCGGCGGCGCAGAGCAGCGCTGCGGAATACGCCCTGATGGCCGCGTCCATCGCCATCGCGCTCGGGGGCATCTGGGTTGCGTGGACCCTGTATCTGAAGAACACGGCGCTGCCCGGCAGGCTGGCGTCGAGATTTGGCGGGCTCTACCGGCTGGTCTTTCACAAGTATTACGTGGATGAAATCTACGATGCGATGTTCGTGAACCGCACCAAGGACCTGGCAACGACGCTGGGCTCGTTCGACGCGACGATTATTGACGGGCTCGGTGTGAACGGTGCGGGCTGGATGACGCGTTTCATTTCCAATGTCTCGATCTGGTGGGACACCTGGATCGTGGACGGCTCGGTCCGGCTCGGCTCGTGGATCGTGTGGCTGTTCAGCTATCCGGTGCGGATGATTCAAACGGGCCTGGTGCAGAGCTACATGCTGCTCATCGTCATCGGGCTGATCGGTTTTCTCGGATATTACTGGTATCTGTTCCATCGCTAAGGGAAGAGCGAGAGGAAGGATCGAATGGCACTTTTCGACAATCAGCACATCCTGAGCACGATCCTGTTCACGCCGCTGCTGGGATCGATCCTCATGCTGTTCATCCCGCGCGAGCGGGCGAACGCGCACCGAGTGGTTGGCAATCTCTTCGGTTTCCTCGGGCTCGCGGTTTCGCTGCCGCTCCTCTGGCGCTTCCAGGTCGGCCAGGCGGACTTCCAGTTCACCGAAGTGCACTCGTGGATTCCGTCGATCGGCGCGCGCTACTCGCTGGGGATCGACGGCCTGGGCCTCGTGATGGTGATGCTGACGACGCTGCTCGGCGCGATTTCCATTCTTTCATCCTGGAAGGCCATCCAGAAACGCGAGAAGGAGTATTACCTGCTCTTTCTGCTGCTGCAGACGGGCATGCTCGGCGTGTTTATGTCGCTCGATTTCGTCCTGTTCTACGTTTTCTGGGAAGTGATGCTGGTGCCGATGTACTTCCTGATCGGCGTCTGGGGGAGCGAGCGGCGCCTGTACGCGGCGATCAAGTTTTTCCTGTATACGCTGGCCGGCTCGGTCGTCATGCTGCTGGCGATCCTGGCGATTTATCACAACGCGCATACGTTCGACATTCACGAGATTCTGCACTCGCCGCAGACCATGTTCAGCGTGCAATTGCAGCGCTACCTTTTCTGGGGATTCTTCTTCGCGTTTGCCATCAAGGTGCCGATGTTTCCGTTCCACACCTGGCTGCCGGACGCGCACACGGAAGCGCCGACGGCCGGCTCCGTCATCCTGGCCGGCGTTTTGCTGAAGATGGGGACCTACGGCTTCCTGCGATTCTCCTTGCCGATGTTCCCGGACGCGACGAACCAGTTTCGCGGGATCATGATCGTGCTTTCCCTGGTCGCGATCATCTACGGCGCGCTGGTCTGCATGATGCAGAAGGACATGAAGAAGCTGATCGCATACTCGTCGGTCAGCCACATGGGGTTTGTGACCTTGGGCATTTTTGCGCTCACGCCGCTCGGGATTGCGGGCAGCATCATCCAGCAGATTAACCACGGCATCTCGACCGGCGCGCTCTTCTTGCTCGTCGGCATGCTCTACGAGCGCAGGCACACGCGCCTGATTTCCGAATTTGGCGGGCTTTCGACGCCGATGCCCAACTTCGCCGCGATTTACATGATCATCACGCTCAGCTCGCTGGGCATGCCGCTGCTGAACGGCTTCATCGGCGAGTTCACGATCCTGCGAGGGACGTTTGAGGTGCCGCACTACGGCATGACCTGGGCGGCCTGGGGCGTCCTTGGAATCATCCTCGGCGCCGCCTACCTGCTGTGGCTCTACCAGCGGGTGATGTTCGGCAGCGTGACCAATCCGGCGAACGAGCACCTGCCGGACCTGAACGCGCGCGAGTACGCGACGCTGATCCCGCTGGTCATCCTCGCCTTCTGGATCGGCATTTATCCGAAGCCGCTCTTCCGCGTTCTGGATGAGTCTGTCCGGCAAGTGGTCGAGCACGTGAATCCAGGGTATTACCAGGCGCAACAGGCGGCGGAACTTCCGGCGCCGGCGGCCCGTCCCGTGTCGCCTGCGGCGGGGCAAACCTCTTCCAGCCAGGCGGGTAAATAACCCGTGAACATCTGGAACGATCTCTTCGAACAGACGCGGCGCGACCTCCCGCTGATTTTACCGCAGGTGGAACTGGCCTTTTTCGGGCTCGGCATTCTGCTGACGGATTTTCTCCTCGAGGAGCGATTCAAATGGGTCAATGCGGTTACGGCGATGCTCGGCGTCGGCTTCAGCGCCTACGCGCTCTGGCGGCTGCACGGCGTCCCTGCGGACGGGATCGCCGGCTTCAAGAATTCGATCCTCGTGGACCCGTTTTTTGTGTTTTTCAGTTTCCTTTTCTTGGCGTCGGCCGCGCTCGTGATCCTGATTTCCGTTCGCTACATGGAAATCGAAGCCGAGCACCATGGCGAATACTACGCGCTCATCTTGTTTGCCACGCTGGGGATGATGTTTCTGGCGTGCGGTAACGACCTGATCGTCTTGTTCGTCGCGCTCGAGACGATGGCGATCAGCTTCTACATTCTCACCGGGTTCCTACGGCACGACCGCCGCTCGAACGAAGCCGCGCTGAAATACGTCCTGCTCGGGGCGTTCAGCTCCGGCATTCTGGCCTACGGCTTCTCGATCCTGTACGGCATCTCCGGCTCGACGAATCTGGCAAGCATTCGCGCCACCGTGGAGCAGCGGGGGCCGGCCGACGTGCTGGTGCTGCTCGCGCTTGTCACGGTGGCCGCGGGCGTTTTCTTCAAGGTGGCGGCGGTGCCATTCCACCAGTGGGCGCCGGACGTGTACGAGGGCGCGCCAACCCCGATCACTGCGTTCGTCAGCGTGGCGTCGAAGACGGCGAGCTTCGCGCTCCTGTTGCGGCTGTTCCTCACCGTCTTCTGGCCGGTGCGCGTGGATTGGACGATGTTGGTCGCCGCCGTCGCGGTGCTTTCGATGACCGTCGGCAACATCGCCGCCATCACGGAATCGAACGTGAAGCGCCTGCTGGCGTATTCCTCGATTTCGCACGTCGGCTACATTCTGTTGGGCCTGGTTGCCGCCAACCAGCGCGGGTTCCAGGCGATGGCGTTCTACCTTCTCGTGTACGCGTTCTTCAACACCGGCGCGTTCGCGACCGTAATCGTGCTGCGGCGGAAGGGCGTGATCGGCGACGAGATTGACGACATGAACGGATTGATCACGCGCAATCCGGGCGCGGCTGTGTTGATGCTGATTTTCCTTCTGTCGCTGGCGGGGGTTCCGCCGACGGCCGGCTTTGTGGGCAAGCTGCTGATTTTCTGGGCGCTGATCGAATCGCAGCACTACGTTCTCGCGGTGCTGGCGGTGCTCTACATCCTGCCGGCCGTGTACTATTATTTCCGGATTGTCGCGGCGATGTTCGTGCGCGAGAGCACCGACACGTTCCATCCGCGGGTCACGATCGGGCAGGGAGTGGCGCTGGCGGCGATGACGTTCGTCACGCTGGCGGCCGGCATTTTCCCCGACCCGTTCCTGCGCCTCGCCACCTATTCGCTGCTGCTTCCCTTCGGCCACTGAGCCGTGAGGCCTGATGCCTCCTGAACAACCCCAACGCAAAGGACCATTCGGGTTCATGGGCCAGCTCGGCATGGCGATGGAGCTGCCGTTCGTCCTGGTTGGCAGCGTGGTCCTGGGCGGCATCGTCGGCTACTGGCTCGATCAGATGCTGCACACGGGGCCTTGGCTGCTGCTCGCCTTCGGCTTGCTTGGATTTGCTGTGGGCCTGCGCGAGGTTCTGAGGCGGATCGGAGTCACTGGCGGCGGGGAAGGAGGTGGCGACGGTCCCGATCGAGACAGCGATGACAAGCCCTGAAGATGCTTCCTCGGTTCTGGTGAGAGACGTCGAGTATTGGACGGTCGCGCTGGGTGGCGCAGGCGCGCTGGTTGCTTGGGCTCGATGGGGCTGGCGCGCGGGCGCAGGTTTGGCGGCGGGGGCTTTCCTTTCCTGGCTGAATTATCGGTGGCTGAAACAGGGCGTCATTTCAATCACCTCCGCTGCAACGGAACAGGCGGGCGCGGAAAACGTCCGAGCTCCAAAGGGTGTGTATTTGAAATTCTTCGGCCGCTTCGTTTTGCTGGTCGCAGCGGTGTATGTTATTCTGTCGCGCTTCGGATGGCCTGCGGCTGCAGTTCTTGGCGGACTTTTCGCCGTCATCGCGGGTACCCTGGCGGCAATGATCGTTCATCTGCTGCGCAGCTTGCGGCAGGCATGAAAGGCTCATGCAACATCCCATCTGGATCACAGTGGTCGTCAACTGGCTCCTGGGCAAGCCGGCCCTCGCGCTCTTGAGCGCGCTGCACATCGAGCCTTCCAACCCGGACTATCCAATTCCCAATCACGTAGCGATGGAACTGCTCGTCTTCGGCGTGGCGGCCATCTTCTTTCTCTGGCTGAAGCGGCGGCTCTCGGTGGAGCGGCCGGGTGCCACGCAGCAATGTATGGAGATGGTGCTCACCAACCCGTTTGAACTTGGTGTCCGCGACCTGCTGCGGGACAATGCCGGGCACGGCTGGGAAAACTACGTCTCCATGCTTGGCAGCATCGGACTGTTTGTTCTTTTCTGCAATCTGATTAGCCTGGTGCCCACGCTGGAATCACCCACGGCGCAAGTTTCGGTGCCGTTCGGACTGGCAATCGCCGTCTTTCTTTACTATAACTGGTGCGGCATCCGAAAACAGGGTGCGCTGGGTTACGGCAAGCATTTCCTGGGACCCAATGTATATATGTCGCCCATCATGCTGCCGATCGAGTTGATCAGCAATGCGGCTCGGCTGCTCTCGTTGACCGTCCGTCTCTGGGTCAATATGTTCGTGAGCGAGCTGCTCTACGGGATTTTCCTGGGCCTGCTGCTTGAATTGTTTTTGTTTCTCGGCAAGCTGAACGTGACGGGGTATGCCGCCTTCGTTCTCCCGTTATTCATTCCACTTGTCTTCATCGTGCTGCACATGTTCGTCGCGGTCCTGCAGGCATTCGTATTTACGATATTGCCGGTGATTTACGTTTCCGGCGCAGTCGCTGAAGAACATTGATACCGGCATCATGCTGCCAGTGTGATCCCGCCTGCACGAGGCTGACGGGAGCCACCGCCTGGCGGACATTTCATAACGGGGAGAAAAGAAAATGAGAAAGTTCGCCGTTTTGCTGCTGGCCCTGCTGGCCATCAGCTTGATCGCTCCAGCAGCCTTTGCTGCCGACAACAATGCGTCCGCTGCCGGACCCAACTGGGTCGTCATCACCGCAGGATTCAGCATGGCGATTGCGTCTGCCGCGTGCGGCTACGCACAGGCCAAGGCCAGCGCTGCCGCATCCGAGGGAATGGCGCGGAATCCAGGCGCCAGCAAGGTGATTCAGAACATGCTGATTCTGGCGCTCGTTCTGATCGAGTCCATGGCGCTCTATACGTTCGCCACAATGTTTATACGCGTGAAGTAAGGCGTAGAAGGGAATTCACGGCCCGGGGGCAGACGCCTCCGGGCCTTTTTGTTCTTGTGATGGCGGTGCGTTTGCCCTGGGCGCAGTGGAAAGGTGAACCGCCCTCGTTTGCCGCGCGGAATGCTTATCGCAGGGAGAGAGCGGAAAGAGTTGCGTAGTTCATCACCGCGGACGGGAAAAGGCCGAGGTAAATCGTTCCGCCGGCCGCAAGGAACAGGACGACGGTGACGGCAGGCGGCACGGGGACGGGCGCGAATTCCTTCTGCGGCTCCCAGAAATACATCGCCACGACCACGCGCAGGTAGTAATACGCCCCGATCACGCTGTTGAGTCCGGCAAGCACCACGAGCCAGACCAGCCGCGAATCGAGCGCCGCCTTGAACGCGTAGAATTTCCCGAGAAAGCCGCCGGTGGCCGGCAGGCCCATCAGCGAAAAGAGGAACAGCGCGAAGCAGGCGGCGATCCACGGCTGCTGCGTGGCGAGGCCGGCGTAGTCCTTGATGTCGAGCCGCTTTTCGTCCGTGCCGCCCAAATGGCCGATGACGGTGAAGGCGCCGAGCTTCATCAGGGCGTACGCGGCGAGATAAAAAAGAACGGCGGCGATGCCAAGTTCCGTGCTGGCCGCGAACGCCACCAGGATGTAACCGGCGTGCGCGATTGAAGAATACGCGAGCATGCGCTTGACGTTGGTCTGCGCAAGCGCCGCAAGGTTGCCGGCAAACATGGTCAATACCGCCATCGCCCAGATTGCCCAGAACCACACTCCGCTGACCGAGCCGAACGACGTGAAAAAGACCCGCAGCATCAGGGCGAACGCCGCCGCCTTGGGGCCGGAGGAAAGCAGCGCGGTTACCGGCGTGGGCGCGCCTTCGTACACATCGGGCGTGTAGACGTGGAACGGCGCGGCGACCACCTTGAAGCCGAGTCCGATCAAAAGCAGCGCAATGCCGAGGGTCAGCCACGTGGCGTTGGAACGCCCCGCTTCGACGGCTGCCGCGATTCCGTCGAGGCGTGTTGTCCCGGTGGCCCCGTAGACCATCGCAATGCCGTAGAGAAAAAACGCGGTGGCGAACGAGCCGAGAATAAAATATTTCAGCGACGATTCGTTGGACTTGAGAGCCTTGCGGCGGAAGCCGGCGAGGATGTAGCTCGAAATGGAGCTCATTTCGAGGCCGATGAACGCGGTGACCAGTTCATTCGCTCCGGCGAGCACGCCCATGCCGGCAGTGGCGAACAAAATTAAGGCGTAATACTCGCCCCGCTGGAGCTGTTCCCGATCGAGGTAGTTGAACGAGCCGAGAATCGCGAGCCCGGCCACTCCGATCACAAGCGCATGGAAGAAGATGCTGAAGTCATCCACACGGACGAGGTTGTTGTAGGCGAGGCCCGGGTTCTGCACCAGGCAGCGCAAGGAAGCGAGGCCCGCGAGCGCGCCGAGAAAGCCGAGCCAGCCCATGGCGCGTTGGTTTTTGATGAACGCGCCGGCCAGCATGATCAGAATGCCGAAGGCGCAAAGGACGATTTCCGGTGCCAGGCGATAGAGGTCGAGCGCAGATGGCTGCATCTATCGCCCTCCCTCAGGCGTGCGGTCCGCCAGGTGGATCTGGTAGCTCTGCATCTGCTCGAGGATGTTCTGGCTGGACGCTTCCATGCGCCGCGTGAAAAGCGGAGAGGCGACGCCCATGAAGAGAATCATCAGCGCAATCGTGGCGAGGATTAGTTTCTCGCGGGGCGAGGCGTCGGGCAGTGCTTTGTTTCTGTCGTTGGTGACGGGACCCAGCGCCACGCGCTGGTAGGCCCAGAGTAGATAAACCGCTGCAAGCACGGAGCCGGAAGCAGCCCAGCTCGCCCATGCCGCGTGCCGCGCGTACGTGCCCACCAGAATCAGAAACTCTCCCACGAATCCGTTGAGCAGCGGCAGCGCCAGGGACGAGAGGCAAATAAAAAGAAAGAGCGCGGAAAACCGCGGCATCGGCGCGGCCAGGCCGCCGAATTCCGAGATCTCGTGCGTGTGGCGGCGGTCGTAGAGCATGCCCACGGCAAGGAAGAGCCCGCCGGTTGAAATCCCGTGGCTCAGCATCTGGTAGAGCGCGCCCTGGATCGCGGTGGTGTTGAACGCAAAGATGCCCAGCACGACGAAGCCGAGGTGGCTGACGGACGAATAGGCGACCATGCGTTTCAGGTCGTGCTGCACCATCGCCACCAGCGCCCCGTAAATGATTCCGATAATCGCGAGCGTGGCGATCCACGGCGCGTAATGCCGCGCGGCGTTGGGGAACAGCGGCAGGCAGAATCGCAACATGCCGTAGGTGCCCATCTTCAGCAGCACGCCCGCCAGAATCACGGAGCCGGCCGTCGGGGCTTCCGTGTGCGCGTCGGGCAGCCAGGTATGGACAGGGAAGAGCGGCACCTTGATCGCGAAGGCGAGGAAAAAGGCGCCGAAGAGCAGCGTCTCCGCGCGCCACGGCAGCGAGATGCGGCCGGATTGCAGCAACTGCTGCACCTCCGGCAGATCGAACGATCCGCTGACGTGGTAGAGCCACAGGATGGCGACGAGCATCAGGATCGAGCCGAGCATCGTGTACAAAATGAATTTCAGCGCCGCGTAAATGCGCCGCTCGTGTCCCCAGATGCCGATGAGGAAGTACATCGGCAGCAGCATCACTTCCCAGAAGAGGAAGAAGAGAAATAGGTCGAGCGAGACGAACACGCCGATCATCCCTGTCTCAAGCACCAGCATGGTGACGAAGAATTCCTTGACGCGCGTCTCGATGCTTTTCCACGAGCAGAGAATTCCGAGCGGCGTGAGGAACGTCGTGAGCAGGACGAGGAACAGGCTGATGCCGTCGATCCCGAGGTGGTAGCGGATGAGCGGCGTCCCGGAAATCGGCGAACTAATCCAGTTGTAGATCTCGACGAATTGGTAGCCGCCGCTCGCGGCCGCGAAGCCACGGAGCAGGAACAGGGACAGGAGGAACTCCGCCACCGCCGTCGCCATCGTGATCCGGCGGATCCAGTTGCGGTCCTCGGCGCGCAGGAAAAGCACCGCGAGCACGCCCAGAAGCGGCAGGAACGTGAGCACCGTCAGCAAATGAGTCTGGTTCACCACGTCAGTGCACCATCCACAGGAGGAAGCCGGTCACCGCGACCGCGCCGATGACGATCCAGGTGGCGTAGCTGCGCGCGTTGCCCGATTGCATCTGGCGTAATTCGGCGCCGGCGGCGCGCGCGGTGCCTGCCACGCCGTTCACCGTGCCGTCAATCAAGCCTTCATCCACGGTGCGCCACAGCACGCGCGTGGAGAGCCAGACGAGCGGCCGCACGATCACCGCGGCATACAGTTCGTCCACGTAATACTTGTTCAGCAAAAGCATGTAGGGCGCGCGCAGGCGCTCAGCCATTCGCTCGGGCTTATCCGGGCTGCGAATGTAGAGCCACCAGGCAAACAAGAAGCCGACGAGCGCGATCGCTACGGAAATGCCGGCGAAGGCCATTTCCGCGCGGTGAGCGGCCTCCTCGGAGAGGGAAGCGAAGCCTGCGCCAATCGTGTCCCAAACAGCGGTGGCGGGCGCGGCCGTCGCCGAATGCTCCGATGCCGTGGCGAAGACAGGGTCGAGGTAATGATCGAAATGATTTACACCGCCCCAAAAAGCGGGAGCGGCAAACCAGCCGCCAACCGTCGCGAGGACCGCGAGAATCACGAGGGGTACGAGCATGTTCTTCGGAGATTCATGCACGTGCGTGGCGTGCTCGTCGAAGCGCGGTGCTCCATGAAATGTCAAGAACAGGAGACGAAACATGTAGAACGAAGTCAGCAGCGCGGCGGCGAGGCCGATGGCCCAGAGGTACACCCCGCCGTTCTGGCTCACGGCGGCGCGAAAGAGGATTTCATCTTTGCTGAAAAAGCCTGAAAAACCCGGCGCGCCGGTAATCGCGAGCGTGGCGGCGAGCATCGTCCAGTAAGTCCACGGGATCTTTTTCGCCAGGCCGCCCATCCGGCGCATGTCCTGCTCGCCGCCCATGGCGTGAATCACGCTTCCGGCGGCAAGGAAGAGCAAGCCCTTGAAAAACGCGTGCGTCACCAGATGAAAGATGCCGGCGGCATAAGCGCCCACACCGCACGCCAGGAACATGTATCCGAGCTGCGAGACGGTCGAATAGGCGAGAACTTTCTTGATGTCGGTCTGCACCAGGCCGATCGTGGCTGAATAAAACGCCGTAACCGCGCCGACAATCGCCACGGCCAGCATGGCCGCGGGCGCGAGCGAATAGAGCACGTGCATCCGCGCGACCATGTAGACGCCCGCAGTGACCATCGTCGCGGCGTGAATCAAAGCGCTGACGGGCGTCGGGCCTTCCATCGCGTCCGGCAGCCAGACGTACAGCGGCAACTGCGCCGATTTGCCGATCGCTCCGGCGAACAGCAAGAAGCAAATGGAAGTCAGGACGCCCATCTGGCTCAGGCTTTCCGACGGCATCTGCGAGGCCTGGCGGAACACGGCGGCGTAATCAATCGAGCCGAACGTGCGGAAAACGAGGAAGATCCCCAGCAGGAAGCCGAAGTCGCCGATGCGGGTGACGATGAACGCTTTCTTTCCTGCGTCGGCGGCGCTCTTGCGAAGGAAGAAGAATCCGATGAGGAGATAACTGCACAGCCCCACGCCTTCCCAGCCGACGAACATCAGGACGAGGTTGGCCGCCATCACCAGCGTGAGCATGAAGAACATGAACAGGTTGATCTCGGCGAAGAAGCGGTAGTAACCGCCTTCATGCGCCATGTAGCCGGTGGAATAGATGTGGATGAGCAGTCCGACTCCGGCGACCACCAGCAGCATGACGACCGTGAGCTGGTCCACCTGCAATTCGAAATTCACGCGAAACGTTCCGGCAGTGATCCAGGTGAAGTAGTTCCTGACCCAGGGAATTTGCGCGGCGGGGAGATGCGAGAACTCGCGGACCAGCTCGAGCACGGCGAGAAACGTCAGCGATACCGAGCCCACGCCAACCCTATCCACGGCGTTCTTCGGCCAGCGGTTGCCCAGCAAGCCGATCAGCGCCGCGCCGGCGAGCGGCAGGGCGAGGATGATCCACAGATGGTCGAGCAGCAGCATCAGAATTTGAGCAAGTTCACGCGTTCCACGTTCAGCGTCTGCCGGTTGCGCACAATTTGGATAACGATTGCCAGGCCGACCGCGGCCTCCGCGGCGGCCACCACGATCACGAAGAAGACGAAGACCTGGCCGTCAAGCTGCCCGAGCATCTTGGCGAACGCGATGAACGCCAGGTTGACGGCGTTCAACATCAGCTCGATGGCCATGAATATCGTGATGATGTTGCGCTTAAAGACGAACGCGACCACGCCCAGTCCGAAAAGAATCGCGCTCAGCACCAGGTAATAAGGAATCGGGACCATGCTAAAAATCCTTCTTTGCGAGCACCATCGCCCCCAGGATGGCGATGAGGATAAGAATGGATGTCAGCTCGAAGGGGAGCACGAACACGCGAAACAGCATCGTGGAAAGCGCCCGAGTGGAAGTCGCCGCGGCGGCCTGTGTCACGCCGCCCTGGGGCCAGCCGTGGGCGACCCAGTAGGCAAGCTGCGCCGTCAGAAGCATGCCGAGGGGAAGGCCGGCGTAGCGGGCCATGCGGCTGGCATTCGTGCGCTCCTCTTCGCGCGCGTTGAGCAGCATGATGACGAAGACGAACAACACCATGATCGCGCCGGCATAGACGATGATCTGCACCGCGGCGATGAACTCCGCGCCGAGCAGCAGATAAAGCACGGCGAGCGAGACCATCACGAGGATCAGGGCAAGCGCGCTGTGAATCGGCTCCCGGAGCACGATCAGCGCGATCGCGCCGGCAACGGCGATGGCGGCGAAGACGAAGAAGAGAATCATCTCCGCGCTCATCGGTGGGCCACCAGGATGACCAGGCTCGTGATCACTAGATTGGCCAGCGACACCGGCAACAAAACCTTCCAACCGAAATTCATCAACTGGTCGTAGCGGAAACGGGGAAGCGTCCCGCGGGTCCATACGTAGAAAAACAACAAAAAGGCCACCTTGGCGAGGAACCAGAACGGCCCCAGGGCGATCGCAATCACCGCTGCGTGACTGCAAGCGAACGCGAGCGCGAGGATGGCCGCGCTGATCACCGTCAGTGCAATGCGCGGGATGCCGCGAAAATGCCGCAACCCGTCTTGCAGCAGAGCCAGCCCGCAGATCAAGAACACGGCGGCGGGCATATAGCGCGCCCACGTCCACGAATCAGGGAAGGGCGAGAGCCAGCCGCCGAGAAAAAGAATCGTCGCGAGGCAGGACACGGTGATCATGTTCGCGTATTCGGCCAGGAAAAACATCGCAAACTTGAAACTGGAATACTCGGTATGGAAGCCGGCGACCAGCTCGGTCTCGGCTTCGGGCAAATCGAAGGGCACGCGGTTTGTCTCTGCAATCGCCGACGTGAAATAACACAGGAAGCCGACGATTTGCGGAATGATGTGCCAGCGGGGAACCACCTTCAGCCAGTGCCCTTGCTGCCCCAGAATGATTTCGCTCAGGTCAAACGAGCCGGCCATCAAGAGAACGCCCACGACCGACAGCGTGAGTGACACTTCGTAGCTGATCATCTGTGCCGAGCTGCGCAGGCTGCCGAGCAGCGGGTACTTGCTGTTCGATGACCAGCCGGCGAGCGCCACGCCGTACACGCCGATGGAGGTGATTGCGAAAATAAACAGCAGGCCGATATCGAGGTGCGCCACCGACAGGCCGGTCGGCTGCCCAAAGATGTGGATGGTGGCGGGGCCGAAAGGAATCAGGGCGAGGGTCGTCAAGGCCAGCGAAAGGGCGATGAACGGCGCGAGGACGTACACGACGCGGTCCACCATCGGCGGCGTGAAATCTTCTTTGAAGAGAAATTTCAGTCCGTCGGCGAGCGGCTGCAGCAGGCCGTGCGGGCCGGTGAAGTACGGACCCCAGCGCGCCTGGATGTGCGCGACGACCTTGCGCTCGAACCAGGTGAGGTAGGCAAGCGTCGTCAGCGTGGCGAGCAGCAGGACGACAATCTTGACTACCGATACCACCAGGACTGGATGTTGGGCGACGAACTCCACGGTTTCTCGCTGGCCTCGTTACAGGAATTGAGCTTCGAACAGTAGCGTCCCAGGGTGCTACTCGTGAACAGATTGTCTTCGGACGAAAAGACCGCGCCCGGCGGCGCGTCGTAGCCGGGTTCGACGGCGGGCGCTCCCGGCGTAGCCTGCTCCGCGCCACCGGAAAGCAGGGCTGCTACCGACACGCCATACCCATTCACGTTCTGGCGAATCTCTTCGAAGGCTGCCTCCGGCGTGCGCTGGCGGAATGCTGTGCCCAGGCCGAGCTGCGCGAGCTGGTGCGAAAGGATTCGCAGCAGATCGAAATCGCTGCGCGGCCCTTGCGGATCGAGCGCCCGGTGCGTCCGCTGGATTTCGCCGGCAGTATTCGTCACCGTGCCGTCTTTTTCGTAGGCGGATGCGGCCGGCAGGACCACGTCGGCGCGCTGCGCGGTTTCTGTCGAGAAGAGGTCTTGCACGACGAGCAGCTCGAGTCCAGCGATCCGCTCGGGCGGAGAGATGCCAAACGTTCTTATCGGGTTCGCCCCGACGACGTACAGTGCTTTCAGTTTTCCTGCGGTAGCGGCAGCCATAATCTCTCGTGCCGTCATTCCGGGCTTTTCCGGAATGGACGCACCCCAGAGTTTGCCGAATCGCGCTCGCTCCGCGGCATTCGAGAGCGGCGCGTAGCCTGGCAGGCGGTCCGGGAGCAGCCCCATGTCGGCCGCGCCGCGCGAATTGACAAAATCGCCCAGCGCCATGTAGCGAGTCTGTCCGCTCAGCTTTGAACCAAAGGCGACAAGATCGCGAATCGCCGCTCCCGCGAGCTCCGCGCCGAAGAGGACCACGATGTCGGCCTCTTTTTCGAGGGCTGCTTTGCATTTCGCCAGGGATGCGGCAAGGCCGGCATCGAGCTTCTCCCGCCCGGTTGCGAGCCAGCGCACTGCGCGCGCCGCAGAGCCCGGCGGCAGTTCGACAAACTGCGCCGCTTGCCGCCGCAGCTTGATGGCTTTCTCGTTCAACAAATAAAGACGTGTGCCGTGATGGCGGACGGCGGCGCGGATCTGCCACGCGACCAGCGGGTTCTGTTGCGTGGGGTCGTTGCCAATCAGCAGAATTGCGCCGGCGTTGTAAATGTCCGCCATGCGGGCTATGGCCTTCGGCGCATTGGGGCCGAGCGCCGCAGCCAGGCCCGCGTAGTCCGCCGTGCGGTGGTGGTCAATGTTGTTGGTGCCCAGCGTGGCGCGAGCCAGCCGGTTGAGAAGATAATTCTCCTCGTTCGAGGTGCGGTTCGACCCGATTACGCCGATCGCATCCGGGCCGTGTGTGTCGCGCACCTGCTTGAGCCGCCGCGCGATTTCTTCGAACGCATCTTCCCAGCTTGCCGGAGCGAGGTGGCCGTTGCGGCGAATCAGCGGCTGCTTGATCCGCTCCGGGTGCTGCGTGAAATCGAAGCCGAAGCGGCCCTTGCCGCAGAGAAACTCGCCGTTGATTCCGGAATGGTCGCGGTTGTTGGCCCGCAGGATTTCGTTGTTGCGCACGCTGAGCGTGGTCTTGCAGCCGTTCGAACAGTGCACGCAGGGCGTGCCCACGTACGTCATCTCCCACGGGCGTGTATGGTACCGATACGTGCCGCTGGTCAGCGCGCCGACGGGGCAAATATCAATGCACATGCCGCATTCTTCGCAGGCAAGCTCTCCCGGCCGGTTGGGAAGGATAACGGACTGCACAGCGCGCGCGCCCACGCCCAGAGCCTTCACGTCCATGCCTTCGTCGCAGACGCGCACGCAGCGGAAGCAGAGGATGCAGCGCGGCGCGTCGTAAAATACCAGTGGCGACCATTTTTCCTCGGGGTAGTGGAGCTTCTCCTCGGCGAAGCGGCTGTGGTCGAGACCGTAGCGAAACGTCATGTCCTGCAACTCGCACTCGCCGCCCTTATCGCACACCGGGCAATCGAGCGGATGATTCGTCAGCAGGAATTCGAGCATGTCTTTCCGCGCGGCGTGCACCTGCGGCGTGTTGGTGTGCACCACCATGCCTTCGACGGGCATGAGCGTGCACGCCGTTTGCAGTTTCGGCGCCTTCTCCACATCCACCAGGCACATCCGGCAAGCCGCCTGCAGGGTCAGCCCCGGGTAATAGCAGAAAGAAGGCACTTCGATGCCCAGCCGCTTGGCCGCTTCGATCACGAGCGTTCCAGCCGGCACGGTGGTCTTGTGCCCATCGAGCGTGAATGTGATTTGTCTCTGTTCTGCCATGTGCCTCTAGCGCGCCGCCGACAGGACGTCCGCCGGCTTGTAGGAACACTTGCCCTTCAGGTGGTCTTCGAATTCGTGCCGCCACTTTTTCACGATGCTGATCGTCGGCAGCGCCGCCGCATCGCCGAGCGGACAGAACGTCCGGCCCAGAATATTCATCGCCACCTCGCCGATCAGCGGGATGTCTTCGCTGCGGCCGCCTCCTTCGTGGAAGCGGTCGAGGATCAGGCGCAGCCAGTTCGTGCCTTCGCGGCAGGGGATGCACCAACCGCACGATTCGTGCGCGTAGAAATGCATGATCCGCCGCGCCAGATCCACCATGCAGGTTTCTTCGTCGATGATGACAACCCCGCCGGAGCCGAGCATCGAGCCGGCCTTGGCCAGGGAATCGAAGTCCATGGGCAGATCCACTTCGTCGGCGGTCAGCAACGGGCAGGAGCTGCCTCCCGGAATCACCGCTTTCAGTTTCTTGCCGCCACGGATGCCGCCGGCCACGTCTTCGATCATGCGCTTCAGGTTGAAGCCCATCGGCAGCTCGTAGATCCCCGGCCGGTTCACGTGCCCGGAGATGCAGAACATCCGCGTGCCGCCGTTCCTGGGCGTGCCGAGGCCGGCGTACCATTCCCCGCCGCGGAGAATGACGGCCGGGACGGAGCTCAACGTTTCCGCGTTGTTCAGCACGGTGGGGCACCCGTACAAGCCGACGACGGCAGGGAAGGGCGGGCGGATGCGGGGGTAGCCCCGCTTGCCTTCGAGCGATTCCATCAGCGCAGATTCTTCGCCGCACTCATACGCGCCGGCGCCGGTATGCGTGCAGAGATCGAAATCAAAGCCGCTGCCGAGGATGTTCTTGCCGAGATAGCCGCGGCTGTAGGCTTCGGAAATGGCGGCATCGAGGATGTCGATCACGTAGCGGTATTCGCCGCGGACGTAGATGTAGCCCTGCTGCGATGCGACGGCGCGGCCGGCGATGGCCATGCCTTCGATCAACTGGTGCGGGTCCAGCTCCATCAGCGGGCGATCCTTGCACGTGCCCGGCTCGCTCTCGTCTGCGTTCGCGATGATGTATTTCGGCTTCGGCGAGTCTTTGGGAACAAAACTCCACTTCATCCCGGCCGGGAAGCCGGCGCCGCCGCGTCCGCGCAGGTTCGATTTCTTCACCTCGTCGATGATCTGCTCGGGCGTCATTTCCTTCAGAGCCTTCTCGAGCGCTTTGTAGCCGTCGTTCTTCAGGTAAACCTCAATCGTGCGCGAATGGGGAATTCCGAAGCGCCGGCTGATGACGGGCACTTCCGCCGGGTGTCGCTCGTGGACCGAACCGGAAGTGTGCGGCGCCGGCGACGGGCGCTGGCCCTGCCGAAGTTGCTTGAGGAGGGCATCCACTTTTTCGGGCGTCAGATTTTCGTAGAAATCGTAATTCACCTGCAGCGCCGGCGCGCCCGTGCAAGCGCCGATGCATTCGACCTCTTCCAGGGAAAACGTTCCGTCGGGCGTCACCTGCTTGTTGCCGATCCCGAGTTTCTGCTGCACGTATTCGTACATCTCGCGCCCGCCGGCGAGCATGCAGGAGACGTTGGTGCAGACCTGGACGTGGCAGCGCCCCGCCGGCTTGCGCCGGAGCATGGAATAGTATTCCAGGGTCTCCGTCACCTGCAGGATGTTCAGGCAGAGCCGGGTGGCGATTTCCTCGATCACCTCGTCGCTCAGGTGGCCGTACTCGTCCTGGGCGTACATCATCATGGGGACGAGCGCCGAGCGCTTTACGGGGTAGCGCCCGAGAAGCTGCGTGAATTTCGTTTCGAGTTGGGGAGAAAGCTTCATGATTGCCGGTCGTTCCTCAAGGGTCAGCGGTCCACCTCTCCGAGAACGATGTCAATGGTGCCGATGCAGGCGACGACGTCGGCGAGCAGGCGGCCTTCGACGAGCTTCGGCAGCGCCTGCAGATTGACGAACGAAGGCGCGCGCACCTTCACCCGTGCCGGTTTGGCCGTGCCGTCGCTGGCTACAAAAACGCCGAGTTCCCCGCGCGGCGATTCAATCGTCTGGTACACCTCGCCCGGCGGCGGGGCGAAGCCTTCCGTAAAAATCTTGAAATGGTAGATCAGGCCCTCGATCGAGGTTTTCATCTCTTCGCGCGAGGGCGGCACAATGCCCGGGGCCTCGGTGCGGATCGGGCCTTCGGATGGAACTTTGTCCATCGCCTGGCGGACGATCTTCGCGCTCTGCCGCATCTCCTCGACACGCACGAGATACCGCGCGTAACAATCGCCGCCGCTCTGAACCGGCACGTCGAAATCGAATTCGTCATAGCTCGAATACGGGAAGGCCTTGCGTACGTCGTAGGCTACGCCGCTGCCGCGCAGAGACGGACCGGAAACGCCGAGGGCGATTGCATCCTCCGCCGAAATCGTGCCCACGCCCCGGGTGCGCGCAAGCCAGATGCGATTCTTGGTGAGCAGGTCCTCGTATTCCTGAATGCGCTCGGGGAAAATGTTCAGGAATCGCTCGACGCGCTCGAGCCAGCCCGGCGGCGGTTCGAGCGCCAGTCCGCCGATCCGGAAATAACTCGTCATCATTCGCTGGCCGGAGACGAATTCGAATATCTTCTGCAATTCCTCGCGCTCTCGAAAGCAATAGAGGAAAACGGAGAGTGCGCCGAGGTCGGCCGCGTGTGTGCCGACCCAGACCAGATGGGAGCTGATGCGCGTCAGTTCCGTGAGCAGCACGCGGACATACTGCGCGCGCCGGGGAACTTCGAGGCCGAGCAGTTTCTCAACCGCGAGGCAGTAGCCCAGGTTGTTCGAAAGCGGCGCAAGGTAATCAATCCGGTCGGTCAGCGGGATGACTTGCGAATATGTCTTCGCTTCGGCAGTCTTCTCGATCCCGGTGTGAAGATAGCCGATCACCGGTTGAGCCTTGACCACCGTTTCGCCGTCCAGCTCGAGCAGAACGCGGAGCACGCCGTGCGTCGAAGGGTGCTGCGGCCCCATGTTCAGGATCATGGTCTTCGCGGATCCGACGGGCGTCTCGATGGTGGTCATCGGTAGCCCTCGGTCGGATAGTCTTTGCGCAGGGGGTAACCCTCCCAGTCGTCCGGTAAGAGGATGCGGCGCAGGTCCGGGTGCCCTTCGAAGCGGATCCCGAAAAGGTCGAAAGCCTCGCGCTCGTGCCAATTGGCGGTCGGCCAGACGGATGTTACGCTCGGAACCGCCGGGTCTATTCCCGAAAGCCGGACCTTGAGGCGCACGCGGTCCCGGCGCTCGAGCGAGGCAAGGTGATAATTCAGCTCGAAGCGCGGCTCGAGAGGGAAGTGGTCAACCGGCGTGATATCGGAAAGAAACGTGAAGCGCAGTTCCGGATCGCTGCGGAGAAATTCCGCGGCGCGCTGGAGGTGTTCCCTCGGGATCACCAGGGTGAGTTCGTCTCGAAAGGAGATCACCTCCGCGACCGCTTGCGGATCCCACTCCTTCAGCTTGCGGACAGCCGCGTTGTTTTCGAGTTCTTGAGCGTCAGCCATGAAAATGGTCGAGGCAGGCTGCCTAGTGAGTCCAGTTCAACGCGCCCTTCTTCCACAAATAGATGTAGCCCGCCAACAGAATGAATATGTACAAGAGCATTTCCACGAACCCGAACGTGTGCAGGTCGCGATAGATCAGCGCCCAGGGATAAAGAAAAATGGCTTCGATATCGAACAGGATGAACAGCATCGCGACCAGGTAGAACTGGACTGAAAACGGTTCCCGCGCGTCGCCCGTCGGCCGGATACCGCACTCATAGGGCTGCTCTTTCGCCCGCGTCGGCAGGTGGCGCCCGACCAGCGTTGAGACGAGGAGGATGGCACCGGAAAGCCCCATCGCGGCAAGGAGTTGAATCAACAGCGGGGCGTAGGAGTCGAGATAAGTTCCGCTCATTTTTTCGCTGCTATAATAGCGGCCCGAGAGCGTATCGGTCAAATGAACTCCGGCGCATTTCGATTTCGTGGTTTCGCGGTTGGTGCGGCCTGAAGCCGGGCCTGAGCTTCGAATGAACATCGGATTCAATACCGAGGTGCGCGTGGATGCACAGACGTACCACGTGCAGACGGAAGTGCGCGGCCCCGTGCATCCGTTGATTGAGACCGTGGTTTATTTGCAGGGACGCGTGCTGCACCGCCGGTCGCAAACCTACGAGGACCTTGCCCGGGTCCCCGGCTTCACCGAAGAAAGCCTTCGGAGCCGCTTGGAAGATCAGCATCGCGCCGTCATCGAAGAGCTGCGCGCCGGCGGCTTCGCGGCAAGCCCGCAAGAAACCAAAGCTGCCTCCCTTCCGCATCCGGGGATTCAGGTGCAGCTGCTGAATCCGGCATCCTGGGCATCCGCAGGGACAGCGACGCTCGACATCGAAGTCTCCTCTCTTCCGGCCCGGGAACCGCTGCGCGGGGCGGTGATCGAAGTGACACTTGGCGGGTTGCAGGGGCCCGTCCGCTTTGCGGGGAAGAGCGACGAGCGGGGTCGTGCCCAAATCAGCTTTCCGATGCCAGTTCTTGGCTCTGCTGGGTCTGAACTGGTGATCCGCGCGGCAACGGGCGCGGCCCACGACGAAATTCGCTACTCGCTCCGCGCGAGATCAAGGACGCCCGCCGCATGACCGCAATCCGCGCAACGATCAACGGGGAAGAGCGCGACGTGCCGGAGGGATTGAGCGTGGCGGATCTGCTCAGCCATCTCGGCATGAAGCTCGACCGCGTGGCCATCGAGCGAAATCTCGAAGTCCTGCCGCGGGCTCTCTGGAGGGACACCACCGTGGAGCAAGGTGACCGCTACGAGATTGTTCAGCTTGTGGGTGGTGGCTAGTCCGGCCCTTCCCCGTGCGAGCGGCAAGGAGCCGCCGCGCCGGTCCGCTGCCACGATGTAAAAACATCGAGCGGAGCCGAACCTTCACGCCTCACAATTCCACTTCCGCCGGAAAAAATGAAACGTCCTCGGCGTGCCCTGCTCATACGCCGGCGAGCAGGTGGCCGAGCTTGTCCCTCTTGGTCCGCAGATAGCGGCGCGAGTTGCGGCTCACGCGCGGCTGGCAGGGAATCCTCTTCACGACGCGGATGCCGGCGCGTTCGAGCTGGCGCACTTTGTCGGGGTTGTTCGAAAGCAGGCGGACGCGGCGCACTCCGAGCAGCTTCAACGTCTCGGCGGAAAAACGATAGTCGCGCGCGTCGGCCGCAAAACCGAGATTGCGATTGGCTTCGACGGTGTCCATGCCGCCGTCTTGCAGTTCGTAAGCCTTCAGCTTGTTCATGAGCCCGATGCCGCGGCCCTCCTGCGGCAGGTAGAGCAGCAGTCCGGCGGGGGCCTTCGCGATGGCGCGGAGAGAGTATTCAAGTTGCGCGCGGCAGTCGCACCGCTGGGAGGAGAGCACGTCGCCCGTAAGACATTGTGAGTGGATGCGGACCAGTGGGACGGCTCCGTTGCCGAGACGTCCGCGCTCGAGGACGACAGCCGTCTCCGAGGGATTGCGCCCTTGAACGCCCAGGAGCGTGAATTTGCCGAAGCGCGTGGGCAACTCCGCCCGCGCCACGATTCGCGCCCGCCCTGATGGTTTGCGCCGCTTCATCGGAAAGTCCGTAGTATAGCAGCATCGCGCCGGAGGCTGCTTTACAAGGCCCTTCGCATTGGCTAACGTAGGCGCAGCCGTCGCGCGCTGCTTCCGGGGATGAAGATGGACAGCATGATGTCCGCCAAAGACCTGTTGTTCACGCTGATGCTGAAGGTGGGCTTCGCAGCCTCCGTGGCCGCGTTGTTGGTGCGCTTCGCGGCGTTTCGCCGGGTCTTGTTCACCGAGCAGCGCAATTCGGATCAGAAAGTGCAGCTTCTTCTCTTCCTGACGTCGTCGCTTTCGGCCGGTGTCCTGCTTCGTCTGGCCGGCTATCGCTTCGCGGACCTGACCCTGGAGGGCTCCTTTCTGCTCGGATTGATCGGCGGCCGAGTCGTCGGCTTGCTGGGAGGCTCGATCATCAGCCTGCCCGCGTTCGTCCACCACGAATGGCTCGCCACGCCGGAGGCAGCCGCGGTCGGCCTGCTGGCCGGATTGATCCGCCAGGCGATCCCGAACAAGGAAGACGTCTGGCATTTCGGACCGTTCCTCTTCCTGAACATCCCGCAATGGCTGGTGCGGCTGGTGCGCGAGCAGCAGGGAAATTGGGCGATGCTGCCGCTGGCCGCCACCGTCGTGTTTGAGCTTGGCCGTGTGGCCCTCGGCCGCGCGCTGTTTGGCCACGAGTGGCTTTTCTATCTGAACCCGTCCGGCTGGCCGATGCTCCTGCTGGTTGTGCTCTCGACGGTGATGGCCGTCGCGGTGCCCGTGAAGATCTGGAACAACACGCGCATCGAGATGAATCTCGAGCAGAATCAGCAGATGCTGCTCAAGGCGCGGATGGACGCGCTCACCAGCCAGATCAACCCGCACTTCCTGTTCAACACGCTGAACACCGTTTCGTCGCTCATCCGGTACGATCAGGACGCCGCGCGCGGGGTGGTCATCAAGCTCTCGAACATTTTGCGGCGGCTGCTGCGCAAACACGAGACGTTTGTGCCGCTGCGCGACGAGCTCGATTTCATCGACGACTATCTGGACATCGAAGTCGCCCGCTTCGGCCGCGAGAACCTGCAAATTCTCAAGGAGATTGACGAACAGACGCTGGACTCGTTCGTTCCGAGTATGCTGCTCCAGCCCATTATCGAGAACGCCATCAAGCACGGCCTCGCGCCGAAACTCGAGGGCGGCAGGATTCTGCTCCGAACGCGCCGCCAGGACGGGCGCCTGCGGATCGACGTCGAGGACAACGGGCTCGGCATTTCGCAAGAGCGCATGCCGCAGGTATACGTCGAAGGCATCGGCATCAGCAACGTCCACGAGCGCCTGCGCCTGCTGTACGGCGACGATTTCCGCATGGACATCCAGAGTCAGGAAGGGCAGGGTACGCAGATCCGAATCGAAATTCCTGAACTTGTCTCCACACTTCCCGTCGGAAGTTGAGCAAGAGGAAGATCGAAGCGCAGGGACAGCTATCCCCTCCGGGTACGTGACAAACCGCCCCGTTTGTCCGCCGCTGCGGCCGAGGCGCCTTCGGTTTTCTGCAGGGACAATTCCAATTGAAAGAGGGAGTTGACAATAGGCTGTATATTCTGTACATTCAGTCAAGACAGAAATGACAGACACGCGTAGCTCGACACTTTCTCCGGTCGCCCAAAAGTTCATTCTCCACTGGGGTGAGATGGGCACACGCTGGGGCGTCAACCGGACGGTGGCCCAGGTCCATGCCCTCCTTTATTTGTCCCCTCGCCCTTTGCACGCGGAAGAGATCGCCAAAACGCTCCGGGTGGCGCGCTCCAATGCCAGCACCAGCCTTCGGGAACTGCTCGGGTGGCGAATTGTCCACGCTGTCTCCGTGCTGGGCGATCGCCGCCAGCATTTCGAATCCATGAATGATCCCTGGGAAATGTTTCGAGTGATCTTGGAGGAACGAAAGCGCCGGGAGGTGGATCCGACTCTTGTTGTGGTCCGGGAATGCGCAGCACAACTCGCACAGAGTGGCGGCGACGCGTACCTGCGCGACAGGTTGAAAGAGATGGAAGAGTTTCTTTCGACGACGATGTCGCTCTATGACGAATTGCAGCGGCTCCCGATGGGCCCGGCCCGCGGCCTGTTCAAGCTCCGGGGAAAAATGCGAAAACTGCTGAAGGGGTGAGGACGGTAGTTATCCAGTGATGGAACACGGGTCCACTGGATAGTTGGTGTACGAGCCGCACGACTGTCGGGCATTTACAATCGTGATCTAGATATGATTCTTCGCAAGAAGGGAGTCTGAGATGAGCGCGTCTTCACCGTATCTTGTGGGAGTTGTTTTGGCGCTGGTAGCGTCTGGTGCAGCCGTCCTCTACCTGCGACGGCCTCTGCATGCCGTGCTTGTTGATCTTTGCGGGACGCCGGAGCGCGCACGTTTCTGGACGGCGTTCTCCAACGAAACGCTGATCTTAGTCCCGGTGGCATTCGCGCTAGGCTACGATCCAGAGTTTGGCCCAAAGAATGCCGTCTTGCAGGTGGGCGGACAACTCAAATTCGCGCTGCTCGGCGAAGCATTCATGCTGGTTGTCATCGGACTGGTCCTCAGCATTTTCATCTCCAAGGTCCGCCCAGCACCTCCTAAAGAAACTACCCACGGCACGGCGGCCTAATCGAGGTAGGCGCTTTCTCCGGGAGGTGTTGCGTGGCGAAGGAGATCGATCGGGAACTCAATGTCGTGACGGGTGCCTTTGGCTACACCGGGCGCTACATCGCGCGGCGGCTTCTGGCGATGGGGAGCAAGGTTCGCACGCTGACCCGGCGATCCGGCTACCAGGCGTTGTTTCAAGAGTCCGTCGAAGTCGCACCGCTTTGTTTTGACCGGCCGGATCTTCTGGTGCAAGCGATGGCGGGTGCGACAACCCTTTACAACACTTACTGGGTTCGCTTCGAGCGGGGCGACGTGACCTTTGCCGGGGCGGTCGAGAATACGAAATTACTTCTCGAAGCGGCCAGGCAGGCTGGAATTCGCAAAGTCGTTCACCTCAGCGTCAGCAATCCTGCGGAGAATTCACCGCTGCTCTATTTCCGAGGCAAGGCCGAAGTCGAAGGGGCCATCCGTGAATCGGGGCTGTCTTACGCGATCGTGCGGCCAACCGTCATCTTTGGCCGCGAAGACATCTTGATTAACAACATCGCCTGGCTCCTGCGCCGTTTCCCGGTGTTTGCCGTCCCCGGCTCGGGAAAATATCGTCTTCAACCGGTTTTCGCGGAGGACGTCGCGGAACTTGCGGTTCGTGCTGCCGAACAGGCCGGCAATACCGTGTTCGATGCCGCCGGGCCTGAAATCTACACGTTCGAGGAATTGGTGCGGCTTCTCGCACAGCGGGTGGGCAGGCGAGGGCGGATTCTTCACCTCGCCCCTTCTTTGGCGCACCTGCTAACGAGGGCCATCGGGCTGCCACTCGGCGACGTTGTGCTGACAAAGCAGGAGATCGATGGCTTGATGGCGAATCTCCTGGTCTCGAACAATGCGCCGACCGCGCGGACGCGCTTCAGTGAATGGATTGCAGATAACGGCGCTGC
Organism: Terriglobia bacterium; assembly: GCA_041490445.1. Classification (GTDB taxonomy): domain Bacteria; phylum Acidobacteriota; class Terriglobia; order Acidiferrales; family UBA7541; genus JBGPTF01. The sequence continues at coordinate 109,320 of JBGPTF010000012.1, forward strand.
CTTGGGGACGGAGTATTCCTCGGAATTGGCGCGGCATTTTCAGTAGCAGCCATCTCGTGGTGATTCGCAAAGACTGATTGCTCTCTCGTCTAAGAAAGATGCGTTCGGAGCAACAGAGACTCGCCCACTCCGTGCGAGGGTATGTGAATTGCTGTCGCGGGAGCAGACTCCCCTCTACGCGCGGGCGGCGGAGGTGGCGCCGAGGACTTGCTGGTAGTAGGCCTCGTAGCGGGGAATTACGTCATTGGCGCAGTATTTGCGCCGGGCATTGACGCGGGCGCGCTGGCCCATCTCGCGGCCACGGTCGGCGCGGGACAGGATTTCGAGCGCGAACTTCGCGGCGGATTCCACGTCGCGCGGCGCGACGAGAAAGCCGTCCTCGCCGTGCGTGATAACTTCGGGCACGCCGCCGACGTTGGTCGCGATCACCGGCACTTCGCACGCCATCGCTTCGAGGGCTGCCAGGCCGAACGATTCCAGGTCGCTGGGGAGGAGGAACAGGTCGGCGAGCCCCAGTTTCTCTTCGACCTGATCCTGCTTGCCGAGAAATAACACGTCGCGCGTGAGGCATTTCTGCCGGACCAGCCATTCGGTGGCGCCCCGGTCGGGGCCGTCGCCGATCAAGACGAGCTTCGCGCGCATCTTCTCGCGGACCCGCGCGAAGATTTCGACCACGTCGGTGACGCGCTTCACCGGCCGAAAATTCGAGAGGTGCGCCAGGATTGGCTCGCCGTCCGGTGCCCATTGGGCCCGCAACTGCGGATTCTCATTTCGCTTGTACAAGTCGCAATTCACGAAGTTGGGGATCACCTCGATGGGCCGCCGGATCTCGAATTCTTTCACCGTGCGATCTTTCAGGTAATTCGAGATGGCCGTGACGCCGTCGCTCTGCTCGATCGAAAAACGCGTGATCGGCAGGTAGCTGCGGTCGTTGCCGACGAGCGTGATGTCGGTGCCGTGCAGCGTGGTGATGTATGGCAGGCGGCGCGGCGCGGCCATCGAGCGCGCCAGCAGCGCGCTCACCGAGTGGGGAATCGCGTAGTGAACGTGGAGCAGGTCGAGATTTTCCTGTTCGGCGACCTCGCCCATTTTCACGGCCAGCGCAAGCGTGTAGGGCGGATGATCGAACAGCGGATACGTGGTGACTTCCACTTCATGAAAGAAGACGCGCTCGTTGGCACGTGCCAGCCGCACCGGCACGGCATAGCTGATGAAATGGATCTCGTGGCCGCGGGCGGCCAGCTCCAAGCCGAGCTCCGTGGCCACCACTCCCGAGCCGCCGTATGTCGGATAGCAGGTAATTCCAATCTTCATGGTCCACCGTCCACTCTAGCAGCCGCCGCGGGCTTCCCACAAGGTGCGGGAAGGCCCGCTTGCATCGCGCGTGCGCTCGATGCTAGTTTCGTGTGCTTCGCGTCTTTCGATTGGATGACGCGGGGAGATTAAAGATGCCGCGGCTTGCGGGGAAAACAGCATTCATCACGGGCGGGGGAACCGGCATCGGCAGGGCGTGTGCCCTTTTGTTTGCACGGGAAGGGGCCCGCGTGGCGGTCACGGGGCGGCGCCGGGACCTTCTGGCCTCGGTCGTCGCCGACATTGAAGCTGCGGGCGGGAGCGGATTTTCTGTTACGTGCGACGTCGCGATGGCGGACCAGGTGCAGCACGCTGTCAGCGCTGTTGCGGGGCGATTCGGGGCGATCAGTGTTCTGGTCAACAACGCCGGGGTTCTTCACGTCGGATCTGTTGAGGAAACTTCCGAGGCCGACTGGGACCGTGTGATTGACGTCGATCTGAAAGGGCCTTTCCTTGTTTCTCGTGCGGTGATGCCGGAGATGCGCAAGGCGGGCGGCGGCTCGATCGTCAACATCGGTTCGGTGCTGGGACTGGTGGGGATGAAGAAGCGCGCGGCCTATAGCGCCGCCAAGGGTGGTGTCACCATGCTCACCAAGACCATGGCGCTCGACCACGCTCACGAAGGAATTCGCGTGAACTGCATCTGCCCGGCCATCGTGGATACCGAGCTGATCCGCGCAATGCTCGCGAAAGCGCCCGATCCGGAAGCAGTGCGGCGACAGCGCGCCGACGGAATCCCGCTCGGCCGCTTGGGCTGCCCGGAAGACGTTGCCCAGATGGCCCTGTATCTCGCTTCTGATGAATCCTCCTGGCTGACCGGAGCGGCGCTGCCGCTCGACGGCGGCCTGACGGCGGCGTGACATGTCCCGATCCCTTGCAACCCTGGCGCGTTTGGCGAAGAGGGAACTCGCCCGCCGGCTCGACCAGAGCAATCCCGCCCGCCAGTTCGGTTTTCGTCTGGAAGCGGCCGAGCCGGGGCGCGCCGTGGTGCGGATGCGAGTACTGGCGCGGCACAAGCAAGTCCATGGCGTCGTGCACGGCGGAGTGCTCGCCTCGCTCGCGGATACCGCCGGCGGCCTCGCTACCTACATGCTCTTGCCGCGTGGGGCGCGTGTGGCGACGGTCGAAATGAAAATGAATTACCTCGAGCCGGTCGATCGCGGCACCGTCCTGGCCGAGGCGCGGGTTCTGCGGCGCGGCAAGTATCTCTCCATCGTCGATTGTGAAGTACGGGACGATCGCGGAAAGCTGGTCGGGAAAGCGCTGATGACCTTCTCGATCGGCGCCGCCAAACGAAAAGGGCGGCCCCGTTAGAGCCGCCCTTTCACCCTCGGAATGGATGCCTTTCGCTACCGTTGCCCGTTCGTGCCGCCCTGCGCTGCTTCCTCGCCGTCCTTGAAGAGATACTTGATGCTGTGTTTGTAAATGAGGAGATTCGGGCTGCCGAAACGAGTCAGTTTGATGCAGTCGCGGTCGTACCATTCCACGGTGCCGTGGAGCACTTCGCCATCCGTCAGCACCACTGCCACCGGGGTGCGAGCTTGCATCTGCTTCACGTAGTAGAAGCTCTCTGCGTGTGTTTGCTCCGGCGGGGCAGGCTTCTTGCGCGGCGCCGGGCCCGGCTGCGGGACAGGCCGGGTCGGATACTGCTCTTTCACTTCGGTAAGAGTGGGACGAAACAACTTACGATTCACCATGAGTGCTCCTTCTCGCTTTTCTTATAGACTGCAAGACACATAAAAAGGTTTCAGAATTTCGTAAAAGACCGGCCAGATTCTCCGCCGTGATTTGCGCTGGCCCTGCGCGAAATCAGCTCGCTCTCAGCGAGACCCCCAAAGCGTCCAGACTCAATTGCCGGTTGATATTGCGTCGCAATCGACTCTGGATCAGATCCAAGCCGCCGGCAGCTCGCAGGACCCACGGGAAGTCAATTCTCTTACCGAGGGTCTCAAGTTCTCGCCGCAGATCTGGGTTCCGCGGAACGCAGGACTTCGGACCACAGGACAGTTCGAGCAGGTCTGTCAGCAGACTATAGAACAGCTCCAACACATTTTCAAACGATTCCTTCTCTTCTTTCACGAGCTGCTGGGTGGCCGCGAAGAGTTCGCGGGAGCGGTCGCCCTGGGCGGCGCGCTCGAGCACCTGCAGAACCTGCCGCCGCAGCCGCGCTGATTCGATCAAGTCAAGCGCGAGGGCCCCGCCGGGGCTGCCGTCGGAGAGCTGTGCGGCGAGCCTCCGGTCGGCGGCTTTGGCCTCGGTGCGTTGCTTCAGGAATTCCTCGATCTCCGCGGCGGGAACCGGCGCGAAAGAGAATTGCAGGCAGCGCGACCGGATCGTCGGCAACAGGGAATCGGCGCTCGGGGCCGTCAGGATCAGCGTTGCCGTCAGCGGAGGCTCTTCGAGAATCTTCAGGAAGATGTTGGCGTTGTTCCAGTTCATGGTGTCGGCGCCGTCGAGGATGAAGACGCGCCGCCGTCCCTGGGGCTGGAAGTACGCCGCGCGCTGGACGGCGCGCAGTTGCCCCATGCGGATCACCGGCCTCACCACCGGAGTACGCAGCCGCACCGGGTCGGGCACGATCGCCCAGACGTCGGGATGCGTTTCGAGGATGAGCGGGACGCGCTCGACCGTGGCGGCATCCGCGCTCTCGCCGCGTTCGGCAAGGCCGGCCGCAATCAGCGGAGCGGTGTCGGCGAGCCTCGCGATTCGCAAACACGAATCGCACTCACCGCAGAAATCGTCCTTCAATCGTTCGCAGTTCGCCGCCTGGGCAAACATCCGCGCGAGAGTGAACTTGCCGATGCCGCGCGGCCCGGAGAACAACAGCGCGCTGGGCACGCGGCCGCGCCCCAGCATGCCGCGCAGGGCGGTGACGATTCGCGGATTACCGAGAAATTCGCTGAATCCCATGGGAGTCTATTTGGCGGAAGCGGCGGAGAACAGCCGCGCATCGAGCGTCGCCACCACGTCGCGGTGAATCGTCTCCGGAAGGCGCAGCTCGTTTCGGGCGGGATCCAGACACTCGATGGTCACCCAGTTCGGCGTCTTCGCAAGTTGGTCGTACACCGCCGAAGCCGCCTCGAGATGCGCGAGGTTTGCTTCTTGCAAATCGCGGGGTAGCTTTGTGTAGTCGCGCGCGGCTTTCGTGCCGACCAGGCGGTGCGCCTCCTGCGCGGGCAGCCGGAGGTAGATCACCAGATCTTCCGCTGGCAGGCTGTACACCTCATATTCAAGCTTCTTGAGCCACGCGAGAAATTCGGCCCGGTGTTCACGCGGCGCGCGCGCGGTCTGGTGCGCCAGGTTCGAGCCGATGTAGCGGTCGGCCAGAACCAGGCGGCCCAGTGCGAGCTCTGCCGCGAGCATCGGCTTGGCCTCGAGCCGGTCCCCGGCGAAAAGCAGGGCGGAGAAATGCGGATCCACCGCTTCGAGGGGGCCGAACTCGCCGTTCAAGAATCGCGAGACCATTTTTCCGAAGAAGCCCTCGTAGCGCGGGAAGCTGACACGCGTGTGCGGAATCCCGCGGCGCGCCAGTTCCTGCACCAGCAGCTCGAGCTGCGTGCGCTTGCCGGAGCCGTCGATTCCTTCGAGCGCGATCAATTTTGCAGAGGCAGGCATCCGTTGGCCGAACAGTCTAGCCCGAGTCTGTTCGCGCTGCAACTGCGCCGGCGCCGCCGAAGCGCATGCTAGAATCCGACGGATGCCGGCGCAAGCGACAACCATCGCGAGCAACGTCGAGCGTGTCCGCGAACGGATGGCCCGCGCGGCGGAGCGCGTCGGCCGCCAGACAAGCGACATCACACTCGTCGCCGTCTCGAAAACGTTCTCCGCGGAAGCGATTCGGGAGGGCTACGCCGCAGGCGTGCGGCATTTTGGCGAGAACCGCGTCCAGGAGTGGGAGCAGAAGCGCGTGGTCGTTGCGGACCTGGATGCGACCTGGCATTTGGTGGGGCATCTGCAAAGCAACAAGGCCAAGCGCGCCGCGCGCCTCTTCCACGCTATCGATTCCGTGGACAATCTCGGCGTCGCCCGGAAACTGAACGACGCGGTCGCGGAGGTAACGGCCGGTGAGCCCGCGGCAGCAAGACCCAGAGCCAAGAGGTTGGCAATTCTACTGGAAGTACGCCTTTCACCCGAGGAAACCAAGACCGGGATCAGCGAAGCAGGCTTGCCGGCGTTGGCCGAAGGCGTCTTGTCTCTACCGCATCTCGACTTGCGCGGCCTGATGACCATCCCGCCGTTCTTCGAAAACCTGGAGCGGGTGCGGCCGTATTTTCGCCGCTTGCGGGAATTGCGCGACGACCTCGCGCGACAAATCGGCCGGCCGCTTCCCGATCTTTCGATGGGAATGAGCTACGACTTTGAAATTGCCATCGAGGAAGGCGCTACGCAGGTCCGCGTCGGCACGGCGGTCTTCGGCACGCGCACCCTGCAACCGGGCGCCGCATGATCGAAGTCCGGCAGTCCGGCAATGCAATCGTGTTCTCCGTCCGGGTGACGCCGCGGGCCAGCCGCGACGCCATCGAAGGAGAATGGCAGGGCGCGCTGCGCGTCCGACTGTCCGCACCGCCGGTGGACGACCGCGCCAACGAAGCGCTTTGCCGTTTTCTGGCCGCTTGTTTGAACATCGCTCCATCGGCTGTTAGAATCGTCGCGGGCGAACGCAGCCGGATGAAGCGCGTGGAAGTTCGCGGAGTGAGCCCCGACCAGATTCGCACCCTCTCCGCGGCGAATTCGACCTGATTCATTGAGGCCTTATGCCAGATATCAAAGCCATTCAGGCGGAACTGCGGGCCAGCAAGCTCGACGGCTGGCTGTTTTGCGACCACCATCACCGCGATGCGATTGCCGGGCACATCCTCTGTCTCGGCAACGGCATGGCGACGCGCCGGTGGTTCTATTTCATTCCTTCGCGCGGTGAACCGCGCAAACTGGTCCATCGGATCGAATCCGCCACGCTGGATAGCCTCCCCGGCAGCAAGACGGAGTACTCCGGATGGGAGGAACTTCACAAGTTCCTTCCCCGGTTGCTGAAGGGCGGGCGGACGATCGCGATGCAGTATTCGCCGATGAACAACATTCCTTACATCGGGCTGGTGGATGCCGGGACCATCGAGCTGGTCCGCAAGGCCGGCAAGAAGGTGGTCACCTCGGCCGACCTTGTCCAAACATTCGAGGCGACCTGGACGACAGAGCAGTTCGCTTCGCATATCGAGGCGGGGAAGATCATTGATCGCGTGATGCGCGATTCGTTTGCTCATGCGGGCGCCTTGGTGCGCGAGCGGAAGCCTCTGGCGGAATACGACCTGCAACAGTGGATCGTGTTGCAGTTCAAGGCCAGCGGAGTCTTTGCCGATGAGCCGCCGATCGTCGGCGTCGGCCCGAACAGCGGCGATCCCCATTACGAGCCGAAGGCGGGCAAGTCGAAACCGATCCGCGAAGGCGACCTGCTCCTGCTCGATATGTGGGGCAAGCTCGCGCAGCCCGGCAGCGTCTATTACGACATCACCTGGATGGGGTATCTGGGGCGGACGGTGCCCTCGGAGTATTCGAAGATATTCAACATCGTCAAGCAGGCGCGCGATGCGGCCGTTCAATGTGCGGTCGAAGGCGTCGCGCGCGGGCGGGAAATTCACGGCTGGGAAGTGGATCGCGCCGCGCGGGACGTGATCCGCAAGGCGGGCTACGGAAAATATTTTGTACACCGCACCGGCCACAGCATCGGGCAGGACATTCACGGCAACGGCGCGAATATGGACAGCCTCGAAACGCGAGACGACCGCCGCATCGTTCCGTTCACCTGCTTCTCGGTGGAGCCGGGAATCTACCAGCCGAAATTTGGCGTTCGCAGCGAAGTGAATGTTTATGTCGGTGAGCGCGAAGCGCGCGTCACCGGCGCGGTGCAAGAAGAGATTATTCCCATCCTGGCCTGAGGCTTCGTGACGGAAGCGGACGCAAATCCAATCGAACAGCCGGTGCCGGGCATTGCTCTGGTAGCGGTCGCGGCCGCATGGCTCGTGCCGGGGCTTGGCCACCTGATTCTGCGGCGCTGGGGCCGCGCGATGATTTTCTTTTTTTGCGTTGGGGCGCTCGCCGTCACCGGCCTCTTGCTCCGCGGGAACGTGTTCTCGTTACATTCTGCGGATGCCTTTGATTTTCTCGGCTACCTGGCGGATTTGGGGTCGGGCATGTTCTTTTTCATCGCCAAAGCCGTCGAACGGACGGGGCCGGATGTCTCGCGCGCCGCAGGGGATTATGGCACGCGGTTTCTCGCCGCCGCGGGGGTCATCAATGTGTTGTGCGTCTTCGACGCGTATGAGATCGGCTGTGGAATTAAGAACTAAGGCGAGGGGCGCGGCCGCCATTCGATGATGCTGACTCACTTCGAAGCCATGCTGTTGTTTGCGTTTCTCGTGTCCGTGGCATTTGGATGTCTGACGCGCAAAACGGCCGCCGAGCGGGTGAAATCCACGGCCGTCGCGTTCGGCCTCTTTGTCTTCGTGAGCGTGGCCATCGGCTGGCTGATGTATCCCTTTTCACGCTAGACGGCAGGCCTCGGAATTTCGTGAGAGACATCCTCGTTTGACAGTTTTTTCGGGCCGATGCTACATTGGGTGAGCGGATTGCCGAGGTAGCTCAGCTGGTAGAGCAGACGATTCGTAATCGTCAGGTCGCCGGTTCAATCCCGGCCCTCGGCTCCACTTATCCGATTGTGACGTAAGACGTTGCTCATTTTCAGTTCACCCGTCCGTTGCCCGGCGTTGCAAGGTCGTTGCAAGTTCCGAGTTTTTCGCTCAACACATCCATCGCGCTGACTTGAGACTCGCTCACGCTCTTGACGTACACGTTCATCGTGAGGCCCACGTTGCTGTGACGGAGAATCGCCTGAATCGTCTTATCGTCCACGCCCAGGGCATGAAGGTTCGTCGCCAGCCCACGCCGGAAGGCGTGCCAGCCATGCCACTGAGGTAACGCTTTATCGCGCTCGAAGATGTGGCCCTCTGGTTTGTGCTCGGATTCCTGCTTCCGACAAACCGCGCACGGCGAGAGCGCCGGGACAATGACGCGCCGGGCGACGTTATCGAGGTTCAACGGCTGTCCGTTTCCAGCCTGGAAGATTGGCAAATCCGGTTGGGCGAGTTGTCCCATGCGGAGTTTGTGCGCTTCGAGCGCGTCCGCGAGTTGCCGCACAACTGGAATCGGCGAACGGCTCCGTCTTGTTTTCGGCTCGCTCACCGTGCTATTCCACACGCTGCGCTTGACGCTCAATTCCTTTCCGTCGAAGTTGTCCCACGTCAGGCCGAGCAGTTCGCTCTTGCGCAGTCCGGTTAGTGCCGCAGTGAGTATGACCGTCCGGGCCGGTTCTTTGAGCACGGCGAGCATGGCCCTTACTTCCGCAAGCGAATAAGCGTGAGTGTCGGGCGGCTCGGGAGCGTGTGGAATGCTTACGTCCTCAATCGGGTTTAGTCCGTCGAGGATTCCCAGGCGCTTCGCCTGTTTGAAAGCGCCGGAGAGGAAAGCCTTACAGTGGCGAAGTGAGCTCCGCCCTAGGCTGGCTTGCGCGGCGATCTGTGCGAGCAACTGTTCACCGTGGACCGTGCGAAAACTCCGCAACGTAATTTTGCCCATGCGGGGTTTCAAGTGATTGCGCCACACGTCGCGGTATTGCTTGAGGCTCGCGGGCCGAAGTTTTTTCGAGACGTACTCCGGCAGATAGATGCGCTCGACAAAATCGCTGACAAGCATGGTGCTTTGCGGGTTGAGCAGCCCGCTATTAAGCGGGGCGAGAATTTCCGCAACAAACGGCTGCACGCTTTTCTCCGTCCGGTAGTCGCCGCCATATTCCACGTCCAATTTCTTGCAAACGAGTTTCCGCTTGATTGTCCCGTCCGGCTGTAGAACATCATCGCAGTAGCGCACGAACCAAGATGTTCCCTTGTGGAACGTGTAGCCTTTTTGCTCTCTCATGTTCAGCCCTCCTTCTTTATGATATACACCTATATCCTATTGTCAATGGGAATTACCCGAGCGGAGCCAGGCGCACACGTCCGGCCAGGAGAAGCGCAGATAGCGCCCGCAACGGAGAACGGGCAAGGCGTTGCGCATATGATTCCCACGGTCCCGCGACTTCTCGTACACCCAGCCGACTTTGACCTGTAGGCGCTCCGCCAATTGTTCCGGCGTGAGGATGTCCGAGGCTTCCAGTCGGGCCGCTTGGCCGTCCGGCAGGGTTCCGAATTTGCGAGCAGGTTCCATTAGGCCGGTTTCCGTAGCTCCATCTCCGGTGTTTCGCGTTCCCCCTCATGCTGGCATCCGTAACATAGGCAAGGGCCGTCTTCGCGCATCCCGCAACGGACAAACTTTCCGCCCACAACCCATGCTCCTAGCTCGAAATTGAAATGCGTGTCCGGCGCTTGGCTTGGCATTCTCATTGCGCCGTACAGTATTTCTTCGTAACCTCATCGGTTTGCGCCCGGAGAAATGCGCGGCGGGCGTCCCACTCCTCTTGTGTCATTTCGCGGGCAGGCTCGCGTTTCACAACGGACAGTTTCGGAGCGATCTGCGGAGTTTCGGGGAGCGTATATTTTTTCTCACAGTCGGGATTTGCAGGCGCAAGCATAGGCTGTCCAACAGTAAGCCTCCGCAGAATTTCGCCTGGTCCAAGTATCTTTTCCGCCTCTAACACTTCCTCTTGTCGGATGTAATCTTCGATGAAAGCCTTTTTCGCCCACACGCATTTTTCTGTAGGACATCCCCACAGATAGCGACCTCCGCCAGCGGCCCTTAGCGCGTGATCTACCCTTGAGGACAGGACCGGACGCACAGCGCCAAACGGGGCAATTCCGTCTGGGTGGCACCATTCGTTGACGTATTCGAGGGCTTCCTGCCACACTTCTTCCGCCTCATTCTCCCCGAGCGCTTTGCGCTTTGTGTCGAGTTGCCCGCGAATATCCGCGACCGTAGGCCGGAACCGGCAGGTTTTCATCGCTTGCCTGCACGCCTTGTCGAGCACGTCCGCGCTCAAATCAGAAAGCAAATCGGCATAGATCGGCAAGTCGTCGTCAAGCAATTCCTGGCGGTAGTGGCGCGAAAAGATACGGAGCCATCCGGCCAGGACAGAATCGAAACTCTTAGTTGAGCTTGTCAAACGCACGGCCAATTGCTGCGTCGCTCGCGCTTGGGTCATACAGCTTTCTCCCTGTGCTGAGTCTCTGAATCAACGGTCCATCGATGAAAGAATCGAACTTGGAACAGAAGTAGGCGAGCGAGTCTCCCTGCCTGCGGGTGAAATCCTCCGTGCTGGAAGCGTAGTTTTCCCATCGGCGCTGTAGCTCTTCGGAGGTGAGACTTTGGTTTTTCCTCAACAGGGCTGTTAGGTTTTTGAAGTCTTTACCGTTCCAGTTGGGTTTCTGCCCGTGCTTCACTTCGTAGGATTGGAAGGCGAAGTCAACTAACGCCCGGTAACGGGGATCAGCGGGCTGCGCGGGTTTCGCAGCGGGTTTCTTTCTCTTCTCTTGGTTCTCTACTCTCTTCTCTCTATTACCCGACAGAGTGACGACGCCAGTTGACACGCTCCCCGACACTTCCCCGACAGGCTCGTACACGGGTTGACGCCAATCCGTTGTTTTTTCGCCATTTATGCGGTACTCGTTCCCCGACAGATCATGGACACTTCCCCGACAGACCAACACCGGGTAATTGCCACGCTTTCCGGCCACTTTCCACGTCCTGAGCCATCCGATTTGCTCCATGTGCTCCAGGCAACGTTGAATGGTGCGCTCCGATACGCGGGGGCAATGGACGTGGATTGCGGGGGCGCTTGTGAAGCAAATTCCCACGGGGATAGAGCACCGACTACCGATTAGAAGGTTGGCTTTCAGGCTGAGATAGTCGTGGATGCCGGATTCAAGCAAGTCGATGGTGCCGGATTCGATGTGCTCAAGAATCCCTCGACGGCGCTTGTACCATCCGGCGCTCATTGACGACGCTCCTGGTCGAAAAGAAACAGGCTTTCCCGATCTACGGATGGCCGGGCTTTTCCGGTTGCGCGTGTGCACCAGTCCTTGAATTTCCTTTGCTGCGCTGGCGGCTGCCAGCCTACGGGGGGATCGCCGCGAAGGTAGTAGGTCGCGCAGCGCGTTTTGGGGTCTTGAACCGTTTTGATCTGATACCCGTTTAGCTTCTTTAATTCGAAGATTCGCGTCGGCGCCTGCCGGATGTCGTGGTCATATCGAAGTGTGTCGCCTGAAACGCCTTGGCCGAATCGCACAGCCTCGCGCAGCAAAGTGAGAATCTTTTCGCGCTGGTTGGCCGCGCATGGTGGCGGCTCACGGAATAGTGTCTCCGGTGGATCGCTCCTCTTGCACGGATTCGTTGAGGTAGTTATACTTTGCATTGTTCATGCCTCATGTCCGCTGCCGTCGAAGAAAGCGGACGACTTCGCGAACGCCGGGTTCACGCCCGGCGTTTTCGCTTTTTCAGACTGCTGCCGATTCCGCGCTCGCCAGAACGCGCTGAAGTTGTGTAGCGTGCTTCTCGATTCCTTCACGAATCACGCGACGCACAGCGGCCTCTTCCTCGGGACGCAAGTGAAGTTGGCCGCACTCAGCCAGGCTCAAGCGCATCCGAGATACGCCCGCGCGCCGAGAAACAACATACTGGGTGAGACCAGATCGCTCACGCCGCTTACGCAAAGCAGTCATAACGTTTCTCCTGCGGCAATCGTTGCCGCACGCCAATTATCGAGGAGCCGGCACGACGCAGTCGATACGCATGATGGGGATAGTTAAAAAAGCGCGACGGAGAGGACGCCTAACGAGGTAACCCAAAAATGCGAACGAGGGACTTGAAGGCGCGCTGCGAGTCCCACACTTTTGATCGGCCGCTGGGAGTCACTGGCCTTGGTAAGCAAGTCTTGAGCGAGTCGATCACCGTGAAAACTGTTTCGTAGACCTTGCGGTCGCGCCATCTGAAAGGTGAGCGTGGAAGCTTGTCTGCCAGGGCCGCCCTCACGTCTTGGGCGTTGGCTGGCAGCGCAATGGTTACCATTGCACGCTTCTTGGGCAGAGACACGATCCTAACAACGCGTTTGACACCGCGTTTTTGCGAGGCCATTCGCACGGGCATTCCTTTTCTGGGCTTTCGCTTGGGGCTGGAGTGGAACAGGGCTCCCTTAATGAATGCCAGGAGGATCTCCTTTCCGGCCGGACGGTACAGAATCAACGTCAACGAATGCCGGTCGGCCCGCTGAATCTTAACCGGCCAGCACCACCCGCTTGTCATTAGTTCTTCGGGCGGAAGGGCTAGCGAAGGCGGAATCGGGAATTTCAGCTTCCACCGTCGGCTAAACGCCTTCAGTTCTGGCAGGGCGTCCTTTTTTCTTCGCTTCAATTTCAGCAGAGCAAGTATAGGAAGAGGACTCGTCGGACGCTCGCGCAAAGTGTAATAGCGGGAGTGCAGGGCACGATCAGCGATTGACGCAAGCTCGACTGCGGCTAGGAAGTACTTTATCCGGCGCTTCTTCGCCCTTGGGTTCGGGGGAAGATCAGGGCAGTTTCGCCGCGTGCATAGGCGTTCGTATCCTTCCAGTGCTGCGGCGGTCGCCCTGGTCCGCGCCTGTCTCTGGAAGAACTCCGCTGAAAGCTTGTACCCGCCAGATTCCTGGCGCACCACTAATCCTTGAGTCTTCTCAGAGGGGTTCCCGCGCCAATGCCTGAGCAAAGCTTCTACGTCTTTCAAGTACCTCGGGTAGCGACGAACTGTTTGCCACCACAACCAGCGGAGTTGCTCGATGTCCGGTCCGATCTGCTTGGCTAGACGCCGCGCCAAGGTCACCTCCCGCGTGGCATCCCGGTTTGTGAGTCATCGCGGCAGGCGGATCGGGATGCATCCGCTTTTCGGCTCGCGAAAACCTAGCCGCGGCCCCATCTTACCGCTCCACCGGATTCCCTTGTCTAAGAATTAGGTGTTTGTTGAACACTCCTCGGAGCCGATCCGCTCCAACAGAATCAATCGGCTACGGACGCTCTCCGGGGCAGCTTTTTTGAACAGGCGGCCACGGTTCCGACACTGATCCCCAGACTCGCCGCAATCGCTCTCAGGGACAGCCCGCTATCGCGCAGACGGGCAATCCTGGCGGTATCCACGGTCACGGGCGGACGGCCAAGCCTCCTGCCCTTCGCTCGCGCATTCCGCAGACCGGCCCGGACACGTTCCGCGATAAGCGACCGCTCGAGCTCGGCAACTGCGCCCAACACAGTGAAGATCATCCGGCCCGTTGGCGTCGCGGTGTCGAACGATTCGGACAGACTGACAAACTCGATCCCCAGGACGCGGAACGTATCGAGCGCCCGGAGCAAGTGCGAAACGCTCCTGGCGAAGCGGTCAAACTTCCAGACCGCTACCACGTCGAATCGCCGCTTGTGCGCGTCGGCCATGAGACGGTCCAATTCGGGCCGGGAATCTTTCGAGCCGGATATTCCGTTGTCCACGTACTCGCCTGCTATCTGCCAGCCGCGAGCTTCCGCAAATTGTTGTAGCTCCCGCGTCTGCAAGGTTACGTCCTGGCCGTGGTTCGTTGTCGAGACTCGCGCATAAATGGCGGCTTTCATTTCGCACCTGCTTTCGGACCTGGCTTTTGTGCGGCCTTCACCTTGCGACCTTTGGCAATGTCGGCATCCGTCCAGCGCCAGAGAGTCTGGCCTCCTTCCAATGCAATTGCCTGGGACGGTCGAATCTTTCCGAGAGCCAGCCAGCGGTTGAGCGTCCTAAAGGACACGCCCATCCGCCGGGCGGCTCTCCGTGTGCTATAAGTCTTTTTCACGTTTTACTTTCCTCTCCAGCCCTAGAGGGCCATCAATTCCACTTCCAAACGGCCCAGACAATCGCGCACGTTGTTCCTGCATTCTTTGCTAAGACGGGCGAAGTCTGGCCCGTTTCCGTTTCCACCTTCCGCGTGCCAAACCTTTTCCAGATACTCAGCAATCTCCCCGGACATGCCGTATGAGCTAAAATCAATGGGCAGGCACCGCGAGAGGAATCGCGGCTCTAGTCCATCCGTGTTGTTACAGGTAAATACGAACACGGTTCCCTTTGGCGCATCCGTCGAATCGAGCTTTGAGAGTAGAGCGAGCTGCGCGGCCTTTGAGGCGGAATCCACTTCGTCAATCAGAACGAAATGGAATCCGCCGCTGAGAGGAACGTACTGGCAGATTCGGCAGACTTCCTCTAGGTTCTCAAGGTTGCATTTCTGCGAACCTAGATGGTGAAACTCTGCTCCCATCTCTTCTGCCATCGCTTGTGCTATCGAAGTCTTGCCTACACCCGGCGGCCCGAAAAACAGGAACGAGCAAGGGTAGGGGTTCGCTACAAACTTGGACAGGACGCGCCTGGCTTTGGAGAGACCGACAAATTCCGCAACCTTGCGCGGGCGATACTTCTCACTTAGGTGAGCAGGAAAAGCAAAGCTAGGGGTGGTCATCGGCCACCCCCGTTCAGCGGTTCCGTTTGCCCGATGTGGAAGACCGTAGTTGTCCGCGGCCTGCGGAATGTCTCCTTCTCGCCGGTTTCCTTGTTCTCTTTGCTGCATTCGATGAACGTCACAACCTTGACGCCATGCTCGCAGCGGCGCACGACACGTCCGAGTGCTTTCCATGCGTCGAATGTGAACACGTTTTCGCGCGGTTTAATTTCAGACTCAGGTATACCCTTGGCCGCGAATCCTTGGAAGATCGCGGGAAAGTTACTGAACGATTGGCCCGAGACGGCGCGTGTGAGAGCCTCTTCTTTGCTGGAATGGCGTGTATTGCGGTCTGACTGGCCCGCTGGTAGATTCGCTCTAGCTTCCATCGTGGTCACCTCACTTTGGGAGTTAGGCTCTGTTGGTCGTTAGCTCGACCGGCAGAGCCGTCTTAATTACGGCACTACCTATGCCACAATATCGGAAGTCTGTCAAGCAAATTCCGCATAGCGACCAAACAATAAAAGAAGAGCCGTACACTTTCAGCAGATATTCGGCCAATTTGCGGAGGATTTTACGCGCATCTTCCGCGAGTCATTAGCCTGAAGGTAAGACCCTTCGGAAGCGGAGCTGCGGGGTGTCAGGCATTGTCCGGGCTGACAAGATATGTCCGCTGCCGTTGTCTAATCCGAGGCGCAAAGTTTTTTGCTAGCTCACTTTGTCTTTTTCTCCAATTTTTCTCCGCTGAGGATTTTTTCACCTTTTCACTCGCAGGAGAAATGCACCTGTCAGCCTGTAGAGCATTGGTCTGTGGAGTGTACGTTGTAATAACGTGCCTCGTTGAATCCGCAGCAGACCGTCTCTCATTTGGCATGCGTTCGGTGCGGAGTGATTCAGGCTAGGAAGAAGGAAAGAGACTTTCGATACAGCCGGGCAAAATCCTGAAGCTCCACTACGTCCACGCGCCGCTCACCAGACTCACACTTGGAAATGAAAGATTGAGGTCGGGAGAGCTTGCGTGCCACTTGCATCTGCGTAAGACCAGCCTGCTGGCGAGCGAGTCGCAACCTCTCAAGAAAGTAGCGGTAACGCTGACGGTAGGAGGCTGATTTCAAAGCGGCTCGGATTATCGCGAGTCGCCGTCCCGTATCCCCAAATGGGATATACTCTCGCTAGGGTATTTCCACCGTGCCTATGGTCCCCGGCTTGACACCAAGGAATAGGGGATGGTCACGAACCATTGCCCTGGCGGCACTAGCTCTTTTGATCGCCTTTCAAACTCCCGTCGAGTTACGCGCAAAGACGCCATCGCAACAAGAGTCTACGCAACTCTCTCCCCAGGAACTTTTCAAGCGCGTGTCGCGCTCCGTGTTTGTGGTAGAGGCCCTGGACTCGCAGGGCTCCGTAATTGCCTTTGGCAGCGGAGTCGTCGTCCAACGCCCGGGGCAGGAAACACCTCCGGAGACTCTGCCTGCCGATTTCTCGGATTGGGACAACAACTACCTGATTACCAACAGCCACGTTCTCGACGGGGCCGCGAGCGTTAGGGTTCGGCGAGGAGACAAGTCGTGGGCGGCCACAATCGTTCAGTGCGATGTCGAAGCAGATCTTTGCCAATTGGATGTTCCGGGGCTGAACGCTCCACCTTCGCCTCTCAGGTTATCTGCCACTCTACAGGTGGGCGAACACGTTTATGCCGTTGGGGCACCGGAAGGGCTGGAACTGACCTTCTCCGAAGGAATCATTTCCGGTCTCCGAGAGTCGGGCGGTCCAGGTCGCATCATTCAAACGACAGCGCCCGTGTCTCATGGTTCCAGCGGCGGCGGCCTCTTCGATGCTGCTGGTCACTTGTTGGGGATAACGACCTTTGTGCTCAAGGAGGGGCAAAACCTCAACTTTGCGCTTCCAGTTGAGGCGATTGTAGCGATTGAAAAGTCTCCGAATTCACCCTCGCCTGCGGGCGGGGAAGGTGCCAAGAAGCCGGCAGTTGTTGCCGACCGTTGTGACCCGAGCGGAATCAGGCAGCTTCTCGCCGATTTAGGGCTGGGCGAGCCCAGCGTGGCGCCATCGGAGAGCGAAAAATGGGTTTGCAGGGGAGATGAGGCGAAGAGGGCAGCGAATCTCAAAGGAGCCATAGAGGCATACCGGCGAGCGATTGAACTGGATCCGCGGGGCGGCATTGCCCACGAGCGGCTTGGACGCGCCCTCGAAGAGCAGGGCGATATGGACGGTGCCATCGCGGAGTATCGCGAAAGGGTGCGACTCTGGCCTGATTCTGTTGACACACATCTCGACTTGGGCAACATGCTCGTCGCGAAAGGGAACCTAGACGACGCTCTGACAGAAACGCATGAGGCAGTACGCTTAGCGCCGCAGGACCCCTACGCACACGCCGGGCTCTGCAATGCTCTCGCTAAAAAGGGCGATTTGAACGCGGCACTCGTCGAATGTCGCAAAGCATTGAGCCTGAAACCGGACGCAGCCTTACTACCCTGGCTTGACCGGAGGTATGGCCTCCTGCTTCAGGCTGACGGGGACCTCGATGGAGCAATCACGGAATTTCGTGAGGCGGCTCGCTTGGAGCCCGCTGAGCCTGCGGCGCATTATCGGCTGGGGAGTGCTCTATACAAAAAGGGCCAGCTGGCTCCTGCCGAGTCCGAGCTTCGAGAGGCTCTACGAATCAATCCCAGTTACGCTGAGGCTCGATTGGCGCTGGGGGAGGTGCTGGAGGGTAAATGCGTCCACGATAGAATGCCCCTTTTCGCGGCGGTGCCCACTGATGACATCGCGGCCGCAGCTCCGGTACTCGAAGAAGCCTTGACTTATCCATTCCAAAGCTGCGGGCAAGCAGTGATAGAAATCCGCAAAGCGGTGAACTTGAAAGCGAATTGGGCGGAAGCGCACTACCAACTTGCCGAGGATCTTTGGATGAACGGCGACGCCTACAGAGATGAGGCCATCAGGGAATATGCTACCGCTTGTTCACTCGACCCGAGTAATCCCAAGTTCTGTAATGATTATCAAGACCATGACAAGCGTTGGGATTCGAAACACCACAGGCGTAAGTAATCATTCGCCCCGTTTTTGCCCATTGTCCGGGCTGAGGGGAGATGTCCGCTGCCGTTGTCTGATCCGAGACACAGATTTTTTGCAGGCTCGATTTTTTTCTGGCAGATCGCGGCGTGGCGTATTTCTGACTTAGTGTAGATATTCGAAAAGGTCGGCGCATCCGCATCTGCGGCGCCGGCAAATTCTTCTAGGCTTTGCCGTCCGTGTGTGTGGGCTTTCTTGACGCTTCGTTAATTTTTGTCCAGAACCGCCAGGATCTTGTATGTTTCTGACTGCGTCTTCTTTCCGTCAAGGCTTACTACCCACACCAACTTAGCCTTATCGCCCTTAAACTCTGCCTTGATGTTATCCACCAAAGGCACACGGCAGCTCCGATGATTGCCGGCAGGACCCGCCATGTGCTCCGCAAATTTACTTTCACAATTTACGACCGCGACTCGCCCATCCGGCAACTGAAGAGAAAGTGTTGCTCCACGCACGTGATATGACCCTTCATAAGCTGGCGTGCTTGAACCAGTCGTCCTGCTTGAGCCGTTGCAGTTCACGTTGTTGGGATTACTGTTGCAGTTCACATTTGCGCTGGTCTGCGAACTGAAATGGCTGGGCGCGACGTAGGTGTACTCCGTTTCGTTGTCCTGCCGATCGAGTATCTTCACGTCAAGTTTCTGCGCCGATGCAGACGTAGCGCATGAGAGAATGAGTCCCACGATTGTCAGCTTCATCCGATCTCCTACGGCGTTATTCCTTTACTACTTTGCACCGGATTTCAGCACGCCAGCGGAACCCGGTGTCGCATGGGTTAAGTCTTATTCCGGGTCGGCTTGACTCCCCAGAGCAGACCCATGCCGATGAACAATTGGAACAGGCCCGGCACGATCAGAAACAAATTCTTGCGCGCTGATCGCCATAGCTTAAAGGGTTCGGGGGGCTTCTTGCCATTGCCAGGCTTCTCCTCCTTTTGTATCGCCGTTATCTCCACTCCCGCCGCTACCGCATCCGTGTACCACTTTGCCTGACAATCTTCACCCCCATGTTCTGACTGCGTAACGTCCATGATCTCGGCGTATCCCATGCTGGTTGGGTAGTATACGCAGGAACCGTCCGGCAGTATTACCCGTGTGTAGCCAGAGGAAGGGCGGGCCTGTTGTTTCTTGGCGGAGGGCACCGCAGCATACGGTGATACAGGATAACTCTTGGCGAAGTCAGGGATTTTGCGTTCAAATTCAGCGACCTGGTCCCGATAGAGCCTTGCTTTCTCGCGGTGAACATGCCAGTCGTACATGAGGGTTCCAATCACAATCAGCAGGCCGCAAGCGAGGAAAAGACTATGCACCACTCGGCTATCAGAGCCAAACGCCCATGCGAAGGCCACGCCGAGCAGAATGATACCCAGTCCAATTTTCATGGCGTCGCCGGAAACCAAGCTGGCTCCGGCGGCGACCAGGATCACGAAAAGTGCTGCTTTGTGCCTGCGATTGAGCCTCAGCGCGAGGGTCATATGATCCTCCCAGATAATCCGTGGCCAGGATTATATCGCGAAAGCTGTTGAACTCAGCGCCGAGAGCCAAGGGGTACTTGTGAACGCCAGGGTATTGGCCCGAGACGCTAATTCGCCCTTGTCGCGGCATGCGTTCGGCATGTATCGTGCGTCATCGTGTTTGGTTTAAGTCCCGCTGACCTGCCTTGGTGGGGATGGATTCTCGCCGGGATTGGTGCGTTCTGGATCTGGATGTTCTGTCGCGTTGCGTCAGATGACGGGGCAAAAGGCGGGTGGACGGCAGTGATCTTTACCTGGATGTCTGCGGTCACCACTGTGGTTTGCTTACTCATCGGAATTATTCGCTTTGTGAAGTGGGTTTGGTTCAGCTAGATTTGACGGCGGTGGTATAAAAAAGAAAAGCCCGATTTGCGGTCGGGCGTTTCTTTCAAAAGTTCGGGCGACACTCGAACGCTAGCACAGGAGTGTGCCCGATGCAACTCTTTCGCTGGTTATTCCACAACAGAACGAAAGAACCTACTGAATTGGCCCTTTGTACTTTCGCAAGGCTTCTTCGAAGTCTGCCTCCGCCTTGGCAGTACGTAAACTCTCAAGAAGCTGCGCAAACTTCTCCATATCGGGAAACTTCAAAATGAGTTCTCGTTCCATATGAAATCGCGCTTCAGTGAATACTCCTGCGCTGACGCACAAGTTAAACATTGCTGCGAATCCTTGCTGCTGCTCGAAAAGTTTAAGCCCAAACGTATAGGCTAGTTCCAGAGCAGATTTTTCATCCATCATCATGTTAGCAATTCTCCAGTCTCCCACACATACGGCGAAACTCCCGCAGCCATTGCGGGCGTTACGCGCAATGATTGGTGAATCCGACAGAAGTTATACCAAGCAAAGTGCAAAGCCAAGGCCGCTTTCAGATTCTCCAGCTTCTTTAAGGAAGCATTCATGAGCAGGGTAAATCGGCGCATTCGCGTTCGGTTCATCAGGTAGGGACGGCTTTGGGACTCATCCCCGCTACTTCACGTATCCGGGTTCACCACGAGGTCGGACGCTCTCATGAGCAGCGTCGAGTGCGGAGGCGCCGCAAATGAGCACCACTCCTGATTACACAACTTTGGTCAAGCTGTTTCCCATCCTTCGAAACTGCGTGGACGGATGCGGCGAGGTAACGCTCACTGTCGAAGAGGCCGAGCGAATCCAGTCGCTCGGTTTCACAGTTCGGGCTGGACCGTGGAAAGTCCCTCCGCTCCCACCCGAACTGGTGCGCGATAACCCTTTGCTCGAGCATCTTTCGATTGGCTGGAACCCGGCACAAGCGGAGGCCACTCCCAACGGGGCGAACACAAAAAACCAATCGTGCGAGGTCGCTCAAATCATCGAAGGAAACGGTCGGTCAGTTCTTGCGGCAAGGAAAGCCGAGGGAATCCGTCAACCGATCAACGTCAGTGAGCACAAGGCTGATCGTCAAGCGACCGCGGCGAATCGAATCCGGCCAGCCCCCACAAGGACAATCCGGCAAGACTCGGAACTCGCCGTCCCGTCCGAACATACGGCCAAGGGGGGAGACAGCGCATCCCCCAGGCAGCCCAGGGCAGGTTATCAGCTTCCACGCACCCCTCAGGAACAGGACCGAATGGCGGAGGTGGCAGCCTCAAGGATCGAGCGGACGCTAAACAAGGCGTACAGGGAAGGCAAGCGGATGAAGGTTAGGGACGTACAGCATCGACATTGGAGGTTTCCGACATCTGTATTTTACCAAGCACTGCGTATCTTGGAGAGAAGGGGCCGTATCCTTTAGCAGACCAAGGGGATTCGTGTTACACCGGCTCACTACAAGGCCAAAAGAATCTAGCCCTTTTCCAGGCTTTCAGACCCGCGCAGTGAGATAAACCATCTGCGGATGACAAGCTGCACGTCTTCGGGAAGATCCATCCCCTCGATGGCCACAAGGACCGTGGCATGGCCGGCCCGAACAGAACCTTGCGCCGCCGCACCGACGAACTCGGCGCGCGTGACAGAGCAGGCTTGACAGAGATCCCAGAGGGTAACAACTCTCTGTGCGGCCGGACTAAGCGAAGCCCACTTCTTCCACAACCGGGCTGCGGCGAAGTCGGTCGAGGCAGCCCAACTTATGTAACTCATCAGGTCGCGTTTCCCCAGAAAGCTCGCGAGCTTCATCAAAACCGGGTCTGCCGGAACGTGATGGAGAA
>JBGPTF010000013.1:0-120508 GCA_041490445.1 Terriglobia bacterium
ACTCTTGATTCCTTCCTGCACGATCTGCCACTTCTCTTCCGGGGTTCGGTCTACACGTGGTTTCCTGCCCATGTTGCCTCCTGTTGGGAGGCCCTGATCATACCTAGATGAGGTGTCCAGTTTTAGAGGGGAGCACTACAGACTTGTACCGAAACCCTGATTTCTCAATTCATTCGATGTTTACTTCACTTCCTTGGAGCAAACAGCTTTCGAACGGGGGACCCGCGCACTGAGCACTAACGACATTCGTTTGGTTTACTGCTTACCGAACTTCTCCATCACCGAGAACAGCTCTTCATGCGCTGGGAATTGACGATTTCGTACCGTCCTTCGCGGAATGCCTTGCCCCTTACTGGAAGATTCGTTAGCCTCAACTATTGTGCGGAAAGCAGCCCAGAGCGGGCGTCTGGCCGTGTGCATCCTTTCCCAACATCCTCTGGTGCTCGCTGAATTCGAGCGCCAGCTGGCGAGTCCGAATTTCCGGGTCAATCCTCGCAAGCTCGATTCGATGCTTGGTCCGGAACTCCGGCGCCTGGCGCTGCCGCGAGCCAAAGTCTACGTCGTGGATGCGCACGCGGCGCGGCCCGCCACAGCGGCCTTGATCACGAATATCCTGACCCGTTATCCCGCCGCCCGTGTCCTGGTCGTTTCCGAAAAGCTGTCCGCGAACGACAACGAAACGTTTCTCCGTCTCGGCGTGAAGGGGCTTCTCACTTACTTGGAGGCTCGCGAGAAGCTGCCCCAGGCACTCTCCCTCGTGTCCAAGGGTGGATTCTGGGTGGCCCGGACAGTCCTCGCTGGCTTTGTGGACACCATCCTCACCAGCTCCCGCGGACGAAACTTGAAATCGAATGCCTCGTCGGAGCTCAGCCGCAGGGAGCAGGAAGTGCTCGACGGGCTGCTCGAAAATATGGCTAACAAGGAAATCGCAAACAAGCTCAACATCTCTGAGCGGACCGTGAAATTTCACGTGTCGAACCTGTTGGCCAAGTTCGGAGTCCGCCGCCGCGCCGATTTGATCCTCCTGTGTTACCAGCGGCGTC
This sequence comes from Terriglobia bacterium, assembly GCA_041490445.1. Lineage (GTDB taxonomy): Bacteria > Acidobacteriota > Terriglobia > Acidiferrales > UBA7541 > JBGPTF01. The sequence goes on from JBGPTF010000013.1 coordinate 1,044, forward strand.
CCGCGGCTTCCTGACCGTCTCGCAGTTCCCGGAGCCAGCCCCTGGCCTCTCCCTGCCCTGTGGAAAACTCGCGGCGGAAAAGCGAAAGTTTTTGCCCTTCGAAAGCCTCTTGTGCACCAGCGCAACTAGCTCTTAGAAGAACATTGTAACTAACTCATTTTCAAATATATACAGCCATAGATGTGAAGTTCTTTGCCTATCTGGCGACTCGATTGCTTCTCTTCTGAGTGCGGAGGCGTGCGCAAACCAATGTGTGGAATCGTTGGCTATGTGGGCTCACGACAGGTTGTGCCTTTACTCCTCGACGGTCTAAAGCGGCTCGAATACCGGGGCTACGATTCGGCCGGCGTGGCAGTGGCTGGGAACGGCCACGGCCTGGTGGTGCGCCGAATGCCGGGCAAGCTCGCAAACCTGGTCCACGACCTGGAAAAGACGCAGATCGACGGCACCTACGGTCTCGGTCACACACGGTGGGCGACGCACGGAAAGCCCAGCGAGCGCAACGCGCACCCGCACAAAGATTGTCACGGCCGCCTGGCCGTCGTGCACAACGGCATCATTGAAAACTACTGCTCGCTCAAAGAACAGCTCCGCTCCGCGGGCCATGTGTTCGCGAGTGACACCGACAGCGAAGTGGTGGCGCATCTGATTGAAAACCATATGAACGGCGACCTGGTGGCGGCGGTGCGCAAGACGGTCAGCGAGCTCCGCGGCGCGTTTGCCATTGCCGTGATCTCGCTCGATGACCCGGAAAAAATCGTCACCGCGCGGATGGGCGCGCCGGTCGTTATCGGCGTCGGCGAAAACGAAACGTTTATCGCTTCCGATGTCGTGCCGGTCTTGCCGTACACGCGGCAAATCCTGTATCTCGAAGACGGCGAAATAGCAGTGCTGCAGCGGCGCGGCGTTGAGCTCTCCGATTTCAACGGCACCCCGCATCTTCGCGCTCCCCAGCAAGTGCTCTGGGACGCGCAGCGCGCCGAAAAAGGCGGCTTCCAGCACTTCATGCAGAAAGAGATTTTCGAGCAGCCATGCGCCATCCGCGACACGCTCGACAGTCGCGTAGCGTGGGAAACGGGTCGCGTTTGCCTGAACGAGCTCGAGCCCGTGGCCGAGGCGATTGCAAAAGCGGAGCGCATTCATCTGATCGCCTGCGGCACTTCCATGCACGCCGCGCTCGTCGGCAAATGGATGATCGAAACTCTTGCACGCGTGCCGGTGGAAGTGGACCACGCATCGGAATATCGCTATCGCGATCCGCTCGTCACACGCCATACCCTGGCCGTGCTCATCAGCCAATCCGGCGAAACCGCCGACACGCTGGCGGCGGGCCGCGAAGCGCGCGAAAAAGGTGCGATCACCGTCGCGATCTCGAATGTCCCCGGCAGCACGCTGACACGCGAGTCGGACGCAACGTTGATCACGCAGGCTGGCCCCGAGGTCGGCGTCGCCGCAACAAAGACCTTTACGGCGCAGCTAACATCGCTGCTGCTCTTCGCCCTGGAACTCGCGCAGCGGCAAAATCGCCTGCTCCCCAGCGCGGCGAAGCGCCTCCTCGAAGAATTGGCGCGCATCCCGGCGCGGCTTGAAAAGCTACTACTGAAGGACAGCGAGATAGAAGAACTGGCGCAGCGGTTTTCCGGCGCGCACGACGCACTATTCCTCGGCCGCGGCATCCATTTCCCGATCGCGCTCGAAGGCGCTCTGAAATTGAAAGAAATCTCTTACATCCACGCCGAAGGATATCCCGCCGGCGAGATGAAGCACGGCCCCAACGCGCTGATCGACGAGCATCTCCCGGTCGTCTTCGTCGCGACGTTCGAGCCCGGCAATCCCGCTTCCGAGTTGCGTTACCGGAAGACCTTGAGCAACATGGAAGAGGTGAAGGCGCGTAACGGCATCGTGATCGGCGTGGTGAACGAAGGCGATCGCGAGGCCCGCGAACGCTGTGACGGCGTAATCGAAGTCCCCCCGACCCTGGACTTGCTGCTGCCGCTACTCTCCGTGCCGCCGCTCCAGTTGCTCGCGTATCACATCGCCGTGCAACGCGGTTGCGATGTGGACCAGCCCCGCAATCTGGCAAAGTCGGTCACGGTCGAATAACGCTTTTCCCTCGATCCGCCCGTTCACCAGGCTCCCGCCACGGGAACCTGCGCGCCCATGAAACCTGCTGCAGGTCGCGCGCGTCGTACGAATGCGCCCCTGCGGAAGCTTTCTGCCCTCCCCCCGGGCGGGACGTTTTCTAAGCCGCGGGGGCGCTCCTTTCTATCCACCCAACGCATTCACCTCGGCTTTTGCCTCGCCAATATCCCCCCTTCGCGTTCCGGTGGGGGCCGCGTCTGATGGCGTAAATTCAGAAGAAGAAGATGATGTCCCCGCCGAACGTGAGCTGATTCTTCTTCGTCCCGTTATTGTAGGCCGGCCGATCATACGAACGCTCGAATCTGAGTTCAGGGCGGAGGAGGACAGTGCTTCCAATCCAGTGCCCCCACATGAGGAGATGCTCGGTGTATCTCGACTTCGTGCCGGTTCGCTGGCCTTTCAGATCGTCGAAGAACTCATTGCGAATCGTGAGGTAATCTCTCGTCGAGAACTGTTTCTCCACGTAGCTGAGGACCGCCGCCTCCGGTGCGAAACAGGTGATTTCGGAGGTGTTGTTACAATAAGCTCCGTTCGCATTCGTCTCAAGCAAAGGTGCTGACACGGGATTCCTGACGTTCGGCACATCCTTTTCCCACATGTACCACGCTTCGGTGGAGAGGTGGACCGACGGATGGCTGCGGAACTTGTGATACCACGTAAGGTAAAAGGAATTTACGTTGTTGTACGCGTATTTCTGATCATTCAGGGCATTGAGAACCGGGTAGATGCTGTCGTTGCCGTCGTTCCACGTATATTGGAAGCCTAGATTGAGCGTCAGCTTTGCGTCCTGGGGAACCCATGGCGCCACATCGCAGCCCGGCGAAAGTCCCGCCTGAAACAGCCAGTGATCGTTGAGCTTCACAGTGGCTTCGATGCCGGTTTGGGTGTAACAATCAAACGTGTAGAGAAGCGAGTGGCTGTACGTATAGTTATTCGGCGCCAGTTGTGCTTCGATGTCGGGAACCGAAATGTAGCGCCCGATCCTGACGTTCAGTCCATCCGCCACTTGGCCCCAATAAAGGTCTGCGTAAGCCATTACGGGGTCGTAACCGTATTCAAGATTCTTCCCCAGCAATTGATTGCTGAAGAATCCCTTCGAAGTCGTAAAGCGGTAATCGATGCCGTACAGGTTGGCGAAGCGGAATCCCCAGTCGAAGTGGTCCTTCTGCACGGTGTTGGGCTGGCGCTCGATGTAGAGCACTTCTTGGTCAGGCTGGACAGAGTTGGCGACGGTGTCGTATGCCTCCGGGAAATTCGTGTATCTGCCAAGCGATTTGTTGTTCGAGGTGCTGACATTGAAGCCGAAATTGAGCCAACCGTAGATTTGGATCCCGCTTTTCTTCCAGCCTTCGCCGTGTCGGCCGCTCCAGATCGCCTCCATCAATGGATAGGAGTTGGTCCAGGGCGCGCCGATGTCCACCGAACCGCCGTACGGCCAATCTGAGAAGGGGTAGGGCGGCGAAGTCAACGGCGAGGGGAGGCCCCGTTTCGCGGGCGCCGGCCCGCTTTGTGCGGTTCCCTTCCAGTCGTCGGCATATACCTTGAAAAATCTCTTGAAGAATGAGTCCTGCTCGGGCTTTTGCGACGCGCCCGGGGCCGCCGCATTCGCCTTTGCGTTCAGATCGACACGAAGACTCCATCTTGCCGGCAGATCTCCGTTTCGCTCGCCGAACACTGCTTGTCCGTAAGGGCGGACAACGAACAGCCGGTATTGTGCCGGGCGAAAGGGATCTGACAAACTCTTGCGCATTGTACCGGCTTGGGCGTTGCAGGCTGGCGGTATGGCTGCGCCAAGCGCCAGAATCACAATTGAAATGGCCCCTCGAAAAGTACTCTTCACCGGGCTCACCTTCGTCCAGTCGCAATGAATATGCCCAGGAACCGCAAGGAGCCGCCTTGGCGATGCACGTAAGGATCTTAGAGGGCTGACCTGCAGAATCCGTCAAGAGTTCGTAAGAATATCATAAGGCATGGCGGACCCGGATTCGTTGTTATAATCCTGCGGTTCGGCTCAATCATTTCCACTACTGTGGCGACCTTCTCCATCGAGAATTTCGGCTGCCGCGCGACGCAAGCCGATGCCGCTGCGATTGCTCAGCAGCTTCTTGCGCGCGGCTACACCCGCGCGGATTCCCACAACGCGGCGGATGTGGTTGTCCTGAACACGTGTACGGTCACCGCCGCCGCCGACGCGCAAGCACGCGACGCTGTCCGGCACATTCACCGCGCCAATCCCGCGGTACAAATCGTCGTCACCGGCTGCTACGCGCAGCGTGCCCCCGAGGAACTCGCCTCTCTCGAAGGAGTCACCTGGGTCGTCGGCAATTCCCACCAGCCGGAAATTCCGCGGCTCATCGAGCAATCGCTCTCCCCGCGAACGGCCGGCGGTTTTGTTCCGCTGGAGCAGCTTCAATCCGGCGCGCTCTCGCTCGAGCGCGGCCCGGCGAAAATCCTTACCGGGGACATCTTCGAGCAGACGGCGGTCGCCATCGCCCCGGTCGAGAACAACCTCGGCGAGCGCACGCGGCCCACTCTCAAAATCCAGGACGGCTGCAACAGCCGCTGCGCCTACTGCGTGATCCCGTTTGTTCGCGGGCGCAGCCGCAGCCTCGCTCCCGGTATCGTGCTGGACGAGATTCGAAAACTAGTCCGGGCCGGCGCCCGTGAGGTGGTCTTGAGCGGAATCAATCTGGGTAGCTACGGCCGCGATCTTTTCCCGCGCGCCGAATTGCTCGATCTGCTGGGGCGCGTGCTCGAGGAAACGCAACTGGAGCAGTTGCGCTTGTCCTCGATCGAGCCTCTGGACGTCACGCTGGATCTCGTCGAGCGCGTGGCTTCGAGCGGCCGGATCGCGCGGCATTTTCACATGCCGCTGCAGTCGGGCTCCGACCGCATCCTGCGCGCCATGCACCGCTGGTACCGCACGTCGCATTATGCCCGCCGCGTCGAACTCATCCGCGAACGGCTCCCGGACGCCGCGATTGGCGCCGATGTGATCGTTGGTTTCCCGGGCGAGACCGATGACGACTTCCGCGCCACCTGCGATATCGTTCTGGCGCTCCCCTTCACTTACCTGCATGTCTTTTCGTTTTCGCCGCGGCCGGGGACAAAGGCGGCCTCGATGCCGGACCAGATTCCTCTTCAGGTCATCCAGCAGCGGGCTCGCGAGTTGCGCGCGCTCTCCGTGGAGAAGATGGCCGCGTTTCGCGCTTCGCTGGCCAAGCGCACGCTGCGAGTGCTTACACTCCATCGCTTCGGCGATGGCTGGACGGAAGCGATCAGTGGAAACTTCTTGAAAGTTCGCGTCGGTGGCCATCATCCTGCCAATCAGTGGCACGAAGTGCGCCTCACCGCAGACGCGTCGCAGGCTGTCCCTGTAGTCGACTAGAGACCACTGCATATTTAGCTCGACACAACCCCAGACTGGCGAATCTTGGTCTCATGCGTCGAGACGCAGCTGTGCTGGAGGCGCGCCGTTTGGCCTCCCCTCCTCGTATTCAACGGGACGAATCGCTGTCCGCCATTGCCCGGCAGTTGGGCGTGACTCGTCAGGCGGTGCATCAGTGGGCGCGACAGTGCCGCCCTCGAGGAGCGGCCGGACTGCGCCGCATCCCGCTCTCCGCTCGCCCGCCCAAACTGGCCCGGGCGCAACTCGCCCAACTCCCACGCCTACTGGAGCGGGACGCCGCGGTCTACGATGAATGGCTCTGGACTTGCTTGAAACAGCCTGTGCTCCGCGGCTTGTGCCCGCCCGACTTGACCGTTCTGCGCATAAGCATCCGAGCGGCAATGCGCCGACTGCGTCGCCAACCCCAGATCATTCATTCCTTCTTCCGCGCTTGCCATCTTTCCTTTCAGGGGATTTCCCGGTTGAATTTGCGGCGCATCTTCACGAGAATGGGTGAGATTACTCGACCCTTCTGGCGATCACGTAGGAGATGTCCATGAAAAACAAGCTCGTTCTTGTATGGGTTGCAGTCGTTTGCTTTGCCGGGCTAGGAGCTCCGGCCGCAGCTCAGGACGCGCCAAAGCAACGTCCTCCTATCATCGACTTGCACTTGCACGCCCTACCCGCCAAAGGATGGCCCGGGGGGCCATCTTTCATCTGTCCCGGTATGGAGTTCGCGGCCTTCGATCCGAGAACGAAGTGGGATCCCAACCATATTTGGGAAGCCTGTCCGAACCCTCTCGTCGCGCCCGCCACCGATGAAGAACTGCTCCGGGAAATCCTGGCCGTTATGGATCGCTACAACATCGTTCTGGCTGCCACCAGCGGTTCGCTGGAGCATGTGCGTCGATACCGCGAGGCTGCTCCCAACCGCATGCTGCCTGGTCTCAATACGGCTATCGCCAATCTGGGTACTCCCGATTCCTTGCGCGAACTCATTCGCAAAGGCGAAGTCGCGATCTTGGGAGAAATCGCGCCACAGCTCGAGGGGATTTCTCCCGACGATGAGATCCTGGAGCCTTATCTCGCGCTGGCAGAAGAACTGGATATCCCGCTGGCCGTTCACGTGTTGAGTTTCCAGCCGTATTATCTGTTTCCGCAGAATCGCGCGTCGCTGAATAATCCGCTCTTGCTTGAAAAGGTGCTCATCCGCCACCCGAAATTGCGCGTCTATGTCATGCACGCCGGCTGGCCGATGCTCAACGAGATGATTTCCCTGCTCTTTCTGTACCCTCAAGTCTATGTCGACGTAGCTGGGATTGACTGGATGCTGCCGCGCAAGGAGTTCCATCGCTATCTGCGGGGTCTGGTTGAGGCTGGGCTTGGTAAGCGGATCATGTTCGGCTCTGACGCAAGCATGTGGCCTAAAACCATAAGCATCGGAATCGAAGCCATCGAGTCAGCCGACTTCCTGACTGAAGCGCAGAAACGCGACATCCTCTACAACAATGCGGCGCGCTTCCTGAGGCTTGATGAGAAGGGCGAGCTACAGAACAGGCCGCGGGAGAGCCCGGCACCCGAAGAAAGCAATGGAGGCACGCACACAATGGCTCGGCAGAGCCCCAATGTAAGAGGTGAGCGTAAATGACCCCAGTTGAAGGTCTTTTTGAAGCGCATCTTTCCGTTCGTGATCTTGAGCGGTCGATCGCCTTCTACCGCGATGTCATGGGGCTGGAGTTGGGGCTTGCGCAACCCGAACGCCCTGCGGCGTTTTTCTGGGTCGGCGGGCGTGGCCGGTCAATGATGGGAATTTTCTCCGTGGGATCCGGCCCCCTCACAAAGCAGCATCACGTGGCCTTTCAAGTCAAACTGGAGGACGTTCTTGCGGCTCCGCTAAGATTACGCTCTGCAGGCATAACTCCTCTAGGGGGCCGGAGAGAGCCGATCAATGAGCCAATCGTCTTTGCTTGGATGCCGGCCGCATCCGTATTCTTCGATGACCCTGATGGAAACTCTTTGGAGTACATCTCCATGCTTCCTGATCCGGCCCGCCCTGCGTTGGGCGTGGTGTCATGGACCGAATGGCGAGCGACCCACGAGAATCGGCGTGATTGAGTTCCGACTGCTCGCACTCCCAAGATCGTGGAGTCGTTTGGCACAGTCTTGGATAAATAAGTGAACTGGGCTTGTGTTCTTCTTGCCCTCTCTGTGCAGCACCTGCAAACCTCTGTATGCAGAACTCTTCAGGTGAGCAGGCTGAAAGCAATCGCCGGTGGCCCTCAGGACTCGAGAATCACCTGTGCCAGGGCGAGGTTGCCGGTGTGGGTGATCGAAAGCGAGATGTTTTTCGCGCCGAGGCGATCCGCGTGTTCTCGCGCGGCGCCCGCGAAGCGCAGCGTTGGTTTGCCGCCCGCCTGATTGGTGACCTCGATGTCGCGCCAGCGGACGCCGCGGCGCCAGCCCGTGCCGAGCGCCTTCATCGCGGCTTCCTTCGCGGCAAATCGCCCGGCGAATCGCTCCATCTTGTTCTTGTGGCGCTCGCAATAGGCGATTTCATCGGGAGTGAACACGCGGCTCACAAAGGCCCTTCCGCGCCGCCGGATGGCTGCTTCCACGCGATCCACTTCGGCAACGTCCACGCCCAGCCCCACGATCATGTTTCCCTCGGCCGCTCCAGCGGCGCTCGCGAATGGCAAAATCACCGGCGGCTTGCTGGGCCGCCCCTTCGCCGCAGCAAACCCCTGCAAGACATCGCATCCTGCGCCGCACGGCAATTATACATATACTTGTCGGGGCCGGGCCGAGCGCACGTGTCGCGCCGGCGAACTGACGCCCTCAAAATGCCGACTGCTCTCAAGCGATCAACAACTCGCAAGCGGCGCGCGTCCCACCGCACGTCCGCGAACGCTGGCTGGGCCACCGTCCGCGCGAGTGGAATCACAGTCCTGCAAGCGCAAGCCCTCTCGAAGTTCGGCTGGCTTGTCCACGGGTTCAGCACGCGCTCCGGCGGCGCAAGCCTGCACGATTGCCGGAAGGTTCTGAACCTCGGCTTCATGGAATGGGATAAGCGCGCGCATGTCGAGCAGAATCGCGCGAAGCTGCTCGACGCGATCGGCACGCGCCGCATGATGCTTGTCTCTCTCCGGCAGATTCACTCCGACGTTATCCACGTCTTCGACGCCGCGCCGCCCGAGCCCCTGCAGGGCGATTCCGCCATCACGGACACGCCGGGCCTGCTGCTTGGCATACAAACGGCCGACTGCATACCCATCCTGCTCGCGGATGCAAAGCATCGTGTGGTGGCCGCAGTCCACGCCGGCTGGCGCGGCACTCTTCGCCGTATCGCCGCAAAAACCGTCGGACGCATGCAGATGGTCTTTGGCACGCGCCCCGCGGACGTGGTTGCCGCCCTCGGGCCGGGCATTGACCAGTGCTGCTATGAAGTGGGCCCCGAAGTCGTGAAGGAATTCGCAGGACAGTTCGAGCAGGCGCGCGAATGGTTCGATGGCCCCTACGACCAGCTCGCCTCCGGCGAAGAGCCGAATCCGCTTCCCTGGCTCACCATGATGCCGCCGGGACACCAGCCGCCCCCGCCGCGCGTCCGGTTGGACTTGATCGCCGCGAATCGCGCCATTCTTGTCGAAGCCGGGGTCCCGCCCGCCAAAATCTCCGCGTCGAAATTCTGCACATCTTGCCGCACGGATCTTTTCTTCAGTTATCGCCGCGAAGGCGCCCGCACCGGCCGCATGATGGCCGTCATCGGCCTCAAAAGAAAATAGCCACAGAGGCACAGCAACGCGGAGAGAAGCAAGAGATAGAAATTGTAGGAGAGGAAGAAGGAACCAAGGCCAGGAATTAGAGCCCGTGAAGTTCTTTTCTCTGCCCCTCTCGGTGCCTCTGTGGCAAATCCTCTTACCGCTGCGCAGATTCGAGAAGAGCGAGCTGGCCGCAGGCCGCGAAGACATCCTGTCCGCGTGAATAGCGCACGAAGGCCAGTTGGCCTTTTTCGGCAAGGATTCTACGGAATTCCTCCACACCTGCCGGGTCGGGCGGCGCGTAGGGCAATTCGCCCGGATTCCATGGAATCAGATTGATCTTGCACCGCAGGTTGGCGACGAGCTTTGCTATCCGGCGGGCGTCGTCCGGCGAATCGTTGAAGCCGCCCAGCAGGACGTACTCGAACGTCAGCCGCTCCCACGTCCGCAGGGGATAGCGCCGGCAAGCATCGAGCAGCATCGCCAGCGGATACTTGCGATTGATCGGCATGATCTGATCGCGCTGTTCGTCGCTCGAGGCATTCAGCGAAATCGCCAGTTTCGGGCGAACCTTTTCCTCTGCCAGCCGTTCGATCCCCGGAACGATCCCGCTCGTCGAGAGCGTCACGTGCTTCGGTGAGAGTGCCACGCCGTTCGGGTCGAGCAGAATGCGCAGCGCGGCCATCACCGCCTCGTAATTCAGCAGCGGCTCGCCTTGTCCCATCAGCACCACGTTGGTCTGCGGCTTCAGCGTCTCGCGGTTGTCTTCGAGCGCCATCAGCACCTGTCCGGCAATTTCTCCCGGCGTCAGGTTGCGGATCAGGCCGAGCGTGGCGGTCATGCAGAAATGGCAATCCACCGCGCAGCCGGCCTGTGTCGAGATGCAGATCGTCTGCCGGTTCTCTTCCGGCATGAATACGGTTTCGATGGTCGTCGCGCGGCCGGAAGAATTGGCCGCCAGCGCGAGGACGTAACGCACGGAATCGTCGCTCGAACGGTAGCGCCGCTGGATCCGGGGAAGCTCGATCGCCGCTTCGCGCGCGAGCCGCTCGCGCAACGCCGCGGGAAGATTCGTCATCGCCGCGAAGTCGCTCCGCCGCTCGGCATACAGCGCATGGTAGAGCTGCGCCCCGCGATAAGCGGGCTCGCCCAGCGACGTGCAGTACGCTCGCAGCTCGTCGAGCGACTTGCCCAGAAGATCCGTTTTCAATTCGTTCTGCGGCGGAGGCATCAGCATCCCTTTTCGCAATGATAACATGGCGCCCTGCAGCTGAATTCCGCCCCCGACTGTTTGCCGGGGCGCTATAATCCGCTCGCAGACGCAAAAGGGGGAGGGAAGCATGGCGCAGCGGCTCGAAGTCGTTAAATGGGTGGAAAAACTTGCGGCTATCCCCGCGAAGGATTTCACGCTCAGCCGCATTGACGATTTTATGGGCGCCTTCTCGATTCAGCCGGAAACACTCGCGCCGTATCTCTTCTATTGCCGCACGCACTACACACGGAACCTCATTTTCAAGTGCGACTTGTTCGAGATCATCGCCATCTGCTGGGAAGTCGGCCAGATCAGCGGCATTCACAATCATCGCGACCAGAACTGCTGGATGGCGGTGCCGATTGGAAAGCTGCGCGTGGAGAATTTCCGCGTAGAACATCTCGACCGCGCGCGCGGCGCCTGCAAGCTCGCTCCCACCGATGTGTACGACATGGACGCGGAGCACCACGGCACCGTGCAGCCCGCCGAGCCGGTCCATCGGGTGCTCAATCTGGCGGAATTTGCCCAGCGCGCAACCAGCGTCCACGTCTATTCGAAGCCCTACTCGAGCTGCGAAATCTATTCACTCGAAAAGGGCACCTGCATGGACGTCCCTCTGCACTACTCCAGCGAGTACGGCGAGCTCTCGCCCGAAGAAAAGTTCGTCTAGCCGCAGCCCCGCGGTTCCCGTCTTTTCTACGGTCCCGGTAGCAATTGAAATCGTGTACCGATGCCATTTTTCTGACGGCCATGCGAGAATGAGAAAGGGCCTGGAGCCTTCTCGAGCGCCGTGAGGACTCGCCGGGCACACTCGCTATGCCGAACGAAGCGCGCACGATCGAAAAAACAATTCTGCCGAATGGCCTGGTGGTGCTCACCGAGCCGATGCCGCATGTGCGCTCGGTTTCCATTGGGATCTGGATTCGCACCGGCTCGCGCCGCGAAACTGCGGTGATGAACGGGATCTCCCATTTTATCGAGCACATGGTGTTCAAGGGCACCGAGCGCCGCTCGGCTGAACAGATCGCGCGCGAGATCGATCGCGTCGGCGGCATGCTCGACGCCTTCACCTCAAAAGAAATGGTCTGCTTCAATACGAAAATTCTCGACGAGCACTTGCCGGCCGCGTTCGATGTCCTGGCGGACCTGGTCCAGCACCCGCGATTCGCGGAAGACGAAATCACGCGCGAGAAATCCGTCATTCTCGAAGAGATCAAGATGACGCAGGATAATCCCGAAGATCTGGTCCACGAACTCTTCACCCAGAATTTCTGGCGCGGGCATTCGCTCGGCCGGCCGATCCTGGGGCTCCCCGAAACGGTCGGACAGTTCAACCGGGAAGCGGTCCTCACCTGGTTCCGGCGCTGGTACGCCCCGAACAATATCGTGATCGCCGCGGCGGGAAACCTCAAGCCAGAGCGAATGGTCGAGCTGGCAAGGCAGGAATTTGGCAAACGGAAACCGGTCGCGGATGGCCCCGCGGAGTCCGCCCCGGTCGCGCACCCGCAAATTCTCCAGCGCAGCAAGCGCGAGCTCGAACAGGTGCACATCTGCATCGGCGTTCCCTGCTACCCGATGGCCGACCGCCGCCGCTTTGCCGCGACCGTGCTCAACGATGTTCTTGGCGCGGGCATGTCGTCGCGCTTGTTCCAGAACATCCGCGAGAAGCAGGGCCTGGCCTACGCCGTTTTCAGTGATATGAACCCTTACCGCGATGCGGGGGTGCTTTCCGTTTACGCCGGCACCGCGCTCGCGACCGCGGAGAAGGTCGTGCACTCGGTCGTCGCCGAGTTCCGCAATCTTAAAGAGACGCTTGTCACCGAAGAAGAGCTCCGCCGGTCGAAGGACCACCTGAAGGGCTCGCTGCTGCTTTCGCTCGAATCCACAGGCGCGCGGATGTCAAACCTGGCGCGTCAGCACATGTATTTCGACCGCTTCTTCTCCTTCGATGAAATCATCGCTTCGGTGGAATCCGTCACTCGCGAAGAAGTGCAGCAGGTCGCACAGGAATTCTTCCGTCCGGAAAATCTCGCCGCCACCGTGCTCGGCAACCTCGGCGGCTTCACGCTCACCGCGGACCATCTCGCCTGCTGATTCCCGGTTCGTCCTCCCCCGAGCTTGGACTTTTCTCTTTTCGGCTCTTTCACTCTTCTCCTCTTCGACTTTTTCCTCCATTGACGCCGCCGCGGCAGTTTGCCATCATCCTCGCATTCCGCCGGAGCATGAATTGCCGGCGGAAAAACCACTCGGGGCCGATCGCATCCGTTTCCGAATTTCCATTCTGGCGTCGGGCAGTTCGGGCAACGCTACATTGCTCGAGACCGAGCGGACGTGCCTGCTGGTGGATGCGGGACTCGGCAAGAAAGAAACTCTGCGGCGCCTGGCCGCTCTCGACAAACGTCCGGAACACATCGACGGCATCCTGATTTCCCACGAACATACGGATCATTCCAGCGGGCTGCCGCAACTCGCGCGCGAATGGCGCGCGGTCGCCTATTTGACCGAGCCGACGCATCGCGAGCTGGCCCGCACCTTGCCGGAAGCCACCGGCAAGAAACTGGATCGCGTGGAATATATTCGGGCCGGAGAACGTTTCACGATCGGCGATATCGAAGTCGCCGCGTTTGCGGTGCCGCACGACGCCGCCGACCCCGTCGGTTTCACGTTTTGCACGAACGGCACGAAGGTGGCGGTCGTCACCGACCTCGGCTATTTGACCGAGCTCGTCAAGCACCATCTCCGCGAAGCGGATTGCCTGATCCTCGAATCGAACCACGACCTCGAGATGCTCAAAGTCGGGCCGTATCCCTGGTACGTCAAACAGCGCGTGATGAGCCGCACCGGACATCTCTCCAACCACAACGTCAGCGAATTTCTTGCCGATCCGGAAGGCTTCGACGGCCGCGCGCGCTACCTGGTGCTCGCGCATCTTTCGGAGAACAACAACAATCCGGATCTCGCGCGGCTCTCCGCCGAAGAAGCGCTCCATCGCCGCCCCGCCGAGTGCGCCTTTCAGGGCGAATTGATGCTCGCCTCGCAGCGCGTCCCTCTCGGCCCTATCGAGCTGTAGCGCGGGTCGAGCGCAGGCTTTATTCCTTGCGTTGCAGGCGAAACGGCAAGTGCGCTGCTGAGGACGGTGAGCAACCGCAAATAGCGAGTGGGGGTTCGCGCATCCCAGATTAACGATCCCTACCAGCAGCTTCTCGCGAATGACCTAGTTCGCCAGCAAATAGTCGAGGCTCGCGCGCATGTACGTCAGAATCACCTCGGAGAAATCAAGCGTGTACCGGATGCGCGCGTCAACGACTCTTCCGGAAGCGTCAGGCACAGGCTCGAGCAGCGGCGAGATGTGCTGATACTCATGCCAACCGCTGATTCCCGCGCCCGAGACCTTTGCCAGTGTGTGCAACATCTCTTTGAATTCTTCTTTCGTCACGAGCCGTCCTCCGCCGCCGGCTGCTTGAAGGTCGCCGCTCTCAAAGAGCGGCAGCTCTTCTTGCTGCCTGCCGAGAGGAAGGAGTACCGAGCAATCATCCCAGACGGCTTCCAATGTCTCTAGACCGCTTCAGCATGCCCCCAACTCAAGGACTCAATCCTTCGACCCGCCAGGGGAACGTAGTGGTAGACTAGATCCAAATTAGGTTGCACGATGATCACCATTTCCAAAGAGAACTATCTCAAGGCCATTGCAGAGGCTGAAGCGGAAGGCAATACCGTGATCTCCTCTCTCCTTGCCCACTGGCTTTCCGTGACACCACCGGCAGTAACCGCTGCCTTAAAGCGCCTGAGAAGAGACAGCCTGGTTACCATTAAAAGTGGCCTCATTGAACTCACTCCTGGAGGTCGGCAGGTTGCTGAACGAACTATCCTCCGACACCACCTGATCGAGCGCATGCTGTCTGAGATCTTTGGTATGGCATGGTACGAGGTTCACGACGAGGCCGAGCGGCTGGAGCATGCTGTTTCTCCGTCATTTGAGAGAAGGCTGGTCGAGAAGCTGGGTAAGAAGGATGTCTGTCCCCATGGAAACGGCCTCGCGTTGAGGAGTGCGGAGGAACGGCGGAAAAAAGGTCTATGTCTGTTGCGCGAAGCGGAACTCGGTCCAGCTTACCAAGTGTCTTGTGTTTACGAGAGAGATCGCAAGTTATTGGAGTTCTTTGAACGGAAGGGAATTCGTCCGGGCACTCGCCTAAGAGTCCGAGCCCGGAATTACGACGGCACCCTCTCCCTGAGAATGGAGAAGAAAAGCATTACGCTGGGTGGTCCGGCGGCGGACAAAATCTGGGTCGCCAAAGCACACTAGCCTTATTTTTATTAACCTCAGTTAACTTGATATGGTATATTCGTGTTAAATGGATGGGGTAAGTGGCTTGTCTCCGCCCGAATCTAGGGCGAAGAATGTGCCGCCTCCTCCATCTATCGGAGGTACTCCATTTGTCGAGTATCCTGGCCTCTTGGTTATTCCTGCACTGCATGATCTTCGGTCCGTCCGAGTATGGTGGCGTCCCTGCGGCAACCGACCGCGCCCGTAAACCTTCCCGCTCGAACGCGCCCGATGCCGTGTGCCACGACGCGCCTCCCGCGAACCCCCTCGCACAGTTGCCGGAGGACTCTGCTCACCCCAACCCCATCGTCACCAAGCCAGGGCCGGCGTCGCAAGCCGACAAGTCGCGCTTCACGCTGCTCAATCCGACGCCGCGGTCGCTGATGCGGAATTTCAACACTGACCGCCCGGACAAGACCGAAAGCCCCTTCACCGTGGACGCGGGCCACTTCCAGGTGGAGTTCAGTTTCGTCGAGTACACGTACAACCACGCCTATGGAGAGCGGACCGGCGGCTTTTCTGTCCTTCCCGCCAACCTCAAGGTCGGGCTGCTGAACAACCTCGACCTCCAGTTGGTGTTGAACCCTTACCAGAACGTTCGGACGCACGGCCGGCCTCTCTCGCAACGCGACTCGGGTTTCGGGGATGCCGAACTCCGCACGAAGCTGAACCTCTGGGGCAACGACGGCGGGAAGACGGCATTCGGCGTGATGCCCTTCGTCCGGTTCCCGACCGGCTCAGACGGCCTGAGCAACCACCACGTGGAAGGAGGACTGGTCCTCCCCTTGGCCGTGCGGGAACTGCCGGACGGATTTGACCTCGGCGCCATGGCCGAGTTCGACCTGGACCGCAACGACAGGAACGACGGGTATGGCGTGGACTTCGTTCATTCTGTGACGATGGGCCACGAACTTTTCACGGAGAAGCTGAACGCCTACGTGGAGTACGTCGGGATCGCGCCAATGCGTACGGATCGCACCTATCTGGCGTCCTTCGACACCGGCGCTACCCACGCGCTGAGTAAGAATGTGCAGTTGGACGCGGGAATCGCGGTTGGCCTGTCCCGTCGGGCGGACGAGTTCACCGTGTTCGCCGGGTTGTCTTTCCGCTGGTGAATACGGTATCTCGGGATTCAGGAGTTCGACATGGATGACTCAGCACAAGATCCGAAAGAGGCGGCCAAGCATGGTGGCAAACCATTCGTTGGAAGCGGGACCACCGCCCACCCCAGCCACCTGTCTTTGGAAGGGATGCACAGTTCCGTCGAGGTGCCGCACCATCAGGCCGACTTCTGGGAGCAATGGCGGGCTTTTGTCGGGCCGGCGATTCTCGTTAGCGTCGGTTACATGGATCCCGGCAACTGGGGGACGGACCTGCAAGCGGGTGCTCACTTCAAGTATGGGCTCTTGTGGGTGGTCGGCCTAGCCAGCCTGATGGCCATCTTCATGCAGATTATTTCCGCCCGATTGGGCGTGGTAACCGGGAAGGATCTCGCCCAATGTTGCCGCGACTGGTATCCCAACTGGACCCGTTGGCCCAACTGGCTGATGAGCGAATTGGCAATTGGTGCCTGCGACTTGGCGGAGGTGCTCGGGAGTGCCGTAGCCCTCAACTTGATGTTCCATCTTCCCCTGCTATGGGGGATTATCATCACAGGCTTGGACGTGCTTCTGCTCTTGGCCTTGCAACGGTTAGGTATGCGCGCCATCGAGGCAGTAGTCCTGCTCCTGATTGCGACCATCGGCGTGTGCTATTTCATCGAGATTTTCGTTCTCCCGCAGACCCAGCCGAGCTTTCTGGAAATTGGACGAGCGCTGGTCGCTCCGCACCTTCGCCAATCGGGGATGTTATATGTCGCCATTGGCATCATTGGCGCGACCGTGATGCCCCACAACCTGTACCTGCACTCGGCCCTCGTTCAGAGCCGCAAGCTGCAGAAAGACGAACCGTCCATGCGGCGTGCGATCCACTTCAACACCATCGACTCGACCGTGGCCCTGACCATCGCCTTCTTCGTCAACGCGGCGATTCTGGTGCTCGCGGCGATGGTGTTCTTCGGGAAAGATAGCGTGACCGTATCGAGCGGGCTGGTGGTCAGGTTCGGGGCCGACAGTGATTGGATTCGGGTCGCCTATTTGACGCTGGCGCCGTTGTTGGGGACGGCTGCTGCGAGCACGCTGTTTGCGGTGGCGCTCCTGGCGAGCGGCCAGAGCAGCACCATCACGGGCACGCTTGCCGGGCAAGTCGTGATGGAAGGCTTCATGCATTGGCGAATCAAACCGTGGGTGCGGCGGCTCATCACCCGCACGCTAGCTATTCTCCCAGCGGTCTTCATTATCGGCCTGCGAGGTGACAGCAGCGTTACCGATCTGCTGACCCTCAGTCAAGTGGTGCTGGCGTTGCAGCTTCCGTTCGCCATGTTCCCGCTCCTGCACTTCACGAGTTCCCGCAAGCGAATGGGGGCTTGGAAGAACGGTTGGTTTCTTCTGATTGCCGGTTGGACCAGTGCTATTCTGATCACCGCGATGGACCTTTACGGCCTGCCGGAATCGCTCAAAGCCGTGTGGCAGGTCATCGCCGGCGGATGACGCCGGGACGACGGAAACGGATCAACCATGTACGACACCATCCTCGTGACGTTGGACGGCACGCCGACTGACCGGGCGATTATCGAACACGTCAAACAGCTCGCAGAGCTCGCGCACAGCCATTTGGTGTTGCTTCATGTAGCCGATGGATGGGCGGCTAGAACTTATGGCCCGGACGCGGTCAGTCCGGAAATCACCGAAGACCTTGCGTATTTGGAAAAAATCCGTGCAGAGTTTCAATCCCTGGGCATTCCCGCAGAGGCCGAACTTGCGTACGGCGAACCGGTCAAGGAAATCGTTAAGTGGGTTCAGCAGAAGGGCTGTGACCTGGTGGCTATGAGTACTCACGGCCACCGCTTGACAGCCGACCTGGTTCTCGGCACCACAGCCAGTCGAGTCCAGCATAGTATCAACGTGCCCGTTCTCCTTCTCAGAGCGAAGTGAGGTATTCGCAGCGTTTTCAGTCAATCTTCAAGCGGCTTGAAACAACACCGGCGGCCTTGCGATGATCAATATGGATCTTGCAGAAAAAACGAGAGCGAGGCTACCGCCGCAGGGCTCAGGCCCTCGAACCCGCGCTGCGTGCCGGGTTGAGAGCACGATGTGCCGGTGATCGGCAACAGCCCTCATGTCCTCATTGCACTCGTCATTGCGCAACTTGGCGGCTCGCTCGGGTTCTCCCTGCCCGGTCAGATTCGAGGCAAGCTGGCGAAACCCCGCCATACTCTCAAAGCTCTTGCTTTGCGCCTGATAATCGTGAAAATTGGCGGAGGAAAATGGCACCCGGGGAAGGTTTGGCTACATTTCCCAGAACCAGACCAGGCGGTCCGCCTGCGGAAATTCGAGCGGACGGAGCAAGATCGTGTTCACAACGCTGAAGATTGCCGTGTTTGCGCCGATCCCGAGCGCCAGCGCAACGATCGCGATTGCCGTAACGCCGCGATTCCGGATGAGCATGCGAAGCCCGAACTTCACGTCCTGCCAGAAAGAATCCACGGAGCCTCCCCTGGCATGGCATTGGTCATTCAGACTGGCAAACCGCTCAGCGGTTCGTAGCGAACCTAGTGCGCTAGAATTTCTTCAAAGAAGCCGAGCGCCCGCGGGTCGTTCGACTGCCCCAGCCAGAACATGGCCTGCTTGCGCACGGCGGGATTGTGATTTGTCCGCGCCACCTTAATCAGCAGCGGCACGCCTTCCTCTTTCGGCAGTTGGCTCAGCGCGAAAACGGCTTTCTTCTTCACATCCGTTTCTGGATCGTTCTCGATGGCATCCGTGATCGCGGACTCGGCTTTCTTTCCCGCTTTCTGCCCCAGCCAGAAAAGGGCCTGGCCACGCACGCGGCTGCTGGAATCGGTCTTTGCCATGCGGATCATCGCGTCCACCGCTTCGGGTTCGTGGCTTACCGAAAGCGCAAAGGTAACTTTTTCGCGGACGCGATCGCTTGGATCCAGCCGCGCCATCCGCTCGAGCAAGAGGTAGCCTGCCTTTCCACGCGTCTCGCCCAACCAGAATGCCGTCTTCCCGCGCAGCTCTTCGGGCTGCTCCGGCGCGACGAAATTCTCGAGTGCCCGATCTGCGGACGGATCGTCCGTCAGCGCGATGGCCCCGAGCGCCTGGTGCGCGGAGCGCGCCTTGCCGTCCTCCGGAGCGGCGCCGCTGTTCACATGCGAGGCAAGCAGCGCGACGCTATCGGAAGCGCGCACATCTCCGAGCCAGAGAAACGGCAAGCCTCCCGCATCGAGTTCACACTCCTCGGAAAAGGAACGAATCTTTTCCACGCGTTTCTGCTCGACCCGATACAGCACAAGCAGCCGGCGCGGGCCTTCCAGGCGAACGGGATTCTGCTTGTCCGAATTGCTGATGCTCATCCCATCGCCGGTGTGTTCCAACCGGCAGCGCCCGCAGCTTCCGTTCGAGCGGGCATAATCTGAATGGGAATCGAAGCAGCAGATCTCCCGGTCGCCCGCAATCATCGGTACGGCGTACCCGATCCAGGCAGGGGACTCCTGGCTGCTGACAATCGCCTGGAATTCGCGTGCGAGACCGGTGGAGACGGAGCGGTTCTCCACTTTCGCGTTGATCAACCGCGGGGCTTGCGCTCCCGCCAGCAGGACCGCGAGCACAGAAAGGGCTCCAACGAACAGAATGATTCGGCGTGCCATGCTCATTTTGCTCTCCCTACTTGTTCAGGATTTCCATCATGAAATCCGTCGCTTCCTTTGAATGCATCAGCGACAGTTTCTGCACTGCGTCCTTCTTCAGTTCCGGGTCGGTTTCTTTGCGCGCAATCTCGATCAGCGCATGGGCGTTGTTCTCGAGAAAAAGCGCCTGAATCACGGCCCTGCGGTCTTCGGTGTCCTTGTCGCTCGCATACATCGAGACGAGCGCGTCTCCGGTGCGGGAAGCGCCCATCAGACCCAGATTGCGAATCGCGAGGCGCCGCAGCTTCGGGTTCTGCTCCTGGCGAGCGAGCTCGATCAGCTTGTCCGACCCGCCTCCCACAAACATCGCCTGGAGAATCGCCGCCTTGTTCTCATCCGAGGATTCATTTTGGTAAAGCTGGAACAGCTCGTTCTGCGCCCCAAGCACGCCGAGCTGGCGGATGGCTTCGCGGCGAAGCTCAGGCTCTTTCTCCGTCTTGGCAGCGGCCAGCAAGCGGTCGCGTTCTCCGCCGATCATGAAGCTCTGCAGAATCTGCTTTTTCAAACGGATGTCGCTCGAACCGGAATACACATCTGCGAGCAACTGGTGGCTCGCTGAGCCTCCGAACAGGCCCAGGTACTGGATTGCTTTGCGCTGCAGCTCCGGATGCTCCTGGCCGCGTGCAATCCTGCCGATCACGTTGCGCGCTTCCGGTGTACCTGTTTGCGCCAGCACGAAGAGAGCCTTCTCACTCGCCTTGCCGCACTTGTTGTCTCCCTGGAGGACCTTTTCGAGGAGCGGTACCGCTCGTTCCGGCTCTGAGTTCATCAGTCCATTGATGGCTAGCAGCTTGAGCTCGCAGTCGCCCTCGTTCTCGGGCCGCACCGGCTGTCCGGAAGACTGGCGGACTTCCACTTCGAGCGCCTTCGCGTCGTTCAGCCATCGGCTCTGCGGGTAATCGTGGCGAAGCGCAGCGATCGTCGCGAGCGCATCGGCGCGCCGGCCAAGCCTGTTCTCGGCGTAGGCCTTCCAATAAAGCGCGGCGTTCGCTTTGTAGCCTTTCATTTGGGCCAATGCGTCGAATTTACGGATCGCGTCTTCCCAGTGGCCGTCGTCCAGCGCGTCCGTCCCATCGTCGTAGAGCTCCTCTTCGCGCTCCTTCTGAGTTGCTTCCGCGTCGTCGTCTTCGTCGTTCTCTTTGTCTTTGATCTTGTCCTTGGTCTTTACCTGCTTGTTCTTCACTTTTTGCGGCGCCGCGTCGAATTCCAGAATCCGGACGTAGCTTGCAAGATCAATCGTCTTTTCGTCAGTTCCATCCATCTGCACGCCGGCGGGAACGACGCCGGAACTGCTCCTCCCGCCAATCCCGGAAGTAGATGCGCTTCGGGACCGCTGGCCGCCGGGCGCTGCAGCAGCCGCCAGCGGCAGAAGTGATATCAAGAACAGGGGAACAAGCTTGCGAACCATTTTTGTCTCCTCAAATCTTACGACGTTTTCCTCGCTGGCGAAGGTGTTGCGGCCGGAACAGCCTCTTTTTCCCGCTCGCGTACATCCGAACCGACCACGCGCACGCGAAAGAGCAGGCCGCGGTCTTCAATCCGTTTGCGAATGCTCTCGAACTGTTGCGACGTCATCTCCGACGGGCTATGCGCGATCTCCAGCAGCACCGGCTCGAGTTCATCGAGAAGGTTGGCCACCGCCTTGTCGCTCGAGTTGCCCGAGCGCAACGCCGTCTGCCGGTAGAGCCGATTGGCGGAGACGAGGTCCTGTGCGCGCGCCTGTTCGCTCGAGATATCCACGCGGGCGGCTCCGTCCTTCTCCGGCCCTGCATTCACCAGCTCGAGCAGGAGCATCTGCGAACGGTCCAGATGGTCGCCGAGCGCGACAAGCAGGATGCGCTCGCGAACCGGCTGGGAGATGGAAGCGTTCAACGGCTCGGGCTGCGGGCGCGGCCAGAAACGGCCGATCACAAATGCCATCACGACGAGCGCCGCCACCGCCACGGCCGGAGCCCACCGGCGCGGCGCAAGCCAGGCCCGCCAGTCGAACGAGCGGCGCTCCGGCAACCGCGGCTCGATGTTCCGCCAGACGCGCGCGCCGTAGAATTCGTCGCGCTCCGGAATCGGCGCCGCGTCCACGGCCGCGAGCACGCGCTCGAGCGTTTCATACTCGGCGTGGCACTGCGCGCATGCAGCGAGATGCTTTTCAATCGCGGCAGGATCTTCCGCGTCGCCGTAGCGGAACTGCACAAGTTGCTCTTCGCTTAAATGATTCATCGGGCTCGGCTCACCAGTGGTTGCAATTCATGCCGCAATTTCTGCACCGCGCGAAACACGCTGTTCTTCGTTGCATTCGTGCCTAGGCCCAGAGCGCGGCCGATTTCTCCGATCGACAGGCCATCACAATGCCGCATCACAAACGCCGCCCGCTCCGTTGGACTCAGTTTTGTCATCGCGCCTTCCACGCGCTTGCCGATTTCACCACTCAGGACCAGGCGATCCGGCGTGGGATCGCTCGCGGCGATCTCGGCGACTGGATCGTTGTCTTTTGCATCCTCCGCCACGGGCTGTTCTTCCTGGGGACGCCGCTTGCGCAGCAAGTCCAGCGAGCAATTCACCGCGATGCGGTAAATCCATGTCCCAAAGTTCGCCCGCGATTCGAACTTGTCCAGCCGGCGATACGCACGGAGAAAAGCTTCCTGCACCACTTCTTCCGCGTCGTGTTCGTTGCCCGTCATACGGTAGGCGAGCCGGAAGAGACTTCGGCTGTGGCGCTCGACGAGCACGCGAAATGCGTCCCGGTCGCCCGCTAGAGCCTGTGCCAAGGGAGCGGCATCGCTTCCTTCCGTGCTCGGCGCCATCCGTTCTATTAGACCCCCTTTGGGCCCGGCGGTTAGGTGGTGGAACCCCGGGAAATCAAGTATCATGGGACAGGGAATTTCCCCACCCTTTGTCCCGAATCCGTTAGGTTTTGTACTGCCGCCGTCTGCCTCCCTGAGTCCAAGGGTGCAAGGGAGGCCGTGAAAGGAGATGCGCTTGGTCCCACGCTATACGCGCCCCGAGATGGGCCGTGTCTGGAGCGACGAAAATAAGCTCCAGAAATGGCTGGAGGTGGAGCTGGCCGCCACCGAAACCCTGGCCGAAGCGGGCGTGGTGCCGCGCGAGGCCGCAGCACGTCTCCGCGAGCGGGCAAGTGTAAACGTGGGACGCATCCAGGAGATCGAAGGGCGCGTTCGGCACGACGTCATCGCCTTCACGGTGGCGGTCGGTGAATCCATCGGCGACCCGGAGGCGGCGCGCTGGCTGCACTACGGGCTGACGTCGAACGATGTAGTGGACACGGCGCAGGCCCTCGTCGTTCGCGAGGCCTCACATCTGATCGAGCAGGGATTGGAAGAACTCGGCCGCGTGCTGGAACGGCGCGCGTGGGAATTCAAAGACACGCCGCAAATCGGGCGAACCCACGGCGTGCATGCCGAGCCCATCACGTTCGGATTGAAAGTGGCGAACTGGTACGCCGCAAATCGCCGCGACCTCGAACGATTCCGCGCCGCCGCCCGGCAGATGGCCGTCGGAAAAATCTCCGGAGCGGTCGGCACGTGCGCGCACCTCAGCCCCGAATTCGAACAGAAAATCTGCCAGCGCCTCGGGCTCGATGCCGCGCCGATTACCTCCCAGGTGATCGAGCGCGACCGTCACGCGCACTACGCGGCAATTCTCGGCGTCGTGGCCGCATCGCTCGAGCGCGTTGCGCTCGAGATCCGTCATCTGCAACGCACCGAAGTGCACGAAGCGGAAGAGCCTTTCGGCGGCGAGCAGCGCGGCAGTTCGGCGATGCCGCACAAGCGCAATCCGGTCGGCTGCGAACAAATCTGCGGCCTGGCGCGCGTAGTTCGCGCCAACGCGCAGGCGGCTTTTGAAAACGTGGCGCTCTGGCACGAGCGCGACATCTCGCACAGCTCGGTCGAGCGCGTCATCCTGCCCGATTCCACGATTCTCGTGGACTACATGCTGGCGCAAGTGACGGAGATCGTCGGGAACATGAAAGTGTTTCCGGAACGGATGAAGCGCAATCTCGACATGACGAAGGGACTCGTCTTCTCGGGTCAATTGTTGCAGGATCTCGTGGAGCACGGTGCGCCGCGCGAAGAGGCTTACCAATGGGTGCAGGTGCACGCGATGGCTGCGTGGGAATCGGAGACGAGCTTTCGTGAGCGCGTGGCCGCCGACACGAACATTCAGAAATTTCTCAGCGCGACCGCGCTGGAAAAAACTTTCGAGCTGAAGCGGCAGTTGCGTGCGGTGGATGCGATTTTCGCGCGCGTCTTTGGCTCGCGCTCTTCCGTTGCGAAAGGATAGTTCCGGCGGATCTCGGCGGGCGGGACTTACTGCACGCGCTGGATGTAACGCCCCTCGGATGTATCCACTTTCACCTTGTCGCCATTCCCGACGAACGGCGGCACGTTGATGATGAGGCCTGTTTCGAGCTTGGCCTGCTTCATCACGGCGCTGGCGGTCGCTTTCTGGATGCTCGGCTCGGTCTCGACGACGGTCAGGTCCACTGTGTCCGGCAGCAGCAGCCCGATGGGCTTGCTGTCGTAAAATTCCACTTTCACGGGCAGATTCGGGATTAAATAATCCACCGTGTCGCCGAGCAATTCTTTCGACAGCGTGATCTGCTCGTACGTCTCCTGATTCATGAAGTGGTAGCCTTCGCCGTCACCATAGAGGAATTCGTATTCGACCTCGTCCACAATTGCCCGCTCGACGGAATCCTCCGCCCGGAAGCGGTAGTCCACGATGGAGCCGGTACGCAGGCTGCGCATCTTCGTCTGCATGGAGCCGCGCTTGTTCCCCGGCGTGCGATGGTCCACGCTGAAAATCGTGTACAGATCGCCCTCGTGCTGGATGATCATCCCGGGGCGCAATTGTGTGGCTCTCACCTTGGCATTCTCCTGATTCTTCTTCGGGGCTTGTTCCCGCGGAGGGCGGGTCCGAGGCCGGCGGTACGGCCGCCGGCGCTTCATCCAGGAACGAATTTCGCGTCCCGGCGAAACATTCATTATAACGGCGCGCGATGGACTCGGTCAAACTGCCGTTCACTTCGAAAAAACCCAAGCTCGTGATTCGGAGGGCCGGACCGCGAAGCGGGACGGGCCGAAAAATCTCTCTTCCGCGTGTCGGACGATGAATCATGGCGCTAGGGCTGCTGCGGCGGCTTGCTTTGCGCTTCGGCCATGATCTTTTCAATCTCTTCGACCGAGCGGGGCAGGCGCGCGGTGAGTAATTTGTAGCCGTTCTCGGTGATCAGGACATCGTCTTCGATGCGCACGCCGAGATTTTCCTCGGGGATGTAAATTCCGGGCTCGATCGTCACGATCATGCCGGCCTCGAGAGCGCGCCACGGGTCGCCGGCGTCGTGAACGTACAGCCCGATGTGATGACCGAGGCCGTGAATGAAATACTGGCCGAGCGACTTGCCCTCGCGGTCCTTTCCGTGCGTGTTGATGTAGTTGTAGGCGGCATCGAAGAGACTGTTGGGCCGCGTGCGCTGGAAGGTCATCCCGGGCTTCAAGGCAGCGAGCGCGGCATTCTGCGCGCCCAGCACGATTTCGTAGATCTCACGCTGCCGCGCAGTGAATTTTCCGTTCGCGGGAAGCGTTCGGGTGATGTCCGCGGCGTAGCCGCCGTATTCACCGGCCACATCGAGCACGACCACGTCGCCGTCGTTGATCTGCTTGCTGGCGGCCGCGTAGTGCAGCACGGTGGAGAAAAATCCGCTGCCGACGATGGGATCGTATGCTTCGCGGTCGCAGCCTTCGAATTTGTGGACGTATTCCATCTTCGCGGCGACCTGATACTCGTAAACTCCCGGCCGCACCATCTTCATGGCCGCAAGCTGCGCATCCACGGAAGCATCCACGGCGCGCTGCACCCGTTCGATTTCGCCGGAGGATTTCACCTGGCGCATCGCGCCAAGCATCCCGCGAACGTCGCGGAAATTCGCCTGCGGCAGAATCTGCTTCATCCAGGCAAGCCAGGTAGCGGCGTCCGGGTCGGTGTCTTCGCCGTTCCACGGCAGAAGCGCGTAGAAATTCGGATAGACCTTGCCAAGTTTTTCGAGATCGCCGCGCAGATTGGCGTTCGGCTCGACCGCCGCGAAGCCGGTCTTCTCGGTGATGTCGGGGTCCGTCGGCCCGAGGCGCGGGCCGTTCCAGCGCTCGCTGGCCGGATCGCGCGGCTGCAAGTAGAGGAATTCGTGCGGGCCTTCGACGGCATTTTCTTTCGAAGATTCCGGGAGCAGAACCAGCGCCGCGCCGGCTTCGTTGAAGCCGGTCAAATAATAGAAATTGTTTTCCTGATAAAATGTCCGGTCCTGCAGATTGGATTCGTTGCCGGTGAAGCCGAACATGACGAGCGGGCCGGTGAGGCTTGCGCGGACCTTGGCGCGCCGCGCCTGGTATTCGCTGTTCGGCTGGCGGATGCGCGCGAGGCCGAGTGAGGCGCACAGAACGAGCGCTCCCAGAAGAATTGCCGCGCGCTTCATCGCTTTATGAATTGCCATTCAAGCCTCCCGGTGCAATTTGGAGCCGCCATTGTAGCGAAGAGAATCGCGTCTTGGCGGTGTTTTGAGTGCATGAGTGACGCTGCCGTGCGCTCGTAAGTCCTTTTTCTGCAAGGTGGTTCCATTGGGCCGCAAAAAGCCCCCAATTTGTGGCGGTTAGAAAAAATTAACTCCTGTGATTTGAGAGGGTTGGCACTTCGCGACTTCAATATTTCGTTGCGATTAGAGATTGAGCCTGGCTTTGTTTTCAGTGAGTTAGCAATTCGGAAGGTTCGCGAGCGTGTTGCGGTTAGAAAACGTCGCAAATCCTGGTCCCGGTGAGTTGAAAAGTGAAGCGGACAGGATACTGGGGATTGATGGAAAGCAGCGGAGGCGTAGCGGCAAAAATAAGCCTCAGAGCGCCTGCGTTCGGCTACTCCCGAGCCTGCGAGAGCGGGTTGTCCGGAGCGCTTCAACCGTCATTCCCCTCCAAGTACCCTAGCAGAATGCGCGAAGAATGGAAAATCCGGGTGGCTGTGGACTTTTGGAGGCTGGAGTCAGGAAGTGGAGTGCAGGGGAGGCGAGAAAGGCAGAGTGATAGGAAGAAGAGTAAGCGGTCTTGGCCGAGAAGGAGCAGTACTCAATTGCAACAGGAAGAGAGCACGATCTCAATCTAGCGGCTCGATAGACACACGCTTCCATCGCATAACAACTTGGCTCTTTAGTTTCAGAATGCCATCTGTGTTCCCTGTGTAATCAGTTAAGAACTCGCGGACATGGTCGGTGCCGATGGCAAAGCTATGGTGGGTTCGCGGGTTGAAGAGCGTGAGGTGATTCTGAGACGCGGCTTGGATCACCCAGAGATCATCAATTTGAGCCAATTCGGTACCGTCCTCATCAACCCGACGTGCAAGGGGGCGCATCCTGACTTTTTTGTACCGCATGGCCGACAGCATTCGACGGTTCATTTTAGAATCACCTCAAAAGGATTGATGGTCACGAAACAAAGTTAAGATGGCACGGTGGGTTCAGAATTTCAAGCTGCCGTCCATCGAGTCATCCCGATCCTTCTCAAGAAAATATTCGGCGGTTCAATCTATGGACACGAGGCTAAGAATGCGCCGCATAGGCCATGGTTCATTTGGATGGCGGGAGATCAACTCGCCGCTGATCTTCAGCTAAGCTGAAGTTAGAAGCGACCGGGGAATCTATCCCTGCCCAGGATAGGACCATTTGACGTTCTTCTCGGTCCGAAGCACCAACCCTTTGGGAGTTCGTGAACTTTCCCTTTCTTCTCCAGTCTGCGGAGGGAACGATAAACGCTTTTCTCGCTCCTTTTCGCCTCAGAGACAATCTGCGCGAGGGGCACCGGAAGTGCAACAGTACTCCCAATAGAAGGGGCGATCCTCAGGTTCCTGTCAGCCTCTTCGAGTAATCGAAGGATTTTTGCGTCGTGTTTTTCCACACACCAACGCCAGAGTGCGATCACAGGTTTCCACCCTGCCCACAAGAGAGCCAAGCCACCGCAAACGGAGAGGATGAACTTCCAGAGGACGCTGAGGCCGTGCCACCAGTCACTCGGAGCGTACATGAGTCGAATTGTCTCATTCTGCGACCTCCATACGAAGCCAGAAGTCGCGGGCGATGTTTCTGTTTCGCCGGCCTGCTCCGCACTCCCTGTTGAACTGCGGGCAGGAGCCTTATAGACTCTCGCGGGGCTAGAGATTTACAGTGAATCTTCTTTATTACGGCGACAACCTCGACGTGCTCCGGCGGCACATCAAAGACGAGACGGTTGATCTCGTTTACCTCGACCCGCCGTTCAAATCCAATCAAGATTACAACGTGCTGTTTGCTGAGAAGGATGGCACGGGGGCAGCGTCCCAATTCAAGGCATTCGAGGACACGTGGGAGTGGAACCAAGCGTCAGCCGCAATGTACGAGGAGATCGTTGAAGCGGGCGGGCGAGTTTCCGATGTCATGCAAGCATTCCGCCGCTTCCTCGGAACGAACGACATGCTGGCGTATCTGACGATGATGGCTCCCCGCCTTGTTGAATTGCGCCGCGTGATGAAAACGACTGCCAGCATTTATCTCCATTGTGACCCGACCGCGAGCCATTACCTGAAGCTCCTCATGGATGCCGTCTTTGGTCCCCAATTCTTCCGAACTGAGATTATTTGGAAGAGAAGCACCGCGCACAGCGACACGAAACAGGGCCGCCGTCAGCACGGACGGATTCATGATGTGCTGCTTTTCTACACGAAGACCGATGCTTGGACGTGGAATCCCATGTTCACTCCGTACGACCACGACTACATCGGAAGTAAGTACAAATACATTGAGCAGGGGACGGGCCGCCATTATCGCTTGGATAATTTGACGGGCCCAGGTGGCGCGGCAAAGGGGAACCCCAGCTACGAGGTTATGGGTGTTACGAGGTTCTGGCGTTATAGCAAGCAGAGCATGGATGCCCTGATCAGGGAAGGCCGAATTGTTCAAACGAGAGCTGGCGCTGTACCGCAATTCAAGAGGTATCTCGACGAAATGCCCGGTTTGCCTTTACAGGATGTTTGGAGAGACATTCAGCCCATAAACTCCCAAGCGCAGGAAAGGCTCGGGTACCCGACGCAAAAGCCGGAGGCCCTACTCGAACGCATTGTTAAGATGGGCAGCAACGAGGGCGACACAGTTCTTGATCCCTTCTGCGGGTGCGGGACGGCGGTCGCCGTAGCACAGCGCCTCAAGCGAGACTGGATTGGGATCGACATCACACACCTGGCCATCGGTCTAATCAAGCACAGACTTCGTCATGCATTTGGAGAGGAGGTCTCCAAGACGTATCAAGTAATCGGCGAGCCGGTCTCCGTTCCCGACGCTACAGAGCTAGCGCACGAAGACCCTTACCAGTTTCAGTGGTGGGCGTTGGGGTTGGTTGGAGCACGCCCAATCGAGCAGAAGAAGGGCAGCGACCAGGGAATTGATGGGCGGCTCTTCTTCCACGATGAGGGAGAGAATGGCAGAACAAAGCAGATTATTCTCTCGGTGAAATCAGGACACGTTGGCGTAAAGGATGTCCGGGACTTGAGGGGTGTGATCGAACGAGAGAAGGCTGAGGTAGGGGTCCTGCTTACTCTGGAGGACGCAACCAAGCCGATGGAAACGGAAGCGGCGTCTGCCGGCTTCTACAAATCGCCGTGGGGAAACCATCCGCGTCTGCAAGTCCTGAAGATCGCTGAGCTTCTTGAAGGAAAGGGCATTGATTACCCTCACCCGGCACCCAATGTGACGTTCAAGAGAGCGCCAAAGGCCGAAGTGCCGCAGCCTGAACAGCTCACGCTTGCGCCGGAAAAACCCGGACGCAAGAAACGAGGACGCCCACAGTAAGCGGCCTCGACAGACGGAAATGAAATGGCGAGGCAGGGAGGGCCTCTTTCGGCAGAAGAAGAGGACTCCCACCCTCGTAAACTAGGCGAGGATGGGGCACCCGCAAGAACGCTTGTAAAGGGAATTGGTCGCCGTGACGTTCGGGCTCGACCTAGGCGGACGGGCGGCCCTCCGCGGAGTTCGATGCTGCCACGCAGCCCCTTGGGGAAGAAGGGGTTCGGGTGCCCCACTCTCCCCGGCAGTCGGGGAGGTGGGTCCTGACTGCCGCGTCCGGTTTCTACGGACCACCTTCCGTGATCCAGTGTGAGCCGCACGTCTTCCGGCAACGGGGTCCTCACGACAAACGATCCATCCCCAGCATCTTTGCATCCCCAAACGCGTAGAATCGAAAACTGCTCCACGGCCAGTGACCGGGATGTTTCACCAGGCCGCGCTTCACGGGATTCAGGTGCATGTATTCCAACTTCTGCCAGATTTTCTTCTCACTCCACACGTTGAAATCGTAGAAGCGGCGCTGCCAGAATCGGGCCCCCGCGGTGAGGGGAGAAACCCTCAATCGTTCCAGCAGGCGACAGTGAGAAGAGCCGGCCCTGGCGCTGCGAAGTTTCTTCAAAATCTGCCAGGAAACGGTCTGCTTCAATACCTGCATCACGATCGAGGGGTCGCCTAACCTGGGCTCGCTCATCAGCAAATGAATATGCTCAGGCATAACGACGTAGCCAATCAGGGCGAAGCCGTAGCGCGTCCTGACTTTCTCGAGCTGGCGAACCAGAATGTTTCTGTGCTCCGGGTCAGACAGACCAGAGATGCGACGATAACAACTGCACGTGATGAAATGAAGGTTGTGGCGGCCATAGAAGCGTCGAAGTCCTGCTGCCATTCGGCGATTCTACTGTCTAGTGTACTAGAAAATAAATAAAACTTATTTGGAACAGACCCCGCCGAGAGTAGGGGGTTCCCACCCTCGCAAACCCGGCGATGGTGGGGCACCCACAGAACCTTTTGTGAATTGATCTTGCCAGCGTTGCGTTCGCGATGGACCTGTTGAACCACCCCCCCTTCCAGAGGGCGTCAATTCAGAAGCCGGGGGCGCCGGTGGCGGCGGGGCGAGCTTCGGCGGCGTCGAGGGCGCTGCCGAAGCGGAAGCGTTCGAGGTAGACCTGGCCGAGCGACATCAGGCCGGTGTAGAGATAGCCCCAGACGAAGAGAAGCAGGAACGGGACGGTGAGATAGCTTTCGTTCATGATGGCGTAAACGACGGTGGCGGCAAAATAGAGGCCGAGGGCGACTTCGACAAACGGCATCCATCCGGCGCGCTTGCGATAGGTCTTCTTGTGCCAGGTGCCGCCGCGCTGTCCTTCGATGCGGTATTTCGGGGTGCGCATGAATTCCGACTGGATGCCGAAAACGGCTTCGAGGACGGCGAGCGCGTTGCGGACCGATAGCCCGATGCCCACCGCCATCACAAACGGCAGATAGAGAAACGTGCGCTTCCATGTTTTCGGGTAGAGCACGCGCTCCGACGCGAGATAAAAACTCGAAATCGAGCAGGTGGACGCGAGGAACAGCGGCAGGTCAATCAGCATCACCTGAAACCAGCCCTGATAGAACCGCACGATCATCGCGGGCAGCAGAATCACCGAGAGCAGGACCATCAGCGGGTAGCTGATGTTGGCGGTGAGGTGAAAAAACGCTTCGGCCTTCACGTGGCGGGGCACATCCGCGCGCAGCACCTGCGGCAGAACTTTTTTCGCCGTCTGCATGAGGCCTTTGGCCCAGCGCGCCTGCTGCGCTTTGAACGCGTTCATCTCGACCGGCAACTCGGACGGGCAATCAATCTCCGGCTGATAGAGGAAATGCCAGCCGTGAAGCTGCGCGCGGTAGGAAAGGTCGGTGTCTTCGGTGAGGGTATCGTGCTGCCAGCCGCCGGCGTCCTCGATGGCGGCGCGCCGCCAGACGCCGGCAGTGCCGTTGAAATTGAAAAACGAGCCGCGGCGGAATCGCGCGCCATGCTCGATGACGAAGTGGCCGTCGAGCAGGATCGCTTCGGCCTCGGTGAGTGCGGAATAATTGCGGTTCACGTAGCTCCAGCGCGTTTGGACCATGCCGAGCTTCGGATCGGAAAAATAAGGGATTGTGCGCTTGAGAAAATCCGCTGGTGGCAGAAAATCTGCGTCGAAAATCGTGACGAATTCGCCGTTTGCCGACTTGAGGCCCTCCTGCAACGCACCCGCCTTGAAGCCCTCGCGGTTCGTGCGAAGGTGATAGGTGATCGGCAGGCCCAGTCGCTGGCAGCGCTCGACGCAGGCGCGCGCCACTTCGCGAGTCTCATCGGTTGAATCGTCGAGCACCTGGATGTCCATTTTGTCGTGCGGATAATCGAACTGCGCGACCGTTTCCACCAGCCGTTCGATGACGTAGCGCTCGTTGAAGATGGGAAGCTGTATGGTAACCTTGGGCCATTCGGCAGGCTGCGGCGGAGTGGGCGGGACGTGATGGCGGTATTTATAGAAGTTGTACACCAGGACGTAGCGATGGATGCCGTACATGGCCAGAATCACCAGGACGAGGAAGTACGGCACCATAATCGCCATGTCGAACGAATTCGTCTGGTAGAGACCGCGAAACGTGGGATCGGTCAGTTTGCGGTAAAAGTTCGAGAACGGGTTGCCGCTCGCCACGATGACGACCGCCGCATTCCAGATCCAGCCCAAAGTGCACCTGCCTCGAAACTATCCCGCCAATCTCATCTATCTCATCAATGGCCGCGACTTGAACCGGCCGTGACTTCAGGCGCGAAAAGATCGCTGAAGGACCTCGCCATGTTTGTCAATGCCGAGCCATGCCGGTTCTTGCCACGGTTGGGGGCTTTCCAATCTCAGCGATCGCCATGCGGAACGCTGAGATTCTTCGCCCATCCTCATCGGATGGGCTCAGAATGACAACCGCAGCACCTTTCCATCCACCTGCTGAAACCGTGACCCACAAACACGATTCATGAGAAATCCCTTCCGCATGGTGAGCCGCGCGGAATCACGAGCGCGGCTGCAAATCTTCGTCGCGCTTTTCGGAATCGCCGCGCTCGAGGCGGCGTTTTACGCGCTGCGCCGCCTGGCAAACCTTGAACTCTACGTCGTCGAAACCATCGCCATCGCGCTGGCTGCCGGAGTCGGGTACTTCCTCGTTCTCTTCAGCTTAGAGCACACGGGCGAACACCGGGCAACGCTCTGGCTGATCCTCGCGGGCGCGGTACTTTTCCGCCTGACGCTTGCGCCGCTGACGCCCACGCTTTCAACCGATGTTTACCGCTATCGCTGGGACGGCCGCATCCAGCGCGCCGGCTGGAATCCTTACTCGGTGCGGCCGGACGACCCGCGGCTCAGCGCGTTGCACGAGCCGCGCGAGCCCGCCGGGCCGGGCCATGATATCCCGTCCATCTATCCGCCGCTCAGCGAGCTGACGTTTCGCGCCGCCGACCGTTTTCTGCCGACCCCGGTGGCGTTCAAGCTGCCGATGATCGCCGCAGACTTGCTGGTGGTGTGTCTGCTTGCCGGGTGGCTGCGCGCAACCGGGGGGAGAGTTTTCCGTCTCGCGATCTATGCCTGGAACCCGCTGGTCGTGATCGAATTCGCCGGCAGCGGCCACAGCGACGCACTCGCCCTGGCTGCGCTGGTGGCCGCCTGCCTGGTGATTATACGGGGCAAGAAAACGGTGTCAACGATGCTGCTGGCGGCTGCGGCACTGCTGAAGGCGTTTCCGGTGATGCTGTTCCCGCTGTGGCTGCGGCGGGAGGGATGGCCGCGGTCGGCGAAAAGCTGGCGCGACGGCTTTGCCGCGGCGGCGCTGGCCGCGATTTGTTTTTGGCCGTACCGGTCGGCGTTCATCCACTTTTCCGAGACGATGTCGTACTACGCGTCGCGCTGGCAGGGGAACAATGCGAGCCTGTACTCGGTCCTGTTGTGGCTGAGCGGCTCGACGAAGTTTGCCGAAGGACTCGGCGTTGCGGTGGCGGCGGGGCTGATGCTGTGGGCGGCAGCGCGGCGGTTGGAGCCGGCGCGCGCGGCATTCCTGATTTTCGGCGCGGTGCTGCTCTTTTCGCCGAACGCGTATCCCTGGTATTTCACCTGGGTGATTCCGTTCCTATGCTTCGTGCCGAACCCGGCGTGGATGATGCTGACCGTCGTGCAATTTCTTTCCTACCACGTCCTGATTGGCTACCAGGCGTTCGGGACGTGGGAGTTTCGCCCGCTCATGCTCTGGCTAACCTATGGGCCATTCTATGGATTGCTTCTGTGGCAGTGGCTCCGTTCTCGCCGGCAACAAACAAAGCTTCTGTAGTGGCCGCTTCTGTTGAGCGAAACCAGAACTACACGTCCAGGGTGAGGGAGGTTTCGGGGATGAAGCCGTCGCTGCGGCGGGATTGCGCGCCGGGCGGCAGCGGCATCTTGGCGCGGTCCACGCGGCGATAGAGCGTGTCGCGCTCGACCGGGGTGCGCCCCGCCCCGCGGATCAGCCGCTCGAGTTCGCCGAGGGCAAGGCCCTGCGGCGTGGTGGCGCCCGCGTCGTGATAAATCTTTTCTTCAACCACGGTGCCGTCCAAGTCGTCCGCGCCGAAGCGCAGCGCGATTTGCGCGATCCGCGGCGTCAGCATGATCCAGTACGCCTTGATGTGGTCGAAATTATCGAGGAGCAGGCGCGACACCGCGATGGTCTTCAAATCGTCGAACGCCGTGGGCTTCGGAATGTGGGAAAGCACCGTATTGTCCGGATGGAAGGAGAGCGGGATGAACGCGACGAAGCCGTGCGTCTGGTCCTGCAAGTCGCGGAGCAGCAGGAGGTGCTCGACGCGCTCCTCCGGGGTTTCCATGTGGCCGTAGAGCATCGTGGCGTTTGATTTCAGGCCAACTTCGTGCGCCGTCCTGGCGATGTCGAGCCACATCCGCCCGCTCACTTTGTGGTCGCAGATCACCTTGCGCACGCGCGGGTTGAAAATCTCCGCGCCGCCGCCGGGAAGCGAATCTACGCCCGCATCCTTCATTTTGACGAGCGTCTCGCGGATGGAAAGCTTGGCGATGCGCGCGTAATAGCCCACCTCGACCATCGTGAAGGCCTTCAGATGCACTTGCGGGAAGCGCTGCTTGAGACCGCGGATCAGGTCTAGATAATAGTCGAAGGGAAGATCGGGATGCAGGCCGCCGACAATGTGAAATTCCGTGGCGCCCTCGGCGACGCCTTCCGCCGCGCGTTGATAAATCTCGTCGAGCGCGAACGTGTACGCCCCGGGCGCGTCCGGCGAACGGCCGAACGCGCAGAGCCGGCAGTGCGCCACGCAAACGTTCGTGGGATTGATGTGCCGGTTGATGTTGTAGTAGCAGACGTCGCCGTGGCGCTGCTCGCGAACGTGATTCGCCAGCCAGCCGACCGCCAGCAGGTCGTTTGACTCGTACAGCGCGAGGCCGTCGGCAGCATTGAGGCGCTCGCCGGCAAGGATTTTTTCAGCAACTGGCTTCAGGCGCGCGTCGGTGATTTGCAGGTCGGCCATGACGAATTCGGGAGCGACTAGGGGCGCGAAAGGACCGCCGCCGTGCCCCAAAACAGCAGAAACAACAGGCTAATATAGCCGTTCACTGTGAAAAACGCAGCATTGATTTTGCTCAGATCGTGCGGCTTTACCAACGAATGCTCGTAGCCGAGCAGCGCCGCGACGACCGCAATGCCCGCCCAGGCCGGCCAGGCCAGCGCGAAGCCCCACGCCAGCCATGCCAGCAGCAAGACCATCAGGACGTGCATCGCACGAGCGATCAGCAGGGCGCGCGCAATGCCGAAGCGGCGCGGGATGGAATGCAGGCCGGCCTTCCGGTCGAATTCCACGTCCTGACAGGCGTAGAGCACGTCGAAGCCGCCCACCCACAGCGTCACTGCGGCGCACAAAATCAATATGCGCCAATCGAGCGAGCCGCGAATGGCAATCCACGCCGCCGCGGGCGACATCCCGAGGCAGAAGCCGAGAACGAGATGCGACCACGCGGTGAAGCGCTTGGTGTAGGAATAGAAAAGCAGCACGGCAAGAGCCACAGGCGAGAGTTCGAGCGCCAGGCGATTGAGCCGGGCGGCGGCAAACACGAGCACGGCGGCGGATAGAAAGGTGAAGAACCAGGCAAAGCGCAGCGAGAGCTGGCCGGTGACGAGCGGACGCGCCTGCGTCCGCGGATTGAGCCGGTCGTAGTGCAGGTCGGCGATGCGGTTCATCGTCATCGCCGCCGACCGCGCGCCAACCATCGCCACGATGATCCACAGGACCTGCTGCCACGCAGGCCATCGGTGTCCGCCGGCACGCGCCGCGAGCAGCGCGCCCACCAGCGCGAACGGCAGCGCAAACACGGAGTGCTCGAACTTGATCATCTCGAGCACGGTGCGGATTCGGTTCTCAGTCATCTCAGGAGCAGGATTGGCCACAGGGAGGAAAAAGTTTAAAGTCAAAAGTTGAAAGTACAAAGTTGGAGGCGAAGAGGCGACACTTGGGAGTGAAGAGTTTCGGACCGGATGCAGCTCCGGGGAGCACCGCACACCATTTGCCGAGACAGTCGCTGCCGTCCATCATCGCGCTTCGGTCTGTCTCCGGGTCCCTACGGCTCATGTTCGTTTTCATCCCTGCCAACGAAACTGGCTCTCCTGCGGCAGATCGAGCTGCGCCAGGACGCGGCAGACGTATTGCGTGACGACGTCGTCGATTGACTTCGGGGCGAAATAAAAGGCGGGCATTGCCGGCATCACGATCGCGCCCGCATCGTGCGCCCGCAGCATGTTCTCGAGCTGGACGCGGTTGAGCGGCGTCTCGCGCACGCAGAGGACGAGGCGCTTCCGCTCCTTCAGACAAACATCGGCGGCGCGCGCGAGCAGATCATCGCTTGCACCGTTCGCAATTGCCGAAAGCGTCCCTGCCGAACACGGGATCACCGCCATGCCGTCCACGGCCGCGCTGCCCGACGCGATGGATGCGCCGATGTCCTTGTTCGGCAGGCATTCCATCTTTGCGGCAGGCGTTTCCGTGAGGAGAGAGGGCAGCGCTTTCAGATCAGCAGCGACGATGCCCAGTTCCGCAGCGAGCAGGCGGAGGCCCATCTGCGTCACGACGAGATAGACGCGCGCAACGCGCGGGTCGGCATCGAGCAGGCGCAGCGCCTTCTGGGCGTACACGGCGCCGCTCGCGCCCGTGACGCCGATGGTGATGATTTTGTCTGCCTGGCTCGCCATTCGGTCTGCCGGTTGCGGCTGGTTGATTCTTCGCCGCGGTCAACTTCAAAACCTTCACCCTGAGCCCCGCTGGAGCCGGGGCGAAGGATCTCCACTGCTCGAACCTGGCGACGGTGAGATCCTTCGGTCGCCCCGGCCAGAAAGCGACCGGGACTACTTCAGGATGACAGATAAAGAAATGCGATTCGCCGCGTTGGAGAAGCTCGCATCTTAGGCAGCCGCTTCCAGCAAAGTCAAGGCGACGCAGTGATAGAATGCTGGCTCGCAAAACTACGCACAATGGACGAACGAGACATACGCGAATTGCTCGAGGCGGTGCGCAAGGGACGGCTTTCGGCGGAACGCGCCGCCGAGCGATTGAAGAGCCTGCCGTTCGAGGACCTTGGCTTCGCAAAGATTGATCACCACCGCTCGCTGCGGCAGGGCTATCCGGAAGTAATCTTCGCGCGCGGGAAGACGCCGCAGCAGGTGGCCGCCATCGTCCGCGGGATGCTGCGCGCAAAATCGTCCCACAACATTTTGATTACGCGCGCGGACACGAAGACGTTCGCGGCAGTGCGACGCATCACGCGAGCGGCAAAGAATCATCCACTCTCCGGAACGATTGTGATCCGTCGCAATCACGTGAATCACGGCAAGGGATTGATCGTGGTGGTCACGGCGGGCACGAGCGATATACCGATCGCGGAAGAAGCGCTGATCACGGCGGAGGTTTTGGGCAACCGCGTGGAAGCTCTCTACGACGTCGGCGTCGCTGGATTGCATCGCCTGACGGAAAACCGCGCGAAGCTGGCCGGGGCGCGCGTGATCATCTGCGTGGCAGGGATGGAAGGCGCCCTGCCGAGCGTGGTGGGGGGGATGGTGGCCGTGCCGGTGATTGCCGTGCCGACGAGCGTGGGCTACGGAGCGAGCTTCGGCGGGCTGACGGCGCTGCTCGCCATGCTGAACAGTTGCGCATCCAACGTGTCGGTGGTGAACATCGACAACGGCTTCGGGGCAGGCTGCGTCGCCAGCGTGATCAATCACCTGTAAGTTGCGGTGAAGGACAATTCGCGATTTGCTCGCTGAGGTGTTGCTTAGCAGGTTGCGGAAAAAGGGCCGAGAGCAGTCGCGGCGCCCGCATCGGGGCAGGCAAGGCATTGAAAACAAGATGCCGGGCTGAAGCCCGGCGCTACAAAACAGAGAGAAGAACGGCTTTCCCCGCAGTCTAACAAAAGATCACGTACTTCTCTATTGAACTTCGATTTGCTGGACGACCTTGTACCGTAGGAATGCTTCCGGAGGATTTTCAACCTGAAGACGCAGGCGACCGGGCGTTCGCGGCTCGAATTCGAAATCGTAGGTCTCCCCCGGCCAGAGCAATTGCCGTGAATCCTGCATGACAGCCTGGCTTGGGGGCAGATCGGCTCCGTCCTTCGCAACCGCGCGCCATCGCAGCAATCCTGCCGGCCCCATCAGCGAAAAAACACCGGGATTGTTCGCGGTGATATCGATCAGGCGGATTCGGTATCGCCGGTCTCTCCGCAAGCGCAACACCGGGGGCTCCGCACTGCCATTCAGCAGGAGTGGCGCCTTGAGATCATCAGGGCCCCCCCGGCTGATGACAAATATGCGGTTCGTTTCCGCATCAAACTTCGTTCCCGGCTCCAGCACGAGGAGAGGCCCATACAAACCGCCGGTGAGCTGCGCCGCGTCATTCAAATGCGTGTGGTAGATAAATGTGCCGGCCCGCGGGGGCGTGAACCGAACCTGAAAAGAGGCTCCCGGCTCGACCATTGGCGTGACCTCGCCGCCGCGCGCGCCCCAGCCGACCACTCCGTCGTAGTAGCTCTCGAGTTCGATGCCGTGCCAGTGCACGGCGGTAGGTTCGTGGAGTTGGTTCTCCACCGTAATCTCGACGGGCCGACCACGCTCCAGAATGACGGGCGGACCCGGGGCGGTCAATTCGTCCGAGGCCAGCCTGCCGGACTCTTCCAACTGGTAGGCGAAGCCCGGAGGCAAGCCATCGCGCGCTGGCCGTTCGCGAACCAGCAAGCGGAGGTTCCGGCGACGGCCGTGGGAGACAACTGCGGGCCGCGTGCCGGTCACCGTGATTCCGAGTACCAGACCCGCCATGTGATTCAACCCGTGCTCATGGACGCGCTCGGGTTGGGCCACCAGTGCGTTAGCGACGGTCATTTCCGGGGAGAAATGAGCGACCAGGTGACAGTGAAATATCCATCGGCCCGCAGGCGGAGTCCACGAAACCAGCATGGTCGAACCCGGGGTCAATAGGTGAGTGACGACACTGCGCTGTTGGTCCGCTTCGAGGAGCTGATCTCGCTCGCCATCACCCTCGCTATCTACACGATAGTAGGAGCCATGCAGGTGCATCGGGTGCGGCCCATCGGACGCGTTGATCCAGCGCCACCGCACGGGTTCTCCGGCCGCATAGGTGAGGCGTTCGGTATAGGGCCAGGATTTGCCGTTGATCACGGGAACATCCTGGGAAAGAACTGGGTTTCGCTGGCTTCGCCAGAGTCCGATCACAAAGACACGATCGGCTGGCACGGCACCGGGCGGATCTACAATGAAGGCGCCGGCCAGTTGACTGCCTTCGCGATAAGGCCGGCCCCGGCTCAAGTCTCCCCCGGCGCTTGCCCAATACTGATAGGTTCCGGCTGCGCCCGCAGCGAACCGGAGCTCCCGAACTTCTCCCGGAGGCACCTGCACATCGTCGCTCGCGTCGCCCGGATGCGTGTGCAATCCATGCACAACGGCGACAGCCAGGAGCAGATTGCGAAGTGTCACGCGGATCTCGGCGCCCTCCGGAACACGTATCAGAGGGCCGGGGACTTGCGGCGCCTTGCCTTCCTCGGAGAATGCATACACCTTCATGCTCGGCGATGTGTCGGCTTCCGGGTGCCAATCGCCCTGCCGCATCTCGAGGTGGAGCGTTAGAACGCCATTCTCCAGCTTCCCGCCGGGCGCCCGGTTGGAGTTGGCTTGAATGGCTTCCGATGCAGAACCGGGTGACGATTGCGCCGGCAGTTCGAGTGCTGCGGGAAGCGCCAGCGCGGCGAGGACGGCGCAACTGAGGACAATACGATTGAGGGCTGCTGAAAACACGTCTACGCTCCCCCTACTCAGGTCCGGTGTTTCCCGGCCCGGCCCATCTTATCCGGGATTTCCGATTTCAACTCCATCTATACGCAAAACCTTAGGACAGCCAACCCTTCGCGTCAGGCTCCGATGGCCAAGACCACGGTTTGGTGGACCACCGCAGCGGTCGACCCGCTCTTCAGCGAAGAGCGCCGAGGAGGGCCGCGGCGAGGGCGGCTTCTTCTTCAGGGAAAACCGTGCGGAGATCGAGGACGAGGCGGTCGTCTTCAATGCGGGCGATGACGGGCGCGCCACGTTCGGGGCGGCGCAGGCGTTCTTCCAGCTTTGCCGCGGAGTGGCGGGGCGTGGAGATCGCAACCAGCCGCGTGGGCAAACTCTGGTCCGGGGTTGACCCTCCGCCAATCACGGAGAATCCCGGCACGATTTCGACCCTCGCGTCTTTGGGAAGCTGGCCAGCAAGACGCTCGACAAGCGCCTTCGACCGGCGCTCGAGCTCTTCGAGCGGCAAACGAATCATGCGCAGTGCGGGAATTTCATCCAGAGCGCCGCGCCGGTAAGCGCCGAGCGTCACTTCGAGCGCCGCAATCGTCAGCTTGTCCACGCGGAGCGCGCGAAAGAGCGGGTTCCGACGAATGCGCTCGACGATCTCTTTTTCCCCGGCAATGATGCCTGCCTGCGGCCCGCCCAGCATCTTGTCGCCGCTGAACGTGACGACTTGCGCGCCCGCATCGAAGCTTGCCCGCGCGACCGGCTCGGAGATTCCGGCGGACGCGAGATCGGCGAGGCAGCCGGAGCCAAGATCCTCGAACACGGGGAGACTGAACCGGCGCCCGAGCGCGGCCAATTCTTCGAGCGAAGGCCGCCCGGCGAATCCCACAATGCGGAAATTCGAGGGGTGCACGCGCAGGAGAAGACGGGTGCGCTCGTTGATCGCGCGCTCGTAATCGGCGATGCGCGTGCGATTCGTCGTGCCCACTTCGCGGAGCAGCGCGCCGCTCTCCGCCATGATGTCGGGAATGCGGAAGCCGTCGCCGATCTCGATCAGCTCGCCGCGCGAAACAATGACTTCCGCGCCTTTCGCCAGCGTGTTCAGAACCAGAAACACAGCGGCGGCGTTGTTGTTGACGACGATAGCCGATTCCGCGCCCGCCAGCCGCGCCAGGTGGCGCGCCGTGTGCGCGTCGCGCTTCCCTCGCGCGCCTGCTTCCAGGTCGTATTCCAGATTCGAATAGCGCGCCGCCGTCTGAGCCAGATGCTCGACCACATGCGGAGAAAGAGGCGCGCGGCCCAGGTTCGTGTGCAGGACCACACCGGTAGCGTTGATCACCGGCCGGAGAGAAAGGGTCAGGGCTTTGTCTACGTGTTCGACGATGCGCGCTTCGATCTGCGCGATTTCGATGAGCGAAGCAGAAGCCGCTGCTTCCCGCGCAAGATGCGCCCGCAAATCCGCCAGCACCTCCCGCGCCGCATCGAGGACCAGGATACGCCCGGCTCGCGCCACAAGCTCCGCCACGGTCGGCCTGCCCAGCAATTCGTCCACGGACGGAATCTGCCGGAGGAGCGCGTCGCGCGCCGCGGAAGGGGAATCGGTCTTCGGCGTCATCGTTCCCGTATTTGAGCACAGGCCCCCCAGCGAGGCAACCGGGCAGCCGCGCGATACCCTTGCGGCACGCCGCCCCGGGAGGCCGATTGACGCCTGCGGGAGAGGGACACTAGGATGAATGGCATCGTCCATCCGAGCCAATGGCAACCACTGAAGAGGACCTGAACCAACTCGAGAAAGACATCCGGTTGCTGAAGATCGAGTACGAGCAGTTCTTCGGGGGCGGCCGGAAGCGTCCTCCCGCCGACGCGCAGTGGCGCGTGGAGCTGCTTATCAAGCGCTACGGCGATCGCAGCCCCGACATGAATTCCGGCCAGCGGTTCCGCTACAGCAACCTGACGCAAACCTACGCGAAATACCAGGAAATGTGGCGCAAGCGGCTGAAGCAGAAAGAAGAAGGCACCACACAGCGGCACTTCGGGGCGGCGGCGAAGGCCATTGAAGCAGAACGAGCGCGAGCGCGCACCCAGCCACCGGCAACGGCGTTCGTCACCGCGCTGTCAGACGCCGAAAAAGAAGCTTCGAAAGTGGACCAGCTCTACCGGAAGTTGATGGAAGCCCGCGAACGCGTGGGCGATGAGGGGCCTGCCCCTTCCTTCGAGGAATTCAAGCGTTTCGTACACCGCAAGACGCAGGAGCTGATGCAAAAGAAGGGCTGCGAGCAGGTGGAATACGTGGTGAGCGTCGAAGGCGGCCACGTGAAGCTGAAGGCGCGCGTCCGCAACTGAAGTCTCTCTTTCCGAATCTCATCCGAACGCATACAATACACGGCCTTTTTCCTTTTCAGGGGGAATGCGTGGCCATCGAACGGGCACTCGTCAGCGTGTACGACAAAACAGGACTGGTGGACTTTGCGAAGCAACTCGCGGCGCTTGGCATCGAGATTGTTTCGACGGGCGGCACGGCGCGTCTTCTGCGCGAAGCGGGCGTGAAGGTGCGCGACGTCGCCGAGCTGACCGGCTGGCCGGAGATGCTCGGCGGACGCGTGAAAACGCTGCACCCGAAGGTGCACGGCGGAATCCTGTTCCGCCGCGGACTCACCGACGACCGCAAACAGGCGGCCGAACACGGGATCGCGCCGATTGACCTGGTCGTCGTGAACCTCTACCCGTTTTCCGCGACGGCGCGAAAGCCGGGCGTGACGGCGGAAGAACTGATCGAGAACATTGATATCGGCGGACCCACGATGGTTCGTTCGGCGGCGAAGAATTTCGAAAGCGTCGCCGTCGTCACCGATCCGGGGGATTACGCTCGCATCGCCGCCGAACTCGCTCCGACCCGTGAACTGCGCCTAGCGACGCGGCTCGAGCTGGCGCGCAAGGCGTTCGCGCTTACGTCCCGCTACGACGGCGAGATTACGACCGAACTGGAGCGGCTCACGGCGGATGGCGGAATCCAAATGGAGGAAGCGCCGCGAATGCCCGAGCGGCTGCATCTCGCGCTCGAGCGCCGGCAGTCCTTGCGGTACGGCGAAAATCCGCATCAGGGCGCGGCACTCTACGTTCCCGCGGGCCGCGCGCTCGCCGGGCTGGCCGGGGCGAAGCATCTCCAGGGAAAAGAGCTTTCCTACAATAATCTGGTGGACCTCGATGCGGCGTGGGGACTGGCGGAAGAATTCACAAAGCCAGCGGCGATCATCATCAAGCACAACAACCCTTGCGGCGCAGCGGAGCAGGAGCGCTTGCAGGACGCTTACGTGAAGGCGCTGGCCTGCGATCCCGTTTCCGCATTCGGCAGCGTGATCGCGTTCAACCGCGCGCTGGACCTTGCCA
Organism: Terriglobia bacterium; assembly: GCA_041490445.1. Taxonomy (GTDB): domain Bacteria; phylum Acidobacteriota; class Terriglobia; order Acidiferrales; family UBA7541; genus JBGPTF01. The sequence continues at coordinate 44,296 of JBGPTF010000013.1, forward strand.
CGGTGGAGGAAGTCTCCAAGCTCTTCGTCGAATGCATCGTCGCGCCGGGCTACGACGCGGCCGCGCGCGAGAAGCTGGCCTCGAAGAAGAATCTTCGCCTGCTCGAGATGCCGGCGGCCCCCGTCACGGCTGAACTAGAACTGAAGCGGATCTCGGGAGGCGTGCTGGTGCAGGATCCGGACCGGCACACGCTCGGCGAAGCCGATCTGAAGGTGGCCACGAAGCGCGCGCCCAGCGCCGCGGAGATGCGTGCGCTGCTGTTCGCCTGGAAAGTCTGCAAACACGTGAAATCGAACGCGATCGTCTTTGCGCGCGAGGGGCAGACCACCGGCATCGGCGCGGGGCAGATGAGCCGCGTGGATTCGGTGAAACTTGCGGTGATGAAGGCGCAGTCACCGCTTGCAGGCACGGTGGTGGCGTCCGACGCGTTCTTTCCCTTCCCGGATGGCGTCGAGGAGGCCGGCAAGGCCGGGGCGACGGCGGTGATCCAGCCGGGCGGCTCCGTGCGCGACGCCGACATCATTGCCGCGGCCAACCGCCTGGGCATGGCCATGGTGTTCACCGGCATCCGCCATTTCCGGCACTGACGCATCCCGAGAAATCCGCATCGTATTCAGGGAGTGACGGAGTGAAGAACCCGGCGAGGGGAATCTTTTGACGGCCCTTCGACCGTGAACGATAATGGTGGTTTCCGGTGAACCGATGATAAACATTCGATGTGCCGCGGTGTGTTTCCTTGTCGTTGCTGGCCTTGCCCTGGGGCCTGGAGCGGTCGCGCAGCAGACTCCAGCGCCGCCGCAAGCGCCGGCCGCTGCGGCGGCCCCCGCGCCTTCCCCGCAGACGGACATGGACAAGCGCGCCGAGGCCTACTTCAATTTTTCTATGGGCCATTTGAGCGAAGAGCAGTACGAGGCGACCGGCCGGCCGGAATTCGCCAGCCAGGCAATCGATTACTACAAGAAGGCCCTGGCACTCGATCCCGGCGCGACAACCATTATCGAGCGGCTGGCAGAAACGTATGCGAAGTCGCAGCGAATCCGCGACGCCGTGCTCGAAGCGCAAAACGTCCTGAAAACGGACCCCGACAACCTGGGCGCGCACCGTCTGCTGGCGCGCATCTACGTGCGCACGCTGGGCGATCTGGACTCCACGCCGAATCAGAAAAACACGATTCACCTCGCCGTCGAGCAGCTCAAAGAAATCGCGCGGCTCGACCCGGGCGACACGGAATCCACGCTGTTGCTGGCGCGACTGTACGGCTTTGAAAACCAGCATGACAAAGCGGAAGAGGTCCTGCGCAAAGTCCTGAGCACCAACACGGACAGCGAGGCGGTGCTCGAACAGCTCAGCCAGCTCCTGATCGAGGAAGGCCGGGCGGCGGACGCGATCGTGCTACTCGAACAGGCGGAGAGCCGGTCGCCTTCGGCGGGGAATGAAGACCTGCTCGGCGATGCGTACCTGCAAGCGCGCGAATATGCGAAGGCGGAGAAGGCCTATCGCGCGGCGGTGGAAGAAGAGCCTGAGGAAGTGACTCACCGGCGCGGCCTGGCGCAATCGCTCTACGTCCAGGACAAATACGCGGCAGCGCTCGAGCAATTCAAGAAAGTGAGTGAACTCGATCCCGACTCGCCGGAATCCTACTTGCGCATGTCGGAGATTTACCGGCGCCTGAATCAGTACGACCAGGCGGAAGCCGCGCTGGTCCGGGCGAAGCAGCACGCGCCGGGCAGCCTGGAAGTGCTGGACAACGAGGCGCTCCTGTATGAAGCGCAGAAACGATATGACGACGCGATCCACGTGCTTTCCGACGCGATTGCCGGCGTGAAATCGCAATCGGGCGAGCCAGGGCCTAATGCACTGGCGGTGCTGTACGAACAGCTCGGACGCGTCTATCGCGAAAAGGAGGACTACGCCGCCGCGATTCGCACGTTCGAGGACCTGGAAAAGCTCGGCCCGGAAAACCAGCGGCGCGGACGAATGCTGGTGATTGACACCTATCGCGCCAGCCGCGATCTTGACCGCGCCATCGCTGCGGCCCGCCAGGCCATGCAACTCGATCCCAAGGATCAGGATCTACTCTCGACCTACGCGATGCTGCTCGGGGAAAAAGGCCAGACGGAGGAAGCGGCCAAAGTGCTGCAGGGCATGCTCCACGGAAATGCGGGCGACCGCGACGTCTATCTGAATCTCGCGCAGGTGGAAGAGCGCGGGCGGCACTATCCGGATGCGGAGCAGGCGGGGCAGAAGGCCGAACAATTGTCGCGCGAGCCTGACGACAAGCAAATGGCATGGTTCCTGCTCGGCGCGATCTACGAGCGGCAGAAAAAATATGACGAGGCCGAGGAACAGTTTCGCAAAGTGCTGCAGGTGAATCCGCACAACGCCCCGGTGCTGAACTACTACGGCTACATGCTGGCCGACCGCGGCGTGCGGCTTGAGGAGGCCACCACGCTGATCAAGCGCGCTCTCGCCGAAGAATCCACGAACGGGGCATACCTGGACAGCCTGGGGTGGGCTTATTTCAAGCAGAACCGCCTGGCGGAAGCCGAAGAGTATCTGCGCAAGGCGGCCGAGAGCACGACCCACGATCCGACGATTCTCGATCACCTGGGCGACGTGGAAGCAAAGCTCGGACGATCCGAGCGAGCCGCCGAGTTGTGGGAGAAGGCGCTCGCCGAGTGGCAGAAATCCTCGCCCGCCGACTACGAGCCCGAGCGGGTGAACAACCTCGACAAGAAGCTGAAGAATCTGAAACATCGCCTCGCGCAAAAAAGCGGAGCGGGCGAGACGAAGCCGCAGTAAACTCCCCGCATGTCACGTGCGGTGCGCCTGCCAGCGTTTGCCAAAATCAATCTGTGCCTGCACATCCTCGGCAGGCGGCCGGACGGCTACCACGAGTTGCGCACCATCTTTCAGACGATTTCTCTCCACGACACGCTGGAACTCACGCGCACGTCTCGCCGAGGGATCACCGTCGAAACGACTGACCCCGCCCTGCCGGTGGGGCGGAAAAACCTGGTCTGGCAGGCGCTGGAGACCCTGAGCGGCGAGCTCGGCCTGCGCGGGGGCGTTCACGCGCGGCTCACCAAGCGCATCCCGGTGGCGCGCGGGCTTGGCGGAGGATCGAGCGACGCTGCGGCGGCCCTCATCGGCCTGCTTCGTTTGACCGGAAAGAAAATTCCTCTCCCCAAGCTCATCGAAATCGCCTCCGGACTCGGCGCTGACGTGCCGTTCTTTCTCTTCGGCGGGCGCGCCCTGGGTGTCAGCCGCGGAGATGAAATTTATCCCTTGCCGGACGGGCCGCGGCAGCCCGTGGTGGTCGTTTCGCCCGCGGACATCGGGGTGAGCACGCGCGACGCTTTCCGCTGGGCCAGTTCGCGATTGACAAAGCGCGGCGCAGCCCCTAAACTGTGGAGTTTCTGCGCTCTGTGCTGGGGCCCGCTGAGGGGCGGCTCGAATGATTTCGAGGCCGCCGTGTTCAGTCGGCACCCCCGCCTGGGGAAACTCCGGCGGGCCTTGCTCCAGCGAGGAGCTGCGGAAGCCGCGCTGGCGGGTAGCGGGTCGGCGGTGTTCGGAGTCTTCCGAAACCCAGCGCAGGCGCGCCGAGCCGCTCAAGGGTTCCCGAACGACCAGGTTTTCGTCGTCGAAACTCTCACGAGGGATGACTATCGCAGGAAACTGCGCTGACGGCTGACCGCCTGAGGGGATTCGCTTGACCGACGACAAATTCAAACTCTTCACCGGCAGCGCGAACCGGGCGCTCGCCGGGGCCATCTGCGGCTTCTTGCAGGTGCCCCTCGGCCACGCCGAACACGGGCACTTCAGCGACGGCGAGACGCGCTTTCAGATTCTCGAGAACGTGCGCGGCGCCGACGTCTTCGTGGTGCAGCCGTGCTGCCGTCCGGTGGATTACCACCTGATGGAGCTGCTGTTGATGATCGACGCGTTCAAGCGCGCCTCAGCGTGGCGGATCACGGCGGTGATTCCCTACTACGCGTACGCGCGCCAGGACCGCAAAGACCGGCCGCGCGTGCCGATCTCGGCGAAGCTGGTAGCGGACCTGCTGGAAACCGCTGGCGCGAGCCGCGCCCTGACGCTCGATCTGCACGCACCGCAGATTCAGGGCTATTTCAACGTGCCGGTGGACCATCTGTTTGCCGCGCCGGTGCTGGTGGAATATTTCAAGAAAAAGAATCTGGGGCCGCTCACGGTGGTTTCGCCGGATGCGGGCGGCGTGGAGCGCGCGCGGTACTTCGCGAAAAAGATGGATGCGCCCCTGGCCATCGTGGACAAACGCCGAATCGACGTGAACGTGAGCGAAGTGATGCATCTGATCGGCGACGTGAAGGGCCGCCCGGCGCTGGTGATTGACGACATCATCGATACCGCGGGCACGCTGGTGAAAACCGCGGAAGCACTGCTCAAGGAAGGCGCCACCAAGGTGTTCGCCGGCTGCACCCACGCGGTGCTTTCTGGTCCGGCGGTCGAGCGCATCTGCAATTCACCGCTCGAGGAAGTGATCGTCACCGACTCGGTCCCGTTGTCGGAGTCGGCAAAGAAAGTCGGCAAGATCAAGGTGCTCAGCGTGGCCGAGTTGCTCGCGCGGGGCATCCGCTCGATCCACGAGGAAACCTCGATCAGCGAGCTGTTCATCTAGCCCCGGGGAAAGAAGGACGCATGCAAACATTCGTTGTCGAAGGCACCATTCGCGAGGAGCGGGGGAAGGGCCCCGCGCGGCGCATCCGCCTCACCGGCCAGGTCCCGGCCGTGCTCTACGGTGGGACGGGCGAGGTCCTGTCCGTGGCCGTGAACGCCAAGCAGGTGGCGCGCATCCTGCGCTCCGAGTCGGGGCACAACACGATCTTTACCGTTCAAGTGTCCGGCCACAAAGAAGAGAAAGCGATGCTGAAGGACTGGCAGGTGGACCCCGTGAGCGGATCGCTGCTGCACGTGGACCTGCTCCGCGTGGCGATGGACGTGCGCATCCGCGTCAGCGTGCCGGTGCACACATTCGGCGAGCCGCAGGGCGTGAAGCTGCAAGGCGGCATTTTCGAAATGGTGACGCGCGAAGTCGAAATCGAATGCCTGCCCGCGGACATCCCGGAAGAATTCAAGATGGACGTGAGCGGGCTGACCATCGGCAAACAGCTCCGCGCCGCCGATCTGCCGCTGGATCGAGAAAAGGTGAAGCTGGTGACGGACGCGCAGCGAGTGCTGGCGCACGTCGTCACGCTGAAGAAGGAAGAGGAAGTGGCGCCGGCAGAGGCAGCCGCAGTCGTCGAAGCCGTCCCGGCGGAGCCCGAGGTCATCAAGAAGGGCAAGAAGGAAGCCGAAGAGGGCGAAGAAGGCGCCGAGCCCGAGAAGGCCGAGAAGCCCAAGGGCAAGGAGAAGGAAAAATAACGCGGGCGGCGGCCGCAGGGTAAACGCGGATGCGACTCATCGTGGGCCTCGGCAATCCCGGCCCTGAATACGCCCGGACGCCGCACAACCTGGGGTTCCGGGTGGTGGACCGGCTGGCGGAGCGGGCGGGAATTCGAGTGACGCGGCCGGAAGCGCAGTCGTACGTCGGCCGCGGGCAGATCGCCGGGCACGATGTGGTGCTCGCCAAGCCGCAGACGTACATGAACGCGAGCGGCCGGGCGGTGCGCGACCTGGCCGACCGTTACGAATGCGATCCGGCCCAACTGGTCGTGATTTGCGATGAGGTCGCGCTGCCCTGGGGCATGATTCGGATCCGGGAGCGCGGCAGCGCCGGCGGGCACAACGGACTGAAGTCGGTGATCGGCGCGCTGGGCAGCGATGAATTCATTCGCGTGCGCCTGGGCGTGCAGCCGGAGCACCCGGTGAACGACCTCGCGGCCTACGTTCTCTGCCCCATCTACGGCAGCGTGGAAGAGACCGCAGGCCAGATGGTCGCCGAGGCAGCCGAAGCAGTGGAGTTGCTCTTGAGCGAAGGCACGGGGCGCGCGATGTCGCACTTCAACCGGCGGGCCACGCCTCCGGAGGAAGCAGGAGAATAGTTTTGCCGCGGTGGAAGCGGAACTACGGAATCGAGGACACATGGAAGAGCGTTTATACGACCTAATTTTCATCTGCCGGCCGGATACGCCGGAGGCGGAGATTGATAAGCTGATCGCGACGCTCGAGCACGCCGTCGCGGAACGCGGCGCCAAAGTGGAAAAGCTGGAGAAGTGGGGCACGCGCAAGCTGGCGTACCGCGTGAGCAAGCTGCGCGAAGGCTTCTACGTGTATCTCGCGCTGCGCTCGACGCAGGGCGAATTGATCCGAGAACTCGAGCGGCGGCTGAAAGTCACCGACGCCGTGATCAAGTACCTCACCGTGCGTCTCGACGAAGACATCAAGCGGCAACAGAAACTCGGCCGACGCCGCGAACGCCGCGCCGCGCGCCGCCCGCGCAAACCCGCAGCAGCCGGCAGCAGTGAACAGGCCGCTGCCGCAGTCTAAACGGAGAAAAACGAATGGCAGAAGAAAACTCACACCAGGCTTTGGCACCCCCCTCAGGGCGTCCCCCGGGCGGGGGGCCGCGCCCGGGCGGCCCGCACAAACGCGGCAAGCGCAGCTACGTCCGCAAGAAGAAAGTCTGCCGCTTCTGCGTAGAGAAGGTGGACCTCATTGATTACAAGAAGACGGAGATGCTGCAGCCGTTTCTCCAGGAGCGCGGCAAGATTTTGCCGCGCCGCATGACCGGGACATGCGCGCGGCACCAGCGCTGGCTGACCGTGGCCATCAAGCGCGCGCAGAACATCGCCCTGCTGCCCTTCGCCGCCCCCATCTAAGCCCGGCGCGCAGGGCCGGCGCGGGAATTGAGGGAATCGCCATGCAGATCATTTTGCAGGAAGACGTTGAGAAGCTCGGGAATCGCGGCCAGGTGGTGGACGTGGCCGAAGGCTACGCGCGGAATTTTCTGCTGCCGCGCAAGCTCGGCCTGGAAGCCACGCCGTCGAACATGAAGCGGCTCGAGCACATGCGCGCCACCTTCGCCAAACACGAGGCCACCGAAAAAGAAGCCGCGCAAAAGCTTGCGGAGATGCTCGCTGCGGTCACACTTTCGCTCAAGCGCAAGGCCGGCGAGAACGACCAGCTCTTCGGTTCCGTCACCTCGAGCGACGTCTCCGAAGCGCTTGCGGCGCAGGGCTACACCGTGGACAAGCGCAAGATCCAGCTCGATGATCCCATCAAGCTGATCGGCGAATTTCAGGTGCCGGTGAAGCTGCACCACGAAGTTGCCACCACAGTGAAGCTGGTCATCGAACGCGAAGCGTAGCTCGCGCGCGGCAGCTTCGCCAAGTTCCGGCAGTTGAGATCCTTCGGTCCGGTCCTGCTGCAGAACCACCCCTCAGGATGGCGGCCGAACTCTTTACGGCATTTGCAAACCTCAGGCGTTTTCCACTGCATGCACAGATGTCCACAGCCAGGTTGGGTTGACGTGCCCCTCGTTGCGTCACAGAATGTCCCTGTTCTCTTCCGGAGTGCGTCTACGCGGATTCCGGCGGGACGGGTTACAGGATGGAAGACCTTGCAGGGCAGTGATTCTTAGGCGAAAATAAGGCGAATTCCAATGGCCACCGAACTTGCTCTTGAACGCCCGCTGCCGCAGAACCTCGATGCCGAGCGCAGCGTGCTGGGCGCGGTCCTGCTCGACAACCATACGCTCAACACCGCCATCGAAAAACTCAAGCCCGAAGATTTCTTCCTCGACCAGCATCGCAAAGTATTCGAGCAGATGATCACGCTGGGCGAGAAGCAGCAGGCCATCGATCTCGTCACGCTGACCGACGCGCTGCACCGCACGGGCGAGTTGGAGGCCGCCGGGGGCGCCGCCTATCTCGCGCAGTTGGTGGACGGCGTGCCGCGGATTTCCAACGTCGAACATTACGCGCGAATCATCAAAGAGAAGGCCGTCCTTCGCAACCTGGCTCACGCGGCGCACGCCATCCAGCAGCAGGCGCTGGACGCCGACGACGAAGCCGATTCCATTCTCGACCGCGCTGAATCGCTCATCTTCCAACTTGCCGAAGAGCGCGTCCGTGCCGGCCTGGTGGGCGTGAAGGATCTTGTCCGCGAAAATTTCGAGCGCCTGGAGAAAATCTTCAGTGAAGGCCGCCGCGTCACCGGCCTGCCGACCGGCTACTCGCGGCTCGACAACGAAACTGCCGGGCTGCAGCCCTCCGAAGTGATCATCCTCGCGTCGCGTCCCTCGATGGGAAAAACGTCGCTGGCGCTGAACATCGCTGAAAACGTCTCGCTGCGCAGCGAAGGCCATCCGGTGGCGGTGTTCAGCCTGGAAATGTCGAAAGAATCGCTGTTGCTGCGCCTGCTCGCCTCGGAAGCGCGCGTGGACGCGCACAAATTCCGCACCGGCCACATGGCGAAGGATGACTGGCGCAGAATCACGGAATCCCTCGGGCGTCTGGCCGAAGCCCCGCTGTGGATTGATGACTCGGCGTCGTCCACGGTGATGGAAATGGGCGCGAAGGCGCGCCGGCTGAAACGCGACAAAGGGCTCTCGCTCGTCATCGTTGATTATCTGCAGCTCGTTGCATCGCGCGGCCACTTCGGCAACCGCAACGAAGAAGTTTCCAGCATTTCACGTGCGCTGAAAGGCCTTGCCAAGGAATTGAAAGTGCCCGTGCTCGTGCTCAGCCAGTTGACCCGCGCGCCCGAACGCGAAGAGCGCCGGCCGCAGCTCGCGGACCTGCGCGAATCGGGCGCGATCGAGCAGGACGCCGACGTGGTTCTGTTCATTCACCGGCCGAATTTCTACAAAGCCGACATGCCCGAGGAAGACCGCGCCAAGTCCGAGCTGATCATTGCCAAGCAGCGCAACGGCCCTACCGGCACGGTGAATTTCATCTTCCTGAACAAGCACACTCGTTTTGAAGAAGCCGCTCCGGACGCCTGGGAGCAGCCGGAGCCGGAGTTCTAGCTCTCGTGCCGCGGGATTTCTTCGCGGCATGCCCCTACACCCGGATCGTGCCCCTGCGGGTACAGGTGTGTTGCCGTTACCTCGATCCGTTATCTGTGAAGAGCCTTCCTTGGGCTCGATTGCCCCTTTTAGGATGATTTGCGGCTGAGAACGTGCCATTTGCGGAACAGCCGAGTGGCGACCGCCATCGGCCCTTCGTGTGCAACTGGGATTTTGCGATGTTTACTAGACCGCGCGAATTCGCACGCGTGCAGATTTCTCGCAGCGGCGTTTTGGAATAGTCTGGCATGCTATGAAGATGGCGCGCGCAATTCAATTCGAAGGGCGTCCGGCGTGGGCGGAGATTTCTCTCGGCGCCATTCTTCACAATCTCCGCGTCATTCGACAGAAGGTCGGCCGCAAGCGCAAAGTTCTCGCCATCGTGAAAGCGAATGCCTATGGACTCGGCTCGGTGGATATATCCAAGGCGCTGGCGAAGGCGGGGACGGAGTGGCTGGGCGTCACCTGCACGAATGAAGGCGCGGAACTGCGCGACGCTGGCATCCGCACGCCGATTCTGGTGCTCACCGGCTTCTGGCCCGGGGAAGAGAGGGAGCTCCTGCGGTACGGGCTGACTCCCACCGTCACGCGAGTGCAGCAGTTGCGCTACCTCGAGCGCGCCGCCGCAGCCGCCCGTAACGGACGCGGCAAGCGCCGCAAGGTGCAATTCCACCTGAAAATCGATTCGGGCATGAACCGCCTGGGCGTCTTGCCCGGTGAACTCGATTCCTTCGTGCGCGCCCTGGCGAACTGCCCGCACCTCGCGCTGGGCGGCACGTACACGCACTTCGCTTCGGCGGAAACTTTTACGACCGAGCAAACCGAGCAGCAAGAAAAACTGTTCATTAAAACCGTCGAGCGCCTCCGCGCGGCGGGCATTTCTCCAGGTATCGTGCACATGGCCAACAGCGGCGCGATTTGCGCGCGTCCGAGCACCTGGGCGGATATGGTGCGTCCCGGCGCGGTGCTCTACGGCTACCACCAATCGTTCGATTCGGCGGAGGTGAAAACAAGAGTCATGGCGGAGATGGACCTGCGCCCTTCACTGAGCTTGCGGGCGCGAATCATTTCGCTAAAGGACGTGCCGCCCGGCCAAGGAATCGGATACGGGGCGCGTTTTGTGACGGAACGACCGTCGCGGGTCGCCGTCATCGCGGCGGGCTACGCCGATGGGCTCGTTCGTCACCGGTCGAACCACGGCTGTGTGCTGGTGCGCGGCCGCCGCGCGCCGCTGGTGGGGATTATCTCGATGGATCTTACGATGGTGGACGTGACCGACGTTCCGGACGTTGCGCTTGGCGATGTGGTGACGATCTACGGGACCGACGGCGCGGCCGCGATCCACGTCTCAGATGTCGCTCGCGAGCTCGGCACGGTCACTTCCGACCTGCTTTGCGCCCTCGGCCGCCGCGTGCCTCGGTTTTATGTGCGCTAGCTGCCCAACACCATTCCCTTCCGTGTTATAGTATTTGAACTTGTTCGTATCATAGACGTTTATAAGAAAGACTTTTAATACCGGCGGTTGCCGACAGATTATCATAAGCGCCGGAGAATACAGAACAGAGCATCTAGATCATTCAAGCTCTATGAACTTTCATACGATTCATAAGGAGCCGAAATGGCACGCACTCCTAATCAATCTTCGCGCAGTACCCCCTCGTTAACCGGCGAGTCTGCCCCGGCAAGACCCAGCCCGCACTTCCGAGCCGAGGAAAGCCACGTCGGCAGCATGTGGGACATGCTCTTCCTGCGCGTGATCTTCACGATCGTCTGCGCAGCGGCGGGCTACCATTTTCATCCGTTTTCGCTGTCGAAAGCGGCAGCGGCGCTGACGGGATTCGGATTTGCCATCATCGTAATTCTGTTTGAAATCCGTCTGCGGCGCGCCAGTCTCCGCCGGCTGATCGGCGCCGCCTCGGGTTCAATCCTCGGCATCCTCGGCGCTTATCTGATAACGCTGGTGTTGTCGCACACGGCGATTCCGGAAGGGGAACGGTCGTTTATCGGGCTGGCCGTTTTTCTGGTGATGACCTACGTCGGGCTGGTCATCGGCGCCAACAAGGGCGACATGCTGAACCTTCAGGCGTTCGGCGGCCTGTTCGGCAGCGAGCGCAGCACGAAGCGCATGCCCAAAGTGCTTGATACCAGCGTGATCATCGATGGGCGCGTGGCCGACATCGCCGAGGCGAACTTCATCGACGGAACGCTGGTGATTCCCCAATTCGTTCTGCGCGAATTGCAGATGGTGGCGGATTCCGCCGATCCTCTGAAACGCCAGCGGGGACGCCGCGGCCTTGAAGTGCTCCAGCGCATCCAGAAAATGCCGCACCTCGATGTCCAGATCGCCGACGACGATTTCCAGAATATCGCCGACGTGGACATGAAACTGATTGAGCTGGCGAAACGCTATGACGCCCGCATCATCACGAACGATTTCAACCTGAACAAGGTCGCCTCGCTCCAGGGCATCGAAATCGAAAACGTCAATCAACTGGCGAACGCGCTGAAGCCCGTCGTGCTGCCGGGCGAAGGCATGCGCGTGTTCATTCTCCGCGAGGGCAAGGAATACAACCAGGGGGTCGCATACCTCGACGACGGCACGATGGTGGTGGTGGACGGCGCGCGGAAGATGATCAACAAGACGGTCGACATCACCGTCACCTCGGTGCATCAGACCACTGCGGGCAAGATGATCTTCGGCCGGTACGATGACCGCAGCGAGCCGTCCTCGCGCTCGCAAGCAGGCGCGAATGCCGCGCTCGAAACGCGCTCGGCGGACGCCCAGCCGGGCGGTGAACGCCCGCCGCGGCCGACTTCGCCGGAGTCCGGCCGCTCATGATCTTTTTCTTGTGCCTCCCGCTGGGCCACACCGCCTGTCGCGGCTAGGCAAGGTGCGACATGACGACAGAGCGGGCTTTCCCATCGCTTCATGGCCACGGTTGCGCTAGACTTTTACCCCCTCGATGAGCCGCATCGCCGCCATACTGCCGGCCGCCGGACTTGGCACCCGCATGGGCGCCGAGACGCCAAAGCAGTTCCTCGAACTCGACGGCGTCCCGCTCGTGGTGTTCACGCTCCGCCGACTGGCTTCCTGTCCAGCCATTACAGAATTCCTGATTGCCGCGCGAGCCGAGGGAGTGGGCGAACTCGAAGCGCGCGTGGCGCAGGAGAAACTTGGCCGGCCGGTCCGCGTGGTGCGTGGCGGCGACTCGCGCCAGGAGTCCGTGGGGAACGCGCTGGCGCAGTTGGCGCCAGATACGGAAATCGTGATCGTGCACGATGCGGTGCGGCCATTCGTCACACGCGAGCAAATCGAGCGCATCATCGCCGAAGCGCGGGCCTGCGGCGCCGCGATACTCGGCATTCCCGCGATTGACACGATCAAAGAAGTCCGGCGCACCAGCCAGCCCGAAGACGTTGCGCTGGTCACGGCGACGATTCCCCGGGAACGCATCGTCCTGGCGCAGACGCCGCAGGCGTTTTCGTTCGCGATCCTGAAGGAAGCGTTCGCGCGGGCACAACAGGATGGCGTCACCGCTTCGGACGAAGCCGCGCTGGTCGAGCGCATCGGCCGCGATGTCCACGTCGTCCTCGGCTCGGAGCGAAACCTGAAAATCACGCGCCCCGCGGATATGGATCTCGCCCGGTTTTATCTCGATCAGGAGCGCCGCAAGCCATAACCATGTTTGAGCGATTCAGCGAGAAAGCCCGTCGCGCAATTTTCTTCGCGCGATACTACGTCACGCAGGATATGGATTCACAGATTCGTCCAGTCCATTTGTTGGCAGGGATCCATCGCGAGGCGCCAACTCTTCTCGAGATGGCGGGCTTGACTGGGAAAGCCATGCTTGCATTGCGCAATTCGCCGGATCTCGTGACAAGGGGCGCGAATCGTAACAACTTCTCAAATGAGGTGCCCCTCGACGAACCTGCAAAGCGGGCGCTGCTGCTCGCTGACAAGCAGGCCTCGAACCGAAAACCACAACGGGTCGAACTGGCAGACCTCCTCATGGCAGTTTTCCACTCTGATCTTGTGCTCCAGAAGAAACTCATTGAGTTGAATGTCACCGAAGAGAAAATCAATGCCGCTTGCCAGAAATATACAGGCCCAGAAGCGATGGATGCTTCTTGGGGGGAAAGGGCCAACTACCTTTACGTTTCGACGAGTTCCGGCATCGGCTACGACCTGCACCGGCTGGCCGAAGGGCGGAAGCTGATTCTCGGCGGCATCGAGGTGCCGTTCGAGAAAGGGCCCGTGGGCCATTCGGACGGAGACGCGCTCGCGCACGCGATTTGCGACGCCCTGCTCGGCGCGGCGGGGCTCGGCGACATCGGCACGCATTTCCCCGATTCCGACCCGGAGTGGAAGGACGCCTCCAGTCTCAAGTTCCTCGAACGCACGCGGCAATTGCTCGACGAGCGCGGCCTGCGGATCACTCATATTGACGCGATCGTGATTCTGGAGCGGCCGAAGCTGGGCCCGCGCTTTCCGGCCATGCGCGTGGCGCTCGCCAAAGCGCTGGGGATTGCCGTCGAGCAGATCAATCTGAAAGCCAAGACGAACGAAGGCGTCGGCGAAATCGGCCGCGGGGAAGCCATCGCCGCGCAGGCTATTGCGACGATCGAGCGTTAATCGCGCGCCTCCTTTTCCGCTTCTCTTTTCCATTTTCTTTCACTCATTACGCTAGAATCGTTGCTCGATGCTTTCCGAACACGAAACGGAGTCCGTCGCCGCGGTCAATCCCTGGACCGGCACGGACGTGACCGCCATCCTGCGTGAACGCGGCTGGCTGGGCGAAGCAACTGGACCGGAGATTGACGCCTGGGCCGCGCAGGCCGCTGCCTTGCTCGGTCCACATGCGACCGACCGGCCGGCGCTCGAAGCTCTGCTCGCGCTGGTTTTTCACTACGACGCGCCGGTGAATCTCGCAAGTCCGGAAAACCACGCGGTGCTCACGCGCGCCGGCGCTCGCGAAGTGATCCGCGAGCTGGCAAACCGTGCGCTCGATGGCGGAGAGATTGATTCCGACCGCTTTAAGGTAATCATCAATGAACTGAAGGACCGGATGCGGTATCGTGGCCGCGAACTGTTCCATCCGATTCGCCTCGCCCTGGCCGGCCGCGCGGGCGAAGGCGAGTTCGACCGCGTGATCCTGCTTCTCGATCGGGCGACGAAGCTTCCCTTTGCAGTGGCGGTGAAGGGCGCGCGGCAGAGGATGCTCGAATTCTGCGCCGCGCTGGACTGAAGATTGCCAGAAAGGCGCGGAGAACAGTAAGAAGAATGGAAAAGCTGCTTGGCATCCACGCGGTGGAAGAGGCGCTCAGCGCCGGGCACGCGATCGATCGAATTGCGATTGCGCGCGGCCGCCACGGTGAGCGGATTGAGGAGATCGTGCGGCGCGCCCGCGAGCGCGGCATTCCGGTCCGGTTCGAAGATCGCGCCCAGATTGACCGGTTGGCCGGGACGCGCGAACACCAGGGCGTGGTGGCCCTGGCGGCAGCCCGCGCGGCGAAGAACCTGGAAGACATCCTCGCGTCGAGCACTTCGAGGGGATTGCTTGTGCTGCTGGACGGGGTCGAAGACCCGCACAATCTGGGCGCGATCGTACGGACCGCGCTGGCTGCGGGCGCCGACGGCGTTGTGATCCCTGAGCGCCGCGCCGCGGGCCTGACGGAAACGGTTGCCCGCGCCTCCGCCGGAGCGCTCGAACATCTGCCGGTCGCTCGCGTGAAAAATATCGCGCGGACCATGGAGGAGCTGAAGGAAGCGGGCTACTGGCTGATCGGGCTCGACGAGCACGCGGAGAAGCCTTACACCGAGGCGGATTTTGGCGGCAAGGTCGCACTGGTGTTCGGCAGCGAGGGGGAGGGGCTGCACGAGCTGGTTCGCAAGCGCTGCGATTTTGTCGTTTCGATTCCCACGTCAGGGCCGGTGCTCTCGCTGAACGTGTCGGTGGCCGCTGGTGTCGTTCTTTTTGAAGTCGTCCGCCAGCGAAAATCGAGACTCGCCATCAACGCAGAGAAAATCCGGTAAACATTTTATCTTCTCTTTCCGTGGGAAACCTTCACCCCGCGGTGCATCGACCGGGGCAAATCGCGCGCCGGGCCTACTTGTCGTATTGCAGCAGCGAGAAGACATCCATGCCGGGAAGTTTCGCCCGGCCATGCAGAAAGCTCAGTTCGACCGCAAACGCCGCGCCGGTGACATTGCCGCCCAGTTGGCGCACGAGCTTCACCGTGGCCGACGCAGTGCCGCCGGTGGCGAGCAAGTCGTCGCAGATGAGCACGCGCTGGCCCGGCTTGATGGCGTCCTGATGAATCTCGAGCGAATCCGTACCGTATTCGAGCTCATACGTGACACTCGTGGTCTTCCACGGCAACTTCTTCGGCTTGCGCACGGGGACAAAGCCGGCGCCCAGCCGAAATGCCAGCGCCGGCGCGAAAATGAAGCCGCGGGCTTCGATGCCCGCCACGATGTCAACCGGGTGGCCGGCATAGTGCTCGCACAAGCGCTCGACCAGCGTGTGAAAGCCCCGCCCGTCCTGGAGGAGGGTGGTCAGGTCGTAGAAAAGAATTCCGGGCTTCGGGTGGTCCGGGATCTCGCGGATGAGTTTTTTCAGTTCGTCCATGCTCAGGATGTCCTTTTCACCAGTCATCGTGTTCAATCGAAAATTGATCTGCAAAGCGCGGCTTGATCGGCGCGGCGTCTTCGGCGACTTCCTCGACCGAGGCCGAGCGCGGGCCGCGTTCGAGTTCGGCGCGCAGGGCGGCAAGCTGTGCGCGCCGGCCGATGGCATATATCTCGACGCGGCCGTCGCGCAGATTCTTGACGTATCCGGCCACTCCGAGACGGCTGGCCGCGCGCGAGGCGAAAAAACGAAAGCCCACCCCCTGCACCATCCCGGAAACGTAGTAGCGCCTGGCTTCGAGTTTCTCCCTCACAAACGGCGCGGCACAGCAGCCGCAAGCGAGCGATTCTAACAGAGGATTCGCGCGCGAGCTATCGAGACCGGCGAAGATGGGATGACGGGCGCCTCATCGAAGCCTTTATCCAACTCGAGCGCAATGGCGCCGCAGGGCGTGGTCATGGGAGAATCCCTGCCGATGTTTTTTTCAACCGCACGATTCGAATTCGCCGGCTTGTTCCGTCTTTGCATCCTGTTTCTGGCGGGCATGCTGGCATCACCGATGGTTGGCGATTCACCCGGCGCCACAGCCGGCGCGAACCATCGCGGCGTCGCCATCGTTCAGCACGGTGGCTACCCGGAGCTGCAGGTGGACGGCAAGCCGTTTTTTATCCACTCGGGCGCGTTTTTCTACGACCGTGTCCCGCGCGACCTGTGGGAACGAGTGCTCGACCGATACCGCGAGCTCGGCATCAACACGGTTGACATCTACATCCCGTGGAATTGGCACGAACCGCGCGAAGGCGAATTCGACTTCGACGGCCACACGAACCCGCGCCGCGATCTCCGCGCGCTGCTTCGCCTGATTGCGGAGAGGAATTTCCGGCTGATCGCTCGCCCCGGCCCGCAGATCCTGAACGAATGGCGCCATGGCGGCTATCCCGGCTGGCTGCTCGAGCGGCCCGAGTATCACATGGACCTGGCGGACCGTCTCGAAGGCCGCTACCCGCCATTCACCTACCGGAACACCAGCGATGCCGAGGCTGCCGCGAGCGATCTTCTCGAGAACGCGACGCACTTGGCGTACACGCGAAAGTGGCTCGAGGCCGTGGCAAAGGAGCTTGCACCGTACTCCGCGTCGCGCGTCGTGCCGGTTCCCCAGCCGGAGCCGGAGAAGCCGAAGACCCGCGACGTCCCGGGGCCGCTGCTCTTCGTTCAACTGGAGGATGATCTCGCGATCGGCCGCACGAATCGCACCGGCCCGAATTTCTGGCGGTATCTCGGCGAGCTCCGCGCCATGCTCGAATCCGGCGGGCTCGACGCGCCGGTGTTCATCAATCCCACCGACATGCGCGTCTCCGCGGAAGGCGCCGGGCTGGCGCGGCCCATCGGCGTCATGGGCCAGTGGTATATGCCGCAAGGCGAGAAGGAAACCAGCGAGCGCAAGCTCGACGCGGCCGACGCAGCGACCGTGGAATTCTTCGTCGAGGAATTGAAGACCCAGCCCGCCTTTCCGCCGGCGCTGATCGAATTTCAGGCGGGATGGTATTGCCCGGCGGATGACGATCGCCCGCTCGAAAGTCCGCCGTCGAACACCTTGCTAGCCTCGCGGCTCGCGATTGCGCATGGCCTGCACGGACTGAATTATTTTCCGTTGCAGGATACGGTGACGCCGGCCGGCGAATCCGTGCCCTGGGCCAACCGCGCGTATCGCTGGGACGCGGCCCTGAGTCCGGACGGTGAAGTGCAGCCGAGGGCGCGGGCTGTCTCCCGCAACAGCCGCTTCTTGCAGCAGTGGGGAGAATGGCTCGCGGCGTCGCACCAGCGCGCGGACTTTGGAATCGTCTATCCGCTCGGGGCGTTTCCGCAGGACCGGCTCACCGGAGCTGATGTTCTGCGAGTGTCGCGAACAGTGCAGCAGCTTGAACGGCTCGCGCACCTCGGCACGCTCTCGAGTGAGCTGGCGGATCCGGAATACCAGCCGGTGGAGCAGCTCTTGCGGCATGCCGTTCTCCTGCTGCCGGCGTTCGACGCAAACCTTCCGCAATTCCAGTTCTCCGAAAAAACGCAGGGCGCGCTGGTGGAATACGTTCGCCGCGGCGGCACGCTGGTCGTGTTTCCTTCGAGGCCTGCCGGGACGCTTTTCGATCAATTCTGGTCTGCCCCGGCGCAACCCGGACCTGGAGGGCCCTCCGCCATCACGCGAGTGCACCCGTTCGGATTGGGCCAGGTCATCGAATCCACGAAGGATTTTTTCTCGTGGGTGGCGCCGGAGAAAGAATTTGGCGAAAACCTTGCGCACGAGGAAGCCGCCTGGGCTTCGGGCGTGCTTGGTGAATTCCTGCGCGCCGCGGGAGCCCAGCCGGTCATCCGGCGCAGCCGGCGCGGCGAACATTCTTCCGAGCTGATTCTTACCGAGCTGGTTTCGAACGAGGGCACCGGCCCGCTGGGATCGAGAACCAGCGGCACGGGCCTGCTGAGCGTGACGAACCTGAGCGAGGACACGCCCGCCGAAGAAGAGATCGAAGTGCTCGCGCCCGGCATCCCCGCGCGCGGCCGGGGCGGCTACCTTCCGGTCCGGCTGAACGTGCCGCCGCGCGAATCGCTTCTATTGCCACTTGCACAACCGCTCTGCGCCGCCGCTTCGCGATACGCCGGCTGCAGCGACGCGGTGACCAGCGCCGGCGCGGAATTGCTCCACGCCGAGCGTGAAGGCAAGACGCTCGAGCTAACGTTCTATACGCCCGCGCGCTCCACCATCGTCGTCAAACTGGCGAAGCAGCCACCGCATATCAAGCTGGAAGAGGAGACTTCGCTGCAAGGAGTGTGGAGCAAGAGCGAGCATAACATCACCATCGAACTTCCACGCGGCGCTTCGCCCCGATTCCTGCGCGTCCTGAGAATCTCTCTGCCCTATGAGCCGTTCGTGCCGGAAGCGCCTCGCCCGCAGAGCGGCGCAAAGGGAAACTATGAGTATTCATTCGCTAGCGCCGTGCGCCTCCCGCTCGGTGAGAGCGCTTCACTCGCTTCCGAGCCGCCCCTGGTCGTCGTCAACGCCGGGTCCCCCGGGCATCTCATCGTGCAGGCAGACCAGTCTGGCGCGGAATGGCCTCGGATCATCCGATGGAAAGTGGACGGACCGATTCACGGCTCCGTTGGCCTGGAAGTCGCCAAGAACGGAAGTGCTCTCGCCACGATGAAGCTGAAGCCGCCGACAGGAAAGAACGCCATCCCCGCGGACCTTGCGCCCGCCGCTGACGGACTGATCCATGGCACGGTGGAGGTCCGATCCGAGAACGATCGGGCCGACTTGCCGATCCTGTTTGCCGTGATGCGACAGGGCGCCGTCAGCCGTTACCAATTCGATTTCGATCGCGATGGCGCGCCGGAATGGGTGCTGGAAAATACCGGGATGCGCCTTATTCTTTCGCCCGAATCCGGCGGCCGCGCCCTGGCCCTGGTGGAAAAGGAACTCGGCCTCGATTTGATCTCAAGTGTCGGCGCCCTGCGCGACAATTTTGCCTATGCGGAAAATCCTGCGGGAATGAATCCGGAGCGCGCTCGCGGCCGCTCCGGACTCTTCAACCGCCCCTATCATGCCGAGTGGCTGGAAGAGCAAGGAGTCCCGGCGCTGCGGCTGCGCTACGACGCCCCCGATGTTTATCCCACCGGAGCCAGTATCGAGAAAACCGTCCGGCTGGCGGGGCCTGGAGAAGTTCGCGCGGATTACCGAGTGCGGCTTTTGGGCCCCGGCAGCGCGAGCATGGCGGTGCAAGAGCCACAGGCCTTTGTTGCTGTCAATTCCTTGCCAGCTTCGGTTCGCAGCAACCGCGCGACGCAATTCTGCTGGGCCATGCCATCCGGCGAACTCGCCGAGGACGCTCGCGACGGAAGGCACTGCGAGGCGTTTGTGCCCGGGGGTGCGGCGCTCAGTCTCCCTGCGGATGCGCGCAAACTCGAAGCGCGCACTCCCGGACAACCTGGACTTGCGCTCGAATGGAGCTGTGCGAAAGTGCCGGCGGGAGCGTGTGGTCAGATGACGGTTGAGATGAAGAATTACTCTGCGCTGCTGAAGCTACAATTTCCCGCGCTCGCGCCCGGCGGCGTCCCCGGCGAGTATTCCGTCCGCTACGTCATCCTTCCGATTGAGGAAACCACGGCGCGCTAAAAACTTTCCACTGAAAGATGGATCAGGTCGGCCGGCGAAGGGCTCGCAGCGCCGAATAGCCGAGGATGGCGACCGCGATCCCCAACGCAATCCATAGTGACACGGGATGCTGTTCTGTCCACGGGCGCGGATCCGCGTAAGCGGTGTTCACCTCTTCGGCCCCCAGATTCCCCGCGGCCGCTCCCGGCAGGGCGCTGCGGCTTGTCAGGCTGGCCATCTCATACTGCGGCGGCTTTGCTTCGGATTGGCCGTAGAGAAACAGGTAGCTCCGGCCGGGCTCCTGCCGAAAAATAACGTGGCGTGGCGTCATCAGCAAAGCTGGATGGACGCCCGCGAGGGGCAGGTCGTTGCCGTTGACGATCGCGATTCGCCAGTATCGTCGCGAGCCATGAGCGTCCACATCCAGTGATTCCTGCAACGTGTTGTCGCGGCGAAAGCGATAAATCTCTCCGCCGGCCGCCGGCAGCCACGTCTCCCCGTCGTTGCTGGTATTTACATGGACCACGCGGCGAAACTCCGGCGCGTCCTCCGAAAAAGTAATCTGCCTGACCGGCAGTGTCACACCGAGGTCGGCGCGCCAGCCGGTGGTTTGCGGCGGCGCCTGCGCATCCGGTGACCACGTAACGGCAACCGGGACCCGCTCCGCCGGCTCCTTGACAAGATACTTCACATGGATGCCGTCCAACGGGAAACGCTCGTCGCCCTCGAGGATCCGCACGCGGATGTAGCGCGCATTCGTCTCCGAGTAC
The DNA here is from genome assembly GCA_041490445.1 of Terriglobia bacterium. GTDB lineage: Bacteria > Acidobacteriota > Terriglobia > Acidiferrales > UBA7541 > JBGPTF01. The sequence continues at coordinate 64,825 of JBGPTF010000013.1, forward strand.
GTCAGCGTCTGGTTGCCCTGCAAACTCTCTTTCCTGAAGCGGAAGATGGGCGCTCGTTCGAGCACAATCCGCCACGTGCGGGCGTCGTCGCTGACCGCGACTTCACTCCAGGCAATGAAGTCTTCCTTCGGCGTGAAAATCTCGACCATATTGTGGAACGGTGCTTTCTCGCCCGCGTCGAGGACGGCCTGGGTGAATTTGCCGGGGGTGAAACTCGTTTCCAGAGACTTGGCGCTGAGCGTCTGCGTCTTGGCGGAGCCTTCGCGCGCGTAGAGGAGGAAAGGCACTTCGCGTCCCTGGTCGTCAATCACGCGCAGGTCGGAAAGATCCGCCTTCGCCCGCTGCCAAACTTCCAGCGGCACCACAACGCCCGCCAGTCGCGCCTCCGCTGCGGTGTCGAGCTGGATCGCGCGCGAATACCGCCAGTTGCGCCACGCCTGCGGCAACGGAGCCGCCAGCGCCCGTGCCGCGAGCATCAGTGCCACCAGTGCGATGGCAGCCCCGAGGTTCTTTCTCATCCGACTTTTCCACCTTTGGACGCGGCCAGCCGGCGCTGATACAGGAACGAAATAACGAGCAGCACCAGTCCAAGAATCAGGAAGGAAACAATCCGGTAGAAACGCTCGAGCGAAGAAAGGTCGATCAGGAAGACTTTTACCACCACGAGGCCAATCAGCGTTAGACCCTGCCATCGCAGCGCCGCCGAATGGCGCCGGATTCCGGCCAGCAGCAGCGCCGCGGCATAAACCGTCCAGACCAGCGAAAGGGCAAGCTGCTGGGCGAGGCTGCGATCGATCCCGAGCGTTTGCATCCGTCCGAAGAGGTCCCAGGCTTCGAGTGACAGCGCCCAGAGCGCATAGACATTCGCCGCAACGCCGATGACGGCAAAAATAGTCTTCTCGCTTTCCCCAAGTTCCAGCGATTCACTCCTCGCAAAGTAATAGCAGCACGCGAAAGATGCCACCACGACGGCAAACGCGGCAAAGCGCCCGTTGAGAAGGAACTGATCCGCACGAATCGGGAAAGCGGCCAGCCGGAACGCCGCAACGGCAAGGAGAAAAACGCCCAGGCCGCGAAGCCAGGAAGTCTTCGCGCGGAGGCCGCTCCAGACCAGCACCGCGCCTTCCACCGCCCACGCCATCGTGATCCATTTGCCGTCCATCCGGATGGGTATCGCCAGCGTGACGAAGGTCAGCGCCAGGCCCGCGAAAAGAAACCGCACGAAGTCCCGTTCTCCGGGTTTCGCAGGAGGCAGCGCCCGCGTCACCAGCAAGTGCGCCGCGGCGAGCGCGAGCGCGGCCAGCGTCAGCGTCCAGCGATGCTCGGGCCAGAGAATCACGCGCAGCGCGAGGAGATAGACCAGAGCGTTGGCGAGCACGATCAGGAATTCCGTTACGCCGAGCTGCCCTTCGCGCCAGGTTCTCAGGACGGGGAGCGCCGCGAACACCGCGAAGAACAGCGTGGCAAAGAGCGCAGTCGGGAGCAGTTTTTCCGGCCCGTAAAACGTCGCGTACCAACCCCAGAAATAAACCTGCGTCGCGAGGAAACAGAGCGGCGAAAGCGCGGGCCAATTGCGCAGGCGCGCGAGCAGAAGCATCCCTGCCGAAAGAACCGCGAGGTAAGTAAACAGGACGACCTGCTGATCCTTACCGGTGCTGACGAGCAGTGGCGTAAGCATCCCGCCCGCGAGCGCCAGCCAGGCAATCCGCTGCGAATTGCGGCCCACGGCGACGGCGACCATTGCCGCCGTGATCACAAGCATCCCCGCAAACGCGGCGGATTGCGCGAAGAGCTTGTAGTAATGCAGGCCCGACCAGACCGAAAGATACAGGGTCGCCGCGCCCAGCCCCGCGATCCCCTCGGAGAAGTATTTGTAGCCGCGCCGCAAAAGATAATCGCTCCAGGGAATCATCAGCGTCCCGAGCAGCAGCCCGATCGCCACCCGCCCGCGGGGACCCACCCAGTTGTTGTCGAAGACATACTTGATGAAGAACGCGACCGCAAACAACAGCGCGAGGATGCCGACGTAATTCAGCCATCGGCCGGCAATCAGGTTTTCGAGATCAATTCCCTGGCCAGCAGCGGCTGGAGCGGCCCCGACCGTAAGGGGAGGGCGAGCCGGTGGAGGGACGGCCGGCGAAGAAGGCTTAGGTGAAGCAGCCTGCGAAGGCACAGGAGGCGCAGGAATGGAGAGCACTTGCGGCGCCACCGGTGCCGCGGCTGGCGCCTCGGGCGCAGGGCTTGCTGGCGGCGCCCCAACGGGCTGGCTTTCCAGCAACTTCAACCGCTGCTCGAGCGCGAAAAGCCGCTGTAAGACCAGGGGATCGGTTCCCCGGCTGCCTTCCAACCGGCGGACGCGCACAAAAGCCATAATGGCGAAAATGGGAACGACGACCGCCAAGAACAGCAGAAGGACGAGATAGAGAATGATTCCCGGAAACATTGGCAATCCGAAGAAGACCCAAAACTGGGCGTATTAGAGCATACGAGCCGGGTATCAACAATGACGATCCCTGCCTGCCTGGTTCCCGGGCGGCAGACGGCAGCCTGGCCGGTGGGTGCCGTGGCGGGCCATTCAGGAGGGATTGGCCGCGATGTCGGATACAATAGTCCATGCATCTAAGACAGACGTGATCCGAATGAGCCGCCGCCTTCCGATGACCGTCGTTCCGCTCGTTCTGCTGGGGACCCTGGCCATCCCCGCGGGCGCGCAGGAGCGCGGGCCGATCACGCCTCCACCGAAATACGAAGTGAAACGTCTCCCCACAAATCCCGATCCCGGGAAGCCGCCGGCGCCAGCCGAGGAAATCATCAAACGCCTCGCCGCGAATGAAGATCTGTTCAAACGCGCCTACGATGCGTATCGGTTGGAACAGACTATCCGCGTGCAAGAAATCGGCGACGACAGCTCGCCCGGCGGCGAGTACGCGGTCACCGGAGAAATCTTCACGAAGCCGGATGGGAAGCGCTACGAGCGGATCCTCAAGCAGCCGGAGTCCACGCTGCATCGCACCACATTTTCCCTCGAAGACGTCGAAACGCTGGCGCAGTTGCCGCTGTTTATTCTCACCACGGAAGAGCTTCCGAAATACGACATTACTTATCAGGGCCAGCAGAAGCTCGACGAAATCGGCACGCTGAACTTTCGCGTGAAGCCCAAGCAGATTGTGCGCGGCCAGCGGCTGTTCGACGGCGTGATCTGGGTGGACGACCTGGAATTCGCGATCGTGAAAAGCTACGGCAAGTTCGTGACGGAAGTGGTGGACGAGGGCAATCCGCTGCCGTTTTCCATCTTCGAAACCTACCGCGAGAATTTTGCCGGAAAATACTGGTTCCCTACTTACATCCGGTCCGACGATACCGTTGCGCTCTCCAAGGGCCAACTCCACCTGCGGCTCTTGATTCGCTCCACGAACCTGCAACCGGGGGGCGGGGCAACCGCCGGAACCACCAGCGATACTCCCAAGCCGCAGTTGGCGAAGCCTCCGCAGAATTAACCGTCGCCGCGCAGTCCAACAACACAGGAAAGAACCTGCCGCCGGGCTATTATCTACCGGACGCGTCCTTCACAAGAAAGCGCGGCAGCTCGGCAATGGTTTCCAGAAGCAAAGCGGGCCGCGCCGCACGAACGCGATCGTGCGTGGGGAACGGCCCGAGGACGCCAATGGCGCGCACGCCCGCTCGCCGCGCCATCTCCATGTCTTCTCCCGAGTCGCCCACATAGACACATGTTTCCGGGTCGAGTCGTAGCCGGCGCAACGCCAGCTCGAGCGGCGCAGGATGCGGCTTGCGGCGCTGCGCATCTTCGCTGCACACACAGGCACGAAAGATTTGGGCGAGATCGAAATCGCGGAGTTGCCGCCGGACGCGCCGGCGATTACCGCTCGTCACCAGTCCCAGGGTGAACTGTCCCTCAAGAGCGCGCAGCACACGGCGTGCCCCGGGCAGCAGCCGCGGTGATTCTTTCTTGTAGGCGCGGTGCCACAGCCGGTCCGCTTCTTCCCAGCGGGAGCGTGGCAGGCGCGCGGCGCGGTACACGCGGTACCAGTTGGGAGAATAGTGACGCGCGAGGTCGTCGAGCGTCCACGAAATATCGAGTGCGTGGAACATCTCGAGATACGCGCGGGCATCGGAGTGGTAGGAATCGAGCAGCGTGCCGTCCCAATCGAACAGCACGGCGCGGGCGGAGATGCGGGCGCGGCTCACCGGCGGCGAGAATGCTAGCAGAGTTTGGAGCGCGAGGTGCTAGCTCTGGAAATAGCGCCCCGGAAGATGATCGTCGCGCTGAAAATCAAAATCGTCAAAAGTGGCGGCGACACCGTGCCAGCCGGGAGTTTCCACCGGGTCGGTACGGATGACGTGCGCAGCGGTCAGCATCCGCACGTTGCCATGGCCCAGGGGTCGATCCACAAGGCCTACTTCCAACTCGATGGCGGTGCCGGGTTCGATCTTGCGTGGGGATAGAAAATAGATTCCGCTGGAGCTGATGTTTCGCGTCACCAGGCTCACCGGTAGCGCCTCTTCCGCCTGGTCCACACGAATCAAGCGCAGCGGCAGCGTGAGCGCGGCCCGCGGGCTTCTCCGGCGTTCGTGCGCCACGCCGACGGAGTGCGTCGGCACGCGTGCGAATCGCTGAGGGAGGCCGAAGGCAATTAATTTCGCGACCCGGCTCCGCTCTTCGATTTGCTCCGGACTAGATGTACTACCTACTTGCTTTGCAATTGGGTCCCGAGCAGCCCCCATGGATGACCCCCCGGTCTAGAAGCTGGGATACGAACTATCGCGCGGCGCACCGGAGCGAGTCAACTGTCAATGCCATCCGCGTGTTCAAAACCGCAATCGGCCTGCTACGTCGAAGGCGGGTCGGCCGTCCCCGCCGGCTGCGAACGCAACCGCGGCTCTCGGAGCACGCCAAAGGCGGCGCCAAGCTGCTCGCGCGAGCCAATGAGCACCAGTTGATCGCCGGCCAGCAAACGCAAATCGCCCGCGGGATTGTGAATCATACGCCCATCGCGCAGCACGGCCAACACGGCAACTCCGGTGCGCGCCCGGAGATCCACCTCCCGAAGCTCCATTCCTTCGAGCGGCGAGCCCGGTGCAACAACAAACAGTTCCGCGCCGAACTGCGGCAGCAGGTCTTGTAGATCGCGCAGGGGCTGCCCCGGAAGAGGCATCTCGCGGAGCATTTCATAGTCTTCTTCCCGCAATGCGAAAATCTTGGCGGCCACAGCCTCGCGGGGCATCCCATAGAGCCGCAGGACACGCACGGCAATCTCCATCCACGCTTCCAGCTCTTCGGCAATGACATCGGATGCGCCTGCTTCGCGCAGGCCCGGCGCATCCGCGAGGCGTTTGATACGCGCGATGATCTGAATCTCCGGATTCAGCAGGCGCGCATGCGAAATGGCCCGCGAAAGCACGGCGGGATCCGACAGCGCAAAGATGACGACGCGGGCCCGCGTCACTCCCGCGCGGCGTAGGATCTCGGGATTGCCGACGTCGCCGAAATAAATCGGTTCACCCTCCGCCCTCGCGCTGCGCACGAGCCTCCCGTTCATTTCGACGACGACGTAGGGCAGGCCTGACTCCGCGAGAAGCCGCGCCAGCCGCCGGCCGTTCAACCCGAAGCCGCAGATGATCACGTGATCCTCGAGCTGCTCGGTGCGATCGTCCAGCGCGAGCCAGCTTCGCCGGCCGCCCTTCTGCCCCAGCCACAGGGCGACGCGCGGCGCGGCAGCGATCCACCCGGGCGCGGCCGCCATCGTCAGGACCGCCGCCGCAAGAAACAGTTGATAGTGCATCACGGGGACCAGGCGAAGCCGCGCGCCTTCGTGGAGCAGAACAAAGGAGAACTCACCCACCTGCGCCAGCGCCAAACCTACCAGCGCCGCCATGCGCAAGGGAAAGCCCATCACCCACACGGGCAGGCTGCCGGTGACGAGCTTCACGACGACGATCGCCACAACGATCAGGCAAAGCTCGGCCGGATGCGCCCGCACGAATCGCAGATTGATCAGCATGCCAATGCTAATGAAGAACAAGCTGTTGAAACTGTCCCGGAATGGCAGGATTTCCGCGACGATCTGGTGGCCGTACTCCGATTCCGAGAGCGCGATGCCCGCGAGGAAGGCGCCCAGGGGTAGCGAGAGCCCGAGCCGCGACGCGCTCCAGGCCGTGCCCATCGCAAAAAAGATCGTGGCAATGATGAAAAGCTCGCGGCTGCGCGCCCCCACAATGGCGTGAAGGATGCGCGGAAAGAAATAGCGCGCCGCCAGGATAATCAAACTCACCACCGCGAGCGATTTGGCGAGTGCGACCAGGATGCGCAGCGCCTGCGCCGCGCCGGGCGCCGCCAGCGCGGGCACCAGCGCCATCATTGGCACAACACACAGGTCCTGAAACAGAAGGATGCCAAGCACGATCCGGCCGTGCACGGTCTCGAGTTCGCCGCGCTCCTCGAGCAGCTTCATCACGATGGCCGTGCTGCTGGTGGCCACCAGGAAGCCCCAGAACACCCCTTCGCGCAACGTGAAGCCGCGCCAGAAGAGCGCTCCGATGCTGGCGAGCACCGTCACCGCCAGTTGCAGGCTGCCCGCGCCAAGCACCACCGACTTCATCCGCGCCAGTTTTTCGAGGGAGAGTTCGAGGCCGATGGTGAAAAGCAACAGGGCGACGCCGACTTCGGCCATCAGCTCGACCGCGGGAGTCTCGGAAATCAGCCGCAGGCCGTACGGCCCGACTACCACGCCGGTGAGCAGATAGCCCACAACGGTGGGCTGGCGCACCTTGCGCATCAGAAAGGCGATGGCCATCGCCATGCCGAACAGGATGATCAGGTCGCGCAGCAGGTCCATCGGCCTCTCGATGTCTCGGGCACGCCATTCTATCGCGAGTGCCGGGAGCCGCGAAGGTTTGACCGCAAGATTCGGATAGAACTCGCGGGGAACTTCCGCTACTTTGGTGGGGCCGGGAGGGGAACATGGGATCGAGAGCGGCACATTCAACCAGCGGACGCGGCGAGAGCCGCTGGAACGCGGTGCTGGCGCGCGACGCGACTTGCGACGGCGCGTTTGTGTTCGCCGTGCGCTCGACAGGCATCTATTGCCGTCCGTCCTGCCCGTCGCGGCACCCGCGGCGCGAACACGTGGTTTTCTTTCAAGAGCCCGCCGCCGCGGAGCAGGCCGGTTTTCGCGCCTGTCACCGGTGCCGCCCGCGCGACCCGGCGCGCAGCGCGTCGGCCGGGCTGGCGCAACGGCTGTGCCGATTCATCGAAACAAGAATCGCCGCGAACCCGGAAGAGCCCCTGACCCTCGCCGCGCTTGCATCCGAAGCCCGTCTGAGCCCGCATCACCTCGAACGCACGTTCAAGCGCGTGATGGGCATCACTCCGCGGCAATATGCCGACGCGCAACGCATGCGCCGACTGAAGGCTCACCTCAAGAAAGGAGACGACGTGACCACCGCACTCTATGACGCAGGATTCGGCTCCAGCAGCCGGCTCTACGAACGCGCCCCCGCGCATCTGGGCATGACCCCGGCAACCTATCGCCGGGGCGGCGAAGGCATGCGCATCGGGTACACGATCGTCCCGTGCCCGCTCGGGCGGCTGCTGGTGGCGGCCACGACGCAGGGCGTTAGTGCCGTCTACCTTGGCGACCGCGCGCAGCCGCTCGAAGCAGCGCTGGCGGAGGAGTATCCCCGCGCGGACATTTTTCGCGACCGCAATGGCCTCCGAGGCTGGGTGAGCACGTTACTGCGCCATCTGCGCGGGCAGGAGCCGCATCTCGAGCTGCCGCTCGACGTGCAGGCCACTGCATTCCAGCGCCGGGTGTGGGAGGAGCTGAAGCGCATTCCGTACGGCAGCACGCGCTCCTACAGCGAAGTGGCCCGCGCCATCGGCAAGCCCCGCGCGATCCGCGCCGTGGCCCGCGCGTGCGCCACGAATCCGGTTTCCATCGTCGTGCCCTGCCATCGTGTGGTGCGTGGCGACGGAAACCTGGCCGGCTATCGCTGGGGACTCGACCGCAAGCGCGCTTTGCTGGAAGAAGAAAAGCGCCTCGCGCAGAAAGCTTCAGACTGATTCGAAGGCTGGGCGGCTAGCCCTGCGGGCGAATCTTCGTCGTGCCGTGCGGCCAGTGCGGCTTGAAGCGGGATTCACTGATCTGCGGATTCCGGATGATGTTCGAATAGCGGATGATGAAGTAATCCTGTGATCCGGTCTCGAAGAATTTCTGCTGCACCGGCAGCCAGGAAGATTCCGCGAGCCACAGGTGAATCTTTGAAATCTGCTCGCGGACTTTATCCGACTTCGGCGTCAGCTCGAGCAGCACCACCTTCTGATTATCGAGTGTCTGCTCGCCTTGCAGCGTAACTTCGTAGCCCTTCTCCAGCTCTTTTCCCGGCGTCCCGAACCCGAGAAGCAAAAATTGGTCCACCAGCGCGCGTTTCTTCCCGAGGTTGTATTCCTCCACGCGATGGAGCCCCGGAGTGTACACATAGAGATTTTCGCCATTCCGCAGAATCGTCCGCGGGTCGGGTTTCGTCAATTCGATCCGCATCTTGTCGCCGTGCACGAGGATTTGTCCGGATTCCGTCGAGCGGTCGTCCACCACGACGGTTACTTTCGTGCGCTCGACGTCGGCCGAAAGGCTGCGGAAATGCTTCGCTTCGCTGTCGAGCTGGCGCAGAATGGATTCCAGCGTCCAGTTGCCCCGGTTTTGTGCCGCCGGCCCTGACGCCACTCCGAGCACCACGAGCATTGCAGCCTGTATTACTCTCCGCACGAAACTCCCTTTTTCTTCGTAGGCAATGCGCGGAAAAACCGCGTCATCATAGCATACGGTATTAGACGCCTTCGATGCGCGCGTCGTTGCGCGTTGCTTGCCGGTCAGCACGACGGCAACGCAAGCGGCGGGCTGTGCTGCGCGGTTACGGCTTCACGGACACGTCGTAGAAGATCACTTCCCCGTCATCGCCCTCAATGGGAGCAATTCGCTTGATCTGGAACATGCGGCCTTTCAGCTCGTCCACCGACTTGCTCAGAATGTCGTGCGTTTCGCGCTCGAGCTCGGGCGTCGGTTTCGCGCTGCGTTTCGCGCGCGCCAGCAGATGGGCGTCGATCCGATAAATACGGGTCAGGCTTCCTGCGTCTTCGCTGACGATTTGCACATCCGCGCCCGGCAGCGCGCCGCTCTGCGGCTGGTCGTGGAACCAGCTCCGCGGCGTCAGCAGCACGAACACCACAATCGCCAGCACCATCAGGTCGTATGGCCAGCTGCCTCGGTCGTACGACCAGAGAACGATGCGGCCAAAGCCTCGCCAGAAATTTCTCATTTCAGTCGGCAGGGACCCCGTCCACCACGACGCCGTCGCGCATGTGCAGCACCCGGTGTCCATAGGCGGCCGCCTCGGGGTTGTGCGTGATCATCACGATCGTCTGGCCCAGGTCCTTGTTGAGCTGTCGCAGCATGGCGAGAACGTTTTCGGAGTTTTTCGTATCGAGGTTGCCGGTCGGCTCGTCCGCCAGAATGATTTTCGGTTCGTTGATGATCGCCCGGGCAATTGCCACGCGCTGCTGCTCGCCGCCGGACATCTCGGAGGGCCGATGATGTAACCGGTCAGTCAGCCCGAGCATTCGCGTCACGACCTCGAAGCGGTGCGGGTCAAATCCGTCGCCGTGGATGTGCTGCGCCAGAGCGATGTTGCCGTAGGCGTCGAGCGTCGGGAGTAGATTAAACCGCTGGAAGACGAAGCCAACTTTGTGGCGGCGCAGCTTCGTTCGCCCCGCATCACCCATCTCAGCGAGGTCGTTGCCGTCGAGAAACACGTGCCCGCGCGTTGCTTGCGCGAGTCCGCCGATCACGTGCAGCAGGGTTGACTTGCCGCAGCCGGACGGGCCCATCACCGAGACGAATTCGCCCGGAAACACTTCGATGCTCACGCCGCGCAAGGCGCAGACTTCGAGCTTGCCGGTGCGGTATACCTTCCACAGGTTCTCGGTTTTGAGTATCGGTTCCAAGACTGGCCCCTCGGCCGGAATTCCCGCCTCAAGGACCCAATTGATTCTAGTCGCAGTGGCCATTTCTGCCTAGCGCAAATGCAGGTGCATGACCTGCGGCACATCATTTAGCCCAGCACAAGCTCTAAGGAATCAATCAGTTAGAGTATTGCTTGCACCGATGGCTACACGGGCCGCAACTTCCGCCGCAGGTTCAGATGACACCTGTCGTCTGTGACCAGCACTTGGGGCCAGCACTCCGCCTACCCCGGAGAATGGCCGCGCCGTCGCGATCGGAATCGCTGCTTCTCTAGGTTTGCGCTATTCGTAGGCCAGCGCTTCGACGGGGTCTTTGCGGCTGGCGACCCATGCGGGATAGGCAGCGCCGACCAGGCCGCCGACGATGGCGATCAGCGCGACGCGGAGAATCCAGCCCACGGTGATGAGGATGGTCAGCGTGGGAAATGCTTTCAGAAAAAATGCGCGGACGCCGAACGTCATGCCGACGCCGACGACAATCCCGAGGCCGCAAAGCAGCGACGTCTCGCTCAGAATCACCTCGGCGATGTAGGCCTTCGAGGCGCCCAGTGATTTCAGCACGCCGATTTCGCGTGTGCGCTCCTTGATCGTCGTGTACATCGAAAGGAAGATCACCAGAAAGCCGATCGAGACCGCGAGCGCGATCATCGAGTCAATGAACGCCTGCAATCCGGGCAGATTCGACGACGTCATCAGCGAGAGAAAATCCTTGAGCGGCCGGATTTCGTAGCGCGGCAGCAATTCGCGGATTTCGTCCATGACGGCGGCGGTGCGCTCCGGCCGGTCACACTTGATGAAGAATACGGAAGCTTTGTCCCGCGCCCCCGAGAGCTCCTGCAGTGTGGAGAGCGCGACGAATAATCGCGCCCCCTTTCCATGCTCCACGACGCCGGCAACGTGGAAATCATGTCCGAGGATGTGCAGCGTCTGCCCCGCCTCAACGTTTTTCGCCCGGGCGTACCAGTCGTCCACGAGAATGTCGTCGGGATTCTCCAGGTTGTGGCCGGAATGAAAAACGAAGCCGCCGGAAACGGCGTGAAAGCTCTCCGGATCGATTCCGTAAATGATTTCCAGGCCGCCGACGGAGTTGAATTGCAGCAGCACCGGCGCCACGTGTTCCACGTATTTCAGCTCGGCGAGCTTATCTTGGATGCGAATCGGCATGGGCGCGCCGCTGAACGCCATGAAAACCGAAGCCGAAGGCGGCTGCACCATGATGTCCGCGCCGATTCCTTCGATGCGGCGCGCCGTGTCCGTCAGCAATCCGCTGGTGAGCCCCACGATGATCAGCACCAGCGTCACTTCCACGCCCACGGCGATCACGCTGATCACCGTGCGCACCGGACGGTGGAGCACGTTCTGCATGATCATGTGCTTGATCATGGCTGCGGCTCCTTCGTGTCTTCGCCCACGCGGACGAGTTCCGTACCCGGCGGCTGGGCCAGCTCGAATCGGTCGGCGGAAATGGGCGCGTTGACGGTCAATTTCGTGATGTGAATCTCCAGTTGATAATCATCGTGCGGCCGCGACAGCCAGATGTGCCGCGGAAAGCGCGCCGTTTCGCCCGCAGCCACCGGCTGCCAGTTCTCATAACGAACCTCGGTGACGAGTCTTCCGCCCGCGCCGTAGATTTCGAGCCGCGCGAGGCTCAGATCCACCCGGTCAAACCAGAGTTTCCGCTCAATCTCCGGGCCATCGGCCGACTCCCGCAGCTCCGTCAAGACATAGAAGCGATCCGGCGCCGCGTTCCATTCCTCGAAAACGACCGGCGCGCTTGCGGGAATCTCCTGCCAGAATAGCGCGTCGAGCAGGTGTTGCGGGCGGAGATTTTCGATCGGTTTTTTCGCGGGCCGCTCCAGGTTTGCCGGGCCGACGATGAACTTGTTTTTCGACGGGATAAAGATCCGAAACGTTTCTCCGTCGCTCACCATGTCGAAAACGTTTTTCGCGACCACCGGCGCCTGCCCGATCATGCGAATGTGCGCCGGGCGCTCCGCCAGGATGAACCCGTCCACGTCGTGATACTGCTCGATCACGCCGCTGTAGGTGGAGCCCGCCGTCGGAATCAGGTTCATCGCTGCGTTCAGGCTGTGGATGGAGCGCGCCTGCTCGTTGTACTGGGCGAGCAATTGCGCCTTCGTTGCGTCCAGCGCCGTGCGAATTTGCGACGGCGGCACCGTGCGCTTCTGGCTCACGGCGCAGCCGGAGGAAAAAACCGCCACTGCCGCCAGCGAAACCATCCAGCCATGCCGAATTGTGCGTCGTACTCTCAGTGAACTTCTCCCACACAAGGGAAAACGAGCAATTTAGCAACCAGTCCGGGGGGTGTCAACGAAGCTTGCTGAAGTGTTGCTGGTCAGTTTCCGAAAAGCGCGTTTCTCAGGCGATGCCCAGCTCGCTGGTGAAAACGTCTGTAATCAACATTTCTCTAGCTCCCTATGAGAACAGTGGGCAACGGGTTCATTTCTATCGTCCTAAGTTCTACGTTGCTCTATCTTCTTTTCGTGTTAAGTAGGAACAAACTCTCTGCTCTAGGTGTCTTAATGTTGAGATCGAAGTCTTGGTGATTCCTAGACGCCAAGGTGGAATGGGAGGCGACGCATGGTTCTCGTGTACCCCTTCTTAACGGAAGTGGGAATGCAACAAGATTCAGCAGGGTGGGACCTGCGATATATCTATCGGGAGCCTTCAACCAGTTTTAGGCTCTACCTGCTGTTCTTGCTCGTGGTCTGTATTGTGGCAAGCATTAGACTAATCAGAATCTGGCGTGCAGCGCCGCCCTTTAGGCTTTCGGCTGAGGCAAACAGTCCTGCATACCTTCGGTTACTTCAGACCTCGAGCACTAGCCTTAAGCAGTGGATTGGCTGCACATTTCTTGCTTGGGGGATTCTTACGTCCACAAGTCTCTATGACGATTGCAACCGCTTGTTAGGCCAAAAGGTGCTTGGAAGTGGGGCGATCCTCTTCGTCATAGAAGATTACTCGGCGGCGCTAACGTTGGCCTTGTTGGTGGTCCTGTTTCTTTTTCTAGTTCTGTGGCACATTCTCAATCGAATCCAACACCTTCCCAATTGTCAACGCCGTGGATAGTTCATAGATCTTCACATCACCAGTTGATGCCGCCCAGCACCTCGGATGGTTCCTGAGAAGCCGGTTTCCGGGAAACTGAGTTCGTCCCTGCTCGAGCGGCTCCGAACAGATGCGGCCGAGTTTCCCGAGCTAGGCGGACAACAGCACTTCCACGTCGAGCCCCGCCAGCATGGGCCGGACGCGGCGCCCACCTTCGCCACGACACGTAAACTGGTTTTCTGTCTTCCCGAGCGAAGCGCGCTTGCGCTCCGGATAGATTTTTGGTGCGAGGAATTTGCTGTCTGCGAGAAATCAAAGGGAGAGGCAGATTCCTCGCCGCCTGCGGCTTCTCGGGATGACAAAAATTGGAGATTCCCGCAGCCTGCTATGTGAAAACCGTACACCCACGTTGTTCCAATTGTTTGATCCAGCCGGGAAGAGCCGATAGCTTGTTCCATCTCAGATCCAGTTTCTGGAGGTTCGTAAGGCTGCCAATGCAGGCGGGAATATCGATGAACCGATTCCCTCGCAGGTCTAAATGGACAAGCCTTTTCAGATTGCCGAAGGAATCGGGGAGAGACTCCAATTGGTTATCTCTTAAGTGGAGACGCGTGAGACTTGAGAGGTTACCCATCGACTCCGGCAAAGCAGTCAAGCGGTTATCTTCCATCTGCAACTCCCGGAGAGCCGATAGGTCTCCAATCGACTCGGGCAAAGCAGTCAATTTGTTCTTCCTTAGGTGCAATTCTCGAAGGCGTGCCAGCTTGGCGATCGAGCTAGGTAGAGACGTGAGTTGATTGTTGTCTGATCTTAATTCGATGAGGCTCGCCAAGTTTCCGATACTTTCGGGAAGGAAAGTTATTTGATTGTCGCTTACGTTCAGATAGGCAAGGTTTCTCAGATTTCCGATGGACTCGGGGATTGCCGAGAGTCGATTGTCGTGAACGTATAGAAAACGAGTCAGGCCGGTCATATTCCCGATGGAATCGGGCAGACTGGTCAAAGCGTTGTGCCCTAAATCCAGCGTGTGGACACTGGTCAAATGTCCGATACTTCCAGGAAGAGTCGAAAACTGGCAATCGGCCAGAATCAGGAATTGGAGAGCTTTCAACTGCCCAAAGGAAGTGGGAAGTGCCGTCAACCGATTCTTATACAAATTGAGCTTTTCCAGCTTCGTCAGCCTGCCAATGGCTTCTGGAAGTGAAGTTAGCTGGTTGTGCTCCAGCCTCAACTCTTTTAGGTGAGCCAACTGTCCAATGGATTCGGGAAGCGAAGAAAGCTGTCTGTCGTTCAGCTCGAGTCGCTCTGCATCGCCATTCTGCCGGATGAACTCCTCCACTGCTCTTGTCGCGTCAATTCCGGATTGAGAGGGTGCAGCGCCCGCATGCCCTTTCGCAGCTTCTCCTGACATGGTCATTCCCCTTCTCTGGTTGGCGGCTCACTGTCCACCTCTACCGCCAGGGTTCTGATGAACAATGGTCAAAAAGAAACTAACACATTTGCGCAGGCACCGCCCATGTTGTCCATACGCGCATCCGAGTGATCTTCGACCGGAATGAGTTGCGCGCGCCCTCAACCGCGAACCCATGGGAGGACAACGTCGATCAGCACCGTAGTGTTTATCCAAGTCGGAGCGGACCCAGACGACCCTCTGCGACATCCTCATGAGTCGGCTGCCCGGAAACTGAGTTCGTCCCCGATCGAGCGATTTCGAACAGATGCGGCCGAGTCTCCCGAGCTAGGCGGGCAACAGCACTTCCACGTCGAGTCCCGACAGCATGGGCCGGACGCGGCGGATCACTTCGCTGGCCCAGAGGCGCTTGCTGAAAAGCACGAGCGAGCCTTCCTCGAAATCGCAGACGGCGCAGAAAAAATAATTAGCAAATGCCACGTGGTAGGCGTCCACGCCGCGACGCGCCAGTTCGTCTTCGAGCGCCGAGTCCCCGGCCTCGAGCGGCCCACCCGCGCGCGCGCCGAACGTCTCACTTTCAAAGCGCTCCAGCAGCGCCGGAAGGGCTTCCGGCTCCTTCTCGAGGTCGGCCGCGCGAATCACGACCGAACGGCTGGAGGCGTCGCGAAACGCAATCCCGTGCCGCAGGCAGTACTCGCGCAGCCGGTCGAGATGGTTGAAAAAATCGAGCGCCCAGGGCTCCGTGCCCGCCACGGCCATCAAGACGCGGCTCCAGATTTGCGCCGCGTCCGCGCCGCGCGCCGGCTCGCGGTTTTCGTCGTTCTCCGCGAGTTCGAGCCCGACGGCGCGCACGTCCGCGCCGAGGTCGAGCGGCTCATTCGCCAGCCGGTAGCGCTTCACTCGAGCCCCGTCTCCAGAGCGCTGCCGAAGCGCTGCAGAAATTCCGGTGATTGCTTGCGCACCTCGAGCCAGTCGAAGAATGCGTCGGGGGTTTCCAGCCAGATGGCGAACCAGTGCGCGATCTCTTCCTTCTCCGTGCGCTTGGCGGGCTCTACCTTGGGATTCCGCGCGATCATCTCCGCGCGGCGGCGGCCCAGCCGGCCCACTTCAAGCGCGCGCTCCGCGGCTGCTCGTTCGCCCGACGCGCGGAATTTGCGCAGCAGCTCGTCGAGCCGCACCAGGCACATCTCCGCTTCCTCGAGCGTCGAAAAATGCAGCAGGTCGTGAAATTCCTCTTCGTACTTGCCTTCGGTGTCGGCGCGGGTGGACCACACCACACGCAGGCCCGCGTCTTCGAGGACGCTGACGATGTAATCGGGCGAGGTTTTCCCGGCGGCGCCAAAGTCCGCCATCATCCGCCGGCGAATCTGCTCGACCTCCGCCGGAGTGAACCGGAGCGTATTCAGCCCACGGGCAATCTGGAGAATCGCCTGCTTCTTATTCGGAGCTTTGGTCCGCGTCACGAATGTCTCTTCCCTTTTCGCTGCGCCGTCGTGGGCGTGCGCCGGGGCGGATCGTCCGGAGGTGCGCCATTCTGCAGGCGCAGCTCGTGGCGATAGCGCACCACGTTGCGATTGTGCTCCGCGAGCGTGCGGCTGAAGCGGTGTCCGCCTTCGGCGTCGGCCACAAAATAAAAATACGGCACGCGCAGCGGCCGGAGCGCGGCCCGCAACGACGCTTCGCCCGGATTCCCAATCGGTCCGGGCGGCAAGCCGGTGTGGCGATAGGTATTGTAGGGCGAATCGAAGCTCAAATCGGCGCCCGAAAGTATCTTCGCCGGCCGTCCCTCCAGCTCCAGCGCATATTGCACCGTGGGATCGCATTGCAGCGGCAGCCGGCTCTGCAGACGATTCATAAATACGCCCGCGACAATCCGCCGCTCGTCCGCGCGCGGCGTTTCTCGCTCAACGAGCGAGGCCAGCGTCACTACGTCCTCGACCGTCATGCCCGGCGGCAAACCGGTGATTTTTCCGTCCGTGTCGTGGCCGATGCCGGGCAGCGACGCCCACTCCACGCGAAAACGCCGCACCATCGCGGCGGCAATCTCGGCGGCGCCGGTGTGCTTCGTGAATTGATACGTCGCCGGGAACAGGAACCCCTCGAGCGACGGGGCATCCGGCGCAAGATCGTTCATCGAGGATGGATCGTTCGCAGCCTTGAGGAATTCCTCCCGGCGGCAAAGCCCTTCGCGCTCGAGCTCGCCCGCAATCTCGATCCCCGTCCAGCCTTCGGGCACCTTCACGGTGTGGACGTAGATGTGCCCGCCGGCGATCATCGTGAACACTTCGCGCGGAGTCATCGGCCGGTCGAAAAGATATTCCCCGGCCTCGAGTTCCTTGCGGCCGTGCCAGCGGCTGTAGAGTTCGAAAACGAAGGCATTGCGCACCACGCCGTTCCGATCGAGCAGCGCGGCAATCTCGCGCCGCGACATGCCGCGCGGGACGTCAATCAGCAGCTTCGGCTGCGCGTAGCCTTTGTACGGCGCCGCCAATTCGTGCTGGAACCACACGCCGAACCCGGCGGCGGCGAGCAATAGGATCAGGAAAAAGATCGCGAGGCGGCGCATCGCTCAGGCCTCCGCCTGTTTCCGCGCGCGCTCGCGCTCCAGGTATTCGCGCAGGATCACCGCCGCGGCTACCTCATCGAGCGAGCGCTCTTTCTTCGAGCGCGGTCTTGTCTCGGCAAGTGTTTCTTTGGCTGCCCAGCTCGTCAGCCGCTCGTCCAGCATCTCCACCGGCAGCCCGAAATCCTTCGCTATGCGCGCGGCAAACCGCTCGGCTTCTTCGGCCATCTCGCCGGCTGTGCCGTCGAGATGCACCGGATGCCCCACGACAATCATCGCCACGTTGTGCTCGCTTACGATGGCGCGCAGCCGGCGCAGGTCGTCGCGCCGGTTCGTCCGCACCAGCGTCGCAAGCGGCCGCGCCGTCAGGCGCAACTCGTCGGAAATCGCTAGGCCGATCCGCCGCCTCCCGTAGTCCATCGCCAGGACGCGCTTGCGAGGCGTCTCCACGCGCACCGAGTGGCCGGGCGAAGATTTCCGAGATAGGGAGCCGCGTGCGGAAGGAGTCATGCAGAAGAATTATACCCCGGAAGGCATTTTGCGCCCCGCAACAGAGGTGGAACAGCAGCGCGGTGGGCAAACTGCGGTCGCTGCGGGGAAACGGATACTTCCGCTGCGACTGTTTACTAAGATATGGTTGCCCCAGAAGGAACAGACGTGGTATTCGTGTGCTGCTTCTCAGAACAACGCAATTTGGAGAGGTGCCTGGATTGAAGACTTGCCTGTCTGCGTTTAGCGTTTTCGCGATGTTCGTTGCCTTCGCCACGGCGCCGCTGCACGCACAGCAGTCTGCGTGTGCGACGCGCACGGTGATTGCAAACGTTTACAACAATAGGGGTGAACCGGTCGCGGGACTCGCTCCTAGCGCCTTTGCGGCGCGATTGCATGGCAAGACTGTGAAGATCCTATCGGTTTCGACTGATCCTGGCCCGCAACGAATCGTCGTCCTGCTTGATGTTAGCGAAACTATGTTTCCGAACGCTGTCCGCGAACCCGAGTTGGATGCGGCCAGGGATTTTGTATCTCGGCAGCCATTCGAGAATCCGGTGGCCCTGCTTCTGTTCGCAGACGGTGTCAAAGAACGCTTCACGTTTTCACAAGGCCGCGAAGCCATTCTACGGAGAATCGAATTCCTGCGAGCCGACCCGAACGTTGCGAGAATGTTCCGCGGCCACGCGGCGGTCTGGGACACCCTCGAACAGGCGCTGGAGACTCTTGGACCCTTTCGGCAGGGCGACGTGTTCTTCCTGTATTCCTATTGCCTCGATGACACCGGCCGTGGGGACCGGCATAAAATCGCTGATGCGCTGCATTCTGCTGGCATTCGTTTGTTCGTCATCACGCCACCAGACGCTCCTATCTCGCAATATGAACTATCGGAGACGAGCGAAGAATTGCTGACTCTTGCGCGGGACACAGGCGGCGCATTTGGTATCAGCGGGGAAGAGATAACTTCACCTGGCGGAGCGATCCTCCTGCCCCCGCAGCGTGGAGAAATGCAGCAGAACCTCGATTTTTTGCAGAGCATGATTAACCTGCCTTACAGGCTGGAACTGGAACTGCCGGAAGAGATTCGCAAGCCACAGAAATGGGACTTGGAGCTGACCAGAACTCCTAGGGTAAAGAAGGAAAGATGGCGTGTTTCGTACCAGCGCAGGCTTTTTCCCTGCGCTTTGAACGCGCCGAAGAAGTGAGCCATTGGAGCATCGCCTTTTGTAGGGGCGGCTCGCGTGTCCCGAGCGGAGCCAAGGGGCGAACCGCCCTTCTGAGGAGGTTTCACCGAATCGTTACGGCTGCCGGCCGCGGGCGCCGCTTGCCCACATGGGCCACAGGCCCATCTGCTTCATCTGCTCCTCGAGACCTGTTTCCTTCAACAGCGTTTCGACTTCCGCGCGCGATTGCCGCGGTCCGAGCCTCTCGGCGCGGTCGGCGATGCCGAACGCGGTCAGCGCCGCCAGCGCGGTGTGCTTCTTGAGCTGCGCGAGATCCACCTTGTCGAACGTGTCCGACGCCGCGTGGTAATTGATCATGTAGTTCGCCGGCTCCTGATTCGCCACCAGCGTCGGCACGCCTTCGAGCAGGAAATCGAAATTGTCGGTGCCCAACTCCGCGTCGAGCGTGTGATCGTTCGCGCCCAGCGGTTCGGCGGGCTTCAGCGCGTCGCGGACCGCGTCGAGCACGTCCTTCCGTCCGCCGACCTGATAGCCGGTGACGCGGCCGATCCCTGAGTCGAAAATAATCGCTGTCACCATGCGGTCGAGCTCGGCGCGATGCGCCTTCGCGTACGCCCACGACCCCAGCATGCCCTGCTCCTCACCGGTGAACAGCGCGAACCGGATCGAGCGCCGCGGGCGCACGCCCGACGCGTGGATCACGCGCGCTGCGTCAATCACCATCGCCGCGTTGCAGCCATTGTCGAGCGCGCCGGTGCCCAGCTCCCAGGAATCCAGGTGCGCGCCGAGAATGACGAACTCGTCCGGCTTCTCCCGCCCGCGAATTTCCGCCACCACGTTTTCCGATTCCACCGGCCCGGTCACGCGGTTCGGCATCACGAAGCGGACGCGCACCCTTTGCCCCACGGCAAGGAAGCGCGCGATGCGCTCCGCATCTTCGCGCACCACCACCGCCTGCGGCAGGCGCTCGGGCGTGCCGTCGAGCGCCAGCGTGTGGCGATAGAGCAGCAGGTTCGGCCGCGACGACATCCAGAAAATCGCCGCCGCGCCCGCTTTCACCGCCCGGCCGATGATCGCAGGGCCCTGCATGTATTCGTTGAAGAGATCCTCAAAGGTTTGCAGAAACTCGCTGTGCACCAGGACGATCGCGCCCTTCGCCGCATCACCCGCGCGCGCAAAGCCGGCGTCGTCTCCCTTGCCCACGTCCACGATTTCGGCGGTGATGCCGTCCTCCGGTGTGGGCGGCGACCAGCCGATCGAAACCAGCCGCACCGGAAACGGCGCCGGCCCCAGCACGTCCACGCGGGTCCGTCCTTCGCTCCAACCCGAGGCCACGGTGAATTTTTCCGTATGCACTTCGTCAACGCCCGCGCGGCGAAACGCTTCCACGCCCCAGCCCACGGCCTTGTCCGCCGCCGCCGAGCCCGTCACGCGCCCGCCGATTTCATCCGTCAACCGGCGGAGATTTTCTTCGAGCGGCGAAACTCCCAGCGCGCTCTGGATCATCTGCGGCGCCACGTCGGCGCAGGATTTTTCGACCGAGCACGACCCTTCGCCCTTGGGAGGCTGCGGGCCGGGGTTTGTCTTCACTGGCGGAAGCTGTGCCGAGACAGGAAGCAGCGCGGCAAGGAAGCAGAGAAGCAGGGAGGCAAAGATAAACCCGGTGCGTCGCGGCATTGTGTGATTCCTCCGCGGCTGCGGTGTCGCAGCCATGAATTCGTCCGCGGATTATAGCGTAACCGCCGGTGGAATCCGCGCGTTGCTAGCGCGCTGCAAGGACGGCGTCGGTGACGCGCGCGACCTGCACCATCTCCGCTACATCATGGACGCGCACGATGTGCGCCCCGCCCAGAATGCTTGCCGCGACGGTGGCGGCTGTGCCCCAGATGCGCTCGGCGGGCGCCGCGCCG
Organism: Terriglobia bacterium; assembly: GCA_041490445.1. Lineage (GTDB taxonomy): Bacteria > Acidobacteriota > Terriglobia > Acidiferrales > UBA7541 > JBGPTF01. The sequence goes on from JBGPTF010000013.1 coordinate 85,487, forward strand.
CCAAGCGTGTGCCCCAGAAACGATTTTCGCGACGCGCCGACCAGAATCGGGCAGCCCAGCCGCGCAAGCTCGGGCAGGCGCGCCAGCAATTCGTAATTCTGCTCGTAGCTCTTGCCGAAGCCAATGCCGGGATCGAGGATAATCTGCGACTTCGGCACGCCTGCCTTCCGCGCGCGCGCGAAGGCCGCTCGCAGGCCGCTCGTCACGTCGCGCAACACGTTGTGCGCGAATGGAAGCTTCTGCATCGTTTTCGGCTCGCCGCGCATGTGCATCAGGACCAGCGGCACGCGCGACTTCTTCGCGACATTGGCAATCGCGGGATCGGCGCGCAGCGCCGTCACGTCATTGATGAGTTCGGCGCCGGCAGCGATCGCAGCTTCGGCGACGGTAGATTTGCGCGTGTCAATCGAGAGGGAGATTTTCAGCCGTCCGCGCAGCTTTTCAAGCACGGGCAGGACGCGCGCGAGTTCTTCCTCCGCCGAAGTATCTTCAGAACCCGGCCGCGTGGATTCGCCACCGATGTCTATGATGTCGGCGCCCTGCGTTTCCATCTCGAGCGCGCGTTCGACGGCTCGCTCGGTGTCGTGGAATTGCCCTCCGTCGGAAAAACTGTCAGGCGTGACGTTCAACACACCCATCACCAGCGTGCGCTCGCCGAGGACGAGCGTCCGCGACGGAAGCCGCAGCCGGTACTTTTTCCTCCGAAACATGAAGGCATGATTAGACCACAGTGCGGGAATTGGCAGAAAGGGTGGAGGATGCCAAGGCCCGTTGGGTGAGATCCTTCTTCGGCCCGACTGAACCAGCTCTCAGGAAGACCCATCCGCTCGACACAGCACCCCTTCAGGCTACTTGTCATCCAGAGCAAGGCGAAGGGTCCCAGCGTAACGCATAGCTGGTGAAGTCTTTCGCTGCTCTGCCGGGCGCAGTGTCAATCCAGATCAAAATCGCGGAGGGGCTTTTCGACCGGCTGGTCCTTGGCTTTCTTCAGGCTCTCGCGGAATTTCCGCTCGAGCACGTCTTCCTTCGTTCGTTCCGCTTCGACAGACTCGCGGAATTTCGCTTCGACGCGTTCCGCCTGCTCGCGCAACAAGCGCGCCGTGTCGTCCAGGTCCACCGATGGCGGCGGCTTCGGCGGGGATACATGTGAAAGCACGACGGCAAGCTCCGGGTCCACCGTGAGCTTCGCCTGGCAGCACGGGCAGGCAACTTCAATCGGCGCGGGCGGCTTCTTCGCCATGCCGCTATTCTACGCCCATTTTGCGAGGCTTGACCGAAGCGTGAAGCTTGGAAAAACGCTCGGGAAGTGAGAAACAGGACGCGCAGAAATAAAAATGCCCGGCGCCGTATTGCGTTGCGCCGGGCAATCCCTGCGGTGATGGACTCTGATTACGCCGGAGCGGGCTTTTCGCCCTTGGCAAGACCGGGCATGGACCGCGGTTCCGGACGCAGCGTGAGCTGCGGTTCCTTCGTGGGCACCGGCGGCGCCGCGGAGGGCGGCTTGACCTTTTCGGGCAGCGGCTTGCCTTCGACCAGCAGCTTGAGCTCGCTCGCGTCGAGCACTTCGCGGTCGAGCAGCGCCTGCGCCACCCGCTCGAGTGCCTCGCGATTGGTTTCGAGAAGCGTCCGCGCGCGCGTGTAGCTTTCGGTGACGATCACCCGGACTTCCTGGTCGATCTTGATCGCCGTGTCTTCCGAATAGTCGCGGTGCTGCGCAATCTCGCGGCCGAGAAAGATCTGCTCTTCCTTCTTGCCGAACGTGAGCGGGCCGAGCGTGCTCATGCCCCACTCGCAGACCATCTCCCGCGCGATTTCGGTGGCGCGCTCGATGTCGTTGCCCGCGCCGGTCGTGAGATGGTTCAGGAAAATTTCCTCGGCGGCCCGCCCGCCCATCAGCACGGTCAGTTGCGCTTCGAGGAATTCCTTCGTGTAGGTATGCTTGTCGTCGATCGGGAGCTGCATGGTGACGCCCAGCGCCATGCCGCGCGGGATGATCGTCACCTTGTGCAGGGGATCGGCGCCCGGCGTCATGGTGGCCACCAGAGCGTGGCCCGCCTCGTGATACGCCGTGTTCCTCTTCTCTTCTTCGGAGAGGATCATGGACTTCCGTTCGACGCCCATCAGGACTTTGTCCTTGGACATTTCGAAGTCCACCATCATGACGAACTTGCGGTTCTGCCGCGCGGCCCACAGCGCCGCTTCGTTCACCAGGTTCGCCAGATCCGCGCCGGAAAAGCCCGGCGTGCCGCGCGCGATCACGGAAAGATCCACGTCCTCGGAAATTGGCACCTTGCGCGTGTGCACGCGGAGAATTTCTTCGCGGCCTCGCACGTCCGGCCGCGGCACCACCACACGCCGGTCGAAGCGTCCCGGCCGCAACAGCGCCGGGTCCAGCACGTCCGGCCGGTTCGTCGCGGCGATCAGGATCACGCCTTCGTTCGATTCGAAGCCGTCCATTTCGACGAGCAGCGCGTTCAGCGTCTGTTCGCGCTCATCGTGCCCGCCGCCGAGGCCCGCGCCGCGATGCCGGCCGACCGCGTCGATTTCGTCAATGAAGATGATGCACGGCGCGTTCTTCTTGCCCTGTTCGAAAAGGTCGCGCACGCGGCTCGCGCCCACGCCGACAAACATTTCGACGAAATCCGAGCCGGAGATGGAGAAGAACGGCACGTTCGCCTCGCCCGCGATGGCCCGCGCGAGCAGCGTCTTCCCGGTGCCCGGCGGCCCGACGAGCAGCACTCCCTTCGGGATGCGTCCGCCGAGCTTCTGGAATTTCTGCGGGTCCTTCAGGAAGTCGATGATTTCCTGCAGCTCTTCCTTCGCCTCGTCAATTCCGGCGACGTCCTTGAACGTGGCTTTCTTCTGTTGCGCCGTCAACAGCCGTGCGCGGGATTTTCCGAAGCTGAGCGCCTTGTTTCCGCCCGCCTGCATCTGCCGCATCATGAAGATCCAGATCGCCACCAACAGAAGGATCGGCGCGGCGTTCACCAGCACGATGAACCAATCGGCGCGGCTCACTTCCTTGATGTTGATCAGCACGCCCTTTTCTTCGAGGGACTTGGTGATGTCGGGGATGGAGGAGTTGGCAACCGTCACGCTGCGGAATTTTCCGCCTTCGCGGTATTCGCCCTGAATTTCGGCGCTGTTCTGCGAAAGGTAGATCGTCACTTCTTTGATGTTGCCCGACTGGATCTGCGCGAGAAACTTCGTGTAGCTCGGCTCATCGTCATGGGCCGATTGCCCGCCCGTGGATGCCATCTTCCACAGCACCACCGCGAGCAGGATCATGAATAGCCAAAAAAGAATAGTGCGTACGGTTGAGTTCACTGGATTACCTCACACTTCTGGCCCTTACGTCCCTTGCCGCCGGCGCCGGCGACCTGGCCCGGCGCGACGCGCCGGCCGGGCAGCGGATTCGGCGAGACCCACATAGGGCAAATTTCGAAACATCCCTTTCCGTCCTGCCAGTCCATAACCCACCCAGTATTTAGACGCCGCAGCAAACCCAGTGTACTTGGGCTGCAGGTCCACCTTGCGCTCCTGCGGCTTATCGAACAACACAGCCAGGCGCAACGAGCGCGGCCTGCCCTCTTCCAGCCGCCGGAGCAGGAATTCCTGCGTCACCCCGGTGTGCAGTACGGCGTCCACGATCAGGACGTCGCGGCCGGCCAGATTGGGCTGCGGACTGAAAAATATCTCGCGCCGCTCGTAGCCGCCCATCTGCACTTCGCGCATTTCCGACCGCACAAAATGGCAGACCACCGGCAGAGAAATGTGCCGTACCAGGTCCGCCCCGAACACGAACGCGTTCTCCAGGATGACGACGACATCCAGCGTCCGTCCGCGGTAATCCCTCGTGATCTCGTGGCCCAATCGGGCAACTCGTGACGCAAGCCGTTGTTTGGTGAAGGCAACCTTCACGGCAGCCTCACAGCCCCTCTTCTGCGATCACAAGACCCTTCCGCGTCTCACGTCCGGCGGCAAACTCTTCAGCCGGGGGCATGCCCCGCACCCAGGCCAGCTTTCCGGCGCTGGTCAGCACCGGCCACCGAGCCCGTTCGCGGACGGCAATCCTGTCTTTCAGGAAGAGTTGCTTCAGCTTTCGCACCCCGCCCCGCCCGCGAGGGCGATAGGCGTCACCGGGACGCCAGTTCCGCAAGACTAGGGGACTGCGGAGCCGGTCCGCATCGAGGGCTTCGACCGCCCTTTTAGTGTCGCGCGCGCACGCAGGCCAGTCAATCAATTTCAGTTGGAAGCGCCGCCCTACTTCGGGAACCGCAATCATCGCCGATCCCGATGCCGGCAGCTCCACTACATACTGATACGAATCAGCGTCCGCGCCGGTTTCCTCTGCCTGTGCTGTTTGCTCGGCGCTGGGTGCCGACGAAAAGAGCAGGCGATCGAAGATTTTTTCGATGACGACGCCGGGCAGTTGAATCCGCCGGCCGCTCGAGGATTCGCGGGCCAGGTAAAGCACGTCGAGGACGTGCCGGATGGTGATGCCGGAGCGGTCGCCGCGAAGTTCCTCAAGGATGCGGCGAACCAGGCGCTGGGATAGAGCGCGCACTTCCTCCGGCGCAAGCCGCAGTGGCGAGAGCAGGTCCGGGATGCCAAGCGAGATTCCTTCTTCGCTTCGCGTGGCCAGCGTGCGGAAACGATCTTCCACGAGCACTGCCCACAGTTTCTCGTCCTCCCGCGCTAGATCTCCAAGGGCGTTCAGGCGCTCCACGATCGCGGGGTTATATTTCTCTTCCAGATCGGGCAGCAAATCGAGCCGGAGCCGCGCCCGGAGCCGGCGCGTATCGCGATTGCTCGCGTCTTCGCGCCACGCCTGTCCTCGATGCTCCAAAAAAGCGCGCAGCTCCGCGCGCCGGACTTCGATCAACGGCCGCACGACGTGGCCAACCACCGGATAAATCCCGGCCAGTCCCGTCAAACCTGTGCCGCGAATGATCCGTGCCAGGACCGTCTCTGCCTGGTCGTCAGCGCTGTGTGCCACCGCGACGCGTGTGGCGCGCCCGCTTTCCACAACGCGCACAAAAAACGCATACCGCAAACGCCGCGCCGCGTCTTCGAGGTTCCAGCCGTGGTTGCGGGCTGCCGCCGCAACGTCCTCTCGTACAGAAACAAACTCCAATCCTGCTTCATTCGCCAATTCCGCGACAAACTGCTCATCCACATCCGATTCGGCGCCCCGCAATGCGTGATTGAAGTGCACCACGCAGAGGGTGATCCCCAGCTCGTTCGCCATGTCCTCCAGCAGCCGCAGTAGCGCCACCGAATCGGCGCCGCCAGAAACGGCCACGGCCACGCGATCGCCCGCCTGCATCATCCGATGCCGCCGGATCGTATCGAGGACGTGCAGTTGAAGCTTGGTCTTTCGTCTCATCGGAGGGAGATTCCAGCGCGGAGCGGCGCGTCCTTTCTATCGTAACAGGCGAGCGCGGCCCGGTACAGCGTCCCTTTGCTTCCCGGGCCAGAAAACAAAAATGCCGGCAACCTGCCATCCGGTCGCCGGCAAATCAAAATCCTGAGGCCCTCGCACTCAGCCGCGATCGCTCAACTGTTGGGCCAGCAGGTCACGGCTGTACGCAATCCTGCGATCTAATACGACCGCCGCAAAGTACGAACAAGTCTGGCGCTCGCGCTCGCTCCAGCCCGCGAGATCTTTGGATACCGCGCGCCCGATTCCCCGCAGCAGATTCAGCAATCGGAAATACAGACCCACCAGACGAATGTCCATGCGGTCGTCGCCACGCGCGGGACAGAGACGAACCAATTGCAGCAGCCGCCCGAACTCCTCGCCACCGACCGGCTGTTTATCAATGCCCGTCACTTCGCGAACCTGCTCGGAGAGCTCCAGCTTCCTCGACGCGGCAATAATCGAACGGCAATAGGAGACAAAAAACTGCAACAGCGCAGCCATCGAAATCACCGCGATGAGGGCTGCAATCATCGAGCCGCCTTCGCTACGAGTCGCGCCGTCGCCAGCCGCGCGTCCTCGGAAACCCTGGTAAACGTGTAGGCCCATGCCAGCGGCAGCCAGGTTCCCAGCAGAGGCTGAATGACGCTTACGAAGTGAACGTTCCCAAACATGTTCCGGATTGCGAAAGTCGCTGCCGTTCCGCTGAAATACACGCCCAGCGCGAGAACAAGCTGGATCAGGCGCGTTCGCGTCTCGCGCAGTTTCAGGACTGCGGCCCAAAGCAGGTAGGTAAGCACGACACCTACGAAATAAAGATTTTGCCCCAGTTCGACTACAAACCGGCCCGTCAGATGGTCCTTGTTTTCTCGAACGACAAGGTAAGAAAACAGCGCGGTGGCCGCGAGCAGCAGCGCGGCTCCAATCCGGAGGTAGCGGTCGGCACGCATTTCCTTAAACACGTGCGCGTAGAGCCCGCGGACAACGAAGAAGAGCAAGACGGTCAGCAAGCAATCAGAGTAGTAGTAGTAGAAATAGTACTCCCTTGAACTAAAACCATGCTGTCGCAAAACCAAGAACTCGCCGACGGAAACCAAGGCGGCGGCGATCATGTAGATGTTTAAGCTGGCATATCTCAGGAAGGTTCCGCGCTTGACCGCACAGACCACCACATAGGCTTCCGCAAGGAAGCTCAGCACCCAAAGCGCGTAATCAAACGGGCCAAGCATTCGTCTTCAATCCGGCGCTTGGCCCAACTCCGTGCCCGCTTACGCGGGCCCCAGATCGCTATCTCCAGGGTGATGGCGGGACCGGGGCCCCGGTGCTCGCCCAAGGAGAGGGCGGAACCGGTGCGCCTGTGCTCGCCGTGAGCCAGGGGGAAGGCGGAACTGGAGCGCCAGTGCTTGCAACTGTTGGATGGGCCATGATGTTTCGCAGCCCAACCCCAGCCGTCAGCACCAACAGCACCAGGATGACCACCGTTAACCACCTGTTCATATTGTCCTCCGAGCCTAGGTAAACAGCTTGGGGGAGTATAGGTGGCCGGGTGGTGTCAAGGGGGAAAACACTTGGGTGTGTGCCTAAACGGTACACACCCCCCCTACCTGGCAGCGCCAGGGCCTTCGCCGAATTGTCACAGGCAAAGTAGCGTCCTCTTCCGCAGGGTGTCAACGGTACGTCGGTACTAAGATCTTCGGGACTTTTGTCAAGCCATCGATCTCCATTGCTTGGATGTTTCAGCGCTTGGTGATATTTTCGCTCGGCCACGCATGTCTTGACACCCGCCAAACCAACCCCGTAGCATCACAAGGGCTCTCCGGTGCCGGTGTAGCTCAGAGGTAGAGCGAGGGTCTCATAATCCCTAGGTCGTGGGTTCGAGTCCCACCGCCGGCACCATCTCTTCGCGCGTTTCTTCGAATTGACCTACCTGGTGTTTCCCAACCGCTCTCAGCGAAACAGTCTGCCGGGGGTTATAATCCCACTCGGCATGCACAGCCTCGCGCAAAACGGCAACGCCGCGAAAGGCGCCGGAAAGTAAGATTGTTCGTATGAACCGGCGCAACCGACTGGCGTGGGCTTTTGAAAACCACTGAAGCAGGGAAACTCTCTTTGGAGATCGTCGCCTGCAACCTGTGTGGCTCGAGCCGTCACACCGTGGTCTACGAAATGCCTGACCGGCGGTTCTTTCCGAAAGAGTTCTTCACGATCGTTGAATGCGATGAATGTGGCCTGGGTTTTGTAAATCCGAGGCCATCCATCAGCGAAATACAAATACATTACCCACCGGAGTATTTCGAACAGACATGGACAAAAAGCTACAAACGCTATCTCCGGCGGCGGCTCGGGGAAGAAGCGAAGTACCTGCGGGATATGGAAGAGGCCGGTAGGCAGCGCTTGTTATTGGACGTCGGTTGTGCAAACGGAGATTTTCCGAGATTCATGAAGGCTCGAGGGTGGCGTGTAGAAGGCGTGGAGACTTCCGATTCCTCGCAGCGCATCCATGATTTCAAAGTGTATTCGCAGCAGTTTCAGGATATTCCGGTGACCCAACCCACGTACGATGCGATTACCGCGTGGGCGGTTCTCGAACACGTGCACGATCCGATGGCCTACTTTCGCAAGGCTTCCAGCGCTCTCAAGAGGGGCGGGGTGTTTGTTTTTCAAGTTCCGAATTCTGACAGCCTTGCTTCCCGGCATCTGTTTTGCGAAGACGTGCCCCGTCATCTGTATTTCTTCAATCGAAGGACTGTGCGCCGATACCTGGAAGCAACCGGCTTGATGTTGGAGAAGGAAGATAACAATCGAAAAATCTTCAAGATGGCGCCTTATAACTGGCTGGCGTTTTACGTGAAAACACGGCTGAGGAAGCAAAAGTTCACGTTCCAGGATGTAAAGCTAACGCACCAGGAGTTTCGGCAAGAGCACAATCTCCGGCGCGGGGTTGTATCGTCCCTGAAACATGCTGCCTACGCACCGACAGCGGTGATTGACCGGCTACTCTGGCCTGTGATCGAAACGGTTCAAATCCTGCGAAAGACTTATGGCAATAGCACATTTGTCGCGCGCAAGCCTTGAAAAGAGCGTAACCGCATCGGGCGTCATGAGCGCTTTTGGCGTTCGGTAGAACCAATCACTTGCGTCGTTTCGATGCGGGCAGCAGCTTCGAGTCTCACCGCCGGCGCCAGCTCTCCGAATGTCTTTTGCGCCGGGCATGTACGGGAGCATTCCAGTATGGTAGACGAGCCTGAATGTCCCGCACTCCGCGAAAAACTCTCGTGGTCGTCAGCCCGGTCGCCGGCCGCGGGCGGGCTCTGCGTGCGCGTCCGTACATAGAAGATTTTCTCTCTCGCCACGGGATCTCCACAGACTTTCACGTCGCACAAAATGTGAACGACTTGCGGCTGCGCGCTGCCGGGGCTGCTGCCACGGGATATGGCTGCGTCGCCGTGCTTGGCGGTGATGGGGCGTTTCATCATCTTGTCGAAGGCGCGCTCGGCACCGATATCCTCCTCGGCTTCTTTCCCGCAGGCAGCGGGAACGACATCGCCGAGGCGCTCGGCATCCCCAAAGACCCGCTCACGGCCGCACAGCTCTTCCTGAAAGAAAGCCCGCGGCCCGTGGACGTCCTTCAGGCAACGTTCGCAAACGGCCACATGTCCTGGATCGTCGGCGCTGGCGGCATTGGTCTTGACGCTGAAGCCGCCCAACTGGCGAACTCACGATTTCGCCGCTGGCCGGGCGTCACGCGTTATTTGGCAGGAGCGCTCTGGGCCTTGCGGCGATACAAGCCGCTCGGTCTGGAGGCCGAGATCGAAACAGAGACAGGGACGGTCCGATGGGCCGGAAAGGCCCTGCTTGCCGCCCTGGCGAATGCCCCCTGCTATGGCAGCGGCTTCCGAATCGCACCTGCCGCGCAGATTGACGACGGTTGGCTGGACGTTACGCTGGTGGAACCGCTCCCCTGGCCGCGCATTTTCGAAGCGATTCCCATTCTCTTGCGCACGGGAGATTTGCGCTGGCCGGAAATTCACCGTTACCGAGCCCGCCGAATCCGCCTGAGCGCCGATCGCCCCGCACTCCTGCACGGCGATGGCGAGCTGCTCGGGGAAAGCCCGGTGGAGATTTCCGTCCTCCCCGGTGCCATTCGCGTTATCGCCCCGCAGCCCGCGTCGTCTCAAGCAGCCTGGAAACTCTGACGAAGTGTTTCTCCGCCTGTCAGTCCCAGTCTCCGGCGACGGCTTGGCCCAGGGACCGAATCATTCGCACCCACAGCCGGCGAGGTGGATGCCTACTTGTTCTTTTTCTTGTCGAGTTTCAGAAAGATGGGAATATCTTTGCGATTGTCGAAGCTGGAGATCGTGCGCGTCGCCGACATCATGTCTTCTTTCTCAGCATGGATTTCGTAATCCACGTTGGGATCGAGGCCGCTGAACCGGTATTTGCCTTCGTCATCCGCGATGTGCGTGACCACCGTGAGAGTCTTCACATTTTTCAAATAGATGATGCTGCCGGGCACTGGATTTTCCGCTCGGTCGGTCACCGTCCCGTGCACCGTGCGCAATTGCGAGTCGCGTTTCTCGCTCTGCGCCCACGAAAATGCGGCAAACGCAAGCAGGAGCATGGCTGCGGGAATCGCCATCCCTTGGCGGCCCATTCGGCGCTTCATCGTTTCTTTCCTTCCGGGGCGAGTTCGAGCCGGAACAGCAGATCTTGACGGCCGCCCGCAGATGCGCTCACCGTCTTCGCCATCGGGGCAAATCCCTTTGCCTTCACGGTGATCTCGTATTCCGCCCCGCCGGGCACGCGAATCGCGAATTCGCCGCGGCGATCCGACATCCCCTTCCACATCGCCTTGCGCTCAGTCGTGCGCCTCACGTTTACCTCCGCGCCCGGCAGCAGAAAACCCTTGTCCGTGAACACCGTGCCGTACAGCAGCCCCTGGCTCTCGTAAATCTCTTTCTTACTCTTCTTCTGCGCCGCGACACCCGGATTTCCCGGGAGACACAGCGCCAGCCCGGCAAGCAGAAAAACGAGCGTAGAGAAACGGTTCCTCAAAATGGGATGTCGAAGCCCGGGGAAAAGATGCAGGGACGGGCGCGACGAGGGGTTACTCGACTTCCTCCTCCGCGTCGGATTCCCCCACAGCCTTTTCCTCGCCCCCTTTGTCCTCGATCTCGTCATCTTCCTCTTCGGAGATGACATTGAGATGGACAGGATGAACCTGGACCACCTCGACCTCGACGTCACACTCGGGGCAGCTCAGGATCTCGCCTTCTTCGACCTCGTCTTCGTCAATGTCGATCTGAGCATCACAATCGGGGCATCTCACCAAGACCGCGCCTCCTTGACTGGCTGAATGGTGGACACGCAAGCGTATTATATAACGCCAGTGACAAGCATTTCCGCAACGCTGCGTGTGGAGCAATAGCGTCGCACAAAACACATGGGGAATCGAGAATATCCGGAACGGCCGGTGGTTGGCGTCGGCGGCGTCGTCATTCAGGACGGCCGTGCACTGCTGATTCGCCGCAGCGGCGAGCCGCTCGCGGGCCAGTGGTCCATCCCCGGCGGAACGCTCGAGCTCGGCGAAACCATTGCCGAAGGCGTGCGCCGCGAATTGCGGGAAGAAACCGGCCTCGACGTACGCGTCGGCGAACTGCTCGAAGCGTTCGAGCGGATTTTCCCCGGCGCGGCGGACCGTCCGCAATATCACTTCGTGATTCTCGATTACTTGTGTGAAGCAATGGGAGGCAATCCGAGCCCGGGCGGTGACGCCAGCGAAGTCACCCTGGTCGCGGAGGATGATCTCGCCCGTTACGCCCTCTCGCCGGCCGTCACGCGGATCCTCCAGAAAGCGTTTGCGATCGTCAAGGCGGCGAACTAACCGGCGCCACAGCGCAATTACTTCGTGGCTTTGAGGATCTCAATGCTCGAACTGCTGTTGTTCAGCCGCAGCTCGCACTTGCCGTCGCTTTCACTCAGGAGAGGCGAAAAAACACTTTCTTGTGGAAGAGGCTGTTCTCGTCGCCGATGAGAAGTCTGCCTATCCACGTAGGGTTCGTCGGACTCGAAATCAGCAGGCGCGGATGGCGCGCGTCGTGCGGCAAATCAAAAACAATCTGCGTCATGTACGAATCACCCGGCCGTAAAGGTTGCGTCATCGACGTTCCTGCGCCGCCTCCCTTCGCCAGCGCCGCCTCGCCCGCGGCCGAAACGGGATACTCGCGGCCATCGTCATCCACCATCATGAGGGCGCGCGGGCTTGGCACAAGCCACGCGTTACCGCGATGCCGTGAAATCGTATGTTCGTCGAATCGCGTACGGACAGTCACCACGTAGAACGTCCCGCCGGCCGTCACGGCGCCGGCGCCCAATGTCTTGATCTGCGCCACTCCCGTCACCGAATAGGCGATATGGCAGTCCACTTCGCAGAAATATTCTTCTTCGCCGGGCCCCAGTGTCCACGTGTGGCTCGCGAAGGATGCCCCCAGCAAAACAAGCAGGTAACCGCCCGCCAGGACCATCGCCGCCGGTGCGATCTTGGCCTTGAGGCCGCGCCCGCCGAATGCCCACTGCGAAATCGTCGTCGCGCCGCGCGACAGCCGTTGCTCACCGATCGCCCACGTCGCGGCAAGTGCGACGCCGGCGCTCGCCAGCAGCGCTGTGGTGCCGAGAAAAGAAAGCGCGCTGAACACCGTCATCGTTTGCTTCCATTCCATGAGCATTCACCTCCCTTTAGGAATTCGCGATGGCTGGCGCCGGAGAACTTTTCCCGAAGCGCCGCTCGCGCGTCGAAAATTCGCGCATCGCAGCCGCCAGATCCGCGGCGTCGAAGTCGGGCCACAGCACCGGGGTAAAGAACAGCTCCGCGTAGGCGCATTCCCACAACAGAAAGTCGCTCAGCCGCCGCTCGCCGCCCGTGCGGATCAGCAGGTCCACTTCTGCGGAGGGCTCGCCGGAATGGGTGACGCGCCCCAACAAGCGGGAGAACTCGCCGGGCGACACTTCGAGGCTCGAAATTAGCCAGCACGCCGCGCGCAAGATGGAATCGCGCGCCGAATAGTCCACCGCGATGCGCAGGTCGAGCGCGGCCCCGCTCGCCGTCGCCGCCTCAGCCTGTTCCATCGCGCGCACGAGCGGAAGGGGCAGCCGGTCGCGGCGGCCGATGACGCGCATCCGAATGCTTTGCGCCGCACACTGCGCCGCGTCCTGTTCGAGGTATTCCTGCAAAATGCCGAAAAGCGCGTCCACTTCCGCCCTGGGCCGCTGCCAGTTGTCCGCCGAAAACGCGAACAGAGTCAGTGTGCTGATGCCCATCCCGGGTGCGGCGGCGGCCACGCGGCGCACCGACTCGACGCCCGCGCGATGTCCCTCGGAGCGCGGCCGGCCGCGGGTGGCGGCCCAGCGTCCGTTCCCGTCCATCAGGATGGCCACGTGAATTCCAGAGGATTTCGTTCTTGACAAAGTACTCTGTGTCATAAAGTGTCCTGGCAAAAAATTTTACGACCGCTCCTATCCCTCCCGCGTCACTCGGATCAGCGCTTCCATGTGGTTCAGGTACCGCTCGAGCACCCGCCGGCCCACGCCGGTCAGCCGGTATTCCGTCTTCGGCAGGCGTCCCTCGAACGATTTGGTGCACGCGATGTAGCCTGCGTCTTCGAGCTTTCGCGCGTGGACACTCAGGTTTCCGTCGCTCGCGCCCAGCAACTGCTTCAGTTCGCCGAAAGTCAGCGAATCGTTCACCGCCAGCGCGCTGACGATCCCGAGGCGCGTTCGCTCGTGAATCACGCGGTCGAGATCGAGCTTTCCTTGTGGAGATCCGAAGGCCGCTGCGGCTCCTGCTCCACGGCTCGTCTTCGTGGCACCCGTCTTCTGCGGGCGCTCCCGCCGAAATGCTCCCAATCTAGCCACCGTACCTCCTCGCAATCACAGCCCCGAAAACAATGTGCAGCCCGCCGAATCCCGCCGCCAGAAAAGCGTCGCCCCAGCCGACGGGACTGAACAGCGCCACCGCGCCCAGCACGACGAAGCACAGCCCCAGCAGCGGCACGATCCGGATCGAAAACGCCCCGCCCGTCATCACGCCCGTGCCGTAGAGCAGCAACCACATGCCGGGAATTGCCGCCGCCAGGCCCGCGCGATAGAAGGCAATCGTCAGAAGTGCGCCGACGAAAAGCGGCGGCGTGAAACTCAGCGCGAATTTTCTTCCCGGCCCGGAAAACAGCGGAACACCGGCGGCGCGCGACTTCGTGAACATCGTCCACGCGGCGATGCCTGCGGCGACGGTCGCTTCGCCTAGCCAGGTCAACAGCCAAGCCTCGACGCTCGTCTGGCGAGACGCCACTGCAGCCGCGCCGAGCGCCGTAATACCCATCGCCACACCGCCCCATCCGGGCACAGCCGTGAACGACGCGGCGCGCTCCATGGTTTCGCGGATGTAGCGCAGGTTGTCGCGGGCGCGGTCGTCGAGCGCAATCGGCTCGCGGCGCGGTGTGGGGTCCGGGGAAAGCATGCACAAACCTAGCGCAGGGAACTCCACTTGTCAAGTACTTTGTATTGTAAAGTTTAAGCAAGGACTCATCGCCGCATTCCTGGTTCGCTGGGGGAATGCCCTCGCCGAAGGAAATCCTAGCCGGCTCGCCTCGGGTAGCGGCCCAGCAGCCCGTTCCAGCGGACGCGCACCAGGTCCAGAAACATCTGCACGCTGTCGCGCAGCATGTGAACTCGTGTCGCCGGGTCGTGCGCCCACCGTACGGGAACTTCCACGGTGCGCAGGCCGTGCCGCTTGGCGAGAAAAAGGATCTCGGCATCGAAGCCAAAACCTTCGGTTCGCTGCTGCTCGAAAACAATCCTCGCGCGCTCGCGCACAAATGCTTTGAAGCCACACTGCGTATCCTGAAACGGAAGCCCGGTCAGCAATTTCACCAGCAAGTTGAAGATGTTTCCCGCCAGCTCGCGCCAGGGAGACTCATGGACGGCGATCAAGCTGCGGTCCACTGCCCGCGAGCCGATGGCCACATCCGCGCCGCGCAGCGCCGCAAGTAGTTTCTCCGTCTCTTCGATCGGCGCGGAAAGATCGGCGTCCGTGAAAAGCGCGATCCGCCCTCTCGCTTCCTGCATGCCGTGGCGGACGCTGAATCCCTTGCCGCGGTTCCGCCCGTTCGAGACCAGCCGCAAGTGCGGCAAATCGCGTTTCCAGGAATCCACGACGCCCTCGGTTCCGTCCGTCGAGCCGTCATCCACCACAATCACTTCGGCCTGTTCCGGCGTAATCCCGCGCTTCTTACAATAGTCGCGGATGCTGGCAAACGTTTTGGGGAGGCGCAGTTCTTCGTTGTAGGCGGGGATAATGATGGAAAGCTCGAGCGGGGGAATGTTCATCGGGCCAGCGGATCGCGCCAGCCGTAGCGGCCGACGAGCGGGACGAATCGGCAATCGTAAAGTATTTCCTGCGTGGTCTTGCCCTCGCGTTTCGTCAGCCGGCGCAGTTCCTGCATTTCCGGTGTGCCTACGGGGATCACCAGCCTCCCGCCTTCCGTCAGTTGGCCCACCAAAGGCGGCGGCACGGCGGGCGCTGCCGCAGTGACGAGAATCGCTTCAAACGGCGCCGCCTCCGGCCAGCCAAGCGTGCCGTCTCCCGCGCGGACCTGCACGTTCGCATATCCCAACCGGGCAAGCCGCGCGCGCGCTGCAACCGCCAGAGCTTCGTGCGCTTCGATGGTGAAAACCTCGCGCGCGACCCGCGAAAGCACCGCCGCCTGATACCCGCAGCCGGTGCCGATCTCGAGCGCGCGCTCGGAGCCGGTAAGTTGCAGCGCCGCGGCCATCGCCGCCACCATGAACGGCTGCGAAATGGTCTGCCCTTCGCCAATCGGCAGCGGCTGATCCATGTAGGCCTGCGCGACCATCTCCGGCGGGACAAACTCGTGCCGCGGCACGCTGAGCATAGCCTCCAATACGCGCGCATCGGTGATGCCGCGTTCCCGGATCTGCTCTTCGACCATCTCGCGCCGCCGCGCTGCAAAATCCACGGCGGCCGAGCGGCCTCCGCCGGTGCCGTTTGTTTCCATGGCTCGCGTTCTATTTGGGTTGTGCGTCAATCTGCTTCAGCAACTCGCGCACCGCCACATCGAGCTGTGAGTCCTTGCCCGTATAGCTTTCCCCAATCGGCCGGACGACGGGCACATCCACCGGCCGCGGGTGAAACTCCATCGGCGAGCCGTCAGCCGCGGTGATCTTGATGAACGGCAGCCGCAGGAACGAGCCGTCAATCAGCGGCGTGCCCGACGTGTAGATAATCCAGCCCGCGGTCGGCTCGCCCACTACTTTGCCAAGATGGAGCGAGCGGTAGCCCTCGGTAAAGTCTTCCGCGTCCGACAGCGAGTGCTGGTTCGTCACCAGGATCGTGGGCAGCTCCAGCGCGCGCTGGCCGAGTTGTGTGCGCGCGGGGAACGATGAAGAGCCGCGCGGCGTCATCGTCAAGTATCCGCGCCGGGCCAGCACGTCAATCGCATACACGTTGACGAACCCGCCGTTGTTGTTCCGCACGTCGATCACCACGCCCTGTTTCGACTGGTTCTGCGCGTCCAGGTCGAGAAAGAGCTGTTCCAGGGCAGCCGGAGACATGTTGGTCATGTGGACGTATCCGAGCCGGCCATTGCTGGCCTTCTCGACATACGCCCGGCGCTCCTCCACCCATTCCCGGTAGCGCAGCTCTTTTTCCGCCCCGCTCGTCACGGGTTTCACCGCGACGTCGCGTGCGTTGCTCCCATCCGCCGCGGAATAAATCTTCAAGACGATTCGTTTGCCGATCGTGTGGTCCAGCAGCGCGTCGAGGTTTACCGGTGGCGCCACCGGCGCGCCATCCACGGCGAGCAGATAGTCTCCCGCGTGGATCTCCTTCGCGAGATCGGCCGGGCCGAGCGGGACCACGTGGGAAATGCGAAGCCGGCCGTTGGCTTCGTATTCGTGGCGATCGAAGTCCACGCCCAGCCGTCCCGTGGCCGTGTCGTCACCGCCACCGGGTGGCCCGGAAATGCCGAGATGCGAAGCATTCAGCTCGCCCACCATCAGTGAAATCAGGCGGCGGACTTCGTCCGGCGTTGCGGCGGCGGCCACCCGCGGAGCGTACTCGGCATGAACGGCGTTCCAATCCGCACCATTGAAATTCGGATCAAAGAAGTTGTCCCGCAGGTCGCGCCAGGCCTGTTCGAACATTTCCATCTTCTCGTGGGCGAAATCTACGTCCATCTCCGCGCTGACGCCGATCATCCGTGCCTGGCGCGATTCGACCGATATCGCGTGGATCGTCCCGCCCTCGAGATAGAACACTTCCTTGCCGTCGGGCGAGAACTGCGCGTTCGATTTCGGCGCCGGCGTCGAAGTCAATTGCCGCGCCACCGCCGGCTCTTTTGCCAGATCGTCGAGCGAGTAGACGTACAGGTTTTCCTGCCCGGCAGCTTCCGCACTGACGAGCAGCCACTTGCCGTCGCGGCTGATGGTCTGCTCGTTCACGTCCAGGCCGATCGGCAGCAGGCTCAGCCGGCGGCGGATTCCCTCGAAATCAATCTCGACTGACTTTGCCGGCTTCTTTTCCCCTGCGGTCGCTTGCGCCGCGGACTTCGCTTCGCCGCTGGCGCCGGGAGCGGAATTCTCAGCCGGCGGTGTGGGCCGCGGCGCCTCCGGCTTGAACAAATCGCGGAACTCATCTTCGCGGAATTTCGGGGCGTGCGGGATCAGGTCCACGCGCGCCACCTGGCCCGCTTCCGTTCTCTGTCCCGTGTCGAACAGCAGATAGGCCCCGCTGGGGCTCCAGGAGAGAACGCCGCTGAACACATTACCCAGGAAGCTGGCCGGCTGAGAATCGCCGCCCGCCGCCGCGACCACGAACGCATTGCGGAATCCCAGCGCGGTCACCTGCATATACGCGATCCAGCGGCCGTCCGGCGACCACGCAAAGGGTCGGGGCGCACCGAAGGGCGGGCGATCGAAATGCCCGGTGGCCAGCACGCGCTCTTGCTTCGAGGCGAGATCGAGGGCGACCAGTTCCTGCCCATCCCGCTCGAACGCGATTTGCTTGCCGTCCGGCGAAAATTGCGGCCGCGCGACGGCTCTGGCGCCTGTCGTCAGCTGCATCTCGGGGCCACTCGGAAAATCGTAGAGAAAAAGAGCGCTCGTGCCGCTGCGGTCGGAGACATAGGCCAGCTTCAGACTGTCGGGCGACCACGTGATCTCCGATTCCGCTGCCGCGGGCGTGAACGTGACGCGCGCCGCCTCGCCGCCCTCCTTTGCCGCGGCGGCGAAAACTTCTCCGTGCACGACAAAAGCGATCTTCTTCCCATCCGGCGAGAGCGCCAGTTCCTGAAAGTGATTGCTGAGTTGCAAATGCTCGACGGCGGGGCCGGCGGGCGCGCCCACGCGCGTAATCGAAACCGGCGAAGCTTTCCCGCTGCGCGTATCCAGTTTCCAGATTCCAAAATCGCGCTCGAAGACGATCGTGCGCCCATCCGGCGTGATCGAAGGCCACAGAACGCGCCCATCGCGGAACGGCGTCACCTGTCGCGGCGATCCCCCGATCGGCTGCATCCAGATGTTCTGCGCCTCGCTGCGGTCACTGACGTAGTAGAGCGAACGGCCATCGCCGCTCCACATCGGCCAGAGCGACTTCGCGCCTGAGTCGCTCACTTGCTGGTAGCTCGGCGGGTTCGTGTCCTGCAGCAGCCAGATTTCCGCCTCGTCGAGATGGCTGTGCCCCTTGCGCCACCATTGCGCCGAAGCGATGCTCCGCCCGGCGAACGCCACTCGCGAACCGTCGGGTGACGGCGCGGATTCGAACTCGTTCGCATAGACGTCTGCGCTCACCGCCATGGGCGTGCCGCCGCCCGCGTGGACGCGATAAATGTCGTTCATGTAGGAAAGATCGTGGCTCCCCGACGAAAAATAGATCCACTGGCCGTCGCGCGACCAGCCGTCCAGCTTGTCGTCAGAGGAATCGTAGGTCAGTCGCCGCACATCGCCGGTCGCAAGCGTCAGCACGTAAATGTTCTCGTGGCCGTCTCGCGTGGATCCAAATGCCAGCCGGCTGCCGTCCGGCGAATACAGGGGCCTGGTTTCCGTCACCGGATCGGAAATCAACAGCCGCGCCTCTCCACCCGAGGACGGCACGGTCCAGATGTCGCCTCCGCTCACGAACGCGATTGTCGAGCCGTCCGGAGAAATCCCTGGCTCGCTGAACGCAGGCTGGTGCGCCATCGTCTCGCTCGCCGCTGCCGCGGAGCGCGAAAACGAATTGGCCGCGAGCCAGGCCGCCAGCACACAGCCAACGACAAGAATCAGCCCGCGAAGAAGCTTGGGAATACGGATCATTCGGGCGCTCCTCTCGCCCTCCGGAAGTAAGAAGGCGACGGCGAACCTTCGCAGGGAGGGTCAAACGCGGCGGAATTATAGCACCGGCTCAAGCAGGCTGGAGATGGCGTTCCCAGGCGCGCGTTGCCAGGATTTCTTCCATCTGCGCCAGCGCGAAATCAATCTCTTCGTCACGATTGTAAAAATGCGGTGACAGGCGGACGCCCGCCGCCGGGCGGTAGTCCACCAGAATTTCGCGCGCCAGCAATTCGCGCGTCACTTCCTTCGCGTGCGGGCAATCGATCGAAATCGTCCCCCCGCGTTCGGCGGATTTCCGCGGCGAGTTCACGCGCCAGCCGCGGGCCAGCGCGCCTTCGATCAGCCGCTCGGTCTGCCGCTGCGATTTCGCGCGGATGCGCTCCACGCTTGCCTTCGCGACGATGTCGAGCCCCGGCTGGCAGGCGTGCAATGCGGGAATATGAGGCGTTCCATTCAGAAAGCGGAAGGAATCCGAGCGTGGGTCGAGCGCGCCCACTTCGAAATTGAACGGCCGCTGGTGCGCCAGCCACCCGGTGATCGCCGGCCGCAGCGTCTTGCGCAAGTCCTCGCGGACGTAGAGGTAGGCCACCCCCGGGCCGCCGCACAGCCATTTCAGCACGCCGCCCACGGCGAAATCCGTCTGGAGCGCGCGCACGTCCAGCGGCACCGTCCCGGCGGCCTGAAACGCGTCGAGAATCACCATCGCGCCTACTTTGTGCGCGCGCTCGATGATGGCGCGCGCGTCCACGATTGCAGCGCTGCGGAATAGAACGTACGAGATCGGCACGAGCAGCGTGGTCTCGTCGATCGCCGCGAGCAATTTCTCCAGCGGCGCATGAATGCCGTCTTCGCTCTTCATCATCTCGACGCGCGCCCCGCGCCGCCGCTGCTCCATGTAAAAATAAATGATGGACGGAAATTCCAGATCCACCATCACCACTTTGTTGCGCGGCCCCGAATAGTCGAAGCACGACGAGATGACGGCCTGCGTCAGCGTCACGTTCTGGTGCAGCGAGATTTCGCCGGGCGCCGCGCCGATCAGCGCGCCGGCCTTGTCGCCCACCTTCACGGCCATTTCCCACCAGCCTTCTTCCCAGGCGCGCACCCCGCGCGTGTCCCACGCTTCGGCGTAGGCATGCAGGCTGTCGTAGACCCCGCGCGGCATCGCTCCCAGCGAATTCGAGATCATGTAGGTCGTCCGTTCGAGGATGGGAAAATCTTCACGCCACTTCAGCAGCTCATCCATCTGTTTTCTCCACCGCGGGCTTCGCGCCACACGCCCGCTTCCAGACAAAGTAACACAGCGTCACGAACGCGAGCCACGGCAAACCCGCTTCGAGCGTAATGCGCATCCCGGAAATCCACCACGTCGAAAGCAAGACCGCCAGCAAGGCCGCGAAACCCGCCAGCGATGACCACGGCCCCGGCGGCGCGAAGCGCATCGGCAGCACGCGGCCGGTTCCCGCGGCGTAGCGCCGGCGAAACGCGATGTGCGTCGCGAAGATCATGATCCACACGAACAGGCCGCCGAAAAACGCCGCGCCGAGCATGTAGAGATACGCCGTCTCCGCGTAGCGCAGATCGAGAAGGAGCGCCGCCACCATCCCGACGCTCGACGCCAGCAGCGCAAAGAGCGGCACGCCGTTCTTGCTCAGTTCGCCGAGCGCCCGCGGCGCGTAGCCACCGCGCGCCAGCGAAAACAGCATTCGCGTGGTGAGATACAAATTGCTGTTGACGCTCGAGAGCGCCGCCGTCAGCACCACAAAATTCATCACCATCGCCGCGGCGGGAATCCCCGCGCTCTCGAACACGCGCACGAACGGGCTTTGCGTCAGGCCCGCCTCCGTCCACGGCATCACGGCGACCAGGATCGTCATGCCGCCGATGTAGAAGATGGCCAGCCGCGCCAGCGTCCAGCGCATCGCCCGCGGCACCGCGACTTCCGGATGGGTAGCTTCCCCCGACGTCACCGCCACAATTTCGATGCCGAGAAAACTGAAAATCGCCATCGCCACGCCGAGGCCCACGCCTGCCCACCCGTGGGGCAGAAAACCGCCGTGCGCGGTGAAATGCCGCAGCCCGATCGGCTGAAAACCCACGCCGGCGAGCAGCGCTCCGCCGAGAACCAGGAACGCCGTGATCGTCACCACCTTGATCAGCGCGAACCAGTATTCGAACGTGCCGAAGCTGCCCACGCTGCGCGCATTCATGTAGATCAGCGAAATTGAAAATGCCGCAATCCAGATCCACGACGGCACCTGCGGGAACCAGAAGCGGCAGTAAATCGAAGCCGCCACCATTTCGCTGCCGATGGCCACCACCTGCGCGAGCCAGTAGGAGTAGCGCATCGCGAAGCCGGCCCACGGGTTCAGATACAGCTCCGCGTGGACGCCGAACGAGCCCGCCACCGGATGCACCACCGTCATTTCGGCGAGCGCCCACATCAGCGCGAGCGCGATCACGGCCCCTGCTGCGTAGCTCAGAATCACGGCCGGCCCTGCAAGATGCACCGAAACCGCGCTGCCGAGAAACAGTCCGGTGCCGATCGCACCGCCCAGCGCGATCATCGAAATCTGCCGCGAGCTGAGCTGGCGCTTTAGCCCCGCTTCGCGTTCGGCGACAGCCGTATCCATCCCCTGATTTTGCGTGGTGGGCATTTCTGCAACGCGACCTGGCCCGCCATCCTAGCAGAATCCTTCGAGCGCGCCGAACCATTCGGTGCCATTCAGCGGCACTATGTCCTTGGCACGGTAGCGCAATTTGCGCCGCATCCCACGAATGGGCTACGATTCCGAAATCCGCGCTCGCCGGCGGATGTGTCCGGAGGCTGCCATGAAAGCCCGTGCGTTCCTCATCGCCCTGTTTCTCTGCGCCACGCCTGCGCTGGGCCAGGCGCCTCCCGCGCCGCACTCCGCACCCGCGCAGCTCCCAGCGGCCGCTCCCGCTGCTCCGGCAAAGATTGATCCAGCCAAGGAAGCCGGCATCAGGCGCTTGCTCGAACTGAGCGGCTCGTCAGCGCGCGCCCGGCAAAGCGTGGATCAAGTGATGGGGCAGTTGCGGCCGGCGCTCGCGCGGTCGTTGCCGGCCGGTGAACGCGGAAAAACAATTGCCGACGCGTTCCTCGAGAAGGTCGGCGCGCGGCTAAAACCGGAAACCCTCATCGATACGATGGTCCCCATCTATGACCGCTACTTCTCCGCCGAAGACATCAACGGATTGGCTGAATTCTTCGCCTCGCCGCTGGGACAGCGCATGGTCGGCGTCATGCAGCAGGTTCAGGAGGAATCGTTCGCTGCCGGAAATTCGCTGGGCGAGAAGGTGATTCGCGACACCCTGCTCGAACTCGCGCAGACATATCCCGAGCTGAAGGAACTTGAATCGCCTTCCTCGGATCAGAAATAACGCCGCGCGGAGGGACGGCGAAGCCTCTATTTGAATCGCTTCTTGAATTTCACGTCGAGGCCGAACGTGCCGTTGATATCGCGCAGGAAAATGATCGACACGTCGCGCCGCACCGCATATTCCACCTGAATCACCTGCTGCTGGTTCGACGTGGCGTTCGTGCTGTAGGTGATCGTCAGGTCGTGCGTCACGCGTTGCTCGATGGTGATGCGCGCCGCCGGGTTCTGCTCGGTGGCGGTGCCCGCCAGGAACGGGTCCACGCGGAACCGGCTGATGCCGAACAATCGCTCGATCCGCCCGCCCAACTGGCTAGAAATCGCCTCGGAAAGCAGCGCGGTGGCGCCGTAGTTCTGCGCGCTGGCGGTGGACGAGCGCAGGGCGCTCTCTTCGCCGGTGGTGCCGAGCGCGAGCAGCGCGACAACGTCGCTCGAAGGCAGCGGCGGGTCGGAGCGATACGCCAGCGAGAGGTGGCTCGCCGGCCCCGTGAAATCGAGCGTAATCTCGTATTGGTTGATCGTGGTGGTCGCTTCGACGTTCAGCACCGGGTCCATTCGGAACGGGTTCGCAAAATTGATGTCGCCGCGGCTCAGCGTGTAGCGATTGCCGCGAAAGTCCATTTCGCCGCCCAGAAGATGCAGGTGCCCGAGCAGAATCGGATGCTCCCAGGTGCCGCGAACGCGCAGGCTTCCTTCGATCTGCACGCGCGCGCCGGTCCATTCCAGCCGCGCGTCCGGACTCGAATCCGCTTGAATGTCGAATTGCAGGTTGCGCAGAAACGCGGACGACGTCGCCGGGCCTCGCGGCGCTTCCTGCGACGCCAGAATCAGCGTCGCCAGGTCCGCGTTCGGCCCCAGCAGCAGCCGGCCCACCACGATTCGTCCGGATAGCGTTCCCGCCAGCGTCGTTCCGGTGAGCCGCAGCGTGCCGCCCGCCAGCCAGCTCAGTCCTTCGGGGTAGCGGATGCGCACGCTTTTCGCCGCGACCGTGATCTCGTAGCGCGCGGGCGACTCTGCATACGACACCGAGCCCGCGAGCGCGAGCGTGCCGCCGCCCGCTTCGGCTGTCACATGGTCGAAGACCAGCCGGCTCCGGTCGAACACGAATTCCCCGGTCATGTGGCTCAGCCCCGCGGGAAAATCGCCGTAGTTCGCCGCGGCATCGGTCACTTGCACTTTGCCGGTCAGCCGTGGATTCGACAGCGTGCCCTCCAGAGCCGCGTCCACGTGGGCCGCCCCGCGCGCTTCCAGCCGGGGGACAAATCCGCCGACCAGCCGTAGGTTCACTTGGCCGCTCAGATCGAATTTCAGCGAGCGGTTGCCGGTGAATTGTGCGGAACCGGCGAAGTGAAAGTCGGTGTCCGGGCCGCGGAGATGCGCCTGTTCGACGCGCACTTCGTCGCGGCGATAGACCAGCCGCAGCGGCCCGTCGTTTTCGAGCTGCACGTTCGCGTAATTGAGCGCGATCCGCGAAATATCCGCCTGGATCACCATCGAGCCCGGGCGCAGCAGCGCGCCGGAGAGCGCGAAGTGGCCGTCCACGCTGCTGTGGCCCGTCAGCGCCTGCAGATGCAGGCCGGCCTTGATGAAGGGGTCGAGGTCGATGTGATCGAGCATCATTTCGCCGGTCAGCGGATAGTCGCCCGAAAGACCCAGATCGAGTTGTCCTCGCAGCGTTCCTGCCGTCATCGCTGAATTCATGGTCACGCGCAGCCGCCGTCCATCGGAATCGAGCCGCCCTTCCAGGGTCCCCACGGTATCCGAGCCGGCGCGGAATTTCGTCAGCCGCACGTTGCCCTGCGCGACGGGCGCGAGCAGCGGCCCTTTCCCGCGCAGATCGAACTCGAACAATCCCTCGACCGGCAGCGAGGCGCTCTGCAATTGGTTGATCTTCTCGAGCTGAATCCCGCTGCCGCGCAGCGCAAACTCCACTTCGCGCGTTTTCGTGTTCAGCGCGAAATCGCCCTTCACTATCGCGCCGTTCTTGCGCAGTTCGGCGTCTTGCAGGCTCACTTCGCCATGCCGCAGATGGAGCTGTCCGCGCGCGCTGTCGAGCGCGACGCCCCATACATCCGCCTCTTCAAGATGGAAATCCCCATCGATCCGTGGATCGGCGCGGGTGTTGTCGCCGCGAAATTCTCCGGTCAGCAGCGCGTGCGCTGGATAGGAGGTCTCGAAGAGCCCTTGCAGGTCGTCGGTCGAACCGCGGTTGAACTTCGCCTCGAGATTCCAGCGGTTCTCCGGCAGGAAACTCCAGTCGCCGTCGAATTGGAGCTGCAAATCGAGCGCGGCGGTGGATTTTCCGCGCCGCACTCGCGTATTGGCCAGCCGGAATTCATCCGGCGAATACGTCATGTCGCCTTCGATCTCATCCCAGCTCAGAAGGCCGTAGCGCGCGTCGAACGCGTGTACGTGCCCCGCAAACGTGGGGTCGGCCAGCGGCCCCAGCACGCGCCCGCGCCAGGTGGCGCGGCCGACGGTGCGCTGCGGCTCGGCATCCACTCCGCGCACATATTTGATGAACTCATCCCAATCGAGCAGGTTCTCCGCATCAAGCTGCACTTCCACCGCCGAATCGTCCGCGCCGAGAGTGCCGTCCATGTTGAGCCGCATCTTCGGCGTCGTGATCTCGCTGTGGTTCACCGCCACGGTGCGCTGGTCCATCGAGTAGTCGTAGTCAAGCCGCGCCCCCGCTGGTATTTCGCGAAGAGAAGCAGCCGTGTCTGCGGCCAGGGGAGTCCAGCGCGATTCTCCCTTCGAGCGAATGTGCTTGAAATCCGCCGTCCAGGTAGTCACCGCATCCACGTCCATGGAGCCGCCCCAGTGAAACGTGTGCATCGGGAATCTGCGGTTGTCCACTGCCCCGAGCACGGCGCTCAGATTCATCCCGCGCGCGCGCGAAACCACGCGGAACGCCAGGCCGTGGAATTGCATTTCCATTCGCCCGTCCACCTTGCCACCCAGCACGCGCGCCTCGAACGCCGGCACGTCCAAGCGGCCGCGCGCCACCTCGAAGCGTCCGCTGCTTTCGATGCCTTTCGTGTGGAACCATTCGTAAAGCATCGCGAAATCGTGCGCCGCCCAGTGGCCGCTGGCCGTCCACGCGCCGTTCGCCAGGCCCCCTGCGCCCGAGAATTCGACGATGCCGAGCGGCGAATGCGGCTTGCGCAGAATCGCGCGCACGTCCCCCAGGTTCACTCGGCCGCGGTAATGGAAATTCCACGCCGGCTGGCGGAAGCTCGGCAGCTCGGCGCGAATCTGAAATTCGGAATGCGGGAGCGTCCACCGCAGGTCGTCCAGCGAGAATGCGTCGTGCATGAGCGTGAACTTCGCGGAAAGATCGGAGCGGAACGGCAGATAGCGCCGCGCCGCAAATGCCATCTGTTTCCAGGCGAGCGTGCCAACGTAGGTTTCGCGGCCGGGCGCCGGCGCGTCAAAATCCAGCGCGAAGCGGAAGTTCTGCCCCTCCGCCGCGAGCGGCTCGCGCGCTTGGTTGAACAGGATGTAGCCGTCGTCCACGCGCAATTTCTGAATCACGAGTTCGAACAGCCGCTCGCGCAACGGCCGCGACGTTCCCTGCGTCTTCGGTGCGGGTACGTTGCTTGTTCCGTCCTCGCCGATTCGCACCGCCACCGCCGGCCGCTCGATCGAAAGCTCGCCGAGCGCGATCTGGCGGCTCCAGAACGAAACGATGCGAACGTCCACGCGGATCTGATCCACGTGCACGAACGGCGGCATGCCTTCCGTCTCGCGCCCGTGCAGGGTCAGGTCGTCCAACTCGGCGCGCAGGCCGAACCACTGGAAATGAAATCCGCCCAGTTCCACGCGCGCCCCGGTCATTTTTTCGATCTGGCCGACGATGATCCCGCGGGCCCAGCGCTCGTCGAGCCCCGTCACCGCCAGAAACACCAGCAGCAACGCAGCCGCCACGGCCAGGCACGCCACGAGGGTCACGAGCCGCTTCAGGCGGCGCTTCCACGTCACCTTCACGAGCCGCCTCCCGGCGTTATATCAATCCTCAGCCGCGCCCTGGTTTCTTCCAGCCACCGGCCGGCGCGGTCGTTGACCTCGCGCTGCGTCAGCAGTTCGTGGATCTGCTCGCGAACCGTTTCGAGCGGCGGCGCCGGCTGGCCTTTCGCGGCCATCTGCGCAGCGAACTGCTCGCGGTAATATGCCTCCACCTGCTGTTCATCAATCTGCGCCGCGGGCCGGAACTTGTAGTCGAGAAACCGTGAGAGGTAGATCTCCTGCGTGACGATGCGGCGCACCGCTTCTTCGCCGATTCCCAGTTGTGCCAGCTTCGCGTGAAATGCTTCCGGAGATCCGAACGGTCTTTCGAGCTGCGCGGCTTGCCGGTTCACGTCGTCTTGCGAAGGATGCGGGTAGCGCGCCGCCACCGCTTCACTCCGCACGATCCACTGGTCGATCAGCTCACGGAGCAGCTTCTCGCGTGGCTCGGCGCGGCCCTCCACCAATTCCTGGTAGGCCGCCAGCTCGCGCACTTCGCTTTCGAGGATCACGTCGTCTTCGATGCGCGCGGCGATGCGGTCAATCCGCTGCTTCTGCGCTGCCGTTGGCGCCACCGGCGCAAGAAGCGTCAAGAGAATGACGAAGACCGGGATGTTCTTCGCGCGCCGCATCAGAAAATCGATCCGATGTTGAAAAAGAATTGAAACCGCGGAAGCCGCGCCGTGGTCAACGCGCCCGTGGAATCCACGAATTGGAAACGCGCCGGGTTGAGCTGGTAGCCCAGGTCGATTCGCACCGGGCCGATCGGCGTCCCGTACCGCAAGCCCAGGCCCACCGTGTGCGAAAAATAATTCAAATTACCCGTGCTCGTGCTCACCGCCGAAGGCGCGGTCCGCAGCGTGATGTGCCCGAGGTCGCTAAACACGTTGCCGGCGTCGTAGAACAACGCGCCGCCGACGCGGTTGCCGACGTAGGGCAGCCGCATCGGAAAGCGGAACTCCTGATTCAGCACCAGGGACGCCAGCCCGCCGATGGGAAATCCGGTGCTCGGGTCGCGCGGGCCGGCCTGGTTCAGCGCAAAGCCGCGCAGCGTGGTGCCGCCGCCGGCGAAGAAACGCTCCGGCAGGGGAATCTGGACGCTGGTCGTCCGGCCGAGCGTATGTTCCACGCCGAAGCGAATCGAGCGCGCGAAGACGAACGACCGGCCCAATGGATAAAACGAGGAATTCTGGAAAAAGAAACGTAAGAAACTGGCGCTCGCGCCGAGCGAGCGCGCCGCCACGCTGAAATCCGCGGTGTTGAAGTTCCCGCGCGTAGCGTCGGACGGGCTGTTCCGGCGGTCGCGCAGCCACGTCATGCCCACCGCGGAAATCAGTGTCGGCTGGCTGAACAGGGGTATCTGCTCGATTGGAATTTGCAGGGAGCTCGCGTCCACCAGCACGTGCCGGATCGAATAGCGGTAGATCAGCGAAGAGAAGGGCGTCAGGTTCTGGACGAGCTGCGCCGAGCCTTCGTAGCGCGTCGAAGTAAATGTGCGCACGTCGCGCGTCTTGTCCGCAAAGCCGGTGAGCAAAAGGCTGAATGGGCGCTGGGCGAAAAAATTCGGCGCGGAAAAACTGATCAGGCCGCGGTATTGCAGTGTACTCGCGCGCACCTTGAACGAAACCGTCTGCCCGCGCCCGGCAAAATTCGCCCGGCTGATCTCGAAAATTCCGCGCGGGCTCGCGCTCAGCGTTCCGCCGACCGGGCTGGCGCCGGCGCCGCCCAGCCTCTGGACCTCGAATCCACCGCCGTAGCCGATCGTATATCGCTTCGCTTCGTCCACCTGCACAACCACTGTCTTCTCCGGGTCGGTGCCATCCGGATTCTGCGGCGCCACCTGGACGCGGTTGAAGATTCCCAGGTTGTAGAGCCGCCGCTGGGTTTCCACCACGTCGCCTTCCCGCAACGGCCCCCCGGACTTCAATTCCACCTGGCGCTGGATGATGCCCGGGCGCGTATAGTGGTAGCCCGCCAGCAGGACGCGGCTGATTTCGATCTGCTGGCCCTCGGTGATGCGGTAGACAAGCCGCACGCGATTGGGCACGCCGATGACCGTCACCTGCGCTTCGAACCGCGCGTTGGGGAACCCTTCGTTGAAATACAGCGCGAGGATGTTGTCGCGGTCGCCGGTCACGTCGAATTCCGAATAGGGCTGCCCCGGCGTCGAGCCGATCACGGAGCCGAGGTCCGCGTCGCTGAGCGCGTGGTTGCCTTCGAGCCGCAATTCGGCGACTCGCGTCTGCGGCCCTTCCGCGATGTGGAAGCGAACCAGGATTTGGTCGGATTTGCCGCCGTAGTTGTCCTCTACCTCGCTGTGCGCCTCAACGTTTCGATAACCGTTTGCGAGATACAGGCTGCGAATGGAATCCACGTCGTCTTGCAGCAGGCGCTGGCTGAAGCGTCCCGGCGAGGCGTAGGCGGCCGGCTGGATGGACAGCCGGCTCGCCAATAGATCGTTACTGAAATACTGGTTGCCGTCGAACGCGACGCCTTCCAGTTTGTGCCGCGCGCCCCGCTCGATCGCATACTCGATCACCTGCTGGCCGTGTTCGACATCCTCGTGCGTCGCGTACCGCACCGTCGCCTCAAAATAGCCTTCGCGCTCGAGCGAGTCGCGCAGGTTGCGGCGGCCTTCTTGCAGCAGGTCCTCATCCACGGCGCCTTCGGCGTAGATGGGCAGCAGTTTCCGGAGCTGGCTGGCGTGGAATTTCGCTCCGGTTACTTCCACGCGGACCTTCGGCCCGGCGGTCGCTTCGAACACGATCGGCAGCGTGTTCGATTTCGAATCGTAATCGCCGCGGCGCACCACCACCCGCGCGCTCAGATGTCCGGCCCCGACCAGGAACTTGCGCACGCGTTCGGTGGCGTGCGCGAATTGTGCCGACGTAACGCCTTTCCCCGGCGAAAGCTTCGCGTGGTGCAGCAGTTCGCGGTTCGTGAACTCGGTCTGGTTTTGAACCGTGATGGCCCCGATCCGCGCGCGCGGCCCGGGCGTCACACGAACCGTGATGTCCATCTGCCGGGTGTCTTCGTGAGCAGAGAGTTCGCTTTTGACCTTCTCCTGGTAAAGACCTTCGTCGTGCAGCGTTTGGGCCAGCCGCTCGAGCGCGTCGCGCAACGCGCTCTCGCGAAACGCTTCTCCCAGATTCAAGCGGAGCGCGGAAAGGGCCGCGGCCTCACTCGGCGGCTCGCGCAGACCTTCGAGGTGTACGGCATTGTTGTAGAAATTACGCTGCGCGACGAAATCCACGCGCAGGCCGTTCTCAACCGGCTCGGCTTCGACGCGAATGTCGGCAAAATCTCCCATGCGGTAGAGCTGGCGCAGGCTTTCTCGTTCGGCTTCCAGGCGGAAAGGCTGGCCGGTCTCGAGCGCCAGCTTCGGAAGCTGCATCTGGATCGGCTGGCCGGATGGGCCCACCAGGCGGATCTCAGCGACTCGCAGGCCTTCGAGCGAGGCGGTCTGCGCGAGCGCGCCACTCGCGGCCATCAGGCACACCGCCATCCCAAGCAAACTGCGCCGCGCCGCTCTCAATTGGCCTCGCGTCCTCATCACGAGTGAGACGAAAGGTTAGCACAGGCCCGTTGCCCGCCGGATTCGAAAAGCCGCAGCAAAGGCGCTATGATGCACTCTCGGAAACTTCACGATGGATCCGCAGCTCTACGAAAGATACTCGCGGCAGATTCTCTTTGCCGGCATCGGCGAGGAAGGTCAGCAGCGGCTGCTCGCCGCGAACGCCGTGTTGGTCGGCTGCGGCGCGCTGGGCACCGCGGCTGCCAATCTGCTCGTTCGCGCTGGCGTCGGCAAGCTGCGGATCATTGACCGCGATTTTGTCGAGCCGTCCAACCTGCAGCGCCAGACGCTCTTCGAAGAAGCCGACGCGCGCGACGCGCTGCCGAAAGCGGTTGCCGCCGAGCGGCGGCTCCGCGCCATCAACGCCGGCGTACAGGTCGAAGGCGTCGTCGCCGATCTCTCGCCGGACAACGCCGCCGGTTTGCTGGGCGGCTTCTCGCTGATCCTCGACGGCGCCGACAACTTTGCTACGCGCATGCTCGTCAACGACTTCGCCGTATCCGCGGGCGTACCGTGGATATACGCCGCCGTCGTGGGGAGCTATGGCGTTACGATGACGATTCTGCCCGGCGAAACAGCTTGCCTCGCCTGCCTGCTCGAATCGCCGGAAAACGAGGAGACCGGCCTTGGCCTCGAAGACACCTGCGACACCGTTGGCGTATTGAACGCGGCGGTCGGCGTGATCGCCTCCCTCGAAGCGGCGGAAGCGCTCAAGCTGCTCGCGGGAAAATCGGTGGCGCTGCACCGGCGGCTGATTTCCTGCGACGTGTGGAGCGGGCGCTTTCAATCGGTGCACGTCGCGCGCAATCCGGAATGCCGCGCGTGCGTCCGCCGCGAATTCGCGTGTCTCGAAGGCGCGCGGCAGCCGCACATCACCCTGTGCGGGCGCGATTCCGTGCAAATCCACGAGCACAGCCGCCGCCTCGACCTCGCCGCGTTGCGCGCGCGGCTTGGCGCGGCCGTTCCCGGCGTGCGCAACAACGATTTCCTGCTGCGCTTTTGCGTTCCGCCGTACGAAGTCACCGTCTTCACCGACGGCCGCGCGATCGTCAAGGGCACGCGCGACCCTGCCGTCGCGCGCTCGCTGTACGCGCGCTATATCGGCGCGTGAATATTGCCTCTCCGAAATTCAGCGGCCGAACGTTCGTGCACTGGCCTGTCGTTGCAGGGCTCGATCGAGGTTCTCGCGGAAATTCATCAGCGTGAGGAACGTGCTCAGCACGCGCGCTTTGATTTCATCCGTCAGGTGAATGCCGCTGGTCGCCACCCGCGCCAGCCGCTCGCCAC
The DNA here is from genome assembly GCA_041490445.1 of Terriglobia bacterium. Taxonomy (GTDB): domain Bacteria; phylum Acidobacteriota; class Terriglobia; order Acidiferrales; family UBA7541; genus JBGPTF01. Next base: position 116,559 of record JBGPTF010000013.1, read on the forward strand.
CCCCCGCAATGTATTGCACGATTTCCTGCTGCCGTTCCTTCGATGCCGTCGCCATCGTGGTTTCGCGACGCATCTTGGCGCAGTTTTGCTCCAGCAGCAGCGTGAAGTGCAGCAGGCACAGACAATCCTCTTCCAGTCCCGCGGGCACGGGCGCTTTGCATCCGCCGGAAGTACAGTTCTCGGGCATGGAAGGGAAAAAGGCTATCTATCAGGCAAACTTGTAACACCAACCGGCCGCGAAATCTAGCGGCTCTGCCCGAATGTCCCCAATCCGGCACCCACGCCGCCGCGCCGGAATCCCCTCCGTCGTTTTCGGTCAGGCCGTTAATGACTCATCAAGCCACGGCCAGCGCGGCCTCCAGATCGGCGATGATGTCGTGCCAGTCCTCCAGCCCGAGCGAAAGCCGGATGCCGCCGGGATTCACGCCGCTTTTCAATTTTTCCTCGTCGGGCACGGTGGCGTGCGTCATCGAGTACGGATTCTCGATGAGTGTCTTGATTTGCCCCAGGCTCACCGCCAGCGTGATCGTGTACGCGTTCTCGGCCACGTAGTCCACGAACCGCGCCGCCGCGTCGCCGTCGGGATCTTTCAACTCAAAATAGAGCAGGCTCCCCGGCGCGAATTTTCCGTCGAAGCCGGTCATCTGCCGCCGCGCCAGCTCCCTCTGCGGAAAGCAGTCCAGCCCGGGATACAGCACGCGCGCCACCTTCGGCTGGGAAATTAGAAACTCCGCCACCTTCCTCGCCGATTTCTGCTGGTTCGACATGCGCGCCCCGAGCGTCGTCAGGCCGTACACCAGGATGTGCCACGCGTTGCGCGGCGAAAGCACGCCGCCGAAATCCTTGCGGTAGAGCATCAGCAGATTGTAATAGCGGTTCGACCCGATCACCGCGCCCCCCATTTCCGTGCCGAACCCCGCGATGTCTTTCGTCAGGCTATGGATCACCAGGTCGGCGCCGAACTCCAGCGGCCGCTGGCAATACGGCGTCGCAAACGTGTTGTCCACCACCATCGCCATGCGCTCGTCCGCGGGACGCTTCGCGTTCAGCCGGTCCACCACCCGCCGCACCGCGGCGATGTCAATCAGCTCCATCGTGGGATTCACCGGCGTCTCGAAATAGACCACGCGACAATCCTTCGTCGCCGCCTCCTCGATCGTTTCCGGCTTCGTCATGTCGCAGAACGTCGCATGCATGTTCCACCGCGGCAGCCAGTTCGTCAGCAGGCTGTGCGTGGACCCGTACAGCACCCGGTGCGCCACCACCTGCTGGCCGCTCGCCACCAGCGTTCCAATCACAGCGCTGATCGCCGCCATCCCCGTCGCGAACGTCACGGCCATCTCGCCGCCTTCCGCCACGGCAAGATTTTCTTCCAGCATGCCGCGCGTCGGCTCGTCCAGCCGGTCGTAAATATAGATGGGCGCCTTCTGCGCCGCGGGCGACCCGAACTCCACAAATCCCTGCACGCCGCGGTGCACCGACTTCAGCCGGAACGTCGCCGAAGACGACATCGGCGGCACCACGTGGTGGTCGTAATCCCATCGCCCGGTCGCAAAGCTTCCGTGGATCAATCGCGTGCGCAGGCGGTATTTTTCGCGGGGCGTTTTCGGTTCGTGCTTGTCTGCCATGGAGACTCCTTCGGATCGGAAGGGACGGATCCTCGCGTTGGTTTTGGCCCGCGAGAGACGCCGTTCTCTGGCGTCCCGGCAAACGGGTGGGCCCGCGCCGCCTTCGTCGCGCTGCAGCAAAGAAGGCGATACGGGTAAAACTCTGTCTTGCGCGGCACCTCAATTTACCACAACCGGCGGATCGTGCGCGTCCCGTGTGCCTCCCCGCGAGTGATCAGTAACTGCGGCTCATCTCACAAATTGTTTTGGCAGGCTGCTGAAAAACTCTCTTGGTTTTCTGGGGCGTGACGGAGATTACTACCCAGCGCCGTGAACCGGGTCCGCCGACTGCGGCGTCCGATCCACGGCGCTGGCAATCCATCAATCTACATCTTGCTGTGCAACAAACTCAGTTCGGGGTGAAACTGCAGGACGAAGCTCGTTGTGCCCCAGTAGCTTTTCCCCAGGGACTCCAACAGGCTGGCCGCCTCCTCTTTCCCGAAGGCATTTTCCATGAGTTGCTGGAGGGGCGGCCCCTGAAAATCCGCCCACGAATTGCGTTCCAGCACCACTGCGTACAGCGGGCCGTCGTCCCCGTTGGCCATCGCGTACCAGCGGGGGTTGGAGGCCACCGAGTTGGTTTTCTTCAGCCCTTCGTTGACCTTCTGCACCGCCGCCGTGAACGCGCCCACACCCTCCGCCTTCACGTGGAAATGGATCACCAGAAGAAATTTCGCCGGTGCGGCATCTTCGTTGCCGGCGCTCAGATCGGGCCGGAAAATCCAGAACGCATTCCGCGTCTTCTCCGTGTACGGCCCCACGTTCGCCGCCACGTCGGCCGTGTCCTTCGCGTCGAAGTCATCGCGCCCGTCGAAATCCTTCCACGCGTGCTTGTACGTCCCGATTATGTAGCTGCCCGTCTCCGGACCGGTCATCACTTCCCACGTCATCCAGTCCCATGGGTCGCCCGCCTTCTTGTGAAAATCCATGTGCTTCTTGCGGCCGTCCACGAACTGTTTTTCCATGCCCGCTTTCGGTTTCGACACGAAATACCGCCCCACGGAGGAGCTGCTCTGCGCCGAAGCCGTCCCTGCAAATCCAAGTGCCAGCAAAACGGCGATAGCCGTCTTAATCCTTGTCATCGGTAAATCTCCTTTGGTGAACTGAATAAAGCCGGTGGGTCGGTTACGGTTTTCTAGAATGAATCTAAGACTGTAACGAACGCGCAGGGAGACTACCCTCGTTCCCCCCGCCTGTCAACAAATATGCGGTGGCCGCTGCTGCTCTTGACTTGGGTGATTGGAACTTGTAATAAACGCCGTCAGTTGGGGAGCTATTGATAATTACTGCCCCACAGCGCCATATTTTGCAGAAGCCAACCGAGCTCGAGACCGCAGCATTATAAACTTGCAAGCATTGCTCTCCCATTGGAAAATTCACCGCCGCAGTGTCTCACGAACTCGATGAACACCCTTGATGCAGAGCATCGCTTCCGACGGATATGACGGCGAGAAAACATCTGTCTACCCAGAATGTCGAAAAGGGCAAAGGATCCAAGCTTCTGAAGAGATCCTTCGCCGTCTTGGGACCCGGACTGATCACCGGGGCGGCCGACGATGATCCGTCGGGAATCTCAACCTATTCCGTCGCCGGAGCAGCCTACGGATATGCCACGCTGTGGATCGCGCTGTTCACGTTTCCGCTGATGGCCGCGATCCAGCTGATGTGCGCACGGCTGGGCATGGTTACGGGGCGCGGGCTGGCAGCCGCCGTGCGGATTCATTATCCACGCTGGGTGCTCTGGGGAGCCTGCTCCATTCTCGTCGTCGCTAACGTCATCAACATCTCTGCTGACCTCGGTGGTATGGCGGAGGCCACGCAACTCATCACGGGAATTCGATCACTGATCTGGATTCCATTCTACGCGTTCTTCCTCATTGGGCTGTTGTTTTGGACTTCCTACAAGCTGATCGCGCGAATTTTCAAGTGGTTGACGCTCGTCTTGTTCGCCTACGTGTTGGCATCGTTTTATGCCCACGTCGATTGGAGGCACGCGCTGGCGGTGACGTTCGTGCCCCATCTGGAGTGGTCACGGGGATTCCTGGCGGTGCTGGTGGCAATTCTGGGGACCACGATCTCTCCCTATCTCTTTTTTTGGCAGGCAGCCGAGGAGGTCGAAGAAGGGCAGACCAAGGGCGGAACGCTCGCCGAGCGCAAGGGCGCGACCGCAGGGGAATTAAGAAGCGCGCGCGCCGACACGGTCGTGGGTATGTTCTTCTCGAATCTCATCATGTATTTCATTATTCTGACCACTGCTGCCACTTTACATGCACACGGGCAAAC
>JBGPTF010000014.1:0-115076 GCA_041490445.1 Terriglobia bacterium
CGACCGGAACGACACCTTCGGGTTGCGCTTCGACAGCACCTTCGTGATCGCCGCCGTCAAAGTCGTCTTCCCGTGATCGATGTGCCCGATCGTCCCCACGTTCACGTGCGGCTTGTTGCGCTCAAATTTTTCCTTCGCCATCGTCCCCTACCCCTCGTTACGAGCTTCGTTGCGTAACCGACTCCGCTGATTGCTTCCTTCTGGCATCGCGATGGAGCGGGGGACGGGATTCGAACCCGCGACCATCTGCTTGGAAGGCAGAGACTCTACCCCTGAGTTACCCCCGCTCGTGTCCGACCTCGAAGTCTGGAGCCTGGGACCGGGATTGAACCGGTGACCTCGTCCTTACCAAGGACGCGCTCTACCAACTGAGCTACCCAGGCTTGACCGGTCCGCTCGATGCTCCGCCTCTCCCGCGCCGCACCGGCGCATGTGCTCTTCTTGTTCTCGATGCGATACTTTCCTGTCTCTTGTTTCCCTGCCCTCAGGGGTTGCTTCATCGATCGTGACAGTGGTGGACGGGGGAGGATTCGAACCTCCGTAGCCCGCAAGGAGCGGCAGATTTACAGTCTGCTGGTTTTAGCCACTCACCCACCCGTCCCGAACAAACTTGTGGGACACCATCCCACGTCCCGCATGGGGAACTCCACAACGCAGACAGGGCTCGCGTCCGAAGACACCAGCCCCGTGCTCTTTTAATGTGAGGAACCCGTCCGCCTCAATCGAAAATTTCCCGAGCCCTCAAAGTCAGCTGGCGGAGGGATTTGAACCCCCGACCCTCTGATTACAAATCAGATGCTCTACCACTGAGCTACGCCAGCACACTCAAACCCAGCAAAATTATCACACGGGTATTCTAATTGCAAGCGGGTTTGTCTGCCCGGCAAGTGCCGTGCCATCCCGCATCGAGTTCCTCTTCCCGAGGCAAACTTTACACGGCGCAACAGCCTGCCTATACTGCGTGAGATGTCTCCTCTACTCCCAATTTCAAGCCGATGAAACGAATTGTTCCCTATTTTCTGGCCGGTGGCCTTGTCGTCGCAGCAGCCGCCTATCTCTACCTCCGGTATCGCGCTGGGCCAGATCTTGCGCCGGGTCCACTGCCGGGCCTCGTCGAGCAGCTCCCCGCTGACGCACCGGTGAAGGCATTCATTGACTTGGCTGCCTTGCGCCTCTCCCCATTCTCGGCACAGCTTATGGCGCTCGCGCCGGCGCCGGTCGAAGATTCGGAATACAAATCATTTGTTCAAGAAACGGGCTTCGACTACTCGCGCGACCTCGACCGCGCCGCATTGGCCATGTGGACGGACTCGCCCAAGCCAGCCCTTGTCGTCATCGCCGAAGGGCGCTTCCAGCGCGACCGAATCATGCGATATGCGCTCCGCTCCGGCAGCGTTCGCAAGCACGGTTCAACGGATATCTATGAAATCCGCGCTACCCCAGCCGCGGGCGAGTCCGCAAAATCAAATGCTGGAAAGAAAGCAATCGAGCTTGCTTTCCTCTCGCAGAATCGCCTTGCACTCGCGGAGGGTGTCCCCCTCGACGCCGCGCTGAACCCCTCGCATGCTTCCGCGCTCGACCCGGCGCAGCGCGACCGGCTGGCTCGTGTCGCCGGCGCCAGCTTCTTCGCGACGGCGCGTATCGAGAATCTTCCCGAGAACCTCTCGCTCCAGGGAATGCACTCCGAACAGCTCGTCCACCTGCTGCGGAGTCTGCAATTCGCCAGCCTTGCTGGACGCCCGGAGGGCGACCGTCTGGTCCTTGCCCTCGACGCCGAATGCGATTCCGCCACGAATGCATTCCAGGTTTCGACGCTTCTCGACGGGCTCCGTTTGTACGGTCGTCTCGCTCTGGAGGATCCCAAAACCCGGCGCCAGCTCACGCCGCAGCTCGCGATGCTGCTCGACACCGTGGTCCGCGCCGGCGAAATCTCCTCGCAAGGAAACCGAGTCCGCCTTCGCCTGGAGCTGACTCCGCAGATGCTCGGCGCCCCGGCGAAACCGGCGGCACATGGAGTGGAATCTGTCCCTTAACGATGACCCGGCGCTTCTCGGCTTGACGCCACAGAAATCCCAGGGGCGATTGGCCTGCGTGACGTCGAGCCCTGCGATTCAGTCTGCGGAAGCGCTGCTGCTGTTGCGGAGATAACGCCAGGGATTTACCGGCGTATTGTCGATGCGGACTTCGTAATGCACATGCGGGGCAGTGGCTCTTCCGCTCTCGCCGACGTAGCCGATCACCTCGCCGCGCTTTACCTGCATGCCGACGTGCGCGTCGAAGCCGGAGAGATGTCCGTACCAGGTCGTGATGCCGAAGCCGTGGTCAACCACGACGAGCCGGCCGTAGCCCCCGCGTACCTCGACCGCAGAAACGATGCCATCGGCCGCGGCGCGCACGTCGTCCCCATAGTGGGAGGCGATGTCCACACCCGCATGGAACGCCCCCTCACCGCTGAACGGATCAAGCCGCTCCCCGAAATGGCCGGTGATCTCGCCGATCACGGGCCAGATTGAGGGAATGAAAGCAGCGTCACCCATGCGTGGGCCGGGGATCAACCGGAGGGCATTCCCCGAGGAAAGCGCAATCGCCGCGGCATTTCTCTCGAGAAAATTGAATTGTTCCACGGAGCGCTGGTAGGACAACTCCGGCTCCGGAGCTGCATCGACGAGACCGAACGGGGTCTGCCGGAAGCGGGTGATCCCGTACGTCACGGCCACTTCACTGGCGAGGGACTGCAGCGAAGTCAGCCGCTGATTCGTGTCCTTGACGACCGTCTGGAGATCCTTGTACTGCTTCTGGAGAGTATCCTGGTCTCGCCGGAGGGCGTTGTAGTTCGTCACCTTCCAGAGCATCCGCGAATAAGAACTGACAGCCACGAGAACCGTGGCGCCACCCACAACTGCAAGCAAAGTCAGCACATGCACGACATAGTGAGGCACGCGCAAACGGCGCACACACCCCGTTTCCCCGGAAGCTATGAAGAATGTGTAAAATTTTGACTTCATGATCTGAAATCGCCCGTTTTAACTTTGCGCGGGCCGGGAACCGTTCGCACCCTGGAACGGTTTGCGCCTTACCTCGAATATGTTTGAACCGCGAGACCTGGTTCGAAACCCGCAAGAGTCTAATGGGGGACAGCCAGCCCCGTCAACCCCTAACTTCCCCCGGCTTCCGTCACCTGAATATCACTGCCCTCGCATCCGAAGTGAGCGCCCTCTATAATCCAGGCATCCGGAAAGCAGGGATACTCCAGAATGCCAAGCGAACAAGAATTGATCGAGCGTATCCGCGAGGCGCTGCCTTCGCGCACCGGAGCGGGCGGATTGCTGCTCGGCATCGGCGACGATGCTGCTCTTGTCCGGCCATCACCGCGGACCGATTGGGTCTTGAGTTGCGATTCCTTTTTCGAGGGTATCCATTTTCTGGATCGCTCCCATTCACCAGATTCCGTCGGGCATAAGTCGCTCGCCCGGGCAACCAGTGATCTGGCGGCCATGGGCGCGACACCTCGCTACTTTCTTCTTTCACTGGCGCTGCCGGCCGGGAAAACCGGCAACTGGCTAGATGGCTTCTTGCGAGGCCTGGGCCGAGCGGCGCGTTCGTTCAGGATTTCCCTGGCAGGTGGGGACACGGCGCAATTCCCGCAGGTGGTGATCAGCATCACCGTCGTGGGTGAACTGAAACCCGGCCTCGCCGTCCGGCGCTCCGGGGCCCGCCCTGGGCACATCCTCTATGTCAGTGGCACGCTGGGGAGTGCTCAACTCGGACTTGAACTTGTTCTTCGGGGCTGGGATCGCACACGCCGTTGGCAACCTCTCCTGCGCCATCAACTTTATCCCCAGCCTCGACTCGCTCTCGGTAGTTGGCTCGCGCGCAATCGGCTGGCTTCCGCGATGATTGATCTTTCCGATGGTCTCTCGACCGACCTTACCCGGCTCTGCCAGGCAAGTGGCGTCGGTGCTCGGCTGGAGGAGCCACGGATTCCGGCCGTGCGGGTACCTGCGGTGCTCCAGCGCCGGGGTCTCAACCGGCTCGCGATGGCGCTGCACGGCGGCGATGACTACGAACTTCTTTTCACGGTTCCACCGCGCTTGGAAAAACGTCTGCGCCGCGCCCCCAGCGCAGGAAGGCTCTCCCGCATCGGAGAGATCACCCGGGGAAAGAATATTCTCCTGGTCAGCCGCGTGGGTCGCGAGACACGGCTGGAGCCGCGCGGCTGGGACCACTTCCGCAAAAATTAACTGGCTTTACAAAAGCGGCGTGGATCTCCTTCCCCTGCGCAATCAGGCTGAATCTAAAAGAGACTTCGAAATTATCCACTGAGGACAACTATAGCTTATAGCTCGTGGCCAACTGCGGTACACCCGCAATCCTCTCCTTGAGAATCTCATGGGCGAAGTAGACTGTATCGACTCCACTCTTGCGATTTACTCATCTGATGCCCTTCCTTTTGGAAGTAAAATGAAGGTATCCTCCCACCAGCCAAGCCGGGCAGGAACCGTGAAACGAATCGACAGTCCACTGGATGCCGCGCTCACTGTCTATGAGGGTGACCCGCAGGACAGTGTCTTCGAGACAATCCTCAAAATCGCTGGGCAATTGTTCCTGCCGGTCGGCATGATCACCGCGCTTCGAGACCACTTCTCGGCGGTCACGCGGCAAGAACGCATCCTTGAACTGTTGCGCGTATTCAAGTCCGAAGTTGAGGCTCTCCAGAATGAATCGGCACAAGATCATGCTAGAGGAGAAGCGGTTAAGAAAAAACTAGCATCACCCAAATTCACCGAAGCAGTCCTGACTGCAGCTGAGGAAGCCCAGAAAACCGCGGACTCAAGAAAGATCGACCGGCTCGCGTGCGCCCTTGCGAACTGCGCTGACCCCGAGTCTAAAATCTCGGACGACGATGACCTCGCAAGTTTCATCCGTGACGTGTCACAGCTCAGCGAACTGGACATCCAAGCGCTCAAAATAATCTACGCGACGTATGAAGACGACATTGCAGCGTATCCAAACCTGAACGACCCGAACGTGTTCACAAGCCGCGCCCGCCAATTGCTCGCGAATGCGGACATGGCAGGAATGCATCGTGACGATTTCTACGCGCACAGCTTCCGACTAGTCGGTTTCGGACTCGGCTTGGAGGCTCCACGCAACCCGGGCCGACAAGCCCCGGGCGACTACTGTATCCGTCCGACCCTACGCGGGCTCAAGCTCATCGCCCTCCTCAAGAAGCGCACCTGTTGACCACTGCACAATATGGATGCACAGGAACAACTCCGCCGGTTCTCTGAACGCCACCGCCGCAGTTGGCCGCTGACGCATGCGACGCAGAACAGATAGAATCAGAGTCTCTGGAAAATCGCCATCTACGAATTGAGGAGCATGATGGAACATAACTTGCAGCACACGATATCGCTTCTCACTCGTACCCCCGCTGCTCTCAATGCGCTTCTGCGTGATCTACCGGATACCTGGACGTTCCGAAATGAAGGTGAAAACACTTGGAGCGCGTTCGATGTCGTCGCCCATCTGATTCACGGCGAACGCACGGATTGGATGCCGCGGGCGAGGATGGTGCTGCAATTTGGCGAGACTCAGACATTTGAGTCCTTTGATCGTTGGGGACACGTACGAGAGAGTCAAGGTAAGTCTCTAGGGCAGTTATTAGATGAATTCGCCCGCTTGCGGTCAGGAAACCTGGGCGAACTGCGCGCATTGAATCTGCGGCAAGAGGACCTCGAGCGGCGTGGACGACATCCTGCCCTCGGAGTCGTTACTCTGTCGGAATTGCTGGCGACCTGGGCAGCTCATGACCTGAATCATCTGCACCAAATCGCAAGGGTTATGGCCCACCAATACCGGGAGGCCGTGGGTCCGTGGAGCCGATTCCTTGGAGTACTGCAGTGCGCTGGCCACAGCTCTACTTAATGAACTCTACAGATATGCGGAGTTGCGACTACACCTGCGAATCGTAGGCTATCCGCTGGCGCGTCCGGCGTTTCAACTCTCCTTTGTCTTTGGCAGCACTCGTTGAACCGGAGGCTGCGGCAAACAGCGCCGCCCTCATCTAGATCTACCTGAATCATGACAAAGACCCAGGGACCTCACCCGGATGGTTCGAACTGTGCTCCACTCTGACGTCGCCATGAATTAGCTCAGCGGCTCCGCTTCGGCGGGCACGATTTCTTCCACGTTTTCGATCACGCCTTCCACCGGGTTTTCACCCTCCGTGCGTTTGGCGAGCTTCTTCTGCGCGCGGCGTTCGGCTTTCAGGCGCGCCTTTTCTTGCCGCTTCATTTCCTTCTGGCGTTTCTGGAATGTGATAGCCATCGAGTCTCCTTCCTATCGAAATGAGAGGCGAAGGGCGCGTAAGACCGCACTGCAATCGCTGTACGCTACCAGCGGGGTTCGCGAGGCTGGCGCGCGGCTTCGCGGTAATCTTCATTCGAGAACCCGCCACGGCCGCCACCGCGTGGCCCGCTCTTCGGCCCGCTCCGCTCGCCCTTCGGCGTTGCTTCGTTCACCTTCAAGTTGCGCCCGCCGACTTCTTTTCCATCAAGGGCTGTAATCGCTTTGGAAGCCTCGGCGTCATTGGCCATTTCCACAAAGCCGAAGCCGCGCGCCCGGCCGGTCTCCCGATCCTTCGCGATGTGGACCCGCACGATTTGTCCAAACGGCTCGAACAGCGCGCGCAAGTCAATCTCCGTCGTCTGAAAACTCATGTTGCCTACAAACAGATTCTTCATGCTCCTTCTCTCCTTGACACGGTACCGCGCCAGTGGCGTGGTGGATCGGCGCTCAGCCGGATGCAGATCGTTTCCAACGACGCTGAGGAACCGTATGAAGCCAGGCAAGACAGACCACGGAACGGCGCCCACGCGGCAAATGACAGGATCCTATTTCTTATGAAGCCACAACAACTATAGCACACTTCCCTGCAACCTTCGCTCGGGCCGAACCGAGGCGCGCTCGAAGGCCACCGTGTATTGTGTGATCCTGTGCGGCAAAGAATTCCCTACGGGCTGTGCAGCGCCGGTGGTGCCCCGCTTGTCCCCTGAACCGCTGGAGGCTTGGGCGGCGCAGGCTTGCTGCCCGGCACAGAAGGAATCACGGGCGGTGCGTCGTCTTCGACCGGGGCTGTGTCCGGTACGTCCACTTTCACTTCTTTCGTCAGCGCCAGTTTCTCGAGCGGGACGACGTTCGGGAAATTCTCCACCGGAGTATCGTCCATCGCGGCCTTCATGAATTCGAGCCAGAGGGGCAGCGCGGCGCGGGCTCCCGTCTCGTGCTTGCCCAGCGAAATGCGCTTGTCGTCATAGCCAACCCACGCGCCGGCGGTCAGCGACGGCGTGAAGCCGATGAACCACGCGTCGGTGTAATCGTTGGTCGTGCCGGTCTTCCCGGCGGCGGGGCGTCCGAGTTCGCGGGCACGGACACCGGTGCCGAACTGGACGACCTCCTCTAGCATCGCCGTCATCATGCGCGCCGTGTCCGGCGAGATCACATCGAAGACCTTTGGCCGCGCCTCTTCTAGCAGCGCCCCGTCGTAGGTGGTCACCCGGCGTATAAGGTGCGGCTCGACGCGGATGCCGTCATTCGGAAACGCAGTGAAGGCGGAAGTGTGCTCCCAGAGCGTGAGGTCGGCCGCGCCCAGTGCCAGCGGGAGATACGGCGGCAGCGGCGAGGTGATGCCGAACCGGCGCGTCGTAGCAATGATGTTTTCGATGCCGAGCTTTTCGGCCAGTCGCACCGCCGGAACGTTGCGCGATCCGGCAAGCGCGCGCCGTAACGTGATCACTCCTTCGAATTTTTCGTCGTAATTCTGCGGGCTGTACGGCTCTCCGCCGCTCATAATGGCCAGCGGCGCGTCGAGAATCGTGTCGAAGGGTGAGTAGTTCTGCTCGATCGCCGTCGTGTACACGTAGGCCTTGAACGAGCTGCCTACCTGCCGCATGGCCTGCGTTGCTCGATTGAACTTCGAATCTTCGAAGCTGTAGCCTCCCACCATCGCCTTCACTTCCCCGGTATCATTTTGAATAGCGAGCAGCGCGGCCTGCGGCGCGGGCTTCTGCTCCAACTCGACTTTGGCGCTGTTGCCGGTGATCTCCTTGATGTATACCTCGGCGAGGTCGCCGGCTTTCAGGAGTTGGCTGGCCGAGCGGCGGCCAGTCCAGGCAAAATCCGGCGGCGTGAGCACCGCATGATACGGGCCGATTTTGAGTGCGGCCGTCTGCCTGTCGAGCGAGACAACCAGCGCAGTCAGATAGCTTCCCTTTTCAATCGTGCCCCGCCAGTCCTCGTTCTGATAGCCGTCGAGGGTGCCGAGCTTGCCCTTAAAAATGTTGGGCAGGTTGCCGCGCCAGCCGTGGCGCCGGTCATAGGCGTGCAATCCATCGCGAATGGATTGGTCCGCCGCGCGTTGCATGGCCACGTTCAGCGTCGTATAAACACGCAGCCCCTGTTCGTGCACCGCCTCGGTGCCATAGGTGCGCTCGAGATACTGGCGTATTTCCTCCACAAAATAGGGCGCCAATTCGTTTCGCGGGACGGTGACATGCAAGCCGAGTGGCAACGCGCTGTCGGCTTCGGCTTCTTGTTTGGAGATCTTCCCCTCCACGGCCAGGCGCGCCAGCACGAAGTTGCGCCGCGCCCGGGCGCGCGGTGCATGCAGGATGGGCGAATAGCTCGGCCCGCGAATAATGCCGGCAAGCAGCGCCGCTTCCGGTGCGGTTAGTTGGCTCACCGGCTTTCCAAAATAATATTCCGAAGCTGCTTCGAAGCCGTAATTGCCGTGGCCTAGATAAATCTGATTGCAATACATCGCCAGAATCTGCGCCTTCGTGTAATGGCGCTCGATCTGGATCGCCAGCATCGCTTCCTGAATCTTCCGGCGAAAACTGCGATCGGATCGGTTCAAGAACAGCGTGCCGGAAAGCTGCATCGTCAGCGTGCTCGCGCCGGACGTGATCCGGCGCTCCACAAGATTGCGAATCGCCGCGGTGGCGATCCGCTGGAAATCCACTCCCCAGTGCTCCTCAAAGTGCTGGTCCTCGGTGACGACGATTGCGTCCTTCAGAATCCTCGGAATCTGTTCATTGGTGAGCAGGATCCGCCGCTGCAAAGCGAAGCTGCCGATCGGCTGGCCGTCATCGGCATAGAGTTCGGTCACGACGTTCGGGCGGTAATCTTCGAGCGCGCGAATTTCCGGCAGGTCGCTTTCGTACACAAACAGCAGGCCGAGCGCAGCTCCCACGCCGATGGCGCACAAAATGAGGAAAGTGAAAAACAGCCGGCCGAATAAATCTCCGCCGCCGATCCGAATTCCCCGCTGCAGGGCTTCGCGCATGAAGCAGCTATTCTAGCCCATCGCGGTCGCGTGTATGAAGGATGCTCGCTCTCACGCGGATGCTTTTTCCGCAACGAAGAGCATCTCGAGAGAATCGTCACGCAATGGCGAGTTGTCGAAATCGCCGAAAAGACCGACCACTCGGAAACCACTCCGCGCCAGGAGGTGTTCCACTTCGTAACGAAAAAAATAACGAATCGGAAAGGCATGCACCAGCCGCTCGGAGCGGCCGTCAGGGTGCGCGACATAGTAGATCAACTCGACGTCGTTCACTTGTTCGGCGCGGTGGTAGGCCGCTGTCCGCTCGGCAAGCCGGATGCGCCGGCCATTGGATAGGGTCACTTCGCCGTGCGCCTCCCGTTCCTGCAAATACTCCGGGTCGTGCAACCGGCGCGGGTCGGTGTGAAATAAATCGAGGATGATCTTGCCGCCGGGCTCCAGATGCGAATGCGCCGCTCGCAAGCAAGCAAGTTGGTTTTCGACTGTCAGGAGATGCTGAAAGGGGCGAAATGGTATCGTGATCAGCCGGAACCTTTCCGCAAGTTCAAAGCCTGCCATGTCGCCTTGCACAAGGCGAATTCGATCTCGCACATCCCGTGCGGCAGATTCGAGCTTGCGACGGAATTGCGCGAGCATTTGCTCCGAAAGATCGAGGCCGCAAACTCGATGGCCGGCTTCGGCGAGGGGCAGAAGGACGCGGCCCGTTCCGCAGCCGAGTTCGAGGATGGGATCCCCGGCGACAGCGGCGAAGCGCAGATAGAAATCAATGTCTTTCCGTCCCTGGACCAGCGGCAGGCAGTCGTAATACTCGGCGACGAAAGGCAGTTCGTAACCGGATTGTTCTGGATGCGCCATCGCGAAGGAATATTCTACTGAAAATCCGCCACAATGGCGTCCGCTTCAATTTCAACGAGCATTTCCGTGGCGATCAGCTTGCTCACCTGCACCATCGACGTCGCTGGCCGGATCTTGCCAAAAACTTCGCCGTGCGCGCGGCCGATTTTCTCCCAGTCGGCGATGTTCGTCACAAACATGCGCGTGCGCACCACGTCCTCCAGCCGCGCGCCCGCCTTTTCGAGCGCCGACCTGATGTTTTTCAGCGTTTGCACCGTTTGCGCGTAGGGATCGCCCGTGCCGACAATCTTCCCGGCGGCGTCTGTGGCCGTCGTCCCCGCCACATGTATATAAGGACCAACCCGCACCGCCCGCGAATAGCCCACAATCGGCTCCCACGGCGTCCCGCTCGAAATGTTCTGCCTTGGCATCGGATTCTCCCTCGCCTTTTGAGTGGCTGGCCGCATTACTATCACAGATGCGCGCCAGTTGCGCGAACCGCTGGCGCAGCGCCAGGAAACTTCTTCGTAGCAGGGGCGAAACACCATCTGGACAGCGCGGTGCAAAGCCCGTAAGCTGAGAATAATTCTTGGGAGCGGACGGACGCATTCGATGAAGTGCAAAAATATTCTCGAAGCCATCGGCAACACGCCGCTGATCCGGCTGAATCGCGTGACGAAGGATCTCGCCGCCGAGGTGTACGTCAAGGCCGACTACCTCAATCCGGGCGGCTCCGTGAAGGACCGCATCGGCACCACCATGATTGATGAAGCCGAGCGCAAGGGCTTGCTCAAGCCGGGCGGCACGATCATCGAAGGCACGTCCGGAAACACCGGCATGGGCCTGGCGCTGGTGGCCGCGGTGCGCGGCTACAAAGTCGTTTTCACCATCACGGACAAGCAATCCAAGGAAAAAATTGATTTGCTCAAGGCCTTCGGCGCCGAAGTCATCGTATGTCCCACGGCGGTCGAGCCGGATGACCCGCGCAGCTACTATTCCGTCGCGAAGAAGCTCGCGCGCGAAATCCCCAACGCCTATTACCCGAACCAGTACGAAAACCCCATGAATCCGGAGGCGCACTATCGCACCACGGGGCCGGAAATCTGGGACGATTCGGAAGGCAGGATTACGCACTTCGTCTGCGGAATGGGCACCGGCGGAACGATCAGCGGCGTAGGCCGCTACCTGAAAGAAAAGAATCCGAATGTGAAAGTGATCGGCGTGGACCCCATCGGATCCTTGTACTACGAGTTTGTGAAGACGGGGAAAATCGGCAAGGCGAAAACGTACGTGGTCGAAGGCATCGGCGAGGATATTTTCCCGTCCACGATGGAGTTCAAGGTGCTCGACGATGTGGTGCAAGTCAATGACGAGGAATGCTTCGTCTGGGCGCGAAGGCTGGCCAAGCAGGAAGGCATTTTCACCGGCGGCTCGGGAGGAGGGTGCATTGCCGGCGCGATGCGCGTCGCGAAGGAATGCAAGGCGGGCGATCTTGTGGTGGCCTTCCTGCCCGACGCGGGCACGCGCTACCTCAGCAAGGTTTACAACGATGAATGGATGCGTGACCACGGCTACACCGAAGCGGAAGTGACGCTGACCGCCGCCGACGTCGTCCGCGTGAAGCAGCGCAACGGAAAAAAACGCGAACTGGTGGTCGCTCGTCCCTACCAGACGGTTTTTCACGCCCTGCACACCATGCAGCAGCAGGACATCTCGCAGGTTCCCGTCTTCGAAGACGATCAGCTTATCGGCACCCTCTACGAAGACCAGATCCTGACCCTCGCGCTCCAGGGGAAAGACCTGCGCAAGCTCGTCATTCGCGAAGTGATGACCAAGCCGCTGCCGAT
Source organism: Terriglobia bacterium (assembly GCA_041490445.1). Classification (GTDB taxonomy): domain Bacteria; phylum Acidobacteriota; class Terriglobia; order Acidiferrales; family UBA7541; genus JBGPTF01. The sequence goes on from JBGPTF010000014.1 coordinate 12,028, forward strand.
TGTCCCGAGCTCTTCACCCGTCGAGCGCGTCACCCACTTGCTCAGCCACGAAGGCCCGGCCGTCTTCGTCGAGATGGGCGCGGGACAATTCGAAATCCTCACCAAATTTGATTTGATGGACACCATCGCCGGCCTCATGGAACAAAAGCGCTGACGCGCAGAGGCGTGGCAATTGCAGCTTCTCGTCAGGGCACGGTTTCAACCGTGCCGCAAACGCCGCCTTTCCCGCCCCGCTTCCGCGTCTTGTGCGTCCCGAGCGAAGCACGTCCGTGTCCCGAGAGCAACCGGGGGGCCGAGGGGCGAACCGCCCGCTTCTTTGGCAATGCGCCGACGCCTCCCCCGCAATCTCTCTTTTCCCCGGGCCGTCTTGGTTTTGTAGCGCCGGGCTTCAGCCCGGCATCTTGTTCTGAATGCCTTCTCGTCACGGCGCACCTTCAATGTGCGCTGTCATCCTGAGCGTCCCGACCTTGGGCGGGAGGCGAAGGATCTCACCCTCCAGACTCTTGCACCCACCGCCTTCAACATCCTCCGCCTCTGGCGCAGAACTCCGCTCTTCTGTCAGGGCACGCTTCTTGTGGTGAACGCCGCCGAACCACCTGTGGTGAGCGCAGCCGAACCATCAACCGTGCCGCAAACGCCGCCCTCCAACCCGGTTTCCGCGTTTTGTGCGTCCCGACGCCTTTTGTCCGGAAGCCGCTGAGGTACTGTGAACGTAGTTCTCTCAGACACCTCCGCGTGATTGCTCACCCATTTTCATCACATTTCGGTGTCCAAAGAAATCCTAGCGCGCGGGAGTTGACAGAGAGGAGAGTCCCGGGCTCTAGATCTTTCGATTGACAATTATCTAATAAAGTAATAAATACCTAACTGTATCTGCTTAAGGAGAATATCCATGAATGAACTGTGGCATGCCGCGGCCCGCCGGAATGCTTGCCTGTTTCTGATCGCCCTGTCGTGCGTTGCTTGCCTGTTCGGTTTTATGTCGAGCTCCACTCACATTGCGGCACAAGGTGTCGCTGTGACTCGCGGTGGACCCGTTCGAGTCGTTGGCACCCTTGCGCTGGTCGTATCCGGCGACGTGGTGCCCGCACGCGCCACGATTGCACTCCCCGATGCCCAAATGTACTTGCAGGACCCCAGGTCAGGGACCGAATTGGATCGAGCCACAACTCAGCTTGATGGCAAGTTTTATTTGGATGCGCCCGGCCCCGGCACGTACCGGATCTGCTGGAAGTCAATTGGCATTGGTTCAGACTGCGGCGACAGGTTCGTGGTGCAGAAAGAGGACTTGTTTCTGGGTGTCGTGCCGGTGCGTCCGCAACCCGGCCTGGTTTACGGCAAGGTGCTGACTGCTGACGGTCGGGCATGCTGGGTGAACGACCCCTTCTTCGAGCTCGATGTTTCCACCCGCGTTAGCTTGCTCAATCACGCGAGGCAGGTGGTGCGCACCGGGATCCGCGCCAATGTCTCGGGCGAATATGCCATTGCCGGCGTTAAGCAGGGAGACCGGTACATCGTGCGCGCCGATTGCGAGAATGCGGAGGGCAAGACCACAGCTTCACTGGGTTCTTCGCCGGTGGTGGCAAATGTCACTTTGCCGAATCACGCGCCGAGGATTGAGGCTTTGAGCGCTTTCGAGAATGGCAAAGCGATCACGCGCGCGGCGTCTGGCGCGACGGTTCGCGTTATGGCCACCACGCGCGATCCCGATAACGACCAGGTGGAGTATCTCTGGCGTCTGTTGGATGGCTACGGCTCGATTCCTGGCGCCAATAGTCCACAACAGGACTGGACGTTGGCCGCCAAGCCCGGCCTGTACGCGCTGTATCTGGTCGCGCGTGACGGCAAGGGAGGGTATGCATTCAAGCGCTTCGACTTGCAGGTCGGCGCCAACGATGTCAGCTTTTCCGGACGAGTGATCGACGAGACCGCGCAGACTCCGGTTGCGGGCGCCAGCGTTGCGGTCAATGGTGTCAATGCCACCACCAATGCGCAGGGGTGGTTCAGCCTGGCGGTGCCCCCTGTGCCCGCGCCCGAACGCTATGTGCTGAATATCCGCGATCCCCAATACGCACTGCTGTCCAGCGTCTATGACAGGGCGGCGGCGGGCAACACCTACGAACTGATTCGCGCGCAGACCACCAGCCATGATCCGGCGCAAGTCATCGATGTGGTCGATTCGAACAGCAGCGGGCCTTGCGGTTCGCCTGGCGGCAAGCCCGGCACGCAATACGGACCAGGTCTCCAACTCTCGTCGCGGCGCGACCGGGCGAAGACTGCCGCCACAACTGTTACTACCAGGCCCTGCCGCCATCGTGGGGCGCATGTCGTTGTGCCAGCCGGGGCGCTGGTCGACGCCGCTCAGAACCCGGCCCAGGGCCCGGTCAAATTTGCCTTTGCCACTCTGAACCCGGCGCGGCGCGCCTTGCCTGGAGACTATCGCGCCGTCAACCGCAACAACGCGCCAGTTGAGATGCTTAGCTTTGGCGCTTTGTTTGCCCAGTTTCGTGACGCCAACGGTAAGCCGTTGAACCTCAAACCAGGTATCAGGGCGCAGATTCGCGTGCCGGTGTCGAATCAACAGCGTCCATTTGCCAAGCCGACGATCGCCGTCTGGTCGTACGACGAGGCGCGCGGGCTGTGGGTCGAGGAAGGCAAGGCAATCCTGCGCAATACGCCTGAAGGATGGATGTACGTGGGCGCCACCAAACACCTCTCAACCCTCAACATGGACGTTGCCGGCAACGACCCCGCCCAGGCAACCTGTGTACGGTTCACACTGGGGGCGTCCTTGAGCGGATGGACCAACCTTGTGTTGCGCGCCTACGTGTCGTATGCCGGCACGTCGCTGAAGGTCAAGGAGACGCCGCTGGATGGCGCACAATACAACGCGATCTATCGCATTCCCTATGCTCCGCCCGCCCCGCCGCCCAATACCTTGCGGCTCGAACTGCGCGGCACCTACAACGGCCAGCAGGTGGTGTTGCTGAACAACGTCATCAACACCGATGCCCCGCGGCCGAAGATGACAGGCAACAACCTCTGGCCACCCTATGATTACAGTGAATGCGGAGTGCCGATTACACTGGAGGCCGACCCGGTCAACCTCCCTTACTATGGTGATATTGACGCCACCGGCCGCCCTGCCTTCCTGACCGGGCCGCAAGGGCAGTTCCTGCCCGCCAACGGCGACGCGACCGCCACCGCTTACTACAATACGATCGACCCGGGTAACGCCAACCCGACGCTCGCCGCCTGGTGGGGGAATCACGGCTTCAACGGCACCGACGGCAGCGGCGGCACACGTGCTGCCTATCTGAACTACAACGATCTCGGTTTCGGGCGCGACATGAACTGCTTGACGACCGGCGGCGATCTAGCCTGCTATGTTACCAACTACGGCGCGCCGGATCAGAACCCCGCCAACGCCGATGATGCACAAAACAGGAACCCTGCTAAGCGGGGCGCCACGGTCGCAATGGAATACAAGGCGTCCGAACCGCCGGCAAACCAGGTCAGGTTCTTTGTGTATGCGCCGGGCGACCCCGCCACCGCGGGACGGCTCAAATTCGCCGATCTCGACGGACTGGGTCCGAAACCGGTGCCGCATCTTTGCATCGTGTGCCATGGCGGCTACTTTGATGGTGGAGCGAACAACACCACCCAGGCCCGGTTCCGTGAGTTCGATCTACCCTCGTTCAAGTACTCGGGTGGGCGCTCATGGGACTTCGCGCCAAGTCCCAATACGCTGGCGGCGAATGAACTCACCGCGTTTGCCGGCCTGAACCAGATGGTTCGCGACGTGGCTCCTAATACTAGTCCGATCAAAGATCTGATCAACAACTGGTATCCGGGAGGCTTCGGGGCTGGCACCGCGCCGGTCAAACCGGCAGTGCCCTCCGGCTGGAATACTCAGGTGAATGGCTATCACAATGTTTATGCGAAGTCCTGCCGCACATGCCACGTCGCGCGGGATAACGGAAATCCCAACACTTTCATTACTTTCAACAATTCTGCCAGCTATGCGGGGACCAGCTACGTGGTTTGCGATTCGCCCAAAGTGATGCCCAATGCCTACATCACCTACAAGAATTTCTGGAATGACCTGCAACGCGTCATCGATTACCGGGCGCTGCAGCAGCCGCCGCCAGCAACGTGTCAATAGACTGTTTAGCGCCGGATTTGGGGGACGCTGAATCGAGCGTATCCATGCCGCGGCCTTGAGAGCAAGGAGTCGCCGCCCTGCGGCCCAGCGCCTGCGGGCGGCGGGCCGCCGCGCTTGTCCCGGCCTACGGTACGCCAAGCGCTCGACGATCCCCTCTCTTTTCCCCGCTCTGCCACTTTCAACTTCTCAACTCTCAACTTTCAACTGCCCCTCGGCCCCCCCCAATGTCCACACGCACTCCGATTTGCAATTTGCCCTCATCCTCGCTACCCTATCGCATGAAATCAACACACGAACCGCCCGCCCGGCTCGACATCCTCCAAAAGAAGCAACCCAGCCTCGGCCGCCACAAGCGCCGCTGCACCGTCTGCCATCATCCCGAACGCGACCTGATTGAACAGGAATTCCTTCGCTGGAGCAGCCCTTACGAAATCTCCGAGGCCTTCGACCTCAAGGACCCCTCATCCATCTACCGCCACGCCCACGCCTTCGGACTCTTCGCCCGACGCCGCCTCAACGTCCGCTGCGTGGCCGAGCAAATTCTCGAAGGCGCGGATAGTGTCAAGCCCACCGGCAACTCCGTGCTGCGGGCCCTTCGTGCCTTCACCCAGATCACCGACGAGGGCCAGTGGGTCGAGCCGCCCAAGCGCGTTGTGGTCACACACGTCGTGCGGACAATTTCCGCGGACGCCATCCATCACCCCGGCGCGCATCACAACCGCAAAATTCGCGCGAATCCGCCGCAACTTCCGGCTGCACAACAACTTCTAATCGCCACACCGTTGCGAAGCTCCAAATCGGCCAAGTCGTTGAAAACAAACGGTGGCTCCCATGTCTAACCGCAACGGAAAACTACAGTCGCGAACAACCAACTCGTTGAAATCGCACCAAATAATTTTCTCTAACCGCAAATTTTTGATGGTTTTTATCGAGTGCGGCGGCTCGCCGCCTAGCCCCGAGGCTCACGCCTCGGGGATTCACGCGCAGCAGCCCTCGCATCGCTCCTCGGCGCTCTCCGGGAGCGAACATGAGCCGCCCCTCGGCCCCGCTTTCAAGCGGGTGTTATACTTCCCCGCGATTTCTCCCGGCTCTATGCAAAAAAGGAAAGTCCTGATCGAACATGAGAATTGACGAATTCAACGAGCGGCTGCGCGACGCGATTCTTGTCGCCGACGGGGCGATGGGCTCGATGCTGTACGAGATGCTCGGCCCGCAGCGCTGCCTCGATGAGCTGAATGCGACGCAGCCCGAGGCGGTTTTTCGCATACATCAGTCGTACATCGAAGCCGGCGCGCAAATTCTCGAAACAAATACCTTTGGCGCCAACCGCCACAAACTGGCGCAACTCGGTCTGGGCGAGAGCGTTGCCGAATTCAATCATCGCGGCGTGAAGCTGGCGCGCGAGGCGCGCGAAGCCGCCCGCCAGGAAGTGCTCATCGCCGGCTCGATCGGACCGCTCGGCACGATGCGCCAGGTGCGCGAGCTTCCGTTCGAGGAAGTCCGCGAGATTTATCGCGAGCAGGCTGCGGCGCTCGAAGAGCGCGGCGTGGACCTCTTCATCCTCGAAACATTTTCCAATCTCGATGAGCTGCTCGCAGCAATCGACGCCGTCCGCTCGTTTTCCCAATTGCCCCTCGTTGCGGAAATGACCTATTCGGAGGAAGGAACGACGTTCGGAGGCATCCGGCCGCAAGACGTCTGGACAAGACTGAAAGACGCCAAAGTCCAGGCGATCGGCGCGAACTGCACGATTGGCCCGCAATCCCTGCTGCCGGTCTTGCAGGAACTCGCCGCAGTGAGCGCGCTGCCGCTGAGCGCCATGCCCAACGTCGGATTCCCCAAACGATTGGGAGACCGGACCGTTTACCCGAAATCTTCACCGGAATATTTTGCGGCCTTTGCACGCGATGCGGTGGCCGTAGGCATCCGTATCCTCGGCGGCTGCTGCGGCACGACACCCGGCCACATCCACGCGATGGCGGAAACCGTCAAGAATTTGCGCCCTGGGAGAACTCGGGAGCTGGCGCCGGCCGGCGCGACGGTAGTGGAAGCGCGTCACCCGTTGCAACGCACGGTGCTCGAGCCGGAAAGCGGCCTGTGGCGAAAAATCCGTGACGGAAAATTCATCGTCTCCGTGGAAATTGATCCGCCAAAAGGAGTGACGCTCGATCGCGTCCTCGAACAGGTCGGAAAAGTCATGGCGAGCGGCCGCGTGGACGTGATCGACATCAACAGCGGCACGCTCGCGCGTGTCGGCATGGACGCGCTGGTGCTGGCCGGCGCCCTCGAAGCGCTCGGCTACGAAACATTGCCTCATCTCACGACGCGCGACGCGAACATCATTGGTCTCCAGGCGATGTTGCTGGGCGCCTGGTCGGTCGGCGGCGTGCGCAACGTTCTCGCGATTACGGGCGATCCGCCCTCCCTGGGCGATCACCCGGAAACCAGCGGCGTGTACGAAGTGGATTCGATCGGCCTCGCAAAAATGATTTCGCGGCTGAATCAGGGAACCGACTGGGCGGGCAAAAACCTTGGCGGCGCCACGAATTTCACGATCGGCGTCGCGCTCAATCCGGTCGCCGACGATCTCGACGAGGAAATCCGGCGCTTCCTGGCGAAGGTCGAGGCCGGCGCGCATTTCGCCATGACGCAACCGCTCTTTGATCCTTCTCAATGGCAGGCTTTCCTGAAAAAGATCGGCGGGAAATCTCCCGTACCCATCATCGTTGGCGTGTGGCCCCTCACGAGTTACAAACAGGCGCAGCGGCTGAATAACGAAGTTCCCGGGATCGTCATCCCGGACGCAACCTTCAAGGAACTGGAAGCGGCCGGAACGAATGCGCGCGATCGTGGCTTCGCCGTCGCGCGACGCATGCTCGATTGGGCCCGGTCCGCGCGCGACCTCGGCATCGCGGGCGCCTATTTAATTCCGCCCTTCAAGCGCTACGAAGAAATTCTGGAGATCTTCAACTAAATGGACCGCTTCTACATCCCCGGCGGGACAGTGGCTCTCCTTCCAATGAATCTGTCTTCGGGTTTCTTCAGAAAAACCAGAATCGCTTGCGACGCGCGGGCAGTGCGGATTCTTGCGGCGAAGACGCGCGTTCCGGCGGCTCCGGGACATACGGCAACGGCCTCCCCTCGAACGCGGCGAGAGGATTTTCCCGGCACAGTGCGCGCGCGACCTCTTCCCCCTTCAGGGCAGTCACATGATCGAACGCTTCGCGCAATTTCAACGGACGCGATGTCAGATTGTGGGCGTCGCTGGCGATGAAGTGTATGCAATCCTCCTGAAGCCATCGCTCCGCCGCTTCCTTCGCTGCTGGCCCAAATCGGCCGAGGAAGGACAGCGCGGTCACCTGCGCATAACAGCCTTGACGCAACCAGCGATAGAGCCGCTCCGGATTGGAACGGATCAGCGGGTTGCGCTCCGGGTGCGTGATGATCGGCTTGAGCCCCGCCAGGTGGAGCTGATGTAGAGTCTGGTCGGTTGATGGCGGGATTGCATAGTCCGCAAATTCCACGAGCAGGTAAGTCTTCTGGTTGATCGTGTATTTCGCCGGTGCCTCGCGAATGTCCTGCAGATTCTCGAAACTCAAATGAAAGTCACAGCCCGTGGCAAAAAGGAGACGATCGCCGAGGCTCGCTTGGATTTCATCTCGGCGCTTCTGTATCAGTTCGGGAATAAATGGGTAGCGATCATTCGCGTGCGGGGTTGCCACGACGTGCGTGATTCCATCGGAGATGGCCATTTCGGCCATCTGCAGCGACGTTTCGAGCGAATCTGGGCCGTCGTCGAGGTCTGGCAGGATGTGGCAATGGATGTCAACCATCGGGAGCCGAGGATAGCGCAATGAGTTTCCGCAAAAAAGGCAAATCAGCCGCAGGCGACACAATTGAAACGCAGGGCGTGAGAATGGCCGGGAATTTGCATAAAAGTATTGGAATCGGGGTTTCACAGTTCCAATTTGGAAACGAGTGAGGATGCGCGGGCTGAAAAACCCACTGCTAAACCCGATGTTTCGCTCGCCGTTGGGCATCACTGGGGGAGGTCTCGAATCCCTTCACCCGAACGGGCAGTTTTTCAGGAGGTGGTAGAGGTGTTCCCAGGGATGATTTGCGTCCAGTGTTCGATACGAGGTCTCTTTTCTAGACGCCTCAGTTGTCTTCTCCTCGGATTGGCATTCACTCTCACGCCGAGGCTGCTTCCAGCGCAGGCAGGAAAAACGGAGCCGGGGAGCCGCGACGGTGGGTCCGAGCTCTCTCGCGACAACCTGAGACATGTGTCGGCCTCTGCAGAACTTATCCGGGCAGTGCTCCAAGCCCAGCCGGGCCTGCTGATCGAATTGAAGCGCTGGGTCGCAAAAGACGCCGCGGATCACGGCCAAGTCGTCAACGACGCGGACCTGAGCGATCGGATGGTCTTTGGCCGGCTGGACGCGGATGTAGAGTTTCGGGCGGTCGCGACGCAATTGCTTCAACGCTATGGGTACTTGACCCCAAAGGTTGATCCGGAATCGGACACGGCCAAAGAGCAGGACCTCGTGCGCAAGGAACGCGCGATCCGGCTGGCCCGTGAGGAAGAAAACAGCCGGGCCGGCAGCGAGCCGACCCAGGAGCAGAAGAAAGCGGCGGAGCCACCGCGGGTCCAACAGACGCGGCCGGAGACCGAAGCGGGGTCGACATCTCCGTTGCTGCAGCGGACGAACCAGACCTTGTCTTCTCCAGGAGAAGCCATTCTGTCGGCGAGTCCCGGCGTGCAGGCAAGCGGCGCACGGATGAGCGAGATGGGAGTGTCAATCTCGGCCGAGGCCGACGGAGAGATTCCAGCGCGCCCGCGGCGAATCTTGCGCAACGAGGAAAACCCACGCAAAGCGGAACTGGAGCCCGCGACGATGGCGCGCCGGGTAAACCCCTACGCAAATATTCCCTCGCTCTATGACATGTACCTGCAGGCCGTGCCGCACCCGCCGCAATTGGAACGCTTCGGCGCGGACGTGTTTCGCGACGGCACGCGCGACGACGGACTTCTGCCGATGGATCTGCCGGTGGGCCCGGATTACGTGGTTGGACCGGGAGACGGATTGACAATCGATCTGTGGGGCGGAGTCTCGCAGCGGTTGATCCGCGTCGTGGACCGCGAAGGACGCGTCACTCTGCCGGAGTCCGGGCCGGTGCTGGTGAGCGGACGAACGCTCGGTGAAGTGCAGCAGGCGGTGCAACAGGTTCTCCGGACGCAGTTCCGGGACGTATCTGCCGACATCTCGCTCTCGCGCTTGCGAACCATCCGCGTGTACGTGGTCGGGGACGTCGAACACCCCGGCGCATACGACATCAGTTCGCTCTCGACGCCCCTCAACGCCCTGTTCCAGGCAGGCGGGCCAACCGACCGTGGCTCGATGCGCTTGTTGCGACATTATCGCGGCAAACAGCTCGTCGAGGATGTGGACCTGTACGACTTGCTCTTGCACGGCGTGCGATCCGGTATGGAGCGCCTCGACAACGGCGATACGGTGCTCGTGCCGCCTCTTGGACCGCAGCTTACGGTGGAAGGCATGGTGCGGCGTCCGGCGGAGTACGAACTCCACGGGGAAAAGAACTTGTCCGAGGCGCTCGAGCTTGCGGGCGGCATCTTGCCGGCAGCGGCGCTGCGGCACATCGAGGTACAGAGGCTGGTGGCGCACGAGAAGCGCACGATGCTGAGCCTCGACATCCCTGAGGGGCAGGACGCGGAGTCGGTGCGCAAACAGCTCGAGGCGTTCGCGATTCATGACAATGACGACGTGCGCATCTTCCCTATCGCGCCCTACAACCAGGACGCGGTTTACCTCGAAGGGCACGTCCTGCGGCCGGGGCGGTATTCCTATCGCCGGGGTATGCGGCTGACCGATGTGGTCGCCTCGTATAAGGATTTGCTGCCCGAGCCGTCGGCGAAATACGCCGAGATTATTCGTCTGAATCCGCCGGACTTCCATCCAAGCGTCGAGAGCTTTGACCTGGGGAATGCCCTGGAAAATCCTGCGGCTGCACCGGTGCTCGAACCGCTCGACACGGTTCGGATTTACAGCCGGTATGATTTTCAAAACCCGCCGGTCGTCACCGTGGTGGGCGACGTGCGCGCCCCGGGAACGTATCGCACCTCCGGGCAAATCCACCTTCAGGATGCCATCCAGATGGCCGGCGGGCTAACGCCGGACGCGGAAACCGACAACACCCAGGTCATGCGACAGCAGTCCGACGGCATGCTGAAAATCCTAGACGTTAATTTGCGCGAGGCACTGGCCGGCAATCCACTCGACAACGTCTTGCTCCAGCCCCGGGACAGTATCGTCGTGCACCGCGATCCGAAGAAGGTGGACCCAGCCACGGTCACAATTCAAGGAGAGGTGATCCGGCCCGGCCGCTACCTTCTCGGCGCGAACCTTCGCATCGCCGACTTTATCCGCCTGGCAGGTGGTTTGAAGCGCAGCGCGGATCCGAGCCTGGCCGATTTGACGCATTACCAGACTGCCAGCCACGAATCGCACCCGAGCGAACATCGCGAAATTCACCTCCCGGAAGCGTTTGCTGGCGATGCAGAACAGAATCTCGTGCTGCGCGACGGGGATGTGCTGACGGTTCCGAGCCTGCCCGGCTGGAGCGACATCGGCGCCACCGTGTCCATCAACGGTGAAGTGGCTCATGCAGGCACGTACGGCATCCGTCCCGGTGAAAAACTCAGCTCCGTCCTGAAGCGCGCGGGGGGTTTCCTGCCCACGGCGTATCCCGAAGCGGTTGTTTTTGAGCGCGTGGAGGTCCGGCAACTCCAGGAAAAGAATAAAGAAGACCTGATCCAACGGATCGAGCTGGAACCTGCCAACCTCAAGACGTCGGCAACAAGCAGCGCGCAGGACACCGCAACGTTGCAACAGGCAGCTCTACAACAGCGTCAGCACATGATCGAGGCCTTGCGCCGGACTCCGGTGACCGGCCGCATGGTGATTCACGTCCAGCGAAATCTGAGCGATCTTGCGCGCACGCCGGATGACATCGAACTGCGCGCGGGCGACAACCTTTTCATCCCGAAGCGCCCCAACTTTGTGCTGGTCGTCGGGCAGGTCTACAACTCGAATGCGATTAGCTACACGCCGCGGAAGAGCGCGGGTTGGTATCTGTCCCAGGCCGGCGGGCCGACCGACCTGGCGGAAAAAGGCGCGATTTTCATCATCCGCGCGAATGGTGCGGTCGTGACCGGCCGGGGCGGCCTGTGGTCGGGGAGCGTGCTGGGAAGACAAGTCGAGCCGGGCGATACAGTCGTCGTTCCGGAAAAAGCAATCGGCGATTCAGCCACCTGGAAAAACATCATCACGCTGGCGCAGGTGGCGCAATCCGCCGCCGTTACGGCGCTGGTTGTCACGCGGTAAAGGAATCTCGTCCGTGCCGTTACGCAAGGTGTGTCTACTGATGCTCGCATCCACAATCGTCGGCCTGCCGTGCTGGTCGCAGGAACCCCGCGCTGCGGCGGTGAACGCCACAGAGTCCGCGCGGGGCAGCGCGTCGCGACCGGCGGTGAAAAAGATCCCGCCTGCGGCCCTGAAGCCCGCGGATGGATTTGCGAACTACGACAACCGGATCGGAATGCCGGTGCTCAAGCACATCCTGCTCGATCAAAAAGCCATCTGGACGAGCCCCGCTCATCTGCAGCTTCGCGATGCCTCGTGGCTCGTACCTCTGGGCGGGCTCACCGCGGGATTTCTTGCGACCGATAGCCCGGCGAGCCTGAGTTTGTCGAACGCACCGCACCGCTTGGACCGCATGAATCGCTTCTCGAACTATGGCTTGGGGGCGCTGATTGGAGCGGGCGGCGGGCTTTACCTCTGGGGAAGAATTACGGGCGACGAACACAAACGCGAAACAGGCGTGCTCACTGGCGAAGCAGTCTTGAGCGCCCTGGCGGTGAGCATGTTGTTGCAAAACCTTACCCGGCGGGAACGCGCGAACGTCGACAACGCGCGGGGACGACTTGGTGAAGGCGGAAGCTCGTTTCCCTCCGATCATGCTGCGGCAGTCTGGGCCGTAGCCGGCATCATTGCTCACGAATACCCGGGGCCGCTTACCAAGCTGCTTGCGTACGGAACCGCTTCCGCCGTCAGCGCCGCGCGCGTGACAAGCAAGAAGCACTTCCCTTCCGACGTCCTTGTGGGCAGCGCCGTCGGCTGGCTGGTGGCCAGCCATGTCTACCGCACGCACCACAATCCGGAGCTCGCGGGAGATAGCTGGGAACCATTTTCCTGGCTCAAGGGCGGGGAGCGCGAGCAGAATTGGAACAGCCTTGGCTCGTCCTTTGCGCCGCTCGATTCCTGGGTGTATCCCGCGTTCGACCGTCTCGCCGCGCTGGGCTACCTCCAAACAGCGTTTCTCGGCATGCGCCCCTGGACGCGGATCGCCTGTGCGCGCTTAACCGACGAAGCAACTGAGGTCTTTCGCCAGAACGAAGCGGTTCCCGAGGAAATCGCCGCCCTGCACGCTCGCCTGCAGCAGGAGTTCTCCTATGAACTGAAAGTCTTAGACGGGAAGCGAAATCTCACCGCAAATCTTGAGACGGTCTACGCCCGGACCGTCTCGATCAGCGGCGCGCCGTTGACGGACAGCTATCATTTCGGCCAAACGATTTCGTACGACTTTGGCCGGCCATTCCGCAGGGGAACCAACGGCCAGATTGGAGGAGCGTTCCGCGCGGCCGCCGGACCAGTGGCTCTCTACATCCGGGCGGAGTTCCAGCACGCGCCCTCGGCTCCCGTGCTCTCTGACGCGGTCCGCCAGGTGATTGCCCTTCGCGATTTTGTGCCGCTGCCGCCAGCTCTTGCTTCCAACACTGTCAACCGGCCGAGACTGCTCGACGCCTATCTCACTCTCAACTTGAACAACTGGCAGATCTCGATCGGCAAGCAGAGCCTCTCCTGGGCGCCGGGGCCGGGAGGCTCTTTGCTGTGGAGCGACAATTCCGAACCCATCAAGATGGTTCGGCTGAGTAATCCCGAGCCGTTGCGGATGCCGGGTTTTCTTCGACTTCTGGGGCCCGCGAAGTTTGACCAGTTCTTCGGCAGACTCGAAGGGCATTCCTTCATTCCTCGTCCATTTATCTACGCCCAAAAAGTCAGCTTCAAGCCTTTCCCTTTCCTGGAACTCGGTTACGGCCGGACATCCACGATCGGGGGGAAAGGAGGCGATGCCCTCACCGCAGGGAATTTTGTCGCCAGTTTTTTCGGCCATTCCAGCAAGCGGATCGGCTCGGTCCCGGGCGACGGCCACGCGGCGATGGATTGGACCTTTTACGTTCCCAAAGTTCGCAACTACATCGTCTTCTACGGAGAAGTCTATGCCGACGACGACTTCATCCCCTGGCAGAATCCAGCGACAAATCCCTTTCGACCGGGAATTTACATCCCCCGAATCCCGGGAATCCCAAAGCTCGATTTTCATTTGGAAGCCGTTTCGACGGAATCGCCGGGATTCAATCTTGGGAATCAGGGCAACCTGAACTATTGGAACGCGAAATATCACGATGGATACACCAACAACGGCAACGTGATCGGCAACACGGTGGGCCGGATGGGACGCTCTATCCAATTCTGGTTCACCTACTGGGCTTCGCCCCGGGACACATTTCAGTTCACGTTCAAGCACAGCTCCGTCAGCGCCGACTTCATTCCCGGAGGAGGCGCCTGGCAAGACTACGGATTACGCAATGAAACGTATCTTCGATCCGGGCTTTATTTGAAGAGCGAGCTGCAATACGAACACATCTCGCGGTTTCCCATTCTGTCCGGCAATCCGCAACAGAATCTCACAGCCATCGTGGAATTGGGATTCTCTCCGGAAAAAAGCAAATGATGCCAGCGCAAGCGAACTCTCGAAATCGGAAGGAAATACTCAGGTAATGCCGGGCGAAATTGCCAATGCGCACGACGTGATGGTTGCCGCCCCCGAGAACAACGGCAACAACAGCGACCCGACGGAGCAGAAAGTCGCTCGGGAAAGGACGGTGGCGAGACTGCGGCTGCTCTGGAATTGCCGGAAGTTCCTCGTCCGTATCACCGGTGCGGGGCTGCTGCTGGCCGGCGCGATCGCGTTTCTGATTCCCAAGCGTTATGAGTCAACCACGCGATTGATGCCTCCGGACAGCCAATCCGGCTCCAGCATGGCCATGCTGGCCGGACTCGCGAACAGGGTGGGAGGCAGCCTGGCGGCAGTGGGAGGAGACGCCCTGGGCCTGAAGAGTACCGGAGTGCTTTTCGTCGGCATCCTGGAGAGCCGAACGGTTCGCGGCGACCTCATCAAGAGACTCGATTTAAGGAGAGTGTACGGAACGCGCGGCTGGGAAGGCGCTCAAAGTGAGCTCGCCAGAAACACAGCCATCTCGGAAGACCGCAAGAGCGGGATCATCACGATCCGTGTGACCGACCAGAGCCCGCAGCAAGCGGCCGCGATGGCGGCGGAGTACGTGGAAGAGCTGAACCGTGTTGTCAGCCTGCTGAGCACTTCGGCGGCACACCGCGAGCGCGAGTTCCTCGAAGACCGGTTGAAGGCGGTGCAGCAGGACCTGGAAGCTGCCGAGAAAGAATTCAGCCAGTTTGCCAGCAAGAACACCGCGATTGATATCAAGGAACAGGGCCGGGCGATGGTGGAAGCTGCGGCGACGTTGCAGGGTCAGCTGATCGCCGCCGAGTCTGAATTGGAAGGGTTGAAACAAATCTACACCAACAACAATGTTCGCGTCCGGTCCGTCCGGGCGCGCATCGCCGAGCTGCAACATCAGCTCGAAAAACTCGGCGGCAAGGGAGAGAGCTCCTCCTCCCTCGCCAGCGCGCCGGGTGATTCGTTCTATCCCTCGATACGCAAACTCCCGCTCCTGGGCGTTACCTATGCGGACCTCTACCGGCGCACGAGGATTCAGGAAGCGGTTTTCGAAACGCTGACGCAGGAATACGAACTCGCCAAGGTGGAGGAAGCGAAGGAAATCCCGAGCGTGAAGGTTCTCGACCCCGCCAATGTGCCGGAGAGGAAGTCTTTTCCGCCACGGCTGCTCATCGCTTTTTTGGGCGGTTGCGTGGCGCTCGTGGGCGGCATCGCGTGGTCCTTCGGGCAAGCCGGATGGCAGAACGTGGACCCGCAGGACCCGCGAAAGGTGCTTGCAAGAGAAGTGTTCGAGACGGCAAGAGACAGGCTCGCCCTGGTTACACACAATGGCTCGGGCCTACGGGGCATTCAGAATCAGGTTTTGCGCCGCTTTCACCGTGGGGGTACGCCGCCACCGGCGCAGTAGCGGAATCGGTGGATTTGCCGTAAGTAATTTGTTTTAAAAGGGTTAGGTCACAAATTGCCCTGTAAGTGACGGGGCGAAGCTGTCTGCAACGAAAAATGGAACTGAAAACAATGGAGCATTCCAGCCTCACGGTTCTGCCAAGCGGGGAAATGGATTACCGGCCCGCGGAGTACGCCGACCCGCACTGGTACGCCGCGTATACGTGCGCGAACCACGAGAAACGAGTGGCGGAGCAGCTCGTCCAGCGAGAGGTGGAGCATTTTCTCCCCACGTTTGAGGCGGTCCGGCGTTGGAAGGATCGCCGGGTAAGATTGCAAGTGCCGCTGTTCTCTGGATACGTTTTTGTACGGCTCGCGCTTCAGGATCGTCTGCGCGTCCTGCGAGTCCCCAGCATCGTCCGGCTGGTCGGCTTCAATGGCCAGCCCGTTCCGCTCCCCGACACGGAGATCGAGGCCCTCCGCTTCGGCTTGGCGGCGCGCCTCCACGCCACACCGCATCCCTATCTGACGGTGGGCCGCCGGGTGCGAATCAGGTGCGGCCCCCTCGAGGGAGTTGAAGGGATTCTCATCCGCAAGAAGAACGCGCTTCGCGTGGTGCTGTCGATCGACTTGATCATGCGCTCGGCATCGGTGGAAGTTGACGCCAGCGACCTCGAACGAATTTCCTGACTGAGTCATCGAAATAAAACGCAGGTAGTTCCCGTACAGGCGATTTTGGAAAACTCACCTCCATTGATCACCGAAGAAACTCTGCGGCCCGCGCATTTCGTTACCCGGTTTGTACAGCGCGCGAACGGCTGGATGCGCTCCCCTCTCTTCGCAACGCTGACCGCATCCCGAGCGGTGCCGGTCGCGTACAGCTTCGCGGATCAAGCATTCGCTGCCGGCGGAGTATTCCTAGTCAACGTCGTGCTGGCCCGCACCCAGACGAAAGAACAATACGGAATGTTCGCGCTTTCCTATTCGGTCTTCACGCTTATGGCCGGCTTGAACAACGCTGCCATTCTCGAACCGTTCACGGTGTACGGTTCCGGAAGATACCGCGATCGTTTCTCTGAGTACTTGCGGTTCATGGTACGCAACAATGTACTCGTAGGGCTGCTGTTGACGGGGATTCTGTTGGCGACGGGGCTCGCGTTCCTGTGGATCGCGCCAGAGCTCGTGTCTCGATCTCTGATCGGCCTCGGATTGACGGTTGGCATCCTTTTGTCCGGCTCGTTCCTGCGCCGCGTCTTCTATCTGCAACGGCAGGCAGTGCTCGCGGCCGGATGCTCTCTTGTGTTCTTTGTCACGATCGTTTGCGGACTCTGGCTTGCGACGACAGCGCATCTCCTGGACAGTTTCTCGGTCTTCCTGATTCTGGCCCTGGGATGGATGGTTGCGGGAGGCAGCTTCGCAAGGAAGATGGCGTTCGGGAAACCAATACAGCGCTTTCTGGCGCTGGAGCCGCAGTACTGGCGGGAACATTGGAAATACGCGCGGTGGGTGCTCGCCACGGCATTCGTTTTTCAACTGACGTCCCAGGGCTACTACTGGCTGGTGGCGGGGTTCCTCTCGGTGAAGGAAGTCGCCGAGCTCAAGGCCATTTACATTCTAGTCGCACCAGTGGATCAAATCATGGTCGCTTTGTCTTTCCTCGCGCTTCCGGTGCTGGCAACGCACTATGCGGCGAAGCGAATCGGCAATTTTTTGTCTCTTTGGAGGCGATATGGATTGGCCGTAGTGGGGCTGACGGCCTTGTTCGCCCTTGCCGTTCGGATGGTGGGAAGGCCGGTGATGCATCTCCTCTATGCGGGCAAGTTCGATGGCCTTGCTCCCTTGCTTTTCCTAGCCGCTTTATCGCCGCTGCTGATGGGCATCGGAAACACGATGAATGATGCGCTGAAGGCCGTCGAAAAACCCAAATTCGTGTTCTATGCTTACCTCAGCAGCGGAGCCGCAACGTTTCTGCTGGGAATTCCCCTGGTGATGCATTTCGGCTTGCGGGGTGCAGTGTTTGGCATGTTGACTTCTGCCGGCACATATTCCTGCGCTCTCGCTGTGGGTTTCTTGTATGTGCTCTATGGCAAACCGGCGGTCCTCTCCAAGGCAATCGATAAGAGGTAGGTCACTCTGTCTTGCCCGCTGCGCGCCGATCACTCCTGTGTAGGGTTCAGATTGATCCCCTCTCCCGGGAATTCACAGTTGATCTGGGGAGTTCGTCACAGCCAGCTGCAGCAGTGATCCAGAGACTTGTAATGAGTGGGGAATGATGAAATTGCTTGTGACCGGCGGCGCCGGGTTCATTGGTTCCGCGTTCGTTCGACAAGTAATCACGGAAGATTCCGGCGCGGTTGTCATCAACGTGGACAATCTGACCTATGCGGGGAATCTGGAGTCCCTCGAAGCCGTCACGCATTCACCGCGTCATTACTTCGAGCGCGTGGATATTTGCGACGCGAAAGCCATTCTTCAACTCTTCCGCCGCCACCAGCCCGATGCGGTGATCCATCTCGCGGCGGAGACACATGTGGACCGATCGATTGACGGTCCTGCCGCTTTCATCCAGACGAACATCATCGGCACGTACACCCTGCTCGAGACGGCCCGGGAGTACTGGACGACTCTGCGCGGCGCTGCCAAAGCACATTTTCGGTTTCTGCACGTCTCCACCGACGAAGTCTTCGGATCGCTGGGCGCGACCGGGCGGTTCGACGAAGCCAGCCCGTACTATCCGAGTTCCCCGTACGCGGCGAGCAAGGCTTCTGCCGATCACCTGGTCCGCGCCTGGCACAAGACCTACGATTTGCCGGTGCTCCTTACCCATTGCTCGAACAACTTCGGTCCATTCCAATTCCCCGAAAAACTGATTCCGCTCATGATTCTCACCGCGCTCGAGGAAAAGCGCTTGCCAGTCTATGGCGATGGCCAGAACGTGCGCGACTGGCTCTATGTGGAGGATCATTGCCGCGCCATCCGGCGGGTTCTGGCTGCCGGCAGAATCGGGGAGAGCTACAACATCGGAGCGCGCAACGAAAGGTCAAATCTGGAAGTGGTCAATCAGTTGTGCCTGCTCCTGGATGAACTTCGGCCGAGGGAGAACAACCAGAGCTACCGGGATTTGATCGCTTTCGTGCTGGACCGCCCAGGACACGACCGCCGCTACGCGATCGATCCGGCCAAAATCACCGAAGAACCCGGCTGGGCACCGCGCGAGAGCTTCGAGTCCGCGTTGCGAAAGACCGTGACGTGGTATCTCTCGAACCTGCCCTGGTGCGAACGAGTCAGGAACGGAAGCTATCAGGGCGAACGACTCGGGGTCATCCGATGATCCGAAAGGGCATCATTCTCGCTGGCGGCAGCAGTTCACGGCTCTACCCGGTCACACGAAGCGTAAGCAAACAGCTGATGCCGGTGTATGACAAGCCGATGATTTATTACCCGCTCAGCACTCTGATGCTGGGCGAGATCGCCGACATCCTGGTGATCACCCGGCCGGAGGAGAAGGCACTGTTCCAGTCTCTGTTGCGCGACGGCTCACAATGGGGAATCCAGATTCGCTACGCCATTCAGGCCGCGCCGCGAGGATTGGCGGATGCCTTTCTGATTGGCGAGGAGTTTGTGGCCGGGGAGCCCGTCGCTTTGATCCTTGGCGACAACATTTTCTACAGCGAAGGTTTGCGAAAACTCGTGCGGAGGGGTGTTTCGCTCGAGCACGGCGCATGCATCTGCGCGTACTACGTCAAGGATCCTTCGCAGTACGGCGTCGTCGAGTTCGGCGCGGAGGGACAGGTGAAAAGCCTGGAAGAAAAACCCTTGCGTCCGAGATCCAGCTACGCCATCACCGGGCTATATTTCTATGATTCGCAAGTGTGCCGCATTGCGCGGGAGATCAAACCCTCGGCTCGCGGAGAGATCGAAATCACCGCCGTCAATCAAGCGTACCTCGACGCAGGCCTGCTCAAGGTCGAAGTCCTCGGCCGGGGAACCGCGTGGCTGGATACCGGCACACATGATTCGCTGCTGGAGGCGGCCAATTTCGTCGCGACGATCGAGCGCCGGCAAGGCTTGAAGATTTGCTGCCCGGAAGAGATCGCCTATCGCCAGCGCTTCATCTCCGGCGAGCAATTGGAAGCGGTGGCCCGGCCGCTGGCGAATACCGAGTACGGCCGATACCTCCTCGGCCTTCTCAACGAGGACAAAGAATACCGGAGCGAAGCCGGGGCCGACGAGCCTGCGGCACAGATCGGCGCTGCGGTTCGCTGATCCGACCGATGCCCACGCCGGTATGTGGAGGCTTCTTGCTGCACAGACAAACAAAAGCAACGCCCCGACTCGAACAGGTGGCGGCCATCAGCCTTGCAACTCACACGGAAACGGCGCGGGGCAAATTGACCGTAGTCCAGTCCGCGCAGGACATCCCTTTCTCCATTGCCCGAATTTTTTACATCTACGACACGCCGTCTGGCTGCGAGCGCGGCGCACATGCACACCGCAAAACGGAGCAGGTGTTCATCGCGATTGCGGGAAGCTTTTCGCTGGATGTGACCGACTCTTGCCGCAGCGAGACGTATGCAATGAATGAACCGAATTGCGCGGTGTATGTCCCCGCGATGATCTGGGCGCGCGTGTACAACTTCAGCAAGGATGCGGTTTGCCTGGTGCTGGCAAGCGCTCCCTATGACCCGGCCGACTACATCCGTGATTGGAACGAGTACGTTTCCGCGGTTGCCAAATCGTCACAATGAGAATCCCGTTTCTCGAACTTGCACCCGGCTATCTCGAGCTCAAAATCGAGATTGATGCCGCTATCTCCCGTGTCCTGGCGAACGGCTGGTACATCCTGGGAGAGGAGGTGGCGGCATTCGAGGCAGAGTTCGCGCGATACATTGGCGCGAAACACTGCATCGGCGTGGCGAACGGCCTGGATGCCCTCGTTCTGGCGCTGATGGCCTACGGCATCGGCCCGGGCAATGAAGTGATCGTCCCCTCGAACACGTACATTGCCACCGCGCTGGCAGCGAGCCGTGTGGGCGCGCAGGTGGTCTTCGTCGAACCCAGCCTGGAGACTCACAACCTCGACCCGGCCCGAATCGAAGCGGCCATCACGCCCCGCACCGCCGCGGTGGTCCCGGTGCATCTGTACGGACTCCCCGCCGACATGGACCCAATCAATGCCCTCGCGCGCCAGCATGGTTTTCGCGTGATCGAAGACTCGGCACAGGCCCACGGATCGAAATACAAAGGGAAACGGACCGGAGCCCTGGGGGACATAGCCGCCTTCAGTTTTTACCCCGGCAAGTGCCTGGGAGCCTTTGGCGACGCTGGCGCAGTGGTGACGAACGATGATGCGGCGGCCGAGAAGGTGCGGACCCTTCGCAATTACGGTTCCCGAGTGAAGTATTACAACGACTGCAAGGGATTAAACAGCCGGCTGGATGAATTGCAGGCGGCAACCTTGCGGGTGAAGCTTCGCTATCTGGATGAGTGGAATGGCCGGCGCAGCGCGCTTGCACACTATTTCCAAGATGCCCTGCGCGACATTTCCGAAATCGTGGCGCCGCCAGAGCTTCCCGGCTTCGAGTCCTGCTGGCATCTGTACGTGATCCGGACACCTGAGCGCGACCGCGTGCAGCAGGCGCTCGCGAGCCGCGGCATCCAGACCATGATCCACTATCCGCTGCCGCCGTATCGCCAGAAAGCCTATGCCGAACTCGGCCTGCCAGAAGGCTCGTTTCCCGTCGCGGATCAACTCGCGGATGAGGTGCTGAGCTTGCCGATGGGCCCTCATCTCGCGGACCGCGAATGGGTCCACGTCTTGCGAGACACGATACAAGAAACGCTGCCGACTGAATACCCCGCTGCTCTCGAGCGCCACCGGATTGCTCCGCCGGTTAGGGCCGTTTGATCCGCTGCGGTGCAACCCGATTCGCGGACCAAATCGATGACCACGGATGCTTGTTGGCAAGCAATCGAACCCCCGATCCCGAAGACCTCTCTCTGCCGAAAAACGAATTGAGAGACGCTCGTCACCGCGTGCCCGCGCAGCCGTCCGGGAAGCCTGCGCCCCTCTATCTGCAGCTCACGAACATGTACGTTCCGGCCTGGGGGTACGGCGGTCCCGTCCGATTGCTGTTCGACTACGCCCGGTGGATGAGCCGCGATTTTCAGGTGGCTGTTTTCACAGGCGGCATCCATCACGATTTCACACGAATCCCCGCGAAATGCGAAACCATTGACGGGGTAACCATCTACCGGCACAAAGTTTTTTGCACGAGCCTGGCCAAAAAGAGCTTCTACTTCATCTCGCCTAAGATGCTTGTGCACGCGGCCCAGCGGATTCGCTCTTCTCACGGCCCGGCGATTGTCCATTTCTCGGAATTACGAGGGCTGGTCCCGCTCTATGCCCTGCTTCTGAAGTTGGTGTTTGGAAGACGAGTGATACTCGTCCACTCCGCGTTCGGGTCCTTGCATTGCAAGCGAAGCCTTCTCCGCAAGCTCCATGACGCGCTCTTCATGCGAGCCTTCGTCCGGCTCGTGAGCCTTCGCCTGGTGCAGAACGAGCACGAGCGGGAGACCTATCGCAGAATCTGCAGAGAGCATGGAAACGGAAACCAATCGCAGATCGTTCTCTTCCCCCTTCATCTGGACGGTGTCCTTCCCCGCTCCGAACGCTTCACCGAGGCGGGGAAAAACCGTTCCGCCGTGAAGGAAGCGAGGAAGGCGTATGGGATTCCCGAAGACGCGCTCGTCTTTTTATTTCTCGGCCGGCTACATCCCGCCAAGGGTCTTCTTCGAATGGTGGACGCTTTTCTCGAATTCTCTGGATCGTGTCCTCGAAAAACTTTGCTGGTGATTGTGGGCCGTGACGACGGTTTTCAGGCCAGCCTGGAGGAGTACATCCTTCAGAGCGAAATCGAGGAGAAGATTCGGATCGTCAACAACGTCTACGAAAGCCGGTTTGACTACTATTTCCTGGCGGACGTCTTTCTCGGATTCCCCACCATCTTCGAGGAATCAATGCTCTCTTCCATCGAGGCCATGGCGTGCGGGACGCCCATCCTCGTCTCGCGCGAAGCCGATATTCCGTTCGTAGAAGAAGAGCGAGCAGGCCTGGTCATTGACTTTGATGTGCGAACAGCGGCGGCCGCTATGGCAGCGATCAGCCGAGATCCGGCTTCGATGGGAAAGAATGTCCGGCGCGTTGTGGCGCGGCATTTCAACGGGGCTGCCGCAGCGACTCAGCTGAGGACGCTTTTTCGGGCGACCCTCGGTGAAACTCTGCGCCTTGAGAAACACGGCCATAGCGAAGAGGCCGCACCAGAGCGCTCTGACGGTGAAGCAGCTATCACGCGGACTTCCCCCGTTGCCTACCGGGAGTGATCGCTGCACGCATGCACGCAAATGATCGGTCCTCATTCAGCAGTTGCGTTGAACAGCTCAGTTGAAGCTGGAGCAAGTATGCCTGTAGTTCAGAAATGTACTCGGTTGTTTGTGCGAAGCGCGAACTCCCGAAACTTCGTCTGATTCGACCTCGGCGCAGGACACACATGAAAAGCTTTGCGCTCGACAGGCTGGAAAAGCAGTCGCGCCCCCTGCCCTCCGGGAAAAACTCAACGGAGAGCGCGGCCGTCGCCGTTCAAAGAAATTCAGCGGGGTGGAAGAACTGGGTTCGCAATTGGGTTCCTCCCCCCGCGATTCGACTCGCGGCAAGTGCGCTCGACCATGTGAGGCTTGCGCCCTGGGAGTACATGCCCGACGGGTGGAATACGAATGAGCGGATCAGGGGCTGGAACGTAGCGAGCATCGCCGAACTGCAAAAAAAGAACTGGCAAGCCTACGCCGAATCCTTGCAGGGGACAGGCCCGCTCGGGGTGAACCACGAAGACCTGAGCAAGCCATATTCGGGCAATCTTCGGGAGCACAATACACTCATCAGCTATGCCTACGTTCTTGCTCTCGCCGCCTGCCAGAAGCAGCGGTTGTCCTTGCTGGATTGGGGCGGAGGCATCGGCCATTACTTTCTCCTCAGCAAAGCGCTGTTGCCGGACATCGAGATTGATTATCACTGCCACGACGTGCCTTTGCTCTGCCAGGCCGGACGGGAAGTTTTGCCGCAGTGCCATTTCTATGAAACGCCACAGGAGACTTTCTCCCGGCGCTACGATCTTGTGCTGGCAAGTTCCTCGATTTGGTATGAAGAGAATTGGCGTCCTCTGCTGGACCAGTTGACGGCAATCGCCAGTCCCTATCTCTTCGTCACCCGGATGATCTTTATCGAACGCGACACTTCTTACGTGGCGATCCAACGGCCTTCGGCCATGGGTTATCGCACAGAATATCTATGCTGGATTCTGAACCGGCAAGAGTTTCTCGACCATGTTCGGTCTCGAGGAATGGAATTAGCGCGTGAATTTCTGATCTGCGCCGCCCAGCACATCCACCGCGCTCCCGAGCAAGGTGATTACCGGGGCTTTTTATTCCGCAAGCGGAATCCCGCCCAAGAGTGATTGCCGGGATTGCCAGCACGTAAGGGCCTTGCACGCGGTGAACTCAACTGAAGGAGCAACGCCTTGAGGGTCGCACTACTTTCGGAAGTCTTCGCAAAGAATATGGGCTACCTCGAAAACTTCCTGCCGAAGTATCTCGCGCGGATGGGAGTCGAGACCCATCTACTGACGCTCGATCTACCACCCTACTATCGCATGGTGGGATTTAAGGAGACCTACGGAGGGTTTGCCGATTGTGAACATCTAACTCCGGGGAAGGTGGAGAAGGTCCAGGGATTCACCTGGCACATCCTTCCGCATCGGAAGCTTCTTGGATACATGCAGATGGCTGGGTTGGAGAGAAAGCTGCGTTCCCTCCGCCCCGATATCGTGCAAACGACGGCGGCGATCGGGTGGCTCCCGCTCCAAGCCGCGCTAGCCAAGCCCTCCCTAGCTTACAAGCTTTTTACCGGAAATCATTACCATGCTTCCGTCTTTCCGCTGGCCGGCAGGAGGCTCTCCCCCTGGAGCAAAGAGCTTCTCCAGTGCCGGATCACACGAACCTTGCCCGGCCGGCTAATCAGCCTTTTTACGGAAAAGTGTTACGCCATAACGACGGATTGTGCCGATGTCGCTACGCGCTTTTTTGGGGTTCCGAAGGACAAAGTCGTTGTCTGTCCGCTGGGAGTTGACACGGAACTGTTCAGCCCGGTTTCGAACGCCGGGGATCACGAAAATAGGCGTTCCTTGCGCGAGCGCCTGGACTTCTCCGAATCCGAGATTGTCTGTATTTACACCGGCCGCTTCAGCGAGGATAAGAACCCCCTCTTACTCGCGAGGGCTGTGGCGCATCTCGCGAAAAGCGGCAGACCCTACCGCGGTCTTTTTGTGGGAAACGGCACACAAGCTCGGGAGATTCAATCCTGCGCCGGATGCGCGATGCATCCTTTCGTGAGCGTTGAAGAACTCGCTGATTTTTATCGCGCTTCCGACATTGGGGTATGGCCTACGCAAGAATCGCTATCCATGTTGGATGCAGCGGCGTGCGGGTTGCCGGTGGTGGCCAACCATACGATGACCGCTCCAGAACGCCTGGAAGGAAATGGCATCACGTACCTCTTGAACGATTTGAGCGATCTTGTGCGAGCGCTGCTCGAGCTTCGTGACTCGCAAGTCCGAGAGCGCCTGGGATCTTTTGGAGCTTCGAAGATGGCGCGCGATTTCAGTTGGGAATCCATCGCGAGGCAGCGACTGGAAGACTACGAAGCATCGTTGGGCTCTAAGAAACTCGCCAACGCTAGAAACTTGCAGAGCGTGTCGAAGCCGAACACGGATTCTCATGGCGGGTGAGACTTCATAGATGCACTTCCTGCACATCGTCGGCGCCCGGCCTAACTTCATGAAAGCCGCTCCGGTCCTTCGCGCTCTCGCAGAAAGGGGCAGCCAGCAGACTCTGGTGCATACCGGGCAGCACTACGATTTCAATATGTCCGACGTATTCCTGGGCCAGCTTGGCATGCCAGCGCCGGATGTGAACCTGGAAGTAGGGTCGGGCAGTCACGCGAAACAAACTGCCGAAATCATGACGAGATTGGAACCTGTCCTAATGGAAAAGAAACCCGACGCCGTGTTGGTGTACGGAGATGTGAATTCGACGGTCGCCGCGGCCCTCGTCTGCTCGAAGCTGCTGATCCCGGTGTACCACGTGGAGGCGGGCCTGCGTTCCTTCGATCGCACGATGCCGGAGGAAATCAATCGGCTGCTGACGGATCAAATCGCCGAAGTGCTCTTCACGCCTTCGAGCGACGCCGGCGAAAACCTGCTGCGGGAAGGGATCGCTCCCCTGAAGATCCGCCTGGTCGGCAACGTGATGATCGATACCCTCGTTCGGCTTTTGCCCGAGTCGGCCCGGCACATGCCCGCCGACATGCCGGAGAAATATGCTCTGGTAACACTGCATCGCCCGGCGAATGTCGATGACCGCGCGTTTTTGCGCCAACTGCTCCGAATCTTCGCCGAGCTGAGCCATCGAATTGCTGTGCTTTTCCCGGTGCACCCCCGCACGCGCCAGCGCATCCTGGAGCTGGGTTCGGACATTATACCCAACGGCAAGCTTCGGTTACTGGACCCATTGCCGTACCTGTCCTTCCTTGCTCTGCAACAACGCGCCACAGTGGTGATCACCGATTCAGGCGGAATCCAGGAGGAGACCACTTTTCTCCGGGTTCCCTGCCTCACGGTGCGCGAGAACACGGAACGTCCTGTCACGGTGGCGTTGGGAAGCAACACTCTGGTTGGGCGGGATCCCGGGCGGCTTCGGGAGGAGACGGAAAACGTGCTTGCCGGCCGCGCGAAGTGGGGAGAGATACCGCCACTCTGGGACGGCCACGCGGCCGAAAGAATCGCTGCCGCCCTGCTCTAACCCCTCGATTCATGGCTCGGTGAACCGCGCAGTTGTCCGGCAGCCGGCTTGTTCCACTGCAATGAGAATCCTCTACATTGTCCTGTTGGTCGTCCTACTCGGGACATTCGGGTTCGTCCTGAACACGATCCGGAAGGCATTCCATGTGTTGACACCCATCCTCGGCTGGATGGTTGGTTTGGGTTTCTTTTTCCTCTCCTCCCTGACCGTTTTGACGCTCAATGGAGGATTTGAATTCCCCGATGCGTATGGGCTCAGCGGAGACTGGTGGCAGGTGGACCTCACCAAGCCGCAGTTTTTCGTTCCCTACCTGCTGATCTGGATCTCGCTGATGCTGGCGTGTGCGGTTGCCTACTATTTCTGTCCAGTCTCCCCTCAGAAGCAAGACAGAGACTACGTTATTTCGCGCCCAAAGCTGGAGCGGGTCATCCTGATCACCATGGTTTTTTCAGTCCTGGAATGGGTCCTGATGGTCTGGCTCAAAGGCGGCATCGCGGAGTTCTTGGTCTCGCACTGGTACACCCGAGCTCAACCTTTGATTGAGCGTTTCGGAACCATTTTCATCCTGTACTTGCGAGTTTCGCTGGTCAATCAGATTCTGTTCACCAGTGCCGCCGCCTTGTATGCGAGCCAGGGGTTGAAGTACCGAAACACTCGCTGGCGGTTCACGTCGCTGGTCCTTCTCTTTTTTCTTCTCGACATTTTCATGAGTGGCAATCGGATCTTTTTCGCGCTCTATCTGTTCACGTTCTTGGTTTCCTGCTGGCTGTACGGCCGGAAAAAGATCATCCTGACCATGATCGCCGCCTCGCCGCTCATTATTCTGGTCTTCAGCGTCTGGGCCTGGGTGCGCGCAGACCTGAGCGCGATTCCCGATTCCGTGGACACGTACGTCATCGAAGCGGATATGGGCAATCGGGCCGTCACCAGCCTGATGGACGTGACGGAGGGTTCTTCCGTGATGCTTCTGATGAATATTGTCAACGATTTTGGGAATAAGTATGACTACCTCTACGGAAGCACGTACAGCCGGCTCTTCACGTTTTTTCAGCCCCGGATTCTTTATCCCGAGCGGACTCCGGACTTTGCGACGATCACTGCAACAATTTACGAACCGGGCGCAGAAACGACTCTCGGCTCTACGGCCTTAGGAGAAGCCTGGGCAAACTTCGGAGTCTTGGGCATTTTCGTTTTGCCGCTGTTCACCTGGTTCGCGCTCCGGTTTTCCGAGCGGCTCACGACAGCATGCGACAGACATGCTCTTCTGTCTGCGGTTTCCTTCGTCATGTTCATCTGGTTCGCAAGAGGCACCTTCGCGGAAACTTCCATGTCTTTGATTGGCGCCGCCCTGCTGATCTCGGCGCTGAGGCTGGAAAAGGGCTTGTCCGTCCGAACGGCGGGCAGCAAGATGCTTGTTCCTGCGGTGTTACCCTCGGCTTTCCCATTAACGTCCGTAGATCCAACAGCGTGAGCTGAGGGAGGGGCGGCTGTGCCCTTTGCGGCGCTGGAAATCATTTTGCGTTCTTGGCACATAGCAAAGTGGACGTGAGCCGCAGACGGAGGGGCGACATGCTTGACGAGATTTACTGTAAGGCGAAATCGTTTGTGCGCCCGGTCACCCAAAACAGGAAACTGTTGGAACGGGCAAAATACACCGGAACTAAAATCCTGTCGCCCCAGGAAGGGAACGATTTTTTCGCTCGTTCGAGCCATCACCCAGCCGCAGTCGGCAAGATCGGAGGTTCAGAATTGGGTGGGCTGCGGCATTATTTGCGGCGGGCAGACTCCAGCGGTCATTGTGAGGCGTGGGGCCAGCATGCCTCGAGGCTCTTTCGCAACGCCGGAGTCTACCCACCCGAACCGGCTACCTTTTCCCGGTTTTGTAGATCGTTTCTGGAGACACTCACGCATCTGGATGTGTTGGCAGTCTACTTTAATTGGCAAGAGAATGCGGTGCGCCGTCGGTTTGCGCCAGAGGCAACCTTGACGGCACCAAGGGCCATTGAGCCCTTTTATCACGACCGGCCGTGGAGCGAGAAGCTGGCCGGGAAGCGAGTACTGGTTGTCAGCCCTTTCACGGAAACGATTCAGGCTCAATACCGCCGGAGACAGCAGATCTGGCCGACAAGACCGGGAATACTTCCGGACTTCCAACTGTTAACTCTTCAGGTTCCCTTGAGCGCTTGCCTGATCACGCCCCGATACCCGGATTGGTTCACCGCGCTGGATGCCATGCGCGAACAGATGGCGGCGCTCGCGTTTGATGTCGCGATCGTCGGCGCCGGGGCCTGGTCCATCCCGCTCGTGGTCCACGCCAAATCCCTCGGCGCATGGGGGATTCACATGGGTGGGGCGACACAAATCCTCTTCGGGATCAAGGGCAGAGCGTGGGAAACGCATGAGCAGATCTCTGCCTTCTTCAACGAGGCGTGGACCCGGCCATCGGCGAGCGAGACACCCAAGGGAATCCAACAGATCGAGAATGGCCGCTACTGGTAACGCAAATCGTGAGGCGCGGCGTCCCTTTCTCCTTCCGCGCTTTTTCGATTCCTGGGTCCGTCCCGGGATCAGCAATCCTTTGCCCCGGTTTCGTCACTGGACACCGCGGTACATCTACCATCGCCTTGGGCTGATGGTCGATCAGCGGAGACATCCACACGCGCCGTGGCTGACTCGCGCGATGGTGGAAATCCTGGAGAGCTGGCTGAAGCCGGGCGACCGGGGCATCGAGTGGGGCTCGGGACGCAGCACGGTCTGGTTTGCGGGACGGGTCGGGAGTCTCGTCAGTGTGGAACACAGCCCCGACTGGTACCGGCGTGTCAGCGCCGAACTGAAGCGCAAGGGATTGCAGAATGTGGAATATTATCTTTGCGAGGATGAGCGGGAGTATTGCAGCGTCGCAGACAAGTTTCCGCGCGAAAGTTTTGACTTCTGCCTGGTAGATGGCCTCTCAAGAGATTGTTGCGCCCTGGCAGCGATTTCCCTGATCAAACCTGGTGGCATCGTGATCGTGGATAACTTCAATCGTTACTTACCCACACGAAGCCGCTCGCCCTTCTCTCGCAATCCGGAAGAGGGTCCGTATACGAAACAATGGGCGGACTACCTCGATGAGGTGGAAAGATGGCGCAGGATCTGGACGACGAACGGCGTTTCCGATACGGGCTTGTGGGTCAGGCCCGGCGGCCAGCGAGATACTCAGGGAAATCCAACCGATCGAGAATGGCCGCTACTGGTAGAGCAGAGCATGGCTGAGAGGCCGAAAGACAGGCAGAGCAAACTCCGATGATTGACACCAACAGCGCACTGGGGAGAATCGCCCGCTTTCCTTTGAAGTTCCTGCCACCCGACCTGGTCCTACCAATCATGCACGGGCCGCTCCGCGGAAGTAAGTGGATCGTCGGATCCGCTCACCATGCTTGCTGGCTGGGTATCTACGAACGCGAAAAACAGAAACAGATCGCCCGTGAATTGAAGCCCAGGAGCATTTTTTACGACGTTGGCGCAAATGTGGGACTCTATTCACTCTTGGCGGCACGGCTTGACCCTTCCGGGGAAACGTATGCCTTCGAGCCCCTGCCAAAGAACACATGGTATCTTCGCAGGCATCTTGAGTTGAACTGTATCCGCAACGTACAAGTCTTGGAAGTAGCCATCTCGGATCAGGTTGGAAAAGATTTATTTCAGGAAGCAGAGGATCGGTCTATGGGACACTTGGGACAGAATGGCAATCTTCGGGTTCGCACGGCAACTCTCGATTCTCTCTCGCACCAGGAAGAGATTCCACCGCCAGACTACATCAAGATGGACATCGAAGGCGCCGAATTGCAGGCTCTCCGAGGGGCCAGCGACTGCATCCAACGGCACCGGCCAGTGATTTTTCTGGCCACTCACGGCCGGGAAGTGCACAGGGCGTGCTGCCGGTTGCTCGAATCCTGGGGATACGAGTGCCCACTTCTTGGCGCGTTTACCGATGACAGGGGCGAAATCATCGCAAGATTCAAAAACTGAGACGGGCTTCGTACTCGCATTTCTCCTCCGAGACTAGAGCCAATTCCAAAAGTGAGAAAGTTGAGATGAAGTGTGCACTGATTACCGGGATCACCGGCCAGGACGGGTCGTACCTCGCGGAGTTCCTGCTCTGCAAGGGCTACAACGTCCATGGGATCAAGCGGCGCACATCGCTGTTCAACACGGACCGCATCGATCATCTGTATCAAGACCCGCACGATCCCGATCTCCGCTTCCGCCTGCATTACGGAGACATGACCGACGCCAACAGCTTGCTCCGCGTGATCCAGGAAGTACAGCCGGATGAAATCTACAACCTGGCGGCGCAGAGTCACGTAGCGGTTTCGTTCGAGTCTCCCGAATATACGGCCAACGTGGACGCGCTGGGCACGCTGCGGATCCTGGATGCGATACGGATCCTCGGCTTGAGCAGGACAGTCCGCTTCTATCAGGCTTCGACTTCGGAACTGTTCGGCCAGGCACAGGAGGTCCCTCAGAGAGAAACCACGCCGTTCCACCCGCGCTCGCCCTACGGCGTCGCAAAGCTGTACGGCTACTGGATCACGGTCAACTACCGGGAAGCCTACGGCATGTACGCGTGCAACGGAATCCTGTTCAACCACGAATCTCCGGTGCGCGGCGAGACTTTCGTCACCCGCAAGGTCACCCGGGGCCTTGCGCGCATCAAGGTGGGCCTGCAAGACTGCCTCTTCCTGGGCAATCTGGATGCGAAACGCGATTGGGGCCACGCGCGGGACTACGTCGAAATGCAGTGGCTCATGCTGCAGCAGGATGCTCCCGAGGATTACGTCATCGCCACCGGACAGCAATACGCCGTGCGCGACTTCGTGAATGCCGCTGCCGAAGAGATGGGGATGGCGCTCACGTGGCGCGGTCACGGTTCCGACGAGAAGGCCTTCGACCGCGAGAGGCACTGCGTAGTCGCCGTCGATCCGCACTATTACCGCCCAGCGGAAGTGGACACGCTTGTCGGCGATGCGAGCAAAGCGCATGCCAAACTGGGATGGAAGCCCAAAGTAACGTTTCGAGAAATTGTCGCCGAGATGGTGGCGAACGATCTGGAAGCCGCCGAACGCGACCGGATCGTTCACGCCAACGGGTACCGCGTCTATAATCACTACGAGTAAGCCATGAACCGTTCTGCGAAAATCTACGTCGCAGGCCACCGCGGGCTGGCCGGCTCCGCCCTGATGCGGAAGCTTCTCGCCGACGGATTCACCAACCTGGTGGTCCGTTCTCACGCGGAACTGGACCTGACCAATCAGCAGGCGGTGCAGAGATTCTTTGCGCAGGAGCGGCCGGAGTACGTTTTTCTCGCCGCCGCCAGGGTAGGAGGCATCCTGGCCAATTCCACCTATCCGGCAGAGTTCATCGGCCAGAATCTCCCGATCCAGACGAATGTGATCCACGAAGCGTACCGCGCCGGCGTGAAGCGGCTGCTCTTCCTGGGATCAAGCTGCATCTATCCGCGGAACGCGCCGCAACCCCTCCAAGAAGAATACCTGCTGGCCGGACCGCTCGAGCCCACGAATCGAGCCTACGCGGTGGCGAAGATTTCCGGCATCGAAATGTGCTGGGCGTACAACCGGCAGTACGGCACGCGTTTTCTGGCGGCGATGCCGGCGAACCTGTACGGGCCGGGAGATCGCTACGATCTCCACGATTCCCACGTGATTCCCGCACTGATCCGAAAAATGCACGAAGCCAAACTAAGCGGCGCCGAGCAGGTCATCCTCTGGGGAACGGGAACTCCGCGCCGGGAATTTCTGCACAGTGATGACGCTGCGGACGCCTGCGTGTTTCTGATGCATTTGCCGGATAAAAAGCTGGATCTTCTCCTCGAGAACAAGCAATTGCCTCCCGTAATCAACGTCGGATGCTGCGAAGACCTAACCGTGGAGGAATTGGCCGAGTTGATCGCGGATGTGGTCGGCTTCAAGAAGAAACTTGTCTTCGATGCAACGAAACCCGACGGAACGCCCCGAAAACTGCTCAACACTGGCCGCCTGACAGCCCTGGGATGGAAACCTCGCACGTCTCTCCGCGAAGGCCTGCTCAAGACCTACAAAGACTTCTCCGAGCGCGGCGGATGCGCTCCCGAACCGCGCCCGGTCTCCACCGGCGTTGTCTAGCCCAAGCAAGCAACAGCCAATCTCTTCACGCCCGCCGCCGAGTGACGATTCTCAAGGCGAACACAGGAATTCCTCACTCCCGGGAGATTCGGGGAAAAAAGCACCCTTGCGACATACGACTGAAATTGGCGACAGCATGGAAACCGCAGTGGTGTCGCCGAACGTCGTCAAACCATCCGAGGCATCCCGGAAGAGTGTTTGCTACCTTTGCGGAGGAGCTCTGGAGCTGGTTGTCAGTGGCCTGGTGGACACACGTTTCGGAACGCCGGGATCCTTTGAAGTTCAGCGATGCATTCGCTGCGGCCTCGAGCAGACATTTCCTGTGCCGTCCCTGGCAGCGCTCAAAGAACTCTACGAGGTGGAGTACAACTTCGGAGGAGAGAAAGACACTCTTTACACCCGCTTGAGGGAACGCTTTCTCTTTTCGCGGCTCTACCGCCTCTGGACCCGGATCGATGGGGACATCTCCTTTCATCAGCGGCGCGGCCCTGGCCGGCTCCTGGATATCGGTTGTAATGAAGGCCGAGGGCTCCGCCTCTACGCG
Organism: Terriglobia bacterium; assembly: GCA_041490445.1. Taxonomy (GTDB): domain Bacteria; phylum Acidobacteriota; class Terriglobia; order Acidiferrales; family UBA7541; genus JBGPTF01. The sequence continues at coordinate 45,095 of JBGPTF010000014.1, forward strand.
CGAAATGGCTTCCAAGTAGAAGGACTGGAGCTCAACGAAACAGCCGCCGCGGTGGCGCGGAAGGCCCGCTTCGACGTCCACACCTGCTTGCTCGACGAATTCATTCCCGCGGCACCCTACGATGTCGCCGTGCTTTCCAATGTTCTGGAGCACTCGCTGGAACCCCGGGGCATGTTGCTCGATGTCCGTCGAATCCTCGTGAGTGGCGGCCACATCTGCATCAGTTGTCCAAACAGTTTGAGCTGGCTGAGGAAGGTTTTCGGTCGGTCCTGGATCAACTGGCACGTGCCGTTTCACATTTTTCATTTTTCTCCGAACAGCCTGAGACAACTGCTCGCCGAAACAGGCTATGCGCAAATTCAAGTCCGTCAAATCACCCCGGCGCTGTGGGTGGCGCAATCTTTCATCGCGCGGCTCTTCGCCAAGGAAGGAAGAAAGACCCGCCAACTGCGAAGCCCAATCTTGACCCTGCTCCTGCTGATGTTCGCGAGAGGTGTCCTCTTTCCCGCGCTGTGGCTGGGAAACCGATGCAGCCGCGGAGATTGTTTGTTGGCGGTCGCGACAAAGCGATACCCATGCACATCCTGATTCAGGGCATCAATTTCTCACCCGAACTGACCGGCATCGGCAAATACACCGGGGAAATGGCCGAGTGGCTCGCGGGAAGAGGCCATGAAGTCAGGGTGGTCACGGCACCGCCTCATTATCCGGTGTGGAGGGCGTTCGAGGGGTATTCGGCGCGGCGGTTCAGCCGGGAAAAACGAATCCTGGGCGACGGAGCCACGGGCGGGCTCGATGTGTATCGTTGTCCTGTCTGGATACCTCGGACGCCACGCGGCTGGCGGCGAATCCTGTACTTAGCGAGTTTCGCGCTGAGCAGTGCGCTGGCGATGCTGCCCCAGATTTTCTGGCGGCCTGACGTTGTCATGCTGGTAGGGCCGACGCTCTTCTGCGTTCCTCCGGCCCTCTGCGTGGCCTGGCTCTCGGGCGCCCTGTCATGGCTGCATGTGCAGGACTTCGAAGTGGATGCGGCATTCGAGCTGGAGGATCTTTTCTCTCCCCGGGCGAGGCGTCTAGCTTACACGGGGGAACGCTTTCTGTTCCGGAGATTCGATCGAGTCTCCGCAATCTCCGAACGAATGGTCGAGCGGCTCGCCGTGAAAGGAGTGGATGACGCGCGCGCCGTCCTGTTTCCGAACTGGGTGGACACCTCGGCGATCTATCCGCTGCCGGCCCCGAGCCCGTTGCGCCAGAGCCTCGGAATTCCTGACCACAAGATCGTGGCACTGTATTCGGGAAACATGGGAAAGAAACAAGGTCTGGACCTCCTAGCGGAGGCGAGCCAACGGCTCGCCTCTCGTGCCGACATCCAGTTGGTGCTCTGCGGGGCCGGAGCGTGTCGCGAAAGGCTAGTCCGGATGACCGAAGGGTCCGGCAACGTGCGATTTCTCCCGCTCCAGCCAGCCGGCCAATTGAACGACTTGCTCAATCTGGCCGACATTCATCTATTGCCGCAGCGCGCGAGCGCCGCCGACCTGATGATGCCTTCGAAGCTGACCGGGATGCTGGCAAGCGGCCGGGCGATTGTGGCGACGGCGGATGCGACGACGCACCTCGCCACCGTCCTCGAAGGAATAGGGATTGTTACGCCGCCGGGAGACGTGCATGCATTCGTTTCGGCAGTGATCCGCTTGGCCGAGGATGGCAATCTCCGGCAGCAACTGGGAAGAGAAGCAAGGAAGTATGCCGAGGGGCATCTGCAGCGCGATGAAATCCTGCGGCGCTTCGAGCTGTCTCTGCTAAAGGCTTGCGGTCATTCAAGAGTAACTCGAACAAGATTGTCTTCACGCCGGACCGGCAAGGGGCTGGCAACCGAACATCTGCCGTTGGCTGCGAAGAAAGCCGACGACAACTGAATCAGGAAGATTCCTGCCTTGCGGTGAAGGCAGCGAATGCCGCGGCACGAGCCTGCATCGCCCAAAACTATTGCTATCCACGTGACCCAAGAGGAGGGAGACGTCATGCAGATATTTCTGGATTCCGCAGATCACAAGCAAATTGAGCACTGGCTCGCGCAAGGCGTTGTGGATGGGGTCACAACGAACCCCAGCATCATGTTCAAAGACGGCGTCACCGACCTGGAAGAAGGTGCGCGCAAGCTTGCGGCTCTGCTCGCGGAGCGTCCTCTCAGCGTCGAAGTCACGTCCAACGACCGTGAAACCATGTTGGAGCAGGCGCGTACGTTTGCCACTTGGGCGCGCAATATCGCCGTCAAAATTCCGGTTGTGAACGAGTACGGCGAATCGTGTCTCGGCGTGATACACCGGCTCTCGCAAGAGGGTATCGCCATCAACGCAACAGCGATCCTCTCCTTCAATCAGGCGATCCTGGCGGCCAAGGCCGGCGCCACCTTCGTGAGCATCTTTTCGGGGCGCGTTGCCGATGAGGGCAGCGATCCCGCAATCACGATCCGGAATGTCCGCCACTGGCTCGACGATTGGGTGCTCTCGGCCAGGATCATCGTCGGCAGCATCCGTACGGTAATGGACATCCAGAATGCGGCGCTGGCCGGCGCGCACATCATCACGGTGCCGCCGCAGTTTCTCTCCAAGATGGTCGATCACAGGAACACCCGCGAAACGGTGCGCCAGTTTATTCAAGACGCCGAGAAGACGATTGCCCAGATGAGTCAGGCGAAAGCTGGCGTCGCGGCCTCGGGCGCACGATAGGCCAACCGCAAGCGGATGGGCGAGGAGCAGAGCGATTCGATGGCACAGGATTCCAAAACGCGGGTGGCGGTGATTGGCGCGGGGAAATTCGGCACACGACGAGCGGTCGCCGCGGCCGCTCACCCTTTCACCTCCTTGGTTGTCGTGGCTGACGTCCTCGCGGATCGGGCGCGTCAGCTTTCCAAAATCGTCGGGTGCGGGGCAACCGACGACTGGAAAGAAGCAGTAACCCGCAAGGATGTGGACACCGTCATTGTCTCGACGCCCACGCACCAGCTTTGCCCAACAAGCCGGTTGGCGCTCGAAGCGGGAAAACACGTTCTCGTCGAAAAGCCCTTCGGGCGCACCACCGAAGAGGCGCTTCCCCTGGTGGAGCTCGCCGCGCGCCGGAATCTGCGCTTGAAGGTGGGCTACAACCATCGTTACCACCTGGCGCTCCTGAAAGCCCACGAGCTTTTTGCCGGCGGAGCTATTGGCCGGGCCCTGTTCTTGCGCTGCTGCTATGGGCATGGCGGCCGGGAGGGGTACGAGCGGGAATGGAGGACGCAGGCGAACGTCTCCGGAGGCGGAGAGCTCCTCGACCAGGGAGTCCATGCGCTCGATCTCTTCCAATGGTTTGCGGGCCGCTTCGAGGAAGTGATCGGCTTCGTGACCACGGCCTTCTGGCCGATCGCACCGAGCGAGGACAACGTCTTCGCTCTCTTGCGCACCGCTGACGGCTGCGTCGCGCAGCTCCACGCGAGCTGGACAAATTGGAAAAACATTTTCGTATTCGAGGTCTTCGGCGAAGCGGGATCTTTAACCGTTTCCGGCCTGGGCGGGAATTACGGGCCTCAGCGGCTCTGCTTCGCCTCTCGCCGCGCTGCAGGAGTGCGGCCGGAGGAAGAATGGTTCGAGTTCCCCGGGGAGGACCGTTCGCTCGAGCTCGAGTGGAATGATTTTCTGCGATGCATCGCCGAAGAGCAGGAACCAGCGAGCAGTGGCAGGCAGGCTGTGGAGACGCTCCGGCTCGTTGAGGCGATTTACGAATCCGATCCGAAACGCCACGCCACGGCCGGCGTGAAAACGAGCGCGGAAATTGCCGTGCCGGTGCGCTGAACAAAATAGAGCGGCAAGAAAGAGAGGGAAGGTCATGGCAAGAATCGCGACGGTTGGTCTCTGGCACTTGGGCTCGGTTGTTTCCGCAGGTCTGGCCTCGCTCGGCCACACGGTGCGGGGCACCGATCCTGACGGCGAGGCGGTTCGCAAACTGCAGCAGGGGATACCGCCTGTCCACGAACCCGGGTTGCCGGAATTGATGGCGGAGCAGGCGAAGCTCGGACGACTCAGGTTCGTGATGACCGCTCGCGAAGCATTTCAGGATGCCGAATTCATCTTCCTGACGTTTGACACCCCGGTGGATGAAGACGACAGAAGTGATCTCAGCCTCATCGAGGCTTCTCTCGAACAGATCGCGCTGCATGCGCGTCCGGATGCCGCGATCGTCGTAATGAGCCAGGTCCCGGTCGGCACGTGTGAACGTTTTTCCGAGCGGTTGCATCAACTCGCACCGCACGCCTCTTTCTCGCTGCTTTGCCAGCCGGAAAACCTGCGCCTCGGACAGGCCCTCGCCGCTTTCCTCGAGCCGGACTTTTTGTTGGTGGGCACCGAGGACGAGCGCGCGGCTCAAGATCTGCTGGACCTGTACAAGGGGATTCAGTCCCGGAAGCTGGTCGTGGGCAGGAACAGCGCCGAGATGGCCAAACATATGTTGAACACCTTCCTGGCCACCTCGATCAGTTTTGTGAATGAGATGGCCAACCTCGCCGAAGTGTGTGGTGCGGACATTCGAGATGTCGTCCACGTGGTACGCCTGGACCGCCGGATCGGCGAGCACGCTTTTCTCAGCCCCGGCCCCGGCTTCAGCGGCGGCACGCTCGGCCGGGACCTGCAAGCCTTGCGTGGCCTGGGCGCCGCGAAGAATGAGGAAACCCCGCAACTCGATGCCACCGTCGCAGTGAACGTTTCACGGTTGAACAGACTGATCAAAAAGCTCGAAGGCGAGTGCGGCTCGCTGGCAGGCCTGCGCATCGGCTTGCTCGGGCTTACCTACAAACCCGGCACCAGCACGCTCCGCCGATCGCGCGCGCTCGAGCTGGCAAGAACGCTGCTTTCTGGAGGCGCCTCGGTGCAGGCATTCGATCCCATGGTGCCCCGGCCGCGCCCGGAAACAAACGGCATCACGCTCTGCGCGGATGCTTACCAGGCGGCCGAAGCGGCCGACTCTTTGATTCTGATGACTCCCTGGCCGGAATTTCAGAACCTCGATTTGAAACGCTTACAGCAGGCCATGCGCCGGTCCCTCCTCATTGACGCGCACAATTTTCTGGATGTTCGCGCGGCGCGCGCCGCCGGTCTCCATTACCGCGGGGTGGGGATACCCCTGGAGTTGGAAACTCCGGTGGGAGTGGTAGCCGGAGGAAAACAATGAGGCTCGACGGCGAAACCGTGGTCATCACGGGCGCGGGCCGCGGCATCGGAGAAGCGGTCGCGCGCGCCTTTGCGCACTGCGGCGCTAACCTTGTGCTCCTGGCGCGGACGCAGAAGGAAGTTGACCGGGTCGCGCGCCAGACATCGGACGGAGGCGTGGCTTCGCTTGCGTTGGCAGGCGATGTCTCCCATCGTCCCGACATTCAACGGATGGCGGCCGCAGCCCTCGAGCGGTTCGGCCGAATCGACGCCCTCATCAATGCGGCGGGGATTTACGGTCCGATCGGCCCGTTTGTGGAGAACGACCCCGATGATTGGACAGCGGCGATCGAAACCAACCTGCTGGGCACGGTATTCGCCATCCATGCCGTACTGCCCCACATGCTGGCGCGGCGCAAAGGCGTGATCGTCAATTTTTCGGGCGGCGGCGCCGTGCAGCCACTCCCGCGCTTCAGCGCCTACGGCGCGTCGAAGGCCGCGGTTGTGCGATTCACGGAAACACTGGCAGAAGAGGTCAAGGAAGCCGGCATACGAATCAATGCCATTGCGCCAGGACCGGTGAACACCCGTTTACTGGATCAGGTGCTCGCTGCGGGTGAAGCCGCCGGGGCTGCCTTTTATGCCAAGGCCCTGGAACAAAAACAAAAGGGTGGCACGCCCCCGGAGCGGGCCGCCGAGTTGGCGGTCTTCCTGGCTTCCCCGATGGCGGAGGGAGTGACGGGCCGGCTGATCAGCGCTGTCTGGGACGATTGGAAGTCCTTGCCGGCGCGTGCGGCTGAGCTGGGCAGCTCTGCCTTATTCACCCTTCGCCGGATTGACGGACGGCAGTTTCGCGAGATTGGCTGATCGGCTGTCCGGCAACAGCAGGCCGGCAAGGTCATCCCGAAAACATTCCAAAGAGAAAGGTGAACTCATGAGAGCACTCGTGACGGGAGGAGCAGGCTTTATCGGCTCACACATTGCCGACGCGCTGCTCGAACGCGGCTATGAAGTATGCGTCCTCGACAATCTTGAGCCGCGCGTTCATCCGAATGGGCGCCCCGCCTATCTCAACCGCTCGATTGAATTCCTCCACGGCGACGTTCGCGACCGCACCATGGTCGAGCGTGCGCTCGCGGGCGTCGAAGTGGTTTTCCACGAAGCGGCCTACCAGGACTACATGCCGGACTACAGCAAGTTCTTTCATTCAAATGTGGTGAGCACGGCGCTGTTATTCGAGGTCATCCGCGAGAAGCGCATCGGCGTTCAAAAATTCATCGTCGCGTCGTCGCAATCCGTGTATGGCGAAGGGCAATACCACTGTCCCGAGGATGGGTTCTTTCTTCCCGCAGCGCGAACGGCCGAACAACTGGACCGCGGCGATTGGAACGTTCAGTGCCCAAAATGCGGCGAAGAGCTATTGCCGGTTCCTCTTCGCGAAGAGCATGTGAATCCGGCCGGACCCTACGGCGTATCGAAGTTTGCGCAGGAGCTGGCTGCGCTGCAGCTCGGCAGACTGCTGGGAATCCCAACGGTCGCGCTGCGTTACTCCATCGTGCAGGGAGCGCGGCAATCCTTCTACAACGCCTACTCGGGAATCTGCCGGATCTTTACCCGCGCGTTGCGATCCGGGACGGCTCCGATGATTTTCGAAGATGGAAACCAGCTCCGCGATTACATCCATATTTCCGACGTTGTCGCCGCGAATCTTCTGGTCCTCGACGATCCGCGCGCCGACGGGCAAGCATTCAACGTCGGCAACAACCATCCGATCACTGTGCTTGAATATGCTCGCGTACTGACCCGGAAGATGAACGCGAACGTCCCGCTCGAAATCCCCGGCGCCTACCGTGTCGGCGACGTGCGTCATACAGTTTCGAGTGTCGCCAAGCTCCAATCGCTGGGATGGAAAGCCACAAAGGGACTGGAAGTGATTTTCGACGACTATCTGGCCTGGCTCGAGCAGACACCCGACGGGGGCGATTATTTTGCGGTCGCGTTTGCATCCATGCAGCGCTCCGGCGTTGTGCGGCATGCCGCGCGCGGCAGGCAGTCCATGATAACGGTGTAAGGGAAGATCATGGTTACCGAGCCAATTGTTCACCCCGACGCGGCGATCCAGCCTGGCGAGGCGATGCGCCCAATGCCCGCGAGGCGGGCTGTACAGGCCGGCGACCTTCTCAGCCGGTCGTGGGCTCAGATGTTGCTTCTTCTTGGCGCCGACGTGGCCGGCGTGGCCGCCGCGCGCGCGCTGGCCGGAATTCTGACTCGCCGCTCGATGAACGCTTTTCTGCCGACATTAGGGCCTGTGGATGACTTCCTGTTTTGCGTTCCGCTCGTCATCGCACTGCTGTATCTGTTCGGCGGCTACAAGCGGCTCGATCTGCGTCGACCGGAAAAAGAGCTCGAACTTCTCACGAAAAGTGTTTCAGTTTCCTTCGCTGCTCTCGCGGGCGTGAGTCTTGCTCTCTTCCAGACCCTGGAGCCTTTGCCCAGCCTGATCACGCGCTGGTACCTCCTGACGCTGGTATCTCTTCTCCTCGCACGGTTCAGCCTGCGCGCGATGTATGGCGCGTTGTGGCGGCGAGGCGTCGCGCGTCGGAAAGGGCTGGTGATCGGGACCGCGGCCCGGCTCGCCGATTTTCAGCAGCGGCTGTCCATCCAGCGATACCCGGGCTACGAAATGACTGGCATCCTCCTTGAACCCGCGGAACCCACCGGTTCCCGAGGCGCACGATCCGGTCTGCCCCTTCTTGGTCCACGGGAGGATTGGGAGGAGATTATGGATACCGAAGGCATCCAGCTTGTCGTGGTTCCCCTGGAGGAGTCCGCGGCGGACCACTTCCCGGAGATCGTCAAGATTCTCCGTCGCTGCCGGGAAAGAGGAATCGACTTCGAGTCTTCTTCAAGGCTTTTTGACAAAGCGGGGCTGCGCTGCGAACGCGATGAATTCACAGGCGGGATGCGCCTTTTCTTACCGCCGCGGTGGTCCCGCACCGCGCAGCGCATGGCGAAGGTCTTGCTCGACATCCTGGCCGGTCTTGTCGGAAGCATCATTACTATCGGGCTCTTTCCCGTCATTGGCCTCCTTATTAAGTGGGAGGACGGCGGAGCAATCCTCTATCGACGCGAGTATGTGGGCACCGACGGCCGCATGCGCCACTTCCTGAAGTTCCGCACGATGGTCGAAGATGCCGACCAGCTCCTCGAAAACAATCCGGCTCTGAAGGCCCGCTTTGAATCTTCCCTCAAGCTGAAAGACGACCCGCGAGTCTTGCGTGTCGGCCGTTTCCTGCGGAGGTACAGCCTGGACGAGTTCCCGCAATTCTTCGGCGTGCTCACGGGTCAGCTCTCGTTCATTGGTCCGCGCGCGATCACTCGGGAAGCGCGTGACCGGTACGGGGAGCTTTTGCCCAAACTGCTCTCGATGAAACCGGGGCTGACGGGCTTCTGGCAAGTGATGGGCAGGCAAACAACGACCTACGAGGAAAAGATTCAGATGGACATGTTTTACATAGATCACTGGTCCATCTGGCTGGACTTCGTGATCATCGCCAAGACCCTTCGGGAAGTCGCGCGCGGCCAAGGGGCATTTTGAACTCGCCGGAACCCGAGGCAAGGCCCGCCTGATCCCGAAGCCAGCGGGCTGCGCCGTAACCGCGCCGGTGCGAATCGTTTTCCTCCTCTCGGAAGAACCCAGCGCCTTGAACGCCTCTCCGATCAACCGATTCTTCATCTCTTGGAACCACCCGGGGCACGGATTGCCCCGGCCTTGACGGCGATTGCAGAGACGCTGCGCCGGATCCCTCTCGATGAATGTTTAGGAGGAGCAATGATTATCACCAAGACGCCATTCCGGATCACGCTCGGAGGAGGCGGGACCGATCTTCCTTCGTTCTACCAAAAACACGGCGGATTCGTGCTTGCCGCGGCCATCGACAAGTACATGTTCCTGAACGTGAATACGCCGATCGTGGACGACAAGATCCGCGTGCGCTACACCAAATCCGAAATGGTCGACCATGCGGACCAAGTCCAGCACACGCTGGCGCGTGAAGCCTTGCGGTATTTCGGCATCACCACCGGAATCGAGATCGTTTCGATTGCGGACATTCCAGCCGGCACGGGCCTGGGATCATCAAGTGCCTACCTAGTGGGACTGTTGAATGCCCTGCATGCCCTGCTGCAGAATCAAGCCAGTCCGCAAACACTTGCGGAAGAGGCCTGCCGCATCGAACTCGATGTCTTGAAGAAACCGATCGGCAAGCAGGATCAATACATGGCGGCCTTTGGCAGTCTGACGGCGCTCAAGATCAACCGGGACGGCCGAGTTGCCGTCACGCGTCTCGATCTGGACGTGGATCTCCTCGAGAGCCTCGAACACAACATACTGATGTTCTATACAAATGAGATGCGCGATGCGACGGCGATCTTGCAAAAGCAGGATGAGGCCACTCGTCGAAGCGATCGCACGGTCGTAGCCAGTCTGCGCGAAATCAAGGACATTGGCCTTGAAATCTCGGATGCCATCTCCAAGGGCAACCTGCGGCGCTTCGGAGAGCTCCTGGACGCGCACTGGGAATCGAAAAAGCGACTCTCGGAAGGGATCACCAATCCGCGCATCGACGCCTGGTATGAACTGGCGAAACGGAAAGGCGCGATTGGCGGAAAAATTTCCGGCGCGGGCGGAGGGGGCTTCCTGATGCTCTATTGCGAAGAGAAGAAGACGCAATTGCGGAAAGCGATGCGGGCCGCCGGCCTGCGAGAGCTGAACTTCCGATTCGATTTCGAAGGCAGCAAGGTGGTTTTCGATGTCGTCTCCCGCGATGGCCGACTCGCGCACATGCACCGGCACAATCACCATGAAGAAGGACTCGCATTCGCCCACAAGAGCGCGAACTAGCGCGCTCCGTTGGCAGCACTTCCCTGCCGACGTCGAACCACTTCGGTGACTTTTCCAGTAGATGTATTGTCCCCATGAAGGCTGCCTTTCTCGATCGCGATGGCGTGATCAACGCCTTGATCTACCACGAAGACGCCGGTGTGATCGATGCGCCCTTCACGCGCTCCCAATTCAGGATTCTTCCCCGTGTTCCCGAAGCGGTCCGGCTCTTGAATGATCTCGGCTTGCGTGTGGCTGTTGTTTCCAATCAGCCCGGAATCGCCAAGGGAAAGCTAAAGCCGCAAATGCTGAGGACATTTGATCGCCGGATGTTCTCGGAAATCCGCGCGGTGGGCGGGCACATCGATGGTCTCTACTATTGCCTGCACCATCCGGAAGGGAAGCTACCCGAACTCCGGCAGCACTGCCACTGCCGCAAACCGGAGATCGGCCTGCTCGAGCAGGCGGCGGCTGATTTTCGTGTTTCGCTCGACGAATGCTACATGATTGGTGACGGAATACCCGACTTGCTAGCGGGAACACGAGCCGGCTGCCGAACTATCTTTATTGGACGCTGGAAATGTGAGACCTGCCAGTTTACCGGGGCTCCCAACATCCTTCCGGCGCTCGCGGCAAACGATCTCTGGGAAGCTGCGCAGCTGATTCAATCAGAAATGATGGGAACCACGCTGGCGGTTTCCATCCCCAATTGCCACGCGGCGCGGGAATAATCGGACGTGCCGATCGCTCAAAGATGGAGCCTGCTTCCTGCCCCGGAGGAGAAAAGGCCATGAATTTCACCAGCCAATACATCGAGGAAGCAAGAGAGATTCTGGAACGACTGAATCAGGCAGCGGTCGAGCAGACAGTCGATTTGCTGTTGGAGCTGCGGCAACGCGGGGGGCGGCTTTTCATTCTCGGCGTCGGCGGTGGCGCGGGTCACGCCTCTCATGCCGTTTGCGATTTCCGCAAGATCACACAGATCGAAGCCTACACACCCTCGGACAACGCTTCCGAGCTGACCGCGCGGGTGAACGATGATGGCTGGGAAACGTGCTACTCCAATTGGCTCCGCGGTTGCCGATTGAATGCGGAAGACCTGGTACTCGTCTTCTCCGTCGGCGGGGGCAACGCGAAAAACAATGTCAGTATGAACCTGGTAAAGGCGCTCGAGTACGCGAAAGCGATGGGCGCCCACATTTGCGGAATCGTTGGCCGTGATGGTGGCTACACCGCGCAGGTGGCGGACGCCTGCGTGCTCGTCCCTGTCGTCAATCTCTCTACCGTGACACCTCACACCGAATCCTTTCAAGCCCTCGTCTGGCATCTCCTGGTCTCTCATCCGAAGCTGAAGGCGGCGGAAATGAAGTGGGAGTCTGTCCAGGCACATTCGTAACCTGCGTGACCTCCGCGTCTTGGGCATGCCTCGCTCGAAAGATTCAATGGCACCTGCTAAGCATGACCTTCGCGAAGAAGGCTTCTCTGAAGAACCCGCCATCGGAGACCAGCGCCTTCGCAAACCTCCTGATTCCCCTGCTTGATCCGAAACTCCGGCAGCCACTCCTCGATTTTCTCTCCCGCCTGTAAGTCCAGTCCACCTCGCCCCGGGCCACATCCGTTCCCCCGTTTGCCCTGAGGACAACAGCGAGGTATCCTCGCGCGCATCGGGAGGATTATCGTGCCTACTCTTCGCAGGATTGCATTGGTATTGGCTGCCAGCTTGGCGATCGCGCTGGCACTGCCTCTGGGCCACGCTGTCTTTGCGCAGCAATATGACCAGAGCCTGTTTTCCGAGATGCGCTGGCGTTGCATCGGCCCGTTTCGCGGCGGCCGTACCGTCGCCATTACCGGTGTGCCGGGCAGCCTAAACTTGTTTTACATGGCGTCGGTCAACGGCGGGGTGTGGAAGACCACGGATAGCGGCCACGTTTGGACGCCGATCTTCGATAGCCAGCCCACGGGATCGGTCGGCGCGCTCGCCGTGGCCCCGTCGAATCCCGAAATCATCTATGTCGGAAGCGGTGAAGGTCTTCAGCGGCCCGACCTCGCCGTGGGTGACGGCATCTACAAGTCCACTGATGGCGGCCAGACATGGACGCATCTCGGCCTGCGCGACGGTCAGCAGTTTACGGCGATCCTGGTGGACCCGCACGACCCGAATCGCGTGTTTGTGGCGGTTCTCGGCCATCCCTTCGGCCCGAACGCCGAGCGCGGCGTGTTTCGCTCGACGGACGGCGGCGAGAATTGGACAAAAGTTCTCTATCGCGACGAAAACACCGGCGCGGCCGATCTGGCTTTCGATCCCTCAAATCCGCGGACCCTCTACGCCACGCTTTGGGCGGCTCGCAAACCGCCCTGGGAAATCCGCGACGGCGGATCGTTTGACGGACCCGGGAGCGGCCTTTTCAAGACCATTGATGGCGGCGATACCTGGCAGCAGTTGACGCGCGGATTGCCGGCCACGTCCGATGGCCTGGGGCGCATCGGCATCGCGGTCGCTCCCACTCGCCCGAATCGTCTCTTCGCACTGGCCGAGGCGGGAAGGAAGAGCGGCCTCTATCGCTCCGAGGATGCCGGTGAAACGTGGGAGCGCATGAACAGCGAACCGCGCGTCACGAGTCGCGGCCCCGGGGCAAAGGGAGTCGCGGTGGCGCCGGATAATCCCGACACGGTCTATGTCGCCAACACTTCCACTTACCGTTCAACGGACGGCGGGCGCACATTCACCGCGATCAAAGGCGCGCCCGGTGGAGACGATTACCAGAGGATCTGGATCAACCCGGAGAATCCGCGAATCATCGCGCTCAGCAGCGATCAGGGAGCGACGATCAGCGTCAACGGCGGAGAAACCTGGAGCAGCTGGTACAACCAGCCCACCGCGCAGTTCTACCACGTCACGACCGACAATCGGTTCCCGTACTGGGTGTATGGCGCGCAGCAGGAAAGCGGCTCTGTCGCGACGGCCAGCCGCAGCGATTATGGCGAAATCACTTTCCGTGAGTGGCACCCCGTCGGGGTGGAAGAGTACGGATACATCGCCACCGATCCGCTCAACCCGAACATCCTCTATGGCGGAAAAATCACGCGCACGGACCAGTCCCTCGGAGAGGTGCAGAACATTTCGCCCGAGCCGGTGCGCTCCGGCAAATACCGGTCCGTGCGGACGGAACCGGTGGTTTTTTCGCCGCTCGATCCGCACACCTTGTATTACGGGTCAAACGTCCTGTTTCGCACGACGATCGGCGGCAACAGCTGGCAGGCCATCAGCCCGGACCTCACTCGCAAAGCCCCGGAGGTGCCGGCTGTCCTGGGAATTTTCACCGCTGCCGATCCGGAAAAAGGAAAGCATCGCGGCGTGATTTACGCCGTCGCGCCATCACCGAAAGACGCCGCCCTGATCTGGGCAGGCACCGATGACGGGTTGATTCACGTGACGCGCGATGGTGGCAAGTCCTGGCGCGACGTGACGCCGCCGGAATTGACGCCGTGGAGCAAAGTGTCGGTCATCGAGGCGTCGCACTCTGATCCGGCCGTCGCCTATGCGGCCATCAACCGTTTCCGGCTCGACGATCTTCGCCCCTACATCTACCGCACGCGCGATGGCGGAAAAACCTGGCAGAAAATCACACGCGGGTTGCCGGACAACGCCCCGGTAAATGTTGTGCGGGAAGATCCCGAGCGAAGGGGCCTTCTGTTCGCCGGCACCGAACTCTCCGTTTTCGTTTCGTTCAACGACGGAGAGGAATGGCAGCCGCTCCAACTCAACCTGTCGCACACTTCGATGCGCGACCTGACCATTCACGGCGATGATTTGATTGTGGGGACGCATGGCCGGTCGTTCTGGATCCTCGACGACATCGCGCCGCTGCGCCAGCTCACTGCCGAGGTGGCGAAATCCGGTGCTTATCTCTTCCGCTCGCAGACGGCGTATCGCATTCGCTGGAACCGGAACACCGACACGCCGCTTCCACCCGAAATTCCGGCGGGGAAAAATCCGCCGGACGGCGCCATCATCGACTACTACCTCCACGAGGCTGCCTCGGGGCCGATGACGCTCGCTATTCTCGATTCTCGCGGCGCAATTGTGCGGCGTTATTCGAGCGCCGATCAGGCCGAGCCGATCGACAAGAACCTGAACGTGCCGACCTACTGGGTGCGGCCGACGCAAATCCTGTCTGCCGAGGCAGGCATGCACCGGTTTGTTTGGGACATGCACTACGAGCCGCCGGCCTCACTCACACACGGATATCCAATCTCCGCGATCTATCGGGATACGCCGCGGCTTCCTTCGGGGGCGAAGGCGCTGCCCGGGAATTACCAGGTGAAACTGACGGTCAATGGCAAGACCATCACGCAGCCGCTCGTCGTGAGAATGGATCCGCGGGTGAAGACGCCGCCGGCGGGTCTGGCGCAGCAATTCACTCTTGAACGAGGCATCACCAAGGGCATGGACGCCGATTTTGCAGCATTGAAGCAGGTTCAGTCGCTCCGGGCCGAGCTGAAGGATCGCAAGTCGCGCGCGGGCGACGGAGAAATTGCCGCTGCCATTGCTGCTCTGGATCAGGAAGCCGCCGCGCTCGAAGGGGCCAGCGAAACTTCCGTCTTTGGTCTTCCACCCCGGGGAGCTCAAAGAGAAGGGCTGGCGCGCCTGAATCTCGAATGGGGCGAGTTGCTGCGGGTCGTGGATAGCGCCGACGCAGCGCCCACCACGCAGGTTGTTACGACATACGTTGACTTGCAGCGCACGCTGCGGACGCTTCTGTCCGAATGTAACAAGCTTCTCACGCGCGGCGTCGCCGCTCTTAACGTTCGGCTCAAGAAGGCAAACTTGGCGGAAATCACTCTGTCCGGCGGCGAATCTCCTTAGCGTGACCGAGCGGAGATCGCCTGCCAAACACCGAACGCGAACATGAAGGCGGCGAAGACTCCACGCATTTGGATTGTGGAAAACTTTGGGGCAAATCTTCCTCCCAGGATCCCGCCGAAGAAAGCCATGGACATCGGCAGCGCGCCGGCCAAGATACCGGCGCGCGAGCGTGCCGCAACTTCCGAACGCCCACCGTGTTTGACGCGCTGTTGAGACTGCCCACTCCGCTCTGGCGCTGCATGAGGTCGCGCGCGCTGTCTAGTTAATTCTCACCGTGCGGCTCGATGACAAAGGCCGAAGTGTGTAAGGTTGGCTGGCATGTACAAGAAGGTATCCGGCGCGGAGATTGTGTGTTCCATGCGGTGTGCCTAACTGGTAGATTCGAGGCGCGACGCGCGACGCTCCTTCCCCTTCTGCGAGTGATTCGCATTGCATGGAGAAAGGCGTTTGCTGAAGCATTCGTCGCCTGAGCAAAACCGGACCGACGATTTGGTGCGCCCGATTCATTCGGACCTCGATCTTCAGTCATCTCCGAAGGAGTCGCGTTGATGTCGGCGCATTCCGCTCGTTCGCCGACGCCCGCCCAGCATTCTTCCGACACCACCGGCGGAGGGGTGCGTCAATCGTTCACCCGGCTGTTGATTCTGCTGGCAGCACTCGTATCGCTGCGCTACTTTTTCTGGAGAATCCGCGAGACGGAAAATCCGGCAGCGCTCTGGTTCTTCTATCTCTTCCTCATCGCCGAAGCCCTGAACTTTATCGAAGCTGCGCTGTTCTATTTCACCGCGTGGAAACCGACCCGGCACAAGGCTCCCCGGCCGCTTCCCGGCCGGAGCGTCGACGTTCTGATCACAACGTGCAACGAGCCGGTCAGCCTGCTGCGCGAGACCGTTGTGTGCGCCGCGGGGATTCGCTACCCGCACAAAACATACATCCTCGACGACGGCAATTCGTCCGAAGTGCGCAAGCTGGCGAAGGAATTCGGGTGCATTTATCTGGCGCGATCCGACCGCACCCACGCGAAGGCCGGCAATCTGAATTTGGGCCTGGAACGCAGCGACGGCGAGTTTGTCGTCACGCTCGATGCCGACCACGTGGCCATGCCCGATCTCATTGACCGGCTGATCGGTTTCTTTTCCGACCCCAAAGTCGCGATTGTCCAGACGTCGCAGGATTTTTACAACCTTGATTCTTTCCAGCACCTGACGGAATGGGAGCGCAAGTACGGCTGGCAGCAGCAGGAACTCTTCTTCGGAGTCATCCAGCCCGGCAAGGACGGCTACAACGCGGCGTTCTACTGTGGCAGCCCTGCGATGCTTCGCCGCTCGGCGCTCGCCGAAATCGGCGGATTTGCAATCGGCACCATCACGGAAGATATGCACACCGGCCTGCGGCTGCAGAAGGAGGGCTGGCGGGTCCTGTACGACAACCGGACAGTGGCCCGCGGGCTCGCGCCGCACACCTATCCTGGTTTTGCGACGCAGTGGTTGCGCTGGGGACGGGGCGCCATGCAGGTGCTCAACATCGAGCGGCCGATCACCGGCAAGGGGCTCTCGCTCGGCCAGCGGGTCTGTTACTTCGCATCCTTTTATTTCTACTGGATGAGCTATCAGAAGCTGCTGTTCGTTCTGACACCGGTTCTCTGCCTGCTCGCGGGACAGTTCCCTCTGGTCGCAGATCCGACTCAATTCCTGCTCTTTTTCGGCCCCTACTTCGCGCTGAACTGGCTGGCTTCGGGCCTGCTGCAGGGCGGTCTGCGCAGTTTCCTGTTGAGCGAGCAATTCAACATTATGAAAATCCCCGTACTGATGCGGAGCATCACTGGTCTCTTCCGATCCGAAGAGGAGTTTGAGGTAACGCCCAAGGCCGAGGCAGCGGCGGCGGGCTTGATGGAGGTGCACCTGCAGCTCTCCCTGCTCGTTCTGCTGCTGGCAGCGATCGCCGTTGGAGGTGTGCGCCTTGCGGCGGCCCGTACGAGCTTCGAGACGTGGGCCATCGGGGTCAACCTGCTCTGGGCCGTCTTTTACGTCGCGCTCAGCGCTCCGCTGGTCTGGCGCGCGATCAACCAGAAGGAGATGCGCAGCAGCTACCGCTTTCCTCGCCGGCTGGAAGTGCTTGCGCGAGTCGGGTTTTTCACGGCGCGGGGAGAACGAACTCAGGGACGTGCGTACGCGCGCAATCTGAATCGCTCCGGCTTCTCCATCACGTGTACCTCTTCCATCGCTCCGGGAACACCCGTCGGAATCGAGCTGAAGCTCGATGGCCACGCGATTAACGCCTACGGCTGCGTCGTCCGGAGCCAGCGCTTGAAAGTCGACGGGGGCACGCGTTATATGAACGGAATACAGTTCGAGCAGATTGATCCTGCCGACCAGGACGAGATTACACGTTATCTCTTCTGGGAAGTCGCGCCGCGCCACGGCAACATACTGCGCCTGACGCGACAGACACAATCGGCGTCGCCCGCGGCGGAAGAGGCGATGGGGCCAAAGAAACTCCTCCCGGAGAAGGAAGCCAGGCATGGGGGTTAACCGGCGAAGTCGGCAGGTTGCGGGGCTGCTTGGCGTTGCGCTATGCCTGAGCTTGTCCGTCCGCGCCCAGCAAACGCCTGAGGAGGCGCGCGGGGAAACGCAGGCCGGCCATTTCGAACGATCGGCGGCAATTTACCAGCAAATCCTGCAAACTCAGCCGGACAACGCCGAGGCGCTCGCCGGCCTGGTGGACACACTCGACGCTCGAGGCCAGTGGCGCGATGCGGTTGCGCCGCTCACCCGCCTCGTCGAGCTCCAGCCGGAAAACGCGGCGCGATTCGCGCAGCTCGGACGCTGGGAAAGCTGGCTCGGGGGAAAACGCGCCCAGGCGCTTGCGCACCTGAAGCGCGCTGCCGACCTGGAGCCGGCGAATGCCGCGTTTCTCGTGAATTACGCCGAGGTGCTGAGCTGGAGCGCGAACGACCGGCCGGAAGCCATCCGCATCCTGCGCGGCGTGCTCGAACAGCACCCGGATTCTGTTTCCGCGATCGCGCGGCTCGCGGAGGTCCTGAGCTGGGACGACACCACACGGGCAGAGGCCCGGCAATGGTTTGACCGCGGGCTCTCGCTCGAAGCCGGAAACCCTGCGTTGCTCGTCCCACATGCGGAAATGCTTTCCTGGAGCGGCGCGACGCGCGCCCAGGCGATGGTGGAGTTTGATCGGGCGCTTGCGAATGATCCCGGGAACGTGCGGGCACTCGATGGCAAGGCGCAGTTGCTTCTCTGGACGGGCCATTCGGACGAGGCTCTGGCATTGTTTGAAAAAGTCCTCGTATTCGACGCGTCAAACGTGGCCGCGCTGCGGGGCAAGGCGAAGATTCTGGAAAATCGCGGAAGCACGCTGCAGGCGCGCTGGCTTCTACAACACGCGCAAAATGAGAATCCGGACGACCCGGAAACCCTGGTCGCCCTCGCACGGTCTGACTACGAGTTGCACCAGTATGCGGAAGCACGCAGCTTGCTGGAGCGGGCGCGGGGCGCCACGGGTTCGGAGGTCGAAAGCATGCAGCGCGATTTACTGCATGCCACCGGCACGTTCGTCGAGACCGGCTACGGCCTGCGCCGCAACCAGGGGCGGCTCGATTTAGACCGGCCACAGTTGCTGGTCTCGACCCGGGCCGGCGTCTCGAACCGCGTCAGCCTCCGCTACGCGCCCGCGTTTTATCGAACCACGCTGCAGGATTTCGCGGCGAATGAGTTCGGCATTGCGGTCGATTCCGAACCGTCGGAGCGCACCGGCCTCCACGCGGAACTGAGCGGAGAGACGTATACTGGCGCCCCGCCGCAACTCGATGGCGCGATCCAGCTACGCTTCCGCTGGAAACCCTCTTGGCAAATCGAAACCGGTTTCGAGCGGCAAGCGGTGGAAGATTCCCTGCTATCCACGCGGGGCCTAATCGCAAGCGGAATCTTTCTCGGCCAGGTGCGCTCGAACCTGGGGCACATCGGGACGAGCTATTCGAATTCCGCGCATCACTACGACTTCTCCGTCACGTATGAAGACGGCATCTACACCGGACGCGGCCTGGCCTCGAATCGGCGCAAGGGCGTGGACCTGAATCTGGGCAAGTCGGTGCGCTCGGATCGCCCGTACATCCGGCTGGCGTACGGCATCAGCTATGTCAGCTTCGACCATGATGCCGATTTCCAACCCGGCGAAGCTGCGCAACGCGTCACGGGAGGCTATTTCAGCCCGACCGCCTTTGTTGTGAACTACGGCTCGATCGTCCTCTCGCACAGATTCGGCCAGCGGCTCGAGCTGGAGGGCGGCGGCACCTTGGGTGTACAGAACGTCGAGACTACTTCCTCCAGGCTTTCCGATGCGCAATTCGCTTCCACGGCCTCCGCGCATCTCGTCTGGCACATCGGACCGCGGGACGATCTCCGCATGGGGTACGAGTTCCTCAACGTCTTCAACGCGTTCGATCGCAATCTCTATCGTGTCTCCTGGCGGCATTATTTTTAAGCCGATGCAAACCGCTTCGCCTGCGCCTCGCAGCCCCTATCCGGGTTTTTTCGTTCCCGAAAAGGCTCCCTCCGCGCTCCGCGAAGGGATGGGCGGAGGCGGGTGGGTCGCACTCTTGCTGATACTCGTGGTCGCTTGGATTGTGCGCGCGAGAGACTTCAGTTTCTCCACGGCCTACATGGACGAGTCCATCTACATCGTCTATGGGCGCATGTACTTGGCGCGTCACCTGGAGGCGGCTATTGATCAGCCCTTGCGCTGGAGTTTTGGCTGGTACTTGTGGCCCGTCATGGCGGCAATCGCCGACCGAATTGGCGGGCTCGAAGCCGTCCGGGCTCTCGGCGCTTTTCTCGGTATAGTGACCGTGCTGGCCGTGTTTAGTTTTGCGCGCCGGCTGTTTTCTCCCGCGGTGGGCCTGGCTGCTGCTGCGGTCTTCGCGCTGCTGGCTCCGGCGGTGTTCGTTTCGCGGATTGTGACCCGCGATGCCGCCACCCTGTGCTTTTTTGCGCTGGGTCTGTGGGCCTATGCGCGGGCCTGGCAGGAAAATAAGGCGCGGGATTGGTCTATCGCGGCGGCGTGTTTCTTCGCAGCCTTTCTAACCAAGTACATCGTTGCCATCGCTTTCCCATTCCTGGTAATCCTCGCGCTCGCAATGGGGCGAAAAGCGTTTATTTATTTCACTCTCCTGCTCACAATCCTGTGTGCCGCCTATGGATTCATCTACGCAGATGATCTTATCGCCCTACTTTCCTACGGAAGGAGCTACGGCTCGCTCCGCGCGAATCCGGGCGACGTCTGGAGAGTTTATGCAGGTGACCGCGCCGATTTCTGGATTTTGGCGGCGCTTGCGCTCCCGGCTGGGTTCTTCCTCGGCAAAAAAGATCTGCCGAAAACTTTCCTTCTTTGGCTGGGCGCGGCGATCTTCCTGGTCTTTCAGTGGACGACCCGCGCGGATTACGACTTCTGGAAGCATGCCAATTATCCGGCCCTGTTCCTTGCGCCGCTGGCCCTGGCCGGCGTTGTAAAAGTAGTGCGTCAGATGGCCGGCCGCAACCATCGGGGCGCACTGGGCCTCGTGATCGTGCTGTTTCCTGTCCTACTTGGCTGGACGGGAGGCGCCTGGCGGATGGATCGCTTTGTCTTCTGGCCGAACGTGGAGCCCGTCGTGGCGATCTTAGAGGGTCAGTTGGCACCGGACAGCCGAGTGCTCGTGGACGACTCGGTCTTCCGCTACTACTTCTCTCCGCCGCTTCATCAATGGCAGATCGCGGATCCGTTCTACTTCGCATTCCGCGGAACGACGGGCCAGCCGGCCTATGCCGCGGCCGTCCGAGGCGGACTCTTCGATTTCATCGTGCTCGACGGCGGAATTGGCGGTGAAGCACAGAGCATGGATGCGACGATTCGGCCGGAACTGGCGGGCCGTTATCAAGAGAAGCTGAGCATGCTCGAGCCCACGCTCGGCCGATCTCTCGAAATCTTCGAGCGGCAAGATCCCTCGGCGGCAAAGGTGGCACTCTCGAGGCCGGGCGTGGAAATCCTTTCCCCCAACAGCGGCCAGCTCGTCCGTACGGACCACATCGTGACGATGCTGCGCGGCGTCGTGCACGGCGCCGGATCTGCAGGGTATCTTCGCGTGGACGTGTTTACAAACCAGTGGTATCCGCAGGGTGAAAAAATCTTCCCTGATTCCGCCGGCTCGTTTTCACAGATGATCTATCTCGGCGGCGAAGGCGCCCAGCAATGCCACCATCTGGTCCGTGCGAGGCTCTATGATGCGCAAGATCACGTGGTCGCCAGCACCGTCGTCTACGATATCGCGCGCGCGAATCCCGACGGCAGCGCGCCGAGTTGCCGGCAACCGTCCTCCCGTTCTGCTGCGCCACACCCCTAGCGGCGCCAGGCCGATACGATCTGCCAGATACCGAGGACAAATAGAAACGCGGCAAAAACGCGGCGCATGCGGACAGGCGTGAGCGACTGCGCGAACTTGCTCCCAAGCAGTCCGCCGAAGAATACACCGGGCATAATCATCAGGCCGACGGCCAGGTTCACTTCGTGCGCGCGGTAGTATGCGAGGAAGGCCAGCAGTCCTGTCGGCGGAACAAGCGCCACGAGACTGGTTCCCTGCGCCCGGTGCTGATCGAAGCGAAAAAGCAGAACCAGGAGAGGCACGAGCAAGACGCCTCCGCCGACCCCGAATAATCCGCTCAGCACGCCGACGAGGCAGGCCATCAGAAAAATGGCGACCAAGCGCGGCGCTCCCTCAGGCATTCGCATTCCCCGATGAGCCGCGCGCCTCTGTCTTCCGCCACAGCATCGCCGCCGAAAAGACCAGGAACAACCCGAAGAAGCCTTTCAAATCGCGGGAAGGCAAGCTGATGGCAAGGAGGCCGCCAAAATACCCGCCGGCCAAAAAACCAAGAGCGCACGCAATGCCGGCCTGGAGATCCACCTGGTAGTTTTTCCAGTACAGCATCAGCGCACCCAGGGCGAGCGGCGGCAGAAGAATCACGAGCGAGGTACCCTGCGCCAGGTGCTGGTCCATGCCGAGCAGGTAAACAAATGCAGGCACAAGGACGATGCCTCCGCCGATGCCCATCAAACCAACCAGGACACCGACGGCCAGCCCGAGAAGAATAATCACAATTGTGTGGAGCAAGCCGCCTCCGTCCACAAAGAATGCAAAGACGGTCGCCATCTTCCCGCAATTCCGGCGGCCGGGCAACTCGGTTTGCAAGTCTGGCACGCGGCCCGGTTCCCTGCTTTGTGAGCCGGGCCATTCTTGTTATAGTCTGGCTGATTCGTTCACACCGGAGATCGCAAGCAGAGAGGAGCCAGAAACCGCATGGCTGGAGAACGTACACCGGACTTCTTCGCAACCAAGGACGTCAAAGTCGGCATCATCGGCTGTGGCTATGTGGGCCTGCCGCTGGCGCTGCGGTTTGCCGAGACGGGGCGCCGGGTGATCGGCTTCGACACCGACCCCGCCAAAATAGAGATGCTGAACGCCGGCAAGTCCTACATCAAGCATATCCCGGCGGACAAGATCGCGCAGTTCGTCAAGAGCAAGCACTTCGCCGCGACGGCGGACTTCAAGAAGCTGCGCGAGGTGGATGCAGTCCTGATTTGCGTGCCAACGCCGCTCGATGAACGGCGCGAGCCCGATCTGAGTTACGTCGAACAGACCGCCAATTCCATCGCGCCGAATCTGCAGCGCGGCCAGTTGATCGTGCTGGAGAGCACGACGTATCCCGGCACCACGGAAGAGCTGGTTCAGCCGATCCTGGAAAAAGCCAGCGGGCTGAAGTGCCCGGTCGCTCACGGCCCCGACGCCGAAAGAATCAAGACGGATTACTACCTCGCCTTCTCGCCGGAACGCGAAGACCCCGGCAACAAGCACTTCGGCCTGGCGCAGATTCCGAAAGTGGTTGGGGGCACGAATCCGCCGAGCGGCAAGGCGGCCGCAAACCTATACGCGCAGATCGTTGCGCGAGTTGTGCCGGTCAGCTCGACCCGCGCCGCCGAAATGGTGAAGCTGCTCGAAAACATCTTTCGCTGCGTCAACATCGCCCTCGTCAACGAGCTCAAAATGCTCTCCCTTCGCATGGGCCTCGACATCTGGGAGGTGATCGACAGCGCCGCGTCGAAGCCGTTCGGCTTCATGCCGTTTTATCCCGGGCCCGGACTGGGCGGCCACTGCATCCCGGTGGACCCGTATTATCTTTCCTGGAAGGCGCGCGAATACGACTTCGTCACCCGGTTCATCGAGCTGGCGGGCGAAATCAACACCGCGATGCCCTACCACGTGGTCCAGGCTGTTTCCCAGGCGCTGAACCAGCGGGAGAAAAGCCTGAAAGGCTCGAAGGTCCTATTGCTCGGTGTGGCTTACAAGAAGGATGTGGACGATCTGCGCGAATCGCCTTCGCTCAAGTTGATGCAGCTCCTGCGCGAAGGCGGCGCTGAGCTTGACTACAACGACCCGTACTTTCCGCAACTGCATAAGATGCGCCACTACGATTATTCCAACATGAAGTCGGTCGAGCTGACGCCGAAGACGCTCGGTTCCTACGATTGTGTGCTCATCGCCACCGACCATACATCGTACGACTACGAAGCGATCGTGAAACACGCGCAGCTCGTGGTGGACACGCGCAACGCGACCCGGCCGATCACTCACGACCGCAAGAAAATCGTCCTCTGCTGAGCCCGCTCGATGGGCAATCGCATCGAACAAATCCGCGCTCAGCTCCGCGAAAGTTGTCGCGTCAAGGAAAGCTTCTCCGAGGACCTGCTCATGCGGATCGCGAAGTTTGCGGAGACTTCCGCGGCCGCCGTCGCGCAGGGCCACAAGATCGTGCTGTTCGGCAATGGCGGCAGCGCCGCCGACGCGCAGCACCTCGCCGCGGAACTTGTCGTCCGGCTGCGCACCGACCGCAAGGGCTTGCCCGCGCTCGCCCTCTCGACGAACAGTTCCATTCTCACTGCAGCGGCGAACGACTATGGTTTCGAACAAATCTTTGCGCGCCAGATCGAATCGCTCGTCGCCGCCGGCGATGTCCTCGTAGCCATTTCAACCAGCGGGACGAGCCCGAACATCCTGCAGGGCGTCGAATCGGGGCGCTCCCGCGGCGCGTTTCTCGTCGGGCTAACAGGCCAGACCGGCGGCGCGCTCGCCGGCAAGGTCGATCTCCTGATAAACGTCCCTTCGCTCGACTCGCAGCGCATTCAAGAAGCCCACATCACCATCGGCCACATCGCCTGCGCGCTCATCGAAGAGATCTGTTGCCACTCTTGAAGACGCGCCGTGGCCGTTTGACACGCTCCGGTGCCCAGTAGGTCACAACCAGTCCGGGAGTTGGATTGCCACCGGCGAGCCGGGACGCTATCGTTACGAAGCGATGTCTCAGACCTTCTCCCCGGACTGGATTCCCGATAAAGGGCGGCGGCGCAGCCTCCGAGTATTGCTGACCATACCGGTGATCATCGCTGGCGAAGGCGCTGCGGGAAAAGACTTTCGGGAAGAGACGAAGACATTGGTGGTCAACGCGCACGGCACCCTGGCGTTGCTTTCAAACTCTGTCGCGCAGGGACAAATCGTGACGATTACCAACAAGGCCACCGAGCAGAAGCTTTCCAGTCGAGTTGTGTATCTCGGACCCACGCAAGGCGGCAAGACCCAGATCGGCTTGGAATTCACACAACCATCGCCGGGTTTCTGGCGAATCGATTTCCCGCCGGACGATTGGAAAGTCCCGGAGAATTAAACGACCGTCGGCATCTGCTGCGTTACTTCGCCGCGCCTGTCAATTCCGCACGCACACTGCCGAACGGAAGATCCGCTTGCATCAGGACGGGAGTTCGCGCCGCATCCTGAGCCAGCCAGACGGAAAATTGCGCCTGAGGGGTCTGCTGGCCGGGCTCAAAAACCTGCACGGAAATCTTCGATGTGGAATACGTGCCTGCCGGCACGGTTACCAGCTCATTCGCCGAGGCAAGCTGTGCGTGCATGTCGTACAGCTTTCGTCCGTCGTAGATCGGCGTGACTGCCGAGGCATCGCGCTGCCAGTTCATTCCCCGCAAAAAATAGAGCGCGCCGATCGGGTCACGCGTGCCGGGCAATACCACCACGCTGGGCGCATCGCTGCGCGGCGAACTCCCCTGGGGCACCAGCCGGATCACGTTGTTCTCTTGCTTGCCCTGTTCGCGCAGGTACATCTCGTATTGATGGCTTTCGAGCGTCCCCGCATCGCTGTAGGAATCAAACTGGTCGTCAATCGCGAAAAGGACACGCACCGGATTGAGCGTATGCGTGATCGCGCGAAGGTGCCAAGTATCCCAACCATGCAAGTCGCGCCGTTCCGCCACTGTCAGCCTCACCGTCGCCGCGCCCGCGAAGCTCGACCAGCTCACCCGGTAATCAAGCTGTTCGCCGACGCGGAAGAGTGGCGCCGCAATGACCGTTGGCTTCGGGTCTGCCTTCGGCCGCGAATGCGCCCTGCGTTTTGCCTGCCCCGCCAGCGGTCCGGCGGCCAGGATCGCCAGCCCAACCGCAAGCAGCGCCGCGCAGAAGTGCGGGACAGGTGGGCTCTCTCTCGTCATACTTAGTTAGACTAATCCGAATCCCCAAACGTTGTTTCGCAAGAAATCACTATCGTTTCCATTCTTGCCCGGGTCCCCCGGACGGGCTATAGTCGAGCGGCTTCGAAAAACAGGTCGCCGAACAGAGCGTTCGAAGCATTCCAGAACTTGCCGGCGTCCCCGCCGCGGTCGTCAAATTCCAAGGAGGGTTTCCCGCATGCGCTACCTTGTCACCGGAGGCGCTGGATTCATCGGTTCCAATGTGGTGGATGAGCTCCTTCGCCGCGGCCAGAGCGTGGTCGTCCTTGACGATCTCTCCGGCGGCAAGGAGGAGAATCTCGCCGCCGCAAAGGGCAAGTTCGAATTCATCCCGGGAAGCATTGTGGACCTGCCGGTGGTGCAGCAGGCCTGCCGCGGGGTGGACTACGTGATTCATCTGGCGGCGCGCACGTCGGTGCCCCGCTCCGTGAAGGACCCCCTCGAATCCAATCGCGTCAACATTGATGGCACCCTGAACGTGCTGGTGGCCGCGCGCGATGCGAAGGTTCGGCGGTACGTTTTTGCCGCATCGTCTTCCGCCTACGGCGAGACGCCCACGCTGCCCAAGGTCGAAACAATGCAGCCGTCGCCCATCTCTCCCTACGGCGTCACAAAGTTGGTGGGAGAGATGTACGCGCAGGTGTTCGGCCGCGTCTACGGGCTCGAAAACGTCTCGCTGCGCTATTTCAACGTGTTCGGCCCGCGGCAGGACCCCACCTCGCAATACTCCGGCGTGCTCTCGCGTTTTATCCTGGCGCTGCTCGATAACGCCCAGCCGGTTGTCTTCGGCGACGGCGAACAATCCCGCGACTTCACCTATGTGGACAATGTCGTAGACGCCACGCTGCGCGCCTGCGAAGCTCCCGGCGCATCAGGAATGGTCTTCAACGTTGGCACATCAGCCCGCATCACGCTGAACGATACGCTCAAGCTGCTTGAAAAACTCTCCGGTAAGCCCGTCCGCGCAAAGTACGACCCGCCGCGTACCGGCGACATTCTCCACTCGCAAGCCGACATCAGCCTGGGACGCCGCGTGCTCGGCTACAATCCGCGCGTCGGCTTCGAAGAAGGCCTCCGCAAGACCTGGGAGTGGTATCAGCAAACATACGGCAAGAAATAAACTATCTTCCTGTTGCGGCAGTTTTCTCGCCCGGCCCTCCATCACGCAAATAGACAGGCAATTCGATGAGGCTATCGACAAGGATGTCAGGAGGAAACTCGGCCAGGCGCGCGCTTCCGAGCCCGTAGGTGACGCCGCAGGCCCATGTGCCTGCGTTGCGCGCGGTCTGCACGTCCACTTCGGAATCGCCAACGATCATCGCTTCCCGCGGCGCAGCGCCGAAATCCCGCAATAAGATTTCCGCGCCCATCGGGTCGGGCTTTTTTCGCTCGAAGCTGTTGCCACCGTAAACGTAGCGAAAATACCGCGCCAGGCCCAGCCCTTCGATGATCGCGTGGCTGAACTTCACCGGCTTGTTCGTGAGCACGGCCATCTCGCGCCCGGCAAGCTGTTCGAGTCCTTCGCGCACCCCGGGATACGGCAGTGTGTTATCGAGCATGTGCGCGCGGTAGTATTCGAGAAAGTAAGACAGGCCGCGCTCCACGTCCGCGTCGGTTGCGCCCTCGCCGAGCGCGCGGCGAACCAGCGTCGGCGCCCCATTACCCACATAGCTGTAGATGAGCTCGTCTTCGAGCGGCGCGCGGTCCATGTGCTCCATCGCCGCATTGACGGCCAGGACTAAATCGAGCTTCGAATCAATCAGCGTGCCGTCCAAATCGAAGATCAGGACGCGCACGCCGCCGAAGCGATGATTCTCGTTCCCCATTCCGAATCTGCACCTGTAGCAGAACCTTTTATTGTAGTGGAGTCATCCAAGAACGGCGTGCTGATTTTCCCGGGTTGCCGCCTCCAGTCGTTGGCGCGGCTGCCCGGCGCTGTTAGAATGTCCCGTTTTCTAGGTCGCTCTGCATTCGTGCTGAGGACACATGGCTGAAATCTTCCCGTTCGCCGCCTATCGCTACAACCCGCAGCGCGTCGAACTTGAAAAGGTCGTCACCCAGCCCTACGACAAGATTTCTCCGGCGATGCAGGAATGCTATTACGCCGCGAGCCCCTACAACCTGATCCCCGTCGAAAAGGGCAAGCCCTCGCCGAACGATTCCCCATCGGACAACGTGTACACCCGCGCGGCGCAGAAGCTTGAGGAATGGATTCGCGAAGGCATCCTCGTGCGTGATGCCGCGCCTTCCCTCTACGCCTATTTGCAAGATTACGCGGTCCCCGGCACGCACACGCGGCGCGAACGCCGCGGGTTCATCGCGCTGGGCCGGCTCGAAGATTATTCCGCCGGCGTCGTCTTCCGCCACGAGCACACGCTCTCCGGGCCGAAGGCGGACCGGCTCGAACTGCTCCGCCAGACGCGCACGCAGACCGGGCAACTCTTCCTCCTCTACGACGATCCTGCCGGGAGGGTTGATGCCGTGCTTGCGCAAGTCGCGCAACAACCCGCCGCGGTCGAACTGCGCGACGAGTACGACGTTCTCCACTGCCTGTGGCCTGTGTCCGACCCCAAGGTCGTTCAAAGCATCGTCGCTGCGATAGCTGGCCAAAAACTTGTCATCGCCGACGGCCATCATCGCTACGAGACGGCGCTTGCCTATCGCGACGAATGCCGCGCGCGGGTGGGGATAACCGACCGGGGTGCTCCGCACGAACGCGCCCACGAATGGGCCATGATGACGCTCTTCAACAGCCGCTCCAAGGGGCTCACGATTCTCCCGACCCACCGCGTCGTCGCGAATCTTTCCCGGTTCGATCTCGAGCGTTTCCGCGTCGAAGTTTCACCCTACTTCGACTGGTATGCGTATCCTTTCGCAAACGAAGCAGAGCGGCCCGAGGCCTATGCCGAATTCCGCGAGGACCTCGAAGGACGTGGCAAGGAGCATCACGCGATTGGCGTATACGCCGGAAGAGGCGCTTTCTATCTCTTTCTGTTGCGCCGCGGCGGCGATCTCGAACAGTGGTTGCCGGATCTTTCCGCGCGCCAGCGGCAGCTTGACGTGGTCTTGTTGCATCGGTTGATGTTTGAAAAAGGGCTAGGGATCACGGCGGAAGCGGTCAGGTCGGAAAAGCACCTCACCTACGAACGCGAAATGGATGCCGCCATCGCTGCGGTGGACCGCGGCCAGGCGCAGCTCGCCTGCCTGCTGAATCCGGTGCGGGTCGAGCAAGTGACGGGCATCGCGCTCGCGGGCGAAGTGATGCCGCAAAAATCTACGGACTTCTATCCCAAACTCCTGAGCGGGCTCGTGCTGTACTGCTTGGACCGGTAGAGAGGGGCGCGGCGACGGAACGCTCCGGGCCGCGCCACAAGGAAAGGTTTCCGCTTACTTCCCGAAGCTCGAAACGGCGGCTGCTTCGTTATCGAAGGTCTCGAAAACCGTGTAGAGCTTCGTGACCTGCAGCACTTCGCGGAATTTCGAGCCCAGGTTGGCGAGCTTCAGCGTCGCGCCCTGCGAGCGGGCGCTGTGG
Organism: Terriglobia bacterium; assembly: GCA_041490445.1. GTDB lineage: Bacteria > Acidobacteriota > Terriglobia > Acidiferrales > UBA7541 > JBGPTF01. The sequence continues at coordinate 74,170 of JBGPTF010000014.1, forward strand.
AAGCTGGCTACCAGCGTGCCCAGCCCGGCGCTGTCGATGTAGGTGACGTTTTTCATGTCGAGGACGATTTTTTTCTTCCCGCCCGCCAGCAGGCCTTTCACCCGCTCGCGGAACGCGTTGCTTTCCTCGCCCAGCACGATGCGCCCTTCGATTTCCACGACGGTCACGCCATTCACTTCTCGATCCGTCATTCTCAGTGCCACGTTTTAGCCTCCTGGCGACGCTGAAACTTTGCCTTGTTCTTGCCGGGAAGTTCCCTTCTCCCGGATGATTGCCGGCCCGCGGTCCGGATCGTCCCGCTCAGTAGTAATCCGAGCAGGACATATAGTACCCGCAAGAGGGACAGATCAGCTTGCAGCTTCGCGCTTCCAGCCGCTCAAAACAACGCGGGCAGTGCAACGACGCATTTCCCGCTCCCTCGGCGGGCTGGGCCGAACGCAGGGCCTTTTCGGTGGACGGTTCGGCCTGGTTCATGGATACCTTACAGGCGGAAAGTTTATAGCACAACCAGCGCGGCCGGGGAAGCACAGGGCTGCCACTTTTCTGTTCTCGCCGCCGCTCCAATCAGCCGAGCCTCCTGCCTCGGATTGCCCCTCCCCGCCCGGCTGGATTGAGCGTAGAATGAATGCAACCGAGGACACTAGCGCAGCATCTCCAAGAGTAAAGCGAGGCTGCCATGAAGCAATCCATCCGAATCGGGCTGGGACTTGTACTCCTCTTAGTCGCTTCGAATTGCGCACGGGCGCAACGCGGCAGCGGCGTTCGTATTTCTTCCGTGCCCACTGTGCAGCATGTTTCCCCGATGGCCACGTCCACGGTGATTCGCTCCCGCGGAACCGCCACTCCGATGCAATCCGGTGCATCTTTCCATTCTTCCATGAGGATTCCGCGCGTTGTTGCCCTGGGCAGCAATGGATTCCCGCTTTCTGTCAGAGACCTGTTGAACCCGTTTCCCGGTTTCGGCTTTGATTTCACCCATTTCGCCGCGGTGACTCGTGACCTCGACGTGCGCGCGCTGATTGATCCCGTCACGCAGCTGCGCCTGGCGCAGGCCGAGCGCCTGCTCAGAGAGACACCGGTGACGCCTGCCGTGTTCCCACTTTTTATTCCACAGATGCCGGTCGTCCTGTTGGAGCAAGCGCCGCCTGTCATCATCATTCAGCAGCCCGCGCCGGTCGTGCAGACTCCCCCGGCGCCCGAAGCCGAAGCTCAGCCTGCCGCCGCACCTGTTTCGGCGCCGGTGCCCGATATCGGTGAATTCATCCTCGTTCAGCGCGACGGAAGCCAAATTTCTGCCGTGGCATTCTCGCGGCAGGGCGACCGCATCATCTATGTCACCCGCGAGGGCGCGCGCCGGTCGTTGCCGCTGGCCAGCCTCGATGGCGACGCCACCGCGCGCGCCAACGAGGAGCATGGCACATTCGTGCAGCTTCACCTCTAGCCGTCCACTCGAGGCGAGCCGATGATCACGTTTCCCATCCGCCGCGGCTGCCTGCGAAAAATTCCTCCAGCATCCTCCCCCATGCGATGGAGAGTTTGGCTTCTGCTCTCGTTGTTGGTCGTTTGGCTGCCCCTGGGCGCAGCCGGAGACAAGGAAAAGCGTGCTTTCGGCAAGTACGTTCTTGCGGGCGTGGAAACCATCCCCGTTGACTACGGTTGCATCGATTTTGTTTCATGGATGAGTGCCAAATCATTCTTTGAAGGCATGGAATGGATCAACACTCCCCAAGGCGTGGTGTTCTCCAAAGATGGGAAGCCGGTGACGGAATTTCCTGAGACGCTGACTCTTACGATGCGCCCCTACTTCTTTTGGTGTACTTCTCCCGAACCCTTAGACTCGACACCTCTCTCACCGATACCTCTGAATCTAAGATCCATGAAGGCTTCCCAGTTTGATCTTTTCTGGAGGCGCGGCGAAGAGATGAGGCCCGTAGTGGGTTACACGGTCAAAATCATCCCTCCACCCCATTTTAGCGAGTCAGGGACTGAACAATCGACCTTCGAATTGGAACTGCCGGGGAAGGACGTGCCCCTCACGGACGCTTTGGTTGTGGTTTTCAAATCGCGCGATAAGAAGCCCCTATTCCGCATCGCCGCTCGCCTAGACTACATTGTCCTTTTACAACAGAAGATCATTCTCTCGAACTCGCAAACGAATACTCCTCAAAAATAATGTGACGCCGGATTACTTGGACGGCGGCCGGGCCGGTTCGGGCATGAAATAACCGGCTTCGGCGGGGAGTCCGGCACGCTCGAATTGGATGGTGCTGTGGGTGATGTGAAATTCGCGCGCGAGGCGCTCGTTCACGCGTGCCAGAATCCGTTCGCTCTCTTCCATGTGCATGTCGGGGATACGGATGTGGCAGGAAAGCGCGTGGAGGTCGGTGCCCAGCGTCCAGATATGGATATCGTGGACCTCTTGCACGCCTTCCACTTGCAACACGGCTCGCGCCACTTCTTCGAGGTCCAGATTCCGCGGCGAACCTTCCAGCAGGACGTGGCTCGACTCGCGCAGGATTCCCATCGCTGACCACAGCACGAGCACGCCGATCGCCGCGCCAATGAGCGGGTCCACGATCTGCAGGCCCGTCCAGCGAATCCAGAATGCGCCTCCCAGAATCGCCACGTTGGACAGCGCGTCGCCCGCGTTGTGCACCACGATGCAGCGCAGGTTCAGGTCGCCGCGCCCGCGAAACAGCGCCAGAACAATTCCGCCGTTGATCGCCAGCGCCAGCAGCGAAATCCAGATCATGACGGCCGGATGGGTTTCTACCGGGCGCCGGAATCGCGCGTACGCCTCGATCAGGATGTAAATCGCCACCAGTGCCAGCAGCATCGCGTTGACGAACGCGGCCAGAATCCCCGCGCGGCGGTAGCCGTAGGTCTTCTCCGGCGTCGGCGGGCGCTTCGACCAGCGCACCGCGAGCCACGAAATCACCAGCGTGGGAATGTCGGTAAGATTATGGATGGCATCGCTGACCAGCGCGATCGAATGGCCCAGGTAGCCGCCGGCCAGTTCCGCCGCCACCAGCACCAGCGTCACCAGCACGGCGATCCCCAGAATGCCGGTCAGCTTCCCCGGCACTAGGTGAGAGTGGCCGTGAGTTTCGGCGCCATGCGCGTGGACGTGCATCACCCGGATTCTACCCGCACTCGCGCCCCGGCCGACAGCCCCAGTTGCGGTGCCGCTGCGGGGATTGAACGCACTCTGCGAATGCCAATTGACTTCGCTTTCTCCCCCTGCCTACCATGGCTTCGCATCCAATCCTGCGGATCAGGGAATTCCGGTTGCGCAAATCTCCTGCCGCAGACGGCATGGAAAACCCACCGAACATGTCCCATAGCGGCACCAAGCTGACTTTCTGGGGAGTGCGCGGGTCCACTCCAACAATCGACCGCAACACCTGGCGCTACGGCGGAAACACTCCCTGCATCGAACTCGCCGCTCCCAACGGGACACGCATCATTCTCGATTGCGGCACGGGCCTGCGGATGCTCGGCAACCGCTGGATGCAGGCCGCCGGCGAGCAACCGATCGAAGCTTCCGTCCTCGTGACGCACTATCACTGGGATCATATCCAGGGGATCCCGTTCTTCAACCCCTTCTTCTCGCCGCAAAATCGGTTTCATTTTTACAGCTTTCAATCCAAATTCCTGGGACGCGATAGCCTGCGCCAGGTCCTCGAGGCCCAGCTCGCCAGCCCGTACTTTCCCGTGGACGTCAGCGTCATGTCCGCCACGCGGCGCTTCCACGAAATTTCCAGCGGCGATCAGATTGACATCAACGGCGTGCGCGTCATCACGCGCTGGCTGAATCATCCGCAGGGCTGCCTGGGAATGCGCCTCGAGACACCCACGGGCACGATCGCGTACGCGACCGACAATGAGCCCGGCGTTCCCGAGCTCGATGAAAATCTTCGAACACTCGCGGCCGGCGCCGACGTCCTTATCAACGACGCGCAGTATTCTCCCGAACAGCTCGCCAGCAGCCGCAAGGGCTGGGGACACTCGAGCTGGCTCGAAGGCGTGAAAATTGCCCGGGAGGCCGGCGCGAAGAACCTGGTCCTTTTCCATCACGACCCGGATTCCGCCGACCGCACCGTGGACGGCTTTCTGCAAGCCGCGCGGCAGGAGTTCCCCTCCGTCTGGGCTGCCACCGAAGGCATGACCGTAACGCTGGGAAGCGGAAAAACCGAGGTCAACTTGCGCGAATCGCGCCTCGGCCAGCGCCGCCCGGTGAATTTTTCCGCCACTGTCCGCGGCCTCACCGACCAGGGCGGCGCCTTCGAAGAGCGGGCTACCCTGCGTGACTTGAGCCTGAATGGCGCGTACATCAGCATGAGCCATCGTCCGCGGCTGCAGTCGGAAGTGCGCGTGGTGATTGAAACGGAGACCGGGCCAAACTACCGCAGTGTGATGTCGCTTCGCGGCACGGTGGTGCACTGCGAGCCAGGCCCGGACAAGGAGCTGGTGGGCGTGGGCGTGGTCTTCATCGAAGAAGCCGATCCGGGGCGGCCTTCCGACTGAAATTTCTTCGAGACTCAACTCCTTCCGATGCGGTGAACAAGAATACCGGAAAGCAGGCCTGATTCAGGGTTTGAGCGCCGCGATCTCGTGCATCCGGGCAAACGCCCGCCGTACGTGGGGAATGGTAATCGAACCTCCGACGATCAGCGCGACGTTGAGCGCGTCTATGATTTCGTCTCGCTTCCATCCCTCTTCCGCGCAGCGGACCAGATGGTACGTGATGCAATCGTCGCAACGGAGAACTGTCGAAGACACCAGGCCAAGCAATTCCTTTGTCTTGGTGGAGAGCGCGCCGGGTTCGTAGGCCTGGTGGTCGAGCGCGAAGAATCGCTTCATTCCGAGGTGCTCGCTGGAATGAATCTCTTCATTCATCTGTGTCCGAAATTTCTGAAAGTCAGACAAATTCTCCGTCATTCATGCCTCCCAGGAAAACTTCGCAGGGTTGCCGCTTGCATCCATGTCGCGCGGACTACAGACCCCGGCGCTCGCCGCGGCCGCTATTATGCCCGGAAAGCTTTCAAAGAAAACAGCCGGATGTTCATACAAGAGACAGCACCCGGCGCGAGCCGGGCAGACCATCACCATCGCGCTTCCGACGGGGATCTCTGGCCGTAGATCGGAGCAGGCCCTTGCGTCGATGCAGAAAGCGGGGGTCCTAAGACGCAGCGCCGCAGGCCGCTATTCCCGGATAAGACCCTCCCAAAAGGTCATCGAGGGCTCCGAAAACTCGACGCCCACCTGCGCTCTTCCGAGGCTCGAGGGGCCGACATACACAACGTGGCACTTCATTTCCTGTTTCGTCGCCAGATTCTTCAGGATGAGATTTTGTCCTGCCTCGACCCGTTCGGAAACAAGAATCAAACCGCCGTGGTGGTTGACCACCAAAGAATAGGTTTCTTCCTTGTAGGGATTGCCGGGCGAATCCCCCTGAACCAGGACGGGGACGCGAAGCAGGATGCGCGGGCTCCGTCTGCGGTCTGCCAGAGAACTCATGTGGCTTCTCCGCTTTGTCTGCTCAAAACAACCGTTCGACCAGGAAAACCCGCACAGCGCCTCCCTTATAGCAGAATCACTCCGACTTTCATCCAGGCAGTCCCAAAATCACTGGATTGGCAACCACGTTGGCCGCGAGGGTCTCAGGTGATTAAGAGTATCTCAGGGGTAAATAAATTCCGCCATTGTCTGCTGTTTCTGCGAACAATCTTCGGTGCTCCATGGAGCGCAACAGCGGGGCCGCAGCTCGGCGGGTTGGAGCCGCAGACGCAACACGCGCAGTGACTCTTTCACAGTTCACGCTATCCATTCGCCTCGTAGGATGGACCGCACCGGGTAATCTTGCCCAGGAAGAAACAGGCGCCTCGCCGTCGCGATTCTCACAGCCTCGGGTATGCTACGCTGGCACGCGCAGCAGCATCCTGCGAAAGGACTCCCCCATGACTGCGACTGGCATCCGCCGTAGCGACCGGATTTCTTTGACCATGCACCTCGAGGCAGCGGGAAAGGACCGAGACGGCCGCGAGTTTGTCGCGCCCGCGCGCACGATGCTGGTAAGCCGATATGGCGCCGCGATCCTGCTCCCTCACGAGCTGTACGAAGGCCAGGAGCTCGTTCTCCGTCGTCGCAGTGGCGGCATCCTACAGGAGAGCCGCGTGCGGATCGTCGCCCGGCTGGGCGGCGATGTGGATGGCCGGCTTTACGGTGTCGCGGCCCTCGAACCCGAACCCAATCTTTGGGGAATTGAATTCCCCCCGGAACCCGGAGCCGAGGAGGGCGTGACCCACGTGTTACTGGAGTGCTCGTCCTGCCAGACTCGCCAGATCGCCGCGCTGTCGGAACTCGATCTCAAGGTTTTCGAGACTCACCACGTGGTGGCGCGGCCTTGCAAGGTTTGCCAGTCCCCCACCGTGTGGAAGCAAGCTGCGGGAGAGGTATCCGAACAGCCGGCGGTGACGGAAGGCCCCCGCAAACCAGCGGAACCCGAGGCCCCACGGGGAGCGCGATGGAAACCGCGGGTCCAAACGCGTTTGCCCGCGTGCGTACGGCAGGCCGGGCAACCCGACGACGTTGCGGTCTGCGAAAATATTTCCCGTTCAGGCCTCTGCTTCCGGAGCGTCAGACGGTATGTCAAAGGATCGCAGATCGAAGTAGCAGTTCCTTATGCGCAGGGCGCGGCGAACATTTTTCTTCCGGCGAACATTATCTACGTCCAGGAGCTTGCCTCTGCGGGATTGTTTCGGCACGGCGCTGCGTATGTTCTGCCGGGCTCCTCAGCGTCGCTTGACTGACGCCTGCTCGCCATGGTTGCGCTGGCCAAACTTACAGCAGGTTCTATGGTTCGACGGGCATCGGCAGGCCGCGCTCATAACTACGGCGGCGATGGTAACGCAGGGCGATGTTCAGATAGACGCACCCGGTAGGCAGTTCAAAGCACATCACAACCGCTTCAGTATCCTGGTCGCCCTTCAGTCCCTCCTCGCCGGTGTGCACCTCGGGCGGAAAGACCTTGAAGTGAAAGCCTTGGTCGTTCAGCAGCATCACGGCGTTGCCAATTACCATGTTCGCGATCTCGCACACGGTCTCTTTCACGATCTGGTCGGCCTCCATATCGTCGCCGGCTCCCAGCATACTTGCAATCTGGGTCGCAGCTTCCGGCTCCAGATCGAAAATCACCCGGCCTTCGATATCCCCCCGGATGCGCACGATTGCAGCCACGCCTTTGCGCTGGTAGCTCTGCTCTTCCATGGCTACGTCGCCGATCCGGGTCGGCGCCCGCAGCGTTTCTGCCAGGACCGCGTCGGTGGCATTGATGAAGGGTTGAATCAGCTCCATCTTCATGAGTTGAGACCTCCTGCCGGCACGGCATCCTCGTTCAGCACGTAGCGGAGAACTTCGTAGAGGGTTTCCGGCTTGACGGGCTTCTGCACGAAGTGCCGCGCGCCCTTCTGCAATGCCGCCAGAATGTTCTCCTGGTAACCCACCGAGGAAACCATGACGATGCGAGCCTCAGGATGCTGGCGCATGATGCGCTCGGTGGCCTCGATGCCCTCCATCAACGGCATGGTGATGTCCATCAGGACGAGATCCGGCTGGAGCCGGTCGTATTCCGCGATCGCGGCCTGTCCATCGCCAGCCTCCCCGGCCACTTCCACGCCGAACGTCTCGATCATCTTTCGGATGTTCTTCCGCGCGAACATCGAATCGTCCACGATCAGGCAGCGGACTGGTTGACTGTCTTTCTTCCGACTTAGCGCTGCGAATGGTTCCATAGCAATCTCCTTCTCAGACTTGCAATCCTTTCGGGACGCCTCCCAAAACTGCGGAACCGGATTCCTCCTTCGACGAAGGTGCCGGCGTCTCGCACAGTGTCACCAAGGTGCGTGCCAGCGCCTCGAGAGGCACAACGCGGGTGGCGTAGCCGCGCTCGATGGCCGCGCGGGGCATGCTGTCCACCACGCAGGAGGCTTCGCTCTGCGCGATGGTCATCCCGCCGGACGCTTTGACCGCGCCCAGGCCTTCGGCGCCATCCTCGCCCATGCCGGTCATCAGGACAGCGACAGCGCTGGACCGGAACTCCTCGGCGACGGAAGCGAACAACACATCCACGGACGGCCGGTGGCCGTTGAGCCGTGGCTTGTCCACCAGCACGACCGTCCCGCCTTGCGGGATGTTCCGCACCTTGATGTGCCGGTTCCCCGGGCAAATCAGGGCGCGTCCGGGCAGCAGTAAATCTCCGGAGCGCGCCTCTCGCACTTCGATCGCGGCGCATTCATCCAGTCGCCGCGCGAACATTTCCGTGAACCCCTCAGGCATGTGCTGGACCACGACGATGCTTCCCCGGAATTCCCCCGGCAATTGCGAAAACATATATTGCAGCGCGTTGGGTCCTCCGGTGGAGATTCCAATCGCCACCAGACGTGTCGGCGACCCAGCCGGCCTCCGCTCCGGCTTCGGCCGCCTCCATTCCGCAGGAGGCAATTCCGCCGGCAGTCTTGACGGGCCTGCCCGCGCCGCGAGCTTGATCTTTGCAGCCAATTCGGTGGCGATCTCCTCTAAACGGCCGGAGGCCACATCCACCGGTTTCGCGACAAAATCAAATGCACCGAGCGCGAGCGCCTTGAAGGTCGCCGAGGCGCCTTCCTGGCTGTGCGCGCTGACCACAATCACCGGAGTCCGATACTTCCGCGAAATCTGCCGCAGCGTCTCCAAACCATCCATGCGCGGCATTTCCAGATCCAGTGTGATGACTTGCGGTTTCAACTCCTCGATCTTCTTCAGACCGAAGGATCCATCCATGGCCGTGCCTACCACCTGGATGGATGCGTCCCGTTGCAGAATTTGCGGAATCAGCTTCCGCATCAGGGCGGAGTCGTCCACCACAAGCACGCGAATGGGTTCGCTCATGCGGTGGCCTCCAGGACGGGCACCCGGGAAAGCATTCCCATCAGTGCCGCAATATCCAGAATCAGCACCACCGTGCCGTCACCCAGAATCGAAGCGCCGCTGGCCAGTCCGTTGCCCACCGTCTGCTCATCGAGCGCCTTGACCACCAGCTCCTCTTCGCCGGCCACGCTGTCGACGACAAGGCCAAAACGCCGGTCGGCTTCACCGACGACAATCACCAATTGCCGCTTGCCGGTGGCGGCTGGCGCGCCGCGTACCAACTGATCGAGACGCATCAGCGTCAGGATCTTGTCTCGCAGTTGCAGCACCTCGCGCCCTTCGACGCGGTGAATCTCTTCATTGCCCGCCCGGGTGATCTCCGTCACTGCCGCCAGGGGCAGCGCGTACAGCCTTCCCCCAATGCGGAACAGCAGCGCCTGAATGCTCGCGAGCGTGAGCGGCACGCAAATCAAGAACGTCGTGCCTTTCCCGGGCTTGCTCTCGATCGTCAGCGTCGCCTTAATCCGCTCGAGCACCGTCCGGACGACGTCGAGACCCACGCCGCGGCCGGAAATCTCGCTGACCGCTTCGGCAGTGGTGAGACCCGACTCGAAGATAAGGTTGAAGGCTTCGCTCTCGCTCAGTTGCCCCGCGGTTTCGGCGGAGATCACTCCGCGCTCGATCGCCCGGGCCACGATCTTTTCGCGCTCCAACCCGCGGCCGTCATCGCTGACCTCCAGGATGACGTGATTGCCCTGGTGATAGGCGTTCATCCGGATCGTGCCCCGGGCGCGCTTGCCGGCAGCGATGCGCTGCTCGGGTGGCTCGATTCCGTGGTCGACGGCGTTGCGCACCACATGGCTGAGCGGCTCCGCCAGCGCATCGAGGATTCCCTTGTCCATGTCCGTATTCTGTCCGGCGAGCTCCAGTGCCACGTCCTTGCCGAGAAGCTTGGCCACGTCCCTCACGATGCGCGGGTAGCGTCGAAAAAGCTGCTCGACGGGGACCATGCGGATTTTCATGACCGACTTTTGCAGTTCGTCCAGCACGCGCGATTGAAATCCTGACATTTCGGCAAACTTGTTTCGCAGCGGGTCTTTCGGGAAACGGCTGTCGAATTCGCTGATGGCGCGATGAAGCATGGATTTCCCGATGATCAGCTCACCCACCAGATTGATCACCGCGTCGATGCGCGATGCATCCACTCGCAGCACGTTCTCCGCTGAACCGGATGCGGCGCTCTTGCCGGCCCCAGTGCCCGAAGACCGTTCGGCCGCAGCCCTCTTCTCCGGCGCCGTGGTGACCGGCCGGTTCGCTCGCGCTCCAGACGCCGCTTCGGCTCCCAGGAGCGACTGCAGCGCATCCTCCTCCACTTCAACAACCTCTTCGGATCTGATTTTCTCGACGATGGCAGATGTGACCACATGCGGAATCCGGCACCGGTCCGCAATCCAATCCTGGGGCTGAGCGCTCGCCAGCGCTGCCTGCACCACACCCACGTGTTCCGCAGGGGTGCCGTCTTCTGGGTGGAGTGCCAGCACGGTCCCCGAAGAATGCAGCACGTTTCGCACGAGCTGTAGCGCGGCAGCGGGCAGCAGCGCTTCCGGGTTCATCATGAGAGCGATGTTGTACACAGCCAGGCCGCGGCTTGCGGCTTCCGCGATTAACAGGCGTTCGTACTCGGTCCAATCGAAATGCGCTTCCGCGGACGCGGTGGACCTGGTCTGCTCCGGCTTCTGGATCAGCCGGCGGATGTGCGCACGCAACTCTTCTCCCGAGGGCGGCTGCAAATTGTCGCGATAGGCCGCGAGCATCGCGTGGAACGTGTCCGCAGCCGACAGCACGACTTCTGCGAGCGCGCCGCCGGCCTGCCGGACCAGTTCCGTTGTCAAGACGTCCTCGAGCTCGTGCGCCAGCTCGCTCAACGCATGATAACCGCAGGCGGCCGAGTCGCCCTTCAGAGTGTGGACCGTCCGCCGCACTCCGCGGAGGCACTCCTCATCGGCCGGATGCTTTTCGAGCTCCAGGCCCGCCTCATTCAGAGCCTGGAGAAGTTCCTGTGCGCTTTCAAAGAACAACTCGCGCAGTTCGGCCGCCCGGTCATCTGGAAGGAAGTTCACGCTCCCTCCTCGATCCGCTGATAGGCAGTGCCGTTGTTGTGGTGGATCATGCGGAACTTGTTCGTCAGCCCGAAGAGGCTTTCGGCGTGGCCCACGAACAGGTACCCTTCCGGATTGAGGCAGCGATAGAATTTTTCGACGAGCCGCTTTTGCTCCGCTTCGTCAAAGTAGATCATTACGTTGCGGCAGAAAATCACGTCGTTGCGCTGTGGCAGGAATTCCGCCTTTAAATTGTGAAAGTCGAACTGCACCAGATCCTTCAGCGTTTTCTTGACGGCATACCGGTCGCCCACTTTCTCGAAATAACGCAGCCGCGTCGTGTAGTCGACCGGTTCCATGTGCGTGTCCGAGTAGACCGCTTCTTGCGCCGCGCGCAGACCTGCATAGCTGATGTCGGCTGCCAGGATTTCCACACGCCACGGCGAAGGAATCAGTGGTTTTTGCGCAGGCATTTCAATCGGAAGAGGATTGCGCAGGTAGTAGTATGCCAGTGCGTCGCAAATCAGGATCGCGAGGGAATACGGCTCCTGCCCGGTGGAGCAGCCCGCGCTCCAGACGCGCAACGACCAGTCACGCCGCTCCTGCTTTCGCTTGAGCAGCTCCTCCAGCACCGTCTTCTGGAATAGTTCCAGTTGCGGCTTGTTACGGAAAAAACTGGTCTCGTTTACCGTGAGGTTTTCAAGCAGCGCCGCCAGTTCCTGCTTTCCCTCTCGGCTGGTGAGTAAACGATAGTAGCTGTAGAACGAATCGAGCTGGCACGCTTTCAGCCGGCGCTGCAACCGGTCCTGCAGAAAGTGTGCGCGGCGCTCGTCGAAATACATGCCGCATTCCTGATAGACGAGCGTCTGAAGCAGCTTCTGCTCAGCCTCTGAGAGTGGCACCTGTGCACTCAGGGTAAACATCGCGCCTCACTGATCTAGATTTGTTTCTGGCAGGCCACTCACGCGTGCAGCGCCTCGGATTCCGCAAAGGCGTCCAAGCGTCGCAGTTCGCCTTGCTGGAAGATCCGCGCCAAGTCCAGCAGAATCACCAGCCGACCGCCCAGCTTGCCCACTCCCGTCACGTAATTGCGATCATCGCCCTGGAACAGGCTGTCGGGAGCTTCGATCTCTGAGGGCGGGATTTTGAGCACCTCGGAAGCGGAATTCACAATCAGCCCGACCCACCTCCCGTCGAGTTCCACGACCAGAATGCGATTCTTCCTATTCGAATCCGGCTCGCGCTCACCAAATCGCTTCCGCAGGTCAATCACCGCAATGACCCGCCCGCGCAGGTTGATGACGCCTTCGATGTGCTCGGGGGCGTTGGGCACCGCAGTGATTTCCGGCACGCGCACGATCTCGCGCACGAGAGAGATCGGCACGCCGAACGTCTCGCGCCCGACTCGGAAGCCGACGACCTGGAAATCTTTCTCCATGCATCTCCTCGGCGAAGCTCAGGAGCGCGCCAGTTGCGCGTAGTGCGAAGCTGGCACGGGGGAATGCTCGAACTCCCGATCGCGAACAGGCCGTTGCTTGCCGTTCCCCTGCCCGTTGATGCTGTCTAGAACGAATCGGTCCATCGATTCCAATAAGTGGCGCGAAAGCTTCGACATCTGCTCGGCGGCCGCTGCCAGCTCGGTCGAGCCCGAAGTAGACTGCTGCACCAGCTCGCGCATCTTCTCCATGGCGCGAACCACTGCTTGCGCCCCGGAAGCCTGCTCCTCGACCGAAGAATTGATCTCCTGAGTGATCTCCGTAAGCCGGGAAGTCGCCTTGGCAATCTGCGTCGAACCGTGCGACTGCTCGTTTGTGGCGGCGCCGATCTCCTGCGCGAACTTGTAGACCTCGCTGACGACATCAGAGATCTTCCCGAGCGCCCCATGGAGGTCCTTCCCGAGGTTCAGCCCTTCCTCGACAAGTACGGTGCTCTTGCCCATGTTCCCCACCGCCTCGCGCGCTTCCTTTTGAATGCTCTGGATGAGCTCGGAGATTTCCTTGGTTGACTGGGTGGATTTCTCGGCCAGCTTGCGGACCTCATCGGCCACCACGGCGAAGCCCAGGCCGTGTTCGCCGGCGCGAGCCGCCTCGATGGCGGCGTTCAGGGCCAGCAGGTTGGTCTGCTCCGCGAGATCATCAATCACTTCGATGATTTTGCCGATATCATCCGCGCGACGGCCAAGCGCCTGAATGATGTCGGCCGACGATTGAATCGCATTGTTGGTGCGGTTCAGCCCGTCGGTGGCTTTTTGCATCGTCTGGATCCCGCTCCGCACTTCTTCGCGCGAACGCTGGCAGATGTCGAGCAACACTTTCGCGGTATCCGCCACGCGCTGGATGGAAGTGACCATCTGATCGATCGAGGCAGAAGTCTCTGAAACACTCGAGGCCTGCACCTGCGTGTTCTTCACCACGTTTTGTACGTTGATGCTCATCTCGTGCATCGTGCTGCTGACCTCGTCGATCGCCGAAGAGGCCTGAATGCTCATCTTCGAGGATTCATCCGACGCCTGGGCTACTTGATTCGACCCGGCCGCGACCTGGGATGCGCTGTCTCGCACCTGTCTCACCAATCCGCGCAAGCCGTGCGCCATCTGGGAGAACGCGTTACCGAGCGTGTCCTTGCTCGATCGTGGCTGGATCTCCACCGACAGGTCGCCCCCGGCGACGGCGGTGGAAACACTTGCCAACTCCCTCAGATAGCGGATCATCGTGTCAAACGTTTTCGCCAGTGCCCCGATTTCATCCGTTCGGTCGAGCGCGATGCTCTGGTTCAGATCGCCGGACTCACCGATCTCACGCGCAATGGCAATCAGGCCGTCGAGTGGCCGGGTGATGGAGCGCGCCGTGAAGAATGCCACGCCGATTCCGAGGAGAATGGCGAGCAGTGTCCCCGCCGTGCCCACGGCGGAGCTGATGGTACTTGCTCGATTCGCCGAGGCCGTCGAAGCGTCAAACGACTTCTGAATCTCGTTGGAGGCCTCATCCAGCATGGCAGCGGACTTGGTCACCCACGCCCCCGGTGTCTGATGAAGGTAAAACACCTGAAGGTCCGCCACCGTCGCGTCCCCCGCGTCCACTTGACGGCGCTTGGCGACCAAGGGCCCTGAAAAATTGTCCGTCCAGCTCCGCTCGATCACTTCTACTTCGCGGAGAGTGTTGCGGAGATCATCGCTGCTGGTCTTTTTCGAGCTCCTTTCAAACAGATCGGTAAGCTCGATTTCTCCGCGGGTCAGCTTCTCCGCTTGGCGCGAATCTCCGCTCAAGAGGTAGTTTCTCAGGCTCAGCCGGTTCTCCATCATTTGATACTTCACGTTCTCGATGATCCGCGAGCTGTCCAGCGCGGACGCTGCGTCGGCTCGAGCACCATGCTCCCGCGAAATCGCCATGCTGTTCACAATGAACAGCAAAATGAGAATCGCCAGGATGGATGCAAATCCAATGTAGAGCTTTTTCGCGATCGTCATGAATCATCCCTCCGCACGCGGCCCCGTCGGCAACTGTCTGATCCGGTAGAGCTAGTCCTGCGGCGCCTTGAACTCGAATTCGATGATTTCCGTGGTGTCTGTTGACGCGGGTTCAAACCGCCATTCCTTCAGCGCGTCGATGGCGGACTGGGCCAGCAGGGGGTGACCCCCAAGTACGTGTGTGCTCTTTATGCGGCCGTCCGCCTTGATCACCACTTGAATCCGAACCTTTCCCGAGACGTTCATATGGTGCGCCAAGTCCGGGTAGGCCGGCGTGACGCGATACTTCACCTTGCGCTTCGGCCCCATCTCTTCCTGTTGCGCCTGGGCTGCCGAGCGCTGCACCCACACCAGCGACCCACCCAAGATCACGGTCAGACCTAATGTCGCGGTCCACAGCTTATGGGTCATGTCCAAAGCCCCTCCAGAGTGGGCAAAGAATCCCAAGCGATGAGAATGCACCTGCGATGCCAGTTTGAAATGCAATCCCTTGAATGATTCGAACCGCCCAACAAACGCGCTAACTTCCTGATTCCTCAATCCAAAGGCAAGCACAGCGGAAATTGCAAAGGAGGCTGGTTTACTCCGTGCCGTCTCAACTGCCGCCTGGCAGCCGGACTCCGGTCTCAGGCTGAGACGATTCGGGCTTTCCTTCCGTTTGCCAATGTGACACAGAGGGCATGGTTTCCAGTTGACTCAAATTGAGATGGCCGCTAGCGTCTCTTGAGTCCGACAAATTTGGGCAGCGCGCATCGCCCTCTTTGCCTCCATGCGTGCCAAAAAACATTATCGGGCTCGAGCCACCTCTCGGCGAGCCATCCAGCCGTACCGCGACCTGAAAGCTCTCGCTTTGGGGTGGGGCTCCCCGTTGCATCCATCCGACTTTGTCCGCCATTTCACCCTTCGCGCGGAAACAATGACCGGCTCACGAGCCGCCGCATTGGCTCTCGCTCGAGGGAACCGGCTTGAGACGGTCTTCCTTCACAACGGTACCAGCGCACCCAACTCAGAAACGCTCCGTCGGCTGGATGCCGCCTTGAGCCACCTGGCGGGGAGACAGGGCGAAGCCATCCTTGCCGGTCCTGCCTCAGAGCTGGTTGGAGAGGAATTGGCACAAGTACTTGGCTGGAAGGAGCTGGTGCTGGCGCGCTTGACGGGTGTCCACGGGGAACTGCTCGGCCTGCTGGGCCTGGCAGACAGCGCGAGAGAGACTTCCGCCTCCTATCAGGAACTGCTCCAGGCTTTGGCCGGCCACGTTTCCGTGATGCTCGAGAACTCGCTGCTGATTTCACGGATCGAACAGTCAAAAAAGCAGTGGTTGGAAGACATCGACGCCATCCCGGATTTCATCGTGGTCCATGATCGCGACCACCTCATCCTCCGATTGAACCGTTCCCTCGCCCGCTTCCTGGGAAAGCAGCCAGCGGAGCTGATCGGCGCTGATATGCACTCGCTGCGCTTGGGAGCAGAAGCAGGCGCGCGGCCGTGCCCCTTCTGCTCCGAAGGGGCTGGCGAGCAGTCCAGGCTCAGTGTGCGATCCCGCACCTACTTGGTTACCACTTCGCGCGCCCGTAGCAGCCCGCCGGAGGATTTGCGGATAATTCATGTCCTGAAAGACATCACCGAACAAATAACCTACGAGACACTTTTGCAGCGCGAACGCGATTTCAACCGGAAGATCCTGGATAACACGCAAAACGTCATTCTGGTCTTGGACGGAGAGGGGTGCATCCGTTACGCCAACCGCCGGTGTTCCGAAGCAGGCCATGAGGAATCGGATCTGCTGGGGCGTCCGCTCGAGCAGTTCGTTGTCGTGGCGCGCCGGGCGGCGCTCGCCGCGGCGATCCAGGCGGCGCTTGGCGGGCAATCAGCGGAAAAAGTGGAGTTGCCAATCTTGCGAAACGACGGCAAGACAAGCTACTTCTCCGCCAAGCTGAGCCCCATGCTCGGCGAAGGCGGTGGAAGGAACAGCATCCTCGTTGTGCTGACCGACATTACCGAGGCGGCGTTGCTGCAGGCCAAGCTGTTACACACCGAGAAGATGGCTGCCGTGGGACAGTTGGTCTCCGGCGTCGCTCACGAGATCAACAACCCGCTAGCCGCGATCCTGGGCTTCGCTGACCTGCTGCTTGAAAAACGGGAGTTGCCGGCATCTGCAACAGACGATCTCCGAATCATCGTGCAGGAAGCGGAGCGCGCCCAGGTGATCGTGCAGAATCTGCTCAGTTTTGCGCGCCGTACGCCGGTGCAGCGCGGGCCCGTGCAAATCAATGCCGTGCTGAAGCAAACACTGCAACTGCGCTCGTACGATTTCGCGTGCCACGATGTGGAAGTCATCGAGCGCTACCAGGAGGATCTGCCTGGCGCGATCGGCAATGCGCACGAGTTGCAGCAGGTGTTTTTGAACATCGTCAACAATGCGTACGACGCGGTGCGAGAAACCGCCCGGCGCGGCTCGCTGGAAATCGAAACGTCCCACCGCGGCTCCTGCGCGGATATTATTTTTCGCGACAACGGGCCCGGCATCTCTTATCCCGACCGCATTTTCGACCCTTTCTTCACTACAAAGCCGGCGGGGAAAGGGACGGGCCTCGGGCTGAGTATCTGCTATGGCATCGTACAGTCGCATGGCGGGGAGATCATCGGCTACAACAACGCCGGGCGCCCTGGCGCCACCTTTGTCGTCCGCTTGCCCCTGGCCCCGGTCGAAGAGATGGCCGAAATCGAAAGAGAAGCTCCAGGACAAGTATGAATCACGAAGCCAAACTGGTGTGCGTCCCGGCGGCTCCCGGCGTTGACGTGTCCGCCCGGGTTCTCTTCGATCGGCGCATCCTTCGCCCGCGAATCACTTTGCTTGCGGGGGATACGGCCAGCCTGACTGCCGCCGCCTTGCCGGCGGCGACTCGCTCTCCCTGCCCGGAAAAGCCATTTCACAATGGCCGGCCAGTATCTGTCGCGAAGAAGATCTTGGGAGCACTATGACGGAAGACATTCGCCTCCGGCTCCTCATCGTTGACGATGAGCAGAGCATTCGAAAACTGTGTGTGACCATCGGCGCCTCGCTGGGATTTCTCTGCACGGAAGCCGAGAGTGCCGAGGCCGCACTGGCGCGCATCGAAATCGAACCGCCTGATATTGTCGTGACCGACCTGAAGCTGTCCAGCATGACGGGCATTCAGTTGCTCCGCCAGATCAAGGCGGTCCTGCCGCGCGCCGAAGTGGCAATCATGACCGGCCACGGGTCCGTCGAATCCGCGGTGGACGCCATGAAGCTCGGCGCCTACGACTACATTGAAAAGCCTTTCCGTGTGGAAAAACTGCGGCTTTTCCTCCAGCGGATGGCAGAAAAGGTCCGCCTGGTCGCGGAAAACCAGTTCCTGCGGGAGCGAGTGAACAGCGGGCCTCAACTCGACGGGATCATCGGCAATTCCGCCAAGATGCAGGGCGTGGTGCAGATGATCTCGCGGCTGAAGGACACCCGCACGCCCGTCCTGATTACCGGCGAGAGCGGCACGGGCAAGGAACTGGTTGCGCGCGCCATTCACTTCCGCGGCGCCTTCGCGCAGACACCCTTTGTGGCCGTGGACTGTGGCGCCCTGGTCCCCACGCTGATGGAGAGCGAACTTTTCGGCTACGAAAAAGGAGCTTTCACGGGAGCTTTGAAGTCGAAACCGGGGCTCTTCCAGACCGCCAACGGCGGCACCGTTTTCCTGGATGAGATTGGTGAACTGCCGCTCGAGACGCAGGCCAAGCTGCTTCGCGTGCTCCAGGAGAAGGAAGTGCGGCCGGTGGGAAGCAACGCCAAAGTGAGCGTGAATGTGCGTGTGATTGCGGCGACGAACCGCGATCTGGAAGACGCCTACCGCACGGGGACGTTCCGCAAGGACCTGTATTTCCGCCTCAACGTCGTCACCGTCTACCTGCCGCCGCTGCGCGAGCATAAATCCGACATTTCCCTTCTCGTCCACTGTTTTCTTGAGAGGTATGCGCCCGGCGAAAACATGCAGGTCACTTCCGCGGCGATGAAAAGCCTTCTTCAATACGACTGGCCTGGCAACGTCCGCGAACTCGAAAACTCCATTGCACGTGCTGTGGCCCTTGGCGATCATCATTCCATTGACGTGAAGGATCTCCCCCCTGCCGTCAGCACGGGCCAGAACGGCGCAGCGGCAATCGCCGCGGACGCTGGACTCTCCACCACCGCGCTGGCCGACCTCGAGCGCCTGACGATTCTTCGGGTATTTGAGCAGGTGGGCGGCGACAAGGCGTTGGCCGGCAAGATGCTCGGCATCAGCCGCGCGACTCTCTATCGCAAGCTGAAGCGCTATCAGATTCCACTACGTCCCATCGGCCGCACGGCGAGCGCGGATCCATTGCCCTCCTAGCCAAGCCGCGGTTCTGCTTTTTCCTTTGTCGCAGGTGGCACCGCCCCACCCGCCATTGAGACAAACTGTTGCAGACTGAGACGTCCCAACTCTGGACCAAAACTGCGATCAGCTAACCTCACCTGAATACTTCTAGTTACGACAGTCCCCTCATTTTTTGGATTGGCCGCGCTCTTGCAGTTCCACCCCAGACAAGTTCGCGCCCTTGTGTTTTCAGGGGCGACTCTTGGCGCACGGCGGCATGGGCGCAGCGAATGGCGCGACATCTCATCTTTCTCGGTGCTTCGATGCCCTCCGGCAGACTGCCGAAAGGGGGAATGTGACTGTGGCACGCGGAAACAGGAGTATTGCGGCCCGGTCGTCGGCGAATTCCTATGTGGGGAAGCTTGCGGAATTCCTGGATGATGCCATGGCCATGCGCATTCCCGTCCGCGTGAGTATTTCCGGCCCGGGAGGCCACCCTCTTTTCGAAAACACGGTCATCGAATTCGGAACGGCAGCTGAGGTGCTTTTCAGTTGCACGCTGCCGCTCGAGTTCGACGACCGCGTGCGCCTGCAGAATGCTGATCGCTCGCTCGATACGGAGGGCACGGTGGTCGCCGTGCAATATCACGACGGCAGCAAGGCGGTTGCCGTCCGGTTTCTGGTGAAGCCGGGCAACTGGATCATCCAGCGATGACCACGAGGACGGTTCCTCCCGAAACGTCACCATCAAGGCGAACCCAGGCAATCGCTTGCTGGGATGCGGCCCGCCTCGTCTATCCCTGCTACGCGGCGCTGGCTGAACACGGTGATCTCGCCCCGCCGCCCTGCACCGGGAGTGAGCTTCCCGTGGATGTGCCTCCCGCGGAGGTTGCCCGCATCATCTACGACTGGCTCGACGCGATCGATAAGCAAGTGGAGACGCATCAGCTCCGCCTATTCCTGCATACCGCGAATGCTGTGGACGAAGAATGGCTCATCGCCCTGGTGCAACGTTATTTGGACAAGCCGGCCAGCGTCCCCACCAAGCGCGAGCGTGTGGAGCTGCTTCTGGCTCATTACTTCGCGTCCTGTGCCCCCACTGGCATCGTGGATCAAAACCTTGAACTTGAAGATGCCGCCCACGTGCTGGAGCCTGTTCTCGGCCTTGTGGCCGGTCCGCTGCCCGGATGGCTCGCGCCATTGGAAAACGTCCTGGCCGAGATGCAAACCTGCACGAGCCTTCGTGATCTGCTGGAAGGAGGATTCCTGGAGCAGGGCCACTTGGTTAAGGAATCGGCCGCGGAAAAATTTTACGAGCCTGTCGCCCTGGTCGCCTTCACAAGATTCAATTTCCTGATCCGCCGCACTTTCATTCGGCTGATGCACGCGGATTTGAACAGCCTCCGCAATCTCCTCCGCCAGTTGGAGAATGCCGGAGTGAAGGAGGTGGATTGCCGCCGCGCCGGACTATCCGCGGCCGAGCCCATCTCCCGCCTGTTTGAGCTTTGCCACGAGTGGGGCCAGCCATTCCGAAAGAACTATACGGAGCAGACGATGGCGCAGGCATTCGGACCTCTGCTCGCCATCCGTGCTGATTCGGAGGAAGCCCTTTCCCGCGTGCTTGCGCCTTCCGCAGCCTCACAAGCCCGGGAAAAGGTTCTGACACCTCCTGCATCACCGGCGCGGGAAAATCGAAAGAAACGGGAGAGCATTCAACCCGTTGTCGCAGATATTCCGGTCCCGGCCAAGTCGCCAGAGCCGAATCACGCGGTAGATCCACCTGCGAAACCGGTTGTGACCGCCCCAAAAAGCGTGGCGACGAAATCCACTCGCGAGGCTGCTGCGCCGGCTCCCTCGACGGAGATGGAAGACTGCCTCGAACAAATCTGGGAGCAGCTCATTGCGGCGCCCCCGCCCCGCGGGCGCTCCATGACGACCGTAGTTCTGCAAGACGTCAAGATTCTGCTTTCTTCATGGGAAGTGGACGCGGTGATGAGCAAGGGCGGTCAAGCCGCCGATGATTTGCGGCGCGCGGTGGTGGCCAGAGCCTGTCTCGCCATAGCTGCAGAAGCACAATCCCGTCTGCACAACGATGAAGCGCTCGACGCCCCTCTGGCGATGGCTCATCGCGAGCTGGCCTATCTGCAGGAGCGCGTCGAAACGGCCAAACGATCGAAGGACACCGAAGTAGCCGTCAATCTCGGCATCAGCGCCAGGCGTTTGCTTTCCCTCATCGGAGCGATTGGGAACTCGCTGCCCACAACCAGGGAGAAGGGGAACCCATTTTGATCTCGCCTCGCCTGTTGGTCATTTCGGACGAAACAGAATTTGCCCGAGCGCTCATGGCGCGCTGGCAAGCAGAGAAACTTGTCCCCGCTGTGACCCTGCTCTCGAGCGACTTGTGGCAAAGCGCGATCGCTGCCGGACATGAACTGGTCATCGTTGGCCCGCTCCGCCGCGGCGATCCGGGCGCCATCCTGCGGGCGCTCGAGCAGTTCACGACCAGCGTCATTTGCGTTGTGAGCGATAGCTGTGCAGCCGCGCTGCGCGCCGACCATCCTCGTGCGCTGATCGTTCCCTATCAAGATGGCTGGGCCAATACATTGGTGCTGCTCTCGACGGAAGCCCTTCGTCGCGTGGACGCTGTTCTTCGCGCTCGTCGGGCGGAAAAGGCGGCTGCAAATGGCCAGCACCAGGCCACCTTGGGCCGCTACATGCTCGAGATGCGCCACAACTTCAACGATGCGCTGACTTCGATGCTGGGGAATGCCGATCTGCTCCTCCTGGAACCGGGCGAGCTTCCCGCTCAGGCGCGCGAGCAGGTCAAGACAATTCACACGATGGCGTTGCGGCTGAACGAGATCATGCAGCGTTTCTCATCGCTCGCCAGCGAAATGGAAGCACTTGAGAAAGAGTCTCAGGTTGAGACGCCGTGCTGGCCCCGATGATCTGCTCCGCCCCTCGAGACGAAGTGAGTCAGGCGCTGAGCCGCTGAAAATACAAAGGGTTGCAATTCGGGCGCAAGCCGCCAAGGCCGCTTCCACCGTGGCGCTGGAGTTGCATCCAAATGCCTCGGCGAACTGCGGGAGGAGTATCTGTGTTGAAGAAGGTCCTGATTATCGATGATTCGCCGGCCTCCGTCCGGCACATGCAATCGGTACTGGTTTCGGCTGGCTCCCGCTCGGTGGGATTGCATGACCCGGGGAAGATCGAAGAGACGATCGCGGCAGAGCGTCCCAGCGTGATCCTGCTCGATGTCGTGATGCCTGTGCGCAACGGGTTCCAGGTTTGCCGGGAACTGAAGAGTAAGCCCGCGTATGCGGGCATCCCGGTGATCCTCGTTTCTTCGAAGGGCACGCCGAGCGACAAGTATTGGGGCGCGCAGCAGGGCGCCGCCGGCTACTCGACGAAGCCTTTCACGCAGGAAGAACTGCTGCGCGCGGTGGAGAAATTTGCCTGATGGCCGACCATTCCCAACTCGAACCGCTGCCCCCGGAACTTGAACTGTCCGAAGAACCGACGGGCGCAGCATCCTTGGAGGATCAGCCACCCGAACGCCAGTACTGCGTTTTTCGCGCTGGCCGCGAGCGATTTTGCCTGCCCGTGCTGGACATCGAAGAAGTCGTGGACTGGCCGGCAGTGACTCGCGTCCCCCTGGCCCCCTCGTTCTTAATGGGCATTTTCAATCTGCGCGGCGTCATCGTCCCCATCGTGGACATCGCTTTCACAGAAGGCCGCCGGGCTGGTTTGCTGCCGAAGCAAGTCGTGGTGGCGGCGCTGCACGGTGAGGACTATCAGGACGACCTGCGGTTCGGGATTGCGGCCGACGAAGTGATCGGCACGTATGCCGCCACCGAACAATCGCTTCTCGATCATGCGCCGGCGGAGGTTCCTCATTGCTGCGGCATGCTGCGCCACGATGATCGCCTGGCCCTGGCGCTTGATTTGCGCCGCATGCTGGAAGTGTTTCCGGCTCCTGTGATTTGACACCGCCTCGGAGCCGTACAGGCTCTCGGAGCGGGCAGCTTCATTGTGGGATGGAGGAAGTGATGAAAGCTCGACTGAGTTCGGCACTTTGGATGTTGATCGGATGGAACACTCTTGCGCTGGCCGCCGTGCTTGGCCTCGCCTACGGCGCGGGCGCGCGGTCGGGCGGCCAATCCATCCTCGACTTTACCGCTCTGCCCGGCAACGCGGGGCTCGAGCTGCTCGGGGCGGCGGCGCTGGGCCTGGTTACCGTGCTGCTGGCTTACAGCCGCTTGCATCGGCGGGTCGTCGATCCGGTGCAGAAGCTCGCCGAGTTCTCCGAACGGCTGGCAGCCGGAGATCATCGGGCCAAACTCGACGTGGAATCTGCGGATGAGTTCGGCTTCATCGCCGAGAACCTGAATCGCAGCGCTTCCAAGGTGGCCAAGACCGCGGCCAGCCAGGAGGCGCAGGAATCGCTCCAGCGTAGCATCACTGAGTTGCTCAACGTGATCAATCAAGTGGCGCGCGGCGACCTCACCTTGCGCGGCAAAGTGACGAACGACGCCCTGGGCAACGTCGTGGACTCTGTCAATTTCATGCTCGACAACTTCACGAAGGTGCTCGAACGGGTCCGCAAAGCCGCTCTCGACGTCAGCACAAATGCCAACGAAATCCTGGCCGCCGCCGAGGACATGACCGCCGGCGCCACGCAGCAAGACCAGGAAATTACCAACACCTCCTCCGCCGTCGAGCAGCTCACCGTCTCGATGAAACAGGTGTCGAACAATGCCGAAGCCAGCGCCGAAGCCGCTCGACGCGCGCTGGATGCGGCCGAGCAGGGTAACAGCGCCGTCCGCGACACTCTCGAAGGCATGCAGCGGATCCGCGCTTCCGTGCAGGCCACCGCGAAGAAGATCAAATCGCTCGGCGACCGTTCCCTGGAAATCTCCGAGATCATCAACGTCATCAACGACATCACCGAGCAGACCAACCTGCTCGCGCTCAACGCCGCGATTGAAGCGGCCCGCGCCGGCGAAGCCGGTCGCGGTTTCGCTGTCGTCGCCGACGAAGTGCGCAAGCTCGCGGAACACTCCCGCAACGCGACGAAAGATATTGCCGCTCTCATCAAGGCCATCCAAGCGGAGACAAACGAGGCTGTGGTGGTCATGGAAGAAGGAACGAAGGAAGTGGAAGTCGGCGCCAGCCTGGCAGACCAAGCGGGCAAGGCGCTCGAGGCCATCTCCAGCGTTGTTCATCAGTCGGCCGAGCTGGTCCAGGAAATCTCACTCGCTTCCAAGCAGCAGGTGCGCGGCACCGAGGGGGTGGCCAACGCCATGCAGATCATTTCCGGGATCACGCGGCAAACTTCCCAGGGCGCCCGCCAGACAGCCAGCACGGTTGGGCGCATGGTCAAGCTCTCCGACCAATTGACCGAAGCGCTCGCACAATTCCGCGGGCAGCCTCGCAGCGGCGCAGACCCGGCGGAAGACGAGAAGCTGGTCACGGCCGAAGTCCATCGTTGAAGCGGGATATGTACCAGGGCGGTCCGGGACCACAAGGTGCTAACGCGTGCCGACGATGAGAGAGAAATCCGCTCCCGCTGCGACGTGCAGCGAACATGAGTTCGACGAGCTGCGCATTCTGGTCGAGCGCCGCTCCGGGATCCTCTTCGACGCCTCGCGGGAGCGGTTTTTCTCGTCGCGCGTTCACCACTACATCAGCGAGAAGCGTCTGGGATCCGGCTCTGATCTTTTGCGCCGCGTCCTTTCCTCCAATGTGGAATACGACGCGCTGCTGGAGAGTCTGCTCACGCAAGAAACTTCTTTCTTCAGATATCCGGGAGTTTTTGAAGCGCTCCGAAAAAAAGTTTGGCCGCACTTCCAGGTCCAGAAATTCTGGGATAACCCCCGCACCCTGCGCGTTTGGAGTGCTGGTTGTGCCACGGGGGAAGAGTCATACTCGATTGCCATCTCGCTGGATGAGCACTTGCCCTCTGCGGACGCGTGGAAAATTGAGATCCTCGCAACGGACATCAGCCGGCAAGCCTTGCGGCAAGCCGAGCGCGGCGTCTATCCCCGGCGAAGTCTGGGGATGCTCCCAGCGGCGCAAGTCGAGAATTATTTCATTCGCGCCGGCGAACAATTCACCATCAAACCGCAATACCGCCGCTGGGTCTCTTTCGCGCAGATGAACCTGGCCCAGGCGGTGTACGTCGGCCGCCAGGACTGCATTTTCTGCATGAATGTGCTGATCTACTTCTCCGAGGAGCGCCGCCGGGAACTGATTCGCCGCTTTTACGATTCGCTCGAGCCGGGCGGCTATCTTTTCCTCGGCCACGCCGAATCCATTGCCAAGGCCCCGGTGAGATTCGAGCCGCACGTGTTCGGTGATTGCATCTATTACCGCAAGCCGGCAAGCGAGGCCGTGCTGCAGAGCGCCGCAGCCGTTGAGGAGAGAGTGTGAGCGCGCCGGAACAAGAATCGCTCGAGCTCTTTTTTCAGGAGGCTTCCGAGCACCTCCAGTATCTGCGCGAGTATTCCGGCGTTCTGCCGGAATCCCCCTCGAATCGCGAGGAGATCGAACGGCTTTACATTGCCGCTCATACGCTTTGCGGAACTTCGGCAAGTTACGGCTTTCCGATGTTTTCCGAAATCGCCGGCAAATTGGCGCACATCTTTCAATACGCTCTGAATGCCACGCTGGCTTCCGACGTTCACGGCCCGCTCGTCGAGTTTCTTTCCGACGCCATCTCTCTCTTGGAATCCGATCTGCTCGAAATCAGCTCCGAGCGTTCCGAGCCGGATGCGGAATTTGAAGCGTTCAAGCAGCGCTATGCCTTCGCGTTCCCGGACGCCGCACAGGGGAACCCGGCGCTGGAGAGCGCCCTGGAGGCCGGCGCGGGGCTGGCGGGAGCGATGCCGGTTGTTTTTTCTTCGCCTACCTCTTATGCGGATCGCTTGCCGCCGGACGCGGAAGTCCCCGATGAAGTGCTCGAATTCTTCGTGCCGGAAGCGGAGGAACATCTGCAGACAGTGACCGAGTGCCTGCTTGCCATCGAAGGGCGGCCCAATGCCGACGACATTCATCGGCTTTTCCGGGCCATGCACACGGTGAAGGGCTCGGCGGCGCAGGTGGGCCTCCACCGGATTTCGGCAGTTGCCCACCGTGTCGAAGACCTGATCGGGCGGCTCCGCGACGGCGCGCTCCAGCCCACCGCCGAGATCGTGGATCTTTGCCTGGATTCCGCGGATGCCCTGAAAAAATTCCTGCATCGAGAGTGGGAAAGCGAAGCCGCGATGCGCGCCACGGTCGATTCCGTGCTCGCCCGGATCGCGGAATTTGCGCCGGAGGACGATCCGGCTGCCGCGGACCAATCCGCTTCGTCCGTGGAAAAACCTAGCGAGGCGGGGTCCGCGCTAATCGTGCCGGCGCCCGTTCCCGCGGCGGTGGCCCGTGCGGCCGTCGAGGAGGCGCGGCGCTCCAAATCGGTTCGCATTTCTCTCACTCGCCTGGACCGCATGATGAATACCGTGGGCGAGTTGGTGATCAACCGCACGCGCATGATCGGCCGCCTGGCGGAACTGGAACGGCTGGTCGACATCCTCAACTTCTCGAAGTCGCGCCTGCTTGGCAAGGTTTACGAGTTTCAGGAAAAATACGAATACACGCGGCTGGACGTGAACCGTTTGCTGTCCGCGCGGCCGGCTCCCCCGGATGGCTTCAGCGATTCGATCGCCGGCCCGGGCGCGTCCAGTTCCTCGGTGGCCGGATTCAGCGAACTGGAAATGGATCGCTACGATGACTTCAACATCCTTTCTCGCTCGCTCACCGAGATTTCTGCAGACGTCACGGAAGTCGTGACACAGTTGAACGGTTTTATGAGCCGGGTCGATTCCGATATCGATGAGTTCACCAAGCAGGCGCACAATCTGCAGGATGAAATCACGCAGGCGCGCATGGTGCCCATTGGCAACCTATACACAAGGCTTTCCCGCAGCGCCCGCGATGCCGCGAAGAGTGTCGGCAAGCAGGTCGAATTGGCTCTCGAGGGTGCGGACACTGAGCTGGACAACAACATCATTCAGCAGATTTCCGATCCTCTGATTCATTTGGTCCGCAACGCGGTGGCTCATGGCATCGAGTCACCCGAGGAACGCGCTCGAGTCGGCAAAGACGCGCGCGGGCGCGTCGCGGTCCGCGCCTACCACCGTGGCAATCATATTTATATCGAGGTCGAAGACGACGGCCGCGGAATTGATTACGAAGCTGTCCGGCAAAGAGCTGTCGCCCTCAGTCTCTTTCCGGCGGACGACGCCGCGCGGCTGAGCGAGCGCGAGCTGCGCAATCTCCTCTTTGCCCCCGGCTTCTCCACCGCCCCGGCGAAAACAGAACTTGCCGGACGCGGCGTGGGCCTGGACGTGGTGCGCGCCAACATTCAGGCGCTGAACGGCGAAGTCGAAGTCCGCTCGCAGCAGGGCGCCGGCTGCTGCTTCACGCTCAAGGTCCCGTTAACGCTGATCATCTCCCCGGCTCTGTTCGTTCGCTGCGGCTCGATGGATTTCGCTCTTCCCCTGGCCGTG
Organism: Terriglobia bacterium; assembly: GCA_041490445.1. Classification (GTDB taxonomy): domain Bacteria; phylum Acidobacteriota; class Terriglobia; order Acidiferrales; family UBA7541; genus JBGPTF01. Next base: position 101,540 of record JBGPTF010000014.1, read on the forward strand.
GTTGAGGAAATCCGCCGTGTTCGGCCGGACGAAATCGAGGATGTGGGCGGCAAGCTGCTGACCCGGGTGCGCGATGTTGTTACCGAAGTCGTGCGCCTCGATTCACACCTCGGGCTGCCTCCGCTGGAACCCGTGAATGGCTACTTCAAGATGGTGATCGTGAGTGTCGCAAGTCGTTTCGTCGGTGTTGTCGTGGAAGAAGTGCTCGGCAAAGATGAAATCGTCATCAAGAATTTAGGCAAGTACCTGCGCAAAGTGAAGCTTTTCCCCGGCACCACGATTGCCCCGGACGGCAGCTTGATCTTGCTCCTCGACTTGAATCGCCTGGCAGCGGACGAAAACGCCGACCGGCGCACTCTTGTTGCCAATGCCAGCGCCGCGCGCCTGTTCGCCCCCGGAGCCGCGGCCGTTGCCGCTGGCGGCATACCGGCGGCCGCGATCGATGCGGTCATCAACGACAAAGTCGTGCTCATCGCCGACGACTCCATCAGTGTGCGGAAGTTTGTCGGCCGCATGCTGGAAAAGGCGGGATACCGCGTGCGGCTCGTTTCGGACGGGCTCGAGGCGTCTGAAATCGTTTCACAAATCGGTTGTCACCTGGTCGTGACCGACCTGGAGATGCCGAGGATGAATGGCTACGATCTGATTGCTCATCTGCGGCAGGACCCGGCGACTCGCCGCATCCCTGTTTTGGTGGTCACCTCGCGCGCCGGGGCCAAACACAAGGATCGGGCGATGAAGGCCGGAGCGGCGGGGTTCCTCACCAAGCCGGTTCAGGAGGAGCAGCTCCTGGCGGTCGTGGCGAGTCTGGTTGGCGCCGAGCCCGCTCAAACTCATGCGGTGCCTGTAGAAGAGTTGCGATAGGGACATCATGCCGAATGGTCGAATTCGCGTGATGATCGTGGAGGACTCGCCTTTCATGCGCAGAATCCTCCACGAAATTATCAGCGCACATCCGCAGCTGGAAGTCGTCGGCCAGGCGCGCGACGGACGCGAAGGCTTTGCTCTGGCCGCATCGCTCCAGCCCGACGTGATCACGATGGACATCAATATGCCCCATATGGACGGCCTGCAGGCCACCGAACTCATCATGGCTAAGAACCCCCGGCCGATCGTGATCGTCAGCTCGGAATCGCGCGAGGGTGCGGCGAGCACGCTGCGCGCTCTCGAGCTCGGCGCGATTGATTTTGTCTCCAAGCCCACGGGAGGTGTTGACCTGGATATGAACCTGGTCCGCGAGGATCTCTGCCGCAAACTGTGTATGGCTGCGAAGGTGCGTGTGGTCCGAACGGCGGTCCGGACGAAAGGCGCTGCGCCATCCTCCGGCGCGCAAAAATCCTCCGGCCACGGTCCCTCTTCACCGGCCGGCGGCCGCTTCCCGATCGTGGTCGTGGCGGCTTCGACCGGAGGACCGGCTACCGCGATGCGGCTGTTCCCCAGCTTTCCAAAAGATTTTCCCGGGGCCGTTTTCCTCGTGCTGCACATGCCCGCGAACTTTACGAGCCAGTTTTCTCTACAATTGGCGGATACCTCTGCGTTGCGCGTCAAAGAGGCGGCGCAGAACGAAAGCATCGTGCCGGGCACGTTGTATGTTTGTCCAGGCTCTCACCACCTGGCCATTTCCTCCACCGGAAGCGTCAGCCTGAATCCCGGTGAGCGCATCGGAGGCTACCGGCCTTGTGCCGATGTGACCCTGGAGTCGGTGGCAGCTTACGCCGGAGCGATGACGATCGCAGTGGTTTTGACGGGCATGGGCAACGACGCTTCCCGCGGCATCCAGGCCGTGAAGCGAGCCGGCGGTTACGTCATCGCGCAGGATGAAGCCAGCTCCGTCATCTTCGGGATGCCCGCCGAAGCAATCAAGACCGGGGCAGTGGATGCCGTGCTGGGTCTCGACCAAATCTACGCTGCCGTCGAGCGGCGCATGGCGCCATGGGTCCGCCCGGCGCCCGCGGGTGTACGATGAGGCCTGCCGCAACAAAGCGCTCGCACGCGCGTCGGCCGCCCCGCAGCGAGGAAGTCATTCTGTTCGCCGTCGGCGACCAGTTGTTTGCGATTGCGGCCGCCGCGGTGAAGGAAGTCCGCAGCACCGATAGCCTGTCCGCTGCGGCATTGAGCTTCACCCACCCGGCACTCGAGAAAGTGAGTCACACCATGCAGCGAGGCAGACAGCTCTATTTCGTCATGAGCCTCGGCCTGCACTTTCATTTGCCCCCCTCGCGGCCGTCGCTGGCTCTGGTCCTTCGACAGTCGCGCCTTGCGCTCTTGGTCGATCGGATCGAGCGAATGGAGAAGATTTTCGCGGTGTACGCGCTTCCGCATGCCTTTCGCGGCGAGGAACGCCGCTGGTATCGCGGACTGGCGTATCTCGGCGAAATCATCGTCCCGCTTGTGGATCCCGGCGGCTTCCTCACCGAGGACGAATGGGGACTCCTGGTGGCTGCAGTAGCCTCGACTGCAGGAGCGCTGCCGGGACTGGCAGAGAGAGCCGTGGTGGCATGACCGTCGCGACCGAAACCTCGCTCCGCAGCTTCGTCCTCTTCCAACTGGGAGAGCGGCGATTCGCGCTCGCCTCGGAAAGTGTCGGCGAGTTAGTGAGCGGGGCCCGGTTGTTCGATTTTCCTCACACCACTCCCTTGCTGTCGGGCGTGTTAGTGCGCCGGGGATGCATCATTCCTGTCTACGACGTTTCGCCAGTGCTGCTGGACCAGAATCTCGCCCCGCGCAAACTCTTCTTGATTGTCCGCAGGCAGTTCGGTTCGTCGAGCGAATGGAGCGCGATCTCCGTTAGCGGTGAATGCGAGCTTGTCCGCGGCGAGGTGCGACCGGTGGAAGACAGGCCGGAGCATGTTTTGGGTCTGCTCTCCATCGGCGGGGAAACCTTGGAAGTGATCGACCTCGAAAAGGCGCTCACCGGGCATCCCGCCGGGTTCTCCGGCGATTCCGCCCCGGAGGCGCAGCCATGAACGCCGCCGCCGGGTCCCCGAGGATTCTCGTCATCCACAGCAACGTCTATTTCTCCAAAAGGATTGGCGATGCGCTGCGGCGCGAGGGTTTCGATGTTGTGCCGTGCACCAGCGCCGCCTATGCCCTGACCATGCTGGAATGGGATACACCTTCCGCCATCCTCTGCGCCACGAATCTGCGTGAGATGGGCGCGTTCCAGATGGCGCAAATCCTGCGCGCCGACGCCAAGAACGCTCGCATTCCCATCTTCGCTGTCGGCGACAGCAACGAGCAGGTTCTCCTGGAAGCCTACCGCGCCGGCTGCGATGACCTGGTCTCGAGCCACCAGGACCCCGCCGCGATCGCCGCTCACGTGCGGAATTTTCTGCGCAGCCGCGAACTGGGCTTTCGACCGACGCAAATGCTGACGACTTCGGAGATGGCGCTCTCGGGCAGCCTGTCCCATCTCGATCTGCCGGGCGTGATCCAAATGCTCGGCCAGGCGCGCCAGACTGGCGCTTTGCACATCAATGCTGGCGAGACCGACGGAGTGGTCTTTCTTGAAGCTGGAACCCTGTCGCATGCAGAATGCGGCGAGCGCTTTGGAGACGAAGCGGTGATGGAAATTCTGAAGACCTGCCACCGGGCGGACTCCGGCGTGTACAAATTTATCTACGGCGCAACGGCAGCCAACCGCACTGTGCTGCGGTCGGCGACCGATCTGATGCTTCACGCCATGGCCGAGCTCGACGAAACCGCTCGCGATTGCGCCGAAAAGGAATCCCCATGAGTGAAAGCGCAACCGCGGCGCCACGCACCCGGCGCGTTTATTTCATCGATGACAGCGCCACCATGCGCGAAGTCATCAAGATCGCGTTCCGCAAGGAAAGCATCGATGTAGTCACCTGCCCTGGCGGCGCGGCCGCCCTGGAACAAATGGACCAGGCGGCTCCTGACGCAGTCATCAGCGACGTGATCATGCCAGACATGGACGGCTATGAAATTTGCCGGGCCATCAAGAATCACCCGCAGCTCCACGCCACGCCCGTGATTCTGATGTCCGGAGTGGTGAACCGCGAGGTGGCCGAGAAGGCGATGGCGGTGAAAGCCGATGAGCTGATCCGCAAGCCTTTTCAGCCGCAGGATTTGATCGCGCGGGTCAAGAATCTGATCTTTCCCAAGGCGGATTCCCCGGCACCGGCGCCCTCGGCCGCCGATGCGGCGCAAACCCTGAACAAACTTTTCGGACCCGCTGCGCCTTCCGCACTTGCGGCGCGTTCGGTCCTCGCTCCTGCGCCTGTCGCGGTTGCTACTGCGCCCGCTGCGCCAGCGAGTGCGGCAGGGGCAGCCCGGCAGAGCCCGAGCGTCGCGCCACGGCCTTCCACGGCGCCTTCTGTAGAAATCCAAAAGCTGCGCGCGGAGATTCTTCGCCTGGAGCAGTTGGTTCGCAAGCTGCAGACGGAGCTTGAAGCCGAGCGGCAATACTGTCAGGCGCTTGAGGCCCACATCAAAACACTGAAGGAAGTCGAGTAGCGCGCGCTGTTGCATGTGTCCCAGCCGCGTGAACGCTCCTTCAGCCGCTCTGATTTCCTTCTCCGCCTGTTTTCCTGCTTCCACCGGATGCGCCTGACGCGCCGGCATAAGTTCTTGGCTTTGTGGCACGGTGAGCCCGCGGGCAACGTCTCCGCTGGGGAAAACGAGCGTTTCCGAAGAGAAGCCTCTTCTTTCGCTCAACCTTTTTCGGTGTAGGATGTTGCCAAGGTGCGGGCCCGTAGCTCAGCCGGTTAGAGCAGCGGACTCATAATCCGTCGGTCGGAGGTTCGAATCCTCCCGGGCCCACTAAAATGCGCACCCACGCGTCGAGCGCTCAAGTTGCCAGTCGCAGCCTGCCCGCCGTAGGCGGTGCCAAGCCGGAGGAGGGGTTCGAATCCTGGCAGGCCCGCCATCCAGTCAGCCCAATTGGCTTCTCCGCGGCATCGAGCGCCAGAATAGTCGAATATTCGCGGTAATCAGCGTTTTCTGCGCGGAACCGGACTGCAGAGAATCGGCTTTTGTCGTCATCAGACTCAATCAGGCCGAGTTTTCTCCGGGATGTGGTCCCGCGGTCCGGTTTCAAATCTTGCGACCGACGTCCAGTTTCACCGGATCACTTCGCTGAGGATCAAAGGTGACCACGCGCCTCCACTTCGAAAGGAACTGGCAAAGCTGCCGGGCAGTGCGGCCTCACTCAATCGAAGAGAGGCGAAATGCCTCACGAAGGGTTTCAGCAGGCAACCAACTGGGCCGGGCTATACAGATGTGCAGCGGACAGTTTGGTCGTGCCGAGAGGAAACCCTTTCGCCTCGCTTCTCCGACATGGCGACTGTACGGCCACGCCGCGGCTGGCATAATTTCCGAGTAGCCGACCAACCGGACAGAAGCCCCCGCCGGACTTTGCACATTTCCCCGCGTCGGAGGTGACTTGATTCGAATCATCGGAACTGCGGAATACGACGGCCCAACGTCGTGCGGCTTAGCTGCGCGACGCGAAGCGGCGCGTCAGGTGCAACCGTTAGAAGGCACTGTCCGCCACCCTTGTCCGGATTTCCAGCTAGCACAGCCACTCACGAAGCCTCAGCTGATACTAGGCGGGCCCCGACCTCTGCTACCGCCAGTGCAGCCGCTCACCGGGGCTCTACGTTAGGCCAAAATTTCAATCGCCCTGAGCTCCGTCTGTGCGGGCAGTTCACCACCGGCCAACTGTCCTGCCAACTCTTCTGACCTTGAGTGCCATAGATTGGCATTTAGCTGCATCGGCAGGTGTGGGATCGGCGTGGGATCCCAATTGACTCTTTCGTAAGCGAGTCGCCCATCTACGCGCCAGCGAATTGAAGCAAGACTCCACTCGATCTCATATCGATGAAAGGTCTCGGATGCATCGAAGCCCAAGTCGATCAGTACTGGTGTGCCCCTATAGCCATATTCCATCCGAGCACCGTCGTCTCCGGGATTGTAGTAGACGTTCAGGAGGAGTTTAGTCGTGTCCCTTCCGAGGAACTCGACGTCTATCTCTTGCCGAGGTGAATTGCGGTGTAAGAATACCCCCGTGATCAATCCAGGCACGTTCGCCGGCTTCACTTCGGCTACGAACCGACCGTAGAGATAACGCTCACGACTGCAAATTGACGCAGATGTGTACTCTCGGACCGATGTACGCTCTTTCTGCAGCGTCAATCGGGCGACGCTGTCACGGCCAATTGAGAAGTTGCCAGGCCTGAAGAGTGCGAGATTGCTCGGAAACGTGTCGTCACGCAACACCCACAGTGTGCGATCCAATCCGCGGAAGCGCTCACACACCTTCCTTCTACTAGACCCGGTACTGGACCCGCCCATATGATCACCGCTGGCTTCACAGAGCCGGATGCCGGACCAATCCTTCTGTGGGGCAATCCACGGAGACGAATCACTCATTAGCAGTCTCGCGGAGGACGAGAACTGGCGTCCGTTCTCGTGGCATTCCATGGTGAGCTTCCTTTGAGGCTCGTCCTTACACTGTGGATACTGGTCGGTGGGGTAGTCGCATCCGAGGAAGCGACACAGCAACTCCCACTTGTCACGATCTCGTGTCGGGAATATCAGAACATTCCTCGAGATCTGCTGGAGTTGATCAACCAGCCGGCTGGGCAGACGGACGCCATCGTCCTCATCGTCCGAAGAGCGCCCCCCGCACAACGCACCCTTAGAGTCGCCCCCCTGCAGCCCAGCTTCCTCTCCTTCGCCCTCTTCGGTGATGATAAACCGCGCCGCGCGGTAGGTCTTGGCTAGTTCGAGATAGTCACGAGGCCCAAGTGAGCCAACATTCACGTACGCATCAAATACCCTCCCTCTCTTCTTGGCGAATAGTTTGTCACGCTCGCTCGCTGGCAGGTCAGTAACGTCACTGCAACATCTGTAGCCAAGCATGGAGAGTGCCATCGCAAGTGCGGTTAGCCCCGAGCCCTGCTTGCCGAATGCAAATACGGGCCCGGGTAACGGCCGCGTCTTAAACAGCAGTGGTCTCTCGCGTGTCAGCACTCCAACCTTTGAGAGAACAGGGAGGATCGAGTACGAGTTGGAAGAGGGGCAATCAAGGCGCTGCTCAATAATGGATTGCTGAGTGGCGATAACGTCGAGGTTTTCGAACTGATGATTTATCCAAAGGTCCACAGGGCCACGCACGGGCAGCAAGTCAAGGAGCCTCTGCGCTCCTCCTACAGATAGCACATATCCAGATAACGACCACAATCCTCGACGGGGCCTAAAGACCAACTCGGAAACCGGCATTCTGTCGGCACCCATGCGGGCCTCCATAAATGACAAGTACAGAAGATCGAAAGCAGCGGCCTGCCAGTCCCCTTCCATGAGTTCGGCCCATGCTCGATCGAGAGTCCGAGCGAAGCCACGGCGGAAGTAGACGTCATCCTCCAACACCAGCGTGTAGGGTAGATCGCTTGCGGCTATGGTCTTCCAAACTGCAATATGAGAGAGAGCGACCGCCACCTCTTGCCGCGTCATCAGAATACGCTGGCCTTTGTTGCCCCCAACTGTTCCGAGTAACGGGTGTGGGTCCACGAATAGTTGGTCAGCCAGCGAATAGTAGGGCTGAAGTTCCTCACTATCGGGTGGCCCCGTGAAGTATCTTGCATCGACAGCTGAGAAGCGCCTGGTCATCGCTGTCAGGGGCCTTCCGGATCGATCACCTACACTCTGAAGCTCCCCCTGCATCTGGCGCCACCGATCGCCCTGCCGGTCCAAGTTGATCACGTATATTCGCTGAATGGCATCCAGCGGTTCACCAGTGCCAAGGCATTCACAGGTTGGTTTACCCCCCAAGTATCTCGCGCCGAGCATTAGGCGATACAGCAGACGGGCAAGGAGTCCAGAGTACGTTGCGGTATTCATTGGCTAGTGAGGCAATCCTTCCTAGGTCAGGACAGACGCCGCGAGGGTACAGCTTCGCACAGCGGCGGGGGAAATGATGTGCGCGACAGATGCGAGGCGGCACTGAGGGAGTTAGGCATTGGGGTTCCAGAGTCTCCAGTTCCGCTCATCCTCGCGGTAGCTTAGGGGCCATCGGCTCGTGGATATGGCTCCCCAATTGGTCAGGAGCAAGAAATCTCGGTACTTACCCGCGGCTCTGCGGGCACTAGAGTGTTGGACTAAGCTGGCCGTGAGGTTCCCAGGACCGGTCGTGGACTGTATGTCGAGCCGTTCGCCTGCTTGGCTCAAGAGAATGCGAGTCGAGCGCGCTAGCGCCAAGCGAACAACCGGATGGAATGGGGGCGCGACGAGTGGATTGTTGTTGACGTAGAATGTCCAATCGGAAGAGTAGGTCTTCTTTCCTATAAAGACGTCAGTGTGGACCATCGTATTGGTCCGGGTGTCGTAACACAGAGGTTGTATCTTGAGCCTGTTGTCGCGATAAAAGGACTGGCAATCGCCGCCTTGGTAGACTTCATCCGCATCGACGTAGAACCCACCGTGTCTGTAGATGTAGCAGAGGCGAAAGTAGTCGCATCTCATTGCCGGGTGACGACACCGGTCGAACGCCGCAACGTAGCGACGGCCAAATCGTCTGCTGATAAAGGCGCGGGCCTCGTTGTCGTCGATCAAGACCCGCTTGAATCCGTGTGTCGTGAGTGATTCCCAGCTGTAAAGACACTCGCGGACATCGGGGGGTAGGGCGGCCAAGTCGTGCCAGAACTGTATGATGAGCTTGGGAATCTTGACGTGGCCAGATGGTGGGTCGATCGGAACGCTGTCTTGGACGAGGTCCCGAATGTGGCAGGAGCGGAGGCGGTCGTCTTCGGCAATGTGTAATGGGTTATTTCGTAGCTGCATGGACTAATCCCCAAACACGTAAGCCGGGCACTGTTGACCGGCCCGGAGGTGAGGCGACAATCGGACAGCTCGTAACGCCCCGTGCTGGCCCGAGTGCTTTCTAACATCCAGCGCTGGCTCCTGGACGGTCCTTATATCGTAACCGTCCTCTAACAGGTGAGTGGCAAGCAAATGCCGAAATACGTGGGTCGTCACCCGCTTGGTCAAGCCGGCATGATGCGCTGCCGGATGGACTGCCTTTTGAATCACGGATTCGTGCAGGTGGTGCCGATGCCGGATGCCCGTTTTTCGGTCGACGTAGCGACCAGCGAGTTGCTCATGACACTCCCGCTCCAGTTAGGACGTTACAGTACGCCAAGAACATATCACATGCGAGAAGCCCGCGACATCGGGTGCATCAGGTCCTCGCGGTGGTCGCGGAGGGAATGGGCGTAACTTGGCCCCGACCCATAGATTCTGATTCCCCTCTTGCCACTCCCGGACGGTCACTGCATGTCGAGGTAGTCATCTTGAGCGCGCCCTGAGGGGATCGCGAGCGGATTACGGCGCACTCGGAAGCAATCCACCTGGAGGAAAGCGGGCTTTGAGGAGACTGGGGCTCGGCGTTTGAAAACCCTGTGGTTCTGGCCCAGTCTCCGCTGACTGTGTTCCAGTTGAAATTAAGGCTCTTAAAGAGTAAATATCAGGGAGGGTTTTGGCACGGCCCGCTGCGAAACTACTTCTTTCGGAGCTGCCTATCCCGAAGCTGGAATTCGATCCTGAATGGGCTCCGGTCCAACCGGGATCTGCGGAAGTCTCTAAACAGGGGCAGAAGGCCTATTTCAAAAGCCTCGCGTCGGGTCACGGTCAATATCCCCATGGCGTGCTCGAGTTTGTTGGTTGGACCCTCGGCAGCCTTGTCGGAGTCCCAGTTGCGGAACTTCGACCAGCTCAACTCATCGACCAAACTCGCGGGAGTGTTTCCTTGTGGCCGCCGCAGCCCTTTGCTAGATGGGACAACTTTCCAGCGTTACTAACAGCTGCTGAAACGATCAATCGTTTCGGGGACCCGAAATGCTTCGCGGCGCTCCTCGTGTTCGATGTCTGGCTTGGGAACATGGACAGGCACAATACCAACCTGATCTATCGAGAGTTGGATACCAAGCCCTGGGAACCCGTCCTCATCGATCATGGTCATATATTCGCCAATGGACAATGGGCAAACAACCTGGCGGACATTAACACTCCTGTTTCTCCCGCGAACCTCGTGAGCGCCTCGTTCATCCGCCAGGACAACGCGAAGTTGTCCCAAGTCTTTGCTATACTGCTTACACATGAGGCTGGTCTGTTGTGCGAAATTGCACATGCAATTTCGTCTGTGGCGGACGAGACGATTGTCGATGCCATAATGCAGATTCCCAATGATTTCGCGACTGACGAGCAGTTAACTGCGATTTCAAGCATAGTCATCCTTCGCAAGAATCGGCTTGAAGAGATCTTTCGCGGATAATTCGATGCGTTATTCTGTGATCCAAATTGATGTTGCGTCTTCCCGGTCGCGACGAGAAAACATAGGTCTCTTAGCAGAAGACGCCAAAGGACGACTTCGGGAGATTTCGGTAGCCAAGGATTCGCTCGCAGGAAAACTCGCGCTGGGCGAATCGACATTTCACTCACTAAGCAAGAACATAGAACGGTGGTACGAATCGGGGGACTGGAAAAAGAACAGTCCACACTCCTTCCTGGATTTCCTCTGGAGGTCTGAACTCTTCAACGTGCGATTCTCTTCCCCCGAACCAGTTCCCGAAATCGGCGAGGCATTGCGTCTCTTATATCAAGCAAGAGTCGTCAGGCAATCAAAACAGACCGTAAGAACATCGGAGCGAACTCTGTCTTCGCGGGGACTGAATCTGGTTCTCCTTACTCATTTTCTCGCTTTGGTAGAGTCGGTCGACAAGTTGCGCCTCCAGAAGAGCCTTTACTTGGCCGAGCTCTCCCAAGAGACCTTGGGGTGTAGTGGTTTGAAATACGGTTTCTTTCGATATTTGCATGGGCCATTTTCCCGAGAGATTTATGCACATTTGGACGCACTTGAAGGAGAGGATTTGGTGGCGAGACAGGGCGTCCGCATCGGAATCACGGATGCTGGCAAGCAGCTCCTTGGCGAGGCTTCTCCACTCTTGCGAGACTATCCGATAGCTGTCCCTACCAAAAACTCAATCCGACTCCGGAGAAACGCAGCTGTCCTGAATCAGCGAATCACGTAGCAGCTATCGATTCATTCCTGCGGCCGGCCTGGGAGCCGACAAACGGTATGGGTTGGTCTCGGTGCGCAGATCGCCGCCGCAGACTTCGCTTTGTGAGGGAACGGCGAGTGTTTCTCCAATCAGGCCGCACGCCGCTCGTATCGGTGGTGAAGTCCCCCCACCTCGGGGAACTCCACGACTCTACCTAACTCTGGCGATTGAATCGGTCGTGGGATCGGCGCGTCCTTGTTGAGGGACAGATGCGTTCGGGCCTGCTCGTAGTATTCGAAGTATTCGTTCAGAACCCGGCGCAAGTCCGTCTCGTTGAAGACGATGACGTGGTCCAAACATTCACGCCGAATCGAACCGATCAGCCGTTCGACGTAGGGGTTTTGCCAGGGACTCTGAGGTGTCGTCAACACTTCACGAATGCCCATCCACTTCGCCGTGTCACAGAACCTCTCCCCGTACGTGCCATCGCGGTCTCGCAGCAGGTAGCGCGGAGCACTGTCCCAAGGGAATGCCTCCAGGAGTTGTTGGGCTGTCCATTCGGCGGTGGGATGAGAGGTGACGGCAAAATGGACGGGACGTCGCCGGTCATGGGCCAGAATCACGAAGACGAAGAGCACCTTGAACGTGATCGTGGGGACCACAAAGAAATCGGTAGAGACTAAAATCTTCGTATGATTGGCAAGAAAAGTACGCCACGTCTGCGAGGGGGGCGTTCGATGGTGGACCATGTACTTGGCGACGGTTGCTTGAGATACCTGAATGCCCAGCTTCAGCAACTCCCCGTGGATGCGCGGTGCGCCCCAGAGGGGGTTTGCTAAACTCATTTTCCGGATCAGATCGCGGACTTCGCCCGATACCACCGGACGGCCATCGCGATTCCTGCTCTTCCATCTCCAATAGAGTCGGAATCCCTGCCGATGCCAGGCGATGACAGTCTCCGGTTTGACGATCAGCAACACCGATCGCCAGTCGGCCCACAAACGGGAGAGCAAGACCCAAAGAATTCGGTCCGTGGTTGAGAGGTTGGGGCGACGGCCGCGGCCGGAACGTTGCAACACTAAGAGCTGATGCCGCAGAGCCAGGATTTCAGCGTGCAGGGCGGCACGAATCCGAAAGAAACTTCGCACAGTGCAGAACAAAGAAAAGAAGACAGTGAGCATGGCTTCGGCAGCCTACCTGCCTCGGCCGCGCAAGTTCAACTGTTTCAGTGAGAACGGAGTTTTTGGTAGGGACACCATTCTGTTGATTTCAAAGAACGACAGCATTTTGGCGAATGACACCGTCTTACTGACACCGAGCAAGATGAAGACGATCTCGACGATGCCGAACGCGACTTCCTGACCGACGAGTTCACGACAGCGATTGAACTCGACCAGCTCCGGGCCGAAATTGCTGTGCTTCGGGATTTGCTGGGGCAAGCACGCCGCGTGCGTGACCACGCCACGGATTCCAAACTCACCGCGCTTCGCGAATGCCTGGCAAAAGCCGAGTTCAATGACTAGAAGAACAACTCAAGGTCGCCTTGTAGGTCGCCAACGCGTGTTTTCGTGTGGCCCGGGCGGAGCCAAAGAGGCGATGTGATTGGCCTCAGCGTCCGAGCGGCAGGAGCGCCAGGGAAACTACTTCATTTCTCCGCCCCCCGCACCTTCTTCTCCGCGTCGGTGCGGGTGAGGCAGGCCTGGACTCGGGTATTGGCGTCGAGCACATTACCGAAGGCGAGCAACTTATCAGCGTATTTGATGGTGTTGGGATAATTCTTCAACTGGTAATACGTCTGAACGCCCTCAGAATATACATAAATGAGCAAACTTGAATCTGGAAAGTCGGCAATGAAATTGTCCAGCAGCGCAATCTTCCGGTGAGGATCGCGCTCGCTGCGCGCAGCCTGATAGGCATTATACTCCGCGATCGTGTACGAAGGTCTCTGATGGCCTAATAGTGGTTGCGGTTGTCGCGTCTGAGTTTCGCATTCTGGATTCGACGATGCGGGCGTGCCACTTGGGCCTGCTGCCGCTTGAGACGCAGTCGGAGGTGCCCCTGCGCCGGAGCTGCTAATCCCTTTCGCAAGCAGCTCTTCAACCGCTTTAGTCCTAGGGATATCAGCAGAGAATCCGCCAATCATCCTGGCAGTCGAGACGTCAAGAACTTTGGCTGAGAGTCTAACGCTATCGCCAAAAGGGGTGATACTGCCCGTGACGAGGGCCTGAACACCAACGATTTCGCCAAGTTTCTTGGCCGTTTGTGGGTTAATGATTCCAGTGGAGGCCAGCTTGTATTCCTGCAGCACAATGTTCAAGTGAGTTCTATCGATGACTTCAAAATCTTTCCCCGCCATCGCCAAGTCAACAGAGAACTCTGTAGTGCTCCCTGCTAATTTAGACAGTCAGGGCCTCGTTTTTTAGTACAGCTGCGAAAGCCAAGTAGGCCTCGTGCGGAGTGCGATTTGCGATTCCGCGATGAGGCCGGTCGTGATTGTACTCCTCGATCCAACGAGC
>JBGPTF010000015.1:0-111706 GCA_041490445.1 Terriglobia bacterium
CTCTTGATTCCTTCCTGCACGATCTGCCACTTCTCTTCCGGGGTTCGGTCTACACGTGGTTTCCTGCCCATGTTGCCTCCTGTTGGGAGGCCCTGATCATACCTAGATGAGGTGTCCAGTTTTAGAGGGGAGCACTACACCCCCTTGTTTTGGAGCGACTCAATTGCTTTATAGGTATTTGCCACCGGTTTACCTAAAGCTTGTGCTACACGGTAGCCGGTGGCGGGCGAATCTCTTAAAAGAAACGTGTAGATTTCCGCTTCAAGACCACTAAAGCTGAACTCCATCAAGGTGTGTATGCAATTTTCGATTGGCATAATGGTCTCAATAGGTAGTAGTAGTAGTCCACTACTACTGTATCAGGAAAAAATGAAGAACTGCAATATATTTGTTGTGGTTCGCCAAGACTCTGTCCGCCTCTGTTTTCATCTGTATTTAGCTGGAGATGAGCGGACACCGGGATGCTCCGGTGGCACGCCCATCTTAAGGTGAGCCGTCCCGGCCAAGCCGGGATCTCCGACCTCCTGACGCATCGCTTCGATTCCATTCAGGAACGCCTGATCAGGCGTGCCGCCCTGGGTGCGCTAGCTCTGATGGGCGCGCCGTGGGAAATACAGGGTCGGCCTGAAAGCCGGCGCTTGGGGACGCTGCGACAGAGGCGTTTTTCAGCACCGTGCATTAAGGACAATGCAGTGGAGTTCCGGGGACAACGCTAGAATGTGGGAATGCAGCGAAGAATCTTCTGGATTACTTTTGCGGCCCTGGGAATTCTGGCTGATTTCGTTTTGCCGCTCTGGTGGGCACTGCTGGCAACCATCCCCATCGGATTTGTGAGTTGGTGGGTGGCGTATCGCAGCGATTGGTTTTGATCGAGGGGATGCGCGGCGGCGGAGCGGGCGGAACCCGGGCGGTTCGCTTGTCCCGAGCGGAGCCGAGGGGCGAACGGCCCCTACAAAAGAGAAAGAACCGGCAAGTCAGTTCGGCAAACTTTCTTCGCCGGTGTGGCACTGCTGCCGGGCGGCGCGAAGGCACAGGCTCAGAAGCGTGGCAGCATTTCGGGTTGTGCGCCACGCGCGCGATTACTTGAATGCGACTATTTGACTAACGGCTACTTTCCTCGGCCCGGCAGCTTCCTGAATTGTCAAGGCTGGCGTCAGGTTGTCTGCCTTCCATTCTCCGAGGATGCTACCCAGCGGAGGGCTGGCCTGAAATGCAGGGCTGCTCCCGCTCATCCAGCCCTTAATTGCGCCGAAGACCTCATTAACAGTTTGCGGCTTGGAAACGCCCAAGCTCACTCGACAGACATCTGCGCCGCTCTGATTCAGCCAGCCAAAAGCGATCTCGTTAGGGCCCATTTCCTTGTGCTCGGCGCCGAGCGCTTCGGCGTCTGAAGGAGCTTTCCCTTTCCCCGCCAAATCCCAGGAGATGAGCAACAGGGTGGAATCGCCCCCTTTGAGCTTCACCCCTTCAGACGTCACTTCGGTGACGGAAGCTCCGTCGGCGATGAGGTAGAAATAGACCCCGTACTTGTGGCCCTCTTGTTCCACCTCGACGTACCGACTCTTGAATGCCACGCGCCCAGAAACCTCTCCGGTGACGACACTCCCATCTCGCGTAGTTACCGTCGCACCCCAAACAGGCCAGCCAAACGCCAGCCACACGAGCAACGCGGGTGCATACAGGCGTTTCCTTTCCATTTCTTTTCCCTCCTCGCCGAGACCGCCGCGCAGACTCTTTATGCTTTATCAGGAATGCTTTTGATGCCGGATGGCGCGAAAAGCGTCGGCGATAAGGGTGGCAACGAAGACGAGATGCGGATAAGGACCTCGAAAGGATTCCGAGAAAGACGAGAGTGATCTGTCCGGAGCGCCTGGCCAGAGTTTCATACTTCCTCCTTTATCTGTAATTCATAGGCGCGTTGGAGAGGAAAGTCAACTTCGGATGGCGACGGCAGTATTGCTTTGCTGTTCTCGCTCGAAGCGAGAGCAGCACTTCCTGCCAGGGGCGGCTGGGTAGTGACTCAGTTTGATTTGACTGGAGATGGCCGACAAAGCCATGCTACAATACTTACTATGAAGTCTACCTCCAAAAAGCTTGGAACATCGCCCATTGTTTGGTCACTTGTTTGGGCATTTGCCATCATTGCCACGGCTTTTTTATTCAAAGGCAACCCAGCTAAGGATTGGATTGAAGCAGGCCTCATTGTAGGAGCACTCACCTTTGTGGTGCTGAAGCCCCAGCGACTTGTCTGCCTCCGCTAGATAGTTTCCATTATTGCAATCCGCGGCCATAAATTCTTCCGGATTCACCAAAGGCTACGCGTTACCGCGGCAATGGCCGCTGGCGTGACCGATCATGTTTGGAATATCTCCGATATCGCGGCCCTGTTCGAATGAGAATGAGTCACCACCGGCGGCCGGGCGGGATTGCAAAGGGTTCCCCGCTCCGCTAAAATCACGGACGAGCCGTTCCTTGTCCGATTCCACAGCCAAGCCGCGCATCGCCATCGGGGCCGACCACGCCGGCTACCACATCAAGGAAACGATCAAGAAACTGCTGAGCGAGGCGGGCTACGCCGTGGACGACGTAGGCACTTCGTCGGAAGAGTCGGTGGATTACCCGGACTTTGCGCGGGCGGTGGCCGAGCGCGTCGCGGGCGGCAAAAGTGATTTTGGCGTGCTGGCGTGCGGCACGGGACTCGGCATGGCGATCGCCGCGAACAAAGTGGCCGGGATCCGCGCGGCGACGGCGCACGACGCGATGACGGCGCGCCTGGCGCGCGAGCACAACGACGCGAACGTGCTGGCGCTGGGCGCCCGCGTGCTTGACGACGCGCGCGCGATCGAAGTGGTCCGCGCGTTTCTTGCCGCGCGGTTTGCCGGCGGGCGGCACCAGCGGCGCGTGGACAAGATTACGGAGATGGATCAAACGCGCGTGAAAGGATAAACCCGAGTGAGCCAATTCCCCGACACCCCCGAATCCAGAAGAATGAGCCTGCCGCTCGAAGCGGTGGACCCCGAAGTCGCCGAAGCGCTCGACGATGAAGTGCGGCGGCAGGCCACCGGGCTCGAGCTGATCGCGTCGGAGAATTTCATTTCCGAGGCGGTGATGGAGGCGATGGGCTCCGTCTTCAGCAACAAGTATGCGGAAGGCTACCCGGGCAAGCGCTACTACGGCGGCTGCGAAAACGTGGACCGCGTCGAGCGGCTGGCGATCGAGCGCGCGAAGCAGCTCTTCGGCGCCGAACACGCCAACGTGCAGGCGCATGCGGGCACGCAGGCGAATATCTCGGTGTACATGGCGGCGCTGCAGCCGGGCGATACCGTGCTGGGGATGAACCTGGCGCACGGCGGCCACCTGACGCACGGACACCCGCTGAATTTTTCGGGGAAGACGTACAAGTTCGTCGCCTACGGCGTGACGAAAGAGACCGAAACGATTGATTACGACGAGGTGAAGCGGCTGACGCGCGAAAACAAGCCGAAAATGATCGTGGCCGGCGCGAGCGCGTATTCGCGCGTCATTGATTTCGCGCGGCTGGCGAACATCGCGCAGTCGGCGGGCGCGCTGCTGTTTGTGGACATGGCGCACATCGCGGGCCTGGTCGCCGCCGGATTGCATCCGAGCCCGGTGCCGCATGCGGAGTTTGTTGCGACGACGACGCACAAGACTCTGCGGGGGCCGCGCGGCGGACTGGTGCTTTGCCGCGAGAAGTATGCGAAAGAGCTCGACAAGATCACGTTCCCCGGCTTGCAGGGCGGGCCGCTCGAACACATCATCGCGGCGAAGGCCGTGTGCCTGAAGGAAGCGATGCAGCCGGAGTTCCGCGAATACCAGAAGCAGGTGATCGCCAACGCGCGGGCGCTGGCGGCGGGAATGGCGAAGCGCGGCTTCCGCATCGTCACCGGCGGGACGGACACGCATCTGTTCCTGCTGGATGTGCAGGGGCGCGGCCTGGTGGGACTGGACGTGCAGCTCGCCCTGGAACGCGCCGGGATCACGGTGAACCGAAACGCCATTCCCTTCGACCCGCTGCCGCCCTTCAAGGCGGGAGGCATCCGCATTGGCAGCCCGGCGGTGACGACGCGCGGGATGCGCGAGCCGGAGATGGAACGGATTGCCGGATTCATCGCGGACGTGCTGACGAATCTGAACGACGCGGCAGTCGAGCAGCGCGTGCGCGGCGAAGTGGCTGCCTTGGCGGCACGCTTCCCTCTTTACGCGCGCCGGCTCGAGCAGGCCGAGGCCGCGCGGCACCGGCTCCACGCCACGCGCGCAAATTCCTGACGACGCACCCGGATAGAATTTTCACCATTCCACACTGACGAGGAGACTCACAGATGAAAAGAACGATGGCAGCTTTCGCAACGCTCGTGCTGTTCGGTCTCTGTAGCACTGCCACAAAGGCCCAAGAACAGAAAAAACCTGCGGAGCAGGCGACCCTTGCTTCCGTGCTGAACCAGCACCTTTCGATGGTGGAATCTGAATTTGTTTCCGCGGCCGAAGCGATGCCCGAGGACAAGTATTCCTACGCGCCGACGAACGGCGAGTTCAAGGGCGTGCGCACGTTTGGCGAACAGGTGAAGCACGTCGCGGCGGCCAACTACATGTTCTTCGGCTGGATTCTCGGCGAAAAACAGACGGGCGACGAGAATGGCCCCGCCGACGTAAAGACGAAGGAGCAAATCGTTAAGTACCTGAAAGACTCCTTCGCAATGGGGCACCGCGCGATCTCGACCATCACGCCGGCCAATGCGACGACGCCGGTTAACGGCAATGATGGCAAGCCGATGAGCGGCCCGTTCGGCACTCGCCTCGGGCTGGCGACGATCGGCTGCTGGCATCCGATGGACCACTACGGACAAATGGTGGAATACCTGCGCGACAACGGCATCATTCCGCCCGCCAGCCGGCCGCGATCCTCCGGCGGCAGCCAGTAAGAACGCCGGAGACGGCGCGTTCGCACGAGAAACACAGCGATGCGCTCGATAGCCCGATCATCTGGGAGAGGATGGGCAGACGACTGTCCGACTTGAAGACTCGGATATCTGATTTTCTGCGAGGAGGAAAAATGCGCAGTCAACTGCCGCGTGGGGTGGGAGCGGCACTGCTGGCTCAGCTGCTGGTGCTCTCGGCATGCGGAGGGCCTGCAGGCGTGACCGGACCAAGAAATCAGTGGCTCAAGGGCAAATCGCTCTCGGTCAATGTCGGCATTGCGACCACCGGCATCACCGAGAGTCCTTACTTCAATGTCCGCAACGACTCCAGCCAACCCTTCACCCTGTCTCCCATCAAGGTGACGGTCTGGTACAAGAAAGCGGGCAAGATGGAGCGCGAAGTTGCCATCGAGGCCGATGGTTCAGTCCGGTTCCTCAGCAAAGAAACCTCGATCCTCTCCGCGCGCGTGGAGACGCCTCCGACCTTAGATCCGCAGAAGGAAACTTCCCTGGGTGTGGGGCTGTGGGTGTTCGATACGCCGCAGTTCGATCAAGTGGAGAAGGTGCGCGTAGCTCTGGGTCCTGGAGAGGAGGAAATTTTCACGGTGAAAATCTGAGGTGCACCGCTGCGCCCGCGCTCGGCCCGCGGTGGCCCGCCGCGAAGAAGTAGCCTCGCCTCGTGCTGGTGGCCCACCCGAAACGACAGGGGGTGATTCTCGAATCGCCCCTACCCCGCTTGGATGTATAGCTCAGTCGCGCGGCCGTCGCGGATGGAAAATGCGCGGACGGGCTGCGGCGCGCCGGGCAGGGGAGAAAGAATAATGTAGGCGACGTCGAGGTAGTAGGCGCGCTCGATGTCGCGCGCGGAAGGCTTGTTCTCGCCGGTGGGATGCGAATGGTAGATGCCCATCAGCTCGAGTCCGGCGGCGCGGATTTCACGCATGATCCTGAATATATCCTTCGGCGCGATTTCGTAGGCCGTCGCACTCGCCAGCGCGTTCGCGGCGGGATACATTGCCGTGATGACGCCGTCGCGCCCGGCGAGCAGGCCGCAACATTCCTCACCCGGCACCCGCTGCGCCTCTTCGACAAGGCGTGCCAGAATTTCCTTCCGCACGCGAACTCCATCCTTCATAGAGTGAATTTCACCACAGAGGACGCGGAGAACGCAGAGAAAAACGAAGGGATGGCAGGGGCGGCGCTCTCGCGTCGAGCGCGGGGGCAAGATCGCGCCCCGGCCATCACAGGAAACGAGTCTCAGGCCTTTTGGGCCTGGCGGCGGAGGAAGGTCGGCACGTCGAGATCGTCGGCGGCGACCTCCTGAATCACATCGCTGACGTTGCGCGCCACTTCCGCCGGCACGTTGGGATGCTGTTCGCGCACCGTCTTCCACGTCTTCGGCAGATAGGACGGCCGCTGGATCGGCCGGCGCTGCCCGACTTCGCGGAAGCCC
Organism: Terriglobia bacterium; assembly: GCA_041490445.1. Taxonomy (GTDB): domain Bacteria; phylum Acidobacteriota; class Terriglobia; order Acidiferrales; family UBA7541; genus JBGPTF01. The sequence continues at coordinate 6,391 of JBGPTF010000015.1, forward strand.
GCGGCGATCACGGTAATTTTCACCGACTCCTTCATCGCGTCGTCCATCACAGCGCCGAAAATAATGTTCGCATTCTCGTGCGCCGCTTTCTGGATGACGGACGAAGCCTCGTGCACTTCCTGGAGGCTCAGGCTCGACGAGCCGGTAACATTGATCAGGATTCCCTGCGCGCCCTGGATGCAATTGTCTTCGAGCAGCGGGCTGTTGATGGCGCGGTTGGCCGCGTCCACCGCGCGGTTCGAGCCGGACGCGACCGCGGTGCCCATCACCGCGTAGCCCTGCCCGTGCATGATGGTGCGGACGTCGGCGAAGTCGCGGTTGATGATCCCCGGAATGGTGATGATGTCGCTGATACCCTGCACCGCCTGGCGCAGGATGTCGTCGGCGATGCGGAACGCTTCGAAGAAGCTGGTGCCGTGCTCGACGCACTCCATCAGCCGCTCGTTCGGGATCACGATGACGGTATCGACGCAGCCGACCAATTCTGCGAGCGATTGTTCGGCCTGCTGCATCCGGCGCTTGCCTTCGAACGCGAAGGGCTTCGTGACGACGGCCACCGTCAACGCCCCCAGCTCGCTGGCGAGATTCGCGACCACCGGCGCCGCGCCGCTGCCGGTGCCGCCGCCGAGACCTGAGGTGACGAACACCATGTCCGCGCCGTCGAGCGCCTCGAGGATTTTTTCCGTGTCCTCGAGCGCCGCCTTGCGGCCGATCTCAGGGTTGGCGCCGGCGCCCAGCCCTTTCGTGAGCTTGGCGCCGAGCTGAATCTTCACCGGCGCCTGCGAAAGCTTCAGCGCCTGCAGGTCGGTGTTTGCGGCGATGAACTCCACGCCTTCCACTTTGGCGCGGATCATGCGGTTGACGGCGTTCGTGCCGCCGCCACCCACTCCGATCACTTTGATCTTCGCGCCGTTTGCCGGCTCTTCACTGAACGAAACTCGAATCGCTGCTTCTTTCGGCGTCATGCTGCCTCCCCAGAATTATCCCGCATCCAGCCTATCCGTTCGCCCCTGCAAACAGGGCTTTCAACTTGCCCGCCCAGCCGCCGGCACGCTGCGGGGCAGCGCGCCGGGCTCGCGCCCCGTAGAGAACCAGGCCGACGGCCGTGGCGTATTCGGGCCGGGAAACTTCGTCGCTCATCCCGTCGAGACCGCGCGGCACCGCCACGCGCACGGGGAGCGCAAAAATCCGTTCGGCGAGCTCCGGCAGGCCAAACAGATGCGCGCCGCCGCCCGCGAGCACCAGGCCCGCAGGAATTTGCGAATCGAGCCCCGCGCGGCGGAGCTCATCGTGCACCAGCGTCAACAATTCCTGCGCGCGCGGCTCGACAATTTCCGCAAGCATGCGCGCAAACACGGTTCGCGGCGGACGGTCGCCGACGCTGGCGATTTCGATGGCCGTGTCCTGCGTGAGCATCTCGCGCAGCGCGCAGGCATGCTCGCGCTTCACCTTTTCGGCCTCCGGAATCGGCGTGCGCAGGCCGACGGCCAGGTCGTTCGTAAAATGATCGCCGCCAACCGGAAGCGCGGCCGAATGCCGGACGACTCCCGCGGCGTACACAATCAACTCGGTCGTGCCGCCGCCAATATCGAGGAGGCAGCAGCCAAGGTCGCGCTCGTCCTGCGTGAGGGCGGCTTCGGCCGACGCATACGGCTCCAGAACCGTGTCCGTGACGACCACGCCCGCGCGATTCACCGCCGTGATGATGTTCTGCGTGCCGGCAGCCGACGCGGTGACAATGTGCACGTTCGCTTCGAGCCGCTGGCCCACCATCCCGAGCGGGTCACGGATGTTGTCCTGCCCGTCAAGGAAAAATTCCTGCGGCAGCACATGGAGCACCTCGCGGTCGTCCGGCAGAGAGATGTTGCGGGCCGCCTCGACGGCGCGCCGCACGTCGTCGCTCTGGATATCGCGCGGCCGCTGGCCCAGCGTCACGCCGCCGCGGCTGTTCACGCCGCGCACGTGGCTGCCCGCCACGCCGATCAGGGCCGACTCGACCGGCACGCCGACGACGGTCTCGGCTTCCTCGACGGCGCGGCGAATGGAGCTGACGGCGAGATCCAGATTGACGATTTGCCCCTTGCGCCAGCCCTTCGATTCCGCCGCACCCAGCGCCAGGAATTTCAGGCCGCCTTCATCCTCCAGCTCACACACCAGCGCGCACGTCTTCGTGCTGCCGATGTCGAGCCCGACGACATACCGATCCTTTTTTGTCAACTCCGCCGCTCCTCCAACCCTGCGGCGTCCCCCGGCGGGACGCGCGCTTACCGCTTCGTTTTTGCCGGGCTCGCCAACTTCAGTTTTCGTGCACTCGGCGTTTTCGATTCCGGATTCACCACGACTTCGCGGCTGAACCGCAAATCCACCGACTCGACGCGCCCGGCCGCGGCGCGCCACTGCGCGATATTATCGAGCAAAAGGCGAAATTTGTTCTGAAAATCGCGATCGCCGAAGAGCACGAGCAGAGGGCCCTGGTCCATCCCCTGAGCCGCGCTGCCCGGCGCGGGCAGTCCCGTCAACGTGGCGCGCAGGCCGGCGGCATCGGAAAGATCCACTTCGCTCACCTGCGCACTCGCGCCGGGGCGCGGCACGTCAATCTGCTGCATGAAATCAGTGAACATCTTCATACGCTGCTCGCGGTCTTCCGCCGTCATCTGCGCGGTGAGACCGGTGACGACCGGAAATTGGAAATCGCCCTCGATGGGCTTTTCCAGAATGACGCCGCTGCCGTCCACCAGCGATAGCTCGGTGGCCTGGCGCAAGAACGCCACCGGCGTCCGCTCGACGATTTCGACCTGCAGGCGATTCGGCAGGGCGCGCCGCACGGTGGCATGCTCGACCCAGGGTATCGCTTCGAGCTGCTGCCGCCGCTGGCCGAGCGGAATGCGCAGGATGCTGCGGCCGCGATCGGGAGCGAAAATTTCGAGCACGGCGCCGCGCGAAACGTGCTGGGCGCCGCTCAACTCAATCTGCTGCGGGTGAAGAAGGGCCAGGCGCGGCGAAGCGAACAGAAAATCGCCGGCCACATAGAGCAATCCCGCGCCGGCAATCATGGCAATCGAAATCACCAGCACGCGGAAATACGTCCTCCAGGCGCGCTTGCCGAATTTGCGCCGCTTGATTTCGACCGGCTTCTGGCGCCGGAGATACTTCGCCTCTTCATCCACCAGCGCTTCGGGTGGATAGGCGTCCGCATCCATCGTTTTCAGTTTTGCCATACGATTACTTCGTTCTCCAGCTCGTAGCCAAACGCCTTGTGGACCTGCCCGCGCACGTCGTCGATCAGCGCGAGCATGTCGGGGCAGGTCGCCTGGCCGGCATTGATGAAAAAATTCGCATGGCGATCGCTGACCATGGCGTCGCCCACGCGGTATCCTTTCAATTTCAATTCGTCAATCATGCGCCCGGCCGAAGCGCCCGGCGGATTCTTAAAAATGCACCCGGCGCTCTTCTGGTTCAGCGGCTGGCTCGCGCGGCGCTTCTCGTTGCAGACGCGGATGCCGTCGACGATTTCGCGATACGGCTTCGAGGGCAATTCGAGCCGCGCCCGAAGCATCACATCCTCCGGCGCGAACGACGTATGGCGATAATCGAAACGGATTTCCTCGCCGCGAATCGTTTCGAGACGCCGCGTGGCCGCGCGATAGAGCTGGACCTCGCGCACGTACGAACCGATCTGCGTGCCGTAGGCGCCCGCGTTCATCCGCAGCGCCCCGCCCACGCTGCCGGGAACACCGATCAGCCCTTCCATGCCGCCGAGATTGTTCTTCGCGCAATAGGTCACCATGCCGCCCAGGTCGGCGGCAGCGTCCACCAGCGCCGCATGGCCTTCGAGCTGCACGCCCGGATGCGCCGAGGGAAGCTGCAGAATAACCCAGGGCAACTCACCATCGGCAATCAGCACGTTGGTGCCGCCGCCGAGGAAGCGATGCGGAATTCCCTCTTCGTCCAGGAGCCGAACCACTTCGGGCAAACTCTCATGGCGGCGGACCAACAGGCGATCCGTGGTGCCGCCGATGCCGAGCGACGTCAGCTCCTGGAGCGAAGCGTCCGGACGCAACTCGACTCCATGCTCCTTGAGCGCGCTCGCCACCGGCATGTGACTAATCCTCATCGGGCAACGAAATCCGCGAACCCAGCAAGACCGCCAGTTGATCGAGCGCGCGGCCGACGCTGCCTGCTCCAATCGTCAGGATGGCGTCGCCGGGCCGCGCTTCTTTCAAGAGATACTCGATGGCTGCCTGCACCGTGGTCGAGAACACAACGTTCTTGTGGCCGGCGGCAGAAATCGCCTGCGCCAGTTTCTCGGCGTTGATCCCTTCGATGGGGTTTTCCCCGGCCGCGAAGATCTCTGTGACGACGAGCACGTCCGCGTCATTGAAGGCGCGGCAGAATTCTTCCCACAAGTGCATGGTGCGCGTGTAGCGGTGCGGCTGGAAAAGCGCGAGCAAGCGCTTGAAGCCGCAGCCGCGCGCCGCTTCGAGTGTGGCGCGGATTTCCACCGGGTGGTGGCCATAATCGTCGATCAGCGTGACGCCATTGTACGTGCCTTTGATTTCGAAGCGGCGCCCCACGCCGGTGAATTTCTCGAGGCCGAGCCGGATAAGATCGGAAGGCAAATTCAAATAAAGCCCGACCGCAGCGGCGGCGGCAGCGTTACGCACGTTGTGCAGGCCGGGAGGCGAGGGCAGAAAGAACATGCCGAGGTCATCGCCGCGATACGTCAGCCGGAATTCACTGCCGAGGCCGTGCAAAGTCACGTCGGTGATGACGAGGTCTGCCTGGCTCGACGTGCCGTAGGTGATCACCGGGCGTTTCACGCGAGGCAGGATCGCCTGCACGTTGGGTTCGTCAATGCAGAGCACGACGGCGCCGTAGAAGGGCACGCGGTTCACGAATTCCAGAAAGGTCTGCTGGATTTCATCGAGCGAATGGTATTGGTCCAGGTGCTCGCGATCAATGGTGGTGACGACGGCGACCACCGGCGCGAGCAGAAGGAACGATCGGTCACTTTCGTCCGCTTCCACCACCATGTACTCGCTCTGCCCCACGCGGCCGCCCGTCCCGGCATGGTTCACGCGCCCGCCGATCACGAACGTGGGATCGAGCGCGGCGGCGGCGAGCACGGAAGTGACCAGCGAAGTGGTGGTCGTTTTTCCATGCGCGCCGGCTACGGCGATGCCGTACTTCAGGCGCATCAGCTCGGCAAGCATTTCCGCTCGCGGAATCACCGGAATCTTCAACCGGTGCGCCTCCGCCACTTCCGCATTTTCCGCACGCACGGCGGACGAAATCACGACGACGTGAGCGCCATGGATGTTTTCCGTGGAGTGCCCTTCGGAAATGTTCGCGCCGAGATTACGAAGGCGATCCGTGACGGGCGAAAGTTTCAAGTCCGACCCTGAAACAGCGTAGCCGAGGCTGAGCAAGACTTCGGCGATGCCGCTCATGCCGCTGCCGCCGATGCCGACCATGTGCACGCGCTGAAAATTGCGGAAAGTAACCATCATGGCCGCGCCACCCCTTCGAGCAAATCCACGATCGCTTCGGTGGCGTGCGGACGCGACATCGCGCGCACGCGCCGCTCCATTTCGCTTACTCGCTGGGGCTGGTCCAGAAGGGAGAAAATCTCGTTGGTCAGCCGCTCGGGCGTCAGCTCGTTCTGCGGGATGACGCGCGCCGCGCCCGCGCGCTCCATGGCCCGGGCATTGCGCAACTGGTGGCTGTCGGTGGCAGCGGCAAAGGGGATGAAGATGGCGGCGCGTCCGGCGGCAGTCACTTCCGCCACCGTGATGGCACCCGACCGGCAAAGAATCAGGTCGGCCTCGGCAAACCGGTCCGCCATGTTCTGGATGAAGGGGCTGACCTCCGCGTTGAATTCCCGCCGCGCATACGCCACGCGAACGGCATTATAGTCGCGTTCGCCGGTCTGGTGCACGATGAAAAGCTGGCTTTTTCTGGCGGCGAGCCGGTCGAGCGAATCCACCACCGCGCGATTGATGGGCAGGGCGCCGCGGCTCCCGCCGGTGATGAGCAAACAGAACGGCGGCCGGTGCTCGCGCGCCGGAACGCGGAAGAATTCCTGCCGCACCGGGCAGCCGGTGAGCACCGCTTTCGAGCCCCACCGCCGCGCCGTCTCCTCCCACGCCACGGCGACACGGGCCGCCATGCCCGCGAGAACGCGGTTGGTGAAGCCGGCTTCGATATTGGGCTCGAAAATCACGCTGGGAATCCTGTGCGTCACGGCCATCAGCATCATCGGGCCGGAGGCATAGCCGCCCACGCCGAACGCGGCCGCGAAACGGTGCCGGCGCAAAATGGCGGCCGAATCCCAGAGCGCCATCGGCAGCAGCGCGGCGTTGTGAGCTAGCTTCGCGCCGCCGATGCCTTTCAGCCCCGCCGCGCGGATGGTCTCGAACGGCAGCCCGGCTTCAGGGACCAGCTTGGCTTCGAGGCCACGTTCCGTTCCGACGATCACGACTTCCCTTCCTTCTCCGCGACGGAGCCATTCCTTCGCGACGGCCAGCGCCGGAAAAACGTGTCCGCCGGTGCCGCCGCCCGCGATCAGCAGTTTCATTCGTCGGCTCGCTTCGCTCGTCTGCGGCAAGCGTCATTCCGCGTGCTGGCTGATATTCAGAAGCACGCCAGTGGCCAGCAACATGACCAGCAAGCTCGATCCGCCGTAGCTGATGAACGGCAGCGGAATGCCTTTCGTCGGCAGCAGGCCGAGCACGACGCTCAAATTGATCAACGCCTGGCCGAGAATCAACGACGTCGCGCCCAACCCCAGCAGCCGGCCGAATTCATCGGGCGCCTGGAGCGCGGCGCGAAAGCCGCGCCAGCCGAAATAGGCGAAAAGTGCGAGCACGAGAACCGCGCCGATGTATCCCAACTCCTCGGCGAGGATGGCATAGATGAAATCCGTGTGCGCCTCCGGCAGGTAGAACAGCTTTTGTTTGCTTTCCATCAACCCGACGCCGGTGAGGCCGCCGGAGCCCACGGCGATCAGCGACTGAAGCAACTGAAAGCCGTGGTGCTGCGGGTCGCGTTCGGGCCAGAGGAACGCGAGAATGCGCTGATAGCGATAGGGAACGCGCACGACAAATCCATAAAAGGCCGGAATCGCGGCCAGAAACGCGTAGCCGGCGTAACGCAGCGAGAGCCCCGAGACAAAGAGCATCACAAAAGCGACGAGCAGGATCATGATGGCCGTGCCGAGATCAGGCTCGATGAGGACGAGGCCCGCCAGCAGCACCGCCGGGCCGAGGGCCGGGCCGAGGGTCTGGACAACGTCGTCCACACCGGGGGCGCGCGGGCGGGTGCGCAATTCCAGGAACCAGGCGAGATACAGGATCACGATCAGCTTCGCGAACTCGGACGGCTGCAGGCTGATCGGCCCGAGGCGCAGCCAGCGATGCGTGGCGTGCGAGCGGTCCACGAAAAGCACGACGAGCAGCAAAAGGAAGATCACGGCGAGACCCGTGAAGATCACCTTGGGCTGGCGGAGCTTGCGGTAATCCGTGTACATGAGCCAGAACATTCCGGCGAGCCCGAGCGCGAGCCAGACGAGCTGGCGCAGAAGGAACCAGTAGCCGTTGCCGTAATGCTCGCGCGCCGTCACCGCCGAAGCGCTGAACACCATGACGGCGCCGAGGACACACAGCGCGATCGTCACGCCGAAAAGCTTGCGGTCGGGTTGCAGAGTGCGCGGCATCCGTCAGCCTTTCCGGGCGGGCTCGCCCGTCGCCAGTTCGCGTTCGATTTGCGCGACGAACTGCTTGAAAACGCGCCCGCGGTGTTCGAAGTTGTCGAACTGGTCGAAGCTGGCGCACGCCGGCGCCAGCAGAACCGTGTCGCCGGGGCGAGCGCGCTCGAAGGCGAGACGCACCGCGCGTTCCATCGTTCCCGCGCGTTCGATGGGCGCCGCATCGCCGAGCTGCGCGGCAATCTTTTCAGCCGCCGCCCCGATCAGCAGCGCGAGGCGCGCATGCCTCTTCAAGAGATCGCGCAGCAGCGAGAAATCCCCGCCCTTGTCTTTGCCGCCCAAAATAATCAGCAGCGGGCCGGGAAACGCCTCGACGGCTTTCAGGGTGGCGTCCACGTTCGTTGCTTTGGAATCGTTGAAGAAACTGATCCCTTGAATCTCAGCGACGAATTCGAGGCGATGTTCCACTCCGGCGAAGGTGCGCACGCCATTCGCAATCGCCGATGGCTCCGCGCCCGCAAGGCTCGCCGCGGCGCAGGCAGCCAGGACGTTTTCGACGTTGTGTTCGCCGCGCAGGGGAATCTCGTCGCGCCGGAGAAGAACGGTCTCCGCGCCATCGCGGCGGAAAACCACTTCCTCCCCGCGCAGGAACGCGCCGGCGGCTACGCGCTTCTGCCGGCTGAACCAGAAAACGTGCGGGCGCGACGGCATCCATTGCACGGTCTCCGGGTCATCGGCGTTCAAGACGGCACAATCGCGCTCGGTCTGGTTTTCGAAGAGCCGCGCCTTCGCGCGAGCGTATTCCTTCAGGGAGGCGTGGCGATCGAGATGGTCGGGCGTCACATTCAGGATGACCGCGATATCCGGCCGGAACTGGTCGATGGTTTCGAGCTGAAAGCTGCTGACTTCAGCCACGGTAACCGAAGAATCGCTGGAAGATTCGACGCGCGCGATCAGCGGCGTCCCAATATTGCCTCCGACGATGACGGGAACGCCCGCGCCCTCGAGGATGTGGCCGACGAGAGAGGTGGTCGTGGTTTTCCCGTTCGAGCCGGTGATGGCGATCAGCCGGCCGCGCAGAAAACGCCAGGCCAATTCGATCTCGCTCCACACCGGTGTGCCGCGCTCGCGGGCCAGATCGAGCGGCGAAAGGTTGGCGGGCACGCCCGGACTGACGACGATCAAATCCTGCTCGAGAAAAAGGGACGGCGGATGGTCGCCGAGCGCCAGAGCGACACCCGCGCTGCGAAGTTTTGCGGCAGTCTCCGGCAATTCGGCTTCGGGCCGGGAGTCGGTGGCGGTAACGCGCGCGCCATGGCTCGCGCAGAACAGCGCCGAGGCGATCCCGGTCCGCGCCAGCCCGACGACCAGCACCCGCTTCCTTTCGAGTTCGACGCCCGGACGCACTTCCCTCACCTCAATTTCAACGTGGTCAGCGAAAACAGCGCGAATACCAGCGCCGCAATCCAGAACCGCACGATGATTTTTGATTCGCTCCAGCCCAACAGCTCGAAGTGATGGTGCAGCGGCGCCATGCGAAAGATGCGCTTGCCGGTGAGCTTGAATGAAGCCACCTGGAGGATCACCGAAATCGCTTCGATCACGAACACACCGCCGATCGAGAGCAACAGGATTTCCTGCTTGGTGATGACCGCGACGGTTCCGATGGCGCCGCCTAGAGCGAGCGAGCCCACGTCGCCCATGAACAGTTCGGCTGGATGCGCGTTATACCAGAGGAATCCAAGCGAGGCGCCCATCAGCGAACCGCAGAAGATGGTCAGCTCGCCGCTAGCCGGGATCCTCTGAATTTCAAGATACTCGGCGAAGCGCGCGTGGCTGGAGACGTAGGTGAGCACTGTCAACGCGCCCGCCGCGACCAGGACGCACCCGATCGCAAGCCCGTCCAGTCCGTCGGTGAGATTCACCGCATTCGAGGCGCCGACGATCACCAGCACGAGGAAGAACAGGAACGGAAGAATCGCGATCGGCCAGAAATGCGGCTTGATCCACAGCGAACGAATAATCAGATCCGGGTGGAGCTTTTTGAAGAACGGCACAATCAACTGAGTCGAATAGGCCCCATCCGCCTGCAAACGAAGTAAGACGCCGCCGATGGCGAGGCACGTCAGCACCTGCCACATCAGCTTGCGCCTGCCCGTCAACCCAAGGCTCCGCTTGCGAATGACCTTGTTGTAGTCGTCGGCGAAGCCGATGGCACCGAAGGCGATGGTGGAACCGATTGCGAGGATGGCATAGACGTTGCGCAGGTCGGCCCACAAGAGCGTGGGGATGACGATGGCGGCCACGATCAACACGCCGCCCATCGTCGGCGTGCCCGCCTTCGTCTGATGACGCTCCGGCCCTTCGTTCCGGATGTACTGGCCGATCTGCATTTCCCGCAGCCGGCGGATCACCCATGGGCCAAAAACGAGGGAGAGGAAAAGCGCGGTCAGGCTCGCGAGCGCCGTCCGCACGGTGATATAGCGAAACACGTTCAGCGGACTGAAGTGGGGGCGGAGAACGTGAACGAAAAGGTAGAAGAGCATTTCAGCCACGCACCTGCCGGGCAGCCTCGACCGGTTCCTTCGTAGACGGCGAATTCTTCACGCGAAATTTCTTGACCAGCGCCTCGATGATCCGTTCCATGCGCACGCCGCGCGAGCCCTTGACGAGCAACAGATCGCCGCGGTCAACCATTCCGGCGAGAAATGTGGCCGCCTCATCGGAGGTCGCGAAGAACTGTGCTTGCGCCTCAGGCTGGCCGGCAGCGGTGGCTCCGGCGACGAGTTCAGCGGCATCGCCGCGCACGCCGAGGATCCAGTCGATCTTTTTGGCGGCGGCGTGCTGGCCCGCTTCGCGATGCAGGGCGGGCGAAGTTGGCCCGAGTTCGAGCATTTCGCCCGCAGCCAGAATGCGGCGGCGGTAGCCGGGCGTGGCGGCGAGCAGGTCTACCATGCGAGCCAGCGCGAGCGGATTCGAGTTGTACGCGTCGTTGATCACGCTGAATCCCTCTTCGAACTTCACCAGTTCGCCGCGCATGGCCGTCGGCCGCAATGCCGGAAAAACAATCTGCGCCGCTCCGGTGCCAACTCCCCACTCGCTTGCCGCGGCGAGGGCTGCCAGAGCGTTCTGCACGTTGTGGCGGCCGGCGAGCGGCAGATCGAGGCGCGTCCGGCCCGCCGGCGCGATGAATTCGAACGCGCAGCCTTCGGCGCCGCGGTCTTCGATTTCTTCCGCGCGGAATTGCGCGCCGGGAGCGGTGCCGAACTTCAACACACGCCCACGAAAGCCTTCCGCGAAGCGCGACACGCGCGCGTCGTCCGCGTTGAGCACGGCGACCGGTTGTTCGCCGCCGAGGCCCTCGATCAGTTCCCGCTTCGCGAGGGCAATCTCGTCCACCGTAGCAAAGAATTCCAGGTGCACCGGTGCGACATTCGTCACGATGCCGACTTCCGGCTCGCAAATCGCTGCCAGGCGCGCAAGCTCACCGCGGCGCGACATCCCCAGCTCAACCACGGCCACATCCTCGTTTTCGAGGCGGAACAGCGTGAGCGGCAGGCCGAAGTCGTTGTTCAGGTTCCCTTCCGATTTCAGAACGCGGAACCGCGCGGCCAGAAGTGCCGCCAGGATTTCCTTGGTGGTCGTCTTCCCGGCCGAGCCGGTGATGGCCGCGACCCGCCGGCCGGGCCGCTCTTCGCGCCAGGCACGGCAGACGCTCCGAGCCAGTTGTTGAAGCGCCGCGAGCGTGTCCTCTACCACGAAGAGCCGGTCGCGAATCTCGGCCGGGTAGCTCACCGCCTGGTCCCGGGCCACCACTCCGGCAGGCGCATCCGCCGCCAGTATGGCCGCCACAAAAGTGTGTCCATCGTGACTCGGCCCGCGTATGGCGAAGAACAATTCCCCAGGCCGGAGAGTGCGCGAGTCAATCGAGACACCGGCCAGCCGGGCCAGGGGGTCGAGGCCCGCGGGAGGCGAGACACCCAAAGCGCCAGCCACCTGTTGAACCGTCCACCGCATCGTCTCTCCAGAGGGCTCGGTGTCACGCCTGGGCGTCAGCCGGTGCGAGAATCGAACCGCTCCTACATCCTCTCTCTAACCCATGTAACCACAAGGAGTTTGGCCACACACCCCCGCCCCTACGCAGCGGGCTTGCCATAGCCGCGCTGGCGGAGGGCGCGCCGAGCCATTTCCCGGTCATCGAACTCGAAGGTGCGATCCCGCAGAATCTGGTAGGTCTCATGGCCTTTGCCCGCCAGCAAAACAATGTCGCCCGGATGCGCCTCGTCCATCGCCAGGCCGATCGCCTTCTCGCGGTCTGGCTCGACAACGTATTTCCCTTTCACTTTCTGCAAGCCCACGACCACGTCGTTGATAATCCGCAGCGGGTCCTCACTGCGCGGATTGTCGCTCGACAAAATGATCAGGTCGCTCAGACTGCCCGCCGCCTCGCCCATCAGCGGGCGCGTCGAACGGTCGCGCTCGCCGCCCGCGCCAAAGAGCGTGATGATCCGGCCGTGGGGATTCAATTCCCGCGCCGTGGAGATCAGGTTGCGCAGGGCGTCGTCGGCATGCGCGTAATCCACGACGACGAGGAACGGCTGGCCTTCATCAATGCGCTGGAAACGTCCGGGAACGCAATCGAGCTGGCGAATGCCGACTTCGATCGCTTCCCGGGGAATGTTCATGGCGAGCGCGGCACCGATGGCGGCAAGAATGTTGTACACGTTGATGCGCCCCACGAGCGACGAACGGACTTCGATCGCGCCCGTCGGGGTCTGCGCCGCGAATTCCAGGCCGCCGAAAGAAAGCGCGAATTTCTTCGTCGTCAGATCCGCGCCGTTTTTCAGTCCGTAGGTAAGCGTGCGCCCGGCCAGCCCGATGAGCTGTGCGCCGTAGGGATCGTCCGTGTTCACCACGCCGGCGCGAGGCGCGCCCGCGCCGGTGCCTTCAAACAGACGGCGCTTCGCCGCGAAGTAGCCTTCAAAGGTCTTGTGAAAGTTCAGATGGTCGCGGGTGAGATTCGTGAACACTGCCGCAGCGAAGCGGCAGCCCCACAGGCGGTCCATCACCAGAGAATGCGAACTGGCCTCGAGGGCGACATGCGTGCCGCGCGCATCGCGCACTTCGGCGAGCAGTTCCTGAAAATCGAGCGACTCGGGCGTCGTCGTCGCGGCCTTGCGCACTCCCGCGGGCGTGCAGTAGGAAATCGTGCCGAACAAACCGGTGCGGTGCCCGGCGGCGCGGCAGATCGAATCGATCAGATAGGCAGTCGTCGTCTTGCCGTTTGTTCCGGTGACCGCAGCAAGCTCGAGCGCGTCCGCGGGATGGCCGAAAATGTTTGCCGCAGCGATGGCCAGCGCGCGGCGGGCATGCCGCACCTGCGCCCAGACAAGTCCGGCGGGCAAATCGGCCGGGGCCGGCTGCTCGCTTGCGATGGCTGCGGCGCCGTTCGCGATAGCGGTGGGCACGAACGCATTGCCGTCCGTTTTCTCTCCGCGCAGGGCGAAGAACATTCCGCCGGTGCGCACCTTCCGGCTGTCATACGCGAGGGAGGAAATTTCAGATTCCGTCGGACCGGTGATCTGCAGGATTTCGATGCCGGCGAGTACTTCCCTCAGTTTCATTCCCGCTACAACCAGTATAGCCTTTCGCTCCTCGGCTCTCAAAGGGACGCCCGGCTTCGTCACTGGACGCGCCTCTCCCCGACTTCACTGGCGGCGGGGAGCAAGCTCACCGATCGCCCGAAGCGAACGGTGATCCGCGTGCCGCGCGGCACTTGCGTCCCGGCAGGGGGACTTTGTTCAACAGCAATCCCGGTACCAACGAGCACCGGCGTTAGACCCAGGCGCGAGCACGATTCGGTGACGCTGCGCACCGTCTGACCGGTGAGCTGCGGCACGCTGATGCTGCGACCATCGCTGAACGCCACCGTCGGCGCCGGACCCGGCGCAACATCCGGCGACGGTTTCTTCACGTCAACCGTTTCCGCCTGCGCAAACTGGAAGTCGCTCTCGGATTCGCTCACTTCCGTCTCTTTCCGGTGTCGCGCCGCCCACTGGGCTTCGGGAATAACCGGCAAATCGTGGGGCACGTCGAGGTACGCGAGCACCTGTTCTGCAATCCGGCGGAACGCAGGCCCTGAAACATCGCCGCCATGGTGCGGCCCCACCGGCGAATCGAGCGTGACCAGGACGGACACCACGGGATTGTTGACGGGCGCAAAGCCGACGAACGACGCCACGTATTGCGTGCGCGAGTAACGCCCGGTGGCGGGGTCAATCTTCTGCGCCGTCCCGGACTTCCCTGCCACGCTGTATCCGTTCAGCGCGGCCTGCCTGCCGGTGCCCTCCAGGATGACGCCTTCCATCATCTGGCGCAGCGTGGCCGCGGTGCGCCCGTCCAGCACGTGCTTGCCCTCCGGCGTGCCGGCGAGCTGGACCGCATCGCCGCGGCGGATTTCGCGGACCACCCGCGGGCGATACAGCGTGCCGCCGTTCGCGATCGCCGAAACGGCGGTGATGATCTGCAGCGAGTTCGCGCTGATCTCCTGACCCATGGCAAGCGAGCCGATGGAGCTTGCGCCCCAGTTTTCCACGCGCCGCACGATGCCGCGATTTTCACCGGGCAGCTCGATTCCAGTGGGCTGGCCGAATCCGAGGGCACGAATGTACTGGTAAAACCTGGGCGCGCCGAGGCGCAAAGCGATTTTGATCGCGCCCACATCGCTCGAATGCGCCAGAATGCCGGCGACGGTGAGCTGGCCAAACGGATGCCAGTCGTGGATCAGGCGCCCCGCGACGAGGATCGAGCCCATCTGGCAATCCACGACTTCTTCCGGGCGCGCCACTCCTTCCGAGATTGCCGCCGCCATCGTGATCAGCTTGAATGTGGAGCCCGGCTCATACGCAGCGGTAATGGCGCGGTCCATGTGCGCATCGTCGGGAACGGCGGCAGGCGAATTCAGATCGAAGGTGGGCCAGGAGGCCAGCGCCAGGATGTCTCCGCTATTCGGGTCCTGCACGATGATGACGCCGGACCGGGCATGCGTCCGCGCAATCGTCGCTGCCAATTCCTTCTCGACGATGTACTGGATGTTTTCATCGAGCGCCAACACGACATTGGCGCCTTGATCGGCGCCCGGATCGGTGTTTTCGACCCAGCGCTGCCGCCCGTCCGACACCACGAGCATGTGCCCCGGCCGAAAACGGATCTCCTTGTCGAGCGAGTACTCGATGCCGGCGATGCCGTGCTCATCCACATCCACGTAGCCGATGACATGAGCCGCGAGACTGTGGTGCGGATAAAAGCGATGATTCTCTTTCCCCGTGTAAACACCGCGGAGACCCAGCGCATCGATGCGCGCCGCCTGCTCCGGCGTGATCCGGCTCGCGAGGCGGGCGAAGTGCTTCGAATCCGCCAGCCGCGCTTCGATTTCATCCGGCGACGCGCCGACGACCCGCGAGACGAGTTGCGCCACCATGTGCGTGTCGGAGACATCCGCGGGGTCGGCATAGGCGGCGTCCATCGCGACGCTCATCGCCAGTTCGTGCCCATTGCGGTCGTACAGGATGCCGCGCTTGGGCGTGACCGGGATCACCCGCTGCTGCTGCCGTTGCGCGCGGGCGAGATAGTCGCTATAGCGGTAAAGTTGGAGGTAACTCAGGCGAGCCAGCACCGCCACGATCCAGAACGCGGCTGTGGCCAACAGCCACAACCAGCGGATGCGGGCGCTGCGCTGCTCCATGGATTCCAGGGACTCCGGCCGAACCGCATGAGAATCAAGCCCGGCACGACGGCAAGCGCCCACCGGGGAATTCGCGCAACTTCCAGCGGGTTACGGCCGGGCCGGCTGCGCCACTCGCGCCTGAGCCAGCACTGCCTCGCTGGGCCCCTCGACCGGTGACACCTGGCCGGGAACCGGAACCGTCAGTCCCAGCTTGCGTGCGATCGCATCGATGCGGCCGGGCGAGCGGAGGGAGGCGACTTCGACCCGGAGCTCCTGGTTGAGTTCCGCGGCCTGGTTTCGCCGGGCCTGCAGGTCTTCGAGTTCGTAGCGAAGCTGGATGCACTGAAAATGCTGCCAGGTATAGAGCAGGCCGCACGCCGCCAGAACGGCGCCGCAGGCCACCCGCCGGCAGCCATCCCGCACGCGATCCGGCGCCACCGGCCGGACCAGCCGCGAGTTGTCGATCCGCTTGATGGTAAAGAATTCGGTCATGGCCACACGCTCGACGCCGCATCTCCAGCCGGCGCCTTCCTTTCCGCCACGCGCAGCTTGGCGCTTCGCGCGCGGGGATTTGAATGGACTTCTTCTTCGGCGGGCTGGATGGGCTTCTTCGTCAGGATGCGCAACTCACCTTGCTGCGACATCCTTTGAAAGGCGCGCTTCACGAGCCGGTCTTCGAGCGAGTGATAGCTCAGAATGACCCAGCGCCCTTCGGGAGATAAAGTGGCAGGGGTACGAGAAAGAAACTGCCCGAGCTCCTCCGATTCTCGATTCACCGCTATCCGCAGCGCCAGAAACGTTTTTGTCGCGGGATGCAGTTTCTGCCTTCCCCTTGCTTTTCGTGCCCCTGCCACAACCGTTGCCAGGTGTTCGGTGTCGCGAATGGGCCGCGCACGAACAATGGCCCTGGCGATCCTGCGTGAATCCCTCTCCTCCGCATTCCGGTAGAGGAGATCGGCCAGATCCTTTTCCGGCCAGTGGTTCACAATCTCTGCGGCGGTCAGCGGCTCATCCGGCCCCATGCGCATGTCGAGGGGGCCAGCCCAGCGAAACGAGAAGCCGCGCTCGGCGCTATCGAGCTGGAGGCTCGAAACGCCCAGGTCGGCAACGACGCCGTTCGCGGGCGGCAGTTGCATGTCGCGGGCGACTTCGTCGATCCTCGAAAAACTCGCTTGCACCAGAGTCACCTGCCGGTCGAATTCTTTCAGCCGTTCCCGCGCGATTTCGAGCGCTTGCGGGTCACGGTCGATTCCCAACAGCCGCCCGGTGGTCAATCGCCGGGCAATTTCCAGGCTGTATCCCCCCGTACCCACCGTCGCGTCGATGTACATTCCCGCCGGCTCAATCCGCAGCCACCGCATCACTTCTTCCAGCAGAACCGGCGTATGCAACGCGATCAAACTTTAGATGCCCAGACCGTCCAGCGCCTGCTCGTCACCCGTCGTGATCGGGTTGTTCTTCATGTGCTCGAGGAAGCGGGCGTGATTCCAGACCTGCAAGTAGGTCAGCTGCCCCATGACGTCCACCTCGCCCTTCATGCCGGCCGCTTCGCGGAGCACCGTAGGAATCAGCAAGCGTCCCTGCCCGTCCAGCTCGACCACCTGACCGTAGTAATTCGCGCGCGTCAGAAACTTCTGTTTGGCGAGGTTGTGTGAGGAAAGCTTGGCGAGCCGCTTCTCGATCTCGGCCCAGGCCTTCATCGGGTATATGCGAGCGTAGTCGCCGTTCTCGCTGGTCACGTAGAACTGCTTGCCGGACTGGCGCAGTGCGGCAAGGAAATCGGCCGGGATTTTCACCCTGCCCTTTTCGTCCACTGTGGCCGGATAGTTGCCCCGCAGCATTTCGCCCGCCGATCCGCTCGACTGATGCGCCTGACCTCACTACCACCGCCTGACACTTTCTACCACTTTCACCCACTTTGGTCCCCGATTGTAGGCAGCCGCGCACGCTTGTCAAGAAGAAACCGCATCCAAAGCAAAAAAAGTTGTGGAAAGCAACGGGCGGAACTCGTTGCGGCGGGGCCGAAAAGCACTATATGTAGTGCTGGCGGCCGTGAACGGAAACGAGGGCTAGGCCCGCGTTTCCCGCGAAAAGAACTCCGGATGTTCTGTAAGGGTTAACAACGGGGGTGTGCTGTGGCGATGCAAACGGGAGATTAAGGCTCGCCCGCGCCAATTCGCAGGTTGCTGAGGTCGCGCAGGACCTGCTGCTCGCGGGGGTCGAGCCCGTGGAGGAATGCGGGATCACTGAGACGCGACTGGCGTTCTGCTTCGCTCAAGCCGCGGAGCTCGCGCAGGCGATCTCGAATCACCTGCTTGCGGCCCTGGGGCAATTCTTGCCACCGTGGCAGCAGTTGCGTGCGGACATATTCGCGCTGCTCGGGCGACATCTGTTCCAGGATGCGATCACGATCGCGCAATTCGTTCCTCTGCTCGGGCGTCATCCTGTTCCACCGCTGCAGATTCTGGCGAATCTGCGCCTGGCGATCCGGTGGAAGGTCCTGGAAGCGCGCATTGTTCCGCATGAATCGTTCTTGTTCTTCCGGGGACATCTCGCGAAGCCTTCCGACCCATTTGGGTGGCAGGCCCGCCAGATTCTGCTGCCGTTGCGCTGGCCGCTGCTCTGACCGGGGCGGCGGTCCGGGCCGCTGCCCGCGGGACCGTCCCATGCGCCGCTGCGCCGAAGAAGCCGACGCCGCGAAACCAGCGAGGAGCAACAGGGCGACCGCGCCGGCGAATTGGAGTTTGGACAGGTTCACCTACATCTCCCGGTTCGTTTGCGTTTGCGCCGGAACCTGTGCGGGATGAGCCGGAGGAAGTTCGGAAAGCGCATCGAGGCTGCTGACCACGTCGAGATCTTCCAGCACCCGCAGGTCCTTGATCATTTGGAATTCCTGTTCGCTTTGAGGCGCCACAGCCAGTTGGTCCCCATTGGCGCGCGGGCGCGATGAAACCCACACGGACATCAATGCCAGCATCGTGACCGCAAACGCCAGCCGCGGGGAGGGCATGAGCCAGCCCCACAGCCGCGGGCGCGGCTCCGCGGCGATGCGTTGCCGCAGACGCGCGTCGAATCCGAGGGAAGGTTCGAGCACGGGCGCTTCACCCAGAACATCCCAGAGCCTGCGAAACTCTTCGGTGCGGAGGCGGCAAGCCGCACAGGCGGCGAGATGTGTTTCCATGTCGCGGCGCTCGGCGGCATTCGCCCGCCCGTCCAGATACGCAATCAGCTGATTGGAAATCCGCTCGCAATTCATGGCTTCCTTCCTTCCCTGACCGGCAGGGCCACCGGCGATTCCGCTGCGCCCGGAGCGCCCACCAGTGGGGCCAACTGCACCCGCAACGTCTCGTAGGCCCGGAAGAGCAGCGACTTTAACGCGCTTTCCGAGCAATCGAGAATGCGGGCGATGTCGGCGTAGTCCATCTCCTGATACTTGTGCAACAAAACTGCGACGCGCTGTTTTTCCGGGAGCGCCATCACGGCGCGGCGGATCAACTCCGCGCGATCCCGCTCGATCATTCGCTCATCCGCGCCAGGCGCGCGTGCCGGCAACTCCAGGACGGGCTCATCGTCTTCGCCGGTCGCGTCGAGCGAGACTTCCATCCGCTGATAGCGCCCGTCGCGCAGCGCGTTCAACGCCAGGTTGGTGGCGATCCGGAAGAGCCACGTCGTGAATTTCGCGCTGGCTTCGTATTTCTTTCGCGCGCGGTATACGCGCAGGAAAACTTCCTGCGCCAGGTCTTCCGCCGCCGCCGTGTCGCGCACCATGCGGTGGAGGAAATTGACCAGCGGAGTCTGATACTTCCGGAGCAAAAGCTCGAAGGACGCGTTGTCCCCAGCCTTTACGTCCAGCATCAGTTGGACGTCCGACCTGGCCATGACACCCACATTCTATCTAACACATGGCGCAACAGAAAGTTGCGGCGACTGTCCTGTTCCCCGGGCAGCAAGGAACGGCCCGCCCGAAGTGCGCGAGCTCTGGCGCCTGCCCGGGAGGAGGGACGGGCAAGACTCAGATGTGGAACAGGTAGCGCAGGAGCAGCATCAGGGCGACTCCAAGGAATACAAGGAGCGCCACGCGGACGCCGGGTTCGCGGTTCACTTCAGGGATCAAATCGGAAGCGGCGACATACAGGGTGACGCCGGCAGAAATCGGCAGCGCGTCCGCCACCTGCGCCCGCAGGACATACATCAGGCCGACGCCGGCAAGCGTCGCGGCACCCAGGATCCCCGAAGAAACAAACGCGGCGCGGCGGCTATGGCCGCTCGCGAGCATCAGCGAGGCGACCGTGAAACCTTCCGGCAGCTTGTGCAGAAAGATCGCGAAGAAGATCACGACGCCGAGCCAGGTGGAGACGAGCAGGCCCGAGGCGATGGCCACGCCGTCGAAGAACGTGTGAATGACGAGGCCGAGCAACGCCGCGTAGCCCGCGTGCGCCTGCGCCATCTCTTCTTCGTGCGTTTCTTCTCCAAAGTGGAAATGCGGCGCCAGGGTGTGCTCGAAGAAGTGCACGACAAAATAGCCGGCGAGCACGAGCACCAGCGCGCTCTCTCCGCGCAGCCGCACTGACTGCGGCAGCATTTCGAGCAGCACCGTCGCCAGCATGAAGCCCGCGCCCAGAGCCATGAAGTAGCGCAGGATTTCGCGCGACCATTGCCGCCGCACAATCAGGAAGCCGCCGAGAAGATTGGCGGCGGCGGCGGTGAGGCCCAGCGCCAGCGCCAGGAGCATCGGTTGTGCAACCAGCGTCGCCATGGCTTCAGCCCGAGTGGCGGAAAAGAATCACGTCGCCCTCCGCCACAATGTACTCCTTCCCTTCCAGGCGCACCTTCGCGCGCTCGCGCGCCGCGGCCCAGCTTCCCGCGTCGAGAAGGTCCTGCCAGTTCACCACCTCGGCCTTGATGAATCCGCGTTCGATGTCGCTGTGGATCGCGCCGGCGGCTTTCTGCGCGCTCATGCCGCGCTCGATGGTCCAGGCGCGGCATTCCGGCTCGCCACACGTGAGAAAGGAAATCAGTCCGAGGAGACGATAGCTCGCCTGAATCAGCCGGTCGCGTCCCGATGCGGCGAGGCCGTAGGCGCTCATCAGCTCCGCTGCTTCGGCATCGTCGAGGTCGGCAAGCTCCGCTTCGATTTTCCCGCAGAACGGGACCACGGCCGTGTGTGGCTTCGCGGAGAGCTTTTCGAGCTTGTGCCGCTCGATCACTTTCGCAATCTCGGGGGCTTCCTCGTCGCCGAGATTGAGCACGTAGAGCATCGGCTTGCGCGTCAGGAACATGAACCCGGTGAGCAACTTCTGCTCCTCGGGCTTGAATTCCAGCTCGCGCAGCGGAGTCTCCTCTTCGAGCGCCTTGCGGCAGCGCGCCAGCACGGCGAGTTCGGCTTCGAGAAGGGAATCTTTCTTCTTTTTCAGGTCCTTTTCAATGCGCTCCATGCGCCGCGAGGCCTGCTCGAGATCGTTCAGCATCAATTCGATCTCGATGCTTTCGATGTCGCGCAGCGGATCGGTCCCTCCCGCCGCGTGAGGCACCGCGGGATTCTCGAACACGTGCACCACATGCGCCAGCGCGTCCGCCTCGCGCAGGGGGACAAGCGAGGCGGCGTCCTTCACGCGGTCTTTCTGCAGGCCGCCAATGTCCACGTATTCGATGGTCGCGTACGTGACTCTCTTTGGCTTGAACAGCGCCGCCAGCTTGTCCACGCGCGGGTCGGGCACGCGGGCGATGCCGATGTGCGTGGCCCCATGCTCCGCCTTCGCGTCGAGTTTTGCGCGCGTCAGAATGCGGAACAGGCTGGTCTTGCCGGTCTGCGGCAGTCCGATGATTCCGGTTTGCATGGGCGAGCGATACTAGCATACCCGCACAGGCATGGGCCGCTGGCCATGCCAACGAAAAACAGTGAGCCGGCGGGCGAGCCGCGCTGAACTTGACTCCGGCAAATGAAGCCGCTAGCGTCTTGTGAGCGGTACGCTTGAGGTGAATCTTGTCCAGCGTCGAGAATTCCATTTTGCCGTTCGATCTTCACCAAGCGATTGCGCACCTGTCGCAAGCCGACAAGCGCCTGGCGCGACTCATCGAGCGGAGCATCGAGTTCCGCCTGGAAATCGAAGAAGCCCAGTCGCCTTATGAGGCGCTGCTCGAATCCATCACCTACCAGAGCATCTCCGGCAAAGCCGCGAAGACGATTTTCGGGCGCATCAAGGCGCTCGGCACGAATGGCCGCTGCCCCGCCCCGGAAGAAATCCTTCGCGTGCGAAAACAGGCGCTGCGGAAAGCCGGACTCTCGAACGCGAAGATTGCGGCGGTGAAGGACCTCGCCAGGAAAACGCTCGAGGGCGTGGTCCCCACGCTCGAAGATGCTCAGAGGATGTCAGACGAGGCGCTCGTCGGGCGGCTCATCTCCGTTCGCGGGATCGGCGCGTGGACCGTCGAGATGTTTCTGATTTTCCGGCTGGGCCGCCCGGACGTTCTGCCGATTCACGACTACGGCGTGCAGAAGGGATTCGCATTGACCTACGGCAAGAAGGACATTCCCAAGCCGCGCGAACTGGCGGCGTATGGCGAGCGGTGGCGGCCCTATCGCACCGTCGCGAGCTGGTACATGTGGCGCGCGGTGCAGCTCGCAGGAAAAAAAGCGCGGCTGGTGAAGAAAAAACGGGCCGCCCCGAAGAAACACAAACGCAGCTAGTGTCGTGTCCCGAAACTCCTTCGCAATTCTCGTCTGGGGGTCGGAGCTTTAGCTCCGACATCAGCGACTAGAAATAAAAGGGGCTTCAGCCCCTGAAGCCGCTCTCTTCGGCTTGAATTGTGGGAAGTTCACTAATGGTGTTCTCGAACGGACAGGAAAAGCGCCGCGATCCCGAGGAGCAGAATGCTTCCTTCGAGCCGCACGGAAATTTTGTGCAGGCGGTCAAACTCGGCGCGCAGCGGGCTTTCGACCGGCGTGCGATCCACCGAACCCATCTCCGTCCGCAGCGCGGCCATGCGGGTAGAAACGCCCCACTGCGAAGCGGCGGTCAGCACAACCATGAGAATGACGGCGAGGGCAGCGGGACGCGCCAGCGCGGCCAGCGAACGCGCGAGAGCAAGCGCGGCAACAAGATAGACGACCCCGGCGATCACTCCGAAGACGTGCAGCCGGCTGAGCACCAGGCCCACGAGCGCGCCGGCCTGGTCGCGGCTGCCGAGCGTGCCGAACGCGCCGGGGGCGACCGCAAAGCTCAGGTACAGGATGCCACCCAGCCAGGTACCTAACGCGAAAACTTCCAGAAATCGTAGGATCGTGTTCATCGCGGCGTTCCGCTAGAATGGGTTCCAGGCTCGGCGACGGGAATTTCTGCGGCGCCGGTTCAAACGAATCTGGCCCCGGGTGAATGGTGGGCGATCAAGGACTTGAACCTTGGACCTCTCCCGTGTGAGGGGAGCGCTCTAACCACTGAGCTAATCGCCCACGGCTCGATTCTGTAACAAGGGCAGACATTTTGCAATCCATGACAACCGCCGCCACCAGCCAGCTCACGCAGCTGCAACAGTCCGTCGCCCGCGTGGTGAAGGGCAAGGAAGAGGCGATCCGGCTTTCCATCATCACCCTGCTGGCGCGCGGACATCTGCTGATCGAAGACGTGCCCGGCGTGGGCAAGACGACGCTGGCGCAGGCACTGGCGCGCTCGTTCAACTGCAGCTTCCAGCGGATTCAGTTCACCTCCGACATGCTGCCGAGCGACGTGATCGGCGTCAGCGTGTTCAATCCCTCGCGGCAGGAATTCGAATTCAAGCAGGGGCCGATCTTCGCGAACATCGTGCTCGCGGACGAGATCAACCGCACGACGCCGAAGACGCAATCGGCCCTGCTCGAAGCGATGAGCGAAACCCAGGTGACCGTGGACAACCGCACCCATCCGCTGCCCCTGCCGTTTCTCGTCCTCGCCACCCAGAACCCGATCGAACATCACGGCACCTATCCCCTCCCCGAATCGCAGCTCGACCGGTTTCTGATGCGCATCCGCATGGGCTATCCGGCGCGCGAGAGCGAAAAAGAAATTATCCGCAACGGCGCGGGCCATTCGCCCATCGAGGCGCTGCGGCCGGTGATGGACGGACCCGAAGTGCTGGCGATGCAGGAAGCCGTCAGTCGCGTGCGCGTGGACGACAGCCTGCTCGACTATGCGCTCGAGGTGGTCGAGCGTTCGCGGCAATCGGAACAACTCAGCCTGGGCGTGAGCCCGCGCGGCGCCGTGATGCTGCATCGCGCCGCCCAGGCGCGCGCGTTCCTCGAAGGCCGCGACTACTGCCTCCCCGACGATTTCAAGCAGCTCATTTTGCCCGTGTTTTCGCATCGCCTGGTGATCAGCTCCCGCTATGTCTCGACGCAGAAGAAGTCGGCGCAGGCGGAAGCGATCCTCTCCGAAATCGTCGAATCCGTTCGTGTCCCACTCTGATGGCGGCAAGCTCGACGCTGGCGCGCTGGTGGCATGGGCGCGACCGGCCCGGCTGGCGCAACTTCGCCGTGGCCATGGTCACGCTGGCGGTGGCCCTCGTCTTCGCGTTGTATTCCGCTTCCGTCGCCGAAGAAGGCCGCGTGTGGGCCGCTGCTCTCGCGGCGTTCATCGCGCTGGGCCTGGCGGGATGGGTCGCGGTCACCATCGTTCCGAAGCTGGCTCGCCGCAGTAGCCTGCACTGGCTCCTCTATCAAGTGGACTACAAGCTGACCCGCGAAGGGCTCGTCTATCTTGGGGCGGTGCTCGTGCTGGTCCTCGCCGCGGTGAATACGGGAAACAATCTTCTCTTCATGGTCCTCGCCTGCTTGCTTGCCGGGATTCTGATCTCCGGCGTTCTCTCGCGCGCCGTGCTCACCGGCATCGAATTGAAGATCGAAATCCCCGAACATATTTTTGCCGAGCAGCCCGTGATCGCCACGGTTGAACTCGCGAACGAAAAGCAGATGATGCCTTCCTTTTCGCTGCGCGTCGTTGGCGAGAGCAAGAAGGCGCCGGCACGGATTTTTTCGCGCCCCGTCTATTTCCCCTACATTCCCCGGCAAGGTTCGGCGCGGCAGAAGGTTGAGCTGGTGTTTCCCCGGCGCGGCGTTTACCGCCAGGACGCCTTCGGCGTCAGCACCAAATTTCCATTCGGCTTTCTCGAGAAAACCCGGCGAGTGGATTCGAAGCTCGAGCTGATCGTCTACCCGCACGTCGAACCGACCGAGGAGTTCTTCGAAGTGCTGCCGCTGCTGAGCGGCGAGCTCGCCAGCTACTATCGCGGCCGCGGATACGAGCTGCATTCGATTCGCGAATACCTGCCGACCGACAGCGCCCGTTTCGTGGATTGGAAGGCGACGGCAAGGACCGGCACCCTGAAAGTGCGCGAGTTTTCGCGCGAGGACGAGCGCCGCCTGATGCTCGTCCTCGATCCGGACGTGGGCCCGCCCCGGAGCGAGCTGGGCGCGTTCGCCGCCACGGAGCTGCAGGAGCGGTTCGAGCGCGCCGTTTCGCTGTGCGCCTGCGTGGCATGGCACTTCTATGAAATTAACGCCGTGATGCAGTTTCGCACCGACCGTTTTTCCACGCCGATGACGTCCGCATCCGAAATCATCTACGAGACCCTGCGCGAACTTGCCTCGATTCAGCCGCAAACATCCGCCACCGGCGGCGCGTTCCTCGATCAACTCGTCGGAGAAAGAGAGATTTTCAAAATCATCCTCACCAACCGGCCGCAGTTCTCCATCCCGACGAGCTTGTGGTCCTCGTCGTATTTCATTTTTCTCGAATCGTTGTAACGCCGGCGCCCGCCGCAGGACCCGCCAAGGCTCCCGGCGGCTCCCTGAAAAAAACAAAAGTGCCGGCAACAGGCAGGCGTTGCGTGAAACGCTTGCGCGCTGACCGGCGCTGGCTGTGCGAGAATGGCGCGTGCCGACCCTCGGCCAATGGAAGCCGCGTGAACTCGCAACATTCCACGGCAGGCTGCTGCGCTGGTTTCGCGCTCACCGGCGCGACCTTCCCTGGCGGCGCGGGCACGACCCGTACCGCATCTGGCTCTCCGAAATCATGCTGCAACAGACGCGCGTCACCGCGGTGGTCCCCTACTACGAACGATTCTTGCGGCCATTCCCGTCCGTGCGATTTCTCTCGCGCGCGCCGCTCGACGGCGTGCTGAAGCACTGGGCCGGCCTCGGTTACTACCGTCGCGCGCGCAACCTGCATGCGGCGGCGAAGCAGATCGTCGCGCGGCATGGCGGCCGCTTTCCGCGGGACTACGATGCCGCGCTCGCGCTGCCCGGCATCGGCCGCTACACCGCGTCGGCAATCCTGAGCATCGCCTATGGCGCGCCGTTCGCCGTGCTCGACGGCAACGTGGCGCGAGTGCTGGCGCGGCTCGGCGCGGTGCGTGGCGACCTGCGCGAACCAAAGCGCTGGCGAAATCTCGAAGAGACGGCCCAGGCCCTTCTCGCTGAACGCCACCCCGGCGATTGGAACCAGGCGATGATGGAGCTGGGCGCAACCGTCTGCACGCCGCGCGCGCCGCACTGCAACGCTTGTCCGGTGGCGCGGTGGTGCCGCGCCTTGCAAATGGGCATTGCGGAAGAGCTTCCCTCGAAGCGCAACAAACGCGCGCCGGTGAAAATCCAAATTGCCGCCGCCATCCTCCTCGACACTCGGGGAAAGACGCTGATCGTGAAAGAGCCCGGGAAGCATGATGGCGTGCTCTTCTCGCGGATGTGGCAGTTCCCCGCTGTGGAGGTGGCGCGCGATCCGGCGACAGAATTGTCGCGGCACCTCAAGGCATCGCTCGGCCGCCGCAGCGATGGGATCATCGCGCTGCCGAGCGCTCGTCACAGCGTCACGTACCGCAACGTAACGCTGCTGCCTTTCCTCGTCCGCGAAAATCGCCTGCCAAGGCGTGACGGCGCCCGCACCGTCTCTCTCGCCGTCGTCCCGCGCCTCGCGGTATCGAGCGCGACGAAGAAGCTTGCTGCTGCGGCGATTGCTTTTCTCCATCGCGCCGCCGTGTCCTCCTCGAGGAAGTAACTACGCCGGCGGAATATGGCGAGTGAATTCGGCCGGGCGGCGTCGCCGCAAATCCCGCCATTGCCGCATTCGCGGCGGTCCCCCGCGGGGCCCCCGCAGCGGTGTTAGACTGAAAAAACCGCTATGGCTACGCCCGCACGCTCCATCACGCCTCCCTTCACCGCGATCCATCGGTATTTCGAGATCTCTCTTTACCTGCTCGTCGGGACAAGCCTGCTGGCTGTCGTCTCCACCGGCAAACTCGATTGGGCTTCGACGCTCGTGCCGCCCGCCTTGCTCGTCTACAAGGGCATTCGCTACTGGCGAGGGCGCGGCCCGGAACTTTCTTCCCGCGCGGCGACCTGGCTGGTGCTGGCTTACTTTCTTTTCTTCCCTGTCGATCTCTGGATCTTCTCGCGTAATCTGGCCGAGGGCGCGCCGAATCCGGCGCTGTATGCGGGGATGCTGGCGGCGATGCATTTGCTGCTGTTTGCCACGCTGGTGCGGCTGCTTTCGGCGCGGACCAATCGCGATTACATTTTTCTCGCGGTTCTCGCCTTCACGGCGATGCTGTCTTCCGCCATCTTGACGGTGGACACGACCTTCCTTGTCTCGCTGGCGATTTTTCTAGTGCTGGCCGTCTCCACGTTTGTGGCGCTGGAAATCCGCCGCAGCGCCGAGGGTGCCGTGACGCCCCCGCTCGAATCCGGCTCGCCGGCCGCGGAACGCCTGCAGCGCGCCCTGGGCGTGACGTCCGCACTCGTTGCCGTGAGTGCGCTGGTGATCGGAGGATTCCTCTTCTTCTTGATTCCGCGCTTCACCGCCGGTTACCTGAGCGCGTTGAGCCCGCAACCGTCGTTGATGACCGGCTTCACCGACAACGTCTTGCTGGGCGAAATCGGCCAGATCAAAAAAAGCTCGGCGGTGGTGATGCGCATCCGCGTGACGGGCGATCCCGGCCG
The DNA here is from genome assembly GCA_041490445.1 of Terriglobia bacterium. Lineage (GTDB taxonomy): Bacteria > Acidobacteriota > Terriglobia > Acidiferrales > UBA7541 > JBGPTF01. The sequence goes on from JBGPTF010000015.1 coordinate 33,787, forward strand.
CGCTGAGGCTGTACGCTGGCGGGGCATCGTCCTGACCAATTTCGACGGCCGACGATGGTCTACTCCGGAGCAGGAGCGGCTGCTCATTCCGCCGAGCGGCGACGGCTATTACCGGCTGGATGCCGGTCCGCTCGCGAGGCCGGATTTCGCCCCGTTCGCTTACACTGTCCTGATGGAACCGATGGCCACCGACGCGATTTTTGTCGCAGCGCGGCCCGCGGCGGTTCGCGGCCCCTTCGGCCCGCAATCCGATCGTCCGGGCCGTGCGGCGCAGGCGGGCTATCTCCTCGAAGACCGCACTGGCTCGATTTTCAATCCGTATCACAACGCGGGGAAGATGCGTTACGAGGCCGTCTCGGAATTGCCCGTTTTTCCGCCGGCAAAATTGCGCGCTTCCGGATCGGATTATCCCGAAGAAATTCGCCGCGCCTACCTGCAGTTGCCACCGCTCGATCCCCGCATTCCGCAACTCGCCGGGCAGCTCACGAAAACGGCGGCGACGCCGTATGACAAGGCGATGCGCCTCGAATTCTACTTCCGCACGAAGTTCGGCTACTCGCTCGACATGGTGAAGCCTGTCGGCGACGACCCCCTGGCGTATTTTCTCTTCGTGCGCCGCGCGGGCCATTGCGAGTATTTCGCCGCGGCCATGACCGTGATGCTCCGCTCGCTGGGCATTCCGGCGCGCTACGTCAACGGCTTCCTGCCCGGCGAGTACAACGACGTGGCGGGCGATTTCATCGTGCGCGCCAGCGACGCGCATAGCTGGGTGGAAGCCTACTTCCCCGGCTACGGATGGATCGCGTTCGATCCCACGCCGCCCGGCGCAGCGAATTCGCGCGGCTGGTTTGCGCAAATCGAACATTACTGGGACTGGTTCCAATTCACCTGGAGCGAGTGGGTGATCAACTATGATTTCCACCACCAGGTAACGCTCTGGGAAAACGTGCAGCATTCGACGAGCGACTGGAGCCACAGCGCGCAGCGTTACTACCGCGCCAAGAAGCTGCGAATCCTCGCGCTCCTCCGGCGATGGGAGCAGCAACTGTCCTCCTCGCCCCTGGCGCTCTATGGCGCGCTGATCGTGCTGCTGGCGATGCTCCTCTATGTGCGAGGGCGGCAGATGGGCGGCTACCTCTCCGCGCGTTGGACGCTGCGCTTTCGCCACGAAGGAAATTTCCCGCCCGCGCTTGCGGCGCTCGAGTACCGGCAAATGCTCCGACTGCTCGAGCGGCGCGGCTGGCAAAAGCCTCCGGGACAAACGGCGCTCGAATTTGCCGGGGCCATCCCTTCGCCGGAAATTGCCGGGCCCGTCGCGCAACTCACCGAGCTGTATCAGGCCGCGCGCTTCGGCGGCCGCGATGCCGACGCCCACGCCATGTCTTCCCTTCTTGCCTCGATTAAGGCCCTTCTCCGCTCCCGACCACGCCCAGCCCGATGACGCCGCGTGCAAAGCTCTGGTTGATCCTGGTTGTTCTCATCCTGGCGGTTGCCGCGGTATTCATGCTTCCGCCGATTCCGCAGAACGAGGCGTATCACCGTTTCGCTGACACGCGCACGTTGCTGGGTGTTCCAAATTGCCTGAACACCCTTTCCAACGTCCTCTTTCTCGTCGTAGGCGCGCTGGGCATGTTTTTCCTTTATGGCAAAGGCGGCGAAAATCGCAAGATGACATTCCTCGAGCCGGCAGAACGCTGGCCCTATCTGATTTTCTTTGTTGGGGTCGGACTCACTGCGCTCGGATCTTCCTTCTACCATTTGTTTCCGGGGGACGACCGATTGGTGTGGGACAGGCTGCCGATGACTTTGGCGTTCATGTCCTTGCTTGCCGCGGTGATCGGTGAGCGGACCAAGGTGGAAACCGGCACCTGGATGCTTCTGCCACTCTTGGCCGCTGGGGCGGCGAGCGTGGTGTACTGGAATTTCACACAGAAACTGGGGCGGGGCGACCTGCGATTCTACGCGCTGGTTCAATTCGGCGGCCTTCTTGCTGTCCTGCTGTTTGTGCTCTTTCTTTCCCCCCGCTACTCCCGCAGCGCCGACTTGCTCGTTGCACTCGGAATCTACGTTTTCGCCAAGCTCCTTGAGTCCTTTGATCAATCTATCTTTGACGCTGGGCGAATGATCAGTGGCCATACGCTGAAGCATCTGGCCGCAGCGCTTGGCGGATACTGGGTACTCCGCATGCTGAAACTTCGGATTTCTCTCGCGCGGGCATCGGTTGGCCAAGCTTGAATCAAAATGGCGCCCGGGAACTCTCTAGGTTAGACTTAGAAGTTTGGAATCGGCTTGGATGTGGTTCTAGTCGCAGAACGCCCCGAGAAAATAATGCCGAAGGTGGGATTTATCAGCCTGGGATGCCCGAAGAACCTCGTGGATAGCGAGGTGATGATGGGCATTCTCGCGCGCGGGGGATACGAGATCACCCCGCGGGCAGCCGAGGCCGACGTGTTGGTCGTCAACACCTGCTCGTTCATCGCCCCGGCCCAGCAGGAGTCCATCCAGACGATCCTCGAAATGGCCGAATACAAGAAGTTCGGCCGCGCGAAGATGCTGATCGTCGCCGGATGCCTGGTGGAGCGCTACCGCAAAGAGATTCGCGAACAGATTCCCGAAGTGGATGCCGTGGTCGGCACCGGAGAAATCGAGCACATCCTCGAAGCCTGCGAGGGCGAGCTGCGTGAGGCCGCTGCTGTTGAGCTGCCCACATTTCTATATCACGATTTGACGCCGCGCATTCTGGCCACGCCGCGGCATACGGCCTACATCAAAATCAACGAAGGCTGCGATCATCCCTGCTCGTTCTGCATCATCCCGCAATTGCGCGGACGCTTCCGCAGCCGGCGGTTCGAATCGGTCGCGCGCGAAGCGGAAAGCTTGGCGCAGGCGGGCGTTCGCGAAGTCACGCTGATCGGACAGGACACCACGTTCTACGGCGAAGACCTTGGCCTGCGCGACGGCTTGCCGCTGCTGCTGGCGCGGCTGGCGGAAATCGAAGAGCTGCGCTGGGTGCGATTCCTGTATTGCTACCCGAACCGGATCACGCCGCGGCTGCTCGAAACCATCGCGAAACACCCGAAGCTCGTAAAATATCTCGATGTGCCGCTGCAACATGCCAGCCGCAGCGTGCTGGCGCGGATGAAGCGCGGCTCGAGCGGCGGCGCCTTCCTGAAAATGCTCGCGCGAATCCGCGAGACCATCCCCGGCGTCTCGCTCCGAACTTCGTTCATCGCCGGCTTCCCCGGCGAGACCGAAGACGATTTCAAAATCCTCTGCGATTTCGTGCGCGCGGCGGAGTTCGATTGGATGGGCGTATTCGCGTACTCGGACGAAGAAACCGCCGGGAGCTTTGCCTGCGAGAATAAGGTGAATGCGGAAACGATCGCGCGGCGGCGCGACACGCTGATGGCCATCCAGAAAAAGATTTCCGCGCGCAAGCTTCGCAAGCGCGTCGGCCAGCGCCTCCCAGCGATGCTCGAAGGTGTTTCGAAGGAGAGCGACCTGCTCTGGGAAGCGCGCCTCGAAGGCATGGCGCCTGAAATCGACGGCAAGGTGTACATCACGGAGATCGCCGGCGCGACGGAGGATTCGATGCCCGCGCCCGGAACGCTCGCGACCGTCGAAATCACGGAAGCGCAGGATTATGATCTTGTCGGCCGGGTGATTGAATATTCGCGCGAGACGGCGGCGCGGCAGTTGCCGCAACTGTTTTCAACACCGAACCTTCTTCCGGTGCTGCCGTCGCGATAACGATACAGGGGTGGGCGGCTGTGAAATGGCATTGCCCCATTTGCCGCAAGGCTACCGATTCCGAGCAGGACCAGCACTTCCCTTTTTGCAGCGACCGCTGCCGTCTGCTCGATCTGGGCAATTGGGCGAGCGAAAGGTACAAAGTTTCCGAGTCAGTGATAGACGAATCGCCGCCCGAATCCTCCAACCCGGATGAAACCAAAAACTGAATCGGAGCCGCAGCGTCCAGCGCGCAAGCCGCGCCTGTCTCTTTTCATCGCGACGGCCTGCGGCCTGGGCTACCTCCCCACAGCGCCCGGGACATGGGGCTCACTTGCTGGCGTCGGACTTTTCTGGGCATTTCAGCCGGCCGTGGAGCGGCTTATCGTTCAGTTTCATCCCAGAACGTATTTCGCAGTCGCGCACTTCAACCCGGCCGTAATTCTGACTGCTGGCCTTTCTTTATTTCTTGCTATCCTCGGCGTGTGGACCGCCGGGCAGGCGGAAAAACATGCCCGCTCAAAAGATCCACAGTTCGTGGTCATTGACGAAGTTTCCGGGCAGCATCTCACTTATCTTCTCGCGCTCGCGCCGGTGAACTGGAAATATTTGCTCCTGGGTTTTATACTTTTTCGCGTCTTCGACATCTGGAAGCCGTTCCCGGCGCGACAGGCGGAGTCGCTCCCGGGAGGCTGGGGAATCATGGCGGATGACTGGGTCGCCGCCGTGTACGCCGCGCTCGGGTTATGGCTTGCCAGGGCAGTTGGTTTGTAGGGCCTCGGGGGCCCCACGTTGAAAAGCAACGGCATTCCGCGCATTGAAAGCATCAAGCCCGCCGCGGCTTTGCCCGGTGGCGAAATCACCATCCACGGCGCCGGCTTCCTGGGCCGCAACCACGCGCGCCCGCAGGTGCGCTTCGGCGAGACGGACGCCAACCTGATCCTTTCCTCCGAGAATGCGCTGATCGCGCGAGTGCCGGAAGAAGCGGCGGGCGGGACCGTGCGCGTTTTCGCGGGCGCGGCGGAGAGCCAGCCGTTCCCGATCGCGCTCGGCGTGCAGATCGCGGACAACCTTCACCCGGTGGCGAATCCGGCGGTCGCTCCGGACGGCACCATCTACGTCACCTACAGCGGCGACCGCGGGCAGAAGGTTCCTGTGTCGCTCTACAAGCTCACCGCCAACCGCACGGTGAAGCCGTTCCTCACCGAACTCATGAATCCCACCGGTCTCGCGCTCGACCGCGAAGGCATGCTGTTCGTCTCCTGCCGCAACGACGGCGAGATCCATCGCGTCACGCCCGAGGGACGCTCGCAGCCGTGGGCCGAGGGCATGGGCATCGCCACCGGAATCGCCTTCGATCGCGCCGGCAATCTCTACGTCGGCGACCGCAGCGGAACGATTTTCAAAATCCATCCCGATCGGCAGATTTTCGTCTTCGCCACCCTCGAGCCTTCGATGGTCGCGTATCATCTGGCGTTCAGCCCGGCGGGCGATCTCTACGTCACCGGCCCGACGATCTCTAGCTTCGATCGCGTCTACAAGATCACGCCGGCGGGAGAAGTCAGCACGTTCTTCCGCGGCCTGGGCCGTCCGCAGGGGCTCGCGTTTGATACGGCCGGCAATTTGTACGTCGCCGCTTGCTATTCGGGCAAGCGCGGCATCGTCCGGATCACCCCGGACGGCCGCGCGGACCTCGTTCTCAGCGGAAACAATCTGCTCGGCCTGGCGCTGCTGCCGGATCGCCGCGCCGTGCTCGCCACAAATAATTCCCTGTTCGAGATTCACTGGGACGTCGCAGGCCTCCCCCTGCCCGTCTAGCGATTTCCCGCAGAATTCCGGCTCGCGGGTCACCAGTTTCTGAACAGCGCGTTATACGGCCAAGTGGAATGGAGTTCGCGAAGGGTCAACACTCCGCAACAACGCGGAATCAATCCGCCAAAGGTGAGGCAAATCTTGCAAGTATCAGGGACTTGCTTCGGCGGCGATCCCCGACAATTTGATAGGCGAGTTCAGCGGAGGCAGCATCGCCGCCGACAGTTGTCGGGAATAGCCGTTCTTGGCGGCGATCGTTCAGGAGCTAACGCCCAGCATCAGCCGCGCGCGAAGCCATCGATGCACCACCCAACTGAATCACTAGGCCACGTTGCACATTTAGTTTTCAAAAAGCGAAGCGGGATAACGGTTGAGTTGACCGGGCGCGGAAACAACGAACCAGGCATCCGAGTCTTGCGGATGAAGAGTGCGCTGATCGCGCTCCGGTCCAATGACTTGTTATAGCGCCGCCCCACCACACAAGTTCCGTCAGCGACAAGTCTCGCGCTAGAAGCGAGACCATTCAAGCCGCGACTCAATCAGCAAGTCTTACCTTTTGCTCTGCGGCGCGATAACGTTTGAGTTGACGCGGCGGGAGACAACTGTGCTAAGCGCAAGTTGTCGATCAGAGACGCGCTGATTCCGCTCGCGTCCAACGAATTGTTATAGCGCCGCTTCACCACACAAGTTCCATCAGCGCCAAGTCTCGCGCTAAAAGCGAAACCATTCAAGCCGCGATTCAATCAGCAAGTCTTACCTTTGATCTGCGGCGCGATAACGTTCCGCATCACCGTGCCGCGTAGTTTGCGGCTACGGTGCATGCGGCGAGTTAGACGCGCACCCCTCCTGTCTTTCATTTCGTGGCAACGTTCAGTGGCTCCTTCGTAAGAGAAGGATAAGCAAAATAGAAACGCTTCACATACGCTGGCAACGTGAAAGCTACCTTCATCTCAAGAGGTCCAGTGCGAATGTCATTAATTGTGTATGCACTCACAATTGGCTTAAGCATTGCCCACTCATCCTCCCCTATCTTTACTGCTGATGAGCCCTTGCTTTCGATGTACGGAACCGTCATAGGGCTCTCAGCGTCTCCTGGCTTTTGCTCATAGACTGCGGCAAAGCTATCAATGGAGAAGGAGAGACGACAGGGCTTCTGTACGCTCGTCCCGATCGTGACAAGCACAACCTGATAACCTTCCTTAGCGGACAACTCGTGGAGAAAGCCACGGATTCCCTCAACGCTTTCCACCTTTTTGACTGTGAAGGCAAGCTGGCAAGGCTGAAAGTCTGATACTTGTTGACATAAACCTTGTGGTGATACGGTCAGTACAGCCACAAGCAGGGAAAGCGAAATTAGTCGTAAGTTTAGCATCGTAGCCTCCATCATTGTGGTAGATTGCGCGTGCTTCAGCGTCTAACGTCAGAGTTGACCGGGCGCGGCGATTAGCAACAACGTCGAATCCACCAGACAAGTTAAAGAGTGCGCAACCCGCGCTCGCGTCCAACGAAGTGTTCGGCGACGGCCACGCAAAATAGGTTTCTGCGATCACTTAATTGAAGCAGGCAAATCGATATGGGATTCGCCCACCAGCAGTCTGTAAGAAGCTGGATCGGCGGGAACTTCAAAGAGCAAAAATAGTGATACAGCGCTAGTCCCCTGGAACATGAGTTTGCTGTCAGCGGACCAGATGAATGCAAGCTTGTCATTCGCGTCGTACCAGCCTGCCCCAAAATATGCGCCCCCTTCCACGGTTCTCAGGCGCACCCAGTGTTCCAAAATTCCCGGTTGATCCTTGATACCCAGAAAGATATGCTCCTCACCCTTGGGCCGAGCGCCGTCAAGGGCAACAGGCTTATGCACATCGCCATTGCTGGCAACAAGCGCAAGCTTTTCAACGCTGAAGTCAGCGCTTGGTGGAGTCACTTCTACTTCGACAAGTAGCCATTTACCGGAGCTCTCTCCGTATTTTCCTGCGATAGACACCGTTGGCGGTCGCGAGACTGATAAGATACGGACCAACGGAGCGGGCGCTGTTTGTGACTGAGCTTGCTGCGCGAACAGAGCAGCCGCTAGCAAACAGCCGAGACCGGCATGCATCAGCTTATTGAACATAGTACACCTCCTAACTAATGGTAGAAGCGCGTCGCCGAACGATGTGAGGCAGCGGCCACATAAGGCGCCGTCAGCAGCAAGCGACGGTTAGGCGGCATTACGGTGCGGCGACTTGGGCAGCGAAACCACTTCGGCGGAGGATCCTCCTAACGCGCTTCTCTGAAAGTCCAACCTCATTTGCAATCTGAGCGGTATCGACCGAACCGCGACCCTGTAGATGCCCCGCTGCCGCTGCTACGATCCGCGCTCGCAGCGAAAGAAATCGGTTCCCGAAGATGATGAGCGTCACGCCGATGCCAAGTTCAAAAAGGAACTGGGCAAGCGTTTCGCCGCCGTGGCGCGACGCGATGCGTGGGTCCGACATCCTAACAAACAGCGCCATGAACGCGGTGACGCAAAAGATGATGCCGATCACCCGACGGACCATAACGACCTCCTTGCAGTCGTGCTGAAACTGCTGCTCCCCGAACATCTACGTGAGTCCGCCTGGATGGTGCTCCGGCGCGCCTACGGCCTCGCCGCTCGGCCGCCGCGTCTTTCAGCGGTCGGCTGCAGTAGCTTGTTAGGCGTCCGGCTTCCTTCGGCGGCGTCGAGAATCCGGTGTTAACCCCTCCAAGATCCTATTCCATCCCAGACAGACTCCAGATTCCGTGCGGCGCCAAGAACAACGCATCTGCTGGCGAACTCTGCGTGCGCGGCTCGCATCAAGTCCATTCCACCTCTCCGGTCCAGCATTTCGCCGATGCGTCGCAGTTCCTGCTCAGGAGCGCCGCCGCTCCCCCGAACAAATCCTTGTGGGTGCTCTCGATAGATTGACGCCATCTTATCGACTGCCTCGTCGAACCAAGCCTCGCTTGGACGAGCCGCGGCAGCCTTGCGCGCTGCTTCTTTGGCAGCTTCCACTCCACCAACTTGGAACCCCATTTCACGCCACATATCCGCTTGGCGATCAATGGCTTCACCTTTGGCGTTACCCGTCCACTCCCCACGGCTAGCTTCGCGGCGGACTGGCTCGCGCCCGAGGCCACCAGAGGCACGACCCGCCAGCTCCCCAGACCTGGCCACGCGCGCGCCTATGAAGATAAAGACGGGAAGACCAATCAAGCAGAGGGCGCCCAGCCACCATAACAAAGATTGAGGAGTTGTTGTTTTCATTCTGTTTGCGATCGGCATCCCAGTAAGGAATCCAAGTAATACCCCGGCGAAGCCGCTGCCCACAGCTGCGCCTATCAAGCCCCCGACAGTGCGTCGGTCCCGGACCACGAGCAGAACGCCGATGCCAACCACGACCACAATGGCGGCCAGACCCAGCGACTTTAGATAGGGGCCAGCAACAGGATTGGCCCCTTGCAGTGCGGCGCCGTGGTCCACGCTAACGATAAGGGTTGACAGAAGCAGAAGGTACGCCGCAAATCCCGCAAATCCCATGAAATACTTCATCACTTCCCCCTTCGGCGCCTTCGCACGCGTGCTGGCCCGCGCGGGCTAACGATCGAATTCAGGTGGCGCGAGAGTAGCCTTCAAGCTGCATCCTGATCTTTAGATCTTGAGAAACAATCATTCGCGGCTCACCTGCAACCACGTGTTGGGCACATCTTATCTCCAAAAATGCCCGCCATGGTCGCTGATTCCGCCGGTCTCTCCCTTGTGTTGCGGGGGCGTCTATTTATGCAGCCGCGAACAATGGCGGTGAGGTTCTAAACGCCTCCCATCCTTGGACAAAGAGCTCGTCAGCCGTCCCCACACCCTAAGGATCGGTTTTCCGCACTCGCGGGATCCCATTGTCGTGCATCTCGGCAGCAGAATAGTTCACGAAGACAGCTTTTCACATAAGTGACCGAGATCACGCCTCCCCGGAAGCCCCTGCGTCCAAGTGGGCGGCTTACTGGAGACTGACACATTCCCGAACTCCCTTCTCGCCGTCCTTCCCAGAAATGATCACGCCACGAAGAATCGCGACGGGGCGGCCTCAGGCTCATTTTGCAATCGAACCCGACAAGAGAAACTGGAATCCCCGCCTTCAACGGCGCTTGCGCTCCCTCTGTCCCTCGGGTAAAAGATTAGCCTGTGAATGCTGAGATCATCGCGGTCGGCTCGGAACTGCTGACACCGTTCCGCCTGGATACGAACTCCCTGTTCCTCACCGCGGAGCTGAACAGCCTGGGGATTCGCGTCACGCGAAAAGTCGTCGTGGGCGACGATCGCGCCCTTCTCCGCGAAGCCTTTCGCGAGGCCCTCGAGCGCGTCGAGCTTGTGGTCTCGAGCGGCGGCCTCGGTCCGACGGCCGATGACCTGACGCGCGAGACCGTGGCAGACCTGCTCGGCCGGCGATTGCTGCGCGACGAGGCGATCCTGCGGACCATCGAGGCGCGTTTCCAGCGCTTTGGCCGCTCCATGCCGGAGATCAACGTCCGCCAGGCAATGGTGCCCGAAGGCGCCACGGTGCTGGCCAACCCGCGCGGCACCGCCCCGGGTCTGTGGCTCGAAGCGGATGGCCGCATCGTTCTGCTGCTGCCGGGGCCGCCGCCAGAACTTGAGCCGATGTTTCGCAACGAAGTGAAGCCGCGCCTGGCGAAGCGCGCGCCCGGCCTGCGCCTGTTCTCGCGCGACGTGCGCATCGCCGGGCTGCCGGAATCGGACGTCGAGCAGCGCGTCGCGCCGATTTACACGCAGTACCGCGAAGCGGAAACAACGATTCTCGCCGCTCCGGGTGAGATTCAATTGCACCCGCGCGTGTGGTCCGCCGATGCCGCGGGGGCTGAAAAGTTGCTGAGCGAGATGGTCGAGCGAATCGTGCTGGCGCTCGGCGATTACGTATTCACCACCTCCGGCGAAACGCTGGAAGAAGTTGTCGCCGTGACGCTGATTTTCAATCGCGCTACGGTCGCCGTCGCCGAAAGCTGCACCGGCGGCCTGCTGGCGGAGCGGTTGACCGACATTCCGGGGAGTTCCGCCTATTTTCGCGGCGGCGTTGTGTGCTATAGCAACGACTTGAAGACGGCCTGGGTGGATGTGCCGGCCGAACTGATCGAGACGAAGGGCGCAGTGAGCTCCGAAGTGGCGCTGGCGATGGCCGAAGGAGTTCGGCGGCACACCGGCGCGACGCTGGGCCTGAGCGTCACCGGAATCGCCGGCCCCGGCGGCGGCTCACACGCGAAACCGGTGGGGACGGTGCACATCGGGCTGGCGGATGAGAGCGGTGCGCGCGAGCGCGTCTTCCGCTTCCCGGGCGACCGCGATCGCATCCGCCACCAGGCATCGCAGGCAGCGCTCGACATGACGCGGCGGCACTTCCTGCGCCGCGCGCGCGCGAAGGTCTGAAGCGTGCGCGTCTTTGTCGCCATCGAAGTGCCCGCCGAGGTTCGCCGCGCAATCGGCGATTTGATCGCAAAGCTTGAAAACACGTGTCGCGGGGCGCGCTGGGTGCGTCGGGAGGCGATGCATATCACGCTGAAATTCATCGGCGAAGTCAGCGAAGAAAAAACCGCGAGGATACGGGCCGCGCTCGGCAGCGTTTCTGCGCCCCTTCCCATGGAGATCCATTTTCGCGAAACCGGTTTTTTCCCCAACGCGAAACACCCGCGCGTCTTCTGGGCGGACATCGAAGCGCCGCCAAGCCTCGCCGCACTTGCCGGCGCAATCGAGCGCACTCTCGAGCCGCTCGGCATTCCGCCAGAACTGCGCCCGTTCCAGCCGCACCTCACGCTCGCGCGATTCAAATCCGAAGACGGCCTGCTTCAACTTTGCCGGGAGCTTGAGCGGCTGGGGCCGGTGGATTTTGGCTCGACGGTCGCGCGGGAGTTCCATCTCTTCCAGAGCGCCTTGAAGCCGGCCGGCGCCGTGTACACACGGCTTGCCAGTTATCCGTTCGCGGAAGGCGGCGCATGATGCCCCCGTGGACGAGCATCGCCATCGCCTACTTGCTTGGCTCGATTCCGTTCGGCTATTTGATCGTAAAAAGCCGGCAGGGCCGCGACGTGCGCGCCGCAGGCAGCGGAAACATCGGCGCGGCGAACGTGACGCGCGTCGCCGGGGCGGCCGCCGGGCTCCTGACGCTCGCGCTCGACGCCGGGAAGGGTTACCTCGCGGTCTGGATTGCCGCCCGCCTCGCGCACGGAAACATTCGCTGGATGATCGTGGCCGCGCTGTGTGCGATCATCGGGCATCTGTTTCCGGTTTGGCTGGGATTCCGCGGCGGGCGCGGCGTGGCGACGGGCGTGGGCGTGTTTCTTCCCATCTGCTGGTCGGCCGTGGTGGCGGCGCTGGCGATTTGGATTCTCGTGGTGATTTTCTGGCGCTACGTGTCCCTCGGCTCGATCGTGGCTGCGGCGGCGATGCCGCTGCTGTTCTACGCACTCTATGCCCCGCCCCACGCCCCGCCGCACATCGCCTCGCTCGGTTCCGTTGTCATTTCGGTCCTCATCATCTGGCGTCATCGTCCCAACATCGAGCGGCTGATCGAGGGCACCGAAAACCGCCTGAAGCTTCGCCGGTAAGCAAATGAAGAAAATCGCCATCATCGGTGCGGGTAGCTGGGGCACAGCGCTGACGATCGCGCTCAGCCGCAGCCGTCAGCCGCATCGCATCGCCCTGTGGGTGTACGAAAAAGAAGTCGCGGAATCCTTGCGCGCGCGCCGCGTCAACGAAATCTTTCTGCCCGGCTTCGAAGTGGCGCGCGAGCTGGAGGTAACGCAGGATCTCGGCGAAGCCCTTCGCGACGCGCAGACCGTTCTCGGCGTGATGCCGTCGGCGCACGCGCGCCGGATGTACGCGGCGATCCTCCCGCACCTCTCGCCGCAGACGGCGATCGTCAGCGCGACCAAGGGACTTGAGCCCGAGACGCTGCTGCGCATGACGCAGGTGATTGAGCAGGTCGTCGCCGAAAAATTTCCGCCGCGCGTCGCGGCTCTTTCCGGCCCCTCTTTCGCGCGCGAAGTGGCGCGCGGCGATCCCACCGCTGTCGTGATCTCATCGCCGGATGCGCAGCTTGCCGCCAAGGTGCAGGAGGAACTTTCCGGCCCGACGTTTCGCCTGTACACGAATGCGGATGTCGTTGGCGTCGAGCTGGGCGGCGCGGTGAAGAATGTGATTGCCATCGCCGCCGGAGTGATCGAAGGGCTCGGCTTCGGCTTCAACACCACCGCCGCGCTGATCACGCGCGGGCTCGCGGAGATGTCGCGGCTGGGGGGCGCGCTTGGCGCTCGGCCGGAAACCATGGCCGGCCTCGCCGGGATGGGAGACCTGGTGCTCACCTGCACGGGCGCGCTCAGCCGCAACCGCACGGTCGGCGTCGAACTCGGCAAGGGCCGCCGGCTCGAAGAAATCACCGGCTCGATGCGCATGGTCGCCGAAGGCGTGGGGACCACCGCGGCAACGCGAACCCTGGCGCGCCGGCTCGGCATCGAGATGCCCATCACCGAACAAATGTATGCCGTCCTGTACGAGGGCCGTCCCCCGCGCGACGCGATCCGGGAACTGATGGAGCGCCGTCTGAAACACGAATAGCCCCGCCCGGAACGCCACCGCCGGTTTCCCCGCCTCCGTTGCGTAACCGACAACGCGCAGTACCGGAGTCCCGTTGTCTTTCTGCGAACGGCTTGGCTACGATGCAAAGGTTGGGCTCTCCCGATGCGGCTTGACTACCTCAAAAGGCCCAGTGTCCGCCGTCTGCGCATCCTCTGGATTGTGCTGGGCGCTTTGCTGCTCGTCAGCGTGGTACCCCTCTGGCTGTACTACCGCCAGGTGCTGCGCATCAGCCGGGAAAAACTCCAGGATACGGAGCGCGTGCAGCAGACGGAGATCACGCGCTCGATTGCGGAAGAAACGCTCCAATTCGAATCGCATCTGCGCGAGCAACTGATCAGCGAACGGCAGGTGCTGGCCTTAACCGGCTGGATCGTGAACGTGGACGATTCCGTCCACTCCCCGCAGTTGACCCGTCTGCTGCAGAATTTCGTCGAGAACAATCGCGACATTCTGTACGTCACCGCGGTCGCCACGGATGCCAAAGGCGAATCGGCCGGCAGCTTCCGCGCCGACCTGGACCCCTTCGTGGACAAAGCCCTGAAACGCGCGTTCACCGCCAGTGTCCAGGAATTGAATTCCGTCAGCGGCACGTTTGCGGTGGGGCCGGAGAACCGTCCCGCCTTCGTGGTTTCGGTGCCGCTGATGCAGGACGGCCAGTTCACCGGGATGCTGGCCGCGGTCGTCTCGCTCGACACGGTGCTTCGCCGCTTGAAAGATGTAAGCGTGCGCGACCGCACGGTCTACATCGTGGACGGCAACGGACAAATCATCGCGCATCCCGACACAACCGAAATGGTGCCCGGCCGTGATGTCAGCGATTCCTCGGAGGTCGTCCGCACCTTCGAGGAACAGCCGCAGGGGCTGCGAGCCACGGCCACGATGGAATACACCCTGCTGGAAAAGAACCGGCCCGTTCCCACCACCGGGACGTACAGCACGATTCCGGAACTGCACTGGGCCGTCATCGCTCAGCGGAGCATGGAGAAAGCCAGCATTGATGCCGGCATGCAGGACCTCAGGTCCCAGGCCCTGCGCTTCGTCATCGGCGTCACTTTCGTGGCGCTGGTGTTCGGGTACCTCTTCGCGCTCGGCATCACGCGCCCCATCCGCGGCCTGGTGGATTCCACGCGCGCTATCAGCCGCGCCGAATTCCACGAGCGCGCCGAGGTGCAAGGCGCCGCCGAAATCAGCGAATTGGCCGAGACGTTCAACAACATGGCTGGCGACATCGAGCTGTATGTCGAGCGCCTGAAGCAGGCCGCCGCAGAGAACCGCGAGCTCTTCCTCGGCTCGATCCGCATGCTCGCGGCCGCCATCGACGAAAAGGATCCCTACACCCGCGGCCATTCCGGGCGCGTCGCGAAGTATTCCGTGATCATCGGCGAACAACTTGGCCTGACTCCCGAAGAGCTTGACCGCCTCCGCATTTCCGCGCTGCTCCATGACGTCGGCAAGATCGGCGTGGACGACCGCGTCCTCAAGAAGCCCGGCACCCTGACCGACGAGGAATTCGATTTGATGAAGCAGCACCCGGCGAAGGGCGCGAACATCATGCGGCCGGTCGCGCAACTCAAGGACATGCTCCCCGGCATCGAATTGCACCACGAACACATGGATGGGCGCGGATACCCCTACGGCCTGCACGGCGAAGATATTCCGATGATGGCCCGCATCATTGCCGTCTCGGACACCTTCGATGCCATGACCACGAACCGGCCATATCAATCCGCCAAGGAAGCGGACTACGCGCTCGAACTGATTCTCAAGCTGTCGGGCACGAAGTTTGATCCCGCTGTCACCGCAGCGCTCGACTCCGCGGTGCGTGCAGGACTCTTGCACACCACCGCCGCCCTCGTCGAAGTCTAGCCGCTCCCTTTCCTGCGCGATCCTCGCGGAACACCCAACCGGAGCGCCCTCTGCTAGAATGGCTGGCTTCGCGTGCGCCTTGGCCGCGCGCCGTCTGCCATGATCTCGCTCTTCGGAAAACCCGGACCATCGCTGCTCGAACGGCTGAAGCAGTCCGTTACGAAGACTCGCTCGGAACTGGCCGCCAAAGTCGAACAGATCCTCACCGGCGACCGGCCGGTTGATCCCGCGGTCCTCAGCCAGCTCGAGGCCGCGCTGCTTTCGGCCGACATCGGCGTGGCCACGACGCGCGAAGTACTTGCGGCGCTGCGCCAGCAGGTGAACGAACGCGCCCTCGCCGGCTCCGCGGAGTTCCGGGCGGAACTGAAGAACCAGATCCTGCGCGTCCTGGCAACGCCAGCCGTTTCTTCGAACGGGCAAACGGACGCCGCGCCGCGCGTGATCTTCGTTGTCGGCGTAAACGGCTCCGGAAAAACGACGACGATCGGCAAGCTGGCGCACCGGTTGAAACAGGAAGGCCGCACCGTGCTGCTCTGCGCCGCCGATACGTTTCGCGCCGCCGCCGCGGAACAGCTCGACATCTGGGCGCGGCGCGCCGGCGCGGACTTGATCAAGCAGAAGCCCGGCGCCGATCCCGCCGCGGTCGTCTACGACGCGCTTGTCGCCGCGCGTGCACGCCATGCGGATGCCGTGATCGTGGACACTGCCGGCCGGCTGCATACAAAATCGAATCTGATGGCCGAACTCGAAAAAATGAAGCGCACCGCCGCGAAGCTCATTCCCGGCGCGCCGCACGACGTTCTTCTGGTGATGGACGCGACCACCGGCCAGAACGGGCTTTCCCAGGCGCGCGAATTCACCGGCCATGTCGGTGTCACCGGCATCGTGCTGACGAAACTCGACGGCACGGCGAAGGGCGGCATTGTCGTGGCCATCGCGCGCGAAATTGGCCTGCCGATCCGCTTCGTCGGCACCGGCGAACAGATAGACGATCTGGTGCCCTTTGACGCGCAAACCTTCGTCAATTCGCTCTTCGACTGACACGGTCGCACCCAGCCAGTCACCTGACGCGCGCTGGATGGACCGCGCACTCGCGCTCGCCCGCCGCGGCGAAGCGCTTGCCCACCCGAATCCGCTGGTCGGCGCAGTGCTCGTGAAGCGCGGCCGCATTGTCGGCGAAGGCTTTCATCGTTACGAAGGCCGCGCGCACGCCGAAGTGCTTGCGATGGAACAAGCGGGCAAAGCGGCGCGTGGCGCAACGCTCTATGTGAATCTCGAGCCCTGCTGCCACACCGGCCGCACCGCTCCGTGTACGCCAGCGATTCTCGCGGCGGGAATCACGCGCGTCGTCGCGGCGATGCGTGACCCGAATCGCGCGGTCTCCGGCCGCGGATTCGCCCGCTTGCGGCGGGCCGGCGTGAAGGTGACGGCCGGCGTGCGCGAGGAAGAAGCGCGGCGCTTGAATGAGCCATTCGCCTGCTGGATTCGCACGCGGCGGCCGTTCGTCACGCTGAAGTCCGCGGCGACGCTCGACGGCCGGATCGGATTGCCGGGCCATTCCGTGACGTGGATCACCTCGCCCGCATCCCGTGAAGAAGTCCAGCGCCTGCGCCACGCCTCCGATGCACTGCTCACCGGCATCGGCACCGTTCTCGCCGATGATCCGCGCCTCACCGATCGCACCGGCCGCCCGCGCCGCCGCCCGCTTCTGCGCGTGATTCTCGATTCGCGCTTGCGCCTTCCGCTGCGCTCGAAGCTGGTGCGTTCGGCTCGCGGCGACGTCCTCGTCTTCACCACGCGGCCGGAAAACTCCGCGCGGGCGCGCGCATTGCGGCGGGCAGGCGTCGAAGTGGTGCGCGTTCGCAGCGATCGCGGGCGCGTGGATTTGCGGACCGCTCTGCGCGAGTTGGGCCGCCGCGAAATCCTGAGCGTCCTCCTCGAAGGCGGCGCGGAATTGAATGGCGCCGCCCTCCGCGCCGGAATCGTGGATAAGATCATCCTGTTCCTTGCCCCGAAAATCCTGGGCAGCGCCGCCGTCCCTTTTGCCGCTGGCCCCTTCGGCTCCAGCCCCTGGCGCTCTCTCGCCGCCGCGCCAACTCTTCGCATTTCCCGCATCGCGCGCTTTGGCCCCGACCTCATGCTCGAAGTTTACCTGCCGTAGGCACGGCTTGCCTGCCGTAGGCATGGCTCGTCTGCCGCAGGCATGGCCTCACTCCGCTCCTCTCGCGACCTCTTTAATCCCACGCGCCTCCCCGCTCCCAGCGCGCTCTGTCAGTCCAAACCTTGGCCACAGCTTGACCGGGGTGAGGAATCTGCTTCTCCCGACCGACGCACCTGACCCGTCAGCGTCGAGAGTAGCTATTTCCTATCTTAGGTTTTATTTAGACAAGGGACGAGTTCGCCGCGAACGTCGCCTTGCAGAAACCTGATAAATTACGGGGAGGATAGAACCAGAGAAGACCGGACGCAAATTACATGCCGATCGACCCCATGACGCCGGGGCCGTACTTTTTCTTCAACGCTTCAACGAAGCTCGGCTCTACTGACCGAATGTAGGACAAGACTCCTCCAAGGCTGGTCTTCTCCTTATCCGAAAGGAGACCCCGTGTAAAACGATAGACTAAAGACTTCACCGTCCGTTTCCTTGCCCGACCGACGGAGATCTGTTTCGTAGGAGTCAAGACCAGACCCGTGACCAAGCGTAGTCTTTTTCGCGAAGTGAACACAGTCTTATCCCCGTTAAGATGAAGTTGTGGCGAATGACGTCGTGCTATGTCAGCCCGAAGTTGCTCGAGCAAACCTGCCAACAAGTTACGTTTATCTGTCGAAAAGCAAAGATCGTCGGCGTAGCGGGAGTAGGCGATTCCTTCGGCCTCAGACCGCGTGGCCCAATCTCTGTCAAACTCAAACATGACCACGTTTGATAAGATAGGGGAACTCGGCGCACCTATGGTCAAACAGCCTTTCCTACACACTAAGAGGCGAATTAGCTCATAGTCCGACTCCGTCGTGATGACACCACTCAAGGTGTCCGCGCTGCGCCTTAGGACGTTGACTACATCAGTTCCCAGGATCGACGGGAAGAAATTCGTAAAGTCGAGCTTGAGAAGGAAATTGTGGCGAGAATGCAGGCTTGCATGTTGCGCGATGTTTCGTCCCTCGCGATAGCCATACACCGCCTCGTGGACCGGAAGACGCTCGAACACGTTCTTGGCGAGCCAGCGTTGAATCAGCTTCAGTTCCCTCGAGGGGTGATGAATCTCACGTTCGCCGCCACCTTTCTTGGGTATCTTGAACGAAAAATATCGATGTGAAGCGGTCTTGGCCAGACCTCCAACATAGCTCTCAGCGATCCCAAGGTCGCGCGCAATGAGCCTTAATATCATGATGAGGCCCAGGTTCTTACCGCATCGTACAATTCAGGCCGATGACTCTGATAGTATTCCGTCACGCGGGCAATTAGGTCTTCTTTCTTGTTGGCAACCTCAAATTCCAACATTGTTCCCCGGCCCTTCGCCAGGGCATAGCGACCTCCCACTTCTCTTACGTATTCCGCACCAACCAAAATGGACAGCAAGCGGCTCACACTCTCCCAACTGGCCGAGCCGAACGTTTCCTTAATTGCATAACGCAAATCCCCCAGGGTCGCCAACCTGAGGAGATTGAGCATTTCGAGAATCACTATCAATCTCTGTTTATGATCCAAATCACGATATCCCGCATACGTGAACCGTTGCCTCCTCTCGACCGCTTTCCATGCGTTCAAATGTCGATTGATAGCCGCAAAATCGTCTAATGGGTCGGCAATCCTGATATCAATCCTCGGGCTAAATCTCGACTTCGAATCAATGCTCCTAAGTGGGCCAAGATTCAAGAACGACTGCACACCTCGATAGGTCGAGTCGTTCGCCACGATCGTCTTTGCTGGGATGTGCTGCGAACCGGAGAAAAATCCAACCTCCGCGTAAGACCCGGGGCTTTCTGGGAAGATGACAACGATATCTGCAACCTCTGCAATGAGCTTCTCGAAAGCTCCCAGGTTCACCGCGCGAGTGGGCTTGTGGGACCGCACTTGTTTGAACGCTTCTTCAGCTAGGATGACAATGAAGTCAGGGAGTTCGCATTTGGACCAATCGAGGAATTTGCGGCGAAGCGTAAGCTCTGGACCGTCAACGGGACCGCCGCAGACGAAGAGAAAGAACGTCTGCCTGCTATCGAAGACGGCGCCTGTGAACGCGCTCTTTAATTCTGCAAGCAGCCTATCAGCGGCAGGATGGGAGAATACCCCCATTATTCGGGTGCCTCTTACTCACGCGTAGCGGCGGCGGCGGCGGCCAGCGTATAGCTGGACGGCGGCGGCGCCGCTATTAGAATCCCACGCAATGCAGTTCGGCCTGGCTGTAAGCCCGGCACAGAGCCAATTGCCACTAACCCAAGACAAGGCTCAACTAGGAGGCACATTTATATATTACGCCATGTAGTCAATCGTCAAGCGCTGTCTGCAAGGACGGCAGGAGGTTCCGTGTCCCTCGCCGCAGCCGCCCGCTCGACCACCGAACCAACCTCTATAGGTCTCTTTGTCCAAGGCTGTCACTTCGCGCGTTCCTCTCTTTTCCCCGCTCTGACACTTTTAACTTTTGACTCTCGACTGCCTTTCTCCCCCAATGTCCACAGGCACTCCGATTTGCATTTCGCCCCAGGACACGCTACCTTACCCCATGAAATCAACACACGAACGACCCGCCCCGCTCGCTCTCGCCGAGAAATACCAGACCGACATCAGCTACCACCAACGCCGCTGCACCATCTGCAGGCACCCGCAGTGCTATTTCATCGAACTCGACTTCCTCGACTGGCGCAGCCCCGCCGCCATCTCGAAACGCTACGGCATCCGTGACCGCGCCTCTCTCTATCGCCATGCCCACGCCACTGGCCTCTACGCCTATCGCCGCCGCAACATCGCTATGGCGCTCGACAATATCATCGAGCGCGCCGACGAAGTCAAAGTCACCGGCAGCGCCGTTGTGCGCGCCGTCCGCGCGCGCACCCGCATCACCGACGAAGGCGAATGGGTTGATCCGCCCAATCGCAGCATCGTTACGCATCTCAACCCGTCCCGCGACGGCTCGGGCGACCCCTTTGCGCCCCTAAACCGTGCAGGATCAGCAGATGCAGTTCCGACCTGGCCGGATCGCGACGCCTACTGGACGAAATATCTAACCGCAACAAAAAATCAAACAAAAAGCGAGCCAACCCCTTGAAAACAAACGGAAGGCTTCGCGCCAAATCGCAACAAAATCGCACTTTTTCACGATGCGTCATTTCTAGGCCCGCGCAGCGCGAATCGCGGGCCGTGGCCCGCAGGGTTGCGGGTGCATACGGGGTGCGCTATAAGAGCTGACCATGTTCACGGGAATCGTTGAAGCGGTCGGCAAGATGGAATCGCTCGAGCGCGGGGGCGAAGGCGGGCGTCTGCGCGTGCGCGCGGAGCTTGCCGCGTCGCTCGGGCAGGGCTCGAGCATCGCCGTAAACGGCTGCTGCCTGACCGCGGTGGAAATTGGCGACGGCGCATTCGCCGCGGACCTGTCGGGCGAGACCCTGCGTCGCACGTCCTTCGGCGAGATGAAGCAGGGGTGCGCGGTCAATCTCGAACGGCCGCTCGCAGCCGGCGCGCCGCTCGGCGGGCATTTCGTTCAGGGTCATGTGGACGGAGTCGGCCAGATCGCGCGGCTCGCGCGCGAGGGCGAAAACTGGTGGCTGTCGGTGCGCGTGCCGGAAGGGCTGGGGCGCTACGTGGCGATGAAAGGCTCGATCGCGATTGACGGCATCAGTCTGACAGTTGCCACGTGGAGCGACGGCATCCTCGACTGCGCCATCATTCCGTTCACTTATGCCAACACGAATCTGCGCGAAAAAACAACCGGCGACGCGGTGAACCTGGAAACCGACATTCTCGCCAAATACGTCGAGCGGCAACGCGAGGCGGGCCGCGAGCCGGCCCCTTCGCGGCTCACCGTCGCCAGGCTCGTCGAGGAGGGCTTCTAGAGCGTGGCTCATCAATGTCTTTTCGGGGGTCGCGGCTTTCGCGTTTTGTGCGTCCCGACGCCTTTTGTCGGGAAGCTGCTGAGGGATCGTTTTCATGGTTCTCACACACACTCTTTAGCCCCTGAAGCCGGAGCTCTTAACAGGGTGTTGAAAAAACGGCTAATGTCGTCATTCCGAGCGCAGCGAGGAACCTCTCTTCGTGAAAATGCGAGGGGAAAGAGAGATTCTTCGGGCCGTCAAACGGCCCTCAGAATGACGCGGGGTATTTTCCCACAAGCTGTTAGGACGTCGCGGGGCAAACGCCTCTTGTGAAAGTCCTGCGGCGCGAATTCTTGAAGACTGTGGCGGCGGCTGGCGCGTTTCTGCGGGACACACTCCGGCCACGCGCGAGCCGGGCAGGAGCATTCTCGATGAACGCAGCGCGGACGCAAGGCCGTTCCTACGACGTGGCGGTGATTGGCGCCGGCGTTATCGGCGCGTGGTCCGCCTACACGTTGCAGCGCAGCGGACGCAGCGTTCTTCTGCTCGACGAGTACGGCCCCGCGAACGCGCGGGCGAGTTCGGGAGGCGAATCGCGAATCATCCGCATGGGGTACGGCCCCGACGAGTTGTACACGCGCTGGGCGATGCGTTCGCTGCCGCTCTGGCAGGAACTTTTCGGGCAGCGCGGCGACGCGCTCTTTCACCCCACGGGTGTTCTGTGGATCGCGAATGAGGGCGAAAAGTACGCGGCCGATACGCTGGCAACCCTGGGCAAACTCGGAGTCCGGCACGAAAAGCTTTCGCGCGCGGAACTCGAGAAGCGGTATCCGCAAATCGCGTTTGAAAAAGCCGCGTGGGGAATCCTTGAACCCGGCAGCGGCGTGCTGATGGCGCGGCGCGCCGTGCAAGCCGTCGTCACAGAATCGCAAAAGGCCGGCGTTGCCTATCGCGGCGAGGCGGTCGAGACACCCGCGGGCCGGGGAAAGCTTGCGTCGGTCCGCACGCGCAGCGGTGAAGCGATCCACGCGGGGGAATTCGTCTTCGCGTGCGGCCCGTGGCTGCCCAAGGTGTTTCCGCAACTGCTCGGCGAGCGCATTTTTCCGACGCGCCAGGAAGTGTTTTTCTTCGGCGTGCCGCCGGGAGACGCGCGGTTTGCGCTTCCCGCCATGCCCACGTGGATCTGCCTGGCCGATGAGATGTACGGCATGCCGGACCTCGAAAATCGCGGACTGAAAATCGCCAACGACCGCCACGGGGCCGCCATCGATCCCGACACGGCGACGCGCACCGCCAGCGCCGAAGCGACGCAGCTTGCGCGAAATTATCTGGAGCGGCGATTCCCTGCGATGAAAGGCGCGCCGCTGCTCGAGACGCGCGTTTGCCAGTACGAGAACACATCGAACGGCGATTTTCTGATCGACCGTCACCCGGACTTCGAAAATGTCTGGCTGGTCGGCGGCGGGTCCGGGCACGGCTTCAAGCACGGCCCGGCGCTGGGCGAGTACGTCGAAGCGATGGTCAACGGCAAGGGGACGCCGGAGCCGCGGTTTTCACTGGCAACGAAAGCAACGATTCAGAAGCGCGCGGTGTTTTGATGCGCGGATCAGAACAATGCAAGATGCCGGGCGTAAAGCCCGGCGCTACACAAACGCACAAGAAAAACTTTTTCTGCGGGCTGCGGGAGCTAGCGGCGGCGTTTGCGAGGCCTGGAAGGCCGGCGTGCGGTGCGTTTGCGTTTCGCCGTCGTCGCCTTCTTCACGGACCAGCCGCGCGGCAGAAAAATCTCGAACTCCGCGCCCAGCGCGGGATTCTGCAGGTGCAGGCTCTTGTCCTTTCTCCGCTTCTTCGATCGTGGGCTCATTCGATGATCAGCCTTGCTATCTGCGTCAACGGGACGCTTCCCGGGATTTCTGCTTCGCCCCTCGGTAATACAGCACAAGTCCCAGAAGAACTGCGGCCGCGGTTCCGCCGATCAGTTTCGCTTCGAACACAAACTTGTTCGCGGTTTCTCCCGGCGGAATCAGCGACAGCGCGATGCCTCCGGCCACCACCAGGAATCCAAGTCCGCCGGCCACCCACACGCCGAGCTTGCCGCCGGGAATCAGAACCGCGTCGGAATTTTCCGACCGGTCGCGGCGGTAGGACAGCTTGATCGCAGCGGCGTACATGTAGAGGAATGGAACGAAGTACAGGATCACCGCCGCATCCACCAGAATTTGATACGCGCTGTTAGCCGTCTCGTTGATCTGCGTCACCAGAAGGATGGCCCCCGAAATCGTCGCCTGCACGAGGATGGAGACATACGGCGTCTTCCAGCGCGGATGAATTTTGCCAAACGCCGCGGGCAGGTAACGATCCACGCCGACGACGAACGGCACACGTGCAATTCCCGCGACGGTGGAGCCGACGCCGCCGGCGTTGCCGACGGAGACGAGCAGCGCCGCGATCACGCCGAACAGCCCGATGCGCAGGAGCATCGAGCCGGACGTGATCGCCTGGAAAACTCCGCTCTTCGGATCCACCTGGGCATCCGGCAGCAGCGAGAGTACGGCGATGGTGCCGACAATGTAGATCGCCGCGATCAGCACGCCCGAGCCCAGGATTGCCCGCGGCAAGGTTTTCCGCGGATTCTTGATTTCGCCACTCATCGCCGAGACGAGCTCGAGGCCGGTGAACGCGAAGGCGATCTGCGGCCAGAAGTTCACCGTCCCCCAATTCCACTGGGGCAAGATGTTAGACCAGGTGAAATGCGTCACCGAACCGGCCCTGTGCCACACCACCGCGGCGATGCCGACCAGCATCAGCAGCGGGATGTAGGTCCCAACGCCGCCGGCATTTTGCAGCCACTTGCCGATGTTCAGCCCGATGATGTTCAGCCACACCGCCACGATCAGCAGGAGAAAGGAACCGACCACAAGAAACGTGCGGTCCTGGGCAAGCTGCGCGGACTTTGCTCCGCCCACATAGGCGCTCATTGAAACGCTGGCGAGCAGCAAGCCGGGAAAATAGAAAACCGTGTAAATCCAGTATGTCCACCCGGCGACGAATCCGTGGAATTCGCCGAACGCTTCTTTCGCCCAGACGTAGAGGCCGCCTTCCTCCGGGAACCGGGTCGAAAGCTCCACGATGACCAGCGCGGTAGGCACGAAGAACAACAACGCGGCCAGGATCCACAGGCTGACCGAGGATGGCCCATTGTGAGCGGCGGCCGCGATCCATCGCGGGCCGAGCACGGTCGCGATGTTGAAGAGCAGAACGTCCCAAAGGCCCATCTCGCGGCGAAGTTGCTGGCGAGGATCGGAAGCGGCTGGCGAGGGCGCGCTCACGCGGTCACGTCGAGAGCGGGAATCAACCCGTCCTGCAAACGGAAATTGCGGAGGAAGCCGTCCGGTGCGGATTCAAATTCCGGCCAGGTGCCGAAAAACGCGACGCGGCCTTCGTGCAGGAAGATGACGCAGTCGGCGAGTTTTTCGGCCAGGTGCGTATCGTGCGTGACGACGATCGAGGTCTTGTGAAAACTTTTCTTGAGCCGCAGGATCAGGTCGCTCATGTGCCCGGCCATCAGCGGATCCACCATGGTCGTCGGCTCGTCATAGAGGATGGCTTCGGGGTCCTGCGCGAGCGCGCGCGCGATGGCGACGGCGCGCTTCGTGCCGGTGCTAAGCTCGGAGGGCAAGCGGTCCGCGAGGTCCGCAACTTCAAGCATGCCGAGCAGCTCAGCCACGCGGGCATCGATTTGTTCAGGGGAGAAATCGCCGCGCTCTTCGAGCGGAAAGGCGACATTCTCGGCGACGGTGAGCGAATCGAACAGCGCGCCGGACTGAAATACCATCGTGACACGGCGGCGGATTTCGGCGAGCTGCTCTTCATCCCAATCGGTGATGTCTTTCCCGGCAACGATCACGCGGCCCGCATCGACCTTCAAGAATCCAAGGATCAGCTTCAACGCGACGGATTTCCCGACGCCGCTGCGCCCGAGAATGACGGTGGTCTCGCCTTTTTCGACGAAGAAGCTGACGTCGCGCAGCACGGGCAGGTCATCGAAGCCGATGGAGACGCCACGAAACTCGATGAAGTGCTCGCTCACGTCCCTGCCTTCCAGTTGGGCGCTGCCCGTGCGGCATCGTACTCCGCCGGAGCGTTGATATTCTTGAATAGCCGGCCGTCGGAATCAAACGCTTTCCATTCGTCCGACGCGAGGTACAACACAGCGAGGCCGGCGAGCCCGTCGGTGACTTTGCGAACGCCGCGGCCGAGCGCCGCCGAGATTGTTTCGGCCGCCCGGCGATGATACATCGCGCAAAGCGGCTCCGCACCCGCCGCGCTGACGGGCAGCACTGCGTCGGACGGGGAAGATAGCGCGCGTTCGATGAGGAACGCGAGCCATTCCGGCGTCAAGTAGGGAAGATCACAGCCGATGACGAGATTCCACGGATGCGGCGAAATCCGCAGGGCAGTGGCGATGCCGCCCAGCGGGCCTAGCCCTGGATTGTCGTCGGCGACGAAGCGCAGGCCCAGATTTTCGTAACGCGCCGGCGGAGCGATCACCACGGGCGCGTCAACGAGCGGGTCGAGCAGCCGCGCCGCGCGGAGGAGCAGCGGCTCTCCATCCCATTCGAGCAGTGCTTTGTCGCGGCCCATGCGCGAGCTCTCGCCGCCCGCCAGGATGAATCCGCCGACATTCGTGAATCGCGCCATGCCGCTATTTTCCCGGCCTTTGGATTCCCAACTCGCGCAGCTTTTCCTGAAGGCTTTGCCGGTGGAGTCCAACCGCCGCGGCCGTTCGCGAAACATTCCAGTGATGTTCTTCGAGCTTCCGTTTCAAATAAGCGATTTCGAAGTGTCGTTTCGCTTGGCGAAAATCGCCCTCGGCAAGCAAATCGTTCTTGCCCGCGGGGTGTCCCGGTGAAGCTAACAGCTCGCCACTCCGAATGTCTTCCGGAAGCTCCGCCGGGCCAATGGCCTCTCTTGTGGCGAGGACGAGGCTGCGTTCGATCGCGTTTCTCAACTCGCGGACATTTCCCGGCCAGTCGTAGCAGGAGAGCAGTTCGAGCGCCGCCGGCTCGAGGCGCGCTTTTTTCTCGTGCCGCGCATTGAGCTGCGCGAGAAACGCGGAGGCAAGCAGCGGGATGTCTTCTTTGTGCGAGCGCAGCGGGGGCAGCTCGAGCGTGACCACGCGCAACCGGTAGAACAGGTCCTCCCGGAATTTCCCGGCGGCGATTTCCGCCGGCAGATCGCGATGCGTTGCGCTGATCACTCGCACATCCACTGCAATGGATTGCGCGGCGCCCAGCCTTTCAATCCTGCGATTCTCGAGCGCGCGAAGGACTTTTGCCTGCGTCACCGGATTCATGTCACCGATCTCGTCGAGAAACAGTGTGCCGCCTGAGGCCAGCTCGAATTTCCCTTTTCTCTGCTGTGCCGCGCCGGTGAACGCGCCCTTCTCGTAGCCGAAAAGCTCGGACTCGATCAGGTTTTCCGGCAGCGCCGCGCAGTTGACGGCGACAAAGGGGCGCCCCGCGCGCGGCGAGCGGTCGTGAATCTCCTGCGCCAGCAAATCCTTTCCAGTGCCGCTCTCGCCGAGAATCAGGACGGTGGCGTCGGTGGGCGCAACCCGCTCCGTCAATTCGAACACGCGGCGCATCGCCGCGCTCGTCCCGAGCAGCCGTCCAAACTGGCCGTCGGCGACAAGTTCGCGCCGCAGCCGGGCGTTTTCCTGGCTGAGATCGACCAGCTTGATCAGATTTGCCACGCGGCGCCGCAACTCTTCGATGTCAAATCCCTTGACGATGTAGTCCGCCGCGCCAAGTTGCAACGCCTCGACGGCCGTCTTCGCCGTGTCGAGCGCCGAAACCACCAGGACGGGCTGCTCGTGCCCGTTCTCGCGCATCCAGCGCAGAAGCGAGAGCCCGGCTTCCTCCGGCATCACCAGGTCGAGGAGCACCACATCTGGCCGCTCTCGCGGAAGCGCCGCGCGCGCCTCAGCGGCATTCGCGGCTTCGGCAATGCGATATTTATGTTCGAGCGCACGGCGGAGACCGTAGCGCGCCGTCGGTTCGTCATCCACGATCAATAAGGTGCGCATCTTCCAGCATCTCCTCAAGTGGCCAGTGGAAATGTCACGGTAAATCGAGTGCCGCGTCCGCCGGTGACGGGACTTTCCCAGGCGATGGTTGCGCCCATTTCGGCCAGGTGTTTTTCGACGATGGCGAGGCCAAGGCCCGTGCCGCTGGGCTTCGTCGTGAAAAACGGCTGAAACACCTTTCCGCCAAGTTCGCCGGGAATACCCGGACCGTCGTCCGAAATTTCGAGGATGGCATGCCCGTCGCGCTGCGAGAGAGCCACGTGGACACGCCCGCCGACGGCGGGCACCGCCTCGATTGCGTTCACGACGAGATTCGAGATCACATCGTTCAGGGCTTCTTCGGAGCCGAGAACGAACGTCTCTTTTTCCGGGAGCGCAAGCGTGACGGCAACCCGGCGCCTTGGCGCATCGCGGCTGAGAAGGGTCACCACCTGGTCCACCAGCGAAGCCAGGTCTACACGCTTCTGCTGTTCGGGGGGCGTCCGCGCCGAAGACTTTGCGAAGCGGAGCAGTTGTCCAAGTTTCGCGGAGAGGCGATCGATCTCGCCCACCACGAGCGCACAATCGTGGCGCACGGTTTCCGAGAGGTCCGGCTTTTCCAGCAGCACCTGCAGCACGGTTTTCATCGAGCTGAGAGGGTTTCGCAGGTTGTGCGAGATGCTGGCAGCCATCTGGCCGACCAGGGCGAGCCGCTCGCGTTCGGCTAGTTCGCGCTCGAGAGAAAGTTTCTCTTCGATCAGGCGGCAGAGATCGATCGCAGCCGGCAACTGTTCCGCAAGAAACTCGAGCGCGGCGCGGGCGTCCCCGGAAATGAAAGCGCCGTGCGCTACAGCATCAAGAGTTCCGATTTCTTCCCCGCCCTTCCGAAGCAGAAGCCGGACTTTCGGGCCGGCAGTGACTGAAGCTTGTGATGCGTGAACCGATGGTGGCGCCGTCAGGGTGATGGTGGCAGACGCGAGGCCGAATTCATCGCAGATGCGCCGCTCGGCAAAGGCAAGGAGGCTTTCCACGTCGCCACGGCGCGCTTCCATTTGAAGTTCGCCGGAAAGCCGCTGCACCCGCTCCATCTGCAAATGCACCGTGCGCTGGAGCGCCCGCCCGATGCTCCTTTGCAGCGGCTCGAACGCGAAAACGAGGACGAACAGCAGAATGCTTGCGGTTGCTTCTGGCGGAAGCACCGGTTCGAGCCATCCACTCACGCGCCGGACAAGTGCGAGGTAAAGGAGTGAGAGAAACGCAGCGGAGAGCGCATACACCAGGTTTCGCTGGCCGCCGAACTCGAGGAAATTGTGCCGCAAGGCGAAGTAAATCAGGAGCGCACCGGGGAAAATCCCAGCCACAACGATGGCTACGACCGTGCCCTCGCCCTGCATGGGGGCCAGCGTGGCGAACCCTTGCCACAGGGCGAGAGGAACCAAGACCAGGACGGAAGCTAAGCCGAGCAACCGAAAAAAACGGCGAGTTGTTGGATCCGCAGAGGTTCTGGTGATGTTGTAATCACTCGCCGCGCAGACGAGAACCGCCAAGATCAGGACGGAGAGATCGTCGGGACGAAACCAATGGAGCAGCGATTTGAGGCTCAGCGAGGGAAGCCCGTGGAACAGAAGGATGGGTACGAGGAGATAGGTTAGGGGGAAGGCATAAAACAGATACACGATAACCCAGCACCATCGGGGAAGTGCGGAGGGGCGAAGCAGGCTCAGGAATCGCAGATGCACGTGGACCAGCAACGCGGGCAGAAACAGCATGCCGAGCGTGATCAGACTCGTGTAGAGGAGCCGGGTCGCCTCAGGCGGCGAGGCATACTGAATGCGCGCGTTCATTTCGAGCAAGCCGCCCGAGTAGATGAGAAACAACGAGAGCGCGAGGAAGAAAAGTATCCGCTCAAAGAATCGGGGCCGGCGATGGCCCAGGATCAGGGCGAGCAAGAAGAGATAGGTGAGTGTCCCCATCGTCAGGCTAATCAGTCGGACGTAGAAGAGGAGGTTCACTCGCCCGCTACCGGTGGCGCGATTCTAGCGCCAACGGGAGGAGCAACTCAATCACCAAGTGTCGGAAAATTCCGACACGACTCAAGTAATTGTTTTTACGAGAGTTAGAGTAAGATTCGAGACAAGCGACACAAATGCCAGTGTCGTGGAAGTCCTTGACAGGTGGAGGGTTTCCGCATATATTAGCACTCGCCTGAGAGGAGTGCTAAGCCGCATCCGGTGCTCCGTGAGCAGGAATCCTGAAGTTCTTCATCGGAGGGTAAGAGACGATGGCTGTCAATGTGACCCCGCTGCACGACCGCGTTCTGGTCAGGCGGATTGAAGAAAAGGAATCCGTGAAGGGCGGAATCATCATCCCCGACACGGCCAAGGAAAAACCGCAGGAAGGCGAAGTGATCGCCGTCGGCGCCGGACGAGTTGAGAAGGGCCAGCGCGTCCCCATGGATGTGAAGGCGGGCGACCGCGTGCTTTTCGGCAAATACAGCGGCTCCGAAATCAAAGTCGATGATGAGGAATTGCTGATCCTCAAGGAAGACGAGATCCTGGCGAAACTGAGCGGCGCCGCGAAGGCGGCGGGCTCCCGAAAGTAGCTCCCAACCCCGGCACAACCTGACCGGGCGGAATCATCAGACAATTTCGAGGAGGAAAGAGACCCATGGCAAAGCAAATCGTGACTGGTGAGAATTCCCGCCAGTCCATCCTGCGCGGCGTGAACGCCCTGGCTGACGCCGTGAAGATCACGCTGGGCCCGAAGGGCCGCAACGCGGTGATCGAGAAGAAATTCGGTCCGCCGGTCATCACCAAGGACGGCGTCACCGTGGCCAAGGAAATCGAGCTGCGGGATCCGCTCGAGAATATGGGCGCACAGATGGTGCGCGAGGTCGCGTCGAAAACATCGGACGTGGCCGGTGACGGCACCACGACGGCGACCGTGCTGGCGCAGGCTATCTTCCGCGAAGGCGTGAAGACGGTGGCGGCCGGCGCAAGCCCGATGTCGCTGAAGCGGGGCATCGAGCGCGCGGTGGAAGCGGCGGTGGAGGAAATCAAGAAACTCCACAAGGATGTGAAGGGCGACATGATCGCGCAGGTGGGCACGATCAGCGCGAACAACGACCGGCAGATCGGCACCATCATCGCCGAGGCGATGAAGAAGGTGGGCAAGGACGGCGTCATCACCGTCGAGGAATCGAAGACGATGGAGACGACGCTGGAAGTGGTCGAAGGAATGCAGTTCGACCGCGGCTACCTGTCGCCCTACTTCGTCACCGATCCGGAACGGATGGAATGCGTGCTCGAGGACGCCCGCATCCTGATCCACGAAAAGAAAATCAGCTCGATGAAGGACCTGCTGCCCCTGCTGGAGCAGATCGCGAAAATGGGCAAGCCGCTGCTGATCATCGCCGAGGAAGTGGAAGGCGAGGCGTTGGCAACGCTGGTGGTCAACAAGCTCCGCGGCACGCTGCAGTGCGCTGCGGTGAAGGCTCCCGGCTTCGGCGATCGCCGCAAGGCGATGCTCGAAGACATCGCCACCCTCACGGGCGGCAAGGCCGTCACCGAAGACCTCGGCATCAAGCTTGAAAACGTCAAGGTGGAGGATCTGGGGCGCGTCAAGAAGGTGACCATTGACAAGGACAACACCACGCTCGTCGAAGGCGGCGGCAAGTCCGCCGAAATCGAAGGCCGCGTAAAGCAGATCCGCGCGCAGGTCGAGGATACGACCTCAGACTACGACAAGGAGAAGCTGCAAGAGCGGCTGGCGAAGCTGGTGGGCGGCGTGGCGGTGATCAAGGTGGGCGCAGCGACCGAGACCGAGCTAAAGGAAAAGAAAGCTCGTGTTGAGGACGCCATGCACGCCACCCGCGCGGCGGTCGAGGAAGGCATCGTGCCCGGCGGCGGCGTCGCGCTGGTGCGCTGCATTTCGGCGCTCGAGAAAATCAAGCTCGACGGCGACGAGGCCGTCGGCGTGAACATCGTCAAGCGCGCGCTCGAAGAGCCGATGCGGCAGATCACCCAGAACGCGGGACATGAAGGGGCGGTGGTCGTCGGCCGCGTGCGGGAGTCGAAGGACGAAAACTTCGGCTTCAACGCGGAGACTGGCGAGTTCGGCGACATGGTCAAGGCCGGCGTGATTGATCCGGCCAAGGTCACCCGGCTGGCGCTGCAAAACGCGGCGTCCATCGCTGCCCTGATGCTGACCACCGAAGCCCTGGTGGCCGACATTAGGGAGGACGATAAGAAGGCCGCAGGTGCAGGCGGCTCCGGCCCCGGCGGCATGGGCGGGATGTACTAAACCAGCGAAAACAGAACGAACCCTGCGGGGCGCCGCGACTGTGTCGCGGCGCCCCGCATTTGTTTCCAGCGGTCTGGGAAACTGTATCCTATTTTTGGGCCGTTCCTTGCCCGGCTGATTTCGTTTGAGGTATAGTCGGACGCTTTCAAGATCCGAACCTGGAGAGGGGTTCACCCCGGATGCCCGGACTGCTGAACAAGATTCTGCCGCGAGACGACAGTTTCTTCACGCTCTTTTCCGCCATGGCGGAAAACGTTCATGCCAGCGCACAGGGCTTGCTGGAGATGCTCGAGGATTTTTCGAGCCCCAAGGCGAGCGCGGACAGAATCAAAGCGCTCGAGCACGCCAATGACGCGCTCACTCACAACCTGATGAAGCGCTTGAACCAGACGTTCATCACGCCCTTCGATCGCGAAGACATTCACGAGCTGGCCAGCAAGATTGACGACGTCCTCGACCTGATCGACGCCGCTGCCGGGCGATTGATCATCTATCGGGTGGATCGCATCCGGCCGGGCGTCACGGAGCTGGCGAAGGTCTTGTGCGAGGCCACCGCCCAGGTGGCTGCCGCTGTCCGCATGCTCAAAAAAAGAAAAGACATCCTGACCCACTGCATCGAGATCAACCGCCTCGAGAATGAAGGTGACCGGATCTGCCGCAGTCTGATCGCGGGGCTTTTCGAGCAAGAAAGGGATCCGGTGCAGATTATCAAGTGGAAAGAGATTATCGAAGTGCTCGAGATTGCCACGGACAAGTGCGAAGACGTGGCCAACGTCATCGAATCCGTAACCTTGAAAAGCGCGTGAGCCGGTGCGCCGTCTGTTTCCGCCTCCCGGAAGCAGCCGGCGCCTTTGTCTGCCCCTGAGGAGAGCGGCCAGGTGCAAAGCTTCACCCTGCTGGTCCTGATCGTCACCATCACGCTTGTGTTTGAATTCACGAATGGCTGGCACGACGCCGCCAGCTCGATTGCCACGATCGTCTCCACGCGCGTGATGAAGCCGCTGTGGGCCGTCGTGTGGGCCGCGTTCTGGAATTTCATTGCTGCGTTCACATTCGGCACGGCCGTCGCCGCGACCATGGGAAAGGGGCTGGTTCACCTCGAGATGGTGAATCAGTACGTGCTCCTCTCCGGCCTGCTCGGCGCGATTCTCTGGAACTACATCACGATCCGGCTGGGACTTCCCGCGAGCTCTTCCCACGCGCTGATGGGCGGCTACGGCGGCGCCGCCATTGCCGCAGTAGGCTTGAAGGCGATCATCATCGCCGGCTGGGAAAAACCGGTGATGTTCATTTTCTTCGCGCCCTTCATCGGGATGTTCGTGGCCCTGGTCGTGACGGTGATCACGAGCTGGGTTGTCCGGAACCAAGCTCCGCTCCGAGTGGACCGCTGGTTTCGCCGTTTACAGCTCCTCTCCGCCGGGGCATTCAGCTTTGGCCACGGCACCAGCGACGCCCAGAAGGGAATGGGCATCATCACGGCCGCGCTCGTCTCTTCGGGAGTGCTGCCGCGCTACTACGTGCCGTTCTGGGTTATCATTTGTTGTCACCTGGCGATTGCTGGCGGCACGATGGCCGGGGGCTGGCGGGTGGTGAAGACGATGGGCCAGCGAATCACGAAGCTGCAGCCCTTCGGCGGCTTCGCAGCGGAGACGGCGGCGGCGATCACTCTGATCAGCACCGCCCACGCGGGGATTCCGGTCAGCTCGACGCACGTCATCACCGGCGCGATTTCCGGCGTCGGCGCGTCGCGGCGATTGACGGCGGTGCGCTGGGGCGTGACGCGGCGAATCGTCTGGGCGTGGGTTCTGACGATCCCCGGCGCGGGATTGATGGGCGCGATTTTCTATCATATTTTTATGAAGCTGGCGCACTGAGATGAGCGAAGACAAGCCACCGTTCGCGACCGTCGAAGAAGCCGTCGAAGAAATTCGCCAGGGCCGGATGGTCGTCATCGTGGACGACGAAGACCGCGAGAACGAAGGCGACCTGGTGATGGCCGGCGAGAAAGTGACGCCCGAAGCCATCAACTTCATGGCGAAGTTCGGGCGCGGATTGATCTGTCTTGCCCTGACGGAGCAACGCTGCGAGGAACTTAATCTTTTGCCTATTTCGCCGCGGAACACCTCCGCTTTCGGCACGCCATTCTGCGAGCCGATTGATGCACGCCGGGGCACGACGACGGGCACAAGCGCGTCCGACCGCGCAACGACAATTCTGGCCGCGACCGATCCCCACACGCTCCCGGAAGACCTGGCGCGGCCGGGGCACGTGTACACGTTGCGCGCTCGCACCGGCGGCGTCCTGATCCGCGCGGGGCAAACCGAGGCTTCGGTGGACCTGGCGCGAATCGCCGACCTTTCTCCCGCGGGAATCGTCTGCGAAATCATGAATGACGACGGCACGATGGCGCGCACGCCGGAGCTGCGAGAGTTCTGCGGGCAGCACAGGCTGAAATTGCTGACGGTGGCGGACCTGATTCGCTACCGCATGCAGCACGAGCGGTATGTGAAGCGCATCGCCGAAAGCATGCTCCCGACCCAGCATGGCGAATTCCGCATGATTGCGTATGCGAGCGAGGTGGATCACGAGCTGCACGTGGCCCTCGTGCGCGGCGATCTTGCGGGCGCAGCGCCGCCGCTCGTGCGCGTCCATTCGCACTGCCTGACCGGCGACGTGTTTGGCGCGGTGAGCTGCGACTGCCGCGAAATTATTGAGCGCTCGCTCGAGGCAATCGCGCGCGAAGACCGCGGCGTCTTCGTTTACCTGCATCACACTGGGCGCGGCTTTCAGATTGATTCGGCAGCCGCTGCGCCGGGCGACCTGCCTCGCATTCTTTACCATTCGCGCGGCCAACTGGACCGCGACTTGAGCCGCCAGCGCATGGTGCAGCGCGAGAGCGGCGTCGGCGCGCAGATTCTGATCGACCTCGGATTGCGGCGAATCCGCGTGCTGACGAACCACCCGCGCAAGGTTGTCGCGCTCGAAGGTTACGGCCTCGAGATTGCCGACCAGGTTCCTCTCGCCATTCAAACGCCCAAGGCCACTCACCAACGACTCTAACTAATGTTGCAAGGGATCCCCGTGGGGGCGTATCTCAATACGCCCTACGAACGACGGCGCGGATCACCGCTGGTTTGACTTTGCTCATTCTTGAAATAATGGGCCTGAATCAATGGGGCTTTGGAGATGAGGCTTCTGAGATGAATACATGCGGACGCAGTTTATCGAGGCGCTTCCTGGTAATGCCGCGGATGGCGAGAAGGTCTTCCACGCGCTTGAAAGGCCCGCTCTTCTCGCGGAATCGAATGATTGCTTTCGCTATCGTCGGACCGACTCCCGGGAGCTGTTCCAGTTGCGCCGCGGTGGCCGCGTTCAAGTCCAGCGGCTTTGCCGGCGGCTTCTTCTGAGCGTGCGCTGCGACCGCAAGCACGCAGATGAATATGCAAGCGACGCAGAGCCGAAGCGCCGCATGGGCGGATTGCACGTCCTCTACTCTTTTCACTTCCTAAAGCCTGTTTCCCTGCGCGTCGAACATCTCGACTTCGCCGAAGAGAGCAGCCTGCTCCGCAACGTGTTCGCGATCGCCCACGACGACGATTTGCGCGTTCGCGGAATCAAAGTATTTGCGTGCGGCGGCGAGGACATCCCCAGCCGTGAGCGTGCGAATCCTTTCGCGGTATTTTTCGAGATAATCCTCCGGCAGCTCGTCGAGATAGACCGTCGCCATCTGGCCGGCAAGGCCGGCCTGCGTTGCGACGCCCAGAGAGAAAACGCCGCTCAGGTAATTCCTGGCGTCGGCTAGCTCGTCACCGCTCACCGGGAGCGCGCGCATGCGGTCCATTTCATAGAACATTTCCGTGAGCGTCGCGGCCACGACTTCGTTACGCACCGCCGCGTGCACCGTGAAGTAGCCGTGGCGGCGCAGGGCGTGTACAGTGCTTCGCGGGCTGTAGGTATAGCCCTTTTGCTCACGAATGTTGACGACGAGCCGGGAGTGAAATGCGCCGCCGTAAATGGAATTCGCCAGCACCAGCCGGTGCCAGTCGGGGCTGTGACGAGTGATGGCGCGGTTGCCGAGGAGGACCTGCGCCTGCACCGTGCCCGGCAGATGCACCACATGCACGCGCCTGCCGCGGAGGATTGGCGGCTCCGACGCCTGCAGCGAACGCGGCTTTGCCGCCGCCCACGAGCTGAAAATCTTTTCAATCTGTTCCAGCATCTGCAACGCCGAAAAGTCTCCGACGACAATGAGCAGCGCATTTTCGGGAACGTAATGCTCGCGGTAGAACGCGAGGAGCTGCTCGCGGCGGTAAGCCTGCACCTGCTGCTCGGTCGGCGCCACCACTGCATAAGGATCGTCACCAAAGAGGACGCGGCGCATCCGCTCGCCCGCGAGAAAACCGGGAGTCGTCCGCTCGATGCGCAACTCCTCGATTCTCTGGCGGCGCTCGCGCTCGAACTCTTCCGCGGGAAACGCGGCGTTGCGCGCCAGGTCGGCCACCAGTTCAAGCAAGCCCGTGGAGAACTCGGAGAGACCGGCGACCGAGATAGAACTCGAATCGGCTCCGGCCGTCGTTCCGAGGTCGGCGCCGAATCGGCGAAGCTCTTCTTCAATCTGGCGGCTGGCCCGCGAGGCCGTCCCCGTGCGCACGACAGTCGCGGTGATCTCCGCGAGGCCGCGGGCGATATGGAACGCGGCGGCATTGCCGCTGCGGAAGAACAGGTCGGCCGCAATCCTGGGAAAGGTGTGCGACTCCGCGAGAACGACGCGGAGGCCGTTGCCGAGCGTGCGTACCGTTCGTTTCGGCCATTCGACCGGATGTTCGGTTGCGAGCGGCGGCGGGGCGGTGACGCGCACTCCATCCGCAGGAAGGGTGCTCATTGTGCACCTCCGTGCCGGACGGGCGTCCGAAGCAAGATTGCGCGGTTGCGCGGGACGAGGTATTTCTGCGCAGCCGCTTGCGCTTCCTGCGGCGTGACGCGCAGGAATCCGTCGAGCGCCGTGTTCACGCGCTGGGGATCGTTGTCGAAGAGCGTGAAGCATGCAAGGTAATGCATCAGGCCGAAGCGCGGCATATAACTGCCCATCCCGCCTTCGAGCGCAGAGATGTAGTCGGAGCGGAACTTCACCTTGACCTGCTCGAGTTCCTCTTCCCCGAGCGGCTTCGCCTGCACCTCGCCGATGACTTCATCGTAGGCGGCGATGGTTTGCCCGGGCGAGTGCTCGGGCCGGTGAAAAATCCGCGTGACCATCAGCGCCGGACCGTTGTAATCGAACATGTCGCCATTCGGATAGAAGATGCCGCCCTCCGTATCCACGGCAATCTGTTTTTCGAGGACAAGCGTGCGATAGATCCGGCCCGCGCGGCCGCCGTGGAGGGCAAGGTCCGCCATCGCGAGCGCGTGCCAGTCCGGCGTGTTCCGCTCCGGGGCGTGATAGCCAATGGCCAGCCCGGGCAGGGTGCCGAACTTTTCCTCCACCTCGCCGCGGCGCTCTTCGGTTTGCGGCGGCTCGCTTGCGTCCACCGGCGGCGGCAGCTTGCCCGCGGGAATGTCGTCGAAGTAGCGATGCGCGAAGGCGAAGCCTTCTTCCGGCTTCACATCTCCGAGGATGAGCAGCACCGCATTGTTCGGCGTGTAATACGTCTTGAAAAAGCTCTGTACGTCCCCGAGTGTGGCGGCATCGAGGTCGGCAAAATCGCCGTAAAAGTTATGGGCGTTGGGCCAGCTCCGGTAGGCCACCGGCGGCAGGTCGAGCCAGGGGAATCCGCCATACGGCTGGTTGAACACGTTGACGCGGACTTCTTCTTTCACGACGTCGCGCTGGTTGCGCAAGTTCTCCTCGTCCACCTTGAGGGCGCGCATGCGGTCGGCTTCGAGCCACAAAACGCGCTCGAGCGCATTCGACGGCACCGCCTCGTAATAATTCGTCACGTCGTAGTGCGTGCTGCCGTTCAGCGTCCCGCCGGCAGCATTGACCAGCTTGATGTGGACCATCTTCCCGGCATTTTCCGAGCCCTGGAACATCATGTGCTCGAAGAGGTGTGCAAAGCCGCTTCGCCCGCGGGGCTCGAGACGGAAACCGATCTTGTAATAAACGCCCACCGTGACCACCGGCGCGGTGCGGTCGGGCGAAACAATGACGCGCAGTCCGTTCGCGAGCGTGCTGCTCTCCACCGGCATGTGCAAACTGGTCAAGACTTCCCTCCCCTGGCGCCGCGCAGAACGCGATCGAGTTTCGCAAGCACGGCCTGCGGATTCCGCGCCAGCGTTCGCGCGCCGAGGCGAGTGAGCGCGGCGTAGGCCTCCTGGAATTCGCGGGGAAATTGCTGCAGCGCCTCGAGATGCTTCCCCACCGTTGCGAAATCGCCGCGCGAGAGCGGCCCCGTCCAGGCCACGCGCGGACCGTGGCGCTGAAAATTTTCCAACATTTGATGGGCGAGCGGCAGCAAGGCCTGTGCGGCGCGCCGGCGGCTGTAGCCGATGCGCATGAACATCTGCGTGGCCGCTTCGAGCACCGCAAGAAGGTGCCCGGCCACGAACGCCCCGGCGGCGTGATAGGCAGGCTTGTTTCGCCCGTCGATCGTCACCGGCACGCCGCCCAGCGCCAGCGCGATTTTTCGCGCCATCGCCAGCGCGCGCCGGTCCCCTTCGACGGTGAAGACGAGGCCCTCGAGGCGCGGCGTTCCCCTGCCGGTAAAGGTTTGGAGCGGGTGGAGCGAACCGGTGGCAGCGCCCTGCACAGAAAGCGGCTGTAAGGCGCTGCGATCGAGCGCGCCGCTGGTATGCAGCACCACGCGGCCCTTCCATTCCGCGCCACCCATGCGCGCGAGCGCTGTTGCGACGCTTGCAATGGCGTCGTCGGGCGTTGCGATCAAGACCAAATCGGCGGCGAGCACCTGGCGGGTAAGGGCTCCGTGCGCCCGGCCGGCTCCGATGGAACGGACGGCGGAACGCGCCGTCGCGCGCGAACGGGTGACGACCGCGTCAATCGTCCAGCCCAACTCGTGGAGCCGGCGGCCGAGCGTGCGCCCCACGCGCCCCGCGCCCACAATCGAAATTGTCGCTCCCATGCTGCGTGATAGGATAACTGTTTCGTTCCACTCGCGCCCGGGAAAAATCAAAGTTGCAAATCCTCTGGACCGCGCTCCTCGGAGTTATAGCGCTTGGGTGGGTTGTGCAGTTCGTCCGCGCGGTGCGCGGCCTAGCGAAGCTTCCGCGGCTGGCCCGCATCCCTCCGGCAGAGATTGCCGCCTGCCCGAAAGTCTCGTTGGTCTTCGCAGCGCGCGACGAGGCGGACAAATTGCCGGCAGCGCTCGCCTCGATGCTCGCCATGGATTATCCCGATTTCGAGGTGATCGCCGTCAACGACCGTTCGCAGGACGGCACCGCGCAAATCCTGGAGGATGCCGCGCAGCGCAACTCCCACCTGAAGGTTGTCCACGTCCGCGAACTGCCCGCCGGCTGGCTCGGAAAACCACACGCCCTCCAGAAGGGCTCCGAGCTGGCAACCGGTGAATGGCTCCTTTTCACGGATGCCGACGTTCATTTTGCGCCGGACGTGCTGCGGAGAGCGATCGCGGTGGCGGGGCGTGACGATCTGGATCATCTGTCTTTGATAGCCAAGATCGACCTCTCCGGTTTCTGGGAAACGGCCGCAACGCTCTATTTCACCGTCGGCTTTACCTTCGGCGTCGAGCCGTGGCGAGTCCCGGCCCCCGATTCGCGCCGCTACATGGGGGCCGGCTATTTCCAGCTCCTGCGGCGATCCGCCTACGAGACGATCGGAACGCACCGCCGGCTTGCCTTGGAGGTCGTGGACGACATGAAACTCGGCAAACTGGTGAAGCTCGGCGGATTTCGGTCGGGCGTGGCAATTGCGGATTCGCTGGTGCATCTGCGCTGGAATCGAGGCCTGCGGGAACTCGTGCACAGCGTGACGAAAAACTTCTTTGCCGCGAGCGGCTTCCGTGTTTTGGTCGCACTGTTGATGATCGCCGGCGCGCTGTTGGTCAGCGTCGTGCCTTTCCTGGCGCTGGCTTTCGCGCATGGAGTCGCGCTGATCTGCGCGGCCGTGGCTGCCACGCTGGCGGCCACATTCCTGGCCGGCGCCGCGCGTCAGTCCGGGGCTTCCTGGTTATACGGCTTCACGCATCCACTGGGCGCGCTCCTCTTTTGCTACATGATGTTGCGCTCGATGGTCGTCACGCTGTGGCGGGGCGGGATCGAGTGGCGCGGCACGTTTTATCCCCTTGAAGAACTGCGGCGCGGGCTGGTCTGAAAGCGCAGCGGCGCAAGAGACGGCATGGAGGCGCGGTCCTGGGCTGGTTTGGCGGCGGAAGCGCGCCGAAGTCCCTCAGCGGCTAAAGCCGGGTTGGAGATGCCGCATTGACGGCACGGTTGAAAGCGTGCCCTGACGAGAAGCTGCGATTCTTACGGCACCGTACACCGAAGGCGTGTCCTGACGAGACGCTTAAGAGCTTGTTGAAAAATTGTCTTCGGTTGTCATTCCGGGTGAAGCGAGGAGTCTACTTTTTGCAAGAAACCAAGAAAAATGCAGATTCCTCCTCGCATTCGGCTCGTCGGAATGACAGCCGCCCGACTTTTTCAAATAGCCGTTAGGTTGCTGCACAGACTCTGGAAGGCCGCTGCAGCAAGTTCAATGTCACTGGGAGTTTTTGGCGGGAGAGGCGGGGGCGGATGCCGGAACGGGCGCCGGAGAAAAGATCTCGCCCAGGTCGCGCAGCTTCATGGCACGGATGCGGTCGCGGAGCGCAGCGGCGCGCTCGAATTCGAACTTCTTCGCTGCCTCCCGCATTTGCGTTTCGAGCTGGGCGATGGCCTGGTGCAACTGCTCTTCATTGGCAATCTCGCCGAGCGCGGCATCGTCCGCCGGCACCGTCAGATAATCGGCTTCGACGATCGCAGCAAGCTGCATATCGACTGATTTCACGATGGATTGCGGCGTGATGTTGTGCTCGAGGTTGTACGCCGTCTGTTTCGCGCGGCGGCGGTTGGTCTCGCCGATGGCCCGCCGCATGGATTCCGTCATCACGTCGGCATAGAGAATGGCTTTCGCCTCGAGGTGCCGGGCGCAGCGTCCAATCGTCTGGATGAGCGACGTCTCGCTGCGCAGAAAGCCTTCCTTGTCCGCGTCGAGGATCGCCACCAGCGATACCTCGGGCAGGTCGAGGCCTTCCCGGAGCAGGTTGATGCCGATCAATACGTCAAATTCGCCGCGACGGAGGTCGCGCAGGATGCGCACGCGCTCGAGGGTCTCGATTTCGGAATGCAGATAGCGGCAGCGCACGCCTACTTCACCAAAATATTCCGCCAAATCTTCGGACATGCGCTTGGTCAGAGTCGTCACCAGGACGCGTTGGCCGCGCAGCGCGCGGACACGAATCTCCTCGAGCAGATCGTCCACCTGCCCCTTCACTGGCCGGACCTCCACCTCCGGATCGATCAGTCCCGTCGGCCGGATCACCTGCTCGATCACGACGCCGCCGGACTTCGTGAGCTCATACGGGCCGGGCGTGGCCGAGACGTACACGACCTGGTTCGTGCGGTGCTCGAATTCCTCGAACGTCAGCGGGCGGTTATCGAGCGCGGAGGGCATCCGGAAGCCGAAGTCCACCAGGGTTTGTTTGCGCGAGCGGTCGCCATGGTACATGCCATGCAACTGCGGAATCGTCTGGTGCGCTTCGTCCACGACGAGCAGGAAATCCTGCGGGACGTAATCGAGCAGCGTGGGCGGGGCTTCGCCGGGGAGCCGGCCGGAAAGATGCCGTGAATAATTCTCGATGCCGTGGCAGTAGCCGATCGTGCGGATCATTTCGATGTCGAAACGCGTGCGCTGCTCGACACGCTGCGCCTCGACGATCTTTCCCTGCCGCTCGAGCTCGCCCTTCCACCAGTCGAGCTCTTCGAGAATCGTCTGGACCGCGCGCTCTTTTTTTTCGGCGGGCAAAACGTAGTGCGTCTTCGGATAGATGGGGATGCGAGCGATCTCGCCTTCCCGCGAGCGGATTTCGCCAGTGAGCGGGTCCATCTTTCGGATCGCTTCAATCTGATTGCCCCAGAGCTCGACGCGCACGGCGAGATCGTCATACGGGGGGTAGATTTCGATGCGGTCACCGCGGACGCGGAAAGTGCCGCGGCGTAGGTCCTCGGCGCGCTCGTACTGGATTTCGACCAGCTTGCGAAGGATCGCCTCGCGCGAGATGGTCTGGCCCTTCTCGAGCATCAGCAACATGCCGTAGTAGGCTTCGGGCGAACCGAGGCCGTAGATGCACGAGACCGAGGCGACGATGATGACGTCGCGGCGCTCGAAGAGCGAACGCGTCGCGCTCATCCGCAATTTGTCCAGCTCGTCGTTGATCGTGGCCTCCTTCTCGATGTAGGTGTCGCTCGACGGAACGTAGGCCTCGGGCTGGTAATAGTCGTAGTAGCTGACGAAATATTCGACCGCATTTTGCGGGAAGAATGCCTTGAATTCGTGGAAGAGCTGGGCGGCCAAGGTCTTATTGTGGGCCAGGACGATGGTGGGCCGGTGGAGCCGGTCGATCAGCTTGG
Source organism: Terriglobia bacterium (assembly GCA_041490445.1). GTDB lineage: Bacteria > Acidobacteriota > Terriglobia > Acidiferrales > UBA7541 > JBGPTF01. The sequence continues at coordinate 75,801 of JBGPTF010000015.1, forward strand.
CCACGGTGAAGGTCTTGCCCGAGCCGGTGACGCCGAGCAGAACCTGGTGTTTGTCGCCCTGCTCGATGCCACGGAGGAGTCCCGCGATCGCTTCCGGCTGGTCGCCGCGCGGCTGATAATCGCTGACGAGCTTGAAGTCCATGTCGGTGACGCTCTCCGGCTGAAAAAACGGGCCGTCCCTAAACTTTCGAGTATAGCGCATTTTCAGGAGAGGTGATTTTGCGGGGGCGAGGCGTGAGTGCCCAGGTGGGCGAAAAACAATTCGATGCCGCAGTCAGCGTTCCGTGGCGGGCGCGGCTGGGACGAGATTGATCTGCGATTGCGTCTTGATCTTTCCGGCGTAGCGCATGCGCGCCGTTGCCGTAGCGCTGGCGATGGTGACGTCCATGTCTTCCGTGCCGGATTGCGTCACGCTCAGCACGAAGCCCGTGCGCAAAGAGATTGCGGTGAGGCTCTCGCCGGTGCCGGTCCATTTTCCGAAGGTGCGCAACCCGTTGCGGCGGTACTCCGCGGGCGTGGGATCACGGGGCACATGGCGCGCGTCAATGCGAAACCGCGTCAAGATGATGGCGCAACTTTCCACGGCGCTGGTGGCTGCGCTGGCAGGATTCGCAGAGGACGCGCCCGGATGGCAGGCTTCGTTGCGCAAATAGGTGGACTCCGCCTTCCACACGAGGCCGGTGAGTGGCGCCGTCTCCACCGGCCTTTCGGCGGACCACTTCTGCCCGACGGCGATACCACCGCGCGGCAGCTCTGCCCCCTGCGTGAGTCCGGCAAGCCAGCCGCGCACGGAATTCGCGGCCGCTTCGTTCGGCAAGATCTCCTCGAGGCCGGCGATGTCGCTCACGCTGCCGCCAGGCTGGAGAGTGAACTCGATGGAACGGCCCTCGAGTTTGCGGTATTGGTCCTGAAGATCCGGTTGGCCGGGATCGAAGGCATCGGTTTGCGCGTCAACAACAGATTTCTCGTAGGTCGCGCGAAGGCGCACGCGGGGAGCGCCGGCGTCGGATTCCACCTCAACGCGCAACACATCGAGCCGCACCAACGCGTTGACGGTAAGCTTCAGAGCGTGCGAAGACTCCGGATTCACGATGGGGCCGCTGCTCTGGCTAGTGGTTTCCGTGCGCAGATCGTAGTGATAACGCAGTGTCTCACCCTGAAAGAAATGAGGGACCAGGCGCAGGCGCTCCTCGGCGAGCGCGCCGGCCTGGGGGAGAGTGAGCGCGCTAGCGAGGGCCGCGCAAAAAATGGCGGTTGGAACCCACCAAACACGGACCATGACATTCCTCGATTTCGACCTGCGCGGAAAGCCGGGCGGCGAATTGCGGCGCCCGCTCGAGCCCCGCGACCGGCGCCAACGTCCACGTGACTCCGCGCGTGGCAGAGCGGGTGGCTGCGAGCAAGCGGCAATCCATCAACGAAAACGTCACCAGCGACTCGCCGTGAAAACTGCCCTGCGCGGAGCCTTCCGGGGGTCTTTCCGGCCCGGCGACAATCGTTCCCAGAATTTGCTGCACGTCGAGCAGCCGTGCCGCCGGTTCGAGCGACGTGGCCTGCGGCGCCGCGAGCCATTCGCCGCTCTCAAAAGCTTGCACGCCGCTCCAGCCGTCGAACGCCACGGCGCGCGGCTCCTGCCAGCGCTCGCCGAGAGCGATCGGCCGCTCCGGAAGCGGCGCCGTTGGGCGCAGCGCACGCAGCAGCCACAACGCCAGCAAAGGCGGCTCGGCTTCTTCCAGCCGCGGGACTCCCGCCGGGTCGAGACCCTGCAGTTGGCCCGCGACCGTCTCGCGATAACGCAGAGTAATGATTCCTGCGTGAATCCAGTTTTCGAGGACCGTGCCCAGAGCACTCTCGAGCTTCGCTGACTCGGGATCGCCGCCCGTCGAGGAAGCTGTCTCGACGCCGCTAAAATCCTCAAGCGATTCCTCGATGCCGGCAGTCCCGTCCGGTCCAACTGAGAGCACGTGGCGCACCGCCCGCCACGCGACCGTTCGCCCGGCCGAGCGCGCGAAGGGATGCACATACGTCTTTGCGCCAATTGTTTCAGGCTGATCTCCGGTGAGTTCACTGTGCACGGTGAGTTGGATGCGGTACTGGCTCGTGGTGTCCGCCGAAAACGTGCGGAGAAGCCGCGCTTCACCCGAAGAGGAGGCGCGACCGGGCGATTGCTGCCGGGCGTTCACGAACGTCCCGGCACAACCAATGAGCGCGATGATCAAAGATGCGGCGCGCCAGTTCATGCCCCGGACGCTAGCACAGCGCCATACCGCGGGCAAACGGACGGGCTCCGCTCGCTGCGAATGCAGTTTCAACGCGCACGCGGGCGAGCTTCGATTCGCGTAATCAGCGGCGCGTCCAGCGAGCCGGTGAGCCGAAACGTAGAATCCGCCTTCGGCGACGGAAGGAGCCGGACACGAAGATCCAGCGTGCGGGCGAAAGCCACATCGCCGCTGGCCTCGATCTCGTCGCCGAAATTTTGAAGGCGCATCCTGACGACCTGTACCTTTCCCCCGGCGATAGAGAAACTGCCGGAGGCTTCCTGGAACGTGCTGTCGCCCGGCCGGCGCGCTGCGTTTCGGAGAGAAGCCGCCAGATCGAAGCTGCGCAGTTTCGCATCGCGGACCTGGAGCGAGCCGCGACCGGTGAGGGATCCCGACAGCGCCTGGCGGCCGACCCCCTGGGCTTCGAGCGCCAGCTCGCCCGACGCAATTCCTGCGAAGCGATCCTGGAACGCTCCTGCACCGCGAACAAGATCCGCCAGATTCACCCGCTCGAACTTTGCATCAATCTTGTATGCCGGGCCGGCCGAAAAATCGGCGCTCATCGAACCTTGAGCGGTGCCGCCGATCCATTCTGCATGGGCGTTGACGAGTGCGAGGGTCTGATCCTGGAGCGAAGCATCGGCCTGGAAACGATGCAAGTCGAGCGGCGGAAGGGAGAAGTCATCCACTCGCAACTGCCCGTGCGCTTCCAAACCTGCCGGAAGGCCCGTCGCGCCCGGCGCGGAGGTGAGCATGGGCAGCACGCGCTGGAGAAGGCCTTCGCGCCACTGCGGATTCATCCACAGATCGAGGTCGGCCGCGACGAGCCGGTCGGCGGCCAGCGAGAAATCCCAGGGCCGGCCGTGGCGCCGCTCGAGCGTGCCGGTCCATCGCGCGCCGAAGGCTTGCGCCGAATCCAGGCGGACGCGCTGTTCGCCCGGTCCCAAATCCGCCCGCGCCTTCACTTGAACAATCGGTCGATTGAGGAACGGCACACGAAACGCCGCGCCGGTGAGCTCAAGATTCCCGGCAGGCTCCCCGCCGAAGGGGGCCGCGGCATTCATGCAACGCAGATCAAAACGCGCCGGCCCCGCGATCGTCCATCCCGGCGGCAGCGGCCAGCCCAATGCCGCGCCGAGTCCGAAAAGATCTCCCAGCTCGGCAAACTGCCCTGTAGCGCGGGTGTCCCAGGTCCACCGGTCGCGGCTGCTGCGGCGAGCGGAGGAGCCGAGATGAAGCACATCGGTTTGCCGGCCGATGGAAACCGTTACCGGATTCACGGCGAAACGGTCGCGGTCGAAACGCGCGACGGCTGCGTTCAGATGAATCGGCCCGCTCAGGCTGGCGCCTTCCAGGCGAGCGCCGTCCGTCGTGATCACGCCTTTTTCGATGGCAGGAGGCCAGCCGGAGACCGTCGCATCCAACCCAACTGTCCCGCGGGCCGCCAGTTCCTGGGCCACGCCGGGGTGAAATGCACGGAACCACGCCAGCAAATCATCCAGCTGGATCGCGGCGGAAAGGATTTGCAGACGGGTTCCCTTCTCTGTGCCGCGCGCGGGCCCGCGGCGCGACCAATCGAGCGAGCCGGTCGCGCGCAAATTCGAGCCCGGCGCTTCGAGTAGTGCTTGCAGTGACTCGATGCGGGAATCTTCGGGCCGCCAGGTCGCCGAGGCGTTGAGATTGACGGCGGGATTATCGGCGCGCAAGGGCAGATCCCACCGATGCAGCCGGCGCAGTTGCGCGACTGCGGCCAGCGACCACTCCGGGCCTTCGCTGCGCGCGGTCAGGAGCACGGAACAAGCGCCGCGCAGACCGTAGTCGCGCCCGCGCGCCAGGCGCAGCAGGTCGGAAAGCGAAGCGTCCTGCCAGGAAAACTCGAGCGCCGCCGGACGCAAACGAAAGGTCGTGCCACCCACCACGCCGCGGAGACGAAGCGTGCCCGCATCCTGCACCTCCACAGCGGCGCGCCTCGGCGTCGCCTGGAGGTCGAGCCGCCACCGGCCCTCGGTTTCCTGCTCGACGTGGCCCTGCACGTCCACCAGTGCGAACGGAAGTTTTTCGGCGTCGCGTTTGAAATTGATCCGCCCGCCATCGATCTTAATGCGGTAAAGGCGCGGCGCGGGAAAAGAAATCTGGCTCGGGGAGGCGGGACCAACAGGTGCGTGAGGCATCCACTCTTCCAGATTCCAGCCGTACTCGGGGGCGCGAACCAGATTCAAGCTCGGCCGAACGAGCGACAACGTGCCGAATTCCAGTTTTCCCCGAAGAAGCGCGGTCCAGCGAAGGCTCGCGGACAGGCTGTCCGCGCGAAGGAAGTACTCGTTTCCGAACCGCTGGTCTTCCCCCACTGTCACGGTCTCCGCCACCAGTTGCGGCATGGGGAGCAAGCTAAAATTGTAACGGCCGACTCCCACCGGACGGCCGAATACGGCTTCGAAGTGCGCCGTAAGGCGCCGGTTCAGGCGGGCGCTGCGTTGCAGGAACAAGGTGAGCGATTCATCCGTTGCAACGAACAGAAACGCCAGCACAAGAAGGCGACGCAACCAGCGCCGTCGGCGTTTTTCAGGTTTCCGTCCCATGGCGGGTGGAGGAATTGTGTCAGAACGCGGAGAACAAGAAAAGCAGGCGCTAGTGCACGCCGCGCAGGATGCGGCCCCAGCGCGTTCGCGAGGGCAAATGGACCAGCGCGTCGGCAAAACCAAGCAGCGTGCCGCTCAAGCTCCGGTCGCCGTAATCCGCGCTGGTGGCCTCAACGGACCAGTAGATCAGGATCGGCCGTCCCATGATGGCGTCGCGGTCCACAAAGCCCCAGTAACGGCTGTCCCAACTGTTGTCGCGATTATCGCCCATGGCGAAATAATGGTCGGGCGGCACAACGAGCTCCCCGTTCTGGACATAGTTAAGAATTTGCGCGGCCCATTCGGGACGCAGACGCCCTTGAAGGAAGTAGCGATCTTTGGGCGGAAAATCATCGCCAAAAGGATCATCAGCCATCGGATCGTGGACCACGTAGGGCTCATTCACGCGCTGGCCATTCATGAAAACCTGCTGGCGCACAATTTTGATGTGGTCGCCCGGCAAGCCGATGACGCGCTTCACGTAGTGCGGATGGTCGTCGAAGGGAAATTTAAAGACGATGATGTCGCCCCGGCGAATCGGGCGGTAGGGAAGCACTTTTTCGTACCAGGCGCCGCGCCCGCCGAAGACGAACTTGTTGACTAGCAGATGGTCGCCGACGAGCAAGGTCGGCTCCATGGACTTCGAGGGAATCTTGAAGGCCTGAATGATGAAAGTGGTGCCGAAGAGTGCGAGAACAATGGTGACAAGCAAAGATTCCGCGTATTCGCGCAGGCTGGTCCGCTCGCGCGCCGCCTTGCCCAGCGGCTCCGCGTGTGCCGTTTCGGTTATTTCAGCGAGTTCACTCATGGCATGTCTCAGGAACCAATTCCCTCTTCGCGATGGAGCCGCTCAAGCGCCGTGCGAGCGGCCTGTTGCTCGGCATCCTTCTTGGTTCGTCCCTCACCGGCGGACAGGCGGCGCCGGCCCAGCCGCACTTCCACGGAAAAAATCTTCCGGTGGTCCGGGCCCGCCTCCTTGATCAGCCGGTATTCCACCGGCCCGCGGCCGCGATGCTGGAGCCATTCCTGCAACGCGGACTTATGATCACCTTCGCCCAGGGTTGCCGACCATTCGGCAACCGCCGGCTGGAGCAGCGACCGCTCGAGAAACTTTCGCGCCGCATCGAGGCCGGCGTCAAGATAAATGGCGGCGACAACGGCTTCGAATGCATCCGCAAGGAGATTCCGCTTCTCGCGCCCGCCCGTCTTCTCTTCGCCACGACCGAGGCGGAGATGCCGCCCGAGTCCCATTTTCTGCGCGGCGATCACGAGTGACGCAGTGCTCACGAGACGGGCCTTGCTCTTGGCAAGCCGTCCCGTCTCCCAGTCGGGAAAAGTTCGCCAGAGGAACTCGCTGGCAACCAAGCCCAAGACGCTGTCGCCGAGGAACTCGAGCGGCTCGTTATCGGGCTCGCGGCCGGCACCGGCCTCGCGCTTGCGAGAACTATGCGTGAGCGCCTGGTTGAGCAACTCCGGCCGCTGGAAGGAATACCCGAGGACCGCCTCCAGAACTTCGCGCCCCTCGTCGCTCATGAGTCTCGAGCCTTCCTAAGGCTTTGCCGGAGCTGGCTGCGTGGCCGCCATGCGCTTCGACTGTTCCACGGCCTGCTTGCAGCGATCCTGCAGGCTGCCGGGGATCTTCAAGCATTTCTCGAACACCCCGGCGGCGTCGTTGAACCGCTGGAGTTGCTGGAGGTCCAACCCCAGGACGTAGAAATCCGTGGGATCGGGATTGGGAACGAGTTGCGTGGCCTGCTCGAGCTCAGGGACCGATTCGGCAAATCTTCCCTGACGAAAATAGACAAGGCCGAGGCCGCTGTGCGACCGGGAAAGCGCTTCATTCTTGGCCTTGTTGAACTCTTCGTCGGTGACCGCGGCCGGCTTCACCAACGTTCCCACCACCTCGATCGCGTGCTTCAGATACGTCTCCGATTTCGTGAGCTTCTGGGCGGCGTCGAGATCATTCGGATTGTAGGCGTGAGGCAACACCCAGCCGACCAGCGTCAACACGGTCAGATCGTTTGGATTCAGTTGGAGCGCCTTCTCCCCCGAGGCGAACATCTTGCTCAACTCCTGCTTGTCGAAGTAGGCCTGCGTCAGCCGGGAATAGACGGTCACCGCGTATTCGCTATTCGGATACTTGTTCAGGAAAGCTTCACCCAGCTGGATGATGTGGTCCGCTTCCTCCGGCTTGGTCGAAGTAAACAGCTTGTAGGCGGCATCCTCCTGCGGGTCCACCTTGTGAAGCTCGGCGGGAGAGGTGCTCTGAATTGCGCCCGTCTTGTTCTGCTGCGGTGGTGGCTGCTGAGGCGGAGCGGGCGGCTGCTGTGCAAACGCGCCCGGCACCAGGCCCAGGAATAAGGAAACTCCGAGCGCTGCGATCAGTGCGCCGGCCCATCTTTTTTCTTTCGGAAAAAACATCATTTTGCTCCCCTTCGTTCGTAAGTGGCCTCCGGCGCTCCCGAACGAATGCGGCGGAGACAGTTCTTTGCCTACTTCTTTGGTTCGGCGCCGGGTCTCCTGGAAACAGGTTTGTAAGCGGTCTCGAGACCCTTCTCTGCAGCCGCGCGCGCCGCCTCCGGTGCCTTTTCCACCTCCAAGGCGGCGTGGTATTCGTGTACTGCGGATTCACGATCCTGCTCGAGATCGTGGATTCGCCCGAGGTAAACGTGTGACCAGGCCAGTATGCCGGGATCCACCGGCTCGTTGCCGGCCGCCGGACTACCGCCCGCGGCAGGCGCGACAATCTTCTCGAAGAGCTGCCGGGCGCGGGCGGCATTCCCCTGCAGGACGGAGGCGATGGCGAGCCCATACACCGCCCGGGGCAGGTCCGGGTACTTCTGGAGAACCTCCTCGAACGTCGCGGCCGCGCCGGCGGCATCCTGCGTGGCAATCTGCTGCTCTCCGCGGAGCAGACGCCGCTCCAACTCCGAGGGCTGCCTGCTTGTGGTCTCGGTGTACGCCTTTTCGGCCGACGTCTCCGCCGCGGCGAATTGAATGCCGAGCACTCGCCTCTGCTCAGCGGCGACATCCATTCCCTGCAGCAGATCCGGGAAGTAGTAATCCATGGCCGGCTCGGACTTTTCAAAAATCCTCAATTGCGCCACGAGCGAGCGGACGAGAACGAAGCCGGAACGGTCGGCTTCGATGAGCGCAGCCTCCAACCCATCGGGCGACGGATGCCGCAGCCGCAATTCCACCGCGCGGACCATGCATTCCGTGAAGAACGCAATGAAATCCTGCTGGTAAACCAAAGGCAGCCGGGGCGCGCGCGCCGCGACTTGCAGCAGCGATTTCTGGCGATCCACCAGTGCGCGGTGGCGGATGGGCAGCGGGTCGATCAGGTAATGCAGTAGCGCGTGGCGAATGTCGTCCATCGGCGCGTGTGTTCCGGAACCGACCACCACCGAATAGTGATCCCCAAAATTGCGGAAATTCGTCCGATTACCCACCAGCGGCTCGACGTAAACGGTGAACGACCTCCCCTCAGAAGGCTTGAGCACTTCACGGAGATACGCGCTGGTGACCAGCACGAGCTGGCTGAGCGGCCCGCTGAGTTGATCCGCCTCGCGCTCGGACCGCGGCGCGAGACTCGCCCAGCGCCGTTCGAGCCCAGCTTCCGCATAGAAGCTCACGAGCAGATCCTGAAAACCCTCGAGGGTGAGCACGTCGGGGGGGAGTTGGTCATGGGAGAGCACGTAGCTGAATCGAGGCGGCGGCCCCGCCACGAGCGCGAAGGAAACATACCGCGAGAAATTCTCGCTCCGGTCTCCCAGCTCGTGATCGTGAAAGAACTCGCGCAAGGCCTGCGCTGCCGGCCCGCTCTGGTGTTCCATGTCGGTGCGAAGCTGCAAGAGAGCCGAATCACCGGACAGTCCACCCGGCCCTGGATCGTATCCCGCCGCTGCCAGCGCGCTCATTACGGCAAAAAGCTGTGGGGCGGCCTCGACGGTGATGGCGCTTTGTTCGACGCGGCGCGCCGCCGTCTGCGCCGGAGCTGTGGGCGAAGTGAGCCCCGCGATCAAGAGCGAGAAAGGCAGGCCTGCGGCCACGAGCCAGCCCCGGCGGCGGGACTGAGGACAGAGAATCCGAATGTCAAATCTCCTCAACGACAGACTCTGATTCATTCAAATTGGAGCGCCCTGGGGCGACGGAAACCCGTCGTTCGCACAACTCTAAACTGTATCGGGCTGTCTCTGCGGAGTCAAGAAAACGTAAGCAACGGTAGTGGGTCAGTTTCCGATTAGTGCGTTTAGCAGGAGCTATCACGAAGAAGCAACCTTACAGAGGCTGAAAACGGGGACAGTGCCGTGAACTGGAGATCGTTTATTGTTCGCGGAGCAGGTTTGCCGGGTCGAGGTGCAGGACGCGTTTCACGGGACCGGCGACCGAAAGTGATCCAGTGAGCAGCATAGTAAATGCAACAGAGGCAAGCACAAATGGATCCTGCACGGAGGCTTGGTAGACGATGGCTGAGAGTAGTCGGCTCGCCGCCACGCCCAGCACAATGCCAACCACAGAGCCGCTCCCGAGCAGGATCAGCATACGACCGAGCGCTGCCGAGAGAATCTGCTTCGCCTGCGCACCGAGCGCGACACGAATACTCAGCTCGCGCAGCCGCTTGCTGACCGTATAGGAGGCGAGCCCGAAGGTGCCGACGATCGAGAGCAGGAGTCCAAACGCGCCAAAGATGCCGAGGGCGACAGTAGCCACCTGGATTGGAAAGAGACTCAGCGTAAGCTGGCTGTTCCAGGTGCCCGATTCACGAATAGGAACCGCGCTGTCAAGATCGCGTATCACTTTGCGAATGGTAGCTACCATATCGCCCGTGTCGCGCCCGGTCCGGACGATGAGCGCCGTCAATGCGGCCCCTTTCTGCGAGATCGGGAAGAACGCTGCGGCTTTCGGATCTTCACTGAGCGTAAAGTGTTTTCCATCTGCCATGATGCCCACGATCTGGATCGACACACCGGAGCGGTTCTTAAAATAGCGTCCGACGGCGTGCTCGGAGTGGAAGAGTCGCCGGGCGAACTCCTGATTCACAATCGCAACCGCCGGCGTCTTCGCAGTGTCGGTAAAGCTTACATCGCGTCCCGCGAGCAGTGGTGTTCCAGAGGCGGTCAAATATCCAGGTGAGACTTCGTAGAAATAAGTATCAAATGCTTTGTTTGAGTGCCTGAAATCGCTAGTTTGTTGAGAAAAGACAGCAGTGACGGATCCTTCGAAGGAGAGGGGCGTGGTATTCGCGTAGCCTGCTGCTTCTACTCCCGGGAGCTGCGAGATCCTTTCCAGTAGCTGGCGCTGGAAATGATCGGCGGCATCGCCGGTATAGCCAGCTCGGCTCAGATCAAATGCCGTACGCACAGCATTCTTCGGATTGAAACCCAGGTCCATGTTCAGTGCTTTGCCCAGGCCGCGCAGCGAGACAAAGGCAGCCGCGACGGTGACGCAGCAGAGCGCGATCTGTGCCGCCAGCAGGACATCGCGAAACGCCCAGCGGCGTCCTGCAGAAGACTGGCTGCTGCCGCCCTTGATGGCATCGTTAGGATCGGTCTTGAATATCTGCCGCAGTGGCATCATCCCAAACAGAACGCCGGCGAGCACCGAGATAAGGAACGCCATCAGGATCAACGATGGCTGCGGCAGCACGTGGAACTGGAAAGGGAATCTGCTGGGCGGATGCCAGCTAGCCAGGCCGGTGAGGGCCATCCACGCAAGGACGCAGGCGCACGCGCCCCCGAAGATCGAAATCACAAAGGCCTCCACAAGGATCTGGCGAAGGATGCGCCAGCGGCTCGATCCAATGGCCATGCGGATGGCAATCTCGCGCGTGCGGTCCGCCGTACGCGCTGCGAACAGGCTGCCAAGGTTGGCGCAGGCGGCGAGCAACACAATAGCGGCCAGCCCCATCACCCCAGCCAGAAAACCGCGCGCCGGCCCGCCGATAAAGTCACCGACCATACCAGGGCGAGCCAGCTTGAGTGCCAGCCCATCTTCCTCCTTCGGATACTGCCGGGTAATGCGGGCAGCAATCGTGTTCAATTCAGCCTGCACCTGGGGTATGGTCACCCCGTCCTTGATGCGCACGATCGAAAAGAGATTTTTCATGCTCCGCGACTCGAGCCAGTTGACCCCGTCCAGCGATCCTTCATTCGCCATCGGAATGAAAATGTCAGGCTGGGAAAATTTTTCGGTCCCGTAGAAGCCTTCCGGTGTGACTCCGACGATCGTGTACGGGTGCTTGTCAATGCGGACTGTCGTTCCCACGATGTTGGGGTCCCCGCCAAAATCACTCTTCCATGCCGGCCAGGAAAGCACGACAGCCTCGGACGCTCCGGGATGATCGTCATCGGCGCGCTGCAGCAGACGTCCGAGGAAAGGCTTGATGGCGACAACCTCGAAGTACTGCCCGCTCACTTCGTAACCCCAGACGGGCCGGGTGACGCCGTTGGCTTCCAAGCCAAATTCCTGGATTTCAATAGCGGCTACAGCAGAAAACACCGCATTGTCATCGCGCACATCGCGCACTTCCGGATACGAAAGAAAGGGGCCACCTTCCTTGGGCTGAAGCGTCATCACCCGGTCTGCATGAGGCACATCAAGTGTCCGCAGGACAAATGCCTGCAGGACGCCGAAAACGATGACATTGGCGGCGATCCCAAGCGCCAGGATAAGGACCGCAGTGAGAGTAAAGCCGGGACTTTTGCGGAGCACGCGTAGAGCGAAGCGGAAATCCTGCAGTAACTGCTCAAGCCAAACAAGACTCCACACCTCCCGCGTTTCTTCTTTCACCCGCGTCACGTTGCCGAATTTGCGCAAAGCTGCATAACGCGCTTCCTCCGGCGGCATCCCGCGGTCGATGTTGTCTTGCGTCTCGGTCTCAATGTGGTCGCGGATGTCCTGGTCGAGATTTTCCAACATGTGCTTCCGGCGCCTCATGATTCACCCTCCCGCACCGCCGGCCGGAGAATCCGTGCAATCGCTCCCGCGAGCTTGTCCCACTTGTTGGTCTCAGCCATCAGTTGCCGCCGGCCCTGGGCGGTCAGCTTGTAAAACTTGGCACGCCGGTTATTTTCAGACGTGCCCTCTTCCACCGAAATCCATCTCCGCTTGATCAGCCGGTGCAGCGCCGGGTACAGCGACCCCTGTTCCACCTGCAACACGTCGTCGGAGTTGAATTCGATCGCTTTGGCGATGGCGTGCCCATGCACTGGGCCTCGCAGCAGCGTGCGTAGAATCAGCAAGTCCAGGGTCCCTTGCAGCAACTCGATGCGCTCTTTGGTAGACATGCTAGGTGAAGGTATACCCCTTCCAGTAGAATGTCAAGGTGAAACCTCCGTAGGACATTCCGCTAACTAGTGTTAGTTGGATTATCGGAAACTGACCCACTACCTAAGCAACCGGGCGGGTGGAATGCTTAGCCCCTGACGCGCACCTCGCTAAAGACCAGCATCACGCGCCCGCCGGCAGTCGGCCGGCCGAAATCGAGTTGCGGGCGGAACCGGGAGAAGAGCAGAACCTGGTCGAGCTGGCGGCGCACCGCAGAATCATCGGGTCCGGAGAGGATCAAGTAGCTCACAACATTTCCCTGCGCGTCGAGCGTCGCTTCCAGCAGCAGCACGCCCGCACTACCTGGGTGGGATTCGCCCGCGCCAATCCCGGGAACCGGGAACGGCGCGAGGCTTTCCAGCCGCGCCGGCTGGAAAAGACTTGTCGGCAGATCATTCGGCACCGACCCGTACGGAATACCGCCGAGCAGATTCTGCGCGACCAGTACGAAGACCAGCAGCGCCGTCAGCACGCCGCCGGTGGCCGGAACCGCGAGAGGCTCCAAAATATTCTCAAAGGCGAGCCGGGCGCGGCTCCACAGGCGAGCGCTGCGTCCCCGCTCGGCACGCTCCTGCGAGACACGCACCTGAATCCGCGCCGCAAGCTCCGGAGGAGGGGCAGCCGGCTCCATGCGCCCCAGCGCGATGGAAACGCGGCGATAGTCCTCCAACTCCTCCCGGCAAACCTCGCAGGATTCGAGATGTTGCCGGACGTGCGCGTGGTCGCGAGACCGGACCGCGCCGTCCAGATAACCTGGCAGCCGATGCTTCACTTCCTGGCACGTCATTTGCCACCCCCACGGGTTCGATGTACGGCGAACCCAGCCGGGCGGGCTGAAGCTGTCGCAGCGCGAAACGCCATTCCAGCGGGCGCTGCTTGTTCGCGAAAACTGTAATTCGGGGCCATTCGTGCTGACTCGTTCGCATGCTCCGCCACCGCAGATGCAGAGGAAGGGACCGCGCGGCGCCGCGCCAGCAGCGGTGCCAAGATATCGCGCAGGGACCGGCGGCCGCGCAGAATCCGCGATTTCACCGTTCCGACGGAGACTTCCAGCACCTCGGCCACTTCCTCGTATGACAGACCCTCGAGATCGCGGAGAATCACCGCGCTGCGAAACTGCCTGGGCACCCCGGCGAGTGCCTTGCGAATCACCGTTTGCACCTCAGCGGCAGCGAGCCGATCGAACGGGGTGGCCTCGTCATCTTCAATTTCAAACGCCATCTGGCCGTTTTCATTTTCCACGTCCATCGAGACTTGCTGCCGGTGGTGACGCCAGCACCAGCGGCGGTGATTCAGCGCCTCCCGCACGGCAATGCGGTAGAGCCACGTTTTCAGCGAACTGCCGCGGCGGAATCCGCGAATTCCCCGGAAGGCCTTGAGAAAAACTTCCTGCGCAACATCGGCGGCGTCAGCGGCGTCGGAGAGAATTCCGTACACAAGGTTGTACACCGGCGCGTGGTAGTAGGTGACCAGCCAGTCGAATGCCGCATCGGAGCCGGCCTGCAACTCCGTCACTAGCGCGCCTTCGTCCCGGCCCCACGGCAGAACCTGTGCTAGATCGGACATGCCCTGGCCACCTTTTTGAGGCCCCGTCCTTGCCCTTCTAGGCTGCCCGGCCACTTCCCTCGCTGCCCGGCCCTGGCAGATCCCGGGCTGCTGAGGAAGTCTATAAAGGTTAGACACCAGCCAAGCCGCTTTTGTTGCAAGCATAGCAAAAAATACTGGGTAACCCATAGTACGGATGGCTGGTACGGTCCTGCCTTCTGAGCTGCGAGAAGGCAGATCCAGCGGATTGGTGGAGCCGATGGGATTCGAACCCACGACCTCCTCGATGCCATCGAGGCGCGCTCCCAACTGCGCCACGGCCCCACCGAAAGCAGAGAAGCGCTTTACTTTTATAGCACCCGCTCGAGCGCAGCGTCAAACGATCCCAGGACAATCCCAGGACGGGCCGAGACGCAGGGTGGGCTGGAACTCGAGAAGCGGAGAACTAATCCGGCGAGGGCACCGAGATGTGCTCGTGGATCAGGAGGATCTTGCCGGCGGAATCCTGCGTGAAGACCTGCGTCACGCGGCAATTGGCCAAATGCTCTTCTTTGCCGGCACCGGGCAGGCCCGCTTTCACCTCGGACGCGTGGAACTGCATCGTGTAGCAGGCGACTGCTGCCGATTCACCGACGAGAAGAACTTCGGCGGGCCCGAGTTCGATCCTCGTCTTCGTGTCCTTCCCCAAGTATTCGCGGCTGCGTCGCACTGCCACCAGCCGCCCGGGCTCCGGACGCGTTGAGGTCGTCGAAAACACGACCGACCCCATCGAGAAAAAGTTCGCCCAAGCCTGGGAAGTGATGCGTCGTGTCGCGACATTCCAGTACTTTTGAACTTCCGCAATCACCTGCTCGGAAGAGAGTTTGCCGGGCACGTGAGAACAGTACATGAGGGATCCGCGCCAGGTCCCTGACTTTGCCATGGAGGTAAATAACCACTGAGAGGATGGCACGTGTGTCCCCTCGCCGCCTCCACGCGTCTGCTTAATCTCCCACTTCAGAATCCTGGTGCGCCGCCGGACGATGGGAGACTTCGCGCGAGGGGCTGCAAGAGATTGTCTGAGATCCGCGTCCGCTGTCCCTCAGCAACTTCCCGACAAGAGGCGTCGGGACGCACAAGACGCGGAAGCCGGTCTGGGAATGCGGTGTTGACGGCACGCTTAAAAGCGTGCCCTGACGAGTATCTCCGGTGCCGCTCATGGCGCTGAACACTGAAGGTGTGCCCTGACGAGAACCTCAAGTTGGCACACCGACTCTTTAGGCCGAGGTCCATCTCAAAAAATGTGCGCGAAGCCTGGGAGCTTCAGTCTAGAATACTGCGCCTATGGCCAAAACAACCTTTCTGGGCGCGGCACAGACGGTCACCGGTTCCAAGTATCTGGTGGAAGCGAACGGCAAGAAACTGCTCGTTGATTGCGGGCTGTTCGAGGGCTCGCGCGAACTGAAGCAACGCAATTGGGATCGCCTTCCCGTCGATCCCGCCTCCATCGATTGGGTGCTGCTCACGCATGCGCACATCGACCACACGGGGTATTTGCCGCGTCTCGTCCGCGACGGCTTTCGCGGGCCCATCTTTGCCGACGCGGCCACGCACGAACTCTGCAACTACCTTCTGCCGGACTCAGCACACCTGCAAGAAGAAGACGCGGCCTACGCCGGCAAGAAAGGCTTCAGCCGCCACAAGCCGCCGCTGCCTCTTTACACCGTGGAGGAATCCCAGGAGACGCTGACCCGTTTCCGCGATATCCCTCGCAGCGACCCGTTTACGATCAGCCCGGAATTCGCCGTCCGCCCGTTCGATGCCGGCCATATCCTGGGCTCCTGTTCGCTCGCCTTGACGATCACCGAGAACGGCAAGTCGGTGGTCGTGGTCTTCTCCGGCGATATCGGCCGTTACGCGCAGCCGATTCTCAAAGATCCGCAGACGCCGCCCCGCGCGGATTACATCCTTTGCGAGTCCACGTACGGCGACCGAGAACACCCGGCGGACAAGAACTACGACCTGCTGGCAGATGTCGTCCGGCGCACGGTGAAACGCGGTGGCGCGGTCGTGATTCCCGCGTTTGCAGTCGGCCGCACGCAAACGCTGATGTACGTGTTGCGGCAGCTCGAGGATTGGCAGCGCATCCCGAGAGTGCCCGTCTATGTGGACAGCCCGATGGCGATCAACGTCACCGAGCTCTATGCGCGCCACCACGAGGACCACGACCTCGTCTTCACGCGCGAAGAAGAACAGGGCAATCACGATCCGCTGAACATGCACGAGGTCCACATGACGCGCACCGTCGAGGAATCGAAGCAGATCAACAGCGTGAACACGCCGTGCATCATCATTTCCGCGAGCGGCATGATCACCGGCGGGCGCATCCTGCACCATCTCGTGCGGCGCCTGTCCGATTCGCGCAATTCCGTTCTCCTGGCCGGCTATCAGGCGGAAGGCACGCGCGGGCGCGCGCTGCTCGAACATGCGGCCACGGTGCGCATTCACGGGGAAGACGTTCCGGTACGCGCCGAGATCGTCGAGCTCACGCAGTTTTCGGCGCATGGCGACCGGAACGAACTCACGCGCTGGCTGACAGGCTTCGCCGCGCCACCGCGGCGGCTCTTTCTTGTTCATGGCGAACTTTCCGCGATGGAATCGTTCCGCGACCGCCTGGCTGCAAATTTTCACTGGCCGATATCGCTGCCGAAATACGGAGAGACTGTCGAGCTCCTGCCGTAGCGGCGACCGGCCTTTCCCCATGTTCTCGCTCGGATGATGGTGGTAGACTTCCGCCAGCGTTCGTCCTCACGGGGGTGCCCGATGCACCGATTTGCCTTGTTTTCTTCCCTGGTGATTTCTGCCCTGCTTCTTCCAGCCACCTCTCCTGCCCAGACCAGCAATGACAACGCTGCGGTCAGGATGATTCAGGGGGTCGTGCGCGCCTCCGGCACGCAACAGGATTTGGAAGGCGCCCGCGTGGATCTTCAGGCACCCGACCTTCAATTGATCACGACTACGATGACCGACTCCAACGGCAGGTTCGAGTTTCGAAATCTGGTCAGGGGATTCTACAAGATCCAGATGAGCGCAGCCGGTTACGAGACGCTAACCGTTTCGGTTAATCTGAGATTTGGGTACAACGTCAACGTGGATAATTCTCTGAAGCCCATTTTGGATCCAGTGGTTTCCAAGACAGAGACGGTTTCTGTGCACGAGCTCTCCATGCCGGAAAGAGCCCGCGACGCGTTGGAAGCTGGCAAAGACAAGCTCTATAAGAGGAAAGACCCGCAGGGCAGCCTGGCGGATTTTGCGCGCGCCATTGCGGAAGCGCCGAACTATTACGAAGCCTACTATCATCGAGGCGTGGCGCAGTGGCAGCTCAATAAGCCGGTGGAAGCGGAGCAGGACCTGCGCAAGTGTCTGGAACTGAGCGAAGACAAATTCACGCAGGCCGATCTCGCCCTAGGAGCGCTGTTCCTCGACCGCAAGCAATTTTCCGAAGCCGAAAAACCGTTCCGCCGCGCCCTGGAACTCGAGCCCACCTCCTGGCTCGCGGAATACGAATTGGCGCAGGCGCTCCTCGGCGAAAAGAAGGCTGATGAAGCGCTGATCTTCGCCTCACAGGCTCGCGCAGCGTCGCCGAAATCACCTCGCGTGTATCTCCTGCTTGCGAACATCCACAGCGCCCAAAACGATCAGGCCGCGCTGCTGGACGATTTGAACAATTACCTCACGTACGACGACAGCAGCCCGACCGCCCTTCGCTTGCGGAAGACGAAAGAAGAGATCGAGCGGACACTGGGGAAGGGCCAAGCGGCCAGTACGCCCCCGCAAACGCGGAAACCCTGAGCCGCTCGCCGCCGGAACTTGCCACTGGAAGAAAAAGAGAGACAACCGGCTGGGTCTGTAGTTAAATACGCCCAACTGAAGCACTCAGGGGCGGGGGACCACCACCACATGCAACCGACCAGTTCCCCCGCCCCGCATTTCCAGGCGACAGTCTTCCAGGCCCACTAATCGCTCCTTGGCTTTCTGGCAGTGGTGCGGGAAAAATCTAGCCGGCGACGGGAACTTTTGCGGCGCCCGGCTGTGCAAAGGCGGGCACTTCTTCGAGGTGCAATCCCAGAACAAACATCGGCGTGGGCGCAACGCGGCCCCAGCGGAACAGCTCCCACCGGGCGCGGATGAATTTCACTTCGGGGCGAAGCGTGAGGTCAAGAATCTGGCGCGTCTCGCCGCGGTAAAAACGCTGTGGAATCATCAGCAAGGGTTTGGCGCCCCAGTTCTGGCCGTCCGCGGAACCCCAAATCGAAACGTCGAGCGATTCCTGTTCGATTTGATCCGTGATGTGGAGCGTGCAGAGAAACGTGCGCGTCTGGCTGCCGTTGACATCCTGTGCGGCGCCTTCGCCATTTGACGTGACGCGCGTTCCTTTAGCAACCAGGTCGAATGTCATTGCCATTCCGTCGCGTCTCCTCCGCAGCGCAGCGATTCTAGCACAATCACTCTGCGCCGCTCGCAAGGCAACGCGGAGTTTCCCTCAGCGGCGAGCAGGGCGCAGCTTGTGCAGGCGACGGCCGGCCTCTTCGAGCGTGGGATCGGTCTTGCAGAAGGTGAAACGGACTTGCTGGCTGCCATCGGCCGGATTGTGATAAAAACTTGAGCCCGGCACGGCTGCTACGCCGATTTCCTTCACAAGGTAGCGCGCGAATTCCATATCGTTCGGGAAGCCGAAGGGCGAAATGTCGGTCATTATGTAGTAGGCGCCCTGTGGCTTGAAGCAGTGGAAGCCCGCGTCTTCGAGAATCGCGACCATCTTGTTGCGCCGCGCGAGGTAGTCGCCCGCCAGCTTCTCATAGTAGCTCCCGGGAAAGCGAAGCGCCACGGCCCCCGCCTCCTGCAGCGGCGCCGGCGCGCCCACCGTGAGGAAGTCGTGAACTTTACGGATCGCCGCCGTCACGTCCGGCGCCGCAATCGCCCAGCCCACGCGCCAGCCGGTGACGCTGTACGTCTTCGAGAGCGCGTTGATCGTGATCGTGCGCTCGCTCATGCCATCGAGCGTTGCGATCGAGATGTGCTGCGCGCCATCGTAGAGCATGTGCTCGTAGATTTCGTCGGTGATGGCAAAGGCATTGGTGCGCACGCAGAGATCGCGAATCATTTCCAGCTCTTCGCGGCGAAAAACTTTTCCGGTCGGGTTGTTCGGCGTGTTCAGTATGATCGCTTTGGTCTTCGGGCCAAATGCGGCAGCCAGCTCGCCGGGATCGAAGGTCCAGCCGGTGCAATCGGCCGAAGGGCGCAGCGTCACAAAGCGCGGCGACGCTCCGGAGAGAATCGCGTCCGGGCCGTAATTCTCATAAAACGGCTCAAAGACTACAACTTCGTCCCCGGGGTTGATCACGGCCATCATGGACGAGATCATGGCTTCGGTCGCGCCGCAGCAAACGGTGATTTCGCGTTCCGGGTCAACCGTAATTCCCTGCGTCCGCGCAAATTTCTCCGCGATGGCCTGCCGCATCGACTTCGCGCCCCAGGTGATCGCATACTGGTTGATGTCGGCGCCAATCGCATCCTGCGCCGCGCGCTTGATCTCGCCCGGCGCGGCGAAATCCGGGAAGCCCTGCGCCAGATTGATGGCGCCGTACTGGATGGCAAGCCGCGTCATCTCGCGGATCACCGACTCGGTGAATCGCGCCGCCTTCGCCGAGAGCCGGCCGGCCGCATCCGCCGCGCGCTCGGGCGCCGCCGGATTCATCGGCCGCCGCCATACAACGCGCGATACATCGCACTGTTGCGCATCACGATTTGCACGTAATCCCTCGTTTCGGTGAACGGAATGGATTCCACGAATTCCGCGGGCTCTTCATACGTGCGGCCATCTTCCCAGGCCGCCACGCGATCTTCACCCGCATTGTACGCCGCCAGCGCCGCTTCGACGCTGCCGAGCGTTGACCGCAGCCACGCGAAGTAATGCGTGCCCAGGCGCAAATTGTACTCCGGATCGGAGAGCCGGGCGCGCGCATAACGCACGTGCAATTGCCGCGCCAGCTTCCGCGCCGTGCTCGGTTCAAGCTGCATCAAGCCGATCGCGCCGGCATGAGAAATGGCCTCCGGCGCGAAGGCCGACTCCTGCCGGATCAGCCCGGCAACGAGCATGGGGTCCAGCCCGGCCCGCGCCGCCCAGTGATCCACCTCCGTGCGAAACGGCAGGGGATACGCCGCACGCCAGACGTCCATCGGAATTTCGTCGATGGGATGCGCTTCGAACTGGGGAAAAATCAGGCGAATCGCAACGATCGCCGCGCCGAAGCGCGATGCTTCGTTGGCCGCCCTGGCCGCTTCGAGAAGGAGCCGCGGCGCGCCGGTGGCGGCGTATGCAGCGCGATATTCCAGCTCCTCCGAAGCGTCGAACGCGATGATGTGCAGTGCCCGCGCACGCTGGCGGTGATCTTCCGCAGATGGCGGAACCGGCTCGTCAAGCAGCGTGATCCCCGGAGGCGGCGGAATCAAAGTGAGCAGTTCCACGGGCGCGGTGGGGCCGCGTCCCAGCTCACGCAGGCGAGCGGCTGCTTGCACGCCGAAATACGTCTGCGGGAAACGATCGTGCAATTTTCCGAAGTAGGCGCGGGCCAGCTCGGCGTTGCCCGCTCGCTGGGCCGTGCGCCCGAGCCAGTAGAGCGCATCCGAGAGGTGCGGCGACGCGGGGAAACGGCGCACATGCTGTTCGAGCAATGCGGCCGCGTCCGGCCGATGTTCGCGGTACGCCTGCCACGCGACGCGCCAGTGCGCCAGCACCGCGTCCGGCCCATCGGGAAACTGATCGAGGACGCGCCGGTAAAACTGCGCGGCGTGCTCGAGATCGAGCTGCACCCAATAGTAGTTCCCGCCGGCGAAGAGCGCTTGCTCGGCCCAGCGGCTTTGCGGCGCGCGCGAGACCGTCTGCTCGATCGCGGCCAGCATTTCGTGTTCGAGTTTCCCGGCGCGATACGCCTGCGAAAGGGAATACAGCCGCTCCGCATCGAGTTGCGGATCGCTGAGGGCGAGCGCCGCGAGCGGAGAAGGAGATTTCGTCAGCGCCGAGCGGCATTGTGCGATCCGCAAATTGGCCTGCAAACGATCGTGATCCGCCAGCTTCGTGCGCAGCGCCTCGTAATCTTCCCGCGCGTCGCTCCAGCGATGCGCATCAAACAGCGCGCCGGCGCGCGCGAGCTGCACCGGGAGCGAAGTTGCCGGGAACTTGTTGCCGAGCGCGCGCGCGAGGGAACGCATCCTGTCTCGCGCGTCCGGTGCGGAGGCGCTCAGCGGATAGCGGTAATACACACCGGCGTAGTCGGCCGCGGCGGCTTCCAGACGACCTATTTTTTCCTCAGCCTGGCCGCGCAAAAAGAGCAGGGCGGGCTTCGACGCGATGCTGTCGCCCGCTCCGAGCGCAAACAACGCGCGCTCCGGCTCATTCAGGGCCAGCGCCGTCTCCGCAAGCGCCTCCAGCGCCTGATCGGCCATCACGCTGTCCGGAAATTCGCGGCGAAAATCTTCCAGTTGTTGGAGAGCTTCCCCATTCTTGCCCAGCGAGCGGTTCACCTGCGCGCTCCAGTAGAGCGCGTACTCTTCCAAAACTGCATCGCCCAGGGCCTGATCGAGCCAGTGGCGGGCTTCGGGAAAGTGGCCGCGGCCGTAGTCGTAATAACCCAATGCGAGCGCGGCGCGCTGCCCCCATACGCCCGAGGAGCGGCGCTTCGCAAAGGCGCTGAGGCTCAGATACGCGGCGGCAGTGTTTTTTTCTTTCAGGTTGCGGGCGAGGGGTTCGAGTTGTTTTTCAGCGGCGACCGGCCCATCGGCGTCGGCGCCTGCCGCGCGGACGGGCGCTGCGCCGGCGACCAGGAACAGGCTCAAAGTGAAAGAAACTGCTGCGCGGAAATGCCGGACGAGGTCTCCCACGATTCTCAGTCTAATGGCGCAGGACCGTGGAGGGATATGGATATTCTCCGAGGGCTGCGGAGTCACCGCCGGCGAGGATTTCCACCATCCAGTGATGGAAGTAGTCAATCGGATGGTCGAGGATGGCGTGGAAGCGGCGGTCATATTCTTTGCGTGCCTTGTCCAGTTCGCCGCGAAGTCGCACGCACAGGTCCCGGTGCTCGCGGCCCAGGCGGACGTCTTCGGGCCTCAACATTTGGATGTCCTGCATGGCCACTTTGGCCACGCGATTCGCGCGCCGGTGCAGCTCCTGCTCTTCGGCTGATAACCGCGACACTTCGAAGCCAGGCTGTTCCGCCGCGGCAACTTCCTCGACGGAAGTTTCTTCGACAATCGGTTCTTCCGCAGCGGGGACTTCCGGCTCGGCAATTTCCGCCGCAGCTTCCGCCCACACGGCGGGAGCAGCTCCATCCGCGCTCGTAGCGGCGGGCTCTTCTGCTACGCCCGAATCTTGCGCCATCGGCACTGGCGGCGAAGGCGGCGGCATTTGCGGCTCCGTGACAGGCTCGCGCGCCGCGAGCGACCGCAACAGCACAACCTCTTCGGGGGGCCGCTCGCGGGGTTGCAGCGCTGCCGTAACGAAGTTCGAAAGGACCTCGAGCCGCGCCGCCAGCGCTCCGGCCGCCGTTCGCGCCCGCAGCATCGAGGGCAGCACGTTCGCCGGACGGCTTGACCCACAGGCAGCGACAAGGTCGGCGAACGCTACCTGCAGCTCTTCGGCTGTTTTTTGCAGGGATGCCAGGTTATCGCGCAGCGCGCGAGACACCGCCTCTTCCATGGCGCGGTCCTGCGGTTTTTGCGGCTGGTCCATAATTCGCCAACTACAGCTCGCCAACAATCCCAAATGATTATGGAAACCGGAGAAAAAAGTGTCAACTGGCTTTCCCCCGGCGGTTCCCAGGGAGACATTCTGGTCCGTGGACGAAACGCAGAAGAGATTCGGCGCATCCAAACTGGCGCCACGGGATTGAGCGTCGTACAATTCCCTGCCGTGAGGTGCATCGTGAACCGAAGATTCTTGGGAACGTTTTCCGCGCTGCTTCTGCTGGCCGTCGCGCTTGCCGGCTCGATGCGCGCGACAGCGCCGAAAACCGAAATGGTGAGCTACAAGAGCGGTGTTGACACTGTGAGTGGATACCTCGCGCTGCCGGAGGGCGGCGGACGGCATCCGGCCATCATCGTTATCCACGAATGGTGGGGCCTGAATGACTGGGTGAAAGAAGAAGCGCAGAAGCTGGCCGAGCAGGGCTACGTCGCGCTGGCCGCGGATTTGTATCGCGGCCACAGCACGGCCGACCCGGGCGAGGCCCACGAGTTGTCCCGCGGCCTGCCGCAGGACCGCGGCGTGCGCGACCTTCAGGCGGCGTTCGATTATCTCGCCTCGCGCCGCGACGTGGACAAGGATCACATCGGCTCGATCGGCTGGTGCATGGGCGGCGGCTATTCCATCCAACTCGCGGTCGCCGAGCCGCGCCTGGCCGCGTGCGTGGTGAACTACGGGGCGCTGCCCACCGACGGCGCATCCATCGCAAAAATCCATGCGCCGGTCCTCGGAAACTTTGGAGCGGAGGATCGCGGCATTCCGCCATCTTCCGTGCAGGCGTTCGAGAAAGCGATGAAGGACGCGGGCAAGTCCGTTGACGCGAAAATCTACGACGGCGCCGGCCACGCCTTCGAGAATCCCAACAACAAGGCCGGCTATCGCCCCGACGCAACGAAGGACTCGTGGGCGCGCATTGTCGCGTTCTTCCAGAAGACGCTTCACTAATGCCAGTTTGGTCTCGTGGGGGGTGAGTTGCGCCCTTCCCCTGTTTGTTTGCCGTTTGTGCGCGACGCGCGCGATGACCGCATGAATGGTTCGCAGTCGAGCCCTGCGGTATAATGGGAGCACCTCTGGGGGCGATACGGTTTCGACGGAAGCTGTCGCGGCCAGAAGGCATGCCGGGCGCCACCTGCCCGTAATCGGGTGGAACAACACAACTGCCAATACGCAGTTGGCTCTGGCCGCCTAAGCGAAAGCTAGGTAGCCCGTCTCCCTCAGCGTCGCCTGTGCGCTGGGGATGAGGCGTCACACTGCAGGCTGGCTGGCGCGTCTCGGTCCGTGATGCGCTGGCGAGATTATCGGACTAGCTGGCCGCGTTTCTTGCCTGCTCTGAGCGTTGCCGGTGAACGTGCGGTGTGCCCGCAAGGGCTGGCCGCAAAGCGAACGGGCTAAGCATGTAGCCTTCTGGTGGCAAGGCTTCTCGGACGGGGGTTCGACTCCCCCCGCCTCCACCATTTTTAGTGCTGTAATTTCAGTTAGTTGTGATCGCCGTTTTCCCCGTGTACCTCTCGTGTACCCTTCGCTGGACTTCGGAATGAGCAAACTAGCGACTACCAGTTGGCTGATTCTACGTTGAAATTAAGGAGTTTGAAGGACCATTTCTCGTGAGAAGCAGATCGAACTTCTCCTGATTGCATGTCGCCAAATTCTTTATTCACTGCGGCTCAGGGGAAATCATCCGCAAACGCATTCTCGGCATTGGCTGTTTGCCACTCAAATATGTTGGTTCTGTACACGTGAAGTTCCAGGTCCTGAACGGGACGGGCACGGTTGCCGTCGCCAACCTTATAGCGCCTGTTAAATTCCAGATCGCAAGTCCGTCGGAGTTTGGGAGTCAAAGAATTCAGGCCCGACAGGAGCTCAGGAGAGGGGTACTTGGTTCCGTGAAAAACAGCGTTTCGCGTCCTTCCCCAAATCTCTTTCTTGAAATCCCTAGCTGAACAGCTAGGTTCAATTTGTGAAAAGAGTTCGTGTGCCTTCCTGCCATCCGAACCTCCGTGCGACAAAGGCGTCTCACAGTGGGCAACTTCGCTCCCGCATCGGGGGCATACCGTGGGGATCTGCGTCTTTCCCGAGAGGCCTTCAAATGCGAGCCACTGAAACAAGAATCTGTCGAGTATGAAGTTCCTTTGGAGAGCGTATCTGTGCCAGCACAGCTCTATACCTGGTTCTATCTTCTCAGCAAGGATTTGCTGTGCTTCATCTAGGGCTCGCTGTGTAAGAAGCAATGGCGCAGGATCTCTCCTCTTTTGACACCAGATTGCTCTTCTAGTCTTGCTACCAGTTTCGTCCTTAATTATGAAATCCCAGTGTTGAACCAAGAGAGGAGAGCCAGTTGAAAAAGCCATTGCATCCATAACGGGCTGAAGAACACTTTGGGCCTTCATGTCTGCGTCTTGATAGCTTGTTCCTTCGACATCCACCAGAACGCGCACAGTGTTCTCCGTGCGGGCCTTCTGAGAAAACAAAAACAGAATCGTTTTCCCTCGATATTTAAGGGGGACGTCTCTAGTGAATTGAAGCGACGTTTCACAGACATACCGTATCTGATAGGTAGGCATCGTGTCTCCCGGGGGCCGATAATTCTAACCGACTCCCCCGCCTCCACCATTTTTGCGCCTTTATTTTCAAGTGGTTGCCGCGTGCAATTTCTCCGCGTAACTTCTGCGTATCCTTCAGTGACGAAGTTGTCCGGCTTTTTGGTTCCTGTAGTCGCCTGCCAGAGACTGAGCTGTGCGTTCCGCGTCGACGACAGGAGGAGTGGGCCTCAGCATTTTAGACTTCAGGATCAGGCAGCGGCCAAGGTGCCGGGATCTGAAGAACCGTCTCTGCGGATATTCCAGCCCTGTGCTGGACTCGACCTGTGGTTAGGTCTACCAAACATTGCGGAAGGTTCCAGTCGTTTGGGGGCAGTGGGTTCACTGCCCACGGATTGTGGAAAAGTTCCGGCGTAAGAATGCCCATAGTCCAAGCACAAAGACTCGAGACAACCAAGACACCACTAACCAGTCTGTTTCGTGGCCCCCTCGGACCGAACCATAGTCCGTTGGGTTCTCTTCTACCATTTTGAGTTGCGAAGGTGCCGTCAGCCCTTCGGGTTACAACGAAGGTTTCTTGGCCGAAAAGGCCATTCATAATGTCGATGTTGTCACAGTGCTTGGACAATACGTTCACCGCCACTATGAGCGGCAGACCCAAGTCGCCATATTTCGTGGCCTTGTTCCGTATGGCTTCCCTCAAATCTCCATCCGTATTTAGCCACTGGGCTTCGGGTACGATGATGCCTATGGGGCGAATGCCTGGTCTGCCTCTATGTTCCGGCGACTTGGGAATGGGCGCAAAGACCACGCTCCACTCACCGTGGGTCCACTCAAGTCGTGGCAAGTCACCAAATCGGTCGGCCTGGAACAAAGAGCCGACCTCGTCGGGGTCCAGCTCGCGAAGCCAAACGGTGAGCCGCTGGCGCAACTCTCTCGTGGGCGGCGGGGTCTCCGGTGCTCCGCGCACTTGAATCTCGAGGAAAAAATTGGGCGAATCCAAAGCATTCAAGCATTCGTAGACTTGCGCTACCCTCGCAGCCGCGCCCTGTTCTCGAACGGATGGAGTCCCAGCAAGCGTCGCCTCTACATAGAATCTGTCTTCACTGTCCACGGAAGCAAGAAAGTCGGGGTGGGCATTCGTTCCCGTGATTGTGGGATGGGCCACCAGACCAAACTCCAACCGCTTCAAAAGCTCGTGAACATAGAGCTCGAAAAAAGCTGCCTGGTGTTGGAATTCGATGGGTGACCTAAACCTGGCACGCAGGTCCGCCTTCGCGTCCGCCGGGAATCGCTCGAACCAGTCGTCAGCCATCCCACGAAACGCGGTCATCGCGGGCCTGCCAGATTGGTTTAGATAACAAAAGGTCGATTCGGTTTCCCGTTTCGGTCGCAATCCATTTCGAACCCCTTCATCAAAGAGTGGCACTTGCACTCCCCCGCCGGGCAAGACAGTTGATTTCGTTAGAGTCTTGTTTCATTTCGCCAAGATTGCTTGGCAAGTCCGTGCGCCAAGCGGATAAACGAATCACGCATCTGCTGAAGCGGCGTGCGGACTGCGACGTCGGCCGAAGCCAATCAGAGCCTCCACCGTCTTGTCGGACATAGAGAAATTTGCCCCGATGGTGAACTTGTGCTGGCCCCGGAAACACAGCGCCCAAAGGATTGCTGGTGGTTTTCCATCTGGGATTCTGTCGCCATCTCCCACTTCCTTAATGAGCACGACCTGATCCACCTGAGTAACATTTGACCCTTCCGCTTCGCAGACCAGCGGACAATCCTCTATGGTGTTCAGGAAGCACGCAAGAAATGAATTCCATTCAGCGTCGGAAAGCGTTCGGAGGCGTTTATCGCTTAGAAATTGGTTTAGCTCTCCCCGAAATGTGCTGAGGGAGAATACGTTGCGAAATACATTCTTTTCTTGTTCCGTTAGCTCTTCACTCAGGAGTTTCGGATAGAAGGCATCGGCCATCTTCACGATCTTCTGAGCTTGAGAAAATGAGAGCTTGACGTGCACGGCCCAATTGCAGCAGAGCCGGAGTGAATTGTATTCGGGCGTTGCTCCTTGATCTCTATCCAAATCTAAGAGTCTGCGAATTTTGACCAGAACATAAACGACCTGAGATTCGGTGGAAATCCCGCGTTCCAGTTCCGCCCTGAGCTTACGCACGATGTCATGTTCCATACTTTTTTCCTTATAGTGAGGACGAATATACAAGAATAAAAGTTCGAGTGCCGGTCCACAAAGTCGGCCCCTTAACGCAAGACTGCGGGTTCCGCTCGTGTCCTATTTTACTCCCTAGATTCGAGATACCGGAATGGCAAGTCCTACGTGTCAGATCTCGCCCAATTCTGTAATCTGGAAGACTAATTGACGACGCTGTTGGTGCCGATGGGAACTCGTGTGGAAGGCTGCTGTTCCCAGACCCGCCGGACGTCTGCTTCTAGCTGTTCCTGGCGGGCACGAATCCACGGGGCGTAATGTCGCTCCGTTACTTTAGAATTGGTGTGGCCAAGGAGTGTAGCAACCCGGTCGAGAGGTACACCCGCGAGCAAGAGGTCTGTCACAAAGGTGTGGCGGAAGCGATGGGCGTGTCCGTCCGGAATGCAAGCTAGACGGAACAACTTTTTCAAACTGCGCTGCCAGTCGCCAACACACGATTTGGGCTTCCCTTCCCCGCTCCAGAAGAAAAACTCTGGGTTTGTGCCCCGCGCTATCTCCAATTCCCCGACTACGGATTCCGGCAGAGGGCAATAAACAGGTGTCCCCGTTTTGGCCGTATACAAGAGGAGCTTCCCATTGACGATTCGATCTTTACGGAGGGTGACAGCATCGCGGATTCGCAATCCAGAGAATCGAAGCAGCAATACCAACGCTCGAAGACGTTGGGCGTTTACCCGTCCCCATTGTCCACGCCCACCCCGATATTGGTTGCAGGCCGACAATATCCGGGCCACTTCCTGGGGACTGAAGGGCATGGTCGGCGGCTCGCTGGTCTTGGGAGGCTTGATCTTACTGGCAGGATTGCCGGGAACCCAACCGCTGTCGCAACAGAACCTGAAAAATGCGCGCAGTGCTTCTAGTTTTTTCCTCGCAGCGATATTTGTATTCGGCCATGTTGCGCGGAACCCGCGCAGCCAATCCAGGTCGCATTCACAGAGACATTTGATCCCATCGTTAGCGGCGAACTCCTGCAACTGCCGAAACAGAAGCCGATATTTGTACAGAGTCGGCTCCCTCAGCCCCCTCGCCTCAGCATCTGCAATGAACTTATCGCATGCCTCCTTTACTGTGATTGGCTCTTGCTTCGGATCGTTGGAGGCCCTTCCGTCTGCCTCCCATTCGCGAACGAGGTCCTGCGCTCGCGTCCAATCACGCAGCTCTAGCGATTTGCGGATCTCCTGCCCGGCGAGAAAGCCGTCAACCCAAATCGGACACTGACATCGTCGATACTTCCGCCCCTCTTCGCGGTGCGGGCACTTTTTCCGATGCCGCCTGAAAATCGTGAGCATGGGCCGCGTATGCTATACAGACTAGTGTTTACTGACAAGTGATATCTTCCTGTGTACCCGTATGGTAACAGATTCAGGAATGCGGAGCGTGGTGTACTTACGGCTAGTGGTTCCTTGTCGTCCCTTTATTTCAACCACCCCCGGCTCTTTTTGGAAGCATCGGCGGACAGTGTCCTCACTTAGCCTCCAGAGGGCGGCAAGCTCTTTGACGGTAAAGTGCCGCTCGAAAGCAGGCGGTCCGACCGCACTTCCAGCGACGGTCACCGGAAGTCCTCCCAGGGCATCCTGCGGCTGAGTCATTCCTCACCATCGGGTTCGCGAAATCGTGGAAACGTGATCCGGTCATCGAGCCAATCTTGAATTCCCTCTCGCATCTTTTGGCGAATATCAGGAAGTTCGTTGCCGTCAATTTCTTCAGTAAAGAGTCTTTGGATGTATGCCCGCTGCGAGGATGGGTATCGCTTCAGCACTGCATGCAGCCCGAAATGTTCGACCTCATCTGCTAGATACGCTGCGGCCATAGACCGGAGCGGTTTTTCCTGGTTGGATCGTGGGATAAGACGCCGAAACTGTATGCCGGCGAGCAAGTCGATATCGAGATACCGGTCAAGTTGGCGGAGCTTTTTGAGGGGCACGCCGCCACCCTTGAGTTGGACTTCAATTCTCGTTAGATGTTCTCCCGGTCGCAGCATTCTTGCGCGAGGATGTTTCCTGAGTCTTAGCAATTTACCCTTGTCATATATTTGAACGGTTCTTGCATCTGTTCGCTGAAGGTAGACGGTGTCGCCCTTCCGAGTTCGGTATATCTGATAGCTTTGGGCTCGACCGATGTAGCAGACCCTTGCCAAATCCCAGACGGAGATTCCAAACAGATCTACACAAAAGTCGATGCGACAAATCCTCACGCCCGACAAATTTCCAGCGATTCTCTTGATGATCTTCAGGGCCCTCCGGCGTCCTACACGTCCGGCGTCTACAATCTCAATCTTATGCCGCCCGTTATGAATCCCATCGCAATACAAGATGGCTGGCAATGCGTAGTTGGTTTGGCGCAGATCAATGACGTGGCCGTACCCCCACCTCCTGACACCTTTTTCGCGGGCCAGTTGGTAAAACGTTTCAGCAACAGAAACACAAAGCAGGATTAGTTTGTCGATGCCGCCAGACATTTGAAGCTCCCATATGACCCACAACGCCCTTGCACCGCTTTCCAAGAAAACAAAACCGTGGCTCTAGCCCGGTGGAACAGGCCTCCTGGCAGTTCTCTTCCTGTCACAGATCTTTGTGCCGTATTCGTCCTCCAGCAGAGCCTTGACTAGCGTTAACATGCTTTCATCCTTCGGGAGCGACCCTAGGTGTCGCGTCATTGCGCGCAGTAATACGGTGATTACTGCATCTTGCTGTTTGACCGCTGCGATCAACAGACGGTTCAAAGCACCTATTTCGCGTTGCGTTGCCACAAGAAGGTCATTTGAAGACTTGAACACTCGTTCTAGCCCGGTCATCCGCTCTTCGAGTTTCGCGAGATCAAGATTCGCTTTGGTTTTCATTTTTGAACCTACCCTGTAATGGATGGAAGGGGCTTAGGTTCGGCATGAACTTGCGGCCCTTACCTTCGCCCAGTCGGATGCGCTCGTATTTGTCGAATTCGCACAAACAATTTTGGAAGTCTTGGGCGTGCAGTTTGGGGAGGCTGGCCTCGGAGAGCGCCGGGGCAACGGCCTTCTGCAGAAGTTGCAGTTCCCTGACCCACTCCGCTTCACACCACACGGCCTTAGTGGACCGACACAGCACCCGATTCATTCCGCGCCGTGAGCCCGGACCAGAAGCGGCAAAATCCCACCAGTCACTCGCATGTCGCAACCGCCCAACATATTTGAGGTCGGCGACGACTTGGGCGGCTTGGAAGCTCCCCATAAAGGGCATGGCGGCTAATCTCGCGTGAAACGACTGCAGCGTGTCGCCGGAATGGGGTCTCAATCGGTGCCGATCTTGCCAGAGAGGATCTAACAAGAATTTGACCTGAAGCTCACCGAGGTCGCCACGCTTGCCGCTAACGATAAGTTTGTACGGCTCTGAGTTAAACACTTGTTTCTTTGCTTTCTTGCGCCGTTCCAGTACCCGCAGAAAATGGTCTCGTGCCCACGGCACCGGATATCCTATCTTCGCCAACGTGCACGGCAAATTTATGCACCGTCGGGCAACAACCAACGCGAACCAAAGATGTCGATCGTTCTGGTTTGGCTCCCTCCAGTTGGCAGCGATCCAACGGGTCACTCGGTCGTCTTCCCGAAGCACGTTGCAAAATTTATAGCCTTGTAGGATCGGGTCGCTCGACCACGGCTGCGGCTTTCCGGCCTCACGCGCCAGATACACGTTGTGACGGGCCAAGATGAAGTTCACGAACCGGTTTAGGTTGTCTGTCATCGCTCTGTTGGCTCAGGCACATCGGCGGCTCTGTTGCAGTCCATTGCAGAGCAATCAGACGGTGCCTTGATGTCACTTCGCAGTTGGCGTACGAGCTGTGCGTACGTGCTACCTTGGGGAAAACCCGCCAGTGCGCATACCGATCCGGGCAAAATGTCTCGGCAGTTCCAGAGCTGACCCGCCAACCAGATGGCACGTTCCTTCGGAGTCCAGGTCTCCCATTGGATCTGCTGTCTTGAGCTGAAGAACCTTATGTCGAGATGTGTCCACCACGTTCCTTCTTCCGAGTGGTCCCAATGGTCGTTGAGGGCCGTGAGCACGGCATCTCTCAAATGCCCTGGAGCATGACCTCCCCGGGATGGGTTATATTTTCCTCGTTCAGTCATAGTGCTTGCCTCACAAGATGACGTATCTGGATTTGCTGCTAAGCACAGTCCAAAATATAGGGAAGTTCAGGGCAGGTGTCTTGGTGGGGAAATTGACTTCAATTCCTGTCTAGTTGGGGGCCGTACGCAAAATGGCCCCGATGTCACGGAGAGAAAATCGAGTTCCACAATCCTGAAGAAGCTTCCCTTGCATGACCTTCGCGCAGATGTCTATTCTTGACCAGTGGTCCGGTTCGGAAAGCTTGGCGGGCGGTAGCTTTTCGTCCTTGCCAATGACCTCGCTTGGACCGATTTTGCTGCTGAAGTATGGCTTGCGCGGGAGTTTGGGAATTAGGCTAGTGAAGAATCGCATCCAAGGATAAACTTTCACCGGATAGCTACGAAAGAGGTTCTTCTTGATGGCGGGATCGTCGATCTTCGGATTAGCTTTCTTCCAGCGCTCAATACTCCTCTGCATATCCTGAATTGTTTTATGGATCTCGACGCCCTCTTTTCCAATTTGCTTTGCTATGTCCTTGTCGATGGCATGACTCGGCCGGCCAGCGAGCTTCTTCTGCGCAATCCTTCGAAGGTGCTTTTGCACACCATCGCTATACCGGCTGATGCCGCCAAGTTCTAGGAGAAACCGTGCCAATTTCGTATAAAAGAAGTCCGACAGGTCCTTGACGACTTCACGCTTTCGCAAATAGTTCATGAAGCCTCTGCGGAGCTTGGTTTGAGCACTTCGAGTTTGCAGCCATTTGCCAGAATCGGGCGACGGTTCAGGCAGGAAGAAGGGCATCCGAAAGACCAGGTCCAAGTATTCCCCTCGATCATCGATTCGCTTGATCTCAGCAGGAGAAAAAAAGTAAACGCAGTCCAGAACTTCGGAGAAGTAGCGTTCAAGGCCCTCTGCCAATAGATTGTCTACGCTCGTCCTTCTATACCCGGAATCGGCCTGGATTGTCGTGGCCTGCTTTGTAGCTTCGCTGTTTGCCACACCGGGTGTGCCAGTCGGTGTGGCAACTGGCACATTTTTGTTTCTTTGGTCCGAATCCTTCACGTGAAACCTCCCGAGCCTCGTCGAAATGATCTCTCTAGTCGGACATTTCGGGTGAAATATTTTCGTTTCCTGCAATCTGACAAATCGGCCCGTCAAGTAGACATTGCTGGCCTTATGGAAGGTATAGCCGGCTCAATAGGCCTATCGCGTCGAATTCCCAAAACGACTGTTTTTCAGAAGCGTTCACCGAAAAACGGCGATTCTGTTCATTTCCTGCTTGGTGTGTGTTCCCGCGACGGAAAAGGTAGAAATTGCTCCATCACCATCGCGGACATCGACACAGAAGCGAGATCGGGTGCCAAATGTAAAAAATCCACAATTACGAAAGACGACTCCGGGGCTCAGAAAAAGCTAGCAGAACTAGGAGAAGCAAGCAGAGGACGCATAGCACAGGGAGAAGCTAGGGAATTCGAGTAGTGGATGTTTCTATGGGAGGAAGTCGAGCGATTTTCTGATTTTCTGGGAATTGGACTATTTCCAGCTGAACAAATGTGGGTAATCCTACCCACTAGAGATGGATAAAAAGAGCCTCCTCGCAGCCAATATAGGCCGCCCTGTTTTGGTGCACTTTTAGGCCTAAAACGTCCAAAAAGACTATGATTACCGTATGAACTGAAAGAAATGGCCACTCAAGGTATGGCAAACGGGCTTACCTTAAGAAAAAGCCGCCAGAAAGTGACCTGAATTACAGTCTTTTTTGGAGGTGTTTTTGGCGGTTAGGCTTTCCCCAGGGCGCGAATGGCCGAACAGTAGAAAAAGGGCAAATTTGAGCCATCCAAAACTAGTGGGCGCAGGTTCCTGTGCTCACCGCTGCCAACTGTAAAAAAGTGAGCCAGACTAATCCAACGAGCGATGACAGGATCAGGTGGGCAAAGAAACTCCAAAGGCAGGACCAGCAGAACAGGGAGCATTGGGAACAGGAGAATCTGGCGGTACTTGATCCAGGACTACTCTTTCGAAGAAGATGCCAGAATATACGGAGACTGAACGATTATGCCGAGTCTGAATCACGTTTCAGGCCTATCACCCTGAATCACCTTCCTGCATTCCCCTTCGGGGACTCGCTTCGCTCGTCTATGTGATTAAGAATTAGGAAAAGCACTCCCACAGGAGTACTTGTTCATGTTCTGGGTACTCACGTATTCCACTACCTACACACCATGCCAGCACGCTATTTGCTTACAGCTTGCGTATTGTTATTAGCGGAGGGGGCGTCCACGGAAGATCTTGGGTTGTCCTCGGTCGGTTTCAGGGCAGATAGGCGAACTGTAAAATTCTGACTGCAACGAGATCCTTCCAGATGTAAAAAAACCTCTCGCAGACTGACGTAGCGTTGCAAATGATATCTGCGATCATCGTGGTTCATGCCTTGGGCGGGCCGCGACTATGAAAACAGGACCACCGGGGCACAAAAACGCGCCAGTTTTCACCCCCTTCGAAGGTGCTTCCCAGAAAAGTTCCAGATAACCCGACAAGGTGACCATACTGACTCTAATCCGCGTGATTCCCGCCTTCCAGTTGTTCATCTTTGAGGTTTTCGTGCGAAAGCGTGAATACCCCTCCTGAGGGCCCAGATCCGAGTTTGAAAAAAGTTCATCAATGGCAGGGACGCTCAGGGCACCGGGGACCCTCGTTGACCCGCACAAAAAGCGGCGGGAACGATGTGCCAGATAGGGGAGTTTTCTGACGACCTTATTTCGTGGATGTTGGTCAGCGACTCACTCTGAAAGTGCATCTCACTGCCCTCCACCACAGCTAGGACGGAAGGTTCAGGTGTACTCTCTCACCTAGCATGTCGCCAGATCAATGCTGCTCGGCGGGCGCAACTCAGAATCGGCATTAGCCATGTTCACAGCCTATTTCGATGTCAGCGGAAGTAAGAATGCGCCTGTGATGACCATGGCTGGCTACGTCTCTGATGTGAAAAAATGGGCGAAATTCGAGAGGCGTTGGAAGGAGATCCTGGATCGTCAAGGAGTGAAGCAGTTTCATATGACTGACTGCGTAAGTTTCGCAGGTGAATTTGCAAGCTGGCGTGCGATTCCAGACCGCAGAACGCGATTCATCAACGAACTTTCGGAGTGCGCTAAGAAGTACACGAACAAGCGGTTCAGCGCGACGGTCATTATGGAAGACTACAGGCGCGTGGATGCCGACTATCGGCTTCACGAATATTACGGGTACCCCTACTCGCTGTGCGGACTGAGCTGCATGGAGCATGTGAGAACTTGGGCTAGGAAGCGCAAAGTTAGGGAACGAATAATATATGTGTTCGAGGATGGCGATGAACGCAAGGGCAATTTCCCGAAACTGTGCCAGCAGCGGTTCGGAGTCGAGCCAGTGTTCCATTCCAAGAAGGGTTTCATTCCGTTTCAGGCGGCAGACTTAGCAGCATGGAGAACGATGCAGCCAATCCGCGAAGCAGTCGGCGATAAGCCGTATACGGGAGATCAAGTTGCGAGGCTGCTCTACCACACGCGAGTCTTTTTGAAAACGCCTCATGCTGGCGGAGGATTTGACTATGACGCCCTCATGAAGATGTGCAACGGTTTGCCAATTCCAAAGCGCTAGGTGCCCGTCACGGCGGGCCAATTCTTAGGCTGGACGGCGTGGTGCCCTCGTTGCTCCCAGCAAAAAACGGCGCGAGCGATGTTCCAGACATCAAGGAAACCGGGGATAGACAATCCTATGACTCGAGCTCACGAATCTGAATGAATTCTTTCTTGGGAGCAGGGAGCATCTTCGCTTTTTGCTCGAATCTTGGATTTGCAAGTTCCTTGAGCCGATGGTCAATCGCCCCTACGTCGCTGAATAATCCACGGTATGCACCGTACCTTTTAATCCAGATTCGCTTGTGAGTGGAAATCTCTGACCTTAGATCCTTCCCAAGCTCAAAAAGCTGGCCAGCAATATCATTAATCTTGGTGTGATATTCACTGCTCGATAGGTAGTCGTAGACTCGTTGCACAGCCTCTTCCTTAGCGCTGGACCGTTTTCATGAGCGTGAAGATGCTCGCTGCAGCGTTGAGTAGGGTGAAAGTCACTTGAACTACAATCAGCAAAAGAGGCCGTCGCATATTGGCCTTTCCCCTCATTTCGCGAGGCTGCGCTACAAGCACAATCGCCATCTTAAAAAGTGCTACTCCAGTGGGTATGAAGCTGGCCATAAGAGCTCCCGGAGCCAACTGTCGAGGGTAATGGAGCAGCAAGTCGACGACGCCAATAGCTCCACTAGGCACTGGGTTTGTCAAGAACGCCCTGAAAAGCCAAATAGCCAGGATTGCACCTGAAGACCAAATAGAAAGCTCCGTCCCTGAATCTATGCGGTGTAGTGCTCCCCTCTAAAACTGGACACCTCATCTAGGTATGATCAGGGCCTCCCAACAGGAGGCAACATGGGCAGGAAACCACGTGTAGACCGAACCCCGGAAGAGAAGTGGCAGATCGTGCAGGAAGGAATCAAGAG
>JBGPTF010000016.1:0-102073 GCA_041490445.1 Terriglobia bacterium
CCAGTACAGCCGGAAGCCGACGCGATGCCAGCGCACGACGGTCTCTGGGCTCACCAGGATCAGCGAACGCTTCCAGCCACAGCAGAACTTTTGAATCGCCACCCAGAATAACTTGTCGATGGCAGGCAGTTTCGGCCTGGGATGCTTGCGCTTCAGGATCGCGAGTTGCTGCCAAAGAGCCAAGTTTTCAAGCCAGAGGCCGCGGTGCGTGCGGAAGAGCCGAGGAATCGAGGCCAGCAGGAGTCCGATAGCGTGTAACATGGCTGGGTAGTATCGCGAGTCACCTATGAATGGCAACCGCCTATCTTGTTGAAAAACAGAGGCGGACAGAGTTTTGGCGAATCACAACATCTACGAACGACAATAAGTGACAATGTCATACGGGCGCCGCTCAGCCTTAAGAAGTTGCGCCGGTTCCAGGTTTCGGTTCTCACCAATTCGTTCCGTTCACTCAGCAACTGCTTTGGAATCCGATTGCAAATAGATTGCAAAAGTCCTGATCGCATCAACAAGCTAGAACCAATCTAGTCCGATCGAAGGATCACGAGTGGATCGATCCTGGTGGCAGGTAAAGCCGGTAGATACAAAGCGGCAAGCGACACGCCCCCGAATAGTAGTGTTACGCCCGCTACCGTGGCCGGGTCCGACGCGCTGACGGCAAACAACAAGCTGGCCAACGCCCTGTTTAGCGCGAACACGCCGAGGATACCGAGCGCTAATCCCGCCAGGACTGGCCTGATTCCGTCTGCGATCACCATCCTCAATACATGGCTATGCTGAGCTCCCATCGCCATGCGGACGCCTATCTCATGTGCCCTCTGACTTACGGAATAGGAGATGACACCGTAAATTCCAGCTAGTGCCAGAGCAAGCGCTGAAAGTGCAAAGACTGACAGCAGCTCGAGATTGAAACGTCGAGGCGCTATCGTGAGTGAAAGGTATTGATCCATCGAACGGACATTCGAGGCGGCTACATCTGCGTCTACGCTCCGGACCTGCTCCCGAAAGGAGTTACCCAGAGCCAGTGGGTCGCCTTCCGTTCGCAAAACCCAGTACTGATTGTTCTGAAGCCACACGACCGCATCTTCGTGCGTTTGGCGCAGAGGTATGTAGATATCGAAACTCGGCGCGGCTTCGAGCCCCCTGTCCTTGACATCGTGAATTACTCCGACTACCTCCGCCTCGCGCGGTTTGGAGTCGTTGTCATCAAGCATCACGTGAGCACCGACCGCGTCGCCCTTGGGCCAGTAGCGCTTGGCCAGAGTTTCATTGATGTGGCAGACCAGCGGTGTGCGATCTGTATCACTCTCGTTGAATTCCCGGCCCGCCAACAGAGAAATTCGCATTGCCTTCAAATACATCGGGTTGACGATGCGATACTGCGCTTCGGGAACCTGCTCCTTTGAAAATGCGCGACCAACGATGGTAATGGGAGTCGAAGCGACTTGGCCGCTTAGTGGGAGCATTTGGATTACACCTGCGGCCGATACTCCAGGAAGCATCTGGACACGGGGAAGTAGCGCATCGTAGAACTTGGTTACGTCTGCCAGATGAGGATAACGGGCTTTTGGAAGTGATAGCCTAACAGCGAGAACCCCGTGTGGATCAAACCCGGTATTTACTGTCTGCACCTTGGAAAAGCTCTTTAGTAATACCCCTGCACCTGCCAAGAGAATAAGCGAGAGGGCCACTTCGACAACCACGAGCCCAGTTCGCAGCGCCTTTCCTCGACCCCCTTCGGTCGAACCCCGCGCTCCTTCGTTCAGCTGCTGAGCCAATTCGCCGCGCGAGGTCGCCAGCGCAGGTGCCAGACCGCTGGCGATGGCCGCCACAAGCGAAACCAGGACAGTAAACGTAAGCGCCGAGGCGTCTAGTCCGATCTCTCCCGCGCGAGGGATACTTGAAGGACTCAATGCGACCAATCCCCGTATGCCAATGGGCGCTAGTGATGCACCCAACACCCCTCCCCCGGTCGCCAGCAAGGCGCTCTCCAGTAGAAGCTGCTTGACGATCTGCCAACGTGTGGCGCCGAGGGCAGAGCGAATCGACATTTCCCTTCGACGCTCGGCCGCGCGTACTAGATTCAGATTCGCGAGATTAGCGCACCCGATTAAGAGGACAAACCCTACCGCTCCGAGGAGCACCCAGAGCGGCCGGCGGTAACCACCGGTTATTTGGTCGCGCATAGGTGTCAATTTCACACCCATCTTTCGCGCGTTCGGCTCGGGAAACTGTTTGCGGAGTTTGCGGGCCAGTGCATTCATCTCCGCTTCTGCGCGCTCGGATGGGATGCCCTGTCGAGTGCGCCCCACCAGCCTCAGAAAATTCACTGTGTTTCGGTTCATACGCCAAGGAGCAGCATCAGGTACAAGAGGCACTGCCAGTTCCGCATCTGGGATCGGAAAGAAGAAGCTAGGAGGCAGAATGCCAACCAAGGTGTAGCTCGCACCGTTGAGTTCGAGTGGCTGACCGATGAGACTGCTGTCACCACCAAATCGCCGCTGCCAAAGCCCATACGTCATAATCACAACGCGTGGAGCTCCCGGGCGGTCATCTTCCGGTTCGAGAGTGCGGCCGACAGCCGCGTTCACCCCGAGTGTCTCAAACAGGTTTGCGGAAACACGCATGCCATTCAGTCGTTCCGCGTCCCCCCGGCC
Organism: Terriglobia bacterium; assembly: GCA_041490445.1. Classification (GTDB taxonomy): domain Bacteria; phylum Acidobacteriota; class Terriglobia; order Acidiferrales; family UBA7541; genus JBGPTF01. The sequence continues at coordinate 2,658 of JBGPTF010000016.1, forward strand.
CGTCACGTTCGCGCTCCAACTTCCTACGGCAGAGATTGAGTCCAGGGAGTCCGTGTGGTCGCGATAGTCCAGGAAGTCTGGAAGTGAAAATGGAGCATCGCTTCGGTCCGGCCGTAACCCCGTGATCCAGACGGTGCGGATCGCATGCGCGAAGGGAAGTTGACGCAAGAGGACAGCGTTGACCACACTGAATAGCGCGGTGTTTGCACCAATTCCCAACGCCAGCGTAAGCAACGCCACGACGAGAAAGGCCGGTCGCTTCGTTAGGACGCGCAGGCTATGACGGATCTCTTTCCAGAATTTATCCACTGGGCCAACCCCCTCGAAGTGATCTAAACCAGTTGTTTTGGTCCCATGCCGTTAAGCACGGACACAGACCTTACCAAAGTGTCGGGCTTCTCCGAGATACTTTAGGGCGTCGCCTACTTCGGAGAACTCAAACACGCGATCCACCACTGGGCGCATCCCATGGAATTGAATCGCCCTGTTCATCGCTTCAAACATCTCCCGCGAACCCACATCGACCGCCTCGACACGAGCACTCTTCCCCATAAAAGTGACCAAGTCGACATCGGCGTTCATGCCAGCGAGAAGACCGACGAAAGCCACATTGCCCCCCATCCTCACGGCCGCAAGGGCCTCCTTCAACCCTCCCGCCGTGTCAACGACGTAATCCGCGCCGGTGCCGCCTGTTAGTTCCACAACAGCTTTGGGCCAATCCGGAGTCGTCTTGTAGTTGACGGTTTCGGCGGCGCCCAATTGCTTTGCGCGCGCAAGCTTCTGATCACTGCTCGAGGTTATGATGACGCGAGCGCCAAGAAGACTTGCAAACTGAAGAGCGAATATCGAAACACCGCCCGTCCCGAGCACCACGACGGTGTCACCCGGCGAGATTTGCCCGCCGGGAACAACCGCGTTCCATGCCGTCACACCGGCGCACGGGAGCGTCGCGGCCTCTTCGTCGGACAAATGCCCCGGCACATGTACAAGGCTGATTTCATCGCAGAGCGTGTACTCTGCCAGCACGCCGTCGGCAACCGCTCCGCCCAAAGGCCGGCCCATTTTCTCGGCGCCAACTCTTCCGTCCAGCCACTTGGGATAGAAGATCGGCGCCACTCGATCCCCCTTCTTTACTCGGAATACTCCGCTACCCGTTGCCACCACAGCACCCATGCCATCCGATAATGGAATCCGTGGGAGCGACGGTTTCCATCGGCCCACACCGTTCACCACCAAAAGGTCTCGGTAGTTGAGCGAAAAAGCTTTCATTTTGAGTACTACTTGCCCCGGTCCGGCTACGGGCTCAGGACGCTCCGTAACAGCCAAGGAATCGACTCCGAACTTGTCGCGAATTTCGATAACCTTCATGTGACGAGCGGCTCCAGCTACTTCCGTTTCCCGGGCAAGATCCGCTCGATCTGCTGCAAATGGTTTATATCGTGGCCGGCAGTCATGCGGACAATATGCTCAATCGTTTCCTGTCCGCGCTCGGAATGCATCCCATACTGTTTCCACTGCTCGGGCGTCAAAGACTTGAGCAAGGCAAGATTGGCTTCGCGGACCATGCGAAACTGCTCGACCGACTTACGCGGATCGCGCTTCTCGTAATGCCCGCTGGTCACCCACGAATCCTGATCGTAGGCCGCGATGGGAGTCCCCGGCGCGCCCAGAATCAACCTCATACGGAACCCAACCACGATTTCCGCATCGCCAAGGTGCGCCACGATCTCGCTAACCGACCACTTGTCAGCAGCCGGGCGCTTGCCCAATTTGCTCGTGGGCACGCCTTTGAGTAGCCGCTCGAGTTTCTTTGCCGTAGCGGCCTGAACTGCCAGAGGCTGCTTCCTTTCCACATGGGCTGTGATCCGCTGAATGTACTGCTGTGCTGTCTCGTTCATTGCGTTCGTCTCCCACTTCTTTAGACGGCGTCCCGAATTTTCATCACAGTTAATGTCTGTGAAATTCGGTTTGGTGATACCCATAGCTGTTCAATAGGTCTTCGCGTTCATTTATCGCGTAGCGCCGTGATCGGATCCACGGACATTGCACGTCGCGCGGGAATATAGCACGCAAGCAATCCAACTGCGATCAGCAGTCCGGCGACGCCTCCGAGCGTCAGTGGATCACGCGCGCTGATTCGAAAAAGAATCGCCGCAGAGAATCTGGTCAGCGCAAGCGACGCCACGATTCCAATCGCCACGCCGGAAGCTACCAGCGCGAATCCTTGCCGCGTGATGAGCCTCAAGATATTTCCCGGGCTTGCGCCGAGTGCGACGCGAATCGCCATCTCGTGTTTTCGTCACGCCACGGAATACGCCATCACGCCGACGGTTTCCATCGGCCTACCCCATTTGCGACGAGAAGGTCTCGGTAGTTGATCGAAAATGCTTTCATTTTGAGTACGATTTGTCCTGATCCCGCTACCGGATCGGGTCGCTCTACGACTTTCAACGAGTCAAAGCCGAACTTGTCGCGAATTTCCACGACTTTCATACCGTTCTCACCCCCCAATGGAAACCAAATCCCGTTTTGCCGCATTGCGTAAGCCTAATCGAGCTCGCGCGCCCGCCGCTTCTTTGGAACTTCTCCCTGGCATTCCTGCGCCGATCGCGGAGAGCGAAATGGTGCGTGCAGTGCAAGCTCCCACGTCTCTCCCATCAGATCCCGCCCCCAGCTGCGGTGCCGCTTCTTATCAACTAAGCGAAAGCCGGCCTTCTTATAGATGTTGCGAGCAGCATGCAGATCGCTTTGGGTCCACAATGCAATTTTCCGATAGCCCGCATGCTTGGCGAATCGCACGCATTCACTTGCCAAACGCGTACCAAGCCCAAAACCGCGAGCTGCCGGCTCGACAAAGAGAAGGCGCAGCTGGGCCACCGTATCCGATTTCTTGACGAGGAATACGCAGCCCATCACATCCCCGTCCTTTTCCGCGATCCAGCACCGTTCCCATCTCGGATCGTAGTGCTCAATGAATTCCGCAGCGATGCGCGCTACGAGCCCTTCGTATCGCCCGTCATAGCCGTACTTCTCGCCGTAAAACAATCCGTGGCGGTGGACGATCCAGCCCATGTCCCCTGTCCGGTGTGGCCGGAGAACGTAACCACAATCTGCTTCGCGACGCCCAAACAACTGCTGGATGACGCCCATGGCCTCGATCAAGCGCTTCTGTTGTGAAACAGTCAGCTTATTCAGTATCGCAGCGACCTCGGCATCAGAGCGCGCATCGAGAGGAGCGAAAGCCTTACGTCCTCGGGCCGTTAGCGAAAGAAGGATTTGCCTGCCATCCGCCCCCGAGGGTCTCCGCCTGATCAAGCGTCTCGTTTCAAAGCGACGCAGAATGCGGCTTAGATAACCCGCATCCAATCCGAGGTCACCGCGAAGGACGGTCGCTGTCGTTTCCTTCTGACGAGACAACTCGAAAAGCACGCGTACTTCCGTCAGGGAATATGGGCTCCCGTACAGGCTTTCGTTCAACAGTCCGATTTGCCTTGTATAGAACCGGCTAAAAGCCCGCACGCTCTTCACGCGCTGGTCCACAATCGGTCTCGCTTGCGTCCCCATTATTTGGGCCAATTTCCCATATTTAGTTGACTGGGTCAACTACTTTAACAGCTGCTTCACCCGTCGCGGACCTGCATTGGCTCAATTGCTGATTCCTCCAGCTACGCTGCTTCTCTATCCGGCTTCGAGCGGTGTGGTGTGCAAAAACCTCATCAGGCCTGGCATCTCTCTCAGGAATCAGCATTTGAGTGAATTCTGTGTTTCCGGGTTTTCCACACGGATCAGCCTCGTTCGAAGAGCGATTTGAACGTAGAATTCGCGTCCCATCACTCCACGACTATCCTTATTAGTCTTTCGACTCCTTTCGATCATCGTTGGCCTCCTTGGAGAGTCCCTCCAGTTCGGGCACCGAAGGCCATTGCGTATTGTGAGAGACTGATCGGCAGCTTGCGTCGGGAGTGTCTGGACTGGTTCATTTCCTTGAATGAGCGACATGTGAGATTGCTGGCCCGGGAATGGGCCACCCACTACAATGAAGGGCGGCCACACAGGAGTTTAGGCTCTCCCTCGCCAAAACTCTGTCCGTCTTTGGACCTCTTCTTTGAGCTCTGCGTCCCGCCGCTTCCGCTCCCCAGAGGAGCATTTTCTCGCGCACCCACCGTCTTCGTTTCGGAGCCATCGCTAACTGGCGCCAAGCTTGCGAAGCATCTCGATCGCTCCCGTGCTCTGCGGGTCCAATTCCAAGACCTTCTTGTAGTTCTCAATGACCAAGCTCTGTTGTCCTGTCATGAGCAATGCCCCGGCCAGGCTGCTGAACGCAGCCCCTGAGTTCGGATAGTCTTCCAGCTCCAACTTAAAGATCTGTGTGGCCTCCTTGTGTCTCCCGCTCTAAAGAAGCCGATTGCCAACTATGTTCAAGCCGTTCTCTTCAAACTTCAAGCCATCGGGATTGGCGGTTTTGAGGTCGCGATATCGCTTCACTGCAGAGGTGATGCCGCCTTCATTCAGCGTCTTCCAAATTGTTGCGGCCACCAACCTGTCCGGCAAATTCCGCCTTTCGAAATTAGAGATTAGGCCTTCAATCTGAAGATCGATCGACACCTCGTCGCCCACGGAAATCCTTCCCGGTGAGAGGATCTTGTTCCAGAATTCCGGCCCGACAATCTCGTAATCTCGCCGATCGAGGCTAAGTTTTCCTTCAAATCCTACTCGTGTGTTCTCCCAACCATCTCCCATCCTCGGGTGGAGCATCGTAAGCGGAAAGGAGACTATTTTCGTCACGCCGCGCAGTGTGAAAGTTCCATGGACGATGTAGCCCTGGCCACTTTTCTCGACTAGCGTGCTCTGGAATTTGATGAACGGGAATTGCTTCACGTCAAACCAGTTCGCGCCTTTCAGGTCTTGATCACGGAATTCGCTGCCAGTATTGATGCTGGTCGCATCGATGAGAGCCGTGACGGAACACTTCGTCAGGTCGCTGTCGTCGTAAAGAATGGTTCCGATGAATCCGGTAAAACGCCCTTCAACATGAGTCAAACCCATGAATCCGATCGAGAACGTGACCAACGAGTGGTCGGAGTTGATTGAGAATTTGTCGCGGTCCACGCGGAATTGACCCGCGCACTGGGGGGGGGCACAGACAGAAGCAGCGCGAGCGCTGCGACGCCTGCAAGTACGTGAGAGAGCTTCATCGCTTCAATCCTCCTGTTGTTTGCGGATTTCCACCAGAATTCGGCCTCTAGGCAGAAATAATCATCTCCGTTGCCCGAGCGTTCTGTCGCCGCAGGTGCCATCACCGAGTGTTACTCGTATCGCAAGGCAACCGTTGGTTCGATGCGCGTCGCGCGTCGCGCCGGCACGTAGCAGGCGAACAACGCCACGCAGCCCAATCCTAGGGCGACGCCAACAAATGTTCCCGGATCAGTTGGCGCCACGCCATACAACACACTCGACATGAACCGCGTCAGGAAAATAGCACCCAGCAATCCTGCGACCACCCCGGCGAGCGCGAGCCGCCAACCTTCACCGAGAACCAGCCGTAAGATGTCCTGCCGCTGAGCGCCTAATGCCATCCGCAGACCAAACTCGCTGGTTCGCTGACTTACCGTATAAGACAGAACACCGTAGATCCCCACCGCGGCAAGTAACAAAGCTAGGGAAGAAAACAGACCGAGCAGCACAAACGCCGTAAGCCGCGGCGCCATGGTCTCCGAGAGCATTGATTCCAACGTGCGGACATTAAAGATGGGTTGGTCCTTGTCGATCTCTTCGACTTTGCTCCGGACCGCGCTCGTCAAGCTGGTGGGCTCTCTTGTCGTGCGGACAAGCAGGGTCCGATATCTCAGCGGCCTCTGCGTGAAGGGCAAATAGAATTGTGTTCTGGTATCTCGATCCAGGCCGTATTGTTTGACATCACCGACGACGCCGACGATTTTTAGCCAAGAGCTCATGTTGTCCGGAGAACCGATGCGCATGCGCTTACCAATGGGATCTGTGCTTGGCCAAAAACGCTCTGCCATGGTCTGATTGATAATTACGACCAGCTGGCTGTCCGCCCGGTCGGATTCATCAAAAATGCGCCCTCGAATCAGTGAGATGGCCATGGTGCGGAAGTACCCAGAGTCAATCATGTGGTAATCCGAATTGGGGAACTCGCCTCGCTGGGGAACCGGCCAGCCCTCGACATAGAAATCGTCTTGCCGCCCTTGACCGGAGAGGACAAGGGGTGTCGCAGTAGCCGCCGAGCGCACGCCGGGAATCACTTCCATTCCTTCGATCAATCGGCGGAAGAAGGCTTCTGCTTGCGCCGGGTCGTCATATTTCCTGTCCTCCAAGAGAATTTGGAGCGTTAGCACATTCTTGGGATCGAATCCAGGCTGCACCGTCAGAAGACGCAGGAAGCTCCGAGCTGACAGCCCTGCCCCGACCAACAGAATCACAGCCAGTGCAACTTCGCTCACCACCAGCACGCTCCGCAGGCGGCGTTTTCTCGGACTCTCTCCCGATCCCCGGCCGATCACTTTCAACTGCGACCCGAATCTCCCGCGGAGCGCTTCCCAGGCGGGGGCAAGGCCGAAAAGCAAACCCGTCAGCAGGGATATCACCAGCGCAAATCCGAAGACTACCGCGTCCAGGCGAACCTCATTCAGCCGCGGCACGCCTCGGGGCACCAGAGCCAGAAGAGAGTCGACTCCCCAGACCGCCATTAGGATGCCGCATCCTCCGCCGAGCATACACAGCAGTAAAGATTCGGTCAGCAACTGGCGGAAAATCCGCGCCGGACTTGCACCCAGGGCTTGCCGAAGCATGATCTCTTTCTCGCGCGATGTCGCGCGCGCCAAAAGCAGGTTGGCCACGTTGGCGCACGCAATCAACAGCACAAAACCTGCTCCGGCGAACAACACCAGCAACACGGGTTGAATATCTCCGAGCAGATCTTGATGAATGGTGGCAACGGTGATGTGATGACCGGAATTCGTTTCCGGATATGCTTGCTCGAGGCTCCGCGCGATCGCATTCATTTCCGCGCGCGCTTGTCCCAAAGAAACTGCGAGCCGCACACGGCCGACAACGTATAGACTCGAATGGTTGTCGCGCTTCGTCGCTTGATCTCGATCCATGGCTTGACCAAGTGGAAAGAGGATCTCGGGCTGTCCATAGTAGAAGCGGAAGTTCTGCGGAAGAATACCGACGACCGTACAGCTCATGCCACTGAGAGTCAGAGTCTGCCCGACCAGCTGTTCATCTCCGCCCAAGCGTTGCCACAGGCCGTAGCTGAGGATGGCAGCAGGTGGCGCCCCTGCCTGATCTTCTTCTGGCTGGAAATCGCGCCCCCGGATGGGCCGGACGCCGAGTGTTGCCAAGAAGCCGCTGGAAACCACGCGTCCTTGAATCCGCTCGGCTCGCCCGTAGCTTGTTAGATTGAAAATCGCCGGACCGAAAGCAGCTAACTGCTCGAACGAACGACTCTGCACCGTCCAATCCCGGTAGTTGGGGAAGGAGACTGACATGTCCGGCCGTTGCTTTGTCCCCTCGGAGAGGATTACCAGGCGGTTAGGATCGCGGTACGGAAGTGGCCGCAGCAGTACGCCGTTCACTACGCTGAAGATTGCGGTGTTCGCGCCAATTCCAAGCGCCAATGTCAGAACGATAATCGCCGTGACCCCGGGGTTCTTCCTCAGCATGCGCAGACCAAACCGCGTGTCTTGGAGGAAAGCCTCGAACCACTGAGATCCCCAGACATCGCGCGTGACCTCCTTCACCAGAGCTACATTACCGAACTCGTGAAGGACTGACTGACGAGCCTTTTCTGGCGTTTCGCCACGGGCAATCCGGTCTTGCACGGCCATCTCGAGGTCGAATTGCAGTTCCTTCTCCAGATTTTCTTCTGCTCGCGGCGGGCGCCACCAACGCGGGAGTCTCACGCTTCGCCTTCCCCCCTGGCTGGATTTAGGATGCCAGCGATGGCCTCAGTGAGCTTTGCCCAGCGCGACCTTTCCGACGCCAATTGTTTTCTCCCTTGGGCGGTCAACCAATAGAACTTGGCACGCTGGCCGTTTTCGGAGATTTTCCATTCCGCCACGATCCACCGCTCTCGCTCCAACCGATGTAGCGCCGGATAGAGAGAACCTCTATCCACCCGCAAAGCTTCTGAGGACATGTTTCGGATTGCCTGGCTGATCCCGTACCCATGTTGTGGTCCCCACAAAAGTGTTTGCAGGACAAGCAGGTCTAGCGTGCCCTGCAACAATTCAATTCGATTCTGGTAACGGCCTTTCTTATGCATGGATGAATTTGGACCCCTTGAATTCCAAGCCTCTAGAATGTCTAGAGCCTGTTAAATATAGGCAAATCCAAGTCCGTTGCGGAACGGAAGAAAACTATTGGAAATAATGGTCTTAAATTGGTGGAGTCGTCTTGAACAGTCGGAGGGTTGACCGTTTCTGGGACTGTGTGTCGCCAAACCGAACGGTCGCCATCGAATTCCTAGCTGTCCCCACCAATAGTAACGCTTGACCTGAAAAACACGAACCCCCAACCTCCCAATGCAAAACTCAAAGGTCAGTCGGATAGTGTAAGCCGCCGAGAGCAGCTCGCCTGTGGAGAGCAACGTCCATGCTGTTGATTTCAAAGCCCAACAGCATTTTGGCGAATGACAAGTGTTTGGATTGGTTCATTCCGTTGAATGAGCGACACGTGCTCCTGCTGGTCCGAGAATGGGCAGTTCACTACAATCAGGGACGTCCGCACAAGAGTCTAGGGCCCGGCATTCCCGACCCTCCGTCAGGGCTTCCGGTCTTGCAGCAAATTCATAGACAGGCGGTTTCGGAGGGATTCGCAATCAAAAAGAAGTCGATCTTGGGTGGGCTACATCACGAGTATCGACTCGAGAGGATTGCGGCATGATCCCGACGAGGTTTTTGCGCACCACAACCCGTCAGACAGTTACAAAGCGTCCGTGCTGCATCGTTCATGCGCTATCTCAACGGATTTGAACCAAAAACTATTAAATGTTCATCACACCGAGGATCGCAGATGCGAAACGTCGCTGAGGGAACAAATGACCATTGACGGTGCTGCGAGCACCGCCCCCTTGTTCACATTCCCAAACTCGAAAGCGCTGTGTCCGTCTCGAAGAGAACGCCGACCTGCTTCAATAGTGCAGATTGAAGTTCATGAGATTCCAGTGCCAGAGGAACCACGTCATTCCCATGCACGCTGCTGCAAGGGCGACGGCATGGAGCTTTGTCCAGAGCCACAATCCGGATTGCGTCCAGCTCCTGGCGGCGTATAGAATCACGGCCAAGGTTCCGAGAGCGGCGATTACGCCCAGCAACTGAATCACAATCAGGAGTGGGTCAAGTCCTTTTCCGAACGCCGTCGGGTTGCTGGCCTTGGACAGGACCACGACCCAGCCGAGAAGGACGATGACGAACAGGGCTGCAACGAGCCGGGAGACAAGTCGCAGACGTTTCAGCCCGCCCGTGAATTCCAATTTCCGGCCATAGTGCCAGCGAACCCCGGCTGCCACGGGCCAGAGCAGCAGCGTAAGCAGAATGACGACAACGCTCGGAATGAGCACCGCATAATTGAAATACTTGTTATCGGCCGTGTGAGCGCGCGGAAAGACGAAGAACGGATAGTCAATGGCAAGCAGCATCGAGCCTTGAGCGTCCCGCTGGAACCCGAGGTGGTCTTGTCCGTTTCGCTCGCGATACAGCAACGGCGCAATCTCTTCGAATCGCTTGAATTCGCCGTTCGGGCCTTTGAGCGGGTCGACGCTTATGGTTCCATCGGTGTTGGAAAATACCTTTGCTTGCCCCACGAAGCTGGCAACACGCAGGAAAGAAGTCTCGAAGCGGCGGCTTGAAAGGTACAAGCCGGAAACATGCTGGGCATCCTGTTTTGCGGTCGCAACCGCTTGCGCGGGCGGGGGCGTGTAGGGGAAATACCTGTCGAGAAATGCGTCGAACAGGATGCTCCGGGCGCTCACCTCGAGTTTCCCCAGGCTGTTGTAGGATACGAAGAATCCTACGTTGGCATCGAGAATCAGATGCAGATCACTGTGGAAGTAAACTGTGTCACCGCCATGTCCGATGATGCGCCGGCCATTTCGTGATTCTTCATAGAAGCCGAGAGCCATACCGTTGAGACGGGGGTCCGCAGCGAACTGGCGCGAATGCATAAGTTTTGCAGTTTCCGGGCGAAGAATTTTCACGGACCCAAACCGGCCGTCATCGAGCTGCGCCTCCATGAACCGGCACATGTCCGCGGCAGTGGTGGAGACGCTTCCAGCCGGGAAACCCTGCACGAATTCAAACGGCTTCGCGTCCTGCGACGCGCGAAGGTAGCCGCTCGACATCAGCGGCTGCAGCGTTTCCGGCAACGGCTGCACAAACGTCGTACGGTTCATGCCGAGCGGCTTGAAGATGTTGTCCGCCACATACTGTTCGAAAGGCTTTCCCGAAACGCGTTCCACGATGTAGCCCGCTATGGCGGTCGCGTAATTCGAGTACGCGGGGGTCGTTCCGGGAGGAAAAATTCGCGCGGGGATGTGTGTCCGCAAATATTCACCGAGCGGGCGAATGTGAGCGGCGTCGGGAACGAAGAGCTCCTTGCCGGATTCTTCGAATCCTGAGGTGTGCGTCATGATATTGCGAAGAGTGATCGGTTTTCCGAACGCGGGAGGAATTTTGAAATCGAGATAGTCATTGACGTCCCGGTCCAACTCGAGCTTTCCCTTTTCCACCTGCTGCATCACGGAGGTCCAGGTAAAGAGCTTGGAGGTCGACCCCGGGCGAAAGAGCGTATCCTCCGCCGAGACCGGCCTTCGTTTTGCCACGTCGGCAAAGCCGTACCCCTTCTCCAGCACGACTTTACCGCCTTTCACTACGGCCACGACCACGCCGGCAATGTCCTCGCGTTCGAGCTGCGCGGGCATCAGGCCGTCGAGAAAGGCTTCCAAATCGCCGGCGGTCAATTCATTGACAGGCTTAGCAGTGGCCGCGGCGTCGTGCGATTGGGCCACTGCTTTGGGAGAAGCTGCGGTTGGCGACGGAGCTTGGCTCCACAGGGCCGATGCACAAAGACAACACAACAATCCGGCGAAGCTCATCAGATACAAATACATCCAAGGATGTTTGGATCGTGCGAACATGTGATTCATCTCCCCGCAGTGAAGTTATATTTCGAAGTCACGCCTTCCAGATTTCCGTGAGAGCCCTCTTAAAGTTGCCGCCCAGAACAAGTTCTATATCAGAATCGTTGTATCCTCGGCGAACCATACCTTCCGTCAGATCAAACATTCGTCTCGGATGGTCGAGGCCTTCGATGTCGATCTTGTCTCGAAACGCGTAAGTCCCTTTGTAGGCGGCTCGCAGTTGCTTGTTTTCTTCAGGGGGCAATTTGTCGTACCCCTGTAGGTCGGAATCACTTCCTACGCCGACGTGCTCCACTCCGACTAATTTCCGTACATGGTCGATGTGATTGAGCACGTCCTCTACAGTTGTTGGTTCAGCCGATGTGACAAACATGCGAACACCGGTGATGCCCATAACTCCGCCGGTTGTCGCCATCTTGCGGATTGCTTCGTCGGTCTTGCAGCGCGGATGGGCAACGAGCGCGCGACAATTGGCGTGAGTAATCAATACGGGTTTCTTCGATAATTCAAACGAATCGAGAGTTGTGCGGTCGCCGCAGTGCGAAACGTCTACGGCCATCCCCAGTTTATTCATTCGTTCGATAATCGCGATCCCAAAATCACTGATACCGTCGTCGCGGCGCTCCGTAGAACCGTTTCCGATGAGATTTCGGGAATTGTAGGTCAATTGTGAGACTCTTTGCCCGAGGCTGTGGAAAAAATCCACATCGTCCGGTTTTCGGAAGTGATCCGAATCTTGGAGCCCGAGCAAAACGCCAATCTTCCCCGATGTTTTCAACTGGTCGAAGCTGTTAACCTCGTCCACGCGGACCATCGTGTCGCTGTGGCTCGCGATGAAGCCGTTCCATAGACCAAAAAACTTCAGGGTTTCTTCATACGCCTCCGGGCCGCCTATCCCGATGGCGATGTGGAAGATGCGAATCCCCGAAGCGCGGAACTGCTCCCAATCGGTCGCCGTAAAGCTTTCTGGATGCAACAGCCATTGAAAACTGCGGGACTGGCTGATCGCGAAAGGGCTCAACATGTCGATGACAATTGAGCGCCTCATCAGATCGATGGCCCGCGCCGAATATTCCGTTGGGGGGCTTGCAAACAGGGAAAACCGCCCCTTGTTGATCATCGGCACCGCGAAGATGCCGGCTCCCGCTGCGATCGCTGATTTGAGGACCTGCCGGCGCGTGAGTACCCCGGGGAGCTTTTTCGGATGCACCCGCACGGTAGTTGACTTGGTCGGCATCATCTAAGCCACTCCTTCCAAGGATGCGGCTGCACTCTCCGCGGGAAATACTTTTTGTCGAACAGTAAGTGCCTCGACGCGTTTTCGTTTCACGGAATATCCAAGTCCGGCAATCGTCGGCACGCGAATCGTCCCCTGCGCGCTGACTTCTACTTCCGGCTCGATGATGTCTTCCTCCCAATAACGCTGGCTGGCGGAAACGTCTCCGGGCAGAACAAATCCGGGAAGCGCGGACATGGCGATATTGTGGGCGCGGCCGATGCCGGTTTCGAGCATGCCGCCGCACCAGACGGGAATCGAATGCTCACGGCAAATCTTCTCGATGCGGCGCGCTTCGCGATGGCCGCCGACGCGACCCAACTTGATGTTGATGATGCGGCAGGCGCCCAGCTCAATTGCGGCTCTCGCGTGCTGGGCATTGTGAATGGATTCGTCCAGACAGACCGGCGTCGCGATTTGTTTTTGTAGGTGAACGTGTTCGAAAATGTCGTCCCAGGAGAGAGGTTGCTCGATCATCATCAGGCCATACGCATCGAATCGCTTCAAATGCTCTGCATCGGAAAGCCGATACGCGGAATTCGCATCCACCATGAGCTTCACATTCGGAAAGCGCTTACGGACGGCGCTAATGTACTCTAGGTCTTTACCGGGCTTGATTTTGATTTTGATTCGCTGGTAGCCAGCGTCGAGCTCTTTCTCGATCACAGGGACCAAAGTCTCAGGGCTGCTCTGAATGCCGATGGAAACCCCGCATGGAATTTCGCTCCGCGTGCCTCCCAGCAGAGTAGCGAGAGAAACACCTTTTCTTTGCGCCTCAATATCCCAGAGTGCATTTTCCAGGGCTGCCTTGGTCATTTCATGGCCCCGGATCGGATCCAACAGTGCCGAAAGATCGGCCGCGCTCAGAACGGTTTTTCCGAGAGCGAGCGGCACAACAAAATCGCAGAAAATCACCCAGGAAGTGTCCGTCGTCTCCGGATTGTAAAATGGGCCTTCGCCGGCTGTAATCTCTCCCCAGCCGGACAATCCATCGGACCGGAGTTCCGCAAGCAAAATGCGGCGCTCCCAAACTGTTCCGAAGCTGGTCTCGAAGGGCGCTTTCAGCCTGACGTGAAGCTCACGAAGTGTTATCTCTTCGATCCTCATGGGGTCCGGCGCGACGATTCTTTAGCTGCCAACATTCCGAACCGCGGAACTCCTGCGCAGGTTTGGCGCAAAGAGTTTCGCGGCTCGCACGGTGCGAATGATCAAAAATTAAACTTCAAGGCCAACTGGATGATTCGCGGAGCGACACGCGTTGCTTGAACAATTCCAAAAGTAGGCGTGTTAAAAGCTGTACCTGGATCGGCGAACTGCGTGTGATTGAATAAATTGAAGAACTCCGCACGAAACTCCAAATTCCGACCCTCGCTCCAGAGGGGGGTCCGCTTTAGGAGCGCGAAATCGAAGTTCACCTGGTCGGGGCCTCCGACGATGCCCGGGCCGGCGTTGCCGAAAGTGGTGGCTATTCCGTCACTTCCGATTACAGGAGGAGGGGTGAAACACGATTGGTTGAAATAATTGATCGAGTTGCTCAACTTGCTCTGGATCGATCCTGGATTAACCAATTGTCCGGCGGTACATCCGGAGGCGATCTGCGCCGGGTCGGTATTTAATGCGCCGGTGCCGATCCCAAATACGTTATTTGGGTCCGAGAATGTGAGGTTGAGACGCCGCCCGGATTGAATCGTCGTGACGCCTGTAATTCCCCAGCCGGCCAACAACCGGCCGCTGGGAGAAAGATGGTTCTTCGGCCCCGGCAAATTGTAAAGATAGCTAAGGACAAAACGCTGAGGCCGGATGAAGCCATCCGGCCCATAGCGTGCATGGGGATTGTTCTGGTCGCCGATGAGGTTCGCGCCTTGCCCGGTACCGATGCTGGAGTTGGTCGCATCCGTCAACGACTTTGACCACGTGTAGGCGGCAAGGAATGCCAAGCCGTTGCTGAAGCGTTTGTTCAAGCTAACTTCAAGCGCGTTGTACCAGGAGGCGCCAGAGGTCTCAATCTGAAATGCCCCCGCGGATGAAAATCCCTGGAATGGCACGCGGAGAGGGACATTGGCTTTCGTATTGGTCGTCACTCCACGGATGGGATTAGCCGGAGAAGCAAGGGCCGCCTGGTTGAACGCCCGCTCGACCTCGAGTTTGGTCCCTCGTATACCGTTGTAGCCAACTTCCAGCACCAGATTCTTCGCCAATTCGGACTGCAGACTCAGGCTGTACTCCTGAGCAATGCTTGGTTGGAACGTCGGCGAGAAACCTTGGGGAGTTTGCGCTGTCGCGGGCGAATAGGCCAGGGGTGCAAAAGTGGGGAACGTCGTGGGAAACGGGGCGAAAGGGTTGGATATAGGTGTAGCGGGACCCACGACAACCCGGAATTGCGAGTACGGAGGAACGGCGATCAGTTGCAGGAATAACTGCCCCGTGGATCGTTGAAAGAACATTCCATAGCCGCCGCGGAGGACAAGCCGTTCCGTGTGGGGCAAGCGGTATGCAAACCCCACTCTAGGCGCAAAGTCGTTTTGTCCATCTCCGTTGATGGCAGCGGAGTTTGCGGCTCTTGTAACTCCCGCTGGAAGCGTTCCCGTAAAATTCGACGCAACGACGACACCTTGCAGAGTGCCTCCTGCAGGAGGGTTCGGATTCAGAAGATTGGGATTGATGTTGGACGAGCGGCCGAACGCGTCGCCAATGACTCCCTGCCGTTCATAGCGCAAGCCTAGGTTCACTGTGAGACGGGAAAACACCTGAATGTTATCTTGCGCGTAAACATCGTTATTAACGGCCCTCCAGGAGCGATCCACCAGCCCCGGCAGATCCGCCAGAAGGAATGGATGCCCCGTCAGGAAATCCGGTATGTTGAAAAAATCAATCAGCCCGGCGAATGCGAAGTTTCTGAAGTTCATTTGTTGCCGGGAGATTCCACCGCCAAAACGGAAGGAATGGCGGCCGTGAACGAAGGAGAGAGAATCCGAGAGAGTGTAGTTGTTTTGAAAAAGCTGAAATCCGTCGTTTCCATTCCCGCCAACATTGAAGCTTCCAATAGCGCCGATCTCCGGTCTGATATTGTCACTTGGCGGTGCGCTGATGCCGAGAGCCGCAAGCGTGAGCGGGGCCGCGCCAGTTTGCCCTGGCACGGTAACAACTGCCTGCGATTGACTGGTGGACACCACTGACCGGCTATATCCCACCACCACCTGGTTCACCAGATTGGAACTGAATATATACGAGTTGGATAGAGTGAAGTCGCGAAAGTGGTCCGCCTGATCGAACGGGAAACCCGGCACGTTGCCTCCGCCAGTACCCGCACTGTTGCGAAAGTTCAGCGACTCAACGTCATTTGACCGGAAGGCCCGGGCCGACCATTTGCTTTTTCCCGATTGAACGTAATCCGCGTTGGCCACGTACTGATTCTCGGAGAACGGACAGGCCTGACTCACGCTGGAACTTCCATTCGCATTCTGCGGTGCGGGAATCAAAAACCCGCCACTGGTCAGCTTGGCGTTTAGCAAAGCCAGCGCCTGCGGGCTGATGTTCGATCCATCCGCAAGCACCGCCGGACCGAACACGCCAGCCTGGCCGCCAAAAGCCGCTCCCAGCGCAGCTGCCGTGCGACCCGCGGGATTCGCATCAATCGCTTGGAGTTGGACGGGAGTGTTGAACGAGCCAAGGCAATTTACGGATAAACCATTTCTCTGTCGCGTGCCTTGATAGGATCCAAAGAAGAACAGCTTGTCCCTTTTCACAGGCCCGCCTACTGCACCACCGAACTGGTTCTGCTTTAGCACGCCTCGCGGCTTTCCTGCTCGGTTCAAAAAGAAATCATTCGCATTGAACGCGTCATTCCGCAGGAATTCAAATAGAGTGCCATGAAATTGGTTCCCGCCGCCTTTTGTGATTACATTCACATTGGCTCCGGCATTCCGCCCGAAACTCGCATCGTATTGCCCGGTCTGGACCTTGAATTCCTGGATCGCGTCCGGATTGGGAACGGGGACGGCCAAGCCCGACATTAGATCATTCACCTGTGCGCCATTCATCTGAAAATTGTTGTCGTTCACAACTGCACCATGGGAGGAAAAAAAGGCATTCCCCGCTCCGATCGCTCCCGCATTATTCACGTCGCTGGAAACGCCCGGCGATAAGCCAAGGATCTGAGTGTAGTTTCGCGTAACGAGAGGCAGTCCTTCCACCAACTTTTCATCGGTTACGTGTCCCCGTGCCGCACTCTCCGTTTGCAGCAGTTCTTCGGTTGCGCTTACGGTCACTGTCTCTGTCACGACACCGAGTTCCAGTTTGACGTTGACCGTTTGAGTCTCTGTGACGGTTACGGCGATTGCAGTAAGGACAGTTGTCTTGAAACCGTGTTTGGAAACTTCAATTCGGTAACTGCCCGGCAGCAAGAGCGGCGCTAGGTAGCTTCCATTTTTCTGCGAGATGAAGTTGGAGCTATCGCCCTTGGCCTCGTTGACTACCTTGACGGTCGCGTCCGGCACTACGGCGCCATGAGGGTCCATGACCGTACCTGTTAACGCGCCCGTACTCGCAGTTTGCGCAAGGCTTGGAGGAACCACAAGCAGAGCCGCCATGCCCATCAAAAAAGCCAAGCCAAAAATAGAAGCGAATCTCCGGGATCTTGTGAGCGGCCCGCAATTTGGGTGGATCGCGTACTCTTGCATCTTGCCCTCCTGTCGAGGCGATTAGAATGCAATGTTTGTTGCATTCTGGTCTTGAATGGATGGACGGAATCTAGACAGAAAACGTTAATTTGTCAAGCCAGATCTCATTCGTGGCCCCCGTCGGCTCTTGCACTCGTAGCACTGTACGACTCCTAATCTTCTGCTCCTTCCTTATGCAACGTATGTTGCACCCTATTGACATAAGAGTTGAAGTCGGGTATTCCTTTGCCGCCGATGCCTGACAAAAAAACTCGTCCTGGCGAGGCCCGTCCGGTCGCGATGGGAAAGCGCCTCGAAGGACTCAGCCCGAAGCGGCAGGAGCTCATCCGGCCTGTGATCGAGAATCCTCGCGGGCATGTCTTGTTGAGCGTTCGAAATCTAGCGCAAAAGCTCCATGTGGATCCGGCAACGGTCGTTCGCACTGTCCTCAGCATGGGATTTGAAAGCTACCGCGAATTCCAGCGCTACCTTCACGAGCTTTCGATCTCGCAGGCGACATCGCTGGACACGATGCGCGCGAGCAAAGCGCGCGGGCGCAGTCTCTCCGGGCATGTGAGAGAAACCGTGGAACACGACCTCCGAAACATTCAAATGCTTCGGAACAGCCTCGAGTTCGACCGCGTTGCTGCCCTGGCAAAGCGCATTCACAGAGCGAAGCGCGTCATTGTGATCGGTGGAGACCTGGCCGCAAACCTGGTTGGATTTCTCCGATACCACCTTCTTTTCCTTGGCTTGCCGGTCATAGCTGCAACTTCAGGGGGCGAAACCACTCACCTGGTTCGGTCGACGGGGGAAAAGGACCTGATTATTGCCATCAGCTTCCGGCGCTGCCTGCGCCAAACGGTCGAGGGATTGCAGCTTGCAAAGGCGAACGGGGCTTATTGTGTGGGAATCACGGACACCTTTATTTCACCCATTGCGCGATTTTCCGACGAATGTTTTCTCACTTCCATTGAGACCGCCTCTTATGGCGCCTCCTATGTGGCTCCGCTATGTTTGCTCGATGGAATCATTGGGGCGTGCGGCTACTACCCGAGCGCACGCGCACACGCTCTCCTGAAGAAACAGGCAGAGGAACAGCGCTATGGCTCTCGTTGGTATAAAGACTAAGTGATACTCATTAGACTACACTTCAAAACCCGTTGCGGGTTGACCAGCCTGCAACGTTTAAAAGTTTCAGTAGGCTCGGAGGCGCCACTTGTTCGAGCGAGATCGCACCGAACAGATTGTTGAGATCCTTTTCAATCAGTCAGGCTCACTCCTAATTGTTTCAAAAGGACGGCGCAATTCCGAGATGAAATCTCTGGTTCGGTGTATCAAATCTGTCTTCCTGATGGCGCTGGTTTTTCTCTCCCTATTCCTGGCACGCCTCGGAGCTCCGCATGGCGCAAGTGGTCAATCTGCCTGTCCCTACCAATAACTCCTTCTGAGTTGAAAAAAACACGTAACAAGCAGTACTAGAGAATCGCCATGGCTAGCACGTAAGCTCTGTTTGCCTAGTACGATCGAGTTGTTCCGACCGCCCTTGGCCTGCAGACAAAGGTCGCCGACTAGGCCGACCATTATTAATGATATGGAATGTCGTACAGGTCAGGCCGCACGCCGCTCGTAACGGTGATGGAGTCCTCCAACTTGCAGTAACTCCACTACCCTGCCCATATCCGGCGGCTGGACACTTCGCGGAACCGGCGCGTCCTTGTCGAGAGCCAAATGCGTGCGGGTGTGGTTATAGTAATCAAAGTAGGATCTCAGGACACGGCACAAACTAAATTCATCGAAGACGATTACATGATCCAAACACTCGCGTCGAATCGATCCGATTAGTTGTTCGACATACGCATTCTGTCAGGGCGATTGCGGAGCGGTGAGGACTTCGCGGATGCTCAGTCATTCTGCCGCTTCTTGGAACTTCTCTCCGTAGTTGCCATCACGATCGCGCAACAAATAGCGTGGAGCGGTGTCCCAAGGAAAGGCTTCCAAAAGCTGCCGGGCCGTCCATTCGGCAGATGGGTTTGCCATTACGGCAAAATGGATTGGACGTCGGCGGTCGTGGGCCAGGATCACGAAAACGAACAAAACTCGAAACGCAATCGTTGGGACAACGAAGAAGTCCGCAGAGACCAAATCTTTCATGTGGTTTTGCAGGAAAGTGCGCCAAGTCTGAGACGGAGGCTTCCGATGGCGGACAATATATTTGGCCACGGTTGCCTGCGAAAGCTGGATTCCGAGTTTCAGTAGCTCCCCATGAATGCGCGGTGCTCCCCACCGAGGGTTGGCGAGACTCATTCTTCGGATGAGGTCTCGGACTTCCGGAGACACCGATGGACGTCCTTCGCGATGGCGACTCTTCCATCTCCAGAAGAGCCGGAATCCCACGCGATGCCAAGCAATGACGGTTTCAGGCTTGACGATAAGGAGCGCAGATTGCCAACCGGTCCACAGCTGTGAAAGCCAAACCCCCAAGAGTCGGTCAAAAGGTGCAGACGAAGGCGATGGCCTCGATTGGAACGCTGCAGGACCAAAAGTTGGTGCCGTAGCGCGAGTATTTCGGCTTGCAGAACGGCGCGAGTTCGGAAACAATCTCGGAGAGAAATGAGCAGAGTAAACATGGCTCGGGCAACCTACATTTCTCAGCTTCATAAGTTCAACAATTTCATGCAGAACGGACTTTTTGGTAGGGACAGGCTCTGTATCCTCTTTTTTTGGAGAAAGGTCATGGGGCTCGCAGACATCTTCCGCACTGCAATCCCTGATTTCCATTGTGAATAAGAATCAACCTTCGACCATTCTTCTTCCTAATCTGGAAGAGCCGATACGCGCTGAACTCTTCAGCCTCGAACGACTCGAGCAACACGCCGAGAGCCTCGCGGCGGCACAGGCCATCACGAACGAAGCGAGCCGGGGCCGTCCGCTCATCCCGCGGGTCGTGGACAACGGCCGGGTATTGTTGGATACATATCGCTCAATCGCCCGGGCGATTCAGGAAGAGCATGAGATTGTGCCCGCGGCTGAGTGGTTGGTCGATAACTTCCATATCGTCGATGAGCAACTCCGCGAGATCCAGGACGATTTGCCGGCAGGCTACTACCGCAAGCTACCCAAGCTTGCCTCGGGTCACTTGCAAGGCTATCCGCGCGTGTTCGGGGTGGCGTGGGCATTTGTGGCGCACACGGATAGCCGATTCGACCCAGAAGCGCTGCGTCGTTTCGTGTCGGCCTATCAGCGGGTGCAACCGCTTACGATTGGTGAGCTCTGGGCAGTGGCCATCACGCTGCGCGTAGTGCTGGTGGAAAATCTGCGCAGGATAGCGGAGCGGATTGTTCGCAGCAGGGCGGCCCGCCACGAAGCCGACAGGTTGGCCGATAGCTTGCTCGGTCCGGGAGGCCAATCTGCGATCTTTCCGGCCCTCCAACGGCTTGAGAAAGCCCCTTTGGAGACGGCATTCGCCGTGCAGCTTGTCCAGCGCTTGCGGGATCTGGACCCAAAGGTCGGCCCCGTTCTGCTTTGGCTCGATCAGCGCTTGGCCCTTGCAGGAACGACCGCCGATGAAATTGTCCGCGCCGAACACCAGCAACAAGGGGCCATGAGCGTGTCCGTGCGCAACATCATTACCAGCATGCGCTTGGTTTCTGCATTTGACTGGCAGGAATTTTTTGAGAGCGTCAGCCTTGTAGATGAAATTCTACGCAACGACACCCACTTTGCTGACATGGATTTTTCCACGCGAGATGATTACCGTCACGCCATCGAAAATCTTTCGCGCGGATCGAATCACTCGGAAATTGAGGTCGCAAGACATGTCGTGCGCCGCGTCAAGCAGGGGATCTGCGATCCGAGCGAAGATCCGCGCAATGCCGACAAGTTGCGCGGAGAGCGTCAAACGGAGCCCGGCTATCATCTCATCTCGCGAGGGCGCCCGGCCTTTGAGCGTGAGCTTGGTTTTCACGTTTCCTGGAAGCGTTGGCTGCTCCGTTTATATGTCCGAACCGCTGTACCGGGCTATCTGGGCACCATTGCTATCGTGACCGCATTGATCCTGGCGCTACCCCTGTTGCGTGTCCGCGAAGGGGGCATGACCGCAGGGGGCCTTTTCCTCCTCGGCTTGCTCGCCGCAGTGCCTGCCTCGGACCTAGCGATTGCACTGATCAACCGCGCGGTGATGAGTTTGCTCGGGCCGCGAAGACTGCCGCGAATGGAGCTGCGCCACGGCGTCCCGGAGGATTTGAGAACGATCATTGTTGTGCCCACGCTTCTTACCACCTCAAGGGAAGTCGAAGAACAGATCGAACGATTGGAAGTGCATTACCTGGCAAATCCAGATGGAGACCTTCGTTTTGCCCTGCTCTCCGATTGGTTGGACGCGCCGTGCGAAACCCTGCCGGGTGACGACGATCTGCTCGCCGTTGCAATTGATGGGGTCGCTCGGCTGAACAAACAATATGGTCCGGCCCCCGGCGGCGGCGAACGCTTTTTTCTCTTCCATCGGAAGCGTGTATGGAACGAGTGCGACGGCAAATGGATGGGCTGGGAGCGCAAGCGAGGAAAGCTGCACGAACTGAACCAGCTTCTGCGCGGTTCGACGAGCACCACATTTGTGCCTATCGGTGGGTGTCCCCCGGTAAACCTTGCGGGGGTTCGCTACGTGATCACGCTCGATGCAGACACGCGCCTGCCACGGGGCGCCGCCGCTCGTTTGGTCGGCACGATGGCGCATCCTCTCAATCGGCCAAGGTTCAACGATCGAGAAGGGCGCGTTGTAGAGGGCTATGCGATTGTGCAACCGCGCATTACCCCTTCGCTGCCTATTAACCATCCGAGTTCACTCTCACAAAGAGTTTTTTCTGGACGAGGCGGCATCGATCCATATTCATCGGCCGTTTCGGATGTTTACCAGGACTTATTCCAAGAAGGCTCCTACACGGGCAAAGGTATTTACGACATTGATGCCTTTGAAGCGGCTCTAGCGGGCAAGGTGCCGGCGAATGCACTTTTGAGCCATGACCTCTTTGAAGGCATTTTCGCACGGGTCGCCCTGGCCACAGACATTGAGCTGTTTGAAGAATTCCCCTCGCGTTATGAGGCCGTTGCGGCACGCCAACATCGTTGGGCCCGCGGAGACTGGCAACTCTTGCCCTGGCTTTTCGGGCGCGGCCACTCGGGGCCGGAGAAACGGAATTCCGTCAGAATTCCAACAATCGGCCGCTGGAAGATTCTCGACAATCTGCGTCGCACCCTGTCGGCACCCGCCGCATTTCTTACATTAGTTGTGGGGTGGCTTCTGCCCACTGCTTCTCCCTCGATATGGATGCTATTTATTCTCGCGACCGCTGCGATTCCTCCACTCCTACCATTTTTCATCGGACTCAGCCCGCGTCGAAGAGGTATTTCCCTGCGAAGCCATTCTCGCGGCGTGCTCAGCGACCTAGGGCTCGGCACATCACAGATCGGCTTGTCTTTTACATTTTTGACATACCAGACATGGCTGATGACTGACGCGATTCTGCGGACCCTCGGCCGCCTGTTTATCACGCATAGGAACTTGCTTGAATGGGTGACGGCAGCACAGTCTAAGTTTTCGGCGGAATCCAAGCTACCCGGGATATATAAGCGCATGGCCGGTGGTGTTGTCTTGGTCGTTGTATCGATTGTGGCTCTGGTCTATGGACACCACCAGGTTTGGACTGCTGCGGCTCCGTTTCTCGTTCTCTGGGCTGCGGCTCCTGCCGTAGCACTCTGGATTAGTCGTCTGCCGCTGTCTCCCGGGGCAAGTCCGTTGTCGCTGGCCGGCGCACAGGCTCTACGCTTAATTGCGCGTCGGGCCTGGCGCTACTTCGAAGCCTTTGTTCCTCCCCGTGACTATGCGCTGCCTCCCGATAATTTTCAGGAAGAACCCAAACCCATCGTAGCCCACCGAACTTCGCCTACCAATATCGGGCTCTATCTCCTGTCCACGATTGCCGCGCGCGATTTCGGGTGGCTGGGAACACAAGGCGCAGTAGAGCGGTTGGAGGCCTCGTTTGCGACCATGAATCAACTTGAGCTGTTTCATGGCCACTTTTACAACTGGTATGACACACGCCAACTCCGCCCACTTGATCCGAAATATGTTTCGTCTGTGGATAGCGGAAATCTAGCCGGACTTCTTGTGGCCTTGGCCAATGGTTGCCGAGAGCTTGCACAGAAATCGTCTGCAGGCCCAGAACTTCTGGCCGGAATCGAAGATAGCATTCAACTACTGCGCAAAGCGCTTGCCGACCTCAAGGACACGCGGCGCACGTACTCTGTTACGCGTAAGCAGCTCAGTGTTGCCATCGATGAGCTAGCGGCGTCACTTACCCCTTTGCCGACAGGTGCCGCAGAATGGGCAGCACGTTTTGTTGAGCTTAGGAAGCGCGCCCATACCGTGGCGGACATTGCGCAAGCTTTGACCCAAGAACGGGGCGATCCTCCTGATTGCGAATTACGCGTCTGGGCCGATGCCGCTAGAGCCTGCGTTGAAAGCCATCTTCGAGATTTGGAAATTGTAATTCCCTGGATGCGTTTAGACGTGGCAGAGATTGCCGCCATGGGCAAACAATCTCCGGAAGAAGCGCCTGAGTGGGTGGCGATTGAGCCTTTTTTCCTTTCCGTGCCCTCAATGGCAGACGCCCCGGAACGATTCGAAGCTGCTCTCAGTGAACTTGCCAAGGTGCGCGGACGCCCCCTCGGCAATTCGCTTGCCAACCGGGACACCCTTACGCGGATCGAAGCGCTTTCCCAAGCCATGGACCGTGCGGCTGCTGATGCGGCAGTGCTGAATCGCCGCCTTTTGAGGGTTGCGCAGACGGCGGAGAAGATGTTTCATGCGATGGATTTTGGTTTTCTCTTTGATAAGACGCGCAAGCTTTTCTCGATTGGTTATCGCGTAGCGGACGGAAGCTTGGATCCTAACTGCTATGACTTACTTGCTTCAGAAGCGCGCCTGGCAAGCTTTGTCGCCATTGCGAAAGGCGAAGTCCCGCCGTCGCACTGGTTCCGACTGGGCCGCGCGCTCACGCCCGTGGATCGCGGATCCGCGCTTATCTCCTGGTCGGGTTCAATGTTTGAATACCTTATGCCTGCGCTTGTGATGCGTTCCCCAGAAGGAAGCCTGCTGAGCCAGACGTGCGAACTCGTTGTACGTCGTCAAATTGAATATGGTGCGGAGCGAGGTGTGCCCTGGGGCGTGTCGGAGTCAGCATACAATGCACGCGACCTCAACCTCAACTATCAATACTCCAGCTTTGGCGTCCCCGGACTAGGGCTCAAGCGGGGCCTGAGCGAGGATGTTGTCATTGCACCATATGCCACCGCGCTTGCGGCCATGATTGATCCAGTCGCGGCCTTGCAAAACTTTCTTCGGCTCGAAGAAGCAGGCGGAAGCGGCGCGTACGGCTTTTACGAGGCACTCGATTACACAAGCACGCGCCTACCCGAAGGCGAAACAGTTGCGGTCGTCCGCACCTACTTTGCGCACCATCAGGGAATGTCATTAGTGGCGCTTGCCAGCGTGTTGAACGATGGCGCGATGCGCAGCCGTTTTCATGCCGAGCCCATGGTGCAGGCCACCGAGCTACTCTTACAGGAGCGCACCCCGCGCGGCGTGCTAGTTACACGGCCTCGGGCGGAAGAAGTATCTGCCGCTGCCCAGGTCCGTGAACTCATTCCCCCGGTACTGCGGCGGTTTACCACTCCACATAGTCACATCCCACGGACGCACCTGCTTTCCAATGGAAGGTACGCTGTGATGCTGACCACAGCGGGCTCAGGTTATAGCCGTTGGCGGGACATTGCCGTGACGAGGTGGCGAGAGGATGCCACACGCGATTGCTGGGGCAGCTATATCTTTCTACGCGATGCGCAGACAGGCGAAGTCTGGTCAGCAGGCTATCAGCCGAGCGGCATCGAACCGGATGCTTACGAAGTTTCCTTCTATGAAGACCGCGCCGAATTCATAAGGCGCGATCGCGCGCTGGCCACCACTCTTGAGGTCGTCGTGTCGCCCGAGGATGACGCAGAGGTGCGGCGGGTCTCCATCACGAACTTAGGCGCACGCAGGCGCGAAATCCAGGTTACTTCATACGCCGAGCTTTGTCTGGTATCACAGGCTGCCGATGTAGCCCATCCGGC
Organism: Terriglobia bacterium; assembly: GCA_041490445.1. Classification (GTDB taxonomy): domain Bacteria; phylum Acidobacteriota; class Terriglobia; order Acidiferrales; family UBA7541; genus JBGPTF01. The sequence continues at coordinate 27,925 of JBGPTF010000016.1, forward strand.
GTTTTCGAACTTATTCGTGCAGACCGAATTTGTGCCCGATGTCGGCGCACTGCTTGCGACGCGCCGCAGGCAATCCGACAAAGAAACTGCTGTTTGGGCCGCCCACGTGGTCGCGGTGGAAGGTGAAACTGTCGGTGACCTGCAATTCGAGACAGACCGCTCGCGGTTTATCGGCCGCGGGCACAATGTGCGCAACCCCGTATCGATCATCGATGGACGACCGCTTTCCAATACTGTCGGCTCCGTCCTCGACCCGGTGATCAGCCTGAGGCGTACGGTCCGCATTCCGCCTGGGACTACTGCACACGTTGTTTTTGTCACCATCGTCGCCCCGACCCGAGAGCAGGTGATTGAACTCGCAGATAAATATCGCGGACCCACAACCATTGATCGCACACTAGCATTGGCTTGGACACAAGCACAGGTACAACTTCATCACATGGGTATTGACCTCAACGAGGCCCACTTATTCCAGAGACTCGCAAACTCTGTGCTTTACTCTGACGCTTCCTCACGGCCATCTTCCGATGTACTCAACCGCAACACACTGGAGCGTTCCGCGCTCTGGGCCCACGGAATCTCCGGCGATTTACCCATTGTTGTAGTGCGCATCGATGAAACGGAAGATGTCGAAATCGTCCGTCAATTGCTACGTGCGCATGAATACTGGCGTATGAAGCAATTATCTACCGACGTGGTCATCGTTAATGAAAGGCTCCCCTCGTATGCCCAGGAGCTGCAGATCTCCCTGGATGGACTCGTGCGCGGCAGCCGATTGCGGCTTTCCCCGAACACGGACAACGTACGCGGCGGCATTTTCCTCCTACGGGCAGATCTGATCTCTCCGCAGGAGCGCGCGCTGCTTCAAACAGTCGCGCGATCTGTATTGCTCAGCCGGCGGGGTACGTTGTCTGAGCAAGTCACCCGATCTCAACGTGCAGAAAGTGTGGCGGCTCTCATCCCAGGGACGACGCGCGCGGCCAAACGCCAGGACGTGCCGCTGACCGAGCGGGCTCTCGATTTTGTCAATGGTCTGGGTGGTTTTGCTGATAAAGGTCGAGAATATGTGACTGTCTTAGGGGAAGGTTTGCGGACTCCCGCGCCGTGGATAAACGTGATTGCGAATCCTTCGTTTGGCTTCCTCGTTTCTGAATCCGGCTCGGGCCACACCTGGTCGCTCAACAGTCGTGAAAATCAACTCACGCCGTGGTCCAACGATCCCGTCACTGATCCTCCTGGAGAAGCCATCTACATCCGCGACGAAAGCACCGGTGAGGTGTGGAGTCCCACGGCGCTGCCGATCCGCGATGAAGCTGCTCCATACATTGCGTGCCACGGCCAAGGCTATAGTCGATTCCATCACGGCTCGCACGGAATCCTGGTTGAGTTACTGCAGTTCGTACCATCCAAAGACCCTATCAAGATTTCCCGGCTCACTCTGAGGAATGATTCCGGCCGCGTGCGTCGCCTCTCAGTAACCGGTTATGCCGAATGGGTGTTGGGAAGTTCACGCAGTGCTTCGGCACCATATCTCAGCACGGAGCTCGATTCGAAAACAGGGGCGGTCTTCGTGAGGAGCGTATTGGGGGGAGAATTCGGCGGGCGCGTTGCCTTTGCGGATCTTGGCGGTAGCCAGGCTTCTGTGACAGGGGACCGAACAGAATTTCTTGGTCGCAACGGGACGCTTGAGCGTCCGGCCGCGCTGGAGCGAGGCATCCCACTTTCTGGCAAGGTAGGAGCAGGTCTCGATCCCTGCGCTGCGCTACAAACCTCTATTGAACTGCGCCCCGGCACGACCGCAGAAGTCCTGTTGTTTCTGGGCCAAGCGGAAAATAGGGAGCAGGCGCGCGAGTTGCTAAGTCGATATCGCACCGCGGACTTAGATGCGAGCTTCTCCGAGGTGACGGGCCAATGGGACAACTTTCTCGACACCGTACAGATCAGCACACCCGAGCCGGCCATGGACATTCTCATGAATCGTTGGCTGCTCTATCAGATATTGGCGTCTCGTGTCTGGGCGCGTGCAGCCTTCTATCAGTTAAGCGGTGCATACGGTTTCCGCGACCAACTCCAGGACGGAATGGCTTTGTGCGTCGCCAACTGCGAAGTCGCGCGCGAGCATCTGCTGCGCGCGGCCTCACGACAGTTTATCGAAGGTGACGTTCAACACTGGTGGCATCCGCCATCGGGGCGTGGTGTGCGAACGCGGATCTCCGACGACCTCCTCTGGCTGCCTTACGCCGTCGTCCACTTCATCGAAGCGACCGGCGAGATGGCCGTGCTGGACGAAGTCGTGCCCTTCCTGGAAGGAGATGTGCTGACCGAAGGACAGAGCGAGTCCTATTTCCAACCGCGTGTTTCGGAGACCCGCGCGACGCTGTTTGAGCATTGCGCGCGTGCATTAGACCGAAGTCTCGCTGTTGGCAACCACGGCCTGCCACTGATGGGCACGGGCGACTGGAACGACGGCATGAACCGAGTTGGGGAGCATGGGAAGGGAGAAAGCGTTTGGCTCGGCTGGTTCCTGCACACGATTCTTTGGGAGTTTGCCAAAGTTGCAGATCTGCGCGGTGAACATGAACGTGCCGAGGCCTGGCGTCTCCACGTGAGCGCTTTAAAGGCGGCGCTCGAACGCGATGGTTGGGATGGCGAATGGTATCGCCGCGCTTACTTTGATGACGGCACGCCGGTGGGCTCTGCTGGAAGCGCGGAATGCAAGATCGACTCGATCGCACAGTCCTGGGGAATTATGAGCGGCGCTGCCGAACCGGGTCGTGCGGCGCGCGCCATGGGCGCTGTGGATCAGCAACTGGTGCGCCGTCCCGAGGGACTGATTCTCCTCCTCACACCGCCTTTTGAAAACACGCAGCACGACCCAGGCTACATTAAAGGTTATGTGCCGGGCGTCCGAGAAAACGGCGGCCAGTACACCCATTCTGCTGCCTGGACGGTGATCGCCTTTGCGGCTCTTGGCGAGGGAGATAAAGCAGCGGAACTGTTCCGGATGTTGAATCCAATCAACCGCACCATCTCGCGGTCGAGCGTTCAGCGCTACAAAGCTGAGCCATATGTGCTTGCCGGTGATGTTTATGCCGAACCTCCGCACGTTGGACGAGGCGGATGGACTTGGTACAGTGGTTCGGCGGGCTGGCTCTACCGCGCGGGTCTCGAATGGATCCTCGGCTTCCGCGTGCGCGGGCAGGTGCTTTGCGTTGATCCGTGTATTCCTCGAAACTGGCCCGGCTACTCCATTGATTTTCGATATCACTCAGCCACCTACAAGATCACAGTAAAAAATCCCCTCGGCTTCAGCCGTGGCGTTGCTTCAACGAGCATAGACGGCAAGGTGCTCGTCGGTCGCGCAAATATTCCACTTGCTGACGATGCCGCCGCGCATCAGGTTCTAATTGTGCTGGGTTAGCTGGGATGCTGATTGGATTGCACCGTTAATTGTGATGGGAGAACTCGGTTCACTTCTTGAAGGTGGATCCCTCATCATGTGTAGCTGGCGGCGTTTGCCCCGGTAGAGGCTAGGGGTGTTGTCCTTCGCCAAAACTCAAAACGGCCGTGAGTACGCACGTGCATTGCTTCTTCGTTGATCCTCCTCGGGCGTGCTATGGGGTTGGAACGCCCGAAAGCGCTCGATCTCTCCCTGGGAAGGCAAGGAACTCTCTTCACGGGATCTGATTTCACACCGTTCTCTAGGCAGCCCGGTCGTAGCGGTGATGCAAGCTGCCCAGCTGTGCTTGAGAAATCACTCTGGAGACGGTGGCGGCTTCCACTCTAGGCCTACCGAATGGAGTTTGCTTGCGCAGCCCAAGATGCGTTCGGTCTTCGTGGTAGTAAGCAACATACTCGGTGAGTAGGCGCTTCAAGTGCGGCTCGTTCATCGCAATGACGTGATCCAACAGATCGCGTCGACAGCTCTCGATGAGAATTTGGAGGTGTAGATGATCTTGTAGCTGCGAAAGCACTAAAATCCAATAAGACACAGCAGAGTTCAACAGGCCGGCCGCAAACGATTCAACAAGAGCCAGTTAGAAACAACAAGAATCCAGAGACTTCAATATGCTGTGGAACTTGGTTCGGGACCAGGAGGTCGAGTTTTTCGGGCTTCTCGCAGGGCCGTCTCCTTCCGGAAATGAGCACGAGGTTCTCTCTTAGTCAAACTCGTGATGCAAAGTCCCTAGCAGATGGCGCAAGACCAGCCTGGGGGCATCAACTGCCACCTGGGGCAGTCTGAGGCGCTTCCCGTTTGCACGGGCGTTTCGCAGGCCGGCCTTGACGCGCTCGGCTGTGAGGTTGCACTCATGCGACGGCATACCCTCGGCATGAAGCTTCTTGTCCAAGTGGAATGGCTCGTCGGTGGACGCGCCAAACGGCGAGCAAGCAGACTGCCGAGCATGCACCCGACGTGACTGCAACGTGTTTGCGGCAGGTGGAGTCATCTCGCAGGAAAGCCGAGCAGCTGACGTTGCGCTGCCCACTCGATCGGCAAGTGGGTTCGAAAGTTCTCGAGGGTCATTTCAGCGGGCTGCCGACCATCCAAAATGCTCTCCACGATATCGGGAGCCAGGAAAGCGCATCGAAAGATGTGTCTCACGTACCTTTCGTCCAGGCCGGTTGCGTGTTCAATTGACCGGCAGCCTGTTAATTCGCCTCGAACAATTCGGCCGTACCAATCGTGCGCACGCGCAACAGCTTTGATCAGGGACTGCACAGCGCGGACGGGAATCTCTCCACCCGAGTTCGCAGGAAGCACCAATCGCACTTCTCTGCCGCAGCGTTTGAGGCGTGCCTTTACTCTGAGGCTCAGGAAGCCATTGTGCCGGTTGGCTCTGGGGGACGTGGGCGAGCGACCGCCATCGAGGATCGCGCTCCGCAACGCTTGCTTATCAAGGAGCACGTCGACGTTTGCTGGATGAATGATAATGCGCGAAAGAGGGCCACGGATAAACGGTCACGTTTCGGGGGCTGCACAGGCTAATCGCTTTGACCATTCTTGTGCGGCGGCGAGGATGCTTTCAGTGGCCGCCGAACTCGACGCCCTTATACCCTCCATCCTCTCCTGCGCCTTCCGCGGCGAACTCTGAATTCTTCCCTAGGATATGTAATTCTGCCGTAAACCTCCGGACATGGCTCTAGATCTTGCCCAGCTCTTGGGAGTCCCCGAGAGTGAATCCTTCGACCGAAAGAGCGCGCTGGACCCCACAAAACCCGAAGGCCTGCTCGGGCTGGTTGCCGACATAGCGGCGATGGCCAACACCGACGGAGGAGCGGTCCTGATTGGTGAGTCCGGCAAAGTCATTCCTAAAGAGCAATGGCCGCTCTTCGACAGCGCGCGTCTCGATGACAAGGTGAACAGTTTTGTGGAACCCCGAGTGGGCGGAATCAGGTCGAGCATATTGGATGAGAATTTTCTACTCATCGAGGTGCAGAAGAGTGAAAATCCGCCCCATGTCTTCAAGAGAGAAGGCAACTATTACGATGCCCAAGGGAAACAGCGGTCAGCATTCAGGGTTGGAGACATGTTTGCGCGCCACTCCTCCAAGACCGAAAGAGCGAATCGGAGCGATTTAGATCGGTGGTTCGAGGAAAATCGAAAACGCTTGTTTGAAAACGTACGAATGGTGTTTGGGGCTGGGCCGGCGGCCCATGTTCAAATCACGGAGGGGGAAGGCGTTCCGGTGCGTATTGACCCCACCGCGCCGGGTGCCCAACCAGTTTATGATCTCCTGACTCCTGATCCGTTCCGAGACCTTGAGCAAGAACTAGTGGGCGGGATCAAAGCATGGAAAACGAGCGGGCAATATCTCAACGAAGCGCAAATCCTAAAGGCATACGGTCAGCGGGACAAAATTACAGATGCGGAGGTGCTTGAACTGATTCTGCGAAGTTGCTGGGAACATCGATTGCCTGGCTACTATTGGGCCACCAAAATTCAGCCTTCGAGAATCTTCACAGTTCTGGAAGAAGTGATTTCCGGTGATCGCTATCCGGCATCCGGGGAGGCACTGAAAGTCGCAAGCCTTTTACCAAGGGCCTGGGCTAAGCCCTTGCTTGCACAGGCCGACTCGAGCACACGCAGAATCGTGAAGAAGTTACGCAAGAGATTGGAAACAGTATTGCGAGCGAGAACTCGGAAACAGGCCGCTCTTGCCCATTCCTTGTACCCCGGCAAGACATTAAAATACAAGACCGCAGCCGGTAGAAAAGAAGTAAAGGTTGAAGCGATAGACGCGCAGGTATTCGAGGACTTGCTCGCCACTCTACCAAATGAAATTAGAGAGAATCGCGGTCCATTCAGGCTGGCGGAGCTGCTTACTTACGGTTCGCCACTCCAGGAAGTGCAAGTTGAAGATGCCGGGGAGCCCGAAGAGCTGTCCGGGAACGGAGCCGAAGCTGAATCAATCTCGTGAGGACGAGGATGCCTTCGGGGGCGACTTGGAAGGCATGCTTCTGTAGGCGTCACTCAGGAATGAAAGATCGCTTCACGCACGCGTCTAGAATCGGTCGCGGCAAGATTCCTAAGGAGATGCGACAACGCATCTTCGAACGCGATGGGTACACGTGTCAGTTTTGTGATCGTGTCTTCGTTGCAGAAGACCTCACCATCGACCATCTCGTTCCCATTTCGAAGGGCGGTTTGGACGAACCGACGAATTATGTTACTTGCTGTCGCCCTTGCAACGAAGCGAAGGCCGCCTCCCCACTCGTGGAGTTCTCCCAGAGAATAAACGTGCGGCTCGAAGAGCTACCGGTGCATGGTGATCCAATCATCGACAATGTTGACCTGCCGATTCAGATACGGCTCCTCCGAAAACGAATCTTTGAGAGGATTCGAGCCGGCGCGCTGTCAGTAACTGGGAAAAGCGCCCAAAAGAAGCTTGAGAAAACCTATCGCACTTCATTCTGGGAGACGCCGCTTGGGAGAGCGCTTGAACTGGAGTTTCCGCTTTTGCCTGGGCAGTGCCGCATCATGATTCCGGAGATCCGGACAATCGCAAAGGATTCTGAGGAATTTCTATTACTCGTCGAGCTGGCCAAATCGGCCAACACGAGAAATCTGGTTGGAACTGTCCTCAGAAAGGATTGCGACATTGTGGCCAGGACGAGAGATTTAGCCCAGCGCCCCAACACTGACCCTGCCCTCAAGAAAAGGCTGCTTCATGCACTGGACCGTTTCGAGGGGGAATTGCGGAGAAGATCCCGAACCGAAGCTGGGTTCGAGCACAACTAAGCGCTACCGAAGAGTTGCACACGTCCACAGAAGGCAGACCTTGGTGTCTCTTTGGTGCCGGTTTCTGAAGAGCACGCGATAGACTTGGGAGGAACGGACAGACCTAATAGAAATCTTGCTAAAAGCCACGACATCCAGATAGGGTCATTTCGTGCATTTCTCGCAAGTTAGATCGGCCCGCCGGAGGAGAATCCCCCCTCTCCGCCACTAACCCTGCTCGCGAGACCAGCGCGAGAAACAAGCGAGGCGCACCGTTGTTGCCCGCTGCATGGAGACCTCCGATTGCAGGGTCTTGCACATTTCCTCTATAATGCAAGAAGTCCCTTGCAAAGAAAGCGCGGAACGCGCACATTTCATAGGGTTTCCCCCGGAAACCGGAATTTATCCATGACGATCGATGCCACTGCAAAAATCAAGCAGAAGCTGCAGGAAGAAATCAAAGCGCTCGAGCACGAGCTCCACAATGATCTGCCGAAGGAGCTGATGAAAGCTCGCGCCCACGGCGATCTTTCCGAGAACGCCGAATTCAAGTATGCGAAGGAGCGCCAGTCGTTTGTTTCTGCGCGGCTCGGGCAGCTCCACAAGCGCATGGCCGACGTGGCGATGATGAACCTGAGCAATCTGCCGGTCGACCGAGCGGGGTACGGCTCGCGAGTGAAAGTGCTCGACTTGCAGAAGTCCGCCGAAGTCGAGTACACGCTTGTAACGACCGAGGAAGCCGATGCGTCCAAGGGGTTAATCTCAACGACTTCGCCCATCGGCAAAGCGCTGATCGGGAAAAAAGTCGGCGAGGAAATCAAGGTTGTGACGCCGGCGGGAATGAAGGAATTTGAGCTCGTTTCACTGAAAACAATTCACGAAGCCGATTGACGGTGACGATCGCACACCATGCCGTCTGACATCCTGGCCCGCCCATTCCGGTGGATCGCGGAGCGCATGGCCAGCGGTCTTGCGGCCACGGGCATTCATGCCGACGTGTTCACGTGGCTGGCGCTGTTCTTGAACCTCTGGGCCGGCGCCTTGTTCGCCGCGGGGCGCTTCTTCGCGGCGGGGCTCTTCATGATCGCTGCCGGCGTCTTCGATTTGGTGGATCGCCCGGTGGCGCGGCGGCAGGGGCGCGACGGCGGATTCGGCGGCTTCCTTGGTTCGATCCTCGGATGTTACGCAGACCTGGTCCTCTTCCTCGGCTTGCTCGTTTACTACGCGCGGGTGAACCGTTTCCTCTACGCGGTAGTGGTTGGCGCGGCGATGGCCGGGGCAGTGCTGGTCAGCTATGCGCAAGCGCGCGCGGAATCGCTGGCGGAAAGCGGCCGGGTGGGATTCTGGGAACGGCCGGAACGCCTCGTCCTCATGATTCTGGGCGCGCTGACGAATCGCATGCCGCTCGCGCTCTGGGTGCTGGCAATCGGCCCCAACATCACCGTCGTTCACCGAATCATCCACACCTGGCGGCAGACAGAAGGCCGCGCGTGTGCCGCGCAGACTGCGGAAGAGGAACCGGCTCCGAGCGAATTGCCAAAGGCAGCCGTACTCAGCCGAAGCGCGGGACACGGGGGCTGATTGTGCAGGAGTTGTTCGGCATCATCGGAACCCTGGTTGTATTTGCCGGCCTCCATCTCCTCTGGCAGGCGCGGCGGGAGATCTTTTTCTGGCTGGAGACGTATTTCCGGATCTTCAGGGCGTCGCTCGAACAGCCCAACCCGCGAGCGCACGCCGTGCGCCCGGCGCGGGCAGGAGATCGTCACACGCTGCGACTTCTTCTCGGCGTCGGGCTGGTATTCTTCCTCGGTCCGGCGTTGATCGTGCTCGGCCTCACCCTCTGATGTGAGTTCGCACAATTCCTTGCCACCATCCCTCATCGTCCACGGCGGAGCATGGAGTATCCCCGACGGCGCGGTTGCGGATTGCCGGGCGGGCTGCCGGCGCGCGCTCGATACCGGCTGGGAGATTCTTTCGGGGGGCGGCGCGGCGATAGATGCGGTGGAGGCCGCCATCGTCGTATTGGAAGATGATCCCACATTTGACGCCGGCATCGGCTCGCATCTGAATCGGGACGGGCAGGTGCAGCTTGACGCGATCATGATGGATGGAACGACGCTGGACGCGGGCGCCGTGGCGGCGGTCGAGCGCGCGCGCAATCCAATCCGCCTGGCACGGCGCGTGTTGGAGGCGAGCGAGCACATCCTTCTCGTCGGCGCGGGGGCCGAACAGTTTGCCCACGAACAAGGCTTGCCCCTCTGTGCGCCCGGCGAGCTTCTGCTCGAACGCGAGCGGCAGGCATGGCGGCAGTGCCGCGATAACAAACATGCTGCGGAACACCACGTCAGCCATAAGCACGGTACTGTTGGCGCCGTTGCCATGGATGCACGAGGCCACATCGTCGCAGGAACTTCCACCGGCGGGACATGCTGCAAATTCCCCGGCCGCGTGGGCGACTCGCCGCTGATCGGCTGTGGCTGCTATGCGGACGCGGAAGCCGGCGGAGTGTCCTGCACCGGCTGGGGCGAAGCCATCATGAAAATCGTGATGGCAAAGACGGCAGCCGAACTGCTGCGTGCGGGACAAACACCTGAGTCCGCGGCGCAAACTTGCGTCCGCCTCCTTGCAGATCGCGCGCACGGCACGGGCGGACTGATCCTCATTGACCGCAATGGCCGTCCGGGCTTCGCCTTCAACACCTCGCGAATGGCCTATGGCTACGTCGCGTCCGATACTTCGTTCGTCGTCGCCCCGTAGTCGGCCTCGCAGCGGATCTGCAAACTCGGTAGGTGCAACACCATCCCCGGTCTTCTCCGGGCAGTTATTGTTTCGCACCAGTCGGGCAGGCGGTCCGCCTCGAAACGCAAATCTACCCCTATACTCGTGAACGTGCGCTGAGCGATAGGCGGCTTGCCGTACCCGGCGCAATTCTGCGATTAGGCGCTCAGATTCGCAGAATCCCCCGGGAGAATTTCAGGGGCAGGAGACCGTTCACATGCGAAAACTGATCATTTTGATGGGTATGGTATTCGCCGTGGGCCTGACCGCGTCAGCCCAGAGCAATTCGCGCCGCGACTTATTTGTGGGCTATACGTACATCCGCGCGACGCCGCAAACGACCGGCGCGCCGAGCTTCGCGTTCAACGGAGGCAGCCTCTCCGCCTCGTATCGCTTCGGGTGGGTGTCGCTTGTCGGAGACCTCGGCGGCTATCACGTCGGCACCATCGGTGGCGTCGATGTGGACTCGAATCTGGTGACGTACCTCGCCGGCGCGCGACATTCTTTCCACCACACCGATCGCTACAATCTTTTTGCGCAAGTTCTATTCGGCGGCGCGCGCTTGAACAGCGTGGCCTTTTTGACGGGGGGCGCCTCGAGGAATACGCTTGCGATGGCGGCGGGCGGCGGTTTGGATAGTTTCTTCACGCCGCATTTTGGCGTCCGCGCACAGGCGGACTACCTGATGACCAATTTCCAGGAACAGCCAGCGCAGAACAATCGGCAAAATAATATCCGTATCTCTGGCGGGCTGGTCGTCCGCTTCTAAGATTCGCACGCATGTGCGAAAAGGCCGGGCCGTGCACCCGGCCTTTTTCCTATAGTCCATCCCCACGGAATTGGCTCCTCCACAAATGGGCGCGTTCTCCTGACTCCGACTCTCCTCTTGTGGAGTCAGCTCTCGCACGGATCGAAGCTGGAGGGTGCTGCCCCCGCAGCTTTTTCAGGGAGCGCGCATCGCTCCTGCGCGGCGCAATTCGCGGAGCATGAGGATTCCGAGGACCAGAAGAAACGGTGCGGTGATGGCGCCTGGTACGTAACGGCCGAAAAAAACCACGGCGCTAAGGTGGTTAATGCCGTTCAAGACTTCGATCACGCCCGCCACGCCCGCGAGGAACAGCGCCCACGATTTCCGCGCACGAACAGATGAAACAGTCCCGAGCAGCAGCACGATAAAGCCCATGTTCAGTACGGCAAACGTATCGGCCTGCATGCGGAACTGCGGAAAGCTCGCGAAGCGGCTGTGGATTACTCCCGTCATCGTCCACATGAAATCGTAGACGTGGGTCGCCATTTCTTCCATGCTGTGCGCCGCCTGCGCCAACGCGAGCAGAAAATAGATCGTGCCGAGGCGGCCGGCTGGCGATGGGATCGCGCGCGATGAATCGAGGCTCATGGCAACTCCTTTGTCCCAGATGATAGCTGGGAAGGCGAGGTCGATACTATAAAGCTGTATTCCGCCGCCTCGGCGGCGGAATGCCGACTCGAAGTTGCGCTGGGCTGGCGGCGACACTGGTTGAATCCGCGACGAGGCGTGTGCTAGCATCGCGGTTTTCGGGGTAGGCGTAAGGAGTTGGCCGTCGTTAGAGGGAGCCCCTTCGGGTTCACTCAGGGCAAGTTAGCCTCCTTTCTTATGCTCCGCACGAGAATCCGAGATCGTCACCGTATCCCCCGCGGCCCCGCCCCGGCAAACCGGGACGGGGCGAAACGGCGAGCAATTCGGCTGTGTCCACATCCCGATTCCTTCGCAAATCCCCGCCGCGCAAGAATTCCGATCATCGAGGACAACCATGAAAGCCTATGACACCGCATGGATCCGCAACGTTGGCATTGTCGGTCACGGCGACACGGGGAAGACCCAACTCGTGTCGTCGTTGCTCTTCACCGCGGGAATGACGCCGCGCTGGGGCAAGGTGACCGACGGCTCGACCGTCACCGACTGGGACGAAGAAGAAATCGCGCGAAAAATCTCGATTCAGACCTCGCTGGCCCACGCCGAGTGGCAGGCGCGCGGCCAGAATGAAAAGGCCAAAATCAATTTCTTGGACACGCCGGGCTACAGCACGTTTATCAACGAGACGAAGGCCACGCTGATTGCCGCCGACGCGGCGCTGATTCTGGTGGACGCCGCCACCGGCGTCCGGGTGGTCACCGAAAAGGTCTGGGATTACTGCGCGGAATACGACCTGCCGCGCGCGTTCGTGTTGAACTGGATGGACCGCGAACTGGCGAGCTTCGAGCGCGCGCTCGCGAGCGTCCAGGGGATTTTCGGCCGCGGCGCGGTGCCGGTGCAATTGCCCATCGGTGAAGAAAAAAACTTTCACGGCGTGATTGACCTGGTCACGATGCAAGCTCACGTCTACGCGCCCGACGGCGACGGCAAGGCAAGAATCGAAGACATTCCCGCCGATCTTGCCGAAGCCGCGAAGGCGGCGCACGAAGCGCTGGTGGAGATGGTGGCGGAGGGCGACGACGCGCTCATGGAAGAGTTTTTCGAGAAGGGCACGCTGCCCGTCGAAGACCTGGTGAAGGGCCTGCGTGGCGCGGTGCATGCGAAAAGGATCCATCCGGTGCTGCTCGCCTCGGCGCTGAAAAATATCGGCAGCGAATCGTTGCTGAATTTTCTGGTGGATATTTTTCCTTCACCCGGCGTGCGGGGCAAAGCACAGGGCTTCACGCAGCCGGACCGCAAAGGCGAACCGGTCGAACGCAAGATGGCGGACTCGGAGCCTCTTTCCCTTTTCGTTTTCAAAACGATAGCCGACCCCTTCGCCGGGCGGATCACTTATTTCAAGGTGCTGAGCGGCGTCCTGAAGAACGACGCGAGCGTGGCGAACTTCAACCGCGGAACCGTGGAGCGTTTCCAGCACGTGCAGGTGATGCAGGGCAAGACGGCAACCGCCGTTCCCGAATTGCACGCCGGGGATCTCGGCACCGTCGCTAAGCTGAAAGACACGACGACCGGCGACACGCTCGGAGACAAGGCCGCGACGATTTTCTACCCACCGGCGAGGCTGCCCGAGCCCTTGATCACGTTCGCGATCGAGCCGAAGACGCGCGCCGATGAAGACAAGATCGGCCAGGCCATCCACCGGATTCTCGAAGAAGACCCGGCGCTGCGATTCAGCCGCGACGCGCAGACGAAGGAGTTTCTGCTCTCCGGCTCGGGCCAGCAGCACATCGAAGTCGTCGTCGCAAAGCTGCGCAAGCGCTATCACGTTGAGCTGACGCTGAAGCCGCCGAAGGTCCCTTACCGCGAAACCATCCGCGGCAAGGCTGACGCGGAAGGCAAGCACAAGAAACAAACCGGTGGCCACGGCCAGTTCGGCGTCTGCCGGATCAAGCTGGAGCCGCTGCCGCGCGGCAGAGGGTTCGAGTTCGTGGACGATATTTTCGGCGGCGCGATCCCGCACAACTGGATCCCGTCGGTGGAAAAAGGCATACGCGACGCTTCCGAGCGCGGGTATCTCGCTGGCTTCCCAGTCGTGGATTTCCGCGCCATCCTCTACGACGGCAAGTATCACGACGTGGATTCGTCAGACATCGCGTTCAAGATTGCCGGCGCACTGGCGTTCAAGGAAGCGATGAAGCAGGCGAAGCCGGCGCTGCTCGAGCCGGTGATGAACGTCGAGGTCTATGCGCCGGACCAGTATTCGGGCGACCTGATGGGCGACTTGAGCTCGCGGCGCGGGCGCATCAGCGGCAGCGAAGCGCGCGGGCACAACGTGGTGATCAAGGCGCAGGTGCCGTTCGCGGAAATGCTGAGCTACGCGAACGATCTAGTGTCCATGACGCAGGGCCGCGCGAGCTATACGATGGAATTCTCACATTACGATTTCGTGCCTGGAGAGATCTCGGAGAAAATTATCGCCGCGCACAAGCCGCATCATGAGGGCGAAGAAGCCGAAGGCGCCTCAGCCTAGTTCGGCAGCTGCCAGAGGGTCAGAGTCGCGATGGCGATCCCCCGACTCCATGGGGGGTGAAAATGACACCATGAAACAAAACCAAACCTCCTCTGCATGACGTCAGGCAAACCTCTGAATAGCCAATTTGGTTGTTGCGCGGATGCCGCCACCTAGCGGATGCTCCTTCTGCCATGAAAAAACATTCGAAAATCTGGGGCAGCTCGACTCGCGCCATCCACGCGGGCGAATCCAAACACGGCGTGGGCGGCCCGGTCGCCACGTCCATCGTCCGCAGCTCTACCTTCACCTTTTCCAGCACCGAAGAAATGAAGCGGTGGGCCGAAGGCAAGAGCTCCGCGTACATCTACACGCGCTACGGCAATCCCACACTCACCGTTGCTGAGGAAAAGCTGGCCGCGCTCGAGGGCGGCGAAGCGGCCGTGGTGACCGCGTCAGGCATGGCAGCGATTTCGAGCGCGCTGCTGAGCGCGTTGCAGACGGGCGACGAGCTGATCGCCACGCGCCAGCTCTACGGCGGCAGCTACCGCCTGATGCGAGATTATTTTCCGCGCTTTGGCATTACGGTGCGGCACGTGGAGAACGATTTGGCCGGGATCGAGCGGCTGGTGACGCCGCGCACGAAGGCGCTGTACGTGGAATCCCCGACGAATCCCACGCTGCGCCTGGTGGATTTGCGCAAGGCGGCGGATTTCGCGAGGCGGCACAAGCTCGTCTCGATCATTGATAACACCTTCGCAAGCCCGGTGCTGCAAAAGCCGCTCGAGCTGGGCTTCGATATCGTCGTGCACAGCGCGACGAAATACCTCGGCGGCCATTCCGACATCATCGCAGGCGCCGCCGTCGGTAGCCGCGAAAGGATACGCCAGGTCCGCGAGCGGGTGATCTATCTCGGCGGCTCGATGGACCCCGAAGGCGCCTTCCTGCTGATCCGCGGGATGAAAACGCTGGAAGTGCGCGTCGAGCGCCAGTGCCAATCCGCCATGGCCGTCGCCAAGTTCCTGGCGCGCCATCCAAAGGTTGCGCGGGTTCACTACCCCGGCCTGCCCTCCCACCCCGACCATCGCCTGGCCCGCCGCCAGATGCGCGGGTTCGGCGCGATGCTCGCATTCGATTTGAAGGGCGGGCTGCCCGCGGCACGGCGTTTCTGCGACCGGGCTGAGATCTTTCTGCTGGCGGCGAGCCTCGGCGGCGTCGAATCGCTCGTCGTGCTGCCGATTTACACGTCCCACTACCGCCTGTCGCTCGAAGAGTTGCGGCTCGCGGGCGTCGAACCCGGCACCGTGCGGCTTTCAATTGGCCTCGAAAACGCCGAGGACCTGATCGAGGATCTTCGGCGGGCGCTCACTTAGTGCTAGTACTTTTTGTCGCCATCCAGGCAACCTCCTCCCGGCGAATTGGGTTGACCCATTTCCCGTTGACCTCGTAGAATTTTGCTATCCCGCGCTCCGCGGGAACCGTCTGAAGAGCAAAATACCCCTCTATCACGCGGGTGGCACAGGGGCTAGAGTGAATTTGGGGATAGTTACGGGGGCCCATGAGGCAGACGGCTAAAATCGGTTTGCTAGGGCTAGGACTGGCATTGGCGCTGGCGGGTTGCGACGAGTCCGCCAAGAACGCGGTGCGTGTCAACCAACCTGCCCCAACCCCTCCGCCTGCGCTGCGGGACGAATCTCTCCCCCTGCTTTTGCTCCAGCCACTTTCCCATCTCACCCCGGAAATCAAACCGCGGATTGACGTCCTGATCGAAAACGTTCGGGCGAGCTACGCAGCCGGCCAGCGGGACTATCAGGCTGGAAAGCCGGACCTGGCCCGCAAAGACTTCGACCACGCCGTGAACTTGATCCTCGAGAGCGGGTACCCGGTGGATAGCGACTCGCGGCTCGCCAAGCTGTTCGATGAGATGGTGGAGACAATTCACAAGGATGAACTCGAGGCCACGCGCGAAGAAGCAGAACAAGACTCGAGCGGTGAACCCGCACCGATCGAAGAGATTGCCGACATGAACCTTCCGGCCACGCCCCTGCCGGCCCTGGCGGCGAAGGCAGCGCAGGAGATCCTGACCGTCCCGCACGACCTGCCGCTGACGGTCAACGAGTACGTGCTTTCCTACCTGAATTTTTTCCAGACCCCGAAAGGACGCATCATCGTCGGACATGGGCTCGAGCGCGCGGGACGTTACAGCGAGATGATCCGCCGGGTCCTCAAGAAAGAAGGCATCCCACAAGACTTGATCTATCTTGCACAGGCAGAGAGTTCTTTCCAGCCGCGGGCCGTTTCGCGCGTGGGCGCTCGCGGCATCTGGCAGTTCATGCCCTACCGCGGGCAGGAATACGATCTGCATCGCAGTTTCTGGGTGGACGAGCGCAGCGATCCGGAAAAAGCCACTCGCGCGGCAGCCAAACACCTCCGCGACCTCTATGAAATGTTCGGTGATTGGTACCTTGCGATGGCGGCGTATGATTCGGGGCCGATGAACGTGGCCCGAGCGATCGAACGCACCGGATACGCCGATTTCTGGGAATTGTACAAGCGCAATACTCTGCCAAAAGAGACGAAGAACTATGTGCCGATCATTCTCGCGCTTGCTCTGGTTTCGAAGCAGCCGGCGCTCTATGGCATCCGCGTGGAGCCTGAAAAACCAGCGCCCTACGAGGTGGTGAAGCCGGCACATCCGATTGACCTGCGCCTGGTGGCGGATGCAACCGATTCCGACTCCGAAACCTTGAAACAGCTCAATCCCGCCCTGCTTCGCATGACGACCCCTAACAGTCCTGATTTTGAATTGCGCGTCCCGGCGGGCACCGCGGAGCGCTTCCTAGCGGAAACGGCGCTCATCCCTCCGGAAAAATGGACCAGTTGGCGCCGCCACCAAGTCAGCGAAGGAGAAACGCTGGCTGCCCTCGCACGGCAATACGGGGTGACGCCCGCCGCCATCGCCCAGGTTAACGATTTCGATCCGCACGACGAGATCGCGCTCGGCATGCGGCTGACGATTCCGACAAAGCCGCCGGCAACCGCGAAGCTGGTCCGATATCGCGTGGAGCGCGGAGACACTCTTCCCGGCATTGCCGACCGATTCAACGTGACGGTCGAGGAACTGAAGCGCTGGAACCACATCAGGGGCGCCCGCGTGGCGAGGGGCACGCGGCTCAGGATCTTTCCAGGTGGAATGGTCGCAGGTTCTTCGCACAGTGCCACTCCGAAATCGGCGGGTTCGCCACAGGGAAAAGTCCAGGCCGCTTCCATCCAAGCCGCGCCGAGAGGCGAGGTCCAGCAACATCGCGTCAAGCGCGGAGAAACTCTGTTCTCGATCGCCCGAGGGTACCGGACTACGGTCGCCGCGTTGAAGAAAGCGAACCCCTTTCTCGCGGAGCGTCCGCTCGAAGCTGGAGACTTGTTGACGATTTTCCCCGTCCGCTAAACCTCCCTCTCGTCAGCCTGGAGAGCTTGCGTGCGAATCAAGTTAACCAGTTATGTTTCAGTGTGTTAGGTCGGTGATGGGTTACGGTGCCAACCCGGGCTTTGCACTCCGAGGAGGTTGGCGCAGCGGTACCACCACTCGGCCTTGCGCATTGACAAATCTCCGAATCTGCGTTTATAACCGCCGAGGATTCCAAAGCGGTCTCGCGCGCTCGAGAGCGCTCGGAGGAGAGGATGCCCTACGCTAAGTTTCACGATGATGAAGACGAGGAATTGCCCCGCTACGAGGAAGAAGAAGAGGAAGAACTCACCGGCGAGCGGGAAGAAGTGACCGAAGAAGAAAGCGAGCATGACTCGGGCGTCGAGGAAGAGCCGGGCGAAGAAGCGCACGAGAAAACTCCCGCGGCTCCGCCGGCGCGCCCAGCGCGGAAGCGCAAGCCAACTCGAGAAGCCAAAGCGAAGAAAGCAAAGAGAGCCAAGCGCGCGAAGAAGGCCCGGCCGAAGCGAAAGGGTCGCGCCAAGGCGAAGCCCAGGTCGAGAAAGAAGAAAAAGTCGCGGCGCCGGAAGCGCTGAGGCGTTTCCGAAGCAGAGAGACCCTGTCGTTCTCACTGTCACAGCGAAACCCAGGGTGATCTCCCGGGTTTCATTATTTCCACACAAGAACGGGATCGAGATCAGAGTTCGCAGGCGGTGCAGGCAACACCGCCGGCAAGCAAGTCGCTTTCGGGATGTCCCTGGGGAACGGGGAGCGCAGCGGTTCAGCACCGCTCGCAGCACCTCCATGAGTCCTTCGATCTTCTCGTTGGCGATCACCTCGCTTGTTGCCGCCACCGACGACGCCGGTAAAATTCCGGCATCCGCCCAGCGTCCTCGCGACTAGTGTGAGTTCCTGCCATTCCCAAATTGAGAAATGTTTCCCTTGCCGTGGGTCGCAGCCGTCGTTAGCATACCCGCCAATGCCCTTCGCTCTCGAACACATCCGCCGGATGCGGGGTGGCGCGCAGGCCCATCTGCTGCGCTGCCGGGAAGAAAACAGCGAAGATGCGTACTACGTGGTGAAATTCCAGAACAATCCGCAACACGCGCGTGTCCTGGTGAATGAATTGCTGGGGACGAGTCTGGCGCGACGGCTCGGCCTGCCTGCGGCGATGCCGGCAGTGGTTGAGGTTCGCGCGGAGCTGGTCGAGCGGACGGAAGAGCTGTGCATGCAGCTCGGGCGCGGGCGCGCGCCGTGTACGCCCGGTTTGCAGTTCGGCTCGCGGTATCCGGGCGATCCTGCGGAAACCGTCGTCCATGATTTCCTTCCCGAGGAGCCCCTGCGCGAGGTGGAGAACCTGGCGGACTTCGCGGGGATCCTCGTTTTCGACAAGTGGACCTGCAACACGAATGGCCGTCAGACGATTTTTCTTCGCGGCACGGCGCGTGCGCGGTATCAGGCGTTGATGATCGACCAGGGCTTCTGCTTCAACGCGGGCGAATGGAATTTTCCCGATGCCCCGTTGCGCGGGCTCTACGCGCGTAATCGCGTCTACGAATCCGTACGTGGGATGGAATCGTTCGAACCTTGGCTCGACCGGCTCGAGCGCAGGATGACCGAGGCCGTGCTGGACGAGCTGGCCAGTGAAATCCCGCCTGCCTGGTACGGCTTCGACGCCGACCCGTTGTATCAGATGCTCGAGCAGCTCTTCCGGCGGCGCAAGCGCGTCCCCGAGCTGCTGCTCGAGGCAAAGAAATCCTATCGCCAACCTTTTCCGAATTGGACGTGAGCCATGACCAATGAAAGCTTGAGCACCTTCAGCTATCGCATTCTGCGCTACACGCCGAACCTGGTGCGCGATGAGTGGGTGAACATCGGCGTGCTGCTCGAAGACCCGCGCCGCAAACGCCTGACTGCGCGGCTAATCGAAGAGCCGGGGGAGCTGGCGCGTGTCCGGCGCCTGCATCCCAACGCCGACGAGGATTTGCTGCGAGCGCTGCCGCGCGATTTCGAGACGCAGATCGCCGCGGCCGGAGCGGAGCCGGCCGCCTATCTCGCGAAGCTCGAGACGACTCTCTCGAACGTGATCCAGATCAGCCCGCAAAAAGCCGTGCTTGGCGAGGACTTCGGCGCCGAGCTTGACCGGCTCTACCGCGACCATGTCGCGCCGCCGCGCCGGGCCCGCACCGGTCTCTTCGAGAATACTCGCGCGTGGATTCGCACCCGCGTCAACGATGTTTTCCGCCGCAACCACATTCTTGGGCGGATGGAGCGCGGGGTACGGGTCGAGGCGTACACGCAGCCGGGCGATCCTTTCCGGCTCGATTACGGGTATCGCTACAACGGCACGCGCGGCTACCTGCACGCGCTTTCGCTCACGCGCGACCCGGCGCAGGCTAAGGTGCTGGCGTTCACCGCCGGGCGGATCCGCGAAAAACTACCGGCGACCGAATTCACTGCCGTCACCGACCTCGAGCCACAGCCGGGCAACGACCGGCACCAATTCCTGGCGCGTTTGCTGGCCGAGCAGAAAATTGACATCGTTCCTGTCGCAAGCCTTGACGCGTTTGCGAATCGCCTGCGCCCGAGATTGCAGTAAGAACGGAATCAACCACAGAGGGCACAGAGGACACATAGCACGCGAAGATCTGAAGTACAGGCTGAGGCGAGTCTGGAGCGTCAGCACTCCTGCGAGAGGATTCGATGCGCGCGAAGGATCTCAACCAAACTTGGTTGGCGCCGAGCGCGTCTCCACACCAGCCCGCGTGCCATCCAAGCTTTTAACTTTGCACTCTTAATTTTCGGCTATTAAACGATAGCTCTCGGCTACAAGATCTCCTCGCTCCAGTTCTCGAGGATGGACTTTACCTTGCCCATGAATTGGTGCGCGATGGCGCCGTCCACCACGCGGTGGTCATAACTCAGCGTGAGATAAACCATCGAGCGGATGGCAATCGCGTCGTTGATCACTACCGGCCGCTTCTGAATCGTGCCCAGGCCGAGGATCGCCACATTCGGCTGATTGATCACCGGCAGGCCCATCAGGCCGCCAAAGACGCCCGGATTCGTGATGGAGAAGGTGGACTCGAGCACTTCCTCGGGCTTGAGCTTCTTCGACCGCGCGCGCTCCGCAAGATCGTTGATCGTCCTCTGGATGCCGAGAAAATTCTTCTCTTCCGCGTTTTTCACCACCGGCACAATCAAGCCCCAATCGAGCGCCACGGCAATTCCGATGTTGCACTCGCGGTGCAGCACGACGTTCGTGCCGTCCACGGAGGCATTCACGGTCGGGAACGCGCGCAGCCCTTCGACGGCGGCGCGCACAAAAAACGGCATGAAGCTGAGCTTTGCGCCGGTCGTGGCCTGGAATTCGTCCTTCATCTTCGAGCGCAGCACGGCGATGCCGGTGACGTCGGCCTCGTCGATGGAATAGACGTGCGGCGAGACGCGCTTCGAGAGCACCATGTGCTCCGCGATTTTCTGCCGCATCACGCTCATCGGCTGCACATCGTAATGGCCGAAGTACATCCGCTCGCGCGGCACGGCCGTCTCGATCGTCGCGTGCGCCGCTGCGCCTCCGGTAGCGGGCACCGCTGCCGAAGTTGCACCGGCAGCCGGGCGCGCGCCGCCGGATTCGACGAACGCCAGAATATCCTTCTTGCTGATTCGCCCGCCGGCGCCGGTGCCCGGCACCCGCGAAAGGTCAACGCCCTGCTCGCGTGCGATTCGCCGCACGAGTGGTGAACTGTGAATCTTGTCTCCGTCCCTGTGGGGAGCGGCAACCGGGGCTGCGGTGGCTACGGGCGCCGGGCGCGGCGCCGGAGCAGCCGCTGGCGCGGGCTTCGCGGCGGGCGCTTCGGACTTTGCCGCCGCAGGGGCCGGGGCGGGCGGTGACGGCGCAGCCTTTGCTGGCGCAGGCGCCCCAGCGGCAACAGCTCCGTTCGCGTCAATCACGGCGACAACAGTCTGGATCGGGACGGTCTGCCCTTCGGAGACCTTGATTTCCTTCAGCACGCCTGCCGCGGGGGACGGGATTTCCGCGTCCACCTTGTCCGTCGAAATCTCGAAGAGCGGCTCGTCGCGCTCGACCTTGTCACCCGGCTTCTTGAGCCACTTTGTGATGGTGCCTTCAAAAATGCTTTCCCCCATCTGGGGCATAATCACGTCAACCGGCATACGATTTTCTCCTCAAGCTCTCAATATTTTGCCAATTCGCGCGCCGCGGCCGCAACCTTCTCGGCGTTCGGCCGAAACCGCTCTTCGAGCGGCGGCGCATACGGCACGGGCGTGTCGAGCGCGGTGACGCGCAGGATCGGCCCGTCCAAATCCTCAAACGCCTCTTCGCACACGACCGCGGCAATTTCTCCTGCAATGCCGCCCGTACGCGTGTCTTCGTGCACCACGAGCAGCTTGTTCGTCTTCTTTACCGACGCGACAATGGTTTCCCGGTCGAGCGGCACCAGTGTGCGCAGGTCCACAACCTCGGCATCAATACCTTCTTTTTCGAGTTGCGCGGCGGCTTCGAGCGACGTGTGCATCATCGCTGCGTAGGTGACGATCGTCAGGTCCTTTCCTTCCCTGCGCACGATCGCTTTCCCCAGCGGCACGGTGTATTCCTCCGTCGGCAGATCTTCCTTGATTCGGCGATACAGGAACTTGTGCTCGAAGAAAAGCACCGGATTGTTGTCGCGAATCGCGGACTTCAGCAGTCCCTTCGCATCGTAGGGCGTCGCCGGATACACCACTTTCAATCCCGGCGTGTGCACGAAATACATTTCCGGGTTGGCGGAATGGAACGGCCCGCCGTGCACGCCGCCGCCGGACGGCCCCCGGATCACCATCGGCACCGGCGCGCCCCAGCGGTAATGCGACTTCGCCACGAAATTCGTGATCTGGTTGAAGCAGCAGGCAATGAAATCAATGAACTGCATTTCAGCCACCGGCCGCAGGCCGAGGTAGCCCATCCCCACCGCCGCGCCGATGATGGCCGTCTCGCTGATCGGCGTGTCGATCACGCGCTCCCAGCCGAAGCGTTCCAGCAGGCCTTCCGTTACCTTGAACGCGCCGCCATAGACGCCGATATCCTCTCCGAGCGCGACGACTGCCGGGTCGCGGTCCATCTCTTCAAAGAGCGCCTGGCGGATCGCCTCGAGCATCGTGACCGGGGCCATCGCTATCGCCTCCCCTTCGTCGCGCGCGCGGCGGCTTTGGCAGGCTTCGGTTTTGCAGCCGGCTTCGTGGCAGCCTTCGCCACCGGCTTTGCTTTCGGTGGCCGCGAGCCATCGGCGCCGTTGCCACTGGCCGCGACAGCGGCCGGACGGGCTTCCGGCACCGGCTGTTCGAGCCCGCCGAAATCTTCAACCGTCCATTCGGCCTTCACGCTCGACTTCGGCGGCATCACTTCCGCCTTCGGGCGTTTCCAATCCGCCTCAATGGTGTGGCAGCCTTCGCAGAAGACGCCCTGCTCGGCCAGCTCGGGCGGCGGCATCGGCGACTCCTCGGCGAACTTCTGGTCGCCGTCAAGCAGTCGTTCGATACTGGCTTCCATCTCTGCCTTTTTCTTCGCGTCCCACAGTTTGTTCGCGGTCAGATACTTCTCGAACTCGGCGATCGGATCGCGGCCCTTCCAGTACGCGAACATTTCTTTCGGGACGTACTCGGCCGGATCGTGCTGCGCGTGGCCCTTCATGCGCATCGTCTTCACTTCGACGAGCACCGGCCCATCGCCCGCGCGGCAGCGCTCGACGGCCTCCTTCGCGGTTTGATACACGGCCACGACGTCGTTTCCGTCGGCGATCACGCCGGGAATTCCGTAGGCCTTCGCTCGGTCGGCCAGGTCACGAATCGGCACCTGCCGCCGCACCGGCGTCGAATAAGCCCACTGATTGTTCTCGACGACCAGAACGAGCGGCGCGCGCTGCGTCGCGGCGAAGTTCAAGCCTTCGTGAAACGCGCCGGTGGAGGAACCCCCATCGCCGATCCATGTCATCGCCACGATTCGCTGGCCCAGGTAACGCCCTGCCATCGCCACACCGGTCATGACGGGAATCAGGTCGCCGAGCATCGAGATGGGCGAAACCACGTGGCGCACCTTCAGGTCGCCAAAGTGGCTGGTGCCGTCCTTGCCCAGCGTGGGAGCGGTGTAGCGCGCCATGTGCTGCGTGAAGATGTCGCGCGGAGGAATGCCCTTCACGAGCAGCGCGCCGATGTTGCGGATCATGGGAGCGAGCCAGTCGTGTTTTTCGAGAGCGTAGGCCGTGCCGACCGATGTGGCCTCCTGTCCCAGGCTGGAATACAGCCCGCCAACGATCTTGTTCTGGCGGAACAGCCGCACCATGCGCTCTTCGAGCGAGCGGTTGAGCCGCATGTAGTAATAGAGCTCGAGATGCTGCTCGCGCGTGAGCGGATATTTGTTTCCGTTTCTTGCGGCGTTCGATGCCATCGTCAGACCTCGGCCGGCGCGAGCAGGGCCGGCTCTTCGTGCGCGCGCAGTTGCTCTTCCAGCGTGCCGAGCGTGATCGTTTGCATGTCCCGTCCGAAGATCTCGCCCAGATGCGCGACGATTCGCGGCGCAACTTCCTCGCGGCGCACGACCCGTCCAAGCAGCCGCTCGAGCGACGTGGGCCGCTTATCCGGAATCCCGCACGGAACGATCAAATCAAAATAGCGCAGATCGGTTGAGACATTGTAGGCGAAACCGTGCGAGGTGACCCACCGGCTGAGATGAACCCCGATTGCGGCGAGCTTTTCCGGTGCGTCGCCGGGCATTTCCACCCACACGCCGGTCAGTCCGGGCTGTCGCGTCGCGGTCACGCCGCATTCAGCGGTAGCGCGAATCATGGCCTCCTCGAGCTGGCGGACGTACCAGGCCACGTCGCGGCGAATCTCGGCAAGAAGCAGGATCGGGTACCCGACAATTTGTCCGGGGCCGTGATAGGTGATGTCGCCGCCGCGGTCGGTCGAATAAAATTCGACGTTCATCTGTTGGAGAAGGTGATCCGAGGCGCGCAGATGTTCGCGCTTGCCGTTGCGCCCGAGGGTGATGACGTGGGGATGCTCGCACAGAAGGAGCACATCCGGGATGTGGCCGGCCTTGCGCGCCGAGACGAGCCGCTGCTGCAGGTCATAGGCGCGCGCGTACGGCACCAACCCCAGCGCAACGACCCAGCAAGTTCTTGCAGATTCCGTCACGACTTCCCCTGCGAGACTTCCCCGCCCGCTCAGGCGTTGATCGAAAGGCCGCGCACCGCGTTGAAAGCGTCGCCCATCGCTTCCCAGATCGTGGGGTGCGCGTGGATCGTGAACATCATGTCATCCAGCGTGGCTTCCAGGCCAATCGCCGCCACCGGCTCGGCCAGAATTTCCGTCGCCTGCGGCCCGATCGCGTGCACGCCCAGGATCTCACCGTACTTTTCATCCGCGACCACTTTGATGAATCCTTCGTGATGCCCGATGATCGACGCCTTGCTGTTCCCGGCGAATGGGAACTTGCCCGTCTTCACCTGATACCCCGCCTCGCGCGCCTGTTTTTCCGTCAGGCCGATCGAGCCGATTTGCGGCTCGCAGTAGGTGGCGCCCGGGCAGCGCCGCCGGTCGAATTCCGGCACCGGCTTCCCTGCCATCTTCCCCACAGCGATGATGCCCTCCATGGAAGCGGCGTGCGCGAGCTGCGGCAGGCCCGCCACGATGTCGCCGATCGCGTAGAGCCTCGGCTCGTCCGTTTCCAGGTACGGCCCCGCATGAATAAAACCATGCTCGACCTTCGCTCTGGTCTTTTCCAGGCCAAGGTTTTCCGTCATCGGACGGCGGCCCACGGCGATCAAAATCTTCTCCGCCACAATCGTCTGCGACTTGCCCGCCTTATCTTTGAACACGACGCTGGCGCCCTTCGCGTCTTTCTTCACCGATTCGACGTTCGCCTCGGTCTCGATGCGAATTCCCTTTTTCCGGAAGGCCTTGGCAAGCTCGGCGGCGATCTCTTCGTCCTCCAGCGGCACGATCGTGGGGAGCATCTCGAGCAGCGTCACCTCGGCGCCGAAGCTGCGGTAGATGGAGGCGAATTCGACGCCAACCGCACCGCTGCCGACAACCACGAGCGACTTCGGAATGCCGGACGGCGTGAGCATTCCCCGATTGCTCAGAATCGTCTTCTCGTCAATTATCACGCCGGGGATGGACCGCGCCTCGGAGCCGGTGGCAAGCAGCGTGTGCGTGGTCTCGATCTCGGTGATCTTTCCGTTTTTCTCGACGGCCACGCGGCCCGGCCCGGCAATTCGTCCCCAGCCGGTGATGCTCTCCACCTTGTTCTTCTTGAAAAGGAACTCGATGCCTTTCGAATGTTTCTTAACGATCTTGTCCTTGCGCGCGAGGATCGCTTCCCAGTTCACCTTGCAATCCTTCACGCTAAAGCCGAATTCCTCGGCATTCTTGAAACTCTCGTAGAGTTCAGCGTGATGCAGCAGGACCTTCGTGGGAATGCAGCCGACATGCAGGCAGGTGCCGCCGAGAAAGCCGTCTTTTTCGACCACCACCGTCTTCAGGCCCCATTGCGCGGCGCGAATGGCCGCCACGTAGCCGCCCGGTCCGCTGCCGATGATCACAAGATCGTATTTGGCCAACTGCTCCTCCCCCGCGGGCCCGCCACCCGCCCCGCCGACGCGGATGAATGCCAATGGAAAGCGGAGAGCCGGGATGCCTTTCTGCGCGGCCCGTCCGATGTTGTGCGAAAAATGAATTCTACCAGCCGCACCGACGGGCCGCAACTAGGCGCGGCCGGCTCGCAGTGTGCGCATTCCTCGGGGCGCAACTACAGGCGATTCGAAACGAACGCGGCAACGATCACATCGAATACGGTGCGCGAGGGAGGAGACCAGGTCCCCGGGACGCGCGGACCCGCGCGGCGGCGTGAGAATGATTGAAAGCGCCGCGCGTAATGTAGCCGCCTGCAAAATCCATTTCGCACACGCGGCGTTGCTTCGATTGACAATGCCTCGCTGCGTCTGTAAAATCGCCGGTTTATGGACAGGCCAAAGTGCTTGCCTTAGGGACTCCGGGATGGATAAGAAGCGACTCGACTATTACAGGAAGAAGCTGACGGCCCGGCGGGAGGATCTGCTGAAGGCAATCGCCCGCACCGAGCAGGAAGGCCGCGAGGCCGATGAGGACCCCACTGTGGACCTCGCCGACAAGGCGGCGAATTCCTACACCAAAGAGTTTCTCTTCGGTCAGACGCATAACGACCGCACCCTGCTCCAGCTCATCGACGAAGCGCTCGAGCGAATCAGAGAGGGCACCTTCGGCGAATGCGCCCAGTGCCACGAAGAGATGCAACAGAAGCGCATCGAGGCTGTACCCTGGGCACGCCACTGCCTCGCCTGTCAGGAAAAGCAGGAACAGGGCATCTTGTAGCCTTTCCCCTACCCCAGGAACCTGCGGTCGGTTCCCGCTCCTCATAGCAAGACCTGCCGTATGTATCACGAGGCGGCCCGCGTCCCGTTTGGCCCCGTGTCGCCTCGCGCAAACCTTAGACGCCGGGGCGCCCGATCCCGTCGTGCCCTCCGCACTCCGTAAAAATGTGGCGAATCCTGTCTTCGCTTTCTTTTTAGCGGCGAATGCGGTAGCGTAGCCTGGCCATTTCTCTTTCGGTTAACCACACATCCGTGATCCTGCGTCAGGCGATCAACGCGTTGGCTTCCATTCTCTTCCCTGCTCCGTGCCGGATCTGCGGAGAAACGTTGGTGACGGCCAGCGCAATCCCTATCTGCCAGATATGCCTTGATTCGTTTGAGCGGCTCGCGGGGCCGGCCTGCGGCCGGTGCGGCCGTCCCTTTATCTCTCCGGTGGCAATCCAGGCGCGCGAGCCGCTCTGCCATGCCTGCCGGCGCGACGTTTATGCGTTCGATGTGGCGCGTAGCTTTGCCAAGTACAACAACGCGATGGCGCGCACCATCATTTTACTGAAATACGAAGAAGTCACGCGGCTGGGAGCCTGGTTCGCGGCGCGCCTCGAAGAAGTAGTCGCGCGGGAGCCAGAGATTCTCCTGGCCGATGTCGTCGTACCGGTCCCTCTGCATCCCCTCCGCCAGCGCGAGCGAGGCTACAACCAGGCCGAGCTCATCGCTCGACCCTTGGCAAAGAGGCTGGGATTGCCGCTTAGCTCTTACCTGTTGGTCCGGACCAAGCCCCGACCGGATAAGCACCGCTTGACCCACCGCGAGCGTTGGAGCACTGTGCGTGGCGCCTACGCTACGCGCACGGGCACCCAGGTTGACAAGCTCCGTATTCTGCTGGTAGATGATGTACTGACGACGGGCGCCACGCTCGACGCGTGTTCGCGGGCCCTTTGCGAAGCAGGGGCAGCGCGAGTCGCAGGACTGACCGTGGCGCGGGTGGTGCCGGACTGGGCTCCCCCGCAGATGACGAATCAGGTGCAGGAACCACGCGACGCAGCAATCCTGGCGACAAGTTCGCGCATCTGATTGGAAGAGCGAAATGGCCCCGGGCGGCGTCTAATAGCTGAGAAGGCTGCGCGGAGAGAAACCCAAAACGTCGTTTCATGAACAGGCGAATGGACACTCGATTGAAGAACGGGCTCCGACCCCGGCCGAACCTGTTAGTGGTTGGGGCAGTGGGTTCATTCTCTCCCGCGGCCCAGCCGAGTTCGCCTGCCAGCCGACCCTCCCTGATGCAAGCGCCAGTTTTGGTCCTGAACGCAACCTTCGAACCAATCAATGTGACGGCGGTACGCCGCGCGCTCGTCCTGATGCTCAAGGGCGTCGCGCAGGCCGAAGAGATCAATCCGGCGGAAGTCCATTCCGCGACGAAGGCCGTGCACGTACCCTCCGTGATCCGCCTGCTCTCGTACCGGCACATTCCCCAGCAGAGTCGCGCCCTTTCGCGGAAAAACATCCTACTGCGGGACCGCAATACTTGCCAATTCTGCGGGAGCACGTTTCCGGCTTCCGAGCTAACCTTGGATCACGTCATGCCGCGTTCGCGCGGTGGGCGTTCCACCTGGGAGAATCTGGTCGCCTGCTGCTACAACTGCAACAACAACAAGGGTGATCGAACACCGGAGGAAGCGGGGCTGGAGCTTGTCCGGCGGCCCCGTCCCTTTACGCTGCATACCTCACGCCAGTTGATGCGGCTGATTGGTCACAAGGATGAGAAGTGGCGGAAGTATTTGTTCTACTGAAGTAAAGTCTGCTTCGCTTCCTCCATCCTGTTGTGCAACCTTTTTTTTCGCGCGGCATCTATATAGGCAAACACATCTAGGACACACCCCGGGAAGCAGTTCTGGGCAATCCCAAGCTGCTTCCCTTCTTTTTTGCTCCTGCCGTCGGTCATCCCACCGGCCGTTCGTGAAGAAAGATGACCCTGGAGACGGGTCGGCTGGGCTACATCCGGAAGACGACGCGGAGACCGTGGCGCCACGTCTCATTCAACCCGATGCGCGTGATTTGAATCTCGGGAGAGAGATTGCGCAGCAGCGCGTCGGTCGCCGGATGAAACTGCAGGCCGGGTGCGACGAGCCAGAGGAGCGGGGACCGCGAGTCCAATTCGATACCGGCAAAGTATCCATAGCGCGGAAAATCACCTTGGCGGTGGTGGGCGCGGACGCGCAGCCAATAATCAACCGCCTGCAACGGCAAATGCAAATCCTCCGAAGCCTTTAGTTCGATGACGACAAGCCGTCCCTGCCGTGTCACGCCGAGGACGTCCATCACACCGCGGTCGCCCGCCGAGAAAGCCGGAGTCTGCGAGTACAGATGCCGGGGATCGAGTTGCGCGTCCAGCGCACAGGGGTCGGCGAGGACGAGCCGCTCAAGCCAGCGCTCGGGTGCGGCGCGATACAACGGATGATTCGTGTCTTCCGCAAGGAAATCCCGGCGAAGACCGAGGTCGGCGACGAGTTTCGCGAGTGCGGGCCAGGTTTCGCGGGTGACCTCGCGGCGCTCGTGAGCGACGCCGAAGAACGTTCGCCCGTCGCGCCAGCGCGCGAATTCGAGACCGCGAAACTGCAGCGCCACCTCGCGCGCGCCGGAGGGGATCACAGCGTCGATGGCCGCTGGCGCCAGAACGCGAATCCGTTCGACAACTTCGCGCGCCGCGGCGAGTGCTGCTTCCACATCGCGGCGCGGCGTGAGCCAGCTTTCGACGTTGCCCGTATCGCCCGGCTCGATGCGCCGCGCGCTCCACGTGGATTCGGCGAATTCGTACAGTTCTACATGGGCAGAAGGGGCAAGCGCTTGCAGGCGATGCATCGGAATTCGCGCGCTTCCTTCGGGGAGAAACAGCCGCAGGCCGGAAACGGCGCGCCGGTCCGAGCGCTGCTGCGACCAATCGAGCCAGAGCAGGCCGAAAGTAACGACGCCTTCGATGGTGGCAGTCTCCTCGCTCGGTGATACACCCATCACCGCCCACCCCTGCCGCCCCTCAGCCAGCATGCCGCGGGAATAATTGCCGGAAAAGGAATGCTCGAGATCCGCTGCCGACGAGAGCGATTCCACGCGCGCATCGGGGAATTTTTCGGTGAGCATTCGCCGGAACCGGGCCCGGAACTGTTCGCGGGTAACGCGCCGCGCCGGCCGTGCGGCGTCGGCGCGAAGAAATTCCAAACGGCCGGGCTTTGCGCTCCCGAAGCGCTGCACTTCCAGCACGATACGGTCCGGAGCACGCCCGGAGACGCGCAGCACGCGCCGCGTCAGATTGCGCGAGTCAGACCAGAGGTGCACGAGCGGTTGCCGGCCGGAGCGGCGCACTTCGT
The DNA here is from genome assembly GCA_041490445.1 of Terriglobia bacterium. Lineage (GTDB taxonomy): Bacteria > Acidobacteriota > Terriglobia > Acidiferrales > UBA7541 > JBGPTF01. Next base: position 58,011 of record JBGPTF010000016.1, read on the forward strand.
ATTGCAGGTTCGCGAGTTCGGCGAGCCATTCCCCGTCTTCGTGCACTTCCACCGGGCCGGCGGCGGCCAGCGCGTCGAGCGCGAGAGAAAGCTCGGTGGTCTCGTCGTTTCCCATGGCGATGCCGGAAGAGAGGAGCGTCTATTCGACCACGAGGCCCGTAACACGAATCGAAGGAAACCGTTGATCCCATTCCACCGGAATATGTTCAAACGTCAGTTGGAACGAGCGCCGTTGCCCGCCGAGCAGCGGCGCGCCCTTCGGAGGAATCAGCCGCTCGGTCTCGCGCAGGACGACTTGGCGGAAGGGATCGTGAAACTCCAGCGTGACATCGAGAGCGCGAATCGTGCGCGCCCCGTCATTCGAGACTTCCCCGGAGACGTAAGTAAACTCCTGGTTCAAATAATTTGCTGCGCGGGACATCTCCGGGTTCAGGAAATGGATGTGGACAGCGTAGGCCTGCTCTTCGGCGCCGAACGGCAGCACTTTTTGCGCCGCCGATCCGGCGTGCTTGCTCCAGCGGCTCAGCTTCACCACGCTGCCGGCGAGGAGCAGCACGACCAGCACCTCCACCGCCAGAATCAATGGGAACTGGCTTTTCTCACGTTGCTCGATTCCGCCTTTCATGTCGCGACGACCCGCCCCCTCAGCGCCCGATCGCTAGCCGGAGAATCAGCGGCTCGGGCAAGCCAGCCGCCGCCATCCGGCTCTGCACCGCTTCCACATCGTACGGCACGCGCCAGAATTCGACAACGTTGCGCTCCCGGTCGGCAATCGCAAAGCCGGCGCGCGGATCCCCGTCGCGTGGCTGGCCGATCGAACCAGGGTTCAGTAGATACTGAGCGTCCTTTTCAATCGCCAGAGTCGCGAAGCTCTGCCCATTGCCGGGTTTGAAATGGAGGACCTCGACGCGATTGCCGCGCATTGCGAATCCCCCTTGCATATGCGTGTGCCCGAAGAAGGTGATCGGGGAAACCGATTCGAGCAGGCCATCGAGCGCCTGCGCCGGTGCGAACACATACTCGTCTTCGTCGCGCACGGCTCCGTGAACCAGCGTGATGCCGTCCAGTTCCAGCGGTCCCGCCGGCAGTTGCTTGAGGAATTCCAGGTTTTCCGGGCAGAGCTGTTGGAGAGTCCACATCGCTGCGGCGCGTGCGACGGGATTGAAATCCTGGGCGTCGGCCAAGCCGCTACCCGCCTTGTCATGGTTGCCGCGGATGGTAACTGCGTTCAGGACCTTCAAGCGATCCACGACTTCATTTGGGTCGGGGCCATAGCCGACCACGTCACCCAGGCACACCGCGCGATCCCAGCGGCCTTCCGCGGCGGCCAGGACCGCGTCGAGCGCGGTGCGGTTCGCGTGGATATCGCTGAGGATTAGAAATCGCATTCGAACACTTTCGGCGACTTCGCAGCAAGCCCGCGGATTATAGTCGAAGCGGCGCTGCGTTGCACACTCTCCACTCAGCGCTTTGCAGCGATCCTACCGTGCCGCCGCTCCGTGGACCTCGCTGCGAATCAGCATGCAGTCACCATAACTGTAAAAGCGATACCCTTGCTCGACCGCGTGGTGATAGGCCCGCAGGATGAATTCGCGGCCGGCGAATGCGGCGACAAGAACCAGCAGGCTCGACTTCGGCAGGTGAAAATTCGTCAGCAACTGATCCACCGCGCGAAACCGAAATCCGGGAGAGATGAAAATGTCCGTTTCGGCTCGGCCGGCGATGAGCAAATTCCCCGCACCGGCCACATCGGCTTTTTGCGCGGCATCCTCGAGGGCACGAACGACGGTTGTGCCGACAGCCAGCACGGGCCTCTGCTCGCGGCGCGCCTGTGCAATGGCCGCCACGGTCTCCTCGGGAATCTCATAGGCCTCTCGGTGCATTCGATGCTCTTCCAAGCGCTGCGAGCGGATGGGCTCGAACGTGCCGAGCCCGACTTTGAGAGTGACCTCACGCATCTCGACCCCTCGCGCAGCAATTTGTTCCAGAATGCGCTGGGAAAAATGCAGCCCCGCGGTTGGCGCCGCCACGGCGATTCCCTCTCGAGCAAAAAGGGTTTGATACCGCTCGCGGTCCGCCGGCTCATCGGGCCGCTTGATGTAGGGCGGCAAGGGAATGTGGCCGAAACGCTCGATCGCCCGGAGCAGGTCTTCACCTCCGCTGAAACGAAGCTGGCGCATGCCGTACGACCCGCGGCCGATCACGACCGCTTCCAATTCGCCCTGGCCGAAACGAATGTGCTCGCCGATCGGGACCTTTCGCCCCGGCCGCACCAGCGCTTCCCATGTGCCGGGTTCGACCTGGCGGACAAGCAACACTTCGATGGGCGCTTGCAGATGGCGGCCGTGTGCCGGATTGTGTCGAGAAACCGGCTCGGCGTGGATTCCAACCCGATGGCCGAACAGCCGGGCCGGCAGCACCCGCGCGTTGTTGACAATCAGCAGTTCGTCGCCACGAAGCAGCCCAGGAAAATCAGCGAATTCCCGGTCCTCCCAGCATTGCGCACCGCGGTCGAGGAACAGCAGGCGCGAGGCATCGCGCTCTGCCAGGGGGCGCTGTGCGATTCGCTCACGCGGCAAATCGTAGTTGAATTCCTCTAATCGCACGCCTCAACCTCGCCAAGGAGTTTTCTGCCAAGCGACTCACGACAATCATCGATACCTAAAGATGGACTAGTATCTCCTGCAAGAATGTGTTATGAGAACGCAAACGTTTGGTTGCTCCACTGTATCTAGCGTTGTTCCGCTGCACGGGCTGCGGGTTGTCGCCCTCCTTCGGTTAATTGTAACCAAACGGAAGATCACAGCTCTCATAGAGAACAGGAATCATTCGTGCCCGAGCCTCAGGTCATTATCAGTCAGCGAGGCGCCACCCGCCTTCATTTCGGCCACCTGTGGGTATATCGGAGCGACCTCCGCAGTGTGCAGGCCGGCCCCGGCGACGTCGTCCGCCTGACCGATGAACGGGGCCGCTTCCTTGGCCGGGCATTCTATAGCGATCGCTCACAGATCTCCTTGCGCCTGGTGACGCGAGATGACGCACCTGTCAATCGCGCATTTTTCGCCGAGCGCCTGCTCGCCGCCGCGGAATACCGCAAGCGCGTCGTCGAAGATACGGAAGTCTTCCGCCTCGCGTATGCGGGCAGCGACGGCATTCCCTCCCTGATCGTGGACCGATACAAGGATTACCTGGTTATCCAGACACTTAGCCAGGCGGCAGAACGGCTCAAGTCCGAATTCGTCGAAATCCTCGTCGAGCTCTTCTCCCCACGCGGCATCCTCGAGCGCAACGATCCGAGAGTCCGCCTGCTCGAAGGCCTCGACCAGCGAGTCTCACTCCTCCATGGTGAAGTCCCAGAGGAGGTAATCGCTCGTGAGAACGGCGTCGCATTCGGTTATGACTTGTTCAAGGGGCAAAAGACGGGAGCCTTTCTCGATCAGCGCGAAAACCGCCGCGAGGCACGGCAGTATGCCACCGGGGACGTCCTCGATTGTTTCTCCTACAACGGCGGATTTGCGCTCACAGTCGCGGGGCGGGCTGGTTCTGTCGAAGCTGTGGACCTCTCGCCCGCCGCCATCGAAGCCGGGCGCCGGAACCAGGAGCGCAACGGCATCTCCAATGTCACGTTCCGGGAAGGCAACGCCTTCGATGTTCTGAAAGAGTGCGATGAAATCGGCCGCCGTTTCGATATGGTCATCCTAGATCCCCCGGCCTTTGCCAAGAACCGCGACAGTATTCCAGCCGCCCGCCGGGGCTACAAGGAAATCAATCTTCGCGCGCTCAAGATCCTGCGCAAGGGGGGCTGCTTGATCACCTCCTCCTGCTCGCATCACTTCTCCGAAGCCCTCTTCCTGCAGGTTGTCGCTGAAGCCGCGGTTGATGCGCGCCGCACGTGCGTCGTCATTGATCGCCGGACCCAGGCGCGGGACCATCCAATCCTCCTGACCATGCCCGAAACACATTATATCAAGTGCTTAGTACTGCGCGTCTTAGACTAGATTTATATTCATTCAACCTATTGATACTACAAGACTTCAAAATAACTTGACAACATAGAACGCATATATTATGCTTTCTTTCTGCTGACATTGTCGCAGGAGGTTAAAAGTGACCACCATTACCCGCTGGGACCCATTCCACAACCTTGGAACTCTGCAAGACCAGATGAACCGTTTGTTCGCGGACACTTTCCGCGGCCGCGGCGATGAGTCAGCCCTGACGACATGGGCGCCACCGGTCGACATCTACGACACCGAGAATGAGCTCGTGCTGAAGGCTGATCTCCCGGACCTCAACGAGAAGGATCTCGACATCCGGATCGAAAACAACATGCTGACGATTCAAGGGGAGCGGAAATTCGAGGAGACGGTAAACAAAGACAACTATCTGCGTGTGGAGCGGTCCTTTGGCTCCTTCACGCGGAGCTTCTCGCTGCCAAACACCGTGGACACCGAAGGCATCCACGCGGAATACCGCAACGGCGTGCTGACAGTGCAGCTCCCGAAACGCGCGGAAGCCAAGCCGAAGCAGGTGAAGGTGAAGGTCACCAACGGCTCAAGGTAAACCATCCGGCAGGGGCCCGCTGCGGCGGGCCCCTTTTTTGTGTTTGCAGGCAAGCGAAGAGAGATTTGAGGATGAGCGATGCTGCGATTCGACAAATTCACCGTGAAGGCGCAGGAAGCATTGCAGGCTGCGCAGGAGATTGGCGGTCGTGCGGGACAGCAACAGATCGAACCGGTCCACCTCCTTTCGGCGCTCGTAGCGCAAGACGATGGCGTTGCGCCGCCACTGCTCGCGAAGCTCGGTGTTTCGCCGGAGGCCTTTGCCCGCGAAACGGACATCGAGATCGAGCGCCTGCCAAAGGTTTCAGGGGTCGCGCAGCAGTATCTTAGCCAGGCTACGAACGACGTCATGAGCCGCGCCTTTGATGAAGCCGGGCGCTTCAAGGACGATTATGTCTCGACCGAGCATCTGCTGCTTGCCATCGCCGGGGCGCCCCGCGATCCTGCGGGAAAACTCTTGGCGAAACACGGCGCGAGCCACGATGCCATCTTGCAAGCGCTGGCTTCGGTCCGCGGCAGCCATCGCGTGACCAGCCAGACCCCGGAATCCACATATCGCGCGCTCCAACAGTACGCCCGCGATCTGACGGATCTCGCGCGCCGCGGCAAGCTCGATCCCGTGATTGGCCGCGATGAAGAGATTCGGCGCGTGATGCAGATCCTCGCGCGGCGGACCAAGAACAACCCCGTGCTGATTGGCGAGCCGGGCGTGGGCAAGACAGCCATTGTCGAAGGCCTGGCGCAACGGATCGTCTCCGGCGACGTTCCCGAGGTGCTGAAGCCCAAGCGAATTGTCGCGCTGGATTTGGCCGCGCTGGTGGCTGGGACGAAATACCGCGGCGAATTCGAAGATCGCTTGAAAGCCGTACTGAAGGAAATCACGGAAGCCGAAGGCCAGATCATCCTGTTCATTGACGAGCTGCACACTCTGGTCGGCGCGGGCGCCGCCGAAGGTGCGATGGACGCGTCGAACATGCTGAAGCCGGCGCTGGCGCGGGGCGAACTGCGCGCCATCGGCGCCACCACCCTGAACGAATACCGCAAGTACATCGAAAAAGATCCGGCGCTCGAGCGCCGCTTCCAGCCCGTGCTAGTCGGTGAACCATCGGTGGAGGACACAATTGCGATCCTGCGCGGATTGAAAGAGCGCTATGAAGTCCATCACGGCGTCCGCATCAAAGACGCTGCCATCGTTGCCGCCGCGGTGCTCTCGCAACGCTACATCTCCGACCGCTTTCTGCCGGACAAAGCCATCGACCTGGTGGACGAAGCCGCGGCCGGACTGCGGATGGAGATTGATTCTCTGCCCACGGAGATTGACGAGATCGAACGGCGCGTCATGCAGCTCGAAATCGAGCGGCAGGCCCTTCGCAAGGAATCCGACGCGCATTCCCGCGAGCGCCTTGGCGAGATCGAGAGTGAGTTGGGTGGGCTTCGCGAAGAATCGAGCCGCCTGAAGACGCAGTGGCAGATCGAAAAAGACGCGATCGGGCGCATCCGCAAGCTGAAGGAGCAAATCGAGCAGTTGAAAGGAGAAGAGCAGCGCCAGGAACGCGCCGGCGACCTTGCGCGCGTGGCGGAAATCCGCTATGGCAAGCTGGCCGCGGCGGAACGGGAACTGCAGCAGGCGCAGGAGCGTCTTGGCGATTTGCAGAAGGGCCACCCGATGCTGAAGGAAGAAGTGGGCGAGGAGGACATCGCCCGCGTCGTGAGCAAGTGGACCGGCATCCCTGTCGGGCGCCTGCTCGAAGGAGAAGTCGAGAAGCTCGTGCACATGGAGGAACGTCTGCGGCATCGCGTTGTGGGCCAGGACGACGCGCTCGCGCGTGTGTCCAACGCCATCCGGCGCAGCCGCTCGGGCCTTTCCGACCCGAAGCGGCCGATCGGCTCGTTCATTTTCCTGGGGCCGACGGGTGTGGGCAAAACGGAACTGGCGCGCGCGCTCGCCGAATTCCTTTTCGACGATGAGCGCGCGATGGTGCGGCTCGACATGTCTGAGTACATGGAAAAACATTCGGTAGCACGGCTGATCGGCGCGCCCCCGGGCTACGTCGGATACGAAGAAGGGGGCCAGCTGACGGAACAGGTCCGCCGGCGGCCGTACTCGGTGGTGCTGTTTGATGAAATCGAGAAGGCGCATCCCGATGTCTTCAATATCCTGCTCCAGATTCTCGATGATGGGCGGCTGACCGACGGCAAAGGGCGCACCGTTGATTTCCGCAACGCGGTCATTGTGATGACCAGCAACGTCGGTTCCATGGCGATCTTTGAGCCCGCCGCGAACGATCCCAAACGCGCTCGTCAGGAAGCGATGGAATCGCTGCGCGGGATCTTCCGCCCCGAGTTCTTGAATCGGGTGGACGATATCGTGATCTTCAGCTCGCTCGGCAAGGAACAGCTCGAAAAAATCATTACGCTGCAGCTCGAACACGTCGAAAAGCTGCTCGCTGACCGGAACCTGATTCTACGACTGACCGACGCCGCGCGCGAGTTGCTGTTCCGCGAAGGCTACGACCCCGCCTATGGCGCGCGGCCGCTGCGGCGCGCGATCCAGCGCCTGGTGCAGGATCCGCTCGCGATGCGCATTCTGGACGGCAGCGTGTTGCCGGGCGATACCGTGCTCGTGGACGCAGACAAGAAGACGGGCGAGATGATATTCGAACGCGAGACTGCGGGAGTCGGCGCCGATTGACGCCACTCCGGCGGCGCTCTACACTGAATGAGAACAGGGTGAACCAATGAAAGCGATCAAGACGACTCTCTTACTTACGGCACTTTCTATTCTCCTGCTCTTCGGCGGGCGCGCGCTCGCCGGGCAGCAGGGCATGACAATTGCCCTTCTTATTGCCATCGTGATGAACGGTGGGGCCTACTTCTTTTCCGACAAGATTGCGCTGGCTTCGAGTGGTGCGCAGCCGGTGACACGAGAACAGGCACCGCGCCTCTATTCCGTGATGGAGCGGCTCTGCGGCAAAGCAAATCTGGCGATGCCGAAGCTCTATGTGATTCCGCAGCCCGCGCCGAACGCCTTCGCCACCGGACGTAACCCGAGCCATGCCTCTGTCGCCGTCACGGAAGGCTTGCTGCAGTTGATGGATGACGAAGAACTCGAAGGCGTGATCGCGCACGAGCTTTCGCACGTGCGCAACTACGACATTCTGACGTCTTCGATTGCAGCGACGCTCGCCGCCGCGATCACGTGGATTGCAAGCATGGGCCGCTGGGCCCTGATCTTCGGCGGCTGGGGCGGCCGCGACGGCGATCGCGACAGCGGCGGTCTGGCTGCCCTGCTGATGCTCTTTCTTGCGCCAATTGCCGCGCTTCTGCTCCAACTCGGCATCTCGCGCCAGCGCGAATTCCAGGCGGATGCTTCGGGCGCGCAGATGGTGGGCCACCCGTACGGGCTGATTCGAGCGCTCGAGAAACTGGGCGCAGCCAACAAGCGCATCCCCATGAACATTTCTCCGTCCACCTCGGCGCTCTGCATCGTGGCGCCACTGGTGCCGCGCAAAATGCTGATGAGCCTGTTCAGCACGCACCCGCCGCTGGATAAGCGAATCGCCGTGCTCCGCAATCTGCAAATCAGCCGGTAACGGAACCTCCGAGCAATCTTTGCGAGCGCCCCCGACGCCCTCGGTGAGGGCAAAAATGCGCCTTTTTCACCTGCCCTCGCGCCACGCAGAAAGGATAATTGCCCGGTAAAGATTTCAGGGTTCAGTACGCTCACAGAACTCGCACTTTCCTTACAGAAGAACACTAACTTATTATCCTGCATATAGTTAGCGCCATTTCGCAAGCTGCCAACATTTGGCTCCGGGCTTGCACATTCAGATGGCTGCAGGGGAATCCTAAAGGAGAACGAGCATGACTGACACAAACGGACAAATGGGGACGCACACTGAAGGCACACCCCGCTGGGTTGGACTCGCGGTGGTTGTCCTGGCAGCGGTCGCGTTGGTGGCACTGGGGGTCGGCTGGAACGCGACCACGCAGGCCAGAAACTTCGGGCAGACTCTCGCCAGCCAGACGCAGACTCTGAAGCAGTCGCAAGATGTTCTGGCGCAGCGGTTGGCACAGACAGAGGAGACCAATGCGCAGGTGCGCGGTGAACTGAACGTGGTGACCGACCGCTTGAAGCTGACGCAGGGCGAGCTGTCGAGCGCACGCAAGTACGCAAAGCAGGTCAAGGAAGAAGACGCGAAGCAACTGGTAGAAATGCAGAACTCAGTGAAGTCCGAACTCGCCACGAAAGCTAGCGCCGATGACGTCAACCGGCTGGGCGGCGACGTGAATGGCGTGAAGAGCGACCTCGAAGCCACGAAGAACAATCTCCAGATGGCTCGCGGAGAGATGGGCACACTGATCGCCCGCAACCACGACGAGATCGACCAGCTCCGGCGGATGGGCCAGCGCGACTATTACGAATTCACGATCAGTCGCAAAGGCACCCGCCAGAAGGTGGGGGAACTGATGGTCGAACTGCGCGGCACAAACCCCAAGAGGAATCTCTACAGCGTGGCGATCTTCGTGGATGATTCGCGATACGAGAAGAAGAATCGCTCGGCCAACGAGCCGATCTACTTCTATACCCGCGGCACCCGCACCCCGCTCGAACTGGTGGTGAATCAGGTGACCAAGGAAAAGGTCGTCGGCTACCTGAGCGTGCCGAAAGTCAGCCAACCGCAGGCGCAAGGGACCGGCAACTAGATCGGACCGGACTGCGGCAACTCGCCGCGGGACCGGGCCAGAAGCAGGACGCCAGGAGGGCATTCACGGAATGCCCTCCTTTTTTTATTCCGCTTTGGTGAGGAAGCGCAACTTCCGGGAAAGAAAAATCTTCGCCAGGGCGGGCAGCTTGTCGTGCGGGAGCTTTCCCTGCTCGTAAAGTTTCATCTTGGCTTTGGCTGCCTTGCGCCGGCGCTGGTGCCGCTTCCAGACGACGAACCTCTTTTCGTTTGCCATCTACTCTCCTCCGAGTCGAGTCATTCATTCTAACGAACCTGCTGGCCGATGCAAGCCCACGCTGTCTTTTTGCCCGGCAGTTCGAGTAGGATGATTCGCGATATGTCTGCGCTGGCCTTGCGCGCCTCGCGCGCCCTTACACCGTTCGAAGCGATCGAGGACCCTGTCCTACTGATCGAAGACGGTCGGATTTCCGCCATCGGACGCCGCGCTGAAATCACATTGCCGCGGGGCATCGAAGAATTCGACGCACACAACCTCACGGTTATTCCCGGATTCGTGGACTTGCATCTCCACGGCGCCGGCGGACACGACGTGATGGAGGCCGATCCCGCGGCGCTAGGCGCTGTGGCGGAAACCGCAGCTCAGCGCGGCACGACCTCCTTGCTGGCGACGACCGTCAGCGCGTCCGTGGATCGGACCTGCCGGTGCCTCGAAGGGATCGTCCGTTACATCAAGAGTCCGGCGAACTCGGCCCCACAGGCCAAGCCGCACGCTGAGATTCTCGGCATCCACCTCGAAGGCCCGTTCATCAATCCGGCGCGCCGGGGCGTGCATCCCCCGGACGGTATCGCACCGCCCTCGGTCGCGGCTCTGGACCGGTTGCTGCTCTCGTGCGCGGGCTTCGCGTCCATTCTCACACTCGCACCGGAAATGCCGGGCGCGCTCGAACTGATTGAACATGCGCGTGCCAAAGGTCTGCTGACCGCACTCGGGCACACGGATGCAACCTACGACCAGGCGATGGCGGCGATCCAGCGCGGAGCGCGCCACGCCGTACACGTCTTCAATGCCATGCGCCCCTTCTCTCATCGCGAGACCGGCGTGCTCGGCGCCGTGCTCACTTCTCCGGAAGTGACCGCGGAGGTCATCGCCGACGGCATTCATGTAGACGCGGCCGCGATCCGGCTGCTCCTCGCCGCCAAAGGCACGGAGCACGTCTTGCTGGTGAGCGACGGCACCGCTGCGACGGGCATGCCCGACGGCTCGTATCGCCTGGGCCCGACCGAACTCGTGGTTTCGGGTGGAGTTTGCCGCAATGCAGAAGGCCGGCTGGCAGGCAGCACCCTTACGCTCGATCGCGCCGTTCGCCACATGGTGGACCTGGGTGTCCCGCTCATCGAAGCGGTACGTATGGCAACACTCTACCCGGCCCGCCGCCTGGGATTGGCGCACCGTAAAGGCGTCCTGGCTCCGGGCGCGGATGCCGATCTTGTCCTGCTCTCTTCCAGTTTCGAAGTTGCCGGGGTCATGCGGCACGGCGGAATGCTCGCATAAGCGTGGGGGGCGGGGCGAGAAAGATTACGGATTCAGAGGAATCTTCAGTTCTTCCGCAAGAAGATACGGGTCGAACGGGCTGCAAGCGAAGTAGCGCCCATCCACTTCCAGTGTGGGGACTTTCCTCCGGCCGTCGTTCACCCGCAGGACCAGGTCTTCCGCGTCGGGATCCTCGTCGATATTGATCTCGCGGAATGCGATGCCGCGGTCCTTCAGGAATCGTTTCGTGCGGCGGCAATCGCCGCACCAATGTGTCGAGTAGAGGATGATTTCGCTCATAGGCTGCGGCGCCGACTGGCACGCTTTACTTTCAGATGCGCGAAGGGGTAGAGCGGATTCAGGCGTGTTTCCCGGCCCACTGCTAGGGCGCAGTGTGATGCTCTTCCGCGGCCGAGCCGACGGCTCCACCCTTCGCCGCGGCCTGTACGCGGACCAGGGCGCGTTGCAACGCAAACGTGGCGCGGTCCCAGTCCACCTCGGTGCCGCCGGGCTTCGCCAGGTGCTCCTGGGCCCGCTCGAGGGCGGCGCGGGCGCGATCCAGATTAATCTCTTCGGCGCGCTCCGAGATCTCGGCAAGCACGATCACGCGATCGGGCAGCGCTTCGGCATAGCCGTGAACCACGGTCAGGTAGCGCGTCTCGTTGCCGTCCACGTAGTTGAGCACACCGATGCCGAGCTCCGTGATCAAGGGGGCGTGACCCGGCAGAATGCCCAGATAGCCATCCAGCCCGGGCAGCTCAATGCTGTGAACGGATCGCTGCAGCACGTGCCGTTCGGGCGTGACCACTTCGAGTTCGAGTGTTTCCGGCAACATCGCTTCGCCTCGGATTCCTCCGCCTGCTTACACGGATGCGGCCATTCTCTCCGCGTTCTCGAGCGCGTCTTCGATCGTGCCGACCATCCAGAACGCCTGCTCCGGCACCTCGTCGTGCTTGCCTTCGACGATTTCCTTGAAGCCGCGGATCGTGTCTTCGATCTTCACATACTTGCCCGCCAGGCCGGTGAATTGCTCGGCCACGAACATCGGCTGCGAAAGAAATTTCTCGATCTTGCGGGCGCGCGCCACCGTCAGTTTGTCTTCATCGGAAAGCTCTTCAATGCCGAGAATAGCGATGATGTCCTGCAGATCCTTGTACCTCTGCAAGACCGACTTCACCGAACGCGCCACTGTGTAATGCTCCTGCCCCACGATGCGCGGATCCAGAATGCGTGAATAGCTCGCGAGAGGATCGACGGCGGGGTAAATGCCCAGCTCTACGATCTGGCGGCTGAGGTTGGTCGTCGCATCCAGGTGCGAAAACGTCGCCGCCGGCGCCGGGTCGGTGTAGTCATCGGCGGGCACGTAAATGGCCTGCACGGACGTGATCGAGCCATGTTTCGTCGAAGTGATGCGCTCCTGCAATTCTCCGATTTCAGTATTCAGGTTCGGCTGATAGCCCACCGCCGAAGGCATGCGGCCCAGCAGTGCGGACACTTCCGAGCCCGCCTGCACGAAGCGGAAAATATTGTCGATGAAAAGAAGCACGTCGAGGTGTTCTTCATCGCGGAAATACTCGGCAACGGTCAAGCCCGTCAGGCCGACGCGCAGGCGCGCCCCGGGCGGCTCGGTCATCTGGCCGTAGATCAGCGCGGCGCGCGATTTTTCGGAGTTGCCGGGCACCACGACACCCGATTCCTGGAATTCGAGCCACAGGTCGTTGCCCTCGCGAGTGCGCTCACCCACGCCGGCAAACACCGACACGCCGCCGTGCTTCATCGCCACGTTGTGGATCAGCTCCTGAATGATCACGGTCTTGCCCACGCCGGCGCCGCCGAAGAGGCCGATCTTTCCGCCCTTCAAGAAGGGCTCGATCAGGTCCACCACTTTGATTCCCGTCTCGAACATTTCGAGCGTGGTGGATTGGTCGTCGAGCAGTGGCGCCGGGCGGTGAATCGGATAGTGCTTGTCGCTCGTAATCGGTCCGAGTTTGTCCACTGGTTCTCCGAGCACATTCATCACGCGGCCGAGCGTCGCGCGGCCCACCGGCACGCAGATCCCCTCTCCCTGGTCGTACGCTTTCATGCCGCGCACAAGGCCTTCCGTGGGCTTCATGGCCACGGTACGCACGCGCCCTTCACCCAGGTGCTGCTCGACTTCCGCGATGATGTCGATCGGCTCGGCGACGTCGTATCCCTCGCTCGTGATCCGCACGGCGTGATAGATCTGTGGCAGGTGGCCCTGTTCAAAGGCCACGTCCACGACGGGCCCGATCACCTGCACGACATGACCGACGTTTTGCTTGTCCTTTGCCATTCACGGTCTCCCTTGCGCGCTCACGACGTCGCAGAAGCGGCGCCGCTCACAATCTCGATCAATTCCTTCGTAATGCCGGCCTGGCGTATCTTGTTCATCTCCAGCGTGACTTCTTCGATCAGTTCTCCCGCATTGTTAGTGGCCGAATCCATGGCCGTCATTCGCGCTGCATGCTCCGCCGCGGAGGACTCGAGCAGGATGCGGAACATTTCGGCCTCCAGATAGCGCGGCACCAGGCCGCTGAAAATCACCTCCGGCGGCTGTTCATAGATGTAATCCACGAGCAGCGCGGTGCTCCGCGCCGCGGATCCGACGGGCAGCGTAGTGCCGTGTCCGGACATGCCGGCGAATTCCGCAGAACCGGGCGCGAACAACTCGGCATCGAGCGGCAGGATCTTTTCCACCTGCAACCGCTGGATCAGCACGTTTTTGAACTCATTGTAAATCGCGTAAACGGCGTCCACTTCGCCGCCACTGTACAATTCCGCCACGCGCCCGGCGATTTCCTTCGCCTTGCCGAATTCCACGTGGTCGGATACGCCAAGATATTCTGCCCGGGAGCCCCAGCCGCGCTTCCGGAGCGCGTCGCGGCCCCTCTTCCCAACTGCCACGACTTCGATTTTGCCCTCGCTGTGTTGGCGGAAGAATTCCGACGCGCGGCGCACCACGTTGGTATTGAACGCGCCGCAAAGCGAGCGGTCGCCGGTGAGCACAATCGCCAGGATGCGCTCTTCAGGCCGGCGCTGTAGCAGCGGGTGTGACGGATCTTCGATCCGCGCCATCGCCGAGCGCAGCACGCGCAAAATCTCGCGCGCATAGGGACGCGCCGCGAACACCCCCTCCTGCGCCCGCCGCAGCTTCGATGCCGCAACGAACTTCATCGCCCGGGTGAGCTGCTGCGTGCTCTTCACCGAGCGGATCCGGCGCCGAAAATCAATCAGTGTCGGCATTTGTCTTCAACCGGCCTGCACTCAACTCGCCGCCGTGGCGGCCTTGAAGCGTTCTTTGAACGTTTCCACCGCCTTCGTTGTCTCGGCGCGCAGGGCGTCGTCGAACGCTTTCTTCTCCCGCAGCGTTTCCAGCAGCCCGCTGTAGTTCGTTTCCAGGAACGGATAAAGTTCGCGCTCGAACCGCGCGCAATCTGCCGGGGCGATATCGTCGAGCAGGCCGTTCGTTCCGGCGAAAATGATCAGCACCTGTTTTTCCACCGCGAGCGGCTGAAACTGGCCCTGTTTCAGGATTTCGGTGAGCCGCTGGCCGCGATTGAGCTGGGCCAGGGTCACTTTGTCGAGGTCGGAACCAAACTGTGCGAAGGCCGCGAGCGCGCGGTACTGCGCCATGCCGAGGCGCAGCGTGCCTGCCACCTGGCGCATTGCCTTGATTTGCGCGTTGCCGCCGACGCGGCTGACGGAAATCCCGACGTTGATGGCGGGACGTATGCCGCTGTTGAACAAATCCGCTTCGAGGTAGATTTGCCCGTCGGTGATCGAAATTACGTTGGTAGGGATGTAGGCGGAGACGTCGCCGGCCTGCGTTTCGATGACGGGCAGGGCCGTCAGCGAGCCGCCGCCAAGCTCATCGCCCAGCTTTGACGCGCGCTCCAGCAGGCGCGAGTGCAGATAGAACACGTCGCCCGGGAAGGCTTCGCGTCCCGGCGGGCGGCGAAGCAGCAGCGAGATCTCGCGATAGGCCTGGGCGTGCTTCGAAAGGTCGTCGTAGAAACAAACGGCGTGGCGTTTCGTGTCGCGGAAATACTCACCCATCGCGCACGCCGCGTAAGGCGCGATGTACTGCATTGTGGCCGGCTCGGCGGCCGAGGCAACGACGACGATCGTGTAATCCATCGCGCCGGCGTCGGTGAGCGCTTTCACCACCTGCGCCACTGTCGAGCGCTTCTGACCGATCGCGCAGTAGATGCAAATCATGTCCCCGCCCCGCTGGTTGATAATCGTGTCGAGGATGATCGTCGTCTTGCCTGTTTGCCGGTCGCCGATGATCAGTTCGCGCTGGCCTCGGCCGATCGGAATCATCGAGTCGATCGCCTTGATGCCGGTCTGCAGCGGCTCGCGCACCGGCTGGCGGTCCACCACGCCGGGCGCAAGGCGTTCGATCGGGCTGCGCTGCTCCGTGACGATCGGGCCTTTGTCGTCGAGCGGCTGGCCGAGCGGGTTCACCACGCGGCCGACCAGCGCTTCGCCCACGGGCACCGACATGATCTTGCCGGTGCGCTTGACGATGTCACCTTCCTTGATTTCCGCGTACTCGCCGAACAGCACGGTGCCGACCTGGTCTTCTTCGAGGTTCAGCGCAATGCCGGTGACGCCGTGAGGGAACTCCAGCATTTCTCCGGCCATCACTCGGTCGAGGCCGTGGATGCGCGCAATGCCGTCACCCACGGAGATCACCGCGCCGACTTCCTCGACAACCATCGTCTGCTGGTAATTCTCGATTTGTTCTCGAATGAGCTTCGAGATTTCGTCCGCTTTGATTTGCGCCATCGACTGCTCCTGTGCTCCTATTCCGCTCCCAGACGCGCGCGCAGGCGGTTCAATTGTTCGCGCACGGACCCGTCGTAGATAGTGGATCCAATCCGTACCACTGCGCCGGCGATCAATCCGGCATCGGTGCTGTAGCGGGCTTCGATCTTCTTTCCCGTCAACCGCTCGAGCGCGCGCGTCAGCTCGGCCTTTTCCTGCACCGAAAGCTCCCGCGCCGCTGTCACTTCCGCCTCGGCAATGCCAAGCCGCGCATTCAATTCCGTTTCAAATGCTTCCGCGATTTCTTCGAGTTCGTGAGTGCGGCGATGGTCCACGATCACGAAAAGAAAATTCCGCACCGCCGCGCTGAGCCCGAGCTGCTTGGTCAGCTTCTCGATCACCGCCTGTTTTGCCGATCGTGCAACGGCGGGCGTTTCGAGAAAATTCCGCAGCTCGGCCGAGCTGTTGAACAGATCCACAAAGCCCGAAAGCTCTTTCTTCACCGCCTCGCCGTGCTTCTGTTCGAGCGCCACATCGGCGAGGGCGGAGGCGTACCGTTGCGTCAGGACGCTCAATTCGTTCCCCCTTCGAGCTGCGCCACGAAGCCGCGAAAGAGCGCCGCGTCCGCCGAGGGCGTGATTTCCTTGCGCAATTGGGCTTCGGCGCGCTCGATCGCCAGGCCCGCGCCCAGTGCCTGCAGCTCCAGCCGCGCCCCGCGCTCCGCCGCAAGAATCTCCGCATCGCCGGCGAGTGCGATCTTCTTGTCTTCTTCATGAGCCAGCGCTCGGATGCGCCCCGCGTCCGCCTGCGCATCGCGCCGCGCCGTCGCGCGCATCTCCGCAATTTCCTGTTCCAGGCCCGCAAGCCTTGTTTCGGCTTCCTTGCACCGCCGTTCGGCTTCTTCCCTGACGCGGGATGCTTCCGTAATCGCCGAGACGATGGTTTCCGCGCGGCCACGAAAAAAAGCGGGTGCCTTCTTCGCGATGAAATACCCGCCGCCTCCGAAGACGACGATGAAATTCAGCCAGCGGAAAACCCGGCCAATCGTCGAATCGGCTGCCGAATCGCCGCCTTCAGCGGCAAGCAGTGGCGTCGCGGCAATCACGAGCAAAAATGCCGCAGGCACGATCCAGCGCAGGCGTCTCATCATCGCCGCGCCCCCGATCGCGGCGCCGAGCCGCGCTCTAGGATGCTGCGAACGATTTCTCCGGCCAGGGTGGGCGTTTGCTTCTCAAGCTCAGCGCGGGCAGCGGCCACCTCGCGGGCGATTCGTTCTTTCCCGGCGCGGACGCGTCCCTGCGCAGCAGCGCGCGCGGCGCGGACCATTTTGGCGCGCTCGTCGAGCACCGCTTGATGTTCTTTTTCCTGCTCGGCGTACAGCTCAGTGCGCGCCTTCCTCAGCGCTTCGTGGTAGGCGTCCAGTTTTTCCTGCGCGGCGGTCTGCGCGGCTGCGGCTTCGGCGCGAGCGCCTTCCACGCGCGCGCTGCGCTCGGCCAGCACTCGCTCAATGGGCTTAAAAAAGTTGGCGCGAAGGAAAAAGTAAAACAGAAAAACGAGAAGGACGGTGGGCACAGCTTCGAGAAACAACTCGCCGAGTTGGTGCAGAATATCCATCGCGCGCGGGTCGGTTCGTTGCGGTTGCCCTCTCTGGTTTCCTCGGATGAGGTGCGAGATACGCTTGTCCGGTCAGTTCCGCCGGACAAAATAAAGCTGGAAATTATCGCATCCACCCGCGGCCCCGTCAACCGCGCCCTGCGAGCCAGTGACGCATTATTTGGCGCTATTCACAACCAAAAAATCCGCGAGCTTGGCCAGGCAATGGGACATTTGGCTCCCTAACAGCAGCGACGGAGAGCCCAACCGTTCCCCGGACGGGAGATGAGGCAACAGCTTTCCGCTCCCTTGTGACGGTGCTATTCTAGGGCGCTTCTTCGACCCGTAAGGAGACGACATGCCTGCGTTTGGCGGAGTCGATTTCATCGACTTCGATTCCTTGCTCTCCGACGAAGAAAAGCTGGCGCGGCAGACCGCGCGGAAATACGTGGACGATGAGGTGCTGCCGATCATCGAGCAGCACAACCGCGAAGGCAAATTCCCGATGCAGCTCGTCCCGCAGCTCGGCGATTTGGGCTTTTTCGGCGCAAACCTGACCGGCTACGGCTGTGCGGGTATTTCGAACGTGGAATACGGCCTGGTGACGCAGGAGCTCGAGCGCGGCGATTCGGGCTTGCGCAGTTTCGTCTCGGTGCAGTCGGCGCTGGTGATGTATCCCATTCACACCTATGGCAGCGAGGCGCAAAAGAACAAGTGGCTGCCGCTGCTCCAGCAAGGCAAGGCAATCGGCTGCTTCGGGCTGACGGAGCCGCAGTTCGGCTCGAATCCCGGCGGGATGTTGGCGCGCGCTACGCGCAAGGGTGACTCCTACATTCTGAACGGCGAAAAGATGTGGATCACGAACGGCTCGATTGCCGATGTGGCCGTCGTGTGGGCAAAAACGGAAGATGGCGTGGTCCGCGGCTTCCTGGTGGAAAAGGGCACGCCGGGCTTCAAGGCGTGGGACGTCCACGGAAAATGGTCGCTGCGCGCTTCGATTACATCCGGGCTGGCGATGACGGACTGCAAAATCGCGGCCACAACTCTTTTGCCCGGCGTCCAGGGGCTGAAGGGGCCGCTCTCGTGCCTCAACCAGGCGCGCTACGGCATCGGCTGGGGCGCGATCGGCGCGGCGATGGCGTGTTACGACACCGCGCTGCGCTATGCGAAACAGCGGAAGCAATTCGCCGACAAGCCGATTGCCGCGCATCAACTGGTCCAGGAAAAGCTGGTCTGGATGATCAGCGAGATCACCAAGGCGCAGTTGCTCGCGCTGCAGGTAGGGCGCCTGAAGGACAAGGGCCGCGTGGACCACACGCACATTTCCCTGCTGAAGATGAACAACGTGTGGATGGCGCTCGAGACGGCGCGCAAGGCGCGCGACATCCTCGGCGCCAACGGCATCGTGGACGATTACTGCATCATGCGCCACATGAACAACCTCGAATCGGTGATCACTTACGAAGGGACGCACGACATCCACAAGCTGATCATCGGTGAGAAGATTACCGGGATTGCGGCCTTCCAATGAGAATCCTCCGTCACTGCGCTTCCCTGCTCTGTATTTGCGCCGCGCTGGTGTTTTCACTGCCGTCGTCCGCGCGCGCGGCGAGCGAATATCACGAGAAGCCGAAGGTCCGTGCACTCACCGCGTTCGTCCGCCTCGACCGCGCCAACTATCATGCGCAGATCGCAGACGCCCTCGCGGTTCTGCACAAGCTGAAAACCGCCTTGGAGAAGGCAGGCTACGAAGTCCAGACGATTCGCATCACCACCCAGCCGTTCCCGGAATACACCCGCGGGCTGTCGCCGGAAGAAACCATCGCGTTCTTCCGCGAATACAACGCGCTCGCCGTAAAAGAAGGCTTCGACGCATCGATTGGTCCGGCGATGCTGCGCGATAGCGACGACCCGCGCGAAGCGGAGTTGGCGGCAAAGATCATCGCGGCCACGACAACGCTCGAATCCTCCGTCGTCGTGGCGGGCGAAGACGGCATCCACTGGAAAGCCGTGCGTGCCGCCGCGCGAGCCGTGAAGTATCTTGAAGAGCACACCGTGCACAGCCAGGGGAATTTCAATTTCGCCTCCACGGCGCTCGTGCCTCCGGGCACCCCGTTCTATCCCGCCTCCTACACCGCAACCGAACACCAGTTCGCCATCGGCTTGCAATCGGCAAACGTGGTGGGGGAAGCTCTGCGCTCGACGCACGACCCGGCCGCGGCGCAAAAAGCGATCGAAGACGCGCTGGGCTCGCACGCCCGCGCCATCGAAGCAGTCGCGCGGCGGATGGCGCAGGAAACGGGCTGGACCTACCACGGAATCGATCTTTCGCCGGCCCCCATCGGGGATGTCTCGATCGGCGCCGCAATGGAAGGTTTCACCGGCGTGCGCGTGGGCTCGAGCGGTACACTGTCCGCCGCAGCGCTGATCACCCGCGCTTTGCGCGCGATTCCGGTGCGGCGCATCGGCTATTCCGGTCTGATGCTTCCTGTGCTCGAGGATTCCGTGCTCGCGAAGCGCTGGAGCGAAGGCGCGCTCTCCCTTGATTCCCTGCTGGCCTATTCCGCGGTGTGCGGGACGGGAATCGACGTGGCGCCGCTCCCGGGCGAGATTTCCGAAGCGCAGCTCGCGCGAATCATCGGTGACATGGCCTCGCTCGCCGTGAAATGGCACAAGCCGCTTTCAGCACGCCTGTTGCCGGTGGCCGGTAAAAAAGCCGGCGACCGCACGGAATTCAACGATCCCTTCCTGGTGAACACGACCTTGCAGCCTCTTCCCTAGAGACGCTTGGTAGTTCAGGCAGGATTTGACTATCATAGGCGCTGGCCGCTCGCTGGCGCCCCACGAGGAACGGCCCGAATCCAGCAGTGATTCCCGAACCGTAGGAGCGAACGTGGAGAACACACTCAGCCTTGAATTCTTGCGCGTCGTCGAACTGGCAGCCATCGCCGCCGCGCGCACCATGGGCCTTGGCGACCGCCACAAGGCCGATGAAGCCGCTGTCGAGGCGATGCGCAAGGCGATGGACACCGTCGGGATGGACGGTACGATCGTCATCGGCGAAGGGGAGCGCGACGAAGCCCCGATGCTTTTCATCGGGGAAAAGGTTGGCAAGGCTCTCCACGATAAGAGTCACTCTTTCCCGGCAGTCGATATCGCCGTGGACCCTCTCGAAGGCACCAACCTGTGCGCCACCGGCGCGCCGAACTCCATCGCCGTGCTCGCCGCGAGCGAACGAGGCGGGCTCCTTCATGCGCCCGACCTCTATATGGAGAAAATCGTCGTCGGGCCGACCTGCAAGGGCGCCGTGGAATTGGACGCGCCGGTAGCGGAAAACCTCCGGGCAATTGCAAAGCGGCTGGATCGCGACGTCGAGGATCTTGTCGTCATTGTGCTCGACCGCCCTCGCCACGAAAAACTGATCAATGACATTCGCGCCACTGGCGCGCGCATCCGCCTGATCGGTGATGGCGACCTTTCCGCGGGCATTTCCGCGGCAGTGGTCGGCGCGGGCGTTCACGCCGTGATGGGCACCGGCGGCGCGCCGGAAGGCGTGCTGACGGCGGCGGCGCTGCGCTGCCTCAACGGGCAAATTCTGGCGCGGCTGGTGGTCTCCAAGCCCGAACACCAGGAACGCCTCGCGCAGATGGGCGTCAAGGATCCCAAGAAGATTTACGACACCGAAGAGCTGGCACCGGGGAAGAAAATCATTTTTGCATGCACCGGCGTGACCGAGGGCGGCATCCTCCGCGGTGTGCGCTTTTTCGGCGAAGGCATCCGCACGCACTCTCTGATCCTCACGCTTGACCAGCGCCAGGTGCGATTCATTGATACGGTCCATCTGGAGAAGCGGCCGGATGTGAAGGTCCGCTTCGCTTGACGCGGGCGAAAGCTCGGTCGCGAAACTTTTGACGTTTCACGAGCGTATGTTGAATAGGACAGCCTGAGGGGGTGTCTATGGCCACAGGTCCGACCGCAAATCCAACACCCGCTTCTCCTCCCCCACGCAACAACGCCGTCTGGTGGATCCTGGGGATTCTGGGAGGCGGGTTGGTTGTACTGCTCTGCTTCGGTGTGATGTTCGGGACTTACGTCGCGCGCCGGATACACGTCTCCGAAGCCGGCAAGAAAGTTGAGATCAGCACTCCGGTTGGATCGCTCCAGGTGAACCCGGGGCCTTCGCGCGAGACGGGCCTGCCGGTCTATCCCGGCGCCACCGCTGACAGTTCAGAAGGCGCAAACGTCGAATTCGCGCCCGCAGTAGGTGAACGGGTCGGCGTCGCTGCGGCAAAGTACTTCAGTTCGGATTCCCTGGAAAAGGTTTCGGACTGGTACGCGGAGCGTCTCGGCTCCGAATTCACGCGGGAAAAGCCGGGCCGAAGGATTCACCGGATCCAGGGCGTCAATGCCGGCAACGCGGATGTTGCCTTTATATCCGACAACGGGGAGCAGATGCGCATTGTCGCGCTGAAACGGAAAGACGATGGGGTCGAGGTCTCCCTCGCCCGAGTCGGCAAGCAGGAAGCCCAGTAGGTTCCAGCCAGGATTCGCCAGGTAGATCCGAACAAAACGAAGCGACCCGCGCCACCGCGCAGCTTGCGGGGGGGCATCGGGTCGCCTCTTACGCTCGCTTGTGTGCCTCAGCGGTGCGCGGCGGCAGGAGAATGCGCCGGACGCCCACGCGGCACCTCTGGCAGGCGGGCCGGGGTCGGCGGCGCATGCCGTATCGTGCCGTTGCTGCTGACGTGCTCGCTGATCGCCTGGAGCCTCTTCAGAATGGACTGCCACTGCGCCCAGTCGAGCTGCCGCAGGAATGGCCGTAGTCCCTGGATGAACGGATCCTCCAGCACGGTCTCCCCGTTCGTCTCCGGAATGAAGAAGCGGTTCAGGCCGACACCGAGCGCCTCGGCAATCTTTTCCAGCGTGCCGAGGCTGGGTGTCATCTGGCCGCTTTCGATCCGCGACAAATACGAGCGGGAAACGCGCGAACGTGCCTGGAGCTGGCTCTGCGTCATGCTCCGCGACTCGCGCAACTGGCGAATCCGCTGACCGATGTTCTCCACCGTCTCCCGGTTCGGCCAGCTTTCGAACAGCTGCCGGTCGTCCCCCGGAAGGTCCTGTGGAGAAGGCGTGGGGATGACGAACGTCACCCTCGGCGGTAATAACCGCAGACAGCGGCGGCAGTTATCCGTCCGAGTCCGATACTGCACCAGCCCGCAGACCTGACAACGGACTACTTCACGGTCCAATTCTTCTTGCGTAGAAATACTCATTTTTTCCGCCACCGGCTCTCCTAAACTGTTCCGGTGCTGCGAAGGGGAGGAACGTCAAATCAAGGGGAAGGCAGGAACTGGCGCGCGAGCCATTCTCCATAGCGGCCTACCCCGAGTCAAGCACTTTTTGACTCGTGGACAAGAATTGTTGGCCGAGTGCCGTGAAGCGCCCGTCGCAGCCTGCCTGCGGAATCGTGCAGGCCAATTCGGGCGGCGCCACAAAAGGGTTTCTGCGCTACTCTACTGGCTCTTGCACGCGGAGGGAGAGGGATGCCGAATCGCGAAGATGCCTGGAGCCTGCTCTGCGAATACACCCAAAGCGAAAATCTGCGCAAGCATGCGCTCGCCGTGGAAGCTTGCGTCCGCGGCTATGCGCGGAAATTCGGCGCTGACGAGGAGCTTTGGAGCGTCACGGCGCTGCTGCACGATTTCGATTACGAGCGCTGGCCCAATGCCGGGCACCATCCGACGCAGGAGCACCCCTGCGAAGGCACAAAGATTCTGCGCGAGCGCGGCTATCCCGAGGAAATGGTCCACGCCATCCTCGCGCACGCGGATTATTGCGGCGTGGCGCGCTTTTCGCCGCTCGACAAGACGCTCTTCGCTTGCGACGAACTCGCCGGATTCCTGACGGCGTGCGCGCTCGTCAAACCCAGCAAGAAAATCGCGGAAGTCGAGGCGCCGTCGGTGAGAAAGAAGATGAAGGACAAAGCTTTCGCGCGCGGCGTCAGTCGTGACGATGTCATCAAGGGCGCGGAACAGTTGGGCGTCCCGCTAGATGAACACATTCGCTTCTGCATCGAAGCCATGCGTACTGTCGCCGACCAGCTTGGGTTATAGACACCTCATTTCTAGAAATGGTCTTGCCCAATGATTCTGAGGCAGTGGGCGGGACCGGCTTGCGTATTTGGATGTGCTAGAATCGCCCGATTATGCAGCGAGCGGGCGAAATCCTCGGACTCGCAGTACGGAGGCTGGAAAAGCCCGAGGCGGCAATGGCTTGGCTCGAAGCCGTCTGGGCCGTCGTTGTGGGCAAGGAATTGGCCGCGCATACGCGCCCCATCCGCTGCACCGGCGGCATCCTCGACATCCGTGCCAGTAGCAAGGAATGGCAGAACCAAATCGAAAACATGGCCGGGGAGTTCTGCAGTCAGATCAACCGCGCCTGGGGCGGCGTGCTTGTGCGCGAAGTCCATTTCAGCCGCGCGCGCGGCGCGTATGTGTCCAAGGAACTCGATGGTGAGCACACTCCGTTTGTACGCACCCAGGCAAAGCGGATGAAGAAGCCAGGCGGGCACTGAGCCTTTATCGCGGAGCCGGACGGGAAGATGGGGAGTAAGGGACTGACGCCCCTACCGGCAAGGTAGAGCGATACCTGGGCTGAAGCTCCGGCCCCTGAAGAAAATGAAAATCACTCGCGAAGATGTTTTGCATGTCGCCGGCTTGGCGCACCTCGAACTCACGGAAACTGAGGTGGAGACCTACGCGAAGCAACTCAGCGACATTCTTACCTACATGGAAAAGCTGAAGCAGCTCGACGTCTCGAGTGTCGAGCCGATGGCACAGGTCTTGTTCGCCGCCGCGGGCGCGAACCAGTCGCTCCGCGAGGACAAAGTACGCCCCTGCGACGTTGGCCAAGCTGTGCTGGACCGCGCGCCGGAGGCCAGCAAGCCATATTTCCGCGTCCCCCGGGTCATCGAGCGATGAACAGCAATGGCCACTGGACGGTCGCCTCGGTCCGCGCCGCACTCGAGGCCAAGAAACTCTCCGCCCGCGAGCTGACGGCGGAGTTTTTCGGGCGAATCGAGCGGCGGAATCCAGAATTGAATGCCTTTCTCACGCTCTCGCCCGAGCGGGCCTACGCGCAAGCCGATCGGATCGATTCCCTGCTTGCTCGCGGAGAATCGCTGCCTCCCCTGGCCGGTGTGCCGATCGCGATCAAGGACGTGATCAGCACACGCGGCGTGCGCACCACTTGCGGCTCGAAGATTCTCGAAAACTACATTCCTCCGTATGACGCGACGGCGGTCGAGCGGCTGGAAGCAGCCGGCGCCGTCACCCTCGGCAAAACCAACTGCGACGAGTTCGCGATGGGCAGTTCGAATGAAAACTCGGCCTACGGCCCCGTACACAACCCCATCGCGGCCGACCGCGTGCCCGGCGGCTCGAGCGGTGGCTCGGCGGCGGCAGTCGCGGGCGGGCTGGCCGTGGCTGCACTTGGAACGGAAACGGGCGGCTCGATTCGCCAGCCGGCGGCATGCTGCGGCATCCCGGGAATGATGCCTTCCTACGGGCGCGTTTCGCGCTACGGCCTGATCGCCTTTGCCTCATCTCTCGACCGCATCGGTCCCCTGGCCTCGAACGTCAGCGACGCGGCGGCAGTTCTGCACGTTATTGCCGGGCGCGATCAGAACGACTCGACATCCGCCGCGGCTCCCGTCCCTGCCTATCTCGAGGAAATCGAAAAGCCCGTGAGTGGCCTGCGCATCGGCATCCCAAGAGAATACTTCGAGGAAGGCATTGACCCCGAGGTCCGCCAGAAAGTCGAGGCGGGGATCCAACTCCTCGAAAAACTCGGCTGCAAAGCGGTTGAGCTGCGCATGCCGCATAGCGACTACGCCATCGCCACCTACTACATCGTCGCGACCGCCGAGGCGAGTTCAAACCTGGCGCGCTTCGATGGCGTGCGCTATGGTCCGCGCGCGGTTGGTGCGACACTGGTTGAAATGTACCGGAAGACGCGCGGCCGCGGCTTCGGCCCTGAAGTGAAGCGCCGAATCATGCTCGGCACCTACGCGCTTTCCTCCGGCTACTACGATGCCTACTACCTGCGGGCGCAGAAGGTGCGCGCCTTGATCGCCCGCGACTTCACCGAAGCATTCGCGAAGGTGGACGCGATCGTCACGCCGACGGCGCCCACGCCCGCCTTCCGCTTAGGCGAGCGGACACAAGACCCTCTGCAGATGTATCTTGCTGACATATATACTGTTACAGGTGCACTCGCGGGGGTCCCAGGCATCTCCGTGCCCTGCGGAAAAACTGCCTCAGGCCTGCCCGTCGGGTTACAAATCGTCGGCCCCCATTTTAGTGAAGGGCGCGTGCTGCAACTGGCGCACGCCTTTGAAAGAGCAGGTGGCGCCGCAATCTGAGGAGGTCACATGGACGACCTGACTCCGATCCTCTTGCAACTGGACAGCACCCGCGCTGCTTTGTTCACCGCCGCCGAACCTCTCCCCGAAAACCGCTGGAAAGAACCGCCGCAGCCCGGCGCGTGGTCGGCAGGCGAAGTCTTCGCTCACCTGGCGATGGTGGAGTCCAGGGTCATGGCGCAGGCGGAGTTGCTGCTGGCCGCCCCTCCGGCGCGCATACCCCTCTGGCGTCGGATCCATCTTCCTGTTTCGCTCGCCGAATGGCGCGGCTTCCGCGTGAAATCGCCGATTCCTCTTGATCCCGGCTTGGTCTCGGCAAAACAGGACTCCTTCGACAGGCTCACGACGATCAGGAATCGGACAGTCCAGCTCATAGAAGAAAACCGACGCCGTGAGTTGCGGCTCTATCGCTTCCGGCATCCGCTTTTTGGCAGTCTCAACATCTATGATTGGTTCCGTTTACTCGCGCACCACGAAGCACGCCACACAAAACAACTTCAGGAAATTGGAGAAATATTCCAGCGTTAGGCAATTTTTGTCATACCGGGAAGCCGATTCGCGACTGTCTCCTCGTTGATCGTTCCAGTGGTCTCTTGCCAACCCCTTCTTTTCATTCATCTTTTCCACATGGCCTGGTCCTTTAGTTTGCCCGAATAGAACGGTAGTTGGATTGCAGGGAATTCGTGCAGCCTTTAAGATGCAAACAGCATCGTAAGAACCAGTGAGGCAAGAACGTGGTCACGATCAAGTCGAGTCAGAAATTTTTCACGGAAGATGAAGTCTCCGGCCTGACGGGCATTTGCCTGGAGCATCTCCGAAATCTCGCCCGTAGCAAGCATCTAGGAATGCTGGCCCGGGCGGCGGAGACGGCTGGCGCTCAAGCGGAGAAATGGCTTTTCACGAATTCCGACTTGCTCGTGTTGACCGTGCTGTACCCGCGTTGCCAGCATTCCTAACCCATTCCACGAGTTCGCTGAAATAAGAACAGGCCCCGGCCGACCAAACCGGGGCCTTTTTCTTTTCTGCCCTCTTGTAGAGCCCGTGCCTAATCCTGGATCTTGCCCGTAACTTCGGCCCAGCAGCGCTCGATCGCTCCGTTGTTGCTCTGGGCAAAGTTCGGAAAATCCCCGGCGTGCTTGCTGAGGTCAATGGACTTCTTGGCTTCCTCGAGCGTCTGTCCCTTGGCGACCGAGTCTTTCACGGCTGCCACCATATCCTGCATGTACGAAATCAACTTATCGATCTGGTCCTTGCCGTGTTGCACGTCGCCGTGGCCGGGAATGGCGACATCCCAGTCCAGATTTCGGAGCGCCTGAAGCGTTGCCACCCATTCCACCGGGTAAGCATCGCGCATGAAGGGGATGCCGTTGGTGAGCAGGTCGCCGGTGATGACCACTTTCTCCTTCGGCAGGTAGGCGACCACGTCGCCTCGGGTGTGGCCCTTGCCAAAGTAGAGGATGGAGATTCTGCGGCCGGGCTTGTGGAGAATGAGGTTCTTTTCGAAAGTCATCGTAGGCAGCGTGACCTGAATCTGCTTCAGCTCTTCCAGATAGCTCTTGTCGTCCGAGAGCCGCTTCTCGAATGCCGTCCGGCGCTCGGGCGTCAGCGCATTTCCCTGCGGGTCTTTGCCGTCTGCCAGAGCCTTGTCGATTGTCTGAATCTCCTGCGGGACGTCCTTCGTGAGGGCTTCCTCCACGCTCGGGATGCCCTTCTTGATGAGGTCTTCACGCGTATTGTGCTGGGCGAGATACTCGACCGTCGGGCCAAAGGCGCTGAGGTACACCTGATTGCCCTGGGTATGGTCCGGGTGCCAATGGGTATTCACGACGTACCGGACGGGATTGTTCGTCACCTTGTGAATTTCCGCGAGCAAGTCGCGCGCCCAGCTCGGCCGCAGGTGGGTATCCACGACGAGCACGTCGTTTTGGTCGACAACAAAAGCGCCGTTGGAAAAGACTCCATTCCTCCCGATCCCGGCATACACGCCGTTCGCGACCTTGGATACATCGAAGGATTGTCCCCGGGCGAACGGGGCGAGCAAAAGTAGGGAGACCAGGCAGACAGCCAAACAGACAACCATCCGGCGCATGAATACCTCCTCGGAGAGTTGAACGCGGGACTCTACCACATGCTGCCGGACAGACCAAAGGCAGCAGCATGTTTGCCCGAGGGCAGTGCAGGCCCGCGCGGCACAGGTTGTTTGACCCCGGGGCTCGCGCTATCCTGCTAATTGGACTCGGCGGATTACCCGGCCAAACCTGGGGCTGACGGGGGCATCCAATGTTGATGATGCCTGGCGCGCAGGACAATCGTGGTGGTCACGGGCGGTCAACCGCCTTCCCCACACGGATCCCGAAACACTGGTTTCCTGCGTTCCCCATCTTGCTTGCCGTGCTTATCGCCCCTCAGCTCTTTGCCCAGAATCCTCCGCCGCCGACAAACGACCAGGCGGCAGTGCACGCACCGCTGCCCAAAGCCAAGAAATTGATTTTGAACGATGGCACCTTCCTGCTTGTTCGCGAGTACCAAATGCAAGGCGAGCGCGTGCGCTATTACAGCGTCGAGCGTTCGCAGTGG
This sequence comes from Terriglobia bacterium, assembly GCA_041490445.1. Classification (GTDB taxonomy): domain Bacteria; phylum Acidobacteriota; class Terriglobia; order Acidiferrales; family UBA7541; genus JBGPTF01. The sequence continues at coordinate 86,175 of JBGPTF010000016.1, forward strand.
GAAGAGATTCCCATCTCGTTCGTGAATTGGGAAGCAACGAAGAAGACGGAAGCTGAAGAAGCGGCCCGCGATCAGGCGCTCGTCGAGAAAATTCAGGCGCGCGAAGCCGTCGAACACGCCCAGCCGGTAGAGATAGACGCCAGCATCGAAGCCGCGCCCGGCGTTTTTCTGCCTCCGGGTGAAGGCGTTTACGTTCTCGACGGCAAGGCCGTGTTTCCGCTGGAGCAGGCCGAAGCGGGAATGAAACGCAGCAAGGGCCGTTTGCTTGAGCAGGTGCTGGTCCCCATTCCCGTGGTGCCGTCACGCCAGAATGTCACACTCAAAGGCGCGCACGCCAAGTTCCGGATCACCAATCGGCAGGTGGAGTTTTTCATGCGTACGGCGGACGCCCAGGAGCCAAAGATGGACCTGATTCGCGCCTCGGCGCACGGAGATTCCCGCCTCATCGAAAACCTGGACACCTATTTCACCGCGCGATCCGAGAAGCGCAAATCGGTCCCCTTGCAAACCTGGCAGGTCACCAAGGGCGTCTATCGTTTCACCCTGGGCCAGCCCCTCGAGCCCGGCGAGTATGCGCTCGCCGAAATCGTGGAGGGCGAAGGGTTGAACCTGCTCGTGTGGGATTTCGGCGTCGATGCCGCTGCAACCAGAAAACCATCCAAGTAAAGACCATTCCACCATTCGGATGCCGAGTTGCCGGAAATCCCCGCGGCTAACTCGCCCGCGAAGGAACGGAATCGAATACTTCGCGGAGAAGTGCCGCAAGTTCCGACAGCTGAAAGGGCTTCTGAAGGATGCGGGCGCCGCGCTGCGTGAAGGATTCGATCGTCTTGGGATCGAGCAACTCCCCGGTGATGAAGATGAAATGTTGGTAGTCGCTGCCGCGGACAGAATGCAGGCGGCTGAAGAGTTGTTCGCCGTTCAACCCCGGAAGATTGAAATCGCAAACAATTACGTCGTAGGAATGGGAGGCAAGGCGCTCCAGCGCGTCTTCGGAACTCGCCACGCAATCTACCGCCAGCCCGCGGGCGGAGAGGCTTTCTTGCACCAGCTCGCGGATGGACGATTCGTCATCCACGAGGAGGATCGAATGGCCGCTGAGCGTATGGGAAGAGGCGGCATTGGATTTTGTCTGGACGCCAGGCTGAAGCGCAGTGGCCTCCTCCACGGCAGGCAGGACAACGCGGAAGAGTGCCCCTCCAAGGGGCGACGTTTGCACCTCGATTGTGCCTCCGTGTTCCTTGACGATGCTCAGGCAGATGGTGAGGCCCAGGCCGGTCCCGCCGCCGGGCCTCTTCGTCGTGAAGAAGGGATCGAAAATGCCGGCCAGAATCCCCGGCTTAATGCCGGGCCCGTCATCCTCCACGGTCGCCGACACCTTGGAACCGGAATGCTCGACGTGGATTCGGATCTGGCCATGGTCGCGAATCTCGAGGATTGCCTGCTCTGCATTCGTCAGAAGATTGAGAAACACCTGCATGAGCTGGTTCGCATCCGCGTCCACGTAAGGCAGATCCGGCGAAGGATCGAACTGAACTGTGATCTGATCTTGCTGGAGAGAATGCTCGTGAAGCTGCAGCGAGCGCCGGATCACCTGATCGAATTTCACCGGCGCACGCTGCGCGCTGGCCGGACGGGAGAATGCCAGCAAACTCTGAACAATCTGGGCCGCGCGTCGCGCCTGTTGATGAATCAAGTCTGTCTGATGGCGAGTCCGCTCATCCTTGGCAGCCCCGCACAAGAGGTCGCTGATGCCGATGATGGCGGTCAAAGGGTTGTTTAGCTCGTGGGCGACACCGGCGATCATTTGCCCCATGGCAACGAGTTTTTCGGTTTGGTACAACTGCTGCTCCAGCCGCCTCGACTCGGTGACGTCGCGGGCCGAGGCCACAACGCCAGTGATCTTTCCCTTGTCATCGAAGAGCGGGCTGGCATTCGCGCGGAAAGTGCACCAACTCCCGTTCTTTTGGAGAGTGCGATACTCCACCTGCCCGGAAACGCTCTCGCCCGCAGTCAACCTGTGAAAGACATCTTCCACCGCTGGCAAATCGTCGGGGTAAATCCGTTCCCCGAGTTTTTTTCCAATCAATTCCTCGGGTTCAAAACCAGAGAGATCTCGAATCCGCGGACTCACGTACGTGTACTGCCCGTCGGTGTCGAGAACGACGATGGCATCCGGGAGGCTGTCGATCAGGCGGCGGACAAATTCCTGTTCCTCACGGAGGCGCTTCTTTATTTCGAGGTGCTGGGTGATGTCCACCAGGGTGCCTTGGAAGCGGACCAGGCGACCCGACGAGTCGCGGACGCCCGTGGAGGAATCAAGACAACGCACCGGTGAACCGTCCTTGCGCTTCAAAGTGATTTCCCGCTCGCGGAGAACGCCGAGTTTTCCCAGCTCCGCGACGTGGCGTTTTCGTTCTGCAGCGTCGAGATAAAGGTCCTGCGCGCCGATCGCAAGCACCTCTTCCTTGGTTTCGTAACCCAGCATCCGAACAAGCGCTGGGTTGACCTCTAACAAGCGGCCTTCCGGTGTGCTGAAGTAAACCCCCTCCTGTAGAGTGTCAAACAACTCCGTAAATCGGGCTTCGGATTCACGCTGTGCGGTGACGTCGGCCGCGAGCCCGCTGATCCCCGTCACCTGGCCTTCTCTCACCACGGCATTGAGGATGCAACTGAAGTAGCGCACCTCGCCCGTCCTGGCGAGGCGCACGCGCATGACCCCTGTCCAGCACCTCCGCTCCAGGAAACGGGCGAGGCCGTGTTCTGCCTCCTCGCGCGTTGGTTCGGAGATGAATTCCTCCAGCGGATGATGGACGACGGCAGGGAAAGGAAGCGAGAGGATCTCGACAAACCGCCGGTTGACGAGTTGGATCCCTCCGTCCAGGGAGATGGTGAAGACCACGTGGTCGAGACTGTCAATCAGGTCGCGATAGCCGTGCTGCGACCGGGAAACCAGGTCGAGGAGCTGCTCGATCTGTTTCTCTGTCGGGGGCACCGACGATCCCTGTTGCAAGCCGCGGACGAATCCTCGCAACTCCGAGATCTCCCGTTTTTCCTTCCAGGCGTAGACCCCGAACAGGGCCACCAACACGACGATGCCGATCGGCACGGCGCCAAAATGTTGGGGGACTTCACGCAACTTCCCCCACGCGGAAATCGCCAGCGCCCCAGCCAGAATCAGCAGGAGGAGCAAACTGTGCAGCCAAAGTCGGTTCTCCTTCCGTTCGAGCTTCTCCCATTGGGACGGAGTTTGGTCTCGATCTGGCTCCTGGAGAGACATCGGACGGGCTTGCATCTCCTCGCTGCTCGCAGCGGAGAAGCGGGCCGAATTGCTTACGGGGAATTGTACGGTCGGAAAACCACAGAGAGCAAATGAAACCGAGGGTGCGTTTCCAGTTCTTCAATCTCGGATGTTTAGAAGCCTGCCGTACACAGAGACGAATAGTTTGAAAGCAAGACCGGCGGCAAACGAATGTTCGCTTGCCGCCGGAATCACTGCGCCTGCAACGGAGAGCGCCGCTACAGGCGGACAGGAAGACGGACTTCTTAGCTCTCGGCTACCGCGTCGGCATCCTTCCGCAGGAAATCGAGCGCGGCTGCTTCCTCGGGCGTAAGCTCGGCTTCGGGGATCGGCTCCTCTTCCTTCGGGGTTTCGGTGAGGAGCTGGATATTGCGATAGCGCTCCAGTCCCGTGCCGGCCGGAATCAGCCGGCCCATGATCACGTTTTCCTTCAGGCCGCGCAGGTAATCCACTTTGCCCGAAATGGCAGCCTCGGTGAGAACACGCGTGGTTTCCTGGAAGCTCGCGGCCGAAATGAACGAATCGGTCGAGAGCGACGCCTTGGTGATGCCGAGGAGCAGTGGCCGGCCCGTAGCCGGACGGCTGCCATCGTGGATCACGCGGTCGTTTTCCTCGCGGAAGCGGAACTTGTCCACCTGCTCCTCGAGGAGGAACGATGTGTCGCCCACGTCCTCGACCTTCACCCATCGCATCATCTGGCGAACAATCGTTTCGATGTGCTTGTCGTTGATGTTGACGCCCTGCAGGCGGTACACCTCCTGGATCGAGTTCACTAGGTACGCCTGGGTGTACTTCTCGCCGAGCACGGCGAGTAGGTCGTGCGGATTCAGCGGGCCGTCAATCAACGGCTCTCCGGCGCGCACGTGTTCGCCTTCCTGGACGTTGATGTGAACGCCGCGCGAGATGGAATATTCCTTTACGGTTTTCCCATCCTCGCTCTCCACGTAAATCTTCCGCTGGCCCTTGGCGATCTCGCCGTACTTCACGATCCCATCGATCTCGCTGATGACGGCAGGATCCTTCGGCTTGCGCGTCTCAAACAACTCGACCACGCGAGGCAGACCGCCGGTGATGTCCTTGGTCTTGGTGGTCTCGCGCGGGATCTTTGCCAGCACGTCGCCCGGCTGTACTTCGTCGCCGTCCTGCACCATCAGGTGGGCGCGGGAAGGCATCAGGTACTTCTTCGTGCGCCCGCCGGACGTCCGGATGTTGATCATCGGCTGGTGCTTTTCATCGCCTGGCGGCAGCGTCACCACGAGTTGCGAGAGGCCGGTGACTTCGTCCACCTGCTCTTCGATCGTGATGCCCGGCTGCAGGTCCTTGAACTGCACCGTGCCGTCCGTTTCGGTGAGGATCGAGAACGTGTACGGATCCCATTCGACCAATGTCTGGCCGAGCGTGACCGGCTGGCCGTCTTCGACCTTCAACCGCGCGCCATACACAACGTGGTACCGCTCTTTTTCTCGGTTTTTCTCGTCTACGACAGCGATCAAGCCGGTGCGGTTCATCGAGATCAGACTCTTGCCGCGGCCTTCGACCACTTTCAGTTCAATGAATTTGACGAAGCCGTTGTTCTTGGCCTCGACCTTTGACTGTTCGGTGACGCGAGTCGCCGTGCCGCCGATGTGGAACGTCCGCATCGTCAGCTGCGTGCCGGGCTCGCCGATGGACTGCGCGGCAATCACGCCGACCGCTTCACCCATCTCGACCATGCGCCCGGTGGCCAGGTTGCGTCCGTAGCAGCGGGCGCACACGCCCCGCCGCGATTCGCACGTCAGCACGGAGCGAATCTTCACGCGCTCGATGCCCGCGGCCTGGATGGCGTTCGCCAGTTCCTCGGTGATTTCCTGGTTGATCTCGACGATGACGTTGCCTTCGTAATCTTTGATCCTTTCGAGCGAAACGCGGCCCACGACGCGGTCGCGCAACGCTTCGACTTCGACGCCCGCCTCGATGATGGGTTCGACGAAAATGCCGTCGGCGGTGCCGCAGTCCATCTCGGTAATGATCACATCCTGCGCCACGTCCACCAGGCGGCGGGTCAGGTAGCCGGAGTCCGCCGTCTTCAACGCGGTGTCCGCCAGGCCCTTGCGCGCGCCGTGCGTCGAGATAAAGTATTGCAGCACGGTGAGCCCTTCGCGGAAATTCGAGGTAATCGGCGTCTCGATCACTTCGCCCGACGGCTTTGCCATCAAGCCGCGCATGCCGCTCAATTGGCGGATCTGCTGTTTCGAACCGCGGGCGCCCGAATCGGCCATGACGTAGATAGGGTTGATGACGCCCGATTTGTCCTGCTCCTCGAGCGCCTTGAACATCTCGTCGGCCACTTTTTCGGTGACGTCGCTCCAGATGGCAATGACCTTGTTGTAGCGCTCGCCGTTGGTGATGGCGCCGTCGAGGTACTGCTGCTGCACTTTGACCACTTCGCGCTCGGCCGTGGCCACGAGCTTCGCCTTGTCGCCCGGGATGAGCATGTCGTCAATCCCGATCGAGATGCCGGCCTTGGTGGCGTACAGGAACCCCAGATCTTTGAGTTTGTCGAGCATCACCACCGTGCGCTCAAGCCCGAAGCGCAGGTAGCAATACTGTACGAGTTGTTGCGTGCCCTTTTTCTTGAGCAGGCCGTTGACGAACGGCATGCCAACGGGCAGATGATCATTGAAAATGACGCGGCCGACCGTCGTGTGCAGAAATTGCCGCTTCAGCGTGATCGGCTCGGTGTGCGGCACGTCCTGATCGTCGTACGCGGTCGTGAGGTCGATCGTCTCGCCGCTGTAGCGCAGCCGGATGGGCGTGAGCAGCTCCACCTCGCCGACTTCCAGGGCGAGCAACACTTCCTCGATCGAGCCGAACGAGCGGCCCTCTCCTTTTGCTCCGGGCTTGGACTTCGTCAGATAGTAGATGCCGAGGACCATGTCCTGCGTGGGGACGGCCAGCGGCAAGCCGTTCGCCGGCGAGAGAATGTTGCGCGAGCTGAGCATCAGGATGGACGCTTCCACTTGCGCTTCCGGCGAAAGCGGGATGTGCACGGCCATCTGGTCGCCGTCGAAGTCGGCGTTGAACGCCGTGCAGACGAGCGGGTGAATGCGAATGGCCTTGCCTTCGACGAGCGTCGGCTCAAACGCCTGAATGCCGAGCCGGTGGAGCGTCGGGGCGCGGTTCAGGAGCACCGGGTGCTCGCGGATCACGTCTTCGAGGATGTCCCAGACGGTCGGCTCCTGCGCTTCGACGAGCTCCTTCGCCTGCTTGATGGTCGTGCAATGCCCGGCGGCTTCGAGCTTGTGATAGATGAACGGCTTGAAGAGCTCAAGCGCCATCTTCTTCGGCAAACCGCATTGATTCAGCTTGAGCTCGGGGCCGACCACGATGACGGAGCGGCCGGAGTAGTCCACGCGCTTGCCGAGCAGGTTCTGCCGGAAGCGGCCTTGCTTGCCCTTCAGCGTGTCGGAGAGCGACTTGAGCGGGCGGTTGTTCGTCCCGCGCAGCACCCGGCCGCGGCGGCCGTTGTCGAACAGCGCGTCCACCGCTTCTTGCAGCATCCGCTTTTCGTTGCGCACGATGACGTCGGGAGCATGCAGCTCCATCAATTTCTTCAAGCGGTTGTTCCGGTTGATCACGCGGCGGTACAGATCGTTCAAGTCCGACGTGGCGAAGCGCCCGCCGTCCAGGGGCACCAGCGGCCGCAGTTCCGGCGGCAGCACCGGAACAACGTCGAGGATCATCCATTCGGGCTTGTTGCCGCTCTTGCGGAACGATTCGACTACCTTCAGCCGCTTCGCGAACTTGATCCGCTTCTGCAGGCTGGGGTCGGTCTTCATTTTTTCGCGAAGCTCTTCGGAGAGCTTCTCGATGTCCACGCGCCGGAGCAATTCCTTGATCGCTTCAGCGCCCATGCCGGCGCGGAATTTGCCGGCATAGTCCTTCATCAGCTCGCGGTACTTTTCCTCCGGCAGAATCTCTTTTTCTTTCACTCCGGGCGCTTCGCCCGGATCGACGGTGACAAACGCTTCGAAATAGAGGATGTGCTCGAGGTCGCGCATCGAGATATCGAGCAGATAGCCGATCCGGCTGGGCAGGCCCTTGAAAAACCAGACGTGCGAACAGGGCGAAGCCAGCTCGATGTGACCCAGGCGCTCGCGGCGCACCTTGCTGAGCGTGACTTCGACGCCGCACTTGTCGCAGATCACGCCGCGGTGCTTCATCCGCTTGTATTTTCCGCAGAGACATTCCCAGTCCGTCACCGGGCCGAAGATCTTCGCGCAGAACAAGCCGTCGCGTTCCGGCTTGAATGTGCGGTAGTTGATCGTCTCCGGCTTGGTGACTTCGCCGTGCGACCAGGAACGAATTTTCTCCGGGCTCGCCAGGCTGATGCGGATCGAATCGAAATCCGCGATTTGACTTGCACGGTCATACGGGCTCGAACGATACAAGGGCAAACCTCCCGTCCCGGAAGTCCGGGACAAAAACTTGTCCAAAACCGTTCCCGGCTCCCCACCGGATGTTGCGGGGAGCGGCGAGGCTACTCGGCCGCTTTTTCCACCTGCGGCTTCTGTCGTTTCATCAGCTCAATGTCCAGGCACAGCGACTGCAGCTCGCGCACCAGCACGTTGAACGATTCGGGCACGCCCGGCTCGATGCCGGGCTCGCCCTTCACAATGGCCTCGTAAATCTTGGCGCGGCCGTACACGTCATCCGACTTTGCCGTCAGCAGCTCCTGCAGGATGTGCGCCGCGCCATAGGCTTCGAGCGCCCAGACTTCCATTTCGCCGAAGCGCTGCCCGCCGAATTGCGCCTTGCCGCCGAGCGGCTGCTGGGTGATGAGGGAGTACGGACCGATGGAGCGCGCGTGGATCTTGTCGTCCACCAGGTGCGACAGCTTCAGCATGTAGATGAAGCCGACGGTTACCTGTTGCGCGAACGATTCTCCGGTCATTCCGTCGTAGAGCGTGATCTTGCCCGAGCTGGGAAGCGCGGCGGCTTCGAGCAGGTGGCGGATTTCGCCTTCGCGGGCGCCGTCGAACACAGGCGTCGCCACCGGAATTCCTTCGCGGAAACTATGCGCCATGTCGAGCAACTGATCGTCGTCGAGGTCGGCGAGAGTCTTCCACACCGGTGTTTGGCCGAACATATCCTTGAACGATTTTCGAAGCGCTTCGGCGCGCGAGCCGTCTTCCACCAGCTGCGCAATCTTGCGGCCCAGCTCCTTCGAGGCCCACCCCAGGTGCGTCTCGAGAATCTGGCCCACGTTCATGCGCGAAGGCACCCCGAGCGGGTTGAGGACGATTTCAACCGGTGTGCCGTCTGGCATGTAGGGCATGTCTTCCTGCGGAACGATTCGCGCGATCACGCCCTTGTTGCCGTGCCGGCCGGCCATCTTGTCGCCAACCGAAAGCTTGCGCTTCATGGCGATGTAGGCTTTCACGAGCTTGATGACGCCCGGCGGAAGCTCGTCGCCCTTCTTCAGCTTGGAAATACGCTCGTCAGTGATCTTTCGCAGTACGTCGATCTGCCGCGAGGTCATCTCCTCGATCTCATCGATCTTTTCGATGAGCAGCGGGTCCTTGTCGGACAGGCGCAGGCGCTTCAAGTTGCGCGTCGAGATCTTTTCGAGGATCTCCCGCGTCAGTTCTGCGCCCTTGGTCAGCAATCGCTTGTTCGTGCGCTCGTCATGCAGGTCGGCGACCAGCTTCTGTCCGCCGAGCAAGTCGGTGAGCCGCTTCAGGCGCTCGTCCGTCAGAATGCGGATTTCATCGGCGAGGTTCTTCTCGAGCTTGGCGACCTGCGCCGCTTCGATGGCCTTATGGCGCTCGTCCTTTTCCGCGCCCTTGCGGCAGAATATCTTTACGTCGACGATCGTGCCTTCGATGCCGGGCGGGCAGTAGAGCGACGCGTCGCGCACGTCCCCGGCCTTTTCGCCGAAGATGGCGCGCAACAGCTTTTCTTCCGGCGTCAGCGTCGTTTCGCCTTTCGGCGTCACCTTGCCAACGAGAATGTCGCCGGGCTTCACCGTTGCGCCGATCCGAATCACACCGCTTTCGTCTAGGTTGCGCAGGAAGCCCTCGCTGATGTTGGGTATGTCGCGGGTGATTTCCTCGGGCCCGAGCTTCGTGTCGCGCGCTTCGATTTCGTATTCCTCGATGTGGATCGAGGTGTAGTAATCCTCCTTGACCAGCTTCTCGCTGACGAGGATGGCGTCTTCAAAGTTGTAGCCGCGCCACGGCAGGAAGGCCACCAGCACGTTGCGGCCAAGTGCCAGCTCGCCGCGGTCGGTGCACGGCCCATCGGCCAGCACCTGCCCCTGCTTCACACGGTCGCCCGCGCGCACCAACGGCTTCTGATTGATACAGGTGTTCTGGTTCGAGCGCTTGAACTTCGTGAGAATGTAAATGTCGGAGCCGACTTCGCGGCTGAGCACGCCCGACTGGTCGGATTCCACACGCACGATGATGCGCTCGGAGTCCACCTGGTCCACGATGCCATCGCGCTTGCAGACCACCACCGCGCCCGAATCGCGCGCGGTGACGCGCTCCATGCCGGTGCCAACCAGCGGCGCTTCCCCGCGGATCAGCGGCACCGCCTGCCGCTGCATGTTTGATCCCATCAGCGCGCGGTTCGCGTCGTCGTTTTCAAGGAACGGAATCAGGCTCGCGGCCACCGACACCAGCTGCTTCGGTGAGACGTCGATGTAATCCACCTCTTCGCGGCTCTTCAACACGAAGTTGCCCGCCTGGCGGCAGTTCACCAGGTCGGTGGTGATGCGCAAGCGCTCATCGAGCGAGGCGTTGGCCTGCGCCACCACGTAGCGGTCTTCCTCCCACGCCGAGAGGTAGAAGCAGAACGGTTCGTGCACCACGCGCCGGCGCTTCAGCTCTTCGTTGGTCTCTTCGACTTTCTCCTTTTCGACGATTTCGCCCGGCTTGAATTCGCTGTCGCCCGAGTTGACGATCTGCACGTAGTCCACCACTCGGCCGCCCTTCACCTTGCGGTAAGGCGATTCGATGAATCCGAATTCGTTGATGCGCGCGTAGCACGAAAGCGAGCTGATCAGGCCGATGTTCGGGCCTTCCGGCGTCTCAATCGGGCAGATGCGGCCGTAGTGCGTCGGGTGAACGTCGCGGACCTCGAATCCGGCGCGTTCGCGAGATAGGCCGCCGGGCCCCAGGGCCGAAAGGCGCCGCTTGTGTGTGATTTCGCTGAGCGGGTTTGTCTGGTCCATGAACTGGCTGAGCTGGGAGCTGCCGAAAAATTCGCGGATCGCCGCCATCACCGGCTTCGCGTTGACCAGGTCGTGCGGCATGGCCGTCGACATTTCCTGATACACCGACATCTTTTCCTTGATGGCGCGTTCCATGCGGACTAGGCCGATGCGGAACTGGTTCTCGAGCAGTTCGCCCACCGCGCGGACGCGGCGGTTGCCCAGGTGGTCGATGTCGTCCACCGTGCCGATATTCTTGCGCAGCTTCAGCAGGTACTTGATGGCGGCAACGAAGTCAGCCGGATCGAGCGTGCGTTTGTCGAGTGGAGTCTCCAGCCCCATCTTGATGTTGAATTTCAGCCGGCCGACCTTGCTGAAATCGTATTTCCGTGGGTCGAAGAACATCCCGTTGAACAGCGCCGTCGCCGTTTCGAGCGTCGGCGGATCGCCCGGGCGCAGCTTGCGGTAGATTTCGATCAAGGCTTCGCGCGAGGTGCGGATGGCGTCCTTCTCGAGCGTTCGGCCGACAATCACGCCGACCTCGTCGCGGTCCGGGAAGCAAATGTCCACTTCCGTGATGCCCGCCTCGGAGAGTGTGGTCCACATCTCGGCCGTCAGCAGCCTGTTCGCTTCGAGCAGCACTTCACCCGTCTGGCGATTCACCAGCTCGCCGACCGTCACGGCGCCCTCGAGGTCCGCCACGCTGGCTTCGATCTGGGCAATCCGCGCCTTCACCATTTCCTTGTACAGCGCCTCGGTGATGCGTTTGTGCGCGCCGACCACTGTTTCGCCCGTGCGTGGATGCTTGATTTCATGCGACAGCTTGCGCTCCACCAGCCCTTCGGAGATGTTCCAGTGCAGCTTCCCTTCCCGCAGTGAAATCCGCTCGACCTGGTAGAACGTGCGCAGGATTTCCTCGTTCGACTTCATCCCGAGAGCCCGCAGGAAAATCGATCCCAGGAATTTCCGCTTGCGGTCGATGCGCACGTACAGGATGTTCTTCGTGTCGTATTCGAATTCCACCCACGAGCCGCGGTACGGAATGATCTTTCCCAGGAAATACGAGCGGTTGTTCGCGGTCTCGTAGAAGACGCCCGGCGACCGGTGCAACTGGCTGACGATCACACGCTCCGTGCCGTTAATGACGAATGTGCCGTTCTCCGTCATCAGCGGGATGTCGCCGAAGAAGACTTCCTGCTCCTTGATGTCGCGGATGCTTTTCGCGCCGGTATCAGGGTCCTTGTCATAGATGGTGAGGCGGATGGTCACCTTCAGCGGCGCCGCATACGTCATGCCGCGTTCCTGGCATTCATTCACGTCGTATTTCAACTGCAGCGTGACCGGATCGCCGCACTTGTTGCAAAACGTGGGTGTGTTGCGATTGAATGTGCCGCATTTCGCGCAGATCACATCGCCGGAGCGGTACGGATTCGTGACGACCGAAGCGCCGCAGTTCCGGCAGGTGGCGCGCAAGTGATGCAGGCCGCGCAGGTGGCCGCACTTGCACTCCCAGTTGCCGATCGCGTAGTCCACGAAGTCCAGTTGCGAGAGCCCGCGGAAATCCTGGATCGGGAAGACGGAGGTGAACACGGACTGCAGGCCGGTGTCCTCCCGCTCGCTCGGCAGCTGATCCATTTGCAGGAACCGCTGGTAGGACTTCTTCTGGACGTCGATCAGGTTCGGAATCTGGACGGTGGTCTTGATCTTGGCAAAGTCCAGGCGCTCCCGTTCCCGTACTGGACGGTTTCCATTCCGCATGCTGGTTTACCTCTTCCCCTCAGGGTTGGACCGGACGGAGCGATGGCGCAGACAGCACCCTTCGCAGTCCGGGAAGGACGCGTTGAAAGCCTGAACAGACCGATGGAACGCGCGCGTAGGCGAATTCCTTCGCTCGTCAAGAACGAGCATGGCCGGGCGCCGAACGCTACCTGACTTCGACCTTCGCCCCGACCTCTTCGAACTTTTTCTTGATCGTGGCTGCCTCGTCCTTATTTACGCCCTCCTTGACAGTCTTGGGGGCGCCATCCACCAGGTCCTTGGCCTCTTTCAGGCCCAGGCTGGTGACTTCGCGGACGGCCTTGATCACGTTGATCTTGTTTGCGCCGACTTCGGTGAGCACGACGGTAAATTCCGTCTTTTCTTCCGCCGGGCCCGCGCCTGCCGCGCCACCACCGCCGGCGACCACCATCGGTGCGGCGGCCGCGGCGGAGACGCCGAAGGCTTCTTCCATCTTCTTCACGAGATCGGAAGCCTCAAGCAGCGTCAGCTCTTTGATCTCTCCCAGTATGGTTTCCACTTTGCTAGCCATTGCCGTGTTCTATCCTCCTCGAAATGAATAGCCTGAATTACTGAACCGTTCCAGGTGCCGGCGCAACTCCGCCCGACCCGAACTTGTTTGCCTTCACCGCTTCACTCGTGACCACCGCCAGGTTCCGCGGGACCGCCGCCAGCGTGGAAGCCAGCAGGCGCGCCGGCGTCTGCAACAGGAACATGATCTTGCTGATCAGCTCTTCCTTCGAAGGCAGTTGCGCGAGCTGTAGAATCTCCGCGATGGAAACGACCCGGCCTTCTACCCAGCCGGCACGGAATTGAAACGCGGGAACTTCTTTCGCAACCTTCGTCAGGACTTTCGCCAGCGCCACCGGATCGGCCGTGGTGTAAGCGATCGAGTTTGTGCCGCTCAGATTCTTCAGCAGCGGCTCGGCCGGCGTGCCGGTGCCGGCGCGCTCGGCCAGCGTGTTTTTCACGACTTTGTAGGTCCCGCCGGCAGCCTGAACCCCACGGCGCAACCGGGTGTCCTGCTCAACCGTGATCCCCTGAAAGGTAGTGAGGATCACCGTGGACACCTGGGCGAGCTCGGTGCGAAGCGCGTCGGCTTCCGTCTTTTTTTCCGCCTTCTTCTTCATCCGCGGCTCCTTCGATTCCCTGGACTACGCGGCGACGGCCACAGCCGCATCCACTTCGGCGTGGTCGATCGGAATGCCCGGCCCCATCGTCGAAGTCAGCGTGATCTTCTCGATGTATTTGCCTTTCGCGGTGGCGGGCTTGGCTTTCAGCACGGCGGCAAGCAGCGCTTGCGCGTTGCCGGCAAGATTCTGAGCGGAAAAGCCGATCTTGCCCACCGGCGAGTGGATGATGCCGGTCTTGTCCAGACGAAATTCCACCTTGCCGGCCTTGATCTCTTTCACGGCGCGAGCCACTTCGAACGTCACCGTTCCCGTCTTCGGGTTTGGCATCAAACCGCGCGGGCCGAGCACTTTGCCGAGGCGCCCCGCGGATTTCATCATGTCGGGAGTGGCAATCACGGCTTCGAAATCCGTCCAGCCTTCCTGGATCTTCTGGACCATTTCCTCGCCGCCAACGAAATCGGCGCCGGCTTCCTGCGCCTCGCGCACCTTTTCGCCGCTGGCGATGACGAGCACACGCTTCGACTTGCCGAGCCCGTGCGGCAATACGACGGTGCCCCGCACCATCTGGTCCGATTGCTTCGGGTCTACGCCGAGGTTCAGCACGAGTTCCACCGTCTCGTCGAATTTCACGTAGTGGGCCTTCTTCAGCAGCTCGGCAGCTTCTTCGAGCTTGTACGGGCGCGCTTCCACCAGCTTGCGGGCGCGCTCAATGTTTTTTCCACCTGGGCGCTTCATCCGTCTCTCTCCTACCCTTCCACCTCGATGCCCATATTGCGCGCGGTGCCCATCACGGTTCGAATCGCGGACTCCAGATTCGCTGTGTTCAGGTCGGGCAGCTTCACCTTGGCGATTTCTTCCACCTGTTTGCGCGTGACCTTCGCCACCTTGGTGCGGTTCGGCTCGGGCGAGCCCTTCACAATCCCGGCGGCACGCTTCAGCAGTTCGGAGGCGGGCGGCGTTTTGAGAATGAACGTAAACGTGCGGTCGCTGTAAATCGTCACCAACACCGGAATGATCATTCCCTCGGGCTCTTTCGACGTCTTCGTGTTGAATTGCTTGCAGAAATCCATGATATTGACGCCGTGCGGGCCCAGCGCGGTGCCCACCGGCGGCGCCGGCGTCGCTTTCGTGGCCGGCAACTGCAGCTTCACTTGTGCCTGGACTTTCTTCGCCATCAAAATTCCCCTTGCGCCGCGCGCCCGGAGGCCGCCGGGCTAGGCGACCTTTTCCACTTGTACAAAATCGAGTTCCACGGGCGTTGAGCGCCCGAAAATCGAGACCGAAACTTTCAACGTGCTCCGGTCGGGGTTCACTTCCTCGACCACGCCGGTAAAGCTTGCGAACGGGCCATCCACGATCCGCACCTGCTCGTTGCGGTCGAAACTCAGCTTCGGCTTCGGCTTTTCCGCCGTGCTCGTGGCACGGTTCAAAATGTTCTGCACTTCCTCGTCTGTGAGCGGCGAAGGCGTCTGTCCGGAGCCGACGAACCCGGTGACGCGCGGCGTCGAGCGCACGACGTGCCAGGTGTAGTCGTCCATCTCCATCTCGACCAGCACGTAACCCGGGTAGCACATCCGCGGCGAGATCACTTTCTTGCCGCCGCGGACTTCGACCACCGATTCGGTCGGGATGATGATTTGCCCGATCTTGTCCTCCAGGCCGAAGCTCTGCACACGGCCTTCGAGGCTCTCCTTCACCTTCTTTTCAAAGCCCGAATAGGTATGGACGATGTACCACTGCTTGGGCATGCCGCTCTTCTCTAGTGATTAAAGTTTTTGAACAACCTCTGGACCAGATAGCCCAGCCCGCCATCCACCAGCGCGAAGTACAGGGCAAAGAAGGCCACCGTGACGATCACGACCACGGTCGTCGAAGTCACGTCATCGCGCGTCGGCCAGTTCACCTGCTTCATCTCCACACGCACTTCGTGGAGAAACTGCCGCCACCGCTTCGGGTATTCCGCCAGCTTGCGGAGCGGCCCAGGAACCGAAAATCCCCGTCCGGGTTCGCGTGTCTCGTCTGCCACCTTGGCCGCCTGTACCATCGCTCCGCCTGGTTTTCCCGCTACTTTCTCTTCTCTCCCGCCCGGCTCACCCTGCCAGATCTGGCAGGGGAGGAGGGATTCGAACCCCCACATCCGGTTTTGGAGACCGGCGGTCTACCGTTGAACCTACTCCCCTGAAGCCGAGCCGCGAGCTACTTCACTTCGCGGTGCGCCGTATGTTTCCGGCAACTGTTGCAAAACTTCTTCGTCTCGAGCCGGTCCGGATGCTTCTTCCGGTTCTTCATGGTCGTGTAGTTCCGGTTCTTGCAGTCGCTGCATTGCAGCGTAATAATTTCGCGCATGGCTTCCTACTCGATGATCTCGGTGACGGCGCCGGCTCCCACCGTGTGGCCGCCTTCCCGGATCGCGAACCGCAGCCCCTTCTCCAACGCCACCGGCGTGATCAGCGTCACTTCGCACGACACGTTGTCCCCCGGCATCACCATCTCC
>JBGPTF010000017.1:0-80779 GCA_041490445.1 Terriglobia bacterium
TCAAAGGAATTGACGGGGGCCCGCACAAGCGGTGGAGCATGTGGTTCAATTCGACGCAACGCGAAGAACCTTACCTGGGCTAGACAACGGTGGACCGCCCTAGAAATAGGGTTTTCCCTTCGGGGACTGCCGGTTCAGGTGCTGCATGGCTGTCGTCAGCTCGTGCCGTGAGGTGTTGGGTTAAGTCCCGCAACGAGCGCAACCCTTATTCGTAGTTGCCACCCGCAAGGGGGAACTCTACGAGGACTGCTCCGGATAACGGAGAGGAAGGTGGGGATGAGGTCAAGTCAGCATGGCCTTTATGTCCAGGGCCACACACGTGTTACAATGCGCGCCACAAAGCGTCGCGAACCCGCGAGGGGGAGCCAATCGCAAAAAAGCGCGCTCAGTTCGGATTGCAGTCTGCAACTCGACTGCATGAAGCCGGAATCGCTAGTAATGGCGCATCAGAACGGCGCCGTGAATACGTTCCCGGGCCTTGTACACACCGCCCGTCACATCACGAAAGTGAGCTGTACTAGAAGTCACCAAGCCAACCGCAAGGAGGCAGGTGCCCAAGGTATGGCCCATGATTGGGGTGAAGTCGTAACAAGGTAGCCGTAGGAGAACCTGCGGCTGGATCACCTCCTTTCTAAAGAAAGCGGCAGCACAACCTGTGGATGTACGCAGGTGACGGCTGCCCAGCCCTTCGCGGCTCTTCGGAGCCGTACGGGGTTAGCTGGCTCTCACGGGCCGGCGAGCTCGGTTTCGACGAGCTGATACGGGTTCTGGCAGGTTTCATCCGAAAACGTCAAAGAGATTACAGACAAGAAAAGCCCGTCCCGGCAAACCGGGGCGGGCTTTTTGTTTTTCCTGCCGGGAACTCTCCGGCCGCCCCTTGCGTAGGACGTCAAGAAGGAGTAATCCTGCACGGTCGGAGCCTGCCGCGGGCTCCCGGGAGGATTCATGGAAGCAAGGTGCGGGTCTTCCGCTCGCCTGTGGAGCGCGCTGATCCTGATCGCGTTGGGTGTCCTGCTGCTGCTCGATCGTTTCGGGATGATCCGCTTCGGGCGTTTCATCAATGACTGGTGGCCCTCCATCCTGATCGCGATCGGCCTGTGGCAGCTCTTCGTCAGCCGGCCACGGCACAAAGCAGGTGCGATCATCCTGCTGATCCTGGGAATTATTTTTCAAGTGGACCGGTTCAATATTTTTCCCTGGTGGTCCCCGGAATTATTGTGGCCGGCGGCGTTGATCGGAGTGGGGCTGTGGATGCTCCTGGGGCGAATGCGCGCTTCAGCAACAACGACGGCGGTGTCCGGAGGCTCGGACGCATCTGCGGAAGGAGCGACTTCCCCCGGCGAAACGATTGACGCGTTTGCGCTGTTCAGCGGATTCGAGCGCGTGGTCACATCGCGATCGTTCCGTGGCGGGGATGCCAGCGCAGTGTTCGGCGCCGTCAAGATCGATCTGCGGCAGGCGGAGTTGGCCGCCGGCGAGCAACGCCTGCATCTGACGGCCCTGTTCGGCGGGATCGAGGTGCGCGTGCCGTCCGGTTGGCAGGTGTCCGTGGAAGGCACGCCGGTGCTGGGCGGGATCGAAGACAAGCGCGGGTCCGCAGGCGCGACGAACGCGGCTACGCCAAGCGCGGGGAACTTGCGCATCCATGCTTTCGCCGCCTTTGGCGGAATCAAGATCGAGGACTAAGCGGCGTCGCAACGCGGATAAGGATCCGATACACTCGATGTGAAGAAACTGCGACGCATCTTCGCCGGGACTCGAAGAACATGACGGAACAAATCAAGAAATCCGAAGCGGAATGGAAGAAACAGCTGACGCCGGAGCAGTACCACGTGACGCGGGAGAAAGGCACGGAGCCGCCTTTTTCGGGCGAATACGCGCGGACAAAGGCGAAGGGCGTGTACGCCTGCGTTTGCTGTGGCCAGCCGCTGTTTACGTCGGATGCGAAATATGAATCGGGCACGGGCTGGCCAAGTTTCTGGCAGCCGCTCGAGAAGGATGCCGTTGCTCTCGAAAACGAGGAGAGCCACGGCATGATCCGCACTGAAGCGAAATGCAGCCGGTGCGACGCGCACCTTGGCCACGTTTTCGACGATGGGCCACAGCCCACCGGCCTGCGCTTCTGCATGAATTCCGCAGCCCTCAAGCTACAAGACAAGAAATAGCGAGCGTTATCGGGCACCGCGCTCCAACTCTCTTCCTCCAGGACCAAGCTTCCCTTGTCGGCTTACCGTTCGAGCCAGACGCTCTGCATCCGCGCATGAAGGGCGCGCGTGGGAAAAACCGGACCGGAATGAAACTCCGCCACAGACCAGATTGATTGTGATTTTCCCAAGTAGCCCGCATCTCTCTGAATCATTGGATTTTCCACTTCACGTGAGACGCGTCTGAGTCTGGAAAGAGCATTGCTTTCTGGATCCTTTGGACGGTCGTAGACCAGCCTTTCGATGCCCCTCCACGGGGCTGGGCCAACACCCGCCATTCAAATCGGAGAACACCTGTGAAGCGCACCGTCGCGGTCATCCTTTTTTTTCTCCTCTGCACACCTGTGTCCGCCGAACCCAAAAAGCGACGGGTCGCGGACAAAAAGTTTTGGTTCATGGTGGGCGCGCTGACGGCTGCGGCGTTTGTGGACGGCTATTCGTCGCACCGCTGCCTTGTCGCAAGCACTTGCAGTGAGAGGAATCCGCTGTTCGGCAAGTTCCCCAGCTACCCGAGAATCATTCTCGAGGGAGGTGGAATCGTCGCGGCAGAGTCTCTCTCCCTCTACTACTTGAAGAAACGCAATCGCGACAACAAGGCTTGGGGCTGGCGAAATTTGTGGTGGATGACTGCCGCAGGAGCCATCGCCGGACACACGGTCGCCACATCCAAGAACATGCAGTTGCCAGCGGAGTCGAGAAGAGTTCCCTCGTTACTGCCCGGGCGGGCTGATGCCGCCGTCGAGCCGATTGACTGGAACCGACCACAAATTCCGAGATAACAGTCCGTCCGATGCGCGTGATCAGATGCTCATTTCTCGATGGTCTTCACCGCAACCCATCCATCAATCAACGCACGCTTTCAATCGTTGTCGTCGGATTACCTTAGTGAGATTTTGAAGCCGCTCGCGAAACAGGAGTAGTGGGCCGAAATTTTCCGACTGGCATTCAGGGTGAACCGGGATAGAAACTTTTCACCATACCGAGAGAAGCGTGACGGAATTGCCGGGCCCTGGTTGACGATTTTAGAACTCTTCCGCTGGGTCAGATCGTCGCAGGGATTCCGCACATTGGAGAGCTCTCGCTGCTCTGATTCGAACGAAGAGCATCGAGCGCCGATTGTCGCCTGCACCCACGTACCCTCCGGAGACGCCGCCGCCGGAAAGCGGGTCCCAGGACCGACTTGTCCGACTAATCGGGCACTAAGAATGGATTCTGAAGCTCCCTACCGACCCGGGACGCCAATTCTCACCATCCGTCCATTTTCAAAGCGAAAGTCGATGCCGGCGAAGACGATCCTATTCCAACTGCCCCCTGTATCGGTGCCGGAGAACTCTGCAGTGGGCTGTCCGTATGCCTTTTTCACGTCCTCAACTGATGATCGCCAATCGATATTCTTATCGGTCTCGCCGCAGAATGTTGAGAAGTTTTCATCGCCCCGCTGACCATTGTAGAAGTAGAGTGCGCGAACTGTGCTGCCCGCACTTTCGAACAGGACCTGAATGCCCTTCTGCGCATGGTTCTTGAAGTAGGAATCGGAATATCTGCTCGCCAGCCTTCCGTCTCCTAAGAAAGCATCAACGTCTTTGGAAGCAGCGCCAATGTGAACCGGTCCCCAACCAACGCCAGCGACGATTCTGGGCTGCGCTCCATCCTCGTGACATTCGGTCTGGGCAGTGTTGATCTCAGTCTGTTTCGGTTGGGCAGCCGACAATTCATTTTTGTCCCAACAATCAACTCGGTGTGCCACAACATCAGCCGTTTGGTGTTCTCTATCGAAGTCCCAAAAGCTCCCTGCTGCACCTCGCAGGCCTCCTGAATCAAGTGTGAGATTCATTTGAAGGCCGCTGAACCCTGTCGTCCACACGATCTTAATGGATCGTGGTCCCGTCGGAAGCCAGTAGGAACCACTGTGGATGCTCGGGGGCACGCCTGGCGCGGGCCGAGCGATGAATCCTTCCGCCTCCCATCCTCTTGTTCCACGCTCTGCCAAGAGCTGGACTCGACGGGGTGGTGTAATGAACACTGCGTCCTCACCGATGTTAAGATTCGGCCGCCACGGGGACAACGTCAGGTCGTAGCAACCCTCAATAGCGTCAGGGCTGACCAAATCGGGCTTGTCAGACGGTTGGGCTTGAGGAATTTGCGTCTGAGCAGGCGATTCTGACGTGGCAACTGCGAGAGCGCAGCCAATCAGGCAGCAGAACAGAAGCGGAAGTACGACCACTCGCACCGCCTTATTTCAGCACGACGGACAGGGTTCATCAAGAATCGTTTTCGGCCCCCAAACTCCTGATTAACGCGGGCAGTGTTCTAATCAAAAAGTATCGTTCGCGTTCTGCGGCACGTGGGGCAAGGGTTAACACAGGACCACACGTAGTGTTCACCCCTAAAGATAGGCGTTCCGTTCACCTGGGCCCCGCCACAAGGCTCCGTCGAAGAGCACGCTGCACAAATTAGGTCTGCAAAAAGACCGCGAACGAAAACCCTCGCTTGGGGCGGGAGGGGACCCCGACATCTTGTGTAACGTTGTCGGTCGGACTGCGGCACAGGCGGGGAATAGCCTACAGTCTTGCTTTGGCGAAGGCACGGCCCGATCCGGATTTCAGATACTTCTCAAACGCGAGAGCGCGACCCTCATCAGTGAACGCGACATACGTCTTGATCTGCCAAGGGCGATATTTAGCTGTGTGCGTCACGGCACCGGAGTTGTGCATCGAAAGCCGCGCCTTCAAATCATCAGTGATGCCGGTGTAGAAATGCCCGTTGTCTGTCAGACTCTGCAAGATGTAAACGTACTTCACTGGAAGTCCGCCTCCGCTAAAGCTACGGCGCGACAACCTTCGCCTTGTGAGTGGCCTGCCGAGCCGAAGCCTGCGAGGCAGGCGAAGGCTGGTGGGCCTGGGTAGACTCGAACTACCGACCTCGCCCTTATCAGGGGCGCGCTCTAGCCACCTGAGCTACAGGCCCACGGCAGAGGATAGCAAACGGTCGTCGTGATTTTAGCATGACTCGGGAATTGCGGAACAGGGATGCATTCCGCCTGCAAAAGGCCAAAGAAATTGCTCCGCGACCTCACACAGGCACGAGCGTCGCTTGTGAAATCGCAGGTGGCCCTTCGCTCTTATCCAATCAACCGTGGCAGAAGGGGCCGCGACGCCGATCGCAGAATCAGAATAGGACCGCCGCCTCAGAACGCTGCGTCCTCAAGCTTCACGACGCGCGGGAACAGAATATTGTTCTCCAGATGGATGTGCTGATGCAAATCCGCCTCGAAGCCTGCGATGGCCTTGTAGAGAGTCTGATAGCTGACGCAAGCATCGGCGGGCGGCGCAAAACCATTCGTGATCTGGCGCATCTCGTGCAGCGCCTGGCCGGCGGAATCATGCTCCATCACCATCATGCGCACGGGATTCTGGACGGTTCCGAACATGGCAGGCGGAAGCGGGCGCTTGCTGTTGACCGCGGCTTCCATTTCCGCGATGTAGGGAAACAGGATCTGTTCTTCCTTCATCATGTGCGCGGTCAATTCCTGCGCCAAGCCGCCGAGAAGCTCCTGGACGCGCAGCAGCTCCGGATGATTCTTCCCGTGAACGCCGACCACCTTTGCAATCAACGGCATCAGCCGTTTGATTTCCTCGCGTGTGAAGGCGTGATGCTTCGCAACGATGTAGTCCGCCAATTCCGCCAGCGGCGCGTTCTGCCAGTCCCGTTCCGCGGGAACGGATTCGGTTTTCTCGAGCGCGGCGATGACTTCCTCCGCCTGCAGATTCGCGTTCTTGCATGCCTCGGCGAGTGACTTGTTTCCGCCGCAGCAATAGTCAATTCCCAGCTTCTCAAAAACCCGGGCCGCAGCGGGGTTTTCGAGAACCATTTCGCGAACCGTCTTTCCAGTGTCCGTCAGCATTTCTCGCTCCTCCAGAATTCCTGAAAATCCTGCTCATCACACCTGTAAGACTATCGGGAACGGCCATCGCGGACGATGACTTAAGTCACATCAGCCCCATTTGTTGCCGCGATTGGCGACCGCTCCGGGAATGCTCGAACTGCGGGGTTCGG
Organism: Terriglobia bacterium; assembly: GCA_041490445.1. GTDB lineage: Bacteria > Acidobacteriota > Terriglobia > Acidiferrales > UBA7541 > JBGPTF01. The sequence goes on from JBGPTF010000017.1 coordinate 6,261, forward strand.
CGGTAAGCTTGCGAGGAGATTGACCCCAAACCGGCGGCCGCTTCTCGAGAAACGCGCGGATGCCTTCGACCGCGTCAGGCTCAGCCATCAGTTCATCGAGATAAATTCTCTCCAGGCGGGGCAGGTCTTTCTCGAGGGCTGACAAGATCGCCGGCCGTATTGCACCGGCAGCATGACGAAGCGCGGCGGCCGAACGCGGCAGAAAATCCTCTTCGATCCATTTGTTCAAGCCGTTGCCCAGTTCGCCTTCGGGCACGAGACGCGACACAAGCCCCGCTCGCGCCAGAGAGGGCGCCGTCCAACTGTCTCCCGTCAACACGAGTTGCGACGCCCAGCCGGTCCCGACCCTCACCGGAAGAAGGGCCGAAGCTGCCGGTGGAAATACGCCGAGCTTGATTTCCGGGCAGCCGAAGTGCGCGCCCTCTTCAGCAAGAATCAGGTCGCAGGCGAGCGCGAGTTCGAATCCACCGCCGAGGCACTGTCCGCGAACCGCGGCGATCGTGGGCGCCGGCGCTCTTGCCATCATCACCAGCAGTTGCCGCAACTGCGCCAGCGTGCCCTCGATTTGTTCGGGCAGATGCTCCTGCACGCTCGCTCCAAAGCTGAAATGTGGGCCGTCTCCCGTAAACACAATCGCCTTCAGAGCGCGCTGCGGAGCAATCTCTCCCAGTATCTTCTGCAGGTCCGCCATCATCACGTGATCGAGGATGTTTGCCTTCGGCGCCGCCAGAACGATGATCGCAACCTGATCGTCGTGCAGAAGCTCCAGCCGAGCCTTGGTCAAATCCATGTCCGCACCGTCATGAATAGCTTCCTCGAGACACGGAGAATCGTTTTGGTCCTCCAAACTTCTGAGAGCAATGACTTCCCCAATTTCCGAGTGATTCGCTCGAGCCCGGATTCGGGCTGCCACGTCAGGCGACGCGCTGCGAAGCGGTCCCCATCTGCAATCGCTTGCTGCCGAGGAGAGCGGCGCCAAGGGCACAAACGTATAGGCTGTCCTCCGGCACATGGACCGGGACCTTCAAGCGATTCTCGAGCGAGCGCACCATGCCCTTTTGCTTGGCAACGCCGCCGATAAACACCAGATCCGTTCCCATTCCCGCACGCTTCAGCAGCAGGGTCGCACGCTCCGCCAGCGAATCGTAGATTCCGCAGAGGATGTCCTCGACGCTGATGCCGGCGCTGACGTGATTGATGATTTCACTTTCCGCGAGCACCGCACAGACGCTGCTGATCGGCTGCGGGTTGTTGGCGTTGAGAGCCATATCCCCGACATTTTCCATTCCGATTTGCAGATACTTCGCGGCGCGGGCGATGAAGCTACCCGATCCGGCTGCACATTTGTCATTCGTCTTGAAATGGTTCACTTTGCCGGACTCGTGGAGTGTAATGGCGCGAGTGGACTGGCTGCCGATATCGAGCACCGCCGTCGCGATGGGGAAGAGATGACGTGCACCGCGCGCCCCGCTGGTGATTTCGGTGACCTGAATGTCGCGGAAGCTGATGCTGTAGCGCCCGAAGCCGGTTGTCACGATGTAACGGACCTTCTCGCGGGACTTGCCTGCGTCCGTGAGCGCCATGTCGAGAGCTTCGTTCGCGGCTTTCTCGAGATCCACACCGGTTCGCACGTAGCCGCGCCCCACAATGGCCGGCTTTTCTTCCGACTTCCATTGCTCGATCAGAATCGCCTTCGTAAAACCGCTGCCGACGTCAATTCCCGCGATCGTGTGCATGGGATGGACTCCAAAGACTGTTTTCAAAGCTCTGCCCCATCTTGTCGAGAGCAAACAACGCCGCGCCAATCGCCCCGGTGAAATGCGCGTCCGGGCTCACCTGTAATTTTGTTGCGAGAATTTCCTCGAGCGCATGCACCATACCGACGTTGCGAGCCACTCCGCCGGTGAGAGTGATGGCCGGCTCAATCGGCACGCGCCGCGCCAGCGAAACCGTGCGTCGCGCGATGGCCAGGTGAACCCCGCTGAGGATGTCGGGAGGCTTCTTGCCCTGCGCGAGGTAGGAAAGGATGTCCGATTCGACGAACACCGTGCAGACGGTGGTAATCTTCACCGGGTGCTTTCCTTCAAGTGAAAGCGGCCCCACTTGGTCTAGGCTTAATCCCATCACCTCGGCGGCGTTGGCGAGGAAGCGTCCCGTCCCGGCGGCGCATTTGTCGTTCATCACGAAGTCGCGCACATCGCCGTCCTCCCCCACGCTGATCGCTTTCGAGTCCTGCCCTCCCATGTCAATCACGGTCCGCGTGTTAGGGAAGAGATGATGCGCGCCGCGGGCGTGGCAGGTGATTTCGGTCATCTGGGTATTGCCGAACGCAATTTTGTAGCGGCCGTAGCCCGTGCCAACAACATAGCCGACCTGTTGCGGGGAAATCCCGGCTTCGTGACAGGCGACGCGAAAACCGTTCTCGGCCGCTTTCTGCACGTATGCGCCGGTGTCCACCAGCGCGCGCGCCACCATGCGCAGACCGCCGTTGTCTTCGAAGATCACGGCCTTCGTCTGCGTCGAACCGACATCCACTCCTGCTGCCAGTCTCATGGTTTCCCTCACTCGAGAATCTTCAGGCCGGGATGGGCCGGCGCCCTGGTTTCTCCGGCCTGGATGATCCCGTGCGAAACTCGCCCAGTAATCTGCGCGTGTTCCAGCGATTCAAAATAGGCGTCAATCCGGTTCTTCGTCTGGGCCTCGGCGAAGTACCGCGGATCTTCCAGGTCCGATTCCAGGTAGAGGGTCGGAATACCCAGTGTCTTCGTAAAATAATCGCGCATGTCGCCCTGCCCTGCGGAAAACAACCGGCAGCTCTTCACGAAATGGATGATCAGTCCATGTGCATTCCACTCCTCGACGTAGCGCCGGATCTGTTCGTAGCGCTGCAGGAGACTCCGGTTCGTGACGTTCTGGGCGAGCATGTGCAGCGCCACCGATTCAAAAGGCTTCTCCGGATCGTGACGGTCACCGAATTCCCACAATCCTCCGACGGTTGAATACGTGGACGCGACCGCGCACGCCTTCCATTTTGCAAACATGTCGCGGAACGTGCGGAAGTAAGGGTAGGGGGGAGGCCCTTCCATCACCACGCGAAACCGTTCCTGGTCATAGACGCCTTCGCCGCGCGCCACCTTTTCTTCGAGCTCGTCCAGCGCGAGTTGGAAGAATTCCACACCAGCCTGGCTGCCGCGATACACATAGAGGGGCCCCATGAGCGTGATGGCGTCGAAGTAGGCGTCGAAGGGTGAAGGTGACTTGCGCGCCAGATGTTTGATCCGCGACCACAGGTCTTCCACTTTTTGCGAGCACCGGACCGCTTCCTTGAACTTGTCATAATCGAATTTGCGTCCGGTCAGTCCCTCGAACACCTTGACGGCCTCGTGGAGTTGCGTGACGACGTAGGCGATGTCTTCTTTGCGGGGCTCGTCCGTGCGCAGGAAAGGCACATCGAGCATGAACAGCGGCGACCCTTGAAACTCGGCGACGTGCTCGAACCACTTGATGTAGGTATTGCACCCGACAAAATTACAAAACACCAGCGTGGGCTTCGGCAGTTTGCTGCCGGTGGGCGTGATGCCCTTGATGAGCGAGCCGATGTCTGCCTTGACGTAGGCGCAATTGTCCGCGGCATAGCCCATCTCTTCGGCGAGCAGAATCGGCTCGAGCGACTGATGCCGGATGGCGAGTTGCAGCGCATTCACCTCGGGATAGATGGGGACCGCGTCAAAGGCTTCGAGCAACTCCACGCAGTTTCCGGAAATCATCAGGCACATGGACGGAGGGTTGCCGGTGGAGGCGGCCCCGTCCAGGCGCTCGTACCAGCGAAGCATCAATTCCTTCTGCCGCTGGTGAATCGTGCTGCGATATTCGGATTTGGGTGTCTCGGTCATGATTCCTCAGTCAAAGAGCAGTGATTCGACGAATGTTTCCACTTCGTTGCGCATCCGCTCAAACGTGAATGCCTTTTCTTCAAACTCCAGGAGCAGATGGGGAACCCCGGCGCTTTCGAGCTCGCGCTTGAAGAGAACGTAATCGAAATAGGCCGGCTCGCAGAATTTTGCGATCAGCAAGATGACTGCATTGGCGCGGCTCCGCTCGACTCTTTTCAGCAGCTCCTTGTGGCGTGGCTGGCGGGGATCGTGGCGCACCGACGAATAGACGGCGCGATTGAGGTAGCTCTCCGCGAGCGAGCCGAGGGGGTCGCCGTTAACAGGCACATCTTCGGTAAACCAGCGGCGCCCGAGGATGAAGTCATCCTCCACGACGTAACATCCCGCTTCTTCGAGGAGCTTGATCAAATCGAGCGGCGGCTGTTCACAAAAAGAACCCTCGATGACCACCCGCAGATAATCGCGCGGCTTCGCGGAGCGCTCTGGCAATTCCTGCAACGCTTCGCGCAGCCAGCCGTTGTGTGTTTCGACCGGCAGGAAATTCCCCGCGCGCATCAAAGAATACAATTCCCACGTGCGGAGGAGATGGGGACTTTTCGCGCGGAAAGCGTAAAGCCGCCGCAGGTATGCCCGGTTCTGGTTAAAAAGCTCAATTGCCTGAGTGAGAGCCACATTGTTCAAGGGGCACCCGCACAAAACTTCCAAGTGTTCTTGCACGCGGCCGTACTCTCCCCGGAGGAATTCTTTGCCGGCGGCGGAGCTGGGGTTGTGCGGAAGATGAAGAAAATCGACGTACAGTTCGGGAAAATTACGCTTGAAGACGAAGCAGAGATTCCGCGCCGAATCGCAGATCGAGGAAAAGAGCATGCCGTCGAACGGTTCGAGGTGCCCCGTCATCCCCATTTCCAGCGTGGTTTTTACGATGGAACAAATGAAGGAACCGAAGCGCGCGTCGGCGTTCTGGATGTCCAGCCGGTCGCCTGCGCCGTTCAGCCCCACGGGCAGCGCGCCGAGAGCGTGGATCAGCTCCACCGGCGCATAAACGGGGAAATAGCCGATGGCCTTCGAGCCGGGATGCGCCGCCTTCCACTGCTTGACTTCAGCGAAGTCGACATCGGAAATGATTTCCGCGCATCGCTCGAATCTATCTTCAGCAGTTTGCATCGCCATCAGGCAACCTCGCTTGCGGCGCGCCGGACGCCGCTGCTGCGAACCTCAACCTGCCATCGTGAGTCCACCGTTGACGCTCGTCACCTGGCCGGTGATGTAGCGTGCGTCGTCTGAAGCCAGAAAGGTAACCAGCGGCGCGACATCTTCCGGCTGGGCCAGCCGCTTGAGCGGGATTTGATTCACGACGGCACTCAGAATCTTCTGGCCGAATTGTTCTTCCCGGATTTCGTTTAGCAGCGATGTCTCCACCAGGCCGGGGCAAATCACATTCACGCGAATGTTGTCTCGCGCGTGCTCGCGCGCCAGCGTCTTGGAAAACGCGATGACCGCCGCCTTCGCTCCGGAATAAACAGATTCTCCGAGCGAGCCCACTCGTGCCGAATCGGAACTGATGTTGACGATGCTTCCCTGCTTTCGCTCCACCATGTGTGGCAGCACCGCATAGCAGGTGTGAATGACGCCGCGGTAGTTGATCGCAATGATCTTGTCCCACAATTCCGGCGACGATTTCAGAAACGGCATCAGGCGATCCCAGCCCGCGTTGTTTACGAGGATATCGATCCGGCCAAACTCCTTCAGTGCCGCATCGCGCATTTTGTTTACGTCGTCCAGTTGAGAAACGTCGGTGCGTACGGCGACGATCCGGCGGCCGGTTTCCCGTGTGATTTCGGAGGCAGTTGTGCTCGCTTCGTCCAATCGGGAATCGGCGATGATCACATCGGCGCCGGATTCGGCGAGCGCTCTGACGATGGCCCGTCCGATTCCCCGCGCCCCGCCCGTCACAATCGCTGTTTTGTCCTTCAAGCTGCGGGCGTTCATGGCTGCGCCTTACTTGCTGCTGCTTTCGTTCCTGTCTCTTCCAACTTGAAAAGTTCCCGGGCGTTATCTCGAAGAAGCTTTCGCTTGGCTTCTTCCTTGAGCCCGAGGTCCTCGATTTGTCCCAGGCTATCTTTCCAAGACAATCCGTTCGTGCCCCACAGGCAGCGGTCCCGGCCGAGGCGGCTGTTGAGGAACTGCAGAATGTTGGGTGAGAGGTATTTCGGCAACCACGCGTCGATGCCGAACCAGACGTTGTCCCACTTGTAGCAAACGGAAAGCAGCTCATCGACCCACGGCCAACCCGTGTGCGCGCCGATCAGCTTCAGATTCGGGAAATCGCACGCGACGCGGTCCAGATGCATCGGCCGGCCGCCTTCGCTTGGCATCGCTTCCAGCACGTGTCCGACCTGAAGCGAGACGGGTACACCGAGCTCTTCGCACAGTGCGTAGAGAGGGTACATCTTGCGGTCATCGATCGGAATGTCGAAGCCGTAGATGTGCACGTACACACCTTTGAAGCCGTACTTGGTGACCGCGGTGTGGATTTCGTCGAGGCTTTCCCGAATGCGGAAAGGGTTGTACCCGGCCAGTCCAACGAATCGCTTCGGATATTTCTCCGTGTACTGGAGCACTTCCTCCAACTGCGTATCCATGTACATCCATTTACGCCAGTACGACCACATCTTACATTGGGTGACAAAAACCTTGTCGACCCCGGCTTCGTCCATCCGTTTCAGCATTTCCTCGATGGAAGTGTAGGAGGGCAGCCCCCCGATTGCCCGTTCCATCCGGCACACCAATTCCCCTTGCTTCGCGCGCGTCCACTTCTCGATGAATTCCGGTGTGGAGACGTAGTACATGAAATCGATGGCTTGTATACTCGCTGGCATCAGGCTCTCCTCGACGGATGCATCAGTATTTCTCTCTTCTGGAGGGAGTTCGACGTAGCCTCACGGCCGGTCCCGCCGTTCCGGGGCCGCCTGGTAGAAGAACGACGGCTCCGCAGTTCGCCGCTGAAACTCTTGATCTTGCTGGTCGTGCGCCTGAACTTCTGCGAACTCCGTGAGAAGGGCGGCAATCGTCGTCTCTTCGAGCAGCCTTCGGAATTCCCCTCGCTGGGGCGCCCACAGTTTGTGGAAGGGGCAGGGGTTCTCGGACGAGCAGTTGCCCAGTCCGAGGGCGCACCGATCGACTTCGGCCCGTCCTTCGATGGCAGATACCAGAGACCAAAGAGTGATTGCTTCCGGGGACTTTCCCAACTGGATGCCGCCACCCGGTCCGCGAAAGGTCCTGACAAGACCCGCCGGAGCCAATCGCTGGATGATCTTGGAAAGATACGCACTGGAAAGATTCGTCGCCCTAGCCACATCGTGCACCGGAGAGAGTTCCCCCGGAGGCCGACCGGCCAAGTACAGGGCCGCTCGAATGGCAACCTCGGCAGCACGTCCGTAGAGCATGGCACCGTCCAAAACAAGAATTAAGGAATATTTATTCTTTTATTGCTCCTCTGTCAAGAACAATCTTTGTTTCCCTTGCGTAACACTAGGATTGTGCCTGGCCGCCTCATTGCAAGAATGGGCTTGACGATGATCGAGGAGATGAGGAAACTGGATTCCGGACTCTCTTATGATTTATTCGAAGCCTTGTGAATACGCGATTCGCGCCCTTTCCTATCTGGCACAGTTCCCCAACGGCGGAGCGGTACAGGGGAAAGAAATCGCCAAGGCGGAGGGGCTCCCTGCCCCGGTCCTTGGCAAGGTCCTGCAGGAATTGGCGCGAAAGGGATTGGTTGATTCCCGCCGCGGGCCGGGCGGCGGTTTCAAGCTGGCGCGCAAACCACAGTTGATTACCCTGCGCGATATCGTTGCGGCGATCGACGGATTGGATCAATTCCTCGAATGCGCCGTCGGCCTGGAACGCTGCTCGGACGAATCCCCGTGCCCGCTACACGACACCTGGAAAGGACTTCGCATGCAGATGATGACCTACCTCGAAACGACCACGCTGGCCGACATGGCTGTCGCGGTGAAGAAAAAGAAGGAGCTTCTCCACTCTCCGAGGCGCTCTCAAAGAAAATAAGGCTTTCCGCCCAGGCCATCTTCCCGAACCAAACATGATCCCGTGGCATTTCGCACAAGCGCTCCGCCCGACTCAGAGCTACATAATCGCTGACAACTCCGGGGATGGCGATGCGAAGACAAGACTTCTACGCGAGCGCGATCAGGTCAATCTCGACTCGAACGTCGCGGGGCAGCCGCGCCACTTCCACAGTGGAACGCGCGGGCGCGTTGCCTGGCGGAAGATAGCGGGCATAGACTTCATTCATGGCGGCAAAGTCATTCATATCCTTCAAGAAGACGGTGGTCCGGACGGCCTTTTCAAGCGCTGAACCGGCTGCTTCGACAATGGCCTTGAGATTCAGGAGCACGCGCTCCGTCTGCTTTGCCACGTCGCCTTCGACAAGGTGTCCCGTGGCTGGGTCAAAGGCAACCTGACCGGAAATAAACACGAATCCGTTCGCGCGAATCGCCTGCGAGTAGGGGCCGATCGCTTTCGGGCCGTGCTGCGTTGCGATGATCTCTTTCACCGTTCCTCCTTGGAAGTTGTTCGTTCATTGCTTCACCGCGTAGCGCTCGCGGAAGCTGTCCGGAAGTCCGGTGTCATTTAACCAGATGCGGAAAAACTCGGCGAGATTCTTTCCTGTTTCCAATTCCACGGCGGAGCGCAGGTCTTCGAACCCGGCACTTTCGCCGTGCAGCGCACTGACCAGATGGGCGATGCCCCGCCGCGCGCCTGCCTCCCCGCATTCATCTTCAAGAGCGAGGAAGAGGAGGGATCCCTTTGCGTAAGAGATCTTGCGCTGCTCCCAAGGATCCCCGGCGCGGATGGCCGACAGCGGCTTTTCAACACTGGCAACCCGCGCGTCATCGTACAGCTTCAAGCGCTGCCGGACAGCGTTCGCCCGAGCCGCTGCTCCACCGCGCGCTTCCGCGGCAACGATTGGAGCGTATTCCGCGAAGCCCTCACCCATGCCGATTTCAGCCTCAGGACGCAACCTCACCTGTTCGCCCAACCAGGTGTGCGCCAACTCGTGTTCCGCCACCCCCAGGAAAACCTCGCTCGAAGCTTCAAGGGCGAACGCCTGCCGGTTCAAGAGCACGCCGTTGAGAAAGGGCCAGCCTGCGGGCCCCTCTCCCGTGGCGGAACGCCCGTAAAGATGGGTGGAAGTTTCGGCGATGTGAACAGGCGCCGACTTCTTCAGAATGGGTCCGAAGGCGGCGGCATAGACTTTCATGGTCGCGGCGAGTCGGGCGCCAGCCACCTGGGACGCCGGCGCGGAGATCGGCGCGAGCGTCCAGAAAACCACGTCGCCTTCCGGCGCGTTCACTTCCTGTTGATGATATCGCCCCGCGACAATGAATGGGTCGAGATTCAGCTTATGGAGAGTAAAACGGTGTTCGATATCCCCGCCCTGTTTTCGTGCGCCGGAGGAACTGCCAGTTGAAATCACCAAGAACTCCGGCGGTACGATAAGGTTCACCGGCGTCGGATCGGGGCGCTCGACATCATGTGAGAAAAGCTTTTTCGGAGTTTGCAGCTCAGGGAACCAACCCTGCGGTTGCAGGTGGAAGGACACATCATCCACCGCAATTGCAGCGCGGCCGCGGGGCGCCGGCGCGAGGCGGTATTCGAGGACAAGATTGCGCTTCTGCTTTTGTGGCCAGGCGGGCTCGATGGAAATTCGAAAAATCTCGTCCGGGGCACTGCTCTCGCGCTCAGCTGCTGCCAGGGAGGGTGTGACCGGGCGGCCATCAATCTCCGCACTCAGATTCTGCCGGCCAAAAGTCTTCTCGTCCGGCAAAGAGACCTCGATCGAATTAAGTGGCGCATTGCCGACGTTGCGGAGTTGGTAGGCGGCGCGGATGGCGAGGTGCGGATGATCTCCGGACACGTAAAGCACGTCGAGAGTTTCCTTCTGCACTTTATAGCCGGGCGCGAGCGGAACCGAGCACGCGGCAAGGCACACAAGCGCCAGCGCTAGAATGGCGCCGGATCCAGGCCGCCCTATCTTGTTACGCAGCAAAGCGGAGTGATTCTACCGGGCCGGACCACGCGGGTCAAAACAACTGAAGGGAAAATGAACTGCTGGAGGAAACCGTGCTGCGCCACGCGCTACCTGTGACGGATTGTCGCGGCCACTTGCTCATCCGTGAGGCCGCGGTCGATCAATTCGAGCATCTTTTCTTCACCGACGCCGGCGTTTTTCATTCTGGCGAGCGCGGCACCCGAAAGCGCAGGCTGGCCCGCGGCGCGTCGCCGCGCCATCGCCAGGATCACCCGATCAGACAAACCCGCAAGCCGCATGGCCTGCTCTTCACCCGTCTGGAGACCCAATTGGTTCAGCCGTGCCAATTCGAGGACCGTTTGTTCCGACATTCCCACCTGCAGCAGGCTGGCAACTCCGTCACCGTCTGCAAATGCATGCTGGCGGGCGCGAGCAATGCGCAGCAGGTCAACACAGCCGGCATCGGAGAGGCCCGCCCGCTTCGCTTTCACGAGCTCCGGCACTTCGGCGCTCCGGACTTCGAGTGAGCGAAGTTCCTCAAGACTGCTGTAGCTGAGTCCCAGGTTATCGAGGGGGGTGAGATCCGCCCCGCGGTTCCTCTTGCACCCGGCAGCGCCCATCAAGACCAGGCACAGCGCAAGCGCAAGTATTTCCGAGCACCGAAATTGAACGAAGAATCTCATAGCTTTCATTGTAGCTGTGAACCGGAGGGCGGCGCTTACCGATGTGGCGGAAGGATTACCCAACGAATCGCTCAAAGGTTGTAGACACGTTCGATATCGAAGATGCCGGGGATTTTCTTGACGTTGGAGAGGATCCGATCGAGCTGCTTGCGGTCGGCAACGTCGAGCGCGACTTCGATGCGCGCGTGGAGCGCTTCGCCGGCACTCTCGAGCGTGCGAATGTTGGCGCCCGCCTCGCTGATGAACTTCGTGATTTCGGCGAGCACGCCAGGGCGGTCCTCGGTGCGGATCCGCAGCCGCACCGGGAAAACGGCCGCGCCGGTGCCCGCCCATTCCACGTCGATGCGGCGCTCCGTTTCGTAGAGAAGGTTTTGGACGTTGGGGCATGAGGTGCTGTGGACGGCGACGCCTCGCCCCCGCGTCACATAGCCGACAATTTCGTCTCCGGGAATCGGATTGCAGCACTTGGAGCGAAATACCATCAAGTCGTCGTGGCCGCGGACGAGGATCGCGGCATCGCGAATGCCGAACATACGCTTGACGGTGGAGACCAGCTTCGGCTTCTTTTCATTAGGCTTTTCGACCAGCGGCTCCCCGGAGACCTTCGCGAGTACCTGGCGAGCGGACCACTTGCCATAGCCGAGCTGGGCGAAAAGATCTTCCATCTGCGCGCAGCCGTATTCCTCCGCAACACTCCTCAAAACGTCGTCGGAGATCTTCTTCAAACTAATACCGCAATGCCTCGCTTCCTTCTCGAGTAGGCGGCGCCCGACATCGGTCGCTTCCTGGCGCTCATGCAGATTGATCCAATGGCGAATCTTGCTACGGGCGCGCGAACTACGGACAAAGGTGAGCCAGTCGCGGCTGGGCGCGTGTCCCTTATGCGTGAGGATTTCAATTACATCGCCATTCGAAAGGGCATGCCGCAGCGGGACGATCTGGCTGTTCACCTTCGCGCCGACGCACTGGTGGCCAACTTCCGTGTGAATGGCGTAGGCAAAATCCACCGGAGTGGCGCCGCGAGGGAGAACGATCACGCGGCCCTTCGGGGAGAAGGTGTACACCTCGTCGGGGTACAGATCCACGCGCAGCGTCGAGAGGAATTCGCTCGGCTCCTGCATCTCGCGAACCCACTCGATCAGCTGGCGCATCCAGACGATGCGCTGGTCGTCCGCATCGGAAACTTCGCGGCCATCCTTGTATTTCCAGTGCGCGGCAACGCCCTGTTCGGCGAGGCGATGCATTTCCTGCGTGCGGATCTGCACTTCGAAGGGCTGGCCGGCGTGGATGACAGTGGTGTGCAGCGAGCGGTAGAGGTTTGGCCGGGGCATGGCGATGTAATCCTTGAACCGGCCCGGCACCGGCCGCCAAATCTGGTGAATCACGCCGAGCGCGGCATAACAGTTTTTCACCGTATCGGTAATCACGCGGATGGCGAGCAGATCATAGATCTGATCCGGCGACCGCTGCTGCCGCTGGACTTTCAGGTGGATGGAGTAGAGCCGCTTGATGCGGCCTTCCACTTCCGCCGGGATACTGTTCTCCACCATCTTTTCGCGGATGGATTCCTGCACCTCGTGGAGGAACTTCTCGTAGACCTTTGCTTTGGACGCGACGCGTTTCTGCAGTTCGAGGTAGGCGGAAGGCTCCAGGTAGCTGAAAGCAAGGTCTTCCAGTTCGCCGCGCATCAAGCCCATGCCGAGCCGGTTGGCGACAGGCGCATAGATCTCGAGAGTCTCGCGCGCAATCCGTTCCTGCCGCTCGGAAGAGAGGTAACGCAACGTGCGCATGTTGTGCAGCCGGTCTGCCAGTTTCACGAGGACGACCCGGACATCGTTCACCATGGCCAAGAGCATCTTGCGGACGTTTTCGGCCTGACGAGCTTCCGGACCGAGCAGGTCGATGCGGCTGATTTTCGTGGTGCCTTCGACCAGGCGAGCGACGTCGGCGCCGAACTGATCGGAGATCTGCTCGAGCGGAATTCTCGTGTCTTCGACGACATCGTGGAGCAGCGCGGCACAAAGCGTGGTCACGTCGAGCTTCATGTCAGCGAGCACGTGCGCTACTTCGAGGGGGTGGGAGAGGAAAGGCTCGCCCGATTCCCGGAGTTGTGTGCGGTGTTGCTCGGCAGCAAAATCGTAGGCGCGGCGGAGCAAGTCCAGGTCGTCGCCCGGACGATTCCGGCGCACCTTGTCCATCAGTTCGACAAAGCGCAAATCAATGGCACGCCGTGCCGCGACAGGATTGGCTGCTGATTTGATCACTTCCGCCACCGTGTTTTCATTGTATGCCCGATTGCGCCTTTCGGCGAGCGGACAAGCTGAACTCGTTGGCAACGGGGACGAGCCATCGGGCCTGAAGAAAAAAGCCGGCTGAGCCAGAGCGGCTCAGCCGGCGAAAACGCAGCGCCTCTTACTTCGGCGGGGGAGCTTCCATCCTCTTCTGCTTGATTTCCTTCACTTTGTCCACGAGCTCATTGGCCATCTTCAAATCGTTCTTACGGTCGTCCGGGCTCGTTTCCATATCGGCTTTCTGGCGATAGAGCAGGTTGAGATAGGCCATTGCGTCGTCGTAATCCGGACGACGCTCGATGGCTTTCTTCAAATCGGCCACGCCTTCGTCGATGATCGAGCCGTACTGTTTGATGAAATCATCGCGGACGGCCGGCGGCAATGGCTCGTCGTCCTTGATCGACTTCTTCGCCTTGGCGTTATAGTTCACGCGAAGTTCCTTGTTGCCGCGGTACGCCATGGACCAGTCAATTACGCCCATCCAGTAATACGGCTCCGGATCATCCGGCTTCAATTCAATGTGTTTCTTGTGGAAGGATTTTGATTCTTCGAATTTCTTCGTATCGTATGGCGTGCCGCCCATGTTGAAAAGGATCGAGCCAATCCCGTCAATGGCCGCGAGATTGTTCGGATCTTCCTTCAGCACATCTTGAAATTCCTGGATAGCCTGCTGCCCCATGCGGACATTGTCCTCCGAGGGAGCGCCGGGAATGTACTGGCTGGCGTACGCCGTGGCAAGATAGAGCCTGGCGTTGATGAGGGATGGGTCAAGATCTTTGGACTGTTTGAAGTCTTCAATCGCCTCATCGAACTGGCCGTTCTTGTACGCCTGCACGCCTTTGTTCAGACGATCACGGGCCTTCAATTTGCTGCAACCGGCAGTCGCTATGAGAGAGAATGCCGCTACGATTACGAGAAAACATTTTGCCTGAAACTTCCGCTCCATCCCAGCTCTCCTTGAAGAACGGCTTTCGTGAAAATGGGTCCGCCCGGAAAGCAACGGGCCCTCTGGACCCTCACCGGCTGGCCTGGACCCTCTCGGTGAGGAGGCCGACTTGTTCGACATCTGATCCGCGCATGACGCCGATCGCTCGGGCAACTTGGGCGAATGGGACGCCGTCATCGCCCCTCACAAAAGCAACCTTTTCCGCGCGCTCCTTGAAGATGGCATGGAGGCGCGGGCCCAAATCATCCCAGGTCGCATCATCCTGGTTGATCTTCAGCCCCCCGCCGGATAGGACCTGAACCACGACAACGTTTTCCGGACCGAGCGGGTGGACAGAAGGAAGCGCAGGCTGAGGGATGACTGCTTTGAGGCCATTCGGCATCGTCGGCGCAATTACCATGAAAATGATCAAAAGCACCAAGAGAATATCGATTAGGGGCACGACATTCATTTCCGCCATAATGCTCTTGCGATCCCCAAGCAGCGTACCCATTGGAAGGCCCCCTGATGCCCCGTGTCGCTCGCGCAGGTGACGCGCACGAACGCAATGCGAGAGAGGTTTCTGGCCGCTACTGGCCGGCTTCCACCTTAGCGGTGATGAGGCCGACTTTTTCAATTCCGGAGCCCCGCATGATGTCAATGGCCCGGGCAACATCGGCGAACGGCACGGTGTCGTCACCCTTGACAAAAGCAACTTTCTCCGCGCGCTCTTTGAAAATGTCCTCGAGACGCGGCCCCAAGCTTTCCCAGGACGAATCGTCCTGATTGATCATCACTTTGCCGCCCGGGAGAACCTGCACAACGATCGTCTTGGCCAGCAACGCCGGATCTTCCTTGGCGTTTGGAGGAGCGGGCTGTGGGACAAGCGCCTCAAGTCCCTTCGGCGTGGTGGGCGTGATCACCATGAAGATGATCAGCAGCACCAGCAAGATGTCGATCAGGGGCACGATGTTCATCTCGGCCATCACGCCCTTGTGTCCGCCAACTGCCATTCCCATCGGAGGTCTCCCTTACGTGGTACGAATCAACCGCCGCCCGTCGGTGGCGGAGGCGGCACGTTCTTCTTCTCGGTCCGCTCGGTCAGCAGCCCCAAATTGTCGACGCCAGCGGCGCGGATTTCGTCCACGAGTTTGACGACATCCCCGTACTTGGCGCGGGCGTCGCTCTTGACGAAGACGGTCTTATCCAACCGGTTGGCAATGAGGTCCTTGACTTCGTCGGTGATCTGGTCCAAGGAGGTTTTCTTTGTGCCCAGATAAATGCTGCCGTCCCGCGTCACCGCCAGCAGAATCGCGTCGTCCCTGTCAGCAGCCTGCAAGTCCAAGGCGTTATCCACCTTGACCATGTCGACCGAAAAGCCTTTCTGAAGCATGGGCGTGACGACCATGAAGATGATCAGCAGGACGAGCATGATGTCGGCCATGGGGATCACGTTCGGTGCCGCCATCACCTCGCCGGCTTTTGGCTTGTACGCCATGACGTTACTTCTTCCCGCCTCGACGCGTGATGAAGTAGTTGATCAACTCCATGGAGGAGTTATCCATCTCCACATCGAAGGCTTCCACTTTGTTGGTGAAATAGTTGAATGTCCACACCGCAGGTACGGCCACGAGCAGGCCGAGCGCGGTGGTCACCAAGGCTTCGGCGATACCGCCTGCGACAGCGGAAAGGCCGGTCGCCTTCTGCGCGGAAATCCCTTTGAACGCGTTGATGATCCCCATCACGGTTCCGAACAAACCAACGAAGGGGGCCGTGGAACCGATGGTGGCGAGGCCGGAGAGGCCGCGCTTCATCTCGGCATGCACGATTGCGACCGAGCGCTCGAGGCCGCGCTTGGCCGCTTCGATCACTTCCTCGTCGGGGACGTTGGCCGAAGCCGCCTGGAATTCGGAAAGGCCGGTGGCCACCACCTTGGCGATGTGGCTCTTCTTGTTGCGCTCGGCGATCGAGATGGCCTCATCGAGCTTGTTGTCCTTAAGCGCTCCGGCCACTTGCTGGACGAAGACGCGCGACTGCTTCCGCGACGCACTGTACATCAGGGCGCGGTCGATCATGATGCCCACCGACCAGGCCGACATCACGAACAGGATGACGACGACGGTCTTGGCAGGGTAGCTCATCGAGTGCCACATACTGACGAGGTCCCAGCCGACTTCGCCGCTTTGTTGCAGCAGCGCGAAGCTGATGAACGATACATTTGCAAGCATAGAATTCACTCCTCCTCAAATCGATCCAGATTCTCTCGCTAGCAGGCTGACTGCCGGTTGAGGCCACCGAGACCGGTCGTCGCGCCTAACTCCCCAATTGGAAAATAACATTGATGGTCGTATCGATTTCCACCGGCTCACCGTTCAGCAAATAGGGCTGATAGCGCCACTGCCTGATGGCATCCATCGCCGCCTGAACCAAAAGCGGGTGACCGGACATCAACTGCAACTCCTGCACGGAGCCGTCTTTGGCGATGATGGCATGCACAACCACGGTTCCAGAAATATGCGCCTGCCTGGCGATCGGTGGATAGACAGGCTGGACATAACGGATCCGGCGCCCCTCCACCACGTTGCCGCCCACGCGAATTCGCTGCGGGGCCGCCTTGGGTGGCGGGGGTGGCAAGGACCCAACTCCACCAATAATTCCACCGAGGACGCCGCCCACCTGGCCACCCGGAATGCCGCCCGGCACGCCGCCCACAACGCCGACCGCGCTGACGTCCGGCGGCAACTCCTCTTCCTTGATCATTTGAACTTTCTTCGGGATGACTGTGGGCGCCACCATCTTACCAGCCTGAATAATTCGAACGACCGGTCGAACAACTCTCTGGACGGGTGCTGCCGGGGGCGGAGGCGGAGCAGGGGGAGGCGGAGCCACGAGGAAGGTCGTCAGCATCTGCTTGGGCAGCGCCTCCGTGTAAATCAGAGGAATCAGAATCAGTATTCCCAGCAGACTAGCCTGCAGAACCGACGAAACGACGACCGTCCACGGCGTGTGCGTTCTCTTGCGGTGCGGGCTCGACTCGACCAGTTCGTCAAACATGGTTACCTCCTGCCGGCTGCCGCGAGGCGTTTCTCGGCTGCGGATCCGCCGCCTGCTACGGCTCCTTGACCACGAAACTTATGCCAAAGAACGACAATTGGCGCTGCAATCCCAAAACTGGAGTACGTTCCTACCACAACTCCCACCACCATAGCAAAAGAGAAGCTGCGCAAAACTTCACCACCCATCAGGAAGAGGACGACCACGGTGAGAAACGTCAAACCGCTGGTGAGAATGGTTCGCGACAGGGTTTGATTGATGGAGCGATTGACGATGACCGGGAGCGGCTCGCGGCGCATCAAGCGCAGGTTTTCCCGCACGCGGTCGAAGATCACAATTGTGTCGTTCATCGAGTAGCCTACGAGAGTGAGGAGCGCGGCGATCACGGTCAGCGAAATCTCAAAATGAAGGAGCGAGAAAAAGCCGAGCGTGATCAGCACATCGTGAAACACGGCAATGACCGCCGCCGCACCGTACACCCACTCGAATCGGAAGGCAATATATACCAGCATGCCCGCCAAGGCATAGAGGGTGGCGTAAATTGCCTGGCGACGGAGCTGAGCGCCGACCTTGGGTCCGACGATCTCCACATTTCGAATCGTGAAATTACTCAGCGAAAAGCCGTCGCGAAGACTTGCCAACACGGCGTTATTCACGCCCTCGACGCCCTTCAAATCATCGAAGTTCGTGAGTAAGCCGCTGCGTTGCTTGTCGCGGAAATCGGTGAGCGAGCGGGCGAGTTGAGTGTAGCGCGGCCCGCCGGTCGGACCGAGCCCGAGCGGATCCTTGCGCGTCAGATACTCCGCAAGGACGGGGGGCGTGACGGCGTTAAAGTCGGGCAAGTTTGTGGCGCTGCTCGCAAACGTCTTGTGCAGCGCATTGATGATCGTCTGCTTGCCTGTGTCCAGCGCTTCAGCGCCTTCGCCCTTCTGTTCGAGTTGGATGACAACGTCGTTGGCGTTGGGATTTGAAATATCGCTGATCGGCTGGATGACGCTGTCTCCGAGCCCTTCCGAGGCCAGGCCCCGGCGGATTTCATCAATGGGCGGCTGGTTCGCGAAGCGGACATACACATACGTGCCGCCCTTGAAATCTACGCCGTACCGCAGGCTTCCCTTTCTGAACCAGGAAATTCCGCCAATCAAGAGCAGCGTGGCCGAGAGGGCGACAAAATACTTCGCCTTGCCCATCCAGTCGATATCGACGCCGTGAAAGAATTCCATCGTCCAGTCTTTTCCCTGTTAGTTAGACACCATCCGGCACAGATTTGTGCCCGAGTTCCCCTCGCCTGCCGAACAAGCCTTAGATGCTCAGTTCTCCCTGGCGCGGCATCCGCACCAAGTGCCAATCAAAAATCGTCCGCGAAACGTAGATCGACGTAAACACGTTTGCGATGAGACCGATGACCAGCGTGACAGCAAAACCGCGGACCGGTCCGGTCCCGAAGAGGAACAGGAACACGGCCGAGACTATGGTGGTCACGTGTGTGTCGATGATGGTCAAGAACGCGCGGTCGAATCCCTGACCCACTGCTGTACTATTCGCCTTGCCCGCATGCAACTCTTCGCGAATGCGCTCGAAGACCAGGACGTTCGAATCCACTCCCATGCCGATCGTCAAAATCACGCCGGCGATGCCGGGCAGCGTCAGAACAGCCCCGAAATAGGCGAGCGCCGCGAGCAAGATCACCAGGTTCAGCAACAGCGCCACTACTGCGTTAATTCCCGAAAGCCGGTAATAGAAGACGAGAAAGATCATTACGACGATCAGGCTCATGACGGATGCGCGAACGCCATCGCGAATCGAATCCGCTCCGAGCGAAGGCCCCACGGTGCGCTCCTCCAAATATTTCACGGAGGCAGGCAGTGCGCCTGAGCGCAGAATCAGCGCCAAATCATTCGCGGATTGCTGGTCGAAATTGCCTTCGATCCGGCCGGAATCTTCAATGCGGCTATTGATGACGGGGGCGGTCTGGACATGATGGTCAAGTACGATCGCCATCTGGTGGCCCTGGTTCGCCTCGGTGAAGGGGCCGAATCGCTGCGCCGCTTGGGTGGAGAGAGAAAAGTTCACCTGGTAGGAGCCGGGCCGCTCCGTATTGGGTGAGGCGCTCGCGCTCCGAAGATCCTGTCCGGTGACGATGGGGACGCGGTCAAGGATGTAGTACACCTGCGCGGCGCCCGATCCGCCTTCCGAACGCCCGGGCACCATCTCCGCTCCAGGTGGCAGCACCCCTCCATGGGCGGCGAGCGCTTCCGCTTCCGATGGATACGTGCGATCGTCCGCGACGCGTTGTAATTGCAATTGGCCGCCGGTCTGGATCACGGCCTTTGCACGCGTGGGATCGCCTTCCCCAGGTAACTGCACCAGGATTTCGTCTTCCGAGCGGCCGGTCGGTGCGATGGTGGGCTCACGCAATCCAAGCTGGTCAATGCGGCGGCGAATCGTTTCGAGCGATTGCTCCATCGTTTGCCGGCGAAGCTCCGCGACAACCGAGGGCTTCATCGTCAGCAGGTAACCGGAGGCTTCTCCTGCAGCCGGCGCAAAATCCCAGTCGGAGAATTGGTCGTGCAGCATGTCGCGGAAAGCCCCCAACTGATCCGCCGCCAGATTGCGGAGAAGGATGTGGGTCTCGTCCACGCGGCGAATTTCGCCGAAGCCGATGTTTTTGTCGTGGAGTTGCTTCGTGAGCAGATCCACCGTCTGGTCGCAATGCAGTCCGATTGCTTCCTGAACCTGCACCTGCAACACCAGGTGCGTGCCGCCGCGCAGGTCAAGACCCAGCAGAATGCGCTGGCCAAAATTGTCTTTCAGCGCAGCCCACGAGGTAGGGAATTCCGGAAGGCCCACCAATCCAAAAATGCAAAGAAGAATGACGCCGGCGATGAAAATCACTTTCCACTTGAGCTGGGAAGTCATGCGGGCTTGCTAGCCCTCCTTCGAATCCGGCTGAACGGCGGAGATCGCCGAGCGAGACAGCTTGATCTTTACTTGATCAGCGATCCGCAGTTGGACCGCGTCGCCTTCCAAGCCGACGATGGTTCCGTAGATGCCGCCGTTCGTAATCACTTTGTCGCCGTTTTTGAGCGCCTGGAGCATTTGCGTGGTTTTCTTCTGCCGCCGCTGCGCCGGGAGGATGAGAAAGAGATAGAAGATGACAAGAATGAACAGGATGGGGAGCAGGCCGGTGAGCGCGCTGGTCCCGGGAATCTGCGCGAACACAGCGACGTCCGGCATTCCGCTGAAATGATTCATCGTGAAAACCGCCTCCCACTTCGCAGCTCTCGCCCGTCATCACAGAAGAACTGAAAAAGATTCCCGACGACAAGAATGCCCCGACCCAACCCTCGCCGAACGACCCTACTTAGGGATGCCCGCTTTCGAGGCGCGCCTGAAGGTCAGAGCAGAATCCCGAGAGATTCCCAAACTTTATAGCCTCGCGAATTCCCCGCATGATGTCAAGGTAAAAGTACAGATTGTGGTGGGTGTTGAGGATCGCGGCGAGCAATTCGTTGGCAACAAAAAGGTGCCGCAAGTACGCGCGAGAATAACGCCGGCACACCAAGCAATCACATTCCTCATCGATCGGCCGGGAATCCTTCGCGTACTGCGCGTTCTTGATCAGCAAGCGTCCCTGATGCGTGAAGAGGTAGCCGTGCCGGGCCGAGCGCGTCGGCAAGACACAATCCATCATGTCCACGCCGCAGCGGACGTAGTCGGCAAGTTGCTCGGGCCGGCCGACGCCCATCAGGTAGCGGGGCCTGTCCGCGGGCAGCCGCGCGGTCGCTTCCGAAGTCATTTCACACGTCATTGCGTGCGGCTCGCCTACCGCGAGGCCGCCGACGGCGTAGCCGGGAAAATCCTGCTCGACGAGGGAATCGGCATTTTCGCGGCGCAGATCCGCGTGCGCACCGCCCTGCACGATGCCGAAGAGCATTTGCCGCGCGGGATTGCCGTGGCGCGCGAAATAATCCTTGCAACGGCAGGCCCAGTCGAATGTGCGTGCGGCGGCATCGCGGGCGGGCGCGCGATCCGAAGTGGACTCGATACACTCGTCGAGGACCATGATGATGTCGGCGCCGAGTGCGATTTGCACCTCGATCGCTTTTTCAGGAGTGAGAAAATACTCGGAGCCATCGAGGTGCGAGCGGAACGTGACGCCTTCGTCGGTCACTTTGCGCAGATCGGCGAGGCTGAAGACTTGAAAACCTCCCGAATCCGTGAGGATCGGCCGGGGCCAGGACATGAACTCGTGAAGCCCGCCTAACTGACGCACGAGTTCGTGACCGGGGCGCAGGAACAGGTGATAGGTATTGGCGAGCAGGATTTCGACGCCGAGTTCTTCGAGCGCCTGCTGCGTCAGGCCCTTCACGGCCGCCGCCGTGCCGACCGGCATGAAAACGGGCGTCTCGATCACACCGTGCGGTGTTTCGAGCCGCCCCAGCCGCGCGCCGCTCGGATCGCTCTTCAGGACCTCGAAACAAAATCCCATCCTGCCGAGTGTATCAGGAGAAGGCCGCGGCGATGCCCACGCGAATGATCACGATCACCGTCCAGAGTGCGATCACTACTCCGAACGCGCGGCCCATAGTGATTTTTTTCGGATTCGCTACCGAGAATCCGATCGCAAGCAGCGCGATCACCCAGAATGTAAAAAGATCGAATGAGCTGGCAAGCGTCACGAGCCACTTGGCCGAGCCGTCGGGCACGAGCGCGCCCAGGTTTGCCGCCACCAGATGTTCGATGTCGATGGTTGTTGGGTCTTTGAGGAAGAGAATCAGGATTCCCAATAGCCCCCCGATGAAGCCGGGCATCAAGGCGTGCGCAGTGATCCCCATGGCGGCCTTGAAGTTCAGATTTGCACTGGCCATGGCGTTGAACGCACCGAGCAAAACACCGGCCACGATCAGAGTAACTACCACGATTCCGAGTACGCCGAAAATTGCGCCGGTGTACGGCGCAACCCTTGCGCCCACTTCGACGCGCTGCTGGCGTTGCTCCGGCGAGAGTTGTTGCGCCTGTGAACTCTCGTCGATCTTTTTCTGCATGAAGCTCACCCAGCCAACACGCTGCGTGAAAATCGCTATAATCGCGAGGTTAACCAGGCAAAGAAGGACGAGTGGCGCGATCCAGCTCGGGTGCCGCGCGATATCAGCAAGGGTTTCTTTCGGGCTAAACAGGACGCCGGTGAGCCGGCCCATCGTTCCGATGGACGCGGGTTCGGCTGGGGCCGGTGTAGTTGCCATCGCTGGTTTCCTCCAAGATGGGGGTAGCGGTCCCCCGGATTCTCCTACTTCTACGCGCGGGTGCAAGGAAAATTACCAAGAACACGCCGCGGGGCGCCTCTCAGGCGGGGATTTGGGGGACAGCGGCGACGAGTGCCTGGGTGTAGGGATGCTCGGGTGCGACGAGGATGCGCTCGGGCGGCCCCGTTTCCACAATGCGCCCCGCCTGCATCACCGCTACGCGCGTGGCAAGCTGCGCCACGACCGGCAGGCTGTGCGAGATCAAGATGTAGGTAAGGTGGAACTCGCCCTGCAGGCGTGCGAGCAGTTCGAGGATCTGTGCGCCCACGGAAACATCGAGCGCCGATACGGGCTCGTCCGCCACAACGAGCGCCGGCCGCAGTACCAGCGCGCGGGCGATCCCGATTCGCTGGCGCTGTCCTCCGGAAAACTCATGCGGGAAGCGCGCAAGTGCGTCTTCCTCAAGGCCAACGGCGGCGAGCGATTCGGCCGTGCGCGCGCGCCGCTCCGAGCGCGAAAGGTGGGGCTCGTAAATCGCAAGAGGCTCACCGACGATCGCTTCCACGCGCATCCGGGGATTGAGCGAACCCACCGGATCCTGAAACACCATCTGCATTTGGCGCCGCAGCGAACGCAGCTCCGCGCCACGCGCGGCGAGCCAGTCGTGTCCGCGGAAGCGGATTTCGCCCGCGTCCGACTCGATCAGCCGCAAGACCATCCGCGCCAGCGTCGTCTTGCCGCAACCGGACTCGCCGACGATTCCCAGCGTCTCACCCTCTTCCAGTGCGAGGCTCACACCATCCACGGCGATACGGCGGCCCGCACTTCCGAAGGCACCAGTTGAGACCGAGAATATTTTTTGCAGGTTGTGTACTTCGAGCAGATGTTCTGTCGTCATTCGAGAAAATCCGACCGACTGCGTACCCTATTCGAAATGCGTGCGCTCGCCGAACGTTACTTCTTCTCCGCAATCACGAAAAGAGACGTCTGGACAAACTCGATATCAGGCCGCGCGCCGGTGGCCCGTCGCGGATGGAAGCCTGCCGAATCATTCTCGATGGAAGCCTCCATCAGTCGGCGCGACTCCGCGTAGGCAGGGTCCGGCGGCTGCCAGCCCGCGATGCGCATCCAATCGTCAAACGACCGCGGCCGCTCCGACACTTCACGCCGGAGAATTCGAAAGCCCGCTGCGCGGACGAGGCTTTCCAATTCGCTGGCGGCCAGCGTGCGCGTATGCGAGACATCCCGCGCCTTTTCGATCTGGTTGTTCCGTTCCGCGCGCGCGAACTCCTCCGGCGCAATCAAATCGAGCGCTGCCACGCGGCCTCCGGCGCGCAGCACCCGCGCGAGTTCACGCAGCGCCACTGCCGGCTCCGACATGTGGTGGAGGCTGTAGCCGCAGGAGGCGATGTCGAGGGCTGCGGATGTAAGCGGGATCGCGTAGGCATTGCCGCAAACCAACAGCAAATTTGCGACATGGTTCGCTTCGGCGGCGCGCCGCGCCTGCGCCAGCAGAGCGAACGTCAGGTCAACCCCAAAAACGAGCCGCACGCGAGAGGCAAGGGCGCGCGCAAACGTCCCGGGGCCGCAAGCGAGATCGAGCGCCGTCTCATTTCCTTGGGGAGCGGTAAGTGCGACGAGTCGTTCCGCCTCGGCGGAGCGAACCGAGAGAGAAAACTCGGAGAAAGCATCGGCGGTGCGCGTGAATCGTTCGCGAACGCGATCGAGCTGTTCGTGTTCGGTGGGCTGGCTCATGGCACGAGGATACACCGCGCGCGATGTCCGGGCGAGGCCGGGCGCAGCTCCGGCATTCCGGCGTCGCATTCTTCACGCCGGTACGAACAACGTGGCGCGAAAGCGCAGCCCGGCGGCAATGCATCCAGGCGCGGCACCGCTCCCGGAATCGGAGTCAGCTTTTCCCGCGGCAGGCGAGGCGCCGCACGCAACAGCCCTTCTGTGTAAGGATGCTTCGGACTCCGGAGCACTTTCGCGGCAGGCCCCTCTTCGACGATCCGTCCTGCGTACATCACAGCGAGCCGGTCCGCCACCTGGACGACTACCCCCAGGTCGTGGGTGATGAAAAGGAGCGCAAGCCCCAGCTCTTGCCGCAGACGCGAGAGCAGTTCGAGGATTTGTTTTTGCACGGTGACGTCGAGCGCGGTGGTGGGCTCGTCGGCAATCAGGAGGCGAGGTCCCGCGGCCAGGGCCATCGCAATCATCGCCCGCTGCCGCAGGCCACCCGAAAGCTGATGCGGAAATTGCTTTGCCCGCAGCGCGGGTTCCGGCACGGCGGCGCGCTCGAGCGCAGCGACGGCGCGCCGCCGAGCGCCGTCCGGCGAAAGCTGTGGCTCATGGACGCGGATCGCTTCCTCAATTTGCGCTCCGATACGCAGCACGGGATTAAGCGCCGTCATCGGCTCTTGAAAAATCATGGCCATCTCGCGGCCACGGAGCGCACGCATTTCACCCGGCGGCGCAGCAACCAGATTCGCGCGGTGATTGCTTGAAGCCTTCGCTTGCGATTCAGGTAGCCGTAGCCATGCCTCGCCGCTTCGCCTCGCGCCCGGCGGCTCGAGGCCCATTAGCGCAAGCGCAAGCATGGTCTTGCCGCAGCCCGACTCGCCGACGACGCCCAAAGTCCCTCCTTCTTCGAGCGCGAAGGAAACCTCGTTGACTGGACGCACCCATCCCGCCAGCGTCGGCAGTTCGATGGTAAGGTCGCGCACGTCGAGCAGTGCCGTCATGACGACATCATAGGCTGCCTGCGCGAGACAGTGAATCAAAATGCGCGGAACGGGACAAGACTCACGGGCTAGCGCTGAGCGACAGGGATAACGAGTTTGAGCGCGGTGTGCGTTGCGGAGAAACTAACGACTTTGACGTCCACGAGTCGCGCCGCCTTCGTCATTCCCATCACATCCGCTTCACGGATGTGCTGCACACCCTTGGGATAGACTGCCCAGATGGCGCCATTGGGCTTCAGATATTCCCGAAGGAGAGATAAACTCTCGAGATCCGCCTTTGTTTCGACGGCGAGAAAAATCAAATCGGAATTCTCCTTCGGCAGGCGCGAGGAAATATCGGTGGCGCGCTGCCGGAGCTGTGCAAGGAATGCAGTGTCGCGAATGCCGATCACGGCGACGCGGCTATCCGGCTTGACGCCAAGTTTGTCGACGAGCGGGCGGTCGGCATAAGATTTTTCCGGCGGCCGCGCGGACCCTCTGGGTTTCTTCCTCACCGGTTATCTTTCAAGCTGCACCTGTTCCCCGAATTTTTGGCCGAGTGCGCGCAGGTAGGCATCTATCGTGGCATGATGCCCGAAGACGAATCGGGACAGGAAACAGAAGATGGGATTGTAAACTTCGTCATTCTCCGTAATGCGCAGTTCGCTGCCACCGTCGGCCGTGCGAATTTCATAGGTCTATGAGCCGCCGAACGGCAGCCTTGGATCTGTAATCCGTGTGACGAGCCACTGCGAGGGCACCCATTCTTCATTCTCAAAGGGAAGTGACTGACCATGGTTGTCCACTTCGCGCCAGGAGGGACGACCCTGGTGATCGGGCAGCCGTTCGATCTTTTTCACGCTGGTCCGCCAACTGGGGAAGGCATCCACGTCCGTGATTGCGGCCCAGATGGCGGCGGGCGGCTGATGAAATCGTGCCGCGCGCGTGGCCACATGCTTTACCGGCAAGAGTGAGCCGACAAGGGCAACTAGTGCCACGAGCAGGGCGAGGCAACCGACGACAATGAGAATCCACTTCATGAGCCACCTCCGGCCGGGATTCGTGTGAGGAAAGCGAGAAGTACGATCTGGATACCACTGGAAAGGGTGCCGAACGGAAAAAACCACAACGAACCCACCGCGGCCACGAGCATCGCTCGCCGCGCCCACGGCAGCCCGAGCACAAAACACACAATGACGATGAGCCAGGCTGCGCCGTATGCGGCGAAAAATGATTTCATATGCGTCGATCGCGGGTTGATTCCCACTCGCGAAACCAGTTTTGACCACGCGCCAAGCTGCCCAGCATGCGGTCCATGCCTCGGAGTAAAGTAGTCACCAACGATCAAGGAGCGGGCGCCGTCCAACGCCATCCAGCCTGCCTGTTGAAGCGCCAGGAGAATCACGATCCATCGGAGCCAGACCATGGTTCCCTCCTCATGCCTTGCGCACGCGACGCGGCCACCGCGAGCGAGGCCAAAGCCCCATCGCGCCGCTCGAATCCATAAATTGTTGCGCCGCGCGGGCTAGCAGCCCGAGACCTCGAAGCGCTTCCAAGCGCTCCTTGGCTGAAAGATGCAGCAACATGCCGCGGACGCGCGCGGGATCGAGCACCGATTTCGCTTTTTTCATGCGTTCTCCCGCGGGCGTGAGCCGCAGACGGATGCGGCGACCATCCTGCGTGTCCCGGGTGCGAGCCACGTAGCCACCGCGCACCAAACGATCCACAGAGAGCGACATCGTTGAAAGCGTCACGCCCATGTGCTGCGCCAGTGTTTTCAAATCCAACGGCTCAATGGAATCGAGATGGTCCAAGATGCTGGCCTGATGCGCGCTCAAGAGGCGCCGGGCGCGCGGGTCACGCACGTGGCGTGTGTGACAGGCAAAGAAAATCACGGGATAGAGCGCCAGTACCTGCCGAATAGAATCGTCGCGCATTGGGCAAGATCCTAGCTCATATACTTTGATTTGGCAAAGCAAATTGATTGGCGATGGGCCTCGCCGCGGATTCCATTCTGCTGTCCTGCCTCGCTCGGTCACACATCGGGGCAAAACCGTTGCTGCGCCGGCACAATTCCCCGTAGAATTTCTGTTCCCTTCGGAGACAATTTGGAACTCGGCCGGCATCCCACGGTGAAATGGAAGCCACTCTTCGCACAGCGAGGCTTCCGTTACTTCTTCGCTTCGCTATTCATCTCCATCAGCGGCTCCGGAATGAACTTTGCGGGGGTGACCTGGTACATCCTCGGACGCACGAATTCGACCGTGCAGGTGAGCGTGCTGCTAATCCTGCTGACGGCGCCGGGGCTCTTTGTGCCATTTTTCGGCGGCGTGCTGATTGACCGGCTCGACCGGCGGTATCTCGGCATCGCGCTTGACATCGCGCGCGGTGCGATCGTCGCCGGCACATCGGCGCTTTTTTTCTTCGGCCATGGCGGACCA
The DNA here is from genome assembly GCA_041490445.1 of Terriglobia bacterium. Taxonomy (GTDB): domain Bacteria; phylum Acidobacteriota; class Terriglobia; order Acidiferrales; family UBA7541; genus JBGPTF01. Next base: position 33,572 of record JBGPTF010000017.1, read on the forward strand.
CTGCAGATTTACATCATGGATTTCTGCCTCGGCGTCGGCTCGGCGATCTATTGGTCAAACATCAACGCTCTCGTGCAGGAAGTGATCCCGTCGGATCAATTGGTGGCGGCCAATTCGGCGGTTCTGATCGCAGTGCAGGGTGGACTGGCGATATCAGGCGCGTTCGTCGGTTTCGTGTACGACCACGCCGGTATCGGCGGAATCCTTGCCATTGACGCGTTGACGTACGCAGGCTCCGCATATTGCCTCTTCCGCCTGCGGCACGGACATGTTTCTCCGCGCGCGCATCTGCACGTCGACCAATTACCGGCCGACCTCGAGGCGCCGCTCGCCATCGCCGAAGAAACGGCACTGCCGCCGTTGATCGAGCCATCGCTCGAAACGAACTTCGTGGCGGAATTGAGGGAAGGCATCGCGTATCTCCGCCAACAACCCGCGGTGTTCGCCATCGGACTGACTTACGCCTGCATGCTCGCCGGCGTGATCAGTGCCAACGTTCTCGTCGTGGCGCTGACGAAGGACATCTTGCACGCCGGCGCGCTGGGGTACGGGTTGATGGAAACCGGCTGGGGAGTGGGCGCAGTCGCCGGAGGGCTGGCCACCGGGATTCTGTTGGCTCGCTTCCGGTCCAGCCATGTGCTCCTGGCAGCACTCGTCGCGCTCGCGGTGGGGCACGCGCTGTTCCCTTACGCGCGGTTCTTGCTGCTGGCCGCGGCGATGCAGGCAGTATTCGGCGCTTGCCGCGCTCTCGGCGGCGTGCTGACACAATCGGCCATCATGCACACGGTACCGAAACGTCTGATGGGCCGGACCCAATCCGCTTTCACCGTGCTCTCGACCGTGCTGCAGATCGTCATGAGCTTCGCCCTCGGCTGGCTCGCCGAACGCATCAATCTGCCGTTTGCTTTCCTTGTTCTGGCGCTTCTCTATACCGGCGCGGTGGTGGCGGCATTTCGCGCGCGGACGCTGGCACAAAGTCCGGCCACATTGGCGCCGGCAGGATAGCCGGGCTCGCCATCTCTGCATTTACGCCCTGCGGCACATGCCGCATAATGCGGAATGCAAGGCTATCCAGCGATCGCTCGAGTAGATTTTGAGTGGGAGGCTTCCATGCATCCCTTGTTACCCGGCTTGAAAGCGGCGCTCAATTACCATCCGGTCTTCGTCCATTTCCCGATTGCGCTGTGGCTGGCGGCGCTGCTGTTTGAGGTGCTGGCGGTGTGGCGTTCGAGCGACGACATGCAGCGCACCGCCATACGCTTGCTCTATCTCGGAACGCTGGCGGGCGGCTTGACGGTCCTGACAGGGCTCTCTGCGGAAGCATCGGTGCCCGGCGGCGCGGCGAAGGACGTCTTTGAACTGCACGAGGAGCTGATGATAACGACCTTCAGCCTATCCGTGGGGCTTTGCCTGTTCGCGTTTCTCGCGCGGAAGAATTTTACGGCGATGCTGCGGAAGCTGATGCTGCTTGGCCTCGTCATCCTCGGGTTACTGTTGACGTATGGAGCGGACCGCGGCGCGGAACTTGTCTACGGCTACGGCACCGGCGTGAATTGGCCCACCGCGCAACCGCAAGGCCAACTGCCAGCGAAATAGCCGCGCGCGACAAGCTACATTCCCCCCGGTGAAGACGGACTGGCGTACCACCTCAAACGGCATACATCAGCACAGTTGGGCTAAGAAAACAGCGCGGGCACTAAATGAAAGCGCCGCCGGGGAACCGGCGGCGCTTGTTGTTTTTTCGAGATTCACTCTTCGATCAGTAGTCGTTCGCGGTGCCTTCGAGGAAGGCGCGCAGCTTTCGTGACCGCGAAGGATGACGCAGCTTGCGCAGCGCCTTCGCTTCGATCTGGCGAATGCGCTCGCGAGTAACGGCAAACGACTGGCCGACCTCTTCGAGCGTGTGCTCGCTGCCGTCGTCGAGCCCGAAACGCATCTTGATCACTTTTTCCTCGCGCGGTGTCAGCGTCTTCAGCACCGAGGAGGTCTGTTCCTTCAAGCTGAGATTGATCACGGCGTCCGAGGGAGAAACCACGGCCTTGTCTTCGATGAAGTCACCGAGATGCGAATCTTCTTCTTCGCCGATCGGGGTTTCGAGCGAGATGGGCTCCTGCGCGATTTTCAAAATCTTGCGCACCTTGGAGACGGGAATATCCATCCGCTTTGCGATTTCTTCCGATGTAGGCTCGCGGCCCAGCTCCTGAACGAGCTGGCGGCTGGTGCGGACGAGCTTGTTGATCGTCTCGATCATGTGCACCGGGATGCGGATCGTGCGGGCCTGGTCGGCGATCGCCCGCGTGATGGCCTGGCGAATCCACCATGTGGCGTACGTGGAGAACTTGTAGCCGCGGCGCCATTCGAACTTGTCCACGGCCTTCATCAAGCCGATGTTGCCTTCCTGGATCAGGTCGAGGAACTGCAAGCCGCGGTTGGTGTATTTCTTGGCGATGGAAACGACCAGGCGGAGGTTCGCCTCGATCAACTCCTTCTTCGCCTGCTCGGCATCGGCTTCGCCGCGAAGGATGAGGTGGAGGGTGCGCTTGAGCTCGGCGGGACTGACTTCGCTCGTCACCTCGATTTCCTTCATCTCCATGCGCCGCGAGCGCAGATCCTTGCGCGCTTCGGCCTGTACATCGCCCTTGGAGGCTTCGACGCGGCGCTCGAGCTTGCCTGCCTCGCGCTCGAGCTGGTTCATGCGCTCAACCGTCTGGCGGATCTTGTCGATCAGCCGCTTCCGCTCCATGGGATTGAAATCGATTGAGCGGACCAGGTTCGACATTCCGACGCGGGTGCGCGCGAGCGCATAGCGGGCGTGCAGGTAGGACCGCTTCTTCGACTTCTGGGTGCGTTCCAGCTTCACCACCTGCTTCATCGCCTGCAAATAATGCTTGGCGATCCGGTCGATGATTTTCAGGGTCTGCTTCGTTTTTTCTTCGATTTTTTCGTCGGTGAGCTCTTCGTCGTCAAACTGGACGATTTCCTTGATCGAGCGGGCGCCACGGCGAAGATCATCGCCGACAGCCAGCAGCTCCTTCAGCACCACGGGCGAACGCGTGATCGTCTTGAGCACCATCAACTGCCCGCGCTCGATGCGCTTTGCGATGGCGACTTCGCCTTCGCGCGTGAGCAGCGGCACCGTGCCCATCTCGCGGAGGTACATGCGGACGGGATCGTTGGTTTTCTCGAGCTGGCCCGGCGTCAGGTCGAGCTCCGCCTCTTCGGCAGGGGCCTCTTCTTTCACTTCGACAACGTCGCTGGCGTCCGCGGCAGCCAGGGCCGCCTTCGCGCTCGAAAGGTCTTCGTACACATCAATGCCGTAGCGTTCGAACGTGGAGAGAAGTTCGTCAATCTCTTCCGAGGAATGCACTTCGGCCGGCAGAATGTCGTTCACCTCATCATAGAGCAAGTAGCCGCGCTCTTTGCCCATGGTGATGAGTTGCCGTACCTGGTCGTATTTTTCTTCGATGGCCAAGGCTAAAAGTCCTCCGCCTGCCCAGATCGCAGGCTAGGGCGCACGCAGGAAAAAGAGGGCTGGCAGCTCCCGCCGGAATTCAGACACTTCGGCGCGCGTGACTCCATTGAAAAACGGATGAGGCTGGTAGTATTCCTACCTTTGAGGAAAATTGAATCGTCCCGCCGCGCTCGCGCCCTGCTACGCTCACCGTGCCGTCCCCCTATTGGATGCACAGTGGGTGCCGCCCGTTTCCTCCAAAACCCTCCTAAGATACACAAATCCGTAGCCGGGCGTCAATCGAGTTGTTTTCGGGCTAACCCTCGGATTCTGTGAGACCTGCGAGCAGGCGGTGGAGTTCCTGCTTGCGCGCCAAGAGCCGGCGTAGCTCCACCGCCGCCGGCTTTTCTTCGATTAGCCTCTGCACGGCAGCCAACTCGACCTCGACTTGGCGCCGCCGCAGAACGGTCAAACAACTTTCGGCTTCTTCCCATGCCGCGTCCACCGCCGATTCGAAGAGCACCTCGAACAGTAGTCTTCGGTCATTTTCGGACAGTGATTCAGCGAGCGCGGCGGGGTCGGGCCGCGTGCCGGAACCGGCGGCCTCGATCAACACCGTGAAGATCTCCTGCGTCTCGAGCCCGCGGTGGAGCCCGGCTTCGCGGATTTCGCGGGCGAGCCGCTCGCGGAATCCGTCCGCTTCAACGAGCAGTTGCATCAGCCGGCGCTCGGCGGGCTTCACCGGCTGGCCGACCAGCTCCGGCTTCAGCTTCACTTCGCTGCGCCGCTCCGCGGCGGCCTTTCGAAGCGCTTCGCGCAGCACGGGCTCCTCCACGCGCAGCTCCGAAGCGATTCGCGAGGCCCATTCCGAACGCAGCAGCCGGTTGGGAATCCGCTGCACGAAGGGCATCAGGTAATTCACCGCGGCAAGCTTGCCCTGCGCGGTGGTGCGATCCATCTGCCGGGCGCGGCCGATCAGATAGTCGAGATATGGCGGCGCATGTGCGAGCAGCTTCTGATAGCTTTCCGCCCCCTGCTCTTTGAGGAATTTGTCCGGGTCCGCACCGCCCGGCAGAGCGAGCACGCGCACATCGAAATCCTTTTCGAGTAGCAGCGTGAGAGAGCGTTCCGTGGCCGCCTGGCCGGCGGCGTCGGGGTCGTAGTTGACAACCACCTTGCGCGTGAACCGGCCGAGCAACTTGATCTGCGGCTCGGCAAGGCTGGTGCCGCAGCTCGCCACAACGTTCGTGATTCCCGCGCGCGCCACGGCGATTGTGTCCATGTAGCCCTCGACAAGGATTGCGAAGTCGCGCTGGCGGATGGCTTCCTTGGCGCGGTCGAGGTGATACAGCACGTTGCTCTTCGAATAGATCGGCGTTTCCGGAGAATTGAGATACTTCGGAAGATCGTCGCCCAGCGCGCGCCCGCCAAACGCGATGACTTTGCCCGATTCATTCGAGATGGGAAAAATGATGCGGCGGCGGAACCGGTCGTAAAGACGCCCGCCCTGGTCGCGAATCACAAGGCCGGAAAGCTCGAGCAGTTTTTCTGCGTACTTCGGCTTCAGGTGACGAAAGAAGGCGTCACCGCTGGAGGGCGCATAGCCAAGGCCAAAGCGCGCGATCGCTTCCTGATCGAGGCCGCGGTCTTCGAGATAGGCGCGCGCGACTTTGCCTTCAGCGGATTCTTTGAGCTGCCGCGCGAAGAATTCCGCCGCCAGGCGATGTAGCTCGACGAGTGTGGTGCGCTGTTGGTTAGCCTGACGCTCCTCGGGCGAGCGCTGTCGCGGCTGCGGCACCGGGATGCCGCATTTTTCAGCCACGGTGCGGACGGCCTCGGGGAACGTGCACTTCTCCATTTCCATGACGAATTTGAAAACGTCGCCGCCGACGCCGCAGCCGAAGCAGTGGTAAATCTGTTTCACTGGATGAACGGCAAAGGACGGTGTTTTTTCCTGATGGAAGGGGCAAAGGCCGGTGAAATTCTGGCCGCTCTTTTTCAGGCGGAGGTATTCCCCGATGACGCGGACGATGTCCGCCTGCTGCTTTACTTTCTCCGCGAAACTGCCTGCTTCGGCCATGGAATGATCGAAGTCCGCTGAAACTGAACGCTAATCTACCGCGGGGCTCCTAAGTTCTCAATGCAGCAACGGTGATGGCGGTCCCGCCGCGCTCCGGCGCTTCGGCTGAGATTTTCTCCACCAGCGGATGCGAAGAAAGATACTCCGCGAGACCGCGGCGGAGCGCGCCGGTGCCGTGCCCGTGGATGATGCGCACGCTGGGGAGGCTCGCGAGGGCGGCGTCGTTGATGAATTTCTCAATCCGACGAATGGCTTCTTCTACCGTGCAGCCAATCACGTTGATTTCCTCGGCCGCTGGTTCCTCGCTCGGCCGCGCGTGGACGGTGATGTGGCGCGCCGCGGGATTTGTGGCCGGCAGGGGGGCGCCGTCGCCTTCGATTCCGACGATTTGGGCGAGCGCGACCTTCATTCGCAGCGGCCCCGCTTCAATCTCGGCGTTGCGCCCGTCGCTTCTTCGGAAGACAACCGGCTGCTTCATCCCGCGGACACGCACACGGGCTCCGGGAGCGAGTTGCTCCGGGTCCACGGGCTTTGCGGGCAGCTCGACGCCCGGGCCCAAGTCCTTCTGCGAAGAAGAAAGATGCTCGAGGACGGCGGCGTTGGCTTCGTCGCGCGCCTCGGCTCCGATCTTGGCCAGCCGCCGCGCAGCGGTCTTCTCCATCTGCGTGCGAGCCTTGCGGTCGGTAATGTCGGCCGTCAGCCGGGCGACTTCTTGTTCGAGCTGCTTCAGGGTCCCCGCGAATCTTTTCTCCAAGTCCGCGATGCGCTTGCGTTGCCGATCAACCCATTCCGTCTGCAGCTTGCGCCGCTCTTCCTCCAGATTTTCCAACTTTTCGCGGGCCTGGCGTTTGAGCGCCTCCATTTCATCGCGGCTGCGATGGAGGTAGGTGATCAATTCGCGCGCCTCGCGGGTTTCCGGAGATAGACCGGCGCGGGCGCGTTCGACGATTCTCTCGGCGAGGCCCAGCCGCCGCGCGATTTCCAGGCCGCTCGAAACTCCCGGCACGCCGACCAGCAAGCGATAGGTTGGCCGCAGATTCACTTCGTCAAATTCGACCGCCGCGTTGACGATGCCCGGCGTCGTGGAGGCATACGACTTCAGCCGGTCGTGGTGCGTCGTGGCCAGCGTGAGCGATCGCCGGGCGCGAAATTCTTCGAGCAAGGCCACGGCAAGCGCGGCGCCTTCTTCAGGAGCGGTGCCGGTGCCCATCTCATCCACGAGCACGAGCGATTCCTCGGTAGCAGCTTCGAGCATGCGCTTCAGGTTCAAGACGTGGGCGGAAAACGTCGAGAGATCGGCAGTGATGGACTGTTCGTCGCCGATGTCCACGAGCACATGGTCGAAGAGGGGAAGCACCGCCTCCTGCGCGGCCACCGGAATTCCAGACTGCGCCGAAAGCGCCGCCAGGCCGACCGTCTTCAGCGCAACCGTTTTGCCGCCCGTATTCGGCCCGCTGATGACCATCACCAATTCTTCACCGCCAAGCTCGAGCGTGACCGGGACGACCGCGCGGCCCTGCGGGCGCAATGTGTCTTCGAGCACGGGATTCCGCGCGGCCTCGAGGCGCAGCTTATGTTGCGCGGAGAATTCGGGGATCACGCAGTCGAACGCGCGCGCGAACCGGGCCCGCGCAAACACTGAATCGAGTTCCGCGAGCGTTTGCGCCGCCGCGGCCAGCGGGCCGCGCTCGATTCGCAGCCGCTCGGTCAATTCTTCGAGGATGCGCGCGATTTCGGCGGCTTCCTCTTCGGCGAGCTGGACGAGTTTGTTGTTCAAATCAATCGCGTCCATGGGCTCGACGAAAACGGTCTGCCCGGTCGCGCTGGCTGCATGGACGACGCCCGGCACGGCGCGCCGGTCGGCGGCGCGCACGGGGATGACAAAACGGTTGTTGCGCAGGGTGACGTAGTCCTCGCCGGCCTCGGAACCGCGCGCGCGGAGAATGCGTTCGAGCGTTTGCTGGACTTTATCGCGCGTCTGCGCGATGCCGCCGCGGATGCGGGCGAGCGCGTGCGAGGCGTTATCGCTGATTTCGCCGTTCGGCAGGATGGCGCGGCGGATCGTTGCCGAGAGAGTTCGAAAATCGGCGAGGGCCGCCGCGCGCGCAGCGAGCAATGGATGCTTCGCAGCTTCCTCGCGAAACGTCTGCTTCAGACTCGTCACGGTGTCGAGCAGCGAGGCAGCATCCAGAAGCTCGGCGCTGGCGAGCGAGGCACCCGGAACCTCAAGCCGCTTCAGCCATGTTTCCGGATCGGCGGCGGAACCGAATCCGAGCTCGGCGCCGGTGCGGAGGTAAGCCATAGCTTCGCGGACAAGAGCGAATTCCGTTTCGAGTTCGATGCGGCTTGTCCGCGGGACCAGTTGTTCGACGGCGCGGCGGCCGGGCGCGCAGGTGGTCGAGCGGCGAAGGATTTCGCGCAATCGGTCGAATTCGAGAAGCTCGGCGGCAGTGTGGCTCACCCGCTCAACATGCGGGATGGGCCGCGCGGTGTCAAGCGTGCAGGGTTTGGCGATCTACGGGCGAGATTGAAGTTGCCTTGAAAGAAACTCTGCGGCTTCGGCGGGAGCGAGCGCGATCCGGATCAGCCGCCCATTGGCCTCGCCCCAGCGCGAGGGATGGCTTTCCTCAACTTCGCGGACGCGCTCGATGATGGGCCGCCAAAACTCACCCAGCGCAACGAACGGCTTCGAGCGCAAGACACCCTTGTTGAGCATTTCCCAGCCGACCGCCAATTCGACGAGCGTCCCCGTTCCTCCGGCGCAGGCAATGTAGCCGTCGCCGCGGCGAATCAGTTCGAAGAGGCGCTCCTGCCAGGTTTTCACGCGAATTTCTCTGTCCACCCAGCGATTGGCGCGAGCGCGAAAAAACTTTGCCGTGACGGCAAGGGTCCGGCCGTCCGCTTCCTTCGCGCCGCGCGAAACGGCTTCCATCACGCCGCCGTAGCCGCCGCTGCACACGACCAATCCTTTTTCGGCGAGAGCCGCGCCGAGGGCAAACGCCTCCGCATAGCCCGGGTCACCTTCGTGCGGGCGCGAGCTGCCAAAAACCGTGACCACTTTCTGCTTGCGCGTCACTGCTTCCTCTTCGCAGGCGGGCGTGTTGCGCCCAGCTCTTCCACCATCGCGACCGAGATGGCGTCGAGCACGTTGTTCGCTTCGTGGCCGGAGTTTGGATTGTTGTTGCCGAACATCGCGAAGACGAGCCTCTCGCCGGCAAGGGAGGTGGCAAATCCGCAGATCGAGCGCGCGTGTTCGAGCGAGCCCGTCTTGGCCTGGACGCGCCCGGCGGCGGAGGATTCCTTCATTCGCGGCTCGAGGGTGCCATCCTCGCCGGCGACCGGCAATGTCGAAAGAAATGCGTCGGCCCAGGGCTGCTGCGCGACCCAGCGAAGAAGCGTGACGGTCGCGCGCGGCGTGACGAGATCGCTGCGCGAAAGCCCTGAACCGTCGGCGAGCAGGACATCGCCATCCGCGATCCCGATGGACTTCAGAAAATCCTGCTCGACTTTGAGTCCGGCTTCCAGGGAGCCGGTACCCGTCTTCTCCTTGGCAACCGTGCGCAGAAAAAGCTCCGCATGCAGGTTCTGGCTGACCTTGTTGGTCAGGCGAATGCTTTCGAGGAGCGGCGGCGAAAGGTGCTCCGCCAACACCAGGGAATCCGCCGCGCCTGGCTCGGGCGATGATTCCGCAAGGGCCGGCGCATCCTTCCGCGGGAGCAACGCGTGCAGCGAATGCGCCCGGCCCACGATGTGCACGCCGCGCGACTCGAGCAACCGCTTCAGGATCCGCGCTGTGTAACCAGCCGGCTCTTCGAGCGCCAGGTCGAGCTTCATCGGCGCGTGGCCGATAGGAATTGAACCGCGCAACAAAATCGGCTCAGCGCCTGGCTGACGGATCACTTCGAACTCGGGCTTCGAGCCGATGGGCCCGGTGGAGATTTCGTAGCCGATCGTCCCCTGCCCGTCCCACGGTTCGATCTCGACGCCGGCAGGCGCGCCGGATTGCTCCCCCGGCGTGACATTTACAGTGATCGCGTTGTCGTTGAGCGCGATGGCACTTACCGGGGCGCCGAAAGTGAAATACAAATCGCCGCTTTCCCATCCCGCAGGATAGGGGTCGTAGGGGAAATAGCTATCGTCGCCGACAATGTCGCCGTCAATTTCTTTCACGCCCTTGGCCACAACTGCGCCGGCCATCTCTTCGAGAATCCTGTCGGCTGGGCCATCGCGCTCGACCTTTCCGGCATATGGAAATTTGCGATTCGAGAGATCAGGGTCGCCGCGGCCGACGAGTACCAGATCGCCGTGGAGCCGCCCGTTCGAATCGAGCGTGCCGCGCGCTTCGATGGTCGTGCGGAAGCGGTACTCGGGCCCGAGCGTGGTCATCGCGAGGGCCGTGGTGAACAACTTCGCGCTCGAAGCGGGGGAAAAGGAACGGTCGGCGTTGAGCTCGTACAGCGGGCTGCCGGATTTCGCGTCCACAACCAGAATACCCCAGAGGGCCTTCTGCGCAGGGGCGTCGGAGAGCGCCGCATCCGCACGGTTTCGGAAACGCGCGACATCCCGGGGAACCTTCGCGGCGGCTGTACGGGCAGCCTGCGATTTCCGCTGTGGCCAGGCCGGGACAGCAGCCAGCAGCAGCGCCGCCAGCGTGGATATCGTAGCGAAATGAGTCAACCGATTCCGATGCATTCGCTCATCTTCCCCTGAAAACCACTGCGTATCGCGCGATTATAATGCATGCGATGCGCCGGCGTGGGATCGCGGCGAAATCAGTTCGGAGCGAAACCAACGGAATTCCCGCCAACGGCATCTCTCTTAGTGTTCGATTGCTCCCAGCCGCGAAAATCAATACGATACTGACTCTCAGCCCGGGAGGCTATTGCCCATGCGAAGAATCCTGACGTTCCTGGCGGCGGCCGCATTGATTGCGCAGCCCGCGTTCTCGAAGAACAAGGAGCAATCGCGGTTGGAAGAGAGTGGCGAGGTACTGAAAGAGATCCTGAATATTCCCGACGACATCCCGCATGACCTGCTCGACAAGGCGGAGTGCGTGATCGTGATTCCTTCGGTGAAAAAGGCGGCGTTCATCTTCGGCGGAAGCTACGGGCGCGGCGCGATGTCGTGCCGCTCGGGCGCGCACTGGACCGGCCCGTGGGGTGCGCCAACGATGATGGCGCTCGAAGGCGGCAGCTTTGGCCTGCAGCTTGGCGGACAAGCCACCGACTTCGTCATCTTGGTGATGAACCCGCGAGGCGCCAACTCCCTGTTGAGCAGCAAAGTGAAGCTGGGCGCGGACGCCTCCGCGGCAGCGGGCCCGAAGGGCCGCGAGGCGCAGGCAACTACCGATGTGTACATGCGCGCCGAGATGCTTACCTACTCGCGGGCGCAGGGCTTGTTCGCAGGAATCTCGCTCGAAGGGTCGACGCTCCGGCCAGACAACGGGGCGAATAAGGCGATCTACGGCCGCGAAGTGGACGCGAAGGATATTGTGCGCGGCGGCGGTGCGAGGGCGCCTGCTTCGGCGAAATTGATGCTGGATATACTGAACAATCGCTCACCGAAGAATCTCTCCGACCCGAAGTCGCTCGAATAAGTCCTACTACCGATGCCGCTCACCCCAGCCTAACGAAGCTGGGTGAGCGGCTTGCGGTTTGCGCGGTGTACGAAGACATCCGGTCCGGCTTGCGCCACCGCGACCGTCAACTTCATCTGAGCCTCTTGCCGATGCAAACGAATCAAGGCCATGAAGCTCCTCCGCGGCCATTCTACCCGGATGCGGGCCTTGCTGCTCGGGCATAGTTACCGTAGTCTGGAAACTTTGCGATGCGCGCAGAGAACCATACGAGGCGGCGAGCGTGAATACGACCTGCCCGATTTGCGAGCGGCGCCCGGCGAAGCGATTCTGTCCCGCGAAGGGTGAAACCATTTGCCCGGTCTGTTGCGGCATCGAACGGGAAGTGACGATTGATTGCCCATCGGAATGCCCACACCTGCTGGCCGGGCGGCGTTACGAGGCCGAACACCGCAAGCCAATTCCGCCTGGTGAGGTGCCGTACCCCGACGTGCAGTTCCCCGTGGACTTGGTCCATGAGCGGCGAGCGCTGCTCTCCGGGCTGAGCTATTCCGCCCTGCAATTCGCCACCGAAAATCCCTCGCTCAACGACGCCGATGTACTCGCGGCGCTCAGGGCCCTTGCCGAGACCTACCGAACGCTGGGAACGGGCATCTACTACGAGGTGCCGCCCGAGGCGCCGCTGCCCCGGGCGCTTTATGGGCACCTGGGAAGATTCCTTCAGGAGTTCAAGAAACAGGATGCGGAGCGTACCGGCTTTTCTTCGTTGAAAGATTCGGAGGTTTTCAACGTGCTCGTCTTCTTGCTGCGTGTGGGCCGGCACGAAACCAACGGCCGGCCCCGGACCCGCGCCTTCCTTGATTTTCTTCGCGGGCAATTTCCGAAGGCGGATGCAACGCAACCGGAGAGCCCGCGAATCGTCCTGCCGTGAATCAAAACTAGAAGACCGAAACTTGGCTTCTTGTCCGTTCTTCGAACTTCGCTTTTCGCGTCTTCAATTTTGTGCGGAATGCTCAAGCGCGAGTGCTAATTGCGGTGAGTGCCATGCGGGCTGGCCGGGCGCGAGGGGGCGTGCGCCAAGCCCGTATTTTGCGCGGAGGGCGTTGACGCGGGCGGCAATTTCCTTCCGGTAGGCTTCTGGGGCATAGCCCGGGCGCGCATACCATTCACGATAGCACCGTGCGAGCTTCGGAAACTTCTCTTCGAGAAACGGCAGAAATTGTTTAAGCGAGGACGGCATCAGAAACAGGGCGCCGGCAGCAAACCATTGCGCGCCTGCATCGCGCGCGGCGCGCACGAGCGCGTCGAGGTCTTCTTCGCGGTCGGTGAGGCCGGGAAGCACCGGCATCGCAAACACGCCGACGGCGAGGCCGGCTTCGCGCAACTGCTTCACGGCGGCGAGTCTCAAATCCGGCCGCGGAGCGCGCGGTTCGAGCATTCGCGCAAGGCGCGGGCGCAAGGTGGTGATCGTCAGATTGATCGTCAGGGACGAGCGCGCCGCCAGCCGCACGAGCAGGTCGAGATCGCGTACCACCTGGTTCGATTTCGTCGTGATTGAGACGCTCAGGCCTTCCCGCTCGGCCATTTTTTCGAGGATGGCGCGCGTGGCGCCGAATTCACGCTCGGCAGGCTGATACGGATCCGTGGCGGTGCCGATCGCGATGTGCTCACCCCAGATCTTCTCCGTGTTGAGATCACGTGCGGCGAGGGCGCCGGCATCCTGCTTCACATAAATCTTGCGCTCGAATTCTCCGCCATCGAGCTCCATGTATTCGTGCGTGTAGCGCGCATAGCAGTAGCGGCAGCCGAACTCGCAGCCGCGATAGGGATTCACCGTCCAGCGGAACGGCACGCGCTCGGAATCACAGTGGTTCAGGATCGAGCGGGCGGGGAGCAGAAAATATTCGGTGTCGCGTTTGACATCGGCGCAGGGGGAGGAAGCGGCGAGGCGCGCAATGCCGACCAACCCTCGAGCGGGCTTCGAGCTCCCGTCAGGCACGGGAGTGGGCGATGAAGCGTCGCCGGAGGTCTGGTGAATGCCGAGGCGTTCGGCAAGGGGGAATAAGGAGAGGCTGGCTTGCTCCGCACGGCGGGAACGGCGCAGATTCGGCACCGGAGCCGCACGAAGTGTGGGTGAAGTGGCCATTGAGAGCCTCGCCGCACAGGCCGGATGATATTCGCTTTTTATTCGCCATGTCAAGCCTTATTCTTCGCCCTGTATTCGCCCTGCGCTTCCCCACACAAGGCCCGGCCCCCTCCCCCGCGATTGCATCTTCGTGAGGCTATACTCGACGACAGCCCCCCAGGAGGCTTCGTGGAGGAAGTCGGGATTCTGATCATTGATGACGACGAGGTCAGTCAGGCCGCCTTGCGCCAGATCCTCGATTCGGAGGGCTGGCGCGTGCGCGTGGCGCCGCTGGTGAGCCAGGGCCTCGCAGAACTTTCCTCCGGCACATGGACGCTGGCAATCGTTAACGTGGCGCTGACGGGCCTGGACGGGCCTGCCTTCGCAACGTTCAAAGAGCTGGGGCAATCCGATGTCGCCGCCCCAAGCAGGAAGCGCCTACGCGTGCTGTTCCTGGTCCCGACGCTTGTGGCAAGCCTGGCCCAGCCCCTGCTCGAACGGGAACGGTTGCCATACGTGCTGAAGCCATTCCACCTGCACGATTTTCTGGAGAAGGTCAGCGATTTGCTTCTCGAAGCGCAGGCCATCCTGAAGCCGATCCGCCAGATGCAGGCCGAGCCGCTGGCTTCCGAGCGCCGCCAGAAAGAGCGCCGGTCCGGCAAGGATAGCCGAGGGTCGGCGATGTTCGCTTCCCGTGCGGACTATCAGATGACCGAGGAAGAAATCGCCGAGTACGAGAAGCAAGAAGAGGAAGAGCGCAAGAAGAGGTCAAAGCGCGGGAAAGAGTCGGGAAGGCCCTGAGCACCTCGCCCTTCAGTTCTTGTTCAGCCGTTCATCCAGCAGCAGCACTGTCCGGTAAAGAATTTCTGCTCCGTTCGCCACATCCTTCCAGGATGTGAATTCGCGCGGCGAATGGCTGATGCCGCCGCGGCTGGGCACGAAAATCATTCCGATGGGCGCATATCGCGCGACGTTTTGAGCATCGTGCCCCGCGCCGCTGGGCATGTCCAGCGTCGCAAGCCCCGCCGACTGCGCCGCGTCGTGAATGGCCACGCGGAAAGCCGGGTCTGTGAATGCCGGCTCGTCAGCGCTGAGCGGCGTACACGAGATAGCAACGTTCTCTTCGCGCGCGATAGCCGCGAAGTGACTCTCGATGCGTCCCCAGATGCGCGCGACCTTCGCCGAATCAAGATCGCGCAGCTCCACGGAAAATTCCACGCGCCCGGGAATGATGTTCCGCGCGCCCGGTTCCACTTTCATCTGGCCGACGGTGCCGACCTGGGGGCCCGGCTCGGCGCGCACTTCTTCGCGCACAGCGAGGACAGCGCGCGCTGCAGCGGCGAGCGCGTCCTGACGGCGATTCATCGGCGTGGTGCCGGCATGATTGGCAAACCCCGTCGCAACACAGGTCCACCTGCGAATGCCCACGATTCCCTGCACCACGCCAATGAGGATTCTCGCCTCGTCGAGGACGGCACCTTGCTCGATGTGCAGTTCCACATAGCCCGCCACGGTTCCCGGCCGAATCTTCGCTTCGGAGAACTGTGCAGGGTCCTGCCCGTAGCGGCGCAGCCAGTCGGTGAGCGACTGCCCCTCCTCATCGCGCCGCTCGAGCATCTTCGGATCGATCAGGCCTGCCGCTGCCCCCGAGCCGAACAGACCGATTCCAAAATGGTGGCCCTCTTCATTTGTCCAGATGACCGCTTCGAGTGGATGCCGGGTCTTCACGCCGCGCTCCGCCAGCGCGCGGAGCACTTCGATGGCGCTCAGGCTGCCCACATCGCCATCGAAGTTTCCGCCGTGCGGAACCGAATCGATGTGCGAGCCGAAGAGAATGGCCGGCAGGTTCTCTGTGCCCTCGCGCCGGGCAAAGATGTTGCCTACCGGATCAACGCGGACGGCCAGCCCCGCCGCGCGCATCAGGCCCATCACGTACTCGCGCGCAGCCATCTCTTCACTGGAAAACGCCAGCCGCGTGACGCCACCCTCGGGGTTGCGCCCGAATTCACTCAGCCTCTCGAGCGACTGCTGGAGACGCTGGGCATTCACGTGAAGGTCGTTCCCTGCATTCGCAGCCTTTTCCTGGCCGGCAAGCTGCCTCGACGGCGTCGCGACGGCCAAGAGCGATAGAGCGAGAAGAGTCCATAGGTTTCGCATGGTTGCCTCGGGAAACCCGGAGTCTGCCATACCCCCGGAAACCCTGCAAGAAAATGCAGCTTCGCCGTTCAAAGACCAAGCGCCCGAGATGCGGGCGCAAGATTCAGGCAATCAGGAGGAAGTTATGCAAGGCATTTACGAAGGTTGGCAGAATCACGGGGGGCTGGCGGCACTGGCCACGCTGGCCGTGTTTGGCCTGTCGTTCATGGGGCTTGGTTTTACGAGCGGCACGGCACGCGTCGAAGCCGGGGGCCAAAACTGGCGGATCGTCGAGCCGGTGACGTACGAGAATTTACGTGTTTTCCCGATCGTTTCGAGCCAGTCTGCCGATACGAGCGCGTTTCTCACGCTCGACGAAGCGCTCGCTGCAGGCGATGCGGTGGTGACCGAGCAAGGAAGCGACATTCTGCGCCGCACACGAGATGGGAGACCTGCAGGAGGCCCGGCGCCATGGCAGGGCGACGGCGCGCAAGTGAACCAACTCGTCCTGATGAATCGCAGCAAGAAGCTGCTCATCTTGCTGGCCGGCGAAGTGATCTCCGGCGGCAAGCAGGATCGCGTCATCGGAAAGGACCGGATCGTTCCAGTAGGCGCGGAGCCCCTGCCGCTCGATGTCTTCTGCGTCGAGCACGGCCGGTGGAATGTCGCCTCCACCAAGTTTGCCGCGGCGAAGATGATGGCTCATCCGAGCGTGCGTGAACGCGTCGCGGTGGACCAGAATCAGAGCGAGGTTTGGGCGGCGGTCCGCAGCGGAACCACAGTGGCGATGGCCTCTCCGCATCCCGGCGCAGAAGCTCCGGCGCTTTCTCCGAGAGTCCTCGCGGACCTGGCGCAGGATGTGGCACCAACGGGCTCGTACGTAAAGCTCTATGGATCTCGCCAGGTCTCAGGCTCGGTCGAAAACTTTGCGAACGAGATGGAAAAGCGATTTGCGCGGGCGACGTCGAACCTGAAAGGCGAACACGTCGTTGGCGTGGTCGTGGCGTACGGCGGCGAAGTGGCGTGGGGCGATGTCTTCGCCTCTCCGCAGCTCTTCGAGGGCTATTGGCCGAAACTGCTGCGCAGCTTCGTCGTCGAGGCCCTGGCGCGGCCGGAATTGAAGGAGCGCGCATCGGTGGAAGACGCGCGGGAATTTCTCGCGCGAAATGGTGGCCACGAAAAGGTGGAAAGCGAGCCGGGCGTGTATCGCTGGCTCGAGCGGACGGAGGGCCATTTCGCGGAAATCGAATTGACCGCCCTTGCGCCGAAGACGATGACGCTGCACTGGCTCAAAGTATTGCGGACAAATTAACTCCGCACAGCGGGACGGCCCGAAGAATCTCTCTTGAGAATGCGCGCCGGAGCGAAACCTTACCGCTCCTGATCCCTAACGCGCCGACGCCGAAGCTTGCTGCCCAGACCAGCGACGAACCTGGCTCCTGTCGCTCGTCGCAGCGAGCAATTCAGCAATGGTTTTGTTCAGAACGGGATGATGTAGCGCCGGTGCGAGTTCGCAGAGGGGGACGAGGACAAAGCGCCGGTCGGCGATGCGGGGATGAGGGATTTCCAGATCCGGAGCGCGGACGACGCTAGATCCAAAGAACAGGATATCCAGATCAATCCCGCGCGGGCCGCGCGGAACCGTGCGGCGGCGGCCTATGAAACGTTCGAGCTCGCGCAAGGCGTGGAGAAGCTGGCGCGGCATTCGATCCGTTTCCCCT
Source organism: Terriglobia bacterium (assembly GCA_041490445.1). Classification (GTDB taxonomy): domain Bacteria; phylum Acidobacteriota; class Terriglobia; order Acidiferrales; family UBA7541; genus JBGPTF01. The sequence goes on from JBGPTF010000017.1 coordinate 50,660, forward strand.
GCGACGACGCAATTCAGGAACCAGCCCTGCGCGCGAAAATCCACCGGCTCGGTGGCGTAGAGCGACGAGCGCCGCGCGACGCGCACGCCGCAGCCGGGGAGGCCATCGATCGCGCGCGTGATGTTCTGCTCGCGATCGCCAATGTTGGAGCCAAGTGAAAGATAAACTGTCTTCATCAGAACAATTGAGGCTGGCGGCGGGGCTCTTCGAGACCGAAATGCTTGTAGGCCAGTGCGGTGGCCATGCGGCCGCGCTGCGTGCGGTCGAGCAAGCCGAGCTGCATAAGATACGGCTCATAAATTTCTTCGATTGCGTCTTCCTCTTCGCTCAGTGAAGCAGCAATCGTATTTAGGCCGACCGGGCCGCCGCCGTATTTCTGGATGATCGTGAGCATCAGGTTGCGGTCCACTTCATCGAGGCCGTGTTCATCCACACCGAGCATGCCGAGGGCTTCGCGAGCAACTTCGAGCGTGGCGCGGCCCTGGGCGCGAACTTCGGCGAAATCGCGGACGCGGCGGAGCAGACGATTGGCCACGCGCGGCGTGCCGCGGCTGCGCCGCGCGATTTCGTGTGCGGCTGCTTCGTCCACCGCGATGCCGAGGATTTTCGCCGAGCGCTGAACGATTTCGAAAAGATCAGCCGGGGTATAAAAATCGAGCCGGTGGACGATGCCGAAGCGCGACCGCAGCGGCGCCATGATGAGCCCGGCGCGGGTGGTAGCGCCGACGAGCGTGAACTTATTGAGCTGGTACGGATGCACGCGCGCGCCCGCTCCCTGCCCGATGATCAGGTCGATCCGGTAATCCTCCATTGCGGGATAAAGAATCTCCTCAAGCGCTGGCTGCAGGCGGTGAATTTCGTCCAGGAAGAAAAGATCGCGCAATTCGAGCGCGGTGAGGACCGCGGTCAGATCGCCCTTGCGCTCGAGCAATGGGCCGGAACTCGTCTTGATCGCCACGCCCAGTTCGTTGGCCAAGATTTGTGCGAGCGTCGTCTTGCCCAGCCCCGGCGGGCCGTAGAGCAGGACGTGGTCGAGCGCTTCGCCGCGGCTCTTCGCCGCTTCAATCGCGATCGCAAGATTCTCTTTCACGCGCAACTGGCCGATGAAATCGCCCAGCCGCTTCGGGCGGACGCTCGCCTCGATACGCGCGTCCTCCTCGAACGCCTGGCCGGAAATGATGCGCTGCTTCGGTTGTGCCATGCGCGGTTCGCTCACAATACCTCAAACGCGCCGATGCGGCGCTCCGAATCCGTAAAGGCTTCGCAGGTGCGGTCCAGTTGCTCGAATTCGGATGCGAAATTCTTTCTCATTGTGTGGTACAGCTCCGGCGAATCCCATGAATCAACCGTGAGATACCGGACCGGCTGTTCGGCGTCGCGCAGCAGGACGGTGCCGAGATAGCCGGGGCTTTTCACGAAGAGCGCCGCCCAGGCCCCCAAGCTGGAATAATAGCGCTCAAATTCGGCGATTTTCTCTTTCTTGGGGAGAAACTCCCAGACGTACTGAATCACCAGCGCCTCCAGGCCTTCAACCCTCGCCGCGTGCGGCACGCGCGCTTTTCTGTGCCGCTGGGCCACTCAGCAATTGCAGCGCGCTGCGGAGCAACCCCTCGAACGCCCGGGGCGCCCCGTCTGTTCGCGCTTGCTCCACCGCCTGCTCCACGACCCGGCGGTCGTAGCCGAGATTGAGGAGGGCGGACGTAACGTCGTCTTCCACCTGCGTGGGCGTTGCGGGCCGCGCGGTTTCAGACACTTCCACAGCGGCAAGCTTGTCGCGCAATTCGACCACGATGCGCTCGGCCGTCTTGCGGCCAACGCCGGGGATGCGCACGAGTTGCGCCAAATCATTCCGCCGGATGGCCGGCACCAACTCGTCCAGATTCATTCCGGAGAGAATTTTCAGAGCGAGGCTCGGCCCCACCCCGGACGCGGTGAGCAGCAACTCGAAACATTGTTTCTCGCGTGCCGTCAGGAAGCCGTACAGCGAGAGCTGATCCTCACGAAGGTGAGTATGGATGAGAAGCGTGATGTCGGAATGCAAGCCGCCCAGGCATGCGAATGTCGAAAGCGGAATCTGCACCTGGTAACCGACCCCGGCCACGTCAACGAGGATCAGGTTCGGGCGCTTCTCAACGAGCTTGCCGCGGAGCGATCCAATCATGACTCACGCACCGTTCGCTGGTGGGGCGCATTCCAATAATTGGAATGACCCCAAATTATCCCTCCGAAGAATCGGCGGGCAACCGCCTGTTGTGTGAGGGAAAGTGCGTGAACCAAATCGGGCACCGTCTCGTTTTGCAACACGAACAATCCTCGCAACACGTTGCAGTGTGCAAGTGATGATGCAGCACGCTTCGAAGCGTGTCAACGCGCATCGAGTAGAACCTTGTAAAAATCAGGGAACATCGAGCTACCTCTTCGCCTAGTCGAACGTCAAAGGAAATGAGGGGCGCTCGTGGGAAGAGGAGGAAATCAACATGTCGCGTGAAATGCTGTACCGCACCATGACGGCGGCGCTGGCTCTGGCCCTGGTTCTGCCATTGCTGGCTACTCCGGCGCTCGCAAAAAACAGTTCGGGGGTCGTTAAGACGTCCATCACGCTCGCTGTTCCTGCTTCTCTGGGAGGCATGTCCCTGAAGGCAGGCCGGTACAGCGTGATCACCGATGGTTCCAAGGTCACGCTGAAACAAGAGGGCAAGGTCGTCGCCGAAGCACCGGCCCAGTGGGCAGACGCGAAAGAGAAGTTTGATGCAAGCGGCGTTGTGATCGACGGAAATGACATCCGCGAAATCCGCTTTGGCGGCCAGGCACGCTATCTCGTGATCCGCTGAAACGCGTCCTACGCCCCCTCGTAGGACAAGCCAGGGACGGGCGGCAGCCTACGCCGCCCGTCCGAATCCTTCAAACTTCGAATCCGGCCAAATTGGGAGTTGGTCACCGCACCATCCGCATGTTATTTCTGGGGAAACTCGTAAACCAGTTTGAAGGAGAACCTGCGTGGCCGCTGGCGTGCGTATCGGTGTTATAGGAGATTTTGTCCCCGGGATGTTTTCCCACACTTCGATCAACGACTCGCTCGGACACGCATCTGAGGCGTTATCGGTTCCCGTGCAATACGAATGGGTGCCGACCACCGCAGTGCCGAAGCATGGAGCGGCAGGCGTGCTCGAGCGTTTCGATGCCATCTGGACGGCGCCGAACAGTCCGTACCGCAGCTTCGATGGCATGCTCGCCGCGATTGAATTCGCCAGGACGCGTGACTGGCCTTACGTCGGAACTTGAGGAGCTTTCCAATACACACTCGTCGAGTGTGCAAGAAATATCCTGGGGCTGGCTGACGCCGACAGCGCCGAGAACCAGACCCCCTCGCAACACATCGTAATTTCGCCGGTCTCCTGCCCGGTGGATGACCGGAAGCCGGGCGATCCCAAGCTGGTCCACGGGCAGATCGTGCGCGCGCTGCCCGGAACAAGGCTTTTCGAAATCATGCAGTGCGAGGAATTCCCAGAGGAGTATTTCTGCAACTACGAAGTGAATCCGGCGTACGAGGCAAGGTTCGCATCCGCCGGGCTCTCGGTCGCGGCGCGCGGGCCAAACGGAGAGATCCGCGCCGTGGAGATAAAGGAGCATCGCTTCTTTTTCGCGACGCTCTTCCAGCCGCAGCGATCTTCGCGGCCCGAGAAGCCGCATCCACTGATCGTCAGCCTCGTCCAGGCCGCCACGCAATTCAAAAAGGAACGAGCGGGCGCCGCCGGCACCGCGCGGTAACGCAGCTCGGAGCTACGGCTTCCGCTCCGGGCCGAAAACCGAGAGCCGGTGGCCGTCGGGGTCATTGAAGTTTGCCGCCCACATCGGCCCGGAAACGACTCGCGGCTCCTGCGTGAAGGCAACGCCCTTTGCCAGGAGCGCCGCATGCGCCGCGCGCACATCCTCGACCGAGAAAACAATTTCCGTGGAGCCCGGGCCTTGGTGCGTTGCGCGCGCCAGCGGCTGGCTCAGGGCAAGCATGACCGCGCCACCATCCAGAAACGCAAAACCGGGGATCTCCTGTTTCACGGTGAGCCCGAGCCTGTCGCGGTAGAAGGCAACCGAGCGAGCCACGTCTGCGACGCCAAGCATCACGACGCCAATCTTTGCGAGCTTGAAATCCATTTGAGCCATTTGAGATTTACCTCAATCCTGCCGGACTACCCGAATTCCCCTTTGCTGCCATTGGGATGGAATTACGAACACGGACAGGATAGTTACGTCCCCCCTCCGACAGCTTCTCCAAAGTTGCTTTTATCGCGGGAGACACCTTGGAGGGTGGCCTACTTCACGCCTTCAACCAGCTCGACGGCGTCGATCACTCCAATCACGGCCATATCAATCGGCGAGTTTGGCCGGCCGACGGCAGTCATCGCGGAGAAGCCTTCCGTGGCCAGCAAGACGCGATCGCCGATCCCGGCATCCACGGCGTCGAGCGCCAGCACGGCATCGCCGCGGTCTGACCCATCGAGATTAAGCGGTTGCACGACGAGGATCTTGCGGCCCTCGTGCGAAGGCGCCTTCTTCGTCGCCACCACGTCGCCAATGATTCGGCCAATCAGCATTCTCGAAACCCGAAACAGAAAGTGCCGGGCCGAGGCCCGGCGCTACACGAACGATGCCTAGGATTCGAACATCGCACTGATCCTACGCTTCATTTCTGCCTTGATCGAATTCTTGATGTTACGATGCCTTGCGAAGTCGGGCTTAACTCTGTTTCCTGGCGGATTTGCCCCCCGAATCAACAGGGATTCGATGTCTTTCAAATATTTCTTCTTCTTAATCTCAAAGAAACTAAAGCGATCCCACTTTCCTCTCAGATGATCTTTTAGATGGTCGGCCAATCTTCCTCTGATACTCGCGGCCAAGCCTATATAGAACGGGGACTCATCTTTGTACAAAACATACAGTCCTCTTTTCCTGCCTAAGACATCACGAAAATGCTTTAGATGATGTTGCAGCAGCTCCACAGAGATACTCTCGGCGTGTGCCGTAACGAGGGGTGCTCTTTTCATTTTCCCTCGGCTCCTCTACGGACGACCCTCACTGGGGATGTTGATGGTGTCCACAATGCCGACAATGGTGGCTTCCGTGGGCACTTCGCTCGGAAGAAATGGAAAGCTGGCCTCGCGGCCGCGGCACCAATAGACGGTCTCCCCCGCGCCGGCGCCAACCGAATCGATCGCCACGAGGGCGCGACCTTTATCGCGGCCGAGGCGATCCATCGGTTGGACGATGAGCAGCGTCTTTCCTTCGAGGGAAGGATTCTTGATCGTCGCGACGACGTTGCCGATGACGCGGCCCAGCATCATAAGGAAAAATCCTTCGCCCCGGCCTGGTTGCGGCTCAGCATGGCGACACTCACCCTGCCGTCATTTCTTTCTTGCGGCGGCCAATTCGGCCTCGTGGAGCGCGTCGAGATTCACCGTATCCACGATGCCGACGATCGCTGCGTCCACAGGACGATCCTTGCACTCGGCGGCCATACGCGCCGAGCTGCCGGAAACAATCAGCACCGTCTCGCGAAATCCCGCGTCCACTGTATCCACTGCGATCAAGTAGCCCGCTTCGTCCGCGCCCTCCGGCGAAATCGGCTTTACAACGAGGAGTTTCTTGCCTTCGAGGCGGGGATCTTTGCGAGTGGAGACGACGGTGCCGACGATGCGGGCAAGAATCATGACAAAAGAAATAAGGAACCTAGAGAAACGAAATTCGAAACTCAATCGAACGGGCGAAACTGCGGCGCGCGCAGCGCCAAGAACCGCGCGCCGAGCTTCGAGAAGCACAGCCGGCTACCTCGCGGAAGCCGCCATCGCCGACTTGCCGATGGGTAACACGTCCTCGAGCGACCCATGCGGCCGCGGAATGACGTGCACGGCGATCAGTTCGCCCACGCGCCGGGCAGCAGCAGCGCCGGCGTCGGTAGCGGCCTTGACGGCAGCCACGTCGCCGCGCACCATCGCGGTCACGTAGCCCGAACCGATCTTCTCCCAGCCCACCAGCGTGACCTTGGCCGCCTTCACCATCGCGTCAGAGGCCTCGATCATCGCCACCAGGCCGCGCGTCTCGATCATTCCCAATGCTTCGCCCATTCTTCATCCTCCGCGCAACTGCCTCAAACCTTTCGCGCTTTCCGTCCCGTTGCAAAATCTGAAACAAACCTGGTTCATCGCCGCGTGCGATCGTGCCGCACGGCGTCCTCAATCAATGCTTCGAGCTCGCGCCGCGTCAGAGTGATGCGATCCGGGCCGGCTGATTCCGCCGTCACCGGGCACTCCGCATTCACGGACGACGCGGTCTGGAGCCCGTAACGGGCCCGCGCCGCGAGCAATTTTTCCACATCCCCGCTGGAAAGCAAGACTTGTTTGCCGAGTAGCTCCGTGACCAGGGCTACCCGGGCGTAGTGCTCGGTTGTCTCCATCCGGAAGAAAGCGGCCAGCACGTCCTGCCCGTAGGTCACAACGCCGTGGTTGGCCATCAAGATGGCGTCGTAACTCTGCACAAGAGGCTCGATCGCATCGGTGAGTTCGGCAGTGCCGGGCGTGCCGTAAGGCGCGACGGGGACGCACCCCAAGGCGAGCACCGCTTCGCTCAACAACGCCTTGTTCAACGGAACTCCCGCAGCAGCATAACCGGTTGCGACCAGCGGATGTGCATGGCAAACGGCGTTGACGTCGGGCCTGCGGCGGTAGATCAGAAGATGCATGGCCAACTCGGACGACGGATTGCGCCGACCACTGATCTTTTCCCCGTCCATATCCGTGATGACGAGGTCGTCGGCCATCATCATCCCTTTGCACATCGCGGTGGGGGAGCTGAGGATGCGGCGCGGGTCGAGACGCAGGGAAATGTTGCCGTCGGTGGCGGCGATGAAGCCGCGATCAAGGAGCCAGCGGCCGACGGTACAAATGTCGCGCCGATGTTCGTCTTCGCTCTTCAGCGCACCGGGCGAGATGGAGTCAGAAATCATTCAGTGAGTCGGCGTTTCGCTTTCGTTTCACGCAGACGCAGGCTCCGCATGGCCGGTCCACCGGACGCTGCGTGATCAGGCGTATATCCCCCGGAGTTTCAACGCAAATGCGACGCGGTCAATTGCCAGCATGTAGGCAGCGATTCGGTTATTCACGCTGTGGGTCTCCGCGTAGCGCACGACTTCATCAAAGCTGTGCTCCATCACATCCTTCAGCCGTTCATTCACTTCGCTCTCGCGCCAGAACAAGCCCTGGCGGTCCTGCACCCATTCGAAATAACTGGTCGTCACGCCGCCGGCATTCGCCAGAATGTCCGGCATGATGAAGACGCCTTTCTTGTCGAGCACTTCATCGGCGTGAGGCGTCGTGGGACCGTTGGCACCTTCACATAAAATTTTGGTGTTCACCCGGTGGACGTTTTGGCTGGTGATCTGGTTTTCGATTGCTGCGGGAATCAGGATCTCGCAAGGATGGAAAAGCACTTCCTGGGCGGAAACCTTTGTGCCGCCTCCGGGAAAGTCCGGCAGCGGCTTGTGCTGATGATGGACCCAGTCAATCAGCTTCGGCACGTCAAAACCCTTCTCATTATAGAGGCCGCCATGAATGTCGGCTGCGCCGACAATCTTATAGCCCGCCTGGTGCATCAGCATCGAGGCCATCGAACCGACGTTGCCAAAGCCCTGAACGATGACGCGGCACCCCTCCCGCTTCATACCCAGCTTCGCGAGCGTTTTGTCGCATACCATCATGACGCCACGGCCGGTCGCTTCGCGGCGGCCGCGTGAACCGCCGAGGTCGAGCGGCTTGCCGGTGACGACCGCGGTGACCGTGTGGCGCATGTGCATCGAGTAGGTGTCCATGATCCACGCCATGGTCTGCTCGTTCGTCCCCAAGTCGGGCGCCGGCACATCGCGCTCCGGACCGATGAACTCGGAAAGCTCTGCCGTGTAGCGCCGCGTAATTCGCTCGAGTTCACCCATCGAAAGTTTTTCAGGATCGCAGATAACTCCACCCTTGGCCCCGCCGAAGGGAATGTTGACGACCGCACACTTCCACGTCATCCAGGACGCGAGCGCGCGCACCTCATCCAGGGTGACCGTCGGGGCATAGCGGATGCCTCCCTTTCCGGGCCCGCGCACTCCGGAATGCTGGACGCGATAACCGACAAAAACTTCCAACCGGCCATCATCCATTGCAACCGGAATGTAGAGCGTGATCTCCCGGTTTGGATATTTCAAATAGCGGTACAGTCCGTCTTCCAATCCCAGCTTCCGTGCCGCCACTTCAAAGCGGGCTTCGGCGCACTCATAAACATTCAGTTCATTTTGTACGGAAGCGGTAACCATGCTGACGTTCTCCTGGATGGACGATGGCGATGGCTGCGTTCGGCTGTGGTAGGCTCCTCCGATTCCGGCGCCACTTAGTGCACAAACCGCACCAACACGACGGTGCGGCGGGGGTCAGTATACGAACACCGGAAGTACCACGCAAGGCAAGCCTTGCGGCCTGGGGCCGGTGCGTGCCCGTTTTCGCAATAACCGTGGGGCGTTTGACATCAGCTGGAGGAGGAACGTCGAACAAAATGCTCGAGAAGCAGGCGCGTCAGCCGGTTCTGGTCGTGCCGCACCACGCCTTCCTGCTGCAAAAGATCTGCAACGACAAAACGAACTCCCATGCGGCGCAACTCGTGGAGAGACGGGTCCACCGGCTCGGCGCCCTGCGCGCGGTAGCGGCGCGAAATTTTCGGTGAAATGGGCGAGCGATTAATCACCACCCAATCAAACAGGCCAGCACGCGTGTGATCGTAGACGGCTTGCACGTGATCGGCGACGGTGTAGCCCTCGGTCTCGCCCGGTTGCGTCATCAGATTGGCTATATAGACGCGGACCGCGTGGGAGCGTGTCATCGCCTCGGCCACGCCTTCCACCAGCAGATTAGGAATGACGCTCGTGTACAGCGAGCCAGGACCAACCGTGATCAAGTCAGCGTGCCGGATCGCGTCAAGCACTTCGGCGAGCGGCCGCACGCGGCGAGGAACCAGCCAGACCCGCCGGATATGAGGTCGCGAGCGTGAAATCCTGGTTTCACCCCTGACGACACGCCCGTTCTCCAGTTCCGCAGCAAGTGTGACGTTTTGTACGGTCGAGGGAAAAATCCGTCCGCGGATAGCGAGCACCTGTCCGGAAAGCCGCACGGCTTCGGGAAAATCGCCCGTCACTTCGGTAAGCGCCGCCAGAAACAGATTCCCGAAACTGTGTCCGCGGAGGCCGCGACCGGCGGAAAACCGGTACTGAAAAAGACGGCTGAGAAGGGCTTCGTCTTTCGAAAGTGCCACCATGCAGTTGCGGATGTCGCCCGGGGGTAGGATGCGATACTCGCGCCGCAAGCGGCCGGAGCTGCCTCCGTCGTCCGTCACGGTCACGATGGCGGCAAGATCGCCGATGGGGCGTCGGATGCGTTCCTGCCGGCGGCGGGCCACATATTCCTTCAACCCGCGCAGAAGCATGGAAAGCCCCGTGCCTCCGCCCATGGCGACGATGCGGGCAGGACGCGTGCGAGAACTAGTCGTTGACATCGGCGAAGGAAGAACTTTGGTTATCCGGAGGAGCCGTCGCGCTCCGGATAGAGCAGCTCCGTGAAGCGCGGATCTTCCTGCAAGAAAGCGAAGTCTTCGTCGTTGCGTGCGTGGTAACGATTCTCGGGGCGAATCGAAATCGCGAGCTTCAGATTCTCCATCGCCGACTCGGCTTCCCCCGTCAGACAATCAAGCGCGGCCATGGCATAAATGATATGGTCCGCCTTCGGCGCGGCCTTGCGGGCCCTGTCGAGATGCTCGCGAGCCTCATCCCATCGGCCCAGGTTCATCATCGCAACGCCTTGCGTGTAATGATCCTCGGCGCTGCGCAGCGAGGGAATCGGTGGCCGCGAAATCCGCTGTTCGCAAATCCGCAGGTGCATCTGTGCTCTGTCGGCTAACTCCTTGTTCGGGCCGGGAGTTATCCGTTCGAGGGCCTGCTTGGCGCGATGGAATTTTTGCTGGTGAAAATAGCGAACAGCCTCTTCATACAGCTTCAGTTGCTGCTGGACCGCAGGATCTACAACCTCCCGCTGTTTTGCCTTGGCTCTTGAATTGTCGTGTAAGCTTTTCATTTTCAATAGCTTCTGGCGCACGGCAGTGCCCTGTGTACTCCGCGCACTGCGTCGTCCCGCGGTCTTTCGAGAGCGAGCCATGGCCGAAGCCTAGCAGAGAATCATTTCGGCGTCAACGCGGCGATTGGACTATCGTTTTTGGTACACCCCCCGGAATTCCTTGAATTAGTGGCGTTTCCGTCGTTTCCACGTGGCTGAGCGGACCACCCAAGCCCAACAGCCGTTGCCCGTTCAGCGGCATCGGCGTGGCCCTGCGGTAGTCTCTGCGGCAAGCGTATGCTATAAATACTAGGCTGAGCGGTTTTGAGGAAATCGTGCCTTTCATCAACTTCCCTGCGCGCGAAATCAACTGCAAGCTTGTCTATTACGGGCCTGGCCTCGGCGGCAAGACGGCCAATTTGCAGTGGATTTACGACCACAGCGGCGCCAACCAGAAGGGAAAGATGGTTTCGCTCGCAACCGAGACAGACCGCACACTTTTTTTTGATTTTCTTCCCCTCGATCTTGGCACGGTGCGCGGCTTTCGGACGCGCTTCCATCTCTATACCGTCCCTGGCCAGGTATTTTACGAGGCCAGCCGGCGTCTGATTCTGAAAGGTGCGGACGGGGTCGTATTCGTCGCCGATTCGCAGGAAGAGCGCCTGGACGCAAACCTCGAGACCCTTGAAAACTTGCAGGAGCATCTGAAAGATCACGGATTGGATTTCGCGACGATTCCTTATGTCGTCCAACTCAACAAGCGCGACCTGCCCAATATCCTGCCGATTGAAGAATTGAAAAAGCAACTTCAGCAGAGGGGTGAATCGGTTCTCGAGGCTGTCGCGGTGAGGGGCCAGGGAGTTTTTGAGACGCTGAAAGAGGTTGCCAAACTCGTTCTCGCCGAACTGAAGAAAAACGCCTGAGCAAATCCCAAGCGTTATTCTGAGCAGTCTTCCTTGCCCTGCTCAACTGCCGACTATTTCAGTCTGAAAGTAACCTCGACCACCGCAGTGATCGCGACGGGCTTCCCATCGGGGCCAGTGGCCGGCTTAAGTTTCCACTTTCGAACCTGTTCAACAGCACTCTCTTCTAATCCAAAGCCCGGCGTTTTGAGGACGCGGATGTTCGTGACACGACCCTCCTCTGTCACCGTAATTCGAAGAACTACAACCCCTGACACCTTTACTTGTATGGCTTCACCCGTATAAGTGGGTTGTGGACATTGTTCACATCGGGGAATGCCGTAACCGGCAGTTCCGGCGGGCGGGGCGCTTACCTTATTCAGCCACGTTGCAAATAACGTCTGCTGAGCAGGTGTCAAAGGTACCTTTTCCAAGAGCTTTGCGATTTGCTTCCCCTTTGGCGCTTCGAGACACCTTATTTCCAATTGCACCGCTCCTGAAATTGGCCAAAGGTCGGCGACAATAAACGAATCAGCACCCGTCTTCTTCTTCACCGACTTGGCAACAGCTTTCATATCCGATGGGAGTGAAGGAACGATGTTTGGACCGATGAGAGCATGACTCAGCGAGCGATCGGCCAGCTGAAACCCTCTGGCTGAATTTGTGAGAGCAACAAAAAGCTCTTGCTCCAGAACCTCCGCAATCTCCGGGTGGGTGCCATCGGGATCAGTGAATTCCAGAACTAAGACTTTCTTCCCGTGCGCCTTTGAAATTGCCTCCACCAATTTCGCTGCAATGTTTTCCATCTCTTGCTGCTGGGCGAAGAGCGGCGGCGCAGGTGCAAAAGCGGCGAGGAGCAAACATATGGAAGGGATCGAACGGACGCAAGAACGTCGCGTCAGAATTGCAGGGCGTCTTCTTGTTTTCATAGGCGGCAGTGATCGCCCAATGCTGTCGGGTGCCACGCTCTTGTAAGTCCTCAAAAACTTGCGAGGGCAGCGGCTTCGTCGTCAAAAGCAGGAATGGATTGCAGGAGGCGCGTCAGCTCAAGGACCTCCCGCACCCGGCCGGCGGGACGCAATAATTTCAGGCTCCCGCCCAGTCGCTGGAGCGACACAAACGACCGTACCAACACGGTAATCCCGGAGCTATCCACCTGCGGCACCCCGGAGAGATTCAGCAAGACTTTGCGCACGCCGGCATCCATCAAGTCGCGGAGCTGGTTCGCCAGAGTATCCGCGCTCAACCCGATCGTCACGCGACCTTGCAAATCCAGAATCGTGACGTTGTTTGATTCCCGGATGGTGATTTGCAAGCCCACGGCCCCTCCGCTGCTTGAAACCCCGAGTGCGCGCATTATACGCCTGCGGATGGATGGAATCGTCTACCGACGTTGCGGCGGCTCGTTCGCGAAGAGTCAACCGCACACCCTACAGAGCATCCTGGCGTGAAGCAGGCCGTTTTGCAGGCGCCTCAATCAAATTCGTATGCGTTTAGCAAAGACACGGCGAACAGGCAAGTGCAGCCGAGACGTACGACGTTCCTAGATTGGAACAACGTCCCGATTCTGGCTTCCTTTCCTTCGCTCCTGCTGATAGTAGTTAGATAGAAGCTGCGCGCGCCGCACCACTTAAGCGCCCTGGTGCCTCCGTGGAAGACTTGGAACGCGAGTTGCCCGAACTCTCCTCTGTAGCCCGCATGCAGGAGATCCAGGACAATCTTCGGCGGCTGGAGCGGCGCGATTGGTGGCTGTGGTGGGCTGCCATCGTCGTCATCCTCTTACTCACACTGGCAATCGTCACGCTTTCCCTGCCGGGATTGTTCCGAGAAACTGACCGCTTCTTCCAACTCAATCTGAGCCTTGCCGTGCGGGGGCTGGTTGGCTTGGTCCTGGTCTTTAACGTCTATACGATCTACCAGCAAGTGCAGATCAAGCGGCTGCGCCAAGAAATGTCACAGCACATCGAGCTGATGACCCGCCTGAAACTCCGAGCTGAAGAGTTCCACAAACTGGCAACGCTGGATTCGCTCACCGGCTTGTACAACCGCCGGTTGGCGGAACAACGGCTGACGGGCGAAGTATCGCGCTCCCAACGCTACGGGCACCCGCTCACAGTGATGATGTTTGATTTGAATGGTTTCAAGCAGATCAACGACCGCTACGGACACGCTGCCGGCGACCTGGTGCTGCGATCGTTTGCTGATCAATTGAGCAAGGCGATTCGAGCTTCCGACCTCGCCGTGCGGATGGGCGGCGACGAGTTCATGGTCTTACTTCCAGAGTGCCAGCCGGATCAGGCGCGAAGCTTGCTCGACCGACTGAGCACGGTCGAAGTGGAATTTCGTGAGGCCCGGATACCAGTCACCTACTCAGCCGGCTGGGCGGGCTATCGGCCGGGAGAAACCGCAGAAGAAATACTCGAACGGGCCGATCAAGATCTTTACGCCAACAAGCGCGCCACCAAAGCTGCTGCCCCATCCCCTGCCATTCACTAGATTTTTCAACCTTACAAACTGGCAGTCAAAGCCCAGTATGCAGGGCGGGGACGGCATGCCCTTTTTCGGTGCCCTTCATCCCTTTTCAAGAGTGACCCAGGCGTTGTAATCAGGTTCCTTGCTGGCGAGATCGAGCCGGCTGCTGATGAGCACGTTGGCCTCGGGCCAGAACGCTTGCAATGTCCCGGAGACAACCGGAGCGACGCGGCACACGCCGCGCATTTCTCCCACAGCAGAACGCAGGCATACCGGCTCGCCTTTCTGAAGACCGAGTCGAGAGGCATCTTCCGCGGAGATAAATATTTCATCCCGCTGCTTGCTGCCGGTGAGCGGATCGGCTTCATCGTAAACCATGGAATTAAATTGATTGCCGCGGCGAGTCGCCAAATGGAAGCGATTGCCTTCCTCGCCGGCGTGAAACTCGAGTTGCGGCGGAACGACCGGCGAAAACCGGGCGCGACCACCAGGGATGTTGGCGCACACGCCGTTGGCGCAGAGCAGCGCGCCGCCGTATTGCACCGATTCGCCCTCGCCGCGGAGCGACGCGATGCCTTTGTACATCGGCATCACGTGATCCATTTCCGCCCGAATGGCGTCGGCGCTGTCGAAGTGGACCAGGTGACGCTTCTCGGGACCGAGCGCCGCTTCGCCGATGCGCATGAAAATCTCCCACTCCGCCATGGCCTCGCCGATGCGCGGGCCGGGAATCTCCGGCGAGAAGCGAATGCGTCGTTCCGTGCTGGTGAGTGTGCCACCGCCTTTCTGTTCATAGCGCGTCTGCCCGGGCAGCAACAGCACCCACTCGTCCGCCTCGGCGAGCATCGAGCTATTGACGACGAGATCCTGATGAATGCGGCACGGGACGCGCTCGAGCGCCCGGCGGATACGAGCAGGTTCCGGCAACGTTTCGATAAAGTTGCCGCCGGCGATGTAAAACACTTCGAGTTCGCCGCGCTCGGCTGCCTCGAGCATTTCCGGCGCGCTCATGCCCGGCCAAGCTGGCACCGGATGTCCCCAGTACTCCGCAAAGCGCTGGGCATTTTCCTCGTTGACCGGGGCGCCACCTGCAAACGTATTAGGCACAGAGCCGCACTCCGCTCCGCCCTGCACGCCGCTGTGCCCGCGCACCGGAACGAGCCCCGCGTTCGCCCGGCCCAACATGCCACGAGCAAGCGCGAGATTCACGACGGCCTTCACATTCTGGACACCGAACGTGTGCTGCGTAAGACCCATGCTCCAGATGAACACGGCGTTCTTAACGCCGGCGTAGAGCTTGGCCAGGCGGAACATCTGTTCGCGCGTCGCGCCGGAGGCATACTCGAGTTCCTCCCAGGATTGCTGCGCGAGCGCGGCCTGCACTTCTTCGAATCCCTCGGTGTGCTGGGCGATGAAGGAATGGTCGAGCCAGTCGTGTTCAATGAGCCACTTTAAGACGCCGTTGAGAAAGCCTACGTCGCCGCCGACGCGCACGGGAAAGAATTCGTCAGCCAGGCGCGTCCCAAACAGTGCGCTTTTCACCACCGAAGGCACCCAGTAGCGCTCGAGTCCTGGTTCGCGATAGGGATTCACTACCACGATCTGTGCGCCGTTTTTCTTCGCCAGATAGAAATATTTTGTTGAGACGGGCTGGTTGTTGGCCGCGTCAGTGCCGAGCAGAAAAATCAAATCCGTGCCGATCCAATCGGTGTACGAACATGTCGAAGCCCCGACGCCGATCGTCTGTTTCAATGCCGAGGTGGAAGCGGCGTGGCAAAGCCGCGCGGCGTTATCAATGTGATTCGTGCCGAGCAGTCGCGCAACTTTTTGCGCGACGTAATACGTTTCATTCGTCATGCCGCGCGAGGTCGTGTAGAACGCCATGTGCCGCGGATTCGTCTCACGCAAGCGCTCGCCCGCGAGCTGAAACGCATCGTCCCAGGAAATTCGCCTGAAGCCCGGCTCTCCTCGGCGGCGCAGCATCGGGTACGGCAGCCGGCCCAGATTTCGAAGCGCGCGTCCATCCAGTTTTTCGAGGCGCGACACATTGGCCAGCCGTGCCGGATCGAGCGCAGGCATTGTGTTCAGGCGGAGCATTTTCAGACGGACAAGGCACAGATGGACGCCCTCCATCGCGTCGTCATGCAAGCCGCGCGGGCCGAGTGAACACCCGTCGCACACCCCGTGGCGAAGAATGCGCCAGGCATAGGGCAAGTTGTCGCGGTTCTCCCAGATGGTGCGGAGGATTTGGAGGTAGTGGTTCGGTTTCGTCTGGCCAAGGCCAAACGGCATCCAGCCTGCAATTTCCGTTCTGGCGCGGCGCGGCGACATGTGGAAGGAGGCGGGAAGTAGCCGGCTGACAATTCCTTTCCGAAGGCCGGCGTTTCTTCCTGGCGAACAGGATTATACATCGCGGCAAAGGACAGAGCCCTACGTGTCTAGCGAACGGTAGAGCGGCTGTTTAACGCCGCATGATCCAGCGTCTCACGAACTTTTCGCGCGAGGATTTTGGGCGCGTACGGCTTCTGGAGGAGGGGAAGTCCCTGGCGACGGATTGTTTCCAGGATCTCGGTGTTGGGGTTGTACCCGGTGACAAAAACGGCTGGCAAATCAGGCCGCATTGTTTGCATGCAGGCATAGGATTCGATTCCGCTGAGCTTTGGCAAAATGACATCCATCACGACAAGAGCGATGTGGGCGCCGTCTGCTCTGAATTTTGCGACAGCCTCCTCGCCATCGCTGGCCAGAACGACGCGGTACCCAAGCTGCTCCAGCGTCTCGCGGGCGATTTCCTGAAGTCCCTCGTGATCTTCCACCAAGAGAATGCATTCCTCCCCGCCGGCGACTGGCTCTTCGGTCTCTTCCGGTGCAGCAGCAGCCTCTGCGGCGATCGTGCTGACGGGTAAATGGACTCGGAACTGGCTTCCCTCTCCCAGGTTGCTGTCCACCAGGACAATCCCGCCGTGCTGCTTTACGATGCCGTACACGGTGGCCAGACCCAGACCCGTTCCCTTGCCCGGCCCCTTGGTCGTGAAGAACGGCTCGAAGATGCGCTCAAGTGTCGCCGCGTCCATGCCAGTGCCCGTATCGGAGACAACGAGGAGGACATACCGCCCCGGCTGTATGAAGGAATGCGCCGCGCGCGCAGCTTCGTCGAGTTCCGCGTTCTGCGTGGTGATCGAAAGCAAGCCGCCGTTCGGCATTGCATCTCGGGCATTCAGGCACAGATTCATGAGGATTTGCTCCATCTGTGTCGGATCGGCCCGCACGGCACTGAGCTCTGCCGCGAGATTCGCCTTCACCTCCACATCACTGCCGATGACCTTCTCCAGCAGGCTAAGGACCTCATGAACAACATCATTCAAGTTCAGGTTTCGTGGCGCAAGGATCTGGCGGCGAGCGAACGCCAGCAGCTGTCTTGTGAGCGCCGCAGCGCGTTCCGCCTGCTGCCGCACCTTGAGGAAAAACGAGTGCAAGCGGTCTTCGACGGAGGAATCTTCCATGCCGAGTTCCGCCCATCCCATAATCGCCCCGATCATGTTGTTGAAGTCGTGGGCGATGCCGCCTGCCAATTGGCCGATGGCTTCGAATTTCTGCGCCTGCTGGAGCTGTTTTTCAAGCGCGCGCCGCTCGGTAATGTCTTCCACGATTGCTTCGCGAAACTCCATTCCCTGAGTTTCGCTCTTGAAACGCCGCCCGCTGATTCGTACGGTGATCAGTTTCCCGTCCTTGCGCTTCCATTCCATCTCTGCATCCGCCCGGCCCGTACGCTCATATTGGTTCGCCAGCGGCGCGGAGTCGCTCGGATCCCCTAGAACATCGCGAACCAGGTTGCGGCAGAGCAGTTCCTCTTTGGAGGAATAACCCAACATTGTGATAAGAGCCGGATTGACGTCTAAGAATGTTCCATCACTCGTGACTCGATAAATGCCGCGCGTCGCGTTCTCAACAACCTCGCGGTAGCGCGCTTCGCTGGCCCGGAGGAGTTTCTCCGCTCGCCTCCGCTCTTTGACTTCCTCCTCCAAGGCTCGATTCGATTGGAGAAGTTCGTGCGTCCGTTCGGTCACCCGCTGTTCCAGCTCACACTTGGCACGAGCCAGCTCTTCTTCCACTTTTTTCCGCTCTGTAATGTCGCGGATCGCGCAGGAAACAAAGAACTCTTCGTCAGTTTGGAGGATACTCAGACTGATCTCGGCCGGAAATTCACTTCCGCTTTTGTGCAGGCCAAAGAGTCTCGCGGCATCTCCCATCGGCCGCACATGCGGATTCGAGAAATAGCTCCCAAAGTGCTCCATGTGTTTCTCGCGAAACCGCTGGGGAATAAGCATTTCGATTATCTGTCCCTGCATCTCGCTTTTTGCGTATCCGAAAACTTTTTCCGCCTGCGTGTTACTCAAGACGATGCGCCCGTTCCGATCCACGATCACCATCGCGTCGGGAGCGGATTCCAACAGCTCACGAAAGCGCGCTTCACCCTTTCGCAGTGAGGCTTCCACCTTGAGTCGTCCGCGGATTTCCTCCTCGAGTGCCTGATTCGCTCTCTTCAGTTCCTCACTGGTCGGCATCGCCAGTGCTCTCGGAACAAGCCGGATGAGCAGCACTGCGGTGGGGACAGATGCTACGGCGGTGATCGCTTTGATGACGCCGGCAAGCCAGTATTCGGCGTGCCACAAATTCCAAATCTCCATCAGGTGGGTCAGGCCGCAGGCGACGATGAACACTCCGAAAGCTACGAACATCCAGTTGAAGGGAAGATCGCGGCGCTTCCGGGCGAAATGGAGCAGCACAAATGGGATCACAAAGTAGGCGAGTGCGATCAGCCCGTCTGAAATCACGTGCAGCCACACCAGGCCCGGATTCCATAAATAGCAGTACCCGTGCGGCATGAAATCGCCCGACGAGAAAAGCTGCCGCAGAAACTCCACGATCCGCCTCCCGGCGTCCTGAAGAACGATTGATCAGACTGATTCAAAGCAACGCTGCCCGGAAAACGATACGGTCTCCCAGGCCAGCTACGAGGGAAGGGGAAAATACGTATCTGTATCGGTTCTATGGAAGGGGAACGCTATTTTGAACCAAAGCGAAATGAAGTCAAGTGGGTTAGCGAGAGATGCATAGAATTGTGCATCACCAGATTGGGAGCGTGAAATCAGTCCCTGGCAGGTCACTGCGCGGGATGAGTTGCGAGATACTGGCCGAGATTGGCCACAAGCTGTGCCAGTCCTTGCTGCACGTTCCTATTCAGCGCCTCGACAATCGCGGCCATCTGCTTTTCATTCACCGGTTCATCGTGCGTATAGGTTTGGGACCACACGGTCGTCCCGCTCTTCGGGTGGTACAGGTCGAGCTCGATGGCAAACCTCGCCCCCAGCGCCGGTTTGTCCACCTCTTCGAGGACGTCCAGGCGCCCGCGCACAATATATTCGCCACGCGCGCTGCTGCTCAATCGGTCCACTGAGCGATACTGGCCGCTCGCGCGCAGGGCCCGGACGAGCATGGTCTCGATCATCTCCGTGGGCGGCTCAGCCCACCGTTGATACTGATACGTGCCGAGTTCCTGGCCGCTAGTGGCGTAAACAATGCGGTCATCACGGTAAAGGTGCGATGCTGCGATGTGACCGACCAGCAACGAGACGGGAAGAGGATTGGAAGCCACCGCGGGCGCCAGTGGCGCCTCCAGTTCGTAATACTTGGCGGGCCGGGTGGCACCGCACGCGGCCATCATCCCCGCGAGCAACACGGCAGCTCCACTCCCGATTGTTCGGCGCATTGGCGGCTCTCGCTCCCTGCTAAGGTTTCCCAGTTCCCCCCGGCTTCCGCGGCGCCGGACTGGACGAGCGGACCAACGTGTAAGGCCGGGTCTTGATTGTGTCGGTGAATTCCTTCAGATTTTCAGAGACGTGCCGCATGTTCTCGAGAATCTCGTCCAGATTTTCCGAATTCGTGTTCATCAAGCGGTCGAGCTGGTCTGTAAGCGATTGCGCCGAGGCGAGCGCGTCACGCATCTCGGCGAGGGACTTGCGCAGATCCGGACGATTCTCCTGCAACGTCGCATCGAGATGCGTCAGCGCGTCATTCGCCTGCGCTAGGGTCTTCTTGAAATCATCAAGCAGCGGCGCAAGCTTTGCGCTCGCCGCATCCACGTTTCCAAGCGTGGACTTGATCTTCGGACGGTCTTCTTCCAGCATCCCTCTGATGTGCCCGAAGCTGGCGGAAATGTTGGCGCGGTTCTGCTGATTCAAAAGGTCGTTCGCCCGAACGATGGTCTCTTGCAATTCCGCGATACGCGCATTCAGGTTCTTCAATAGGCCTTGGGCTGTCGGGCCAAGCTGGTTCAGCAGGTCCGTCACATCCTGGAAGCTGGTGTATTCCACGGACGGCAATGTGCTTCCGGATGGGGCAACCGGTGATTTGGCGGAGCCGGGCACGATCTCAAGAAAATTATCGCCGAGCGGGCTGAGACTCGCGATTTTCGCGACGCTGTCCGTCTTCACCGGCGTGTCAGGTTTTACCCGGAAGGTAATCTTCATCCGCGCAGGATCATTGGGATCGGTGCGGACTTGCTCGATGCGGCCAACTTGCGGACCGCCCGCGTAGCGGACAATCGCTCCCGGGGCAAGGCCGGCAGCGAACTTGAAATAAGTGAGATATTCGGAGCCGCTCCGGTTGAATGCACCGGTGAGCGCAAAAATGGTCGCCACCAGCAGTCCCGCGGCGATAATGACGAACAGTCCGACAGCTGCTTGTTCCCGCTTCGCGTCCATTCCTTGACCTCAGGCGTGCAGCTTGGAATTGCGCCTGCCTCGAGGAAATTCTCCCAGGAGGGCGGTGAGTATAACACGTTGTACGCAGCCCGCCTTTGGCCGCACTTCAAGCATTCCGCCGGCCGTGTAGTCCCTCGGTCAGCATTTGCAGATAGTCGAGCTCTTCGGAGACTTCCGGCTCGGGGACGCGGTCGAGGAATTGCCGGACCCGCGGATGCGGGCTCGCCTGCAATTCCGCGGGCGTGCCGATCGCCACGATGTTCCCCTTGTCAATCAGGATCATGCGGTCGGCGATCAAGAACGCGCTCGACAGCTCATGCGTCACCACAACGATCGTCATCCGAAACGCTTTCTTCAGCTTCAAAATGAGATTGTCGATTCCGGCGGCGATGATGGGATCCAATCCCGCCGAAGGCTCATCGAAAAACAATATTTCCGGATCCATGGCCAGGGCGCGCGCCACGGCGGCGCGCTTTTTCATCCCGCCGCTCAGTTCTGAAGGGAGGTAATCCTCGAATCCTGCCAGGCCCACCTGCTCCAGTTTTAGCCGGATCATGATCTCGATCGTGGATTCCTCGAGCGGCGTGTGTTCGCGCAGGGGCAACGCCACATTCTCTCCCACGGTCATCGCGCCGAAAAGCGCGCCGCCCTGAAACGAAATGCCCATCTTCTTGCGCAGGTCCTCCCATTCCGCCTCCGAGAGCGTGCTGAGGTTCTTACCGCAGACCCGGACTTCTCCACCGCTGGGCTTCTCGAGGCCCACGAGCGTGCGCAAGAGTGTGCTCTTGCCGGAGCCGGAGCCGCCGAGGATCACCATCGTCTCGCTGGCAAGCACTTCGAAGCTGATGCCGTGCAGTATTTCCCGCTCGCCGTAGTTCACACGGAGGTCGCGCACGGAAATCATCGGCCGGGTTGCGTTGGCTTCGCTCATGTTCAGGACGCCGGAGCCGTAAAATAGAACAGTGCGGTGAAAATCAGATCAACCATGATGACAAGGAAGATGGATTTCACCACCGCTGATGTCGTCGAGCGGCCCACCTCCTCTGATCCCGCGCCGGTCAAAAACCCTTCCTGGCACCCGACCGCCGTAATCACCAGGCCGAACATCACGCTCTTGATCAAGCCGGTGGTGATGTCGCGCAGGAGCAGTGCATCGAGCGTGGCGCGGATGTAGCTTCCGAATGTGAAGCCGGCGTTGGATACGCCGAAGACGGACCCTCCGAGCACTCCCATGAAGTCCGCCCAGGTCGTGAGGCACGGCATCATCAGAATCATCGCCAGAAACTTGGGCGCCACCAGGAAGCGGACAGGATCGAGCGCCATCGTTTCGAGCGCGTCGATTTCTTCACTCACCTTCATCGTGCCGATCTCGGCGGCGAACGCCGAGCCGGAGCGTCCGATCACGACGATCGCCGTCATCAGCGGGCCCAGCTCGCGCGTCATCGAAATCGCCACCGCGCTGGCCACATACTGCAACGCACCGAACTGGCGCAGCTCGTAGGCGCTTTGCAACGCAAGAATCGTGCCGACAAAAAAAGTAATCAGGGAGATGATCGGCAGGGCTTCCACGCCCACTGCCATCGCTTGATGGACGGCCCGCTGCACGCGCAAGTGCTTGCCGCGGAACGGAGCGATGCAGACGGAGTGTGCGGCGCGGCCGGCCAGCCGGGCCAGGCCTCCCACATAGGCAAGCCCATCGAGGGTGGCGTGGCCGATTGTTTCCGTGACTGCCATTGCGGGCTCTCCGGCGCAGCGGTGCACGAGCGGCCGTGAATTCAGCGCAAAGCGTCTTCTTCGTTGTCGTGAACTTCGAAGACTTTGATCAGGCGCGTCAGCTCAAACACCTCGCGCGCCGCGGGGCTCAATCCATAAAGGGCGAAGCGGCTTTTCATGTCGCGTGACACCTTCAAGCCTTCCACCAGCGAGGCGACGCCCGCACTGTCAATGTAGCGCACGCGCATCAGGTTGACGACTACGCGCGGCGTCCGCTTCTCGCGGAGCAATTCGAGCAGCACCTTGCGCATTTCGGGCGAATTGTAAAGCGTGATGTCGCCAGTGACGTCGACAATTGTAGCGTTGCCTGCCGTGCGGGTCGCGATTTCCATGGTCAGGGCCTCCCCCCGGGTGTGAATCGTCTTTTGCCAGAGAATCGGTGCGGTTGCAATGGATTTTCGTGCGAGGCCGATGTGGGAGGGCCGTTTATCTGCTTCTCATAGGTGTCTTCCGGCAGGATTCTGCCCAACCCTAAGTGCAAAGCAACTGCGAGCCAAAATCCCGTAAGCGAGATCGTCTCTCAGCACCCGCGGATTAGCCGCGGTGTTCGATGGGGATGTAGCTGCGCTCGTCGGAGCCGAGATAGACCTGCCGCGGGCGGGCGATCTTTTGCTCCTGGTCGAGCAGCATTTCTTCCCACTGCGCGATCCATCCAGCAGTGCGCGGGATGGCGAAGAGTACGGGGAACATCGTCACCGGGAATCCCATCGACTGATATATCAGCCCGGTATAGAAATCCACGTTGGGGTAAAGCTTGCGGCTGATGAAGTATTCGTCCTCGAGCGCGATCCGCTCGCATTCGAGCGCAATGTCAATCAGAGGATTGCGCCCCATCACGTCGAAGACCTCGTAAGCGGTGTGCTTCACAATCTTCGCGCGCGGATCGTAGTTCTTGTAGATGCGGTGCCCGAAGCCCATCAGCTTCTTCTCACCCGCCTTCACGCGCTTGATGTACTCCGGCACGTGATTCACCGAGCCGATTTCCAGCAGCATGCGCAGCACCGCTTCGTTCGCGCCGCCATGCAGCGGCCCGTAGAGCGCGGCGGTGGCTGCCGCAATCGCGGAGTACGGGTCCACATGTGAGCTTCCGACGCCGCGCATCGCGCTTGCCGAGCAATTCTGTTCATGGTCGGCATGCAGAATAAAAAGAATGTCGAGCGCGCGCTCGAGCGTCGGATTCGGCCGGTATTTCAGCTCGGTGGTGCGGAACAGCATGTTCAGGAAATTACCAGCGTAGCTGAGGTCGTTGTCGGGATACGCGAACGGCATCCCCAGGCTGTGCCGGTAGGCGAACCCTGCGAGCGTGGGCATTTTCCCAATCAGCCGCCAAGTTTGCTTGAGCCGTGATTCCGCGCTGAAGATGTCTTTCGCGTCCGGATAAAACGTCGAGAGCGCCGCGACCGTCGAGATCAACATGCCCATCGGATGCGCGTCGTAGTGGAAACCGTCGAGGAATTTCTTGATGCTCTCATGAATGAACGTGTGATGCGTGATGTGATAGGACCAGTCGTCGAGCTGCGCACGGCTGGGCAGCTCACCATAGAGGATCAGATACGCGGTTTCGAGAAATGTGCTCTTCTCCGCCAGCTCTTCGATCGAATACCCGCGGTAACGGAGGATGCCCTTGTCGCCGTCAATGAAGGTGACGCGACTGGTGCAAGCGGCCGTGTTGGTGAACGCCGGATCGTAGCTCATCAGCCCGAAGTCGGGACCGTGAACTTTGATTTGCCGCAGATCGATCGCACGAATCGTCTCGTTCTTGATCGGGATTTCGTACTGCTTCCCGGTGCGATTGTCGACGATGGTCAGACTGTCGCGCCGGGACGCGGTGGACGGTTCGTTGGCGGTCACCGGCGCTGGTTTTGTTGGGTTCACCTTGGGGCCTCCCTGAACTCGCACAGGACGAGCCTGGCTGAGGCGCTGAACCTTTTCAATTTACACCAACTGCGCGAACGGCGGGAGGGGTTTCAAGAACTGCGAATGAATAACACAGTCTGGCGGCGTCAAATTCCATGCGCCACCGTATGGTAAGTTTCGATGTGCGCTCAGTGGACGTTGATTCGATTTGGTTGCGGAGCGGCCAGCGCTTCGGCCGTGATGCGGTGCGGATAGGCGAACAGCCGTTCGAGTTTCCGGCGAATCATCCAGCCCACGTAGATGTTTCCAAGAAAACCGAGCGGTAGCTCGTACACAATGTAGTCTTCGAGCCAACAGGCGCTCGGGCCATCCGGTTCCAAAATTAAGGATAGCGAGGACCCGCCTGACGAATTAACGATTTTGTACGGGTTGCTGCGATACGGGGGTTGGAGCGCTCGCGACCGTCTCGTTGGGCTTGAACGGCGCCGCGACCTCGACGCGGTTCCTTCCACCATTCTTCGCGCGGTAGAGCGCCTCGTCGGCAGCCGCGAGCAGGAATTGGGATCCCAATCCTGCATTCGAGTCGGGGAGCGGCTCGCCGCCCCCCGCCGCAACGCCGAGGCTCAGCGTGACGCCTACTGGCCCTGAGGAAGTTTTAACCGGCTCTGCTTCAATGGCGGCGCGAATGCGCTCGGCCTGCGAAAGTGTGGCTAAGGCATCCGCCGCAGGAACGACCACAAGAAACTCTTCTCCACCATAGCGGCCGATCGAGTCGTAGGCGCGGACGGCCGCAGACATCCGCCGCGCGATCTCCTGCAACACGGCGTCGCCGATCAGGTGCCCCAGCGTGTCATTCACGTTCTTGAAGTGATCGATATCCGCGAGAATTACGCCGACCGAAGTGCCCTCGCGCCGGCTGCGCTTCAATTCGCGGCTAAGGGCTTTCAAAATTGCGGCCCGGTTGTTCAAGTTTGTGAGAGAGTCGTGCGTCGCCTGGAAGCCCAGGGCATCTCGCGCGGCGATCAGATCATCCTGGAGTTTCAGGATGCGCTCGCCCACAAGCAGTCTCGCGCGAAGCTCGCTGGCATCGAACGGCTTCGCAAGATAATCATCCGCACCGGCTTCCAGACCTTTCAGCAGATCACGCTTTTGCGCGCGTGCGGTAAGAAGAAGCATGTACGTGTAGGGCTGACCCGTGCGCTGGCGGACCCTCTCACACACCTGGGTTCCTTCCAACTCGGGCATCATCCAGTCGAGCACGGCGAGGCGCGGAGCATCTTCCTGCTGGAGAACCCGCCAGGCCCGGGCGCCGTTCTCCGCGGCGATCACCTCATAGCCCCACTTCGTGAGAGAAGCTTGGAGCATGCGGCGCGAAATCAAGTCGTCTTCAGCGATGAGGACTTTCAATGACTGACCTCAAACCGATTCGGTGGCAAGCTTCTGAAACTCCGGATGGAGCCTCTCCAGCTCAGTTTCCAACTCCGCACATGACGACTGCGCCTGATCCAGATTGCCGTTGCGGCCGATGGCTTCAAGTTTCTGAGCTGCCGCTGCGGCAGGCGACGCGGCAAGGTTCAAGAGGGCGCCCTTGAGCGTGTGCGCAGATCGTTCGAGAGCCCGGGCGTCCACACTTGCGACCGCTTGGCGGATCTGATCCATCAGTTTAGGACGCTCGCTCTCGAAAAGCTTCATCAGTTCCACAAGCAGGTCTCTGTCGCCGTCCACGCGTTCGAGAGCCGTCTCCAGATTAAAAACGTCCGGCGAGTTCGGCGCGACTTGGGATTTCGCCGGACTGGCATCGCAATCGCAACTGGGGCCGAGTTGCTCTCGGAGACATTCCAACAGCTCGTACACTTGAACCGGCTTGGTCAGATAGCTATCCATACCGGCGGCGAGGCACCGTTCGCGGTCGCCTTTCATCGCGTGTGCCGTCATCGCGATGATGGGGACGTGGGCTCCGGTCACCCGCTCGCGCCGGCGGATTTCCGCGGTTGCTTCAAAACCATCCATCTCCGGCATCTGCACATCCATCAAGACGAGATCAACGGCCTCTTTTTCAAGTGCGGCGATAGCTTCGCGGCCGTTCGTTACAACTACCGGGACGTAGCTGTGTTTTTCGAGCAGCCGGATGATTAATTGGCGGTTCACCACATTGTCCTCAGCCACGAGCACGCGAACTCCGGGAATTCCCTGCTGGGCTTCCCGTAGCGTGTGGCGAGTCACGAGCGCGGGAGGTTCTGCGACTTCGCGTCCCACCATTGCGGCGAGGATTGCGTCCATCAATTCGGACTGTTGAATCGGCTTCATCAGATAGGCGGCGATACCGACCTGCCGGCAGCGCGCGCCGTCGCCCATTTGCCCGCTGGAGCTCAGCAGGATCAGCGCCATCGCCGCCAGTTCTGGATCCCGCTTGATCCATTCGGCCAAGGTGAACCCATCCATCTCCGGCATTCGCCCGTCGAGCACGGCGAGCGCGAATGGTTTCGACGCTTTCTTCGCCTCCTGGAGCACCTCCATGGCCTGCCGCCCGCCCTCCACGGCGACCGGCGACATGCCCCAGTTGCAAAACATCTCTTCCAGGATCGTGCGATTGGTCTTGTTGTCGTCCACGATGAGAACCGGCAAGGCACACAGCGCCGCGCGGTCAGCTCGAAGGAGTCCCGTGCTCTGTTTCTTCGCTACGCCGAGACGCGCCGTGAAATGAAATGTACTGCCGCGGCCGACTTCACTTTCTACCCACATTCGCCCCCCAATCATCGCGACCAGTCGTATGGCGATAGTCAGCCCCAATCCCGTCCCTCCGAACCTGCGCGTCGTCGAATTATCCGCCTGCGAAAACGCTTCAAAGATCGCCGCTTGCTTGTCCTTTGGGATCCCGATTCCCGAGTCCCGCACGCTAAAGTGAAGCCATGCGTCCTCCTTCTTCACTTCCTCGCTCTTCTCCCTCTCAACTTGCATCACCACTTCCCCTCGCTCCGTGAACTTGATCGCGTTCCCCACCAGGTTCACCACGATCTGCCGTAGCCGGCCCGGATCCCCAATCACGATCTCGGGCACTTCCGGCGTGACCCGGCACGCGAGCTCCAAGCCCTTCTCGTGCGCGCGGTAAGCCAGCGCTTTCACCGTCTCTCCGACGCTGTCCCGCAAGTCGAATTCGATGGGATCGAAATCCAGCTTGCCCGCTTCAATCTTCGAGAAATCCAGGATGTCGTTCAGCAGGCTGAGTAGTGAATCTGCTGATGATTTCGCCATTGTCAGATACTCTCGCTGCTCCGGCGTCAGGGCTGTATCCAGCGCTAGTTCAGTCATTCCCAATATTCCATTCATTGGCGTGCGAATTTCGTGGCTCATGTTCGCGAGAAACTCGCTCTTCGAGCGGCTCGCTGCTTCCGCCTCCTCTTTCGCTCGCTGCAGATCTTCTTCGGCCCGCTTGCGATCGGTGATGTCCACTGTGCTGCCTTCAAATCCGATCACCTGCCCATTCGAGTCGCGCAAGACCTGAATGTTTTCCGAGATCCAGATGACACTGCCGTCCTTCCGGCGAACCTGCGATTCCAACTCGTTCACCGAGCCTTTTTCCAGAATCAACCTCGCCAAATCGGCACGCCGCTCCGGATCCAAATAGCATTGCCGCGACAGATCGGACACCTGCGCAGCCAATTCCTCCGGGGAGTCGTACCCAAAAATGCGGGCATTCACTGGATTCGCGGTGATGTAGTGCCCATCCAGCGTAGTTTGAAAGATTCCCACGAGCCCGTTTTCAAAAATGGTGCGGTATTTTTCTTCTGCATGCCGCAGAGCCTCTTCGGCCCTCATTCGCTCCGTCACGTCGCGCGCGATGCTCAACCAGGCTTGATGACCGCGATAGTGGATCGCGTCGGATACAATTTCCACTTTGATCCTCTGTCCGGATTTGGTGAGATGGGTATAGGCAAAGGACCGATCGAAATTGCGAACGCCCATTGTGCGTCGGACCTTTTCGTGCTCTTCCGCGGGATGAAGATCCATCGGCGTCATCGCACGCAACTCTTCCAGGGGATACCCGTAAATTCGCGTAACTGCTTCGTTGCAGTCGAGAAAGTAATGTGACTCTTGGTCGAAAATTACAACCGGATCGGGTATGCGGTCAAAAAGTGCGCGATACTGGATTTCGCTCTCGCGGAGGGCTTTCTCCGCTTCGACTCGTTCCGTGATGTCCTGGTAGATCGCGTAGGCACCCACCACCTTCCCGCCCAGAAGGAGCGGCACGCCGTACAATTCCACGTGAATCAGCACGCCGTCTTTGCGACGCCGCCGAGTGGTCACTGTAATTGCCTCACCGGAAAGCCCGGCACGCGTGATGCCGACGGCCTCCGGAACCAGCTCGGGCGGAGCAATGAGTTCATCCAATGACCCCCCAATGAGCTCTGTGTCGGCATACTGGAAAATGCGTTCGAAGGCGGGGTTGACCGACTGGACCAAGCCCACCGAGTCGCAGACAGCCACAGCGAACGGGCTGTTTTTGATTAGCGCGTCGAGGCGTCCGGTGCGATCCTCGAGAACCCTTTCGGCGCGCTTGCGTTCGCTGATGTCTGCCACCATGGCAACGGCGCCGCGGATTTTGCCCTTGCCGTCGCGCAACGGCGCGGCCGAAATGCTCACATCGATTCGCGAGCCATCTTTCCGCCGGCGCTGAGTCTCCACACCGGTGAAACCGTTCCCTGCGAAAACTGTGGAGATGAGATTTTCGAATTCCTGCTTGTGTTCTGGCGGGAGAAGCAAGGTGGGATTCCCGACCGCTTCCCGCTTCGTCCAGCCGAAGATTTGTTCGGCCGCTGAGTTCCACATATTGACTTTCTTGTTGAGATCGAGCGTCATGATCGCAAGCGGAGAAGCTTCGAAGAGGGCTTCCAGTGCCTGGTTCGTCTCGCGCAGAGCGGCTTCGGCTCGTT
Organism: Terriglobia bacterium; assembly: GCA_041490445.1. Classification (GTDB taxonomy): domain Bacteria; phylum Acidobacteriota; class Terriglobia; order Acidiferrales; family UBA7541; genus JBGPTF01. The sequence goes on from JBGPTF010000017.1 coordinate 79,486, forward strand.
CCCGAACTCCTACTTCCAGCTGCAACTCCTTCGTGCGTTCTTCCACACGGTTTTCCAGCTCACCGTGGATTTTCTGCAGGGCCATGTCTCGCTGCTGAATCCGTTCCAGCATTTCGTTGAAACGGTCTACCAGGATCCCCAACTCGTCCTCGCTCTCGGATACGGCGCGGATGGAATAATCCTCTTCGAGCGAAACGAGCGAAACGGTCTGCGCCAGGTGGAAGATCGGGTCGGAGATCACCTTTTGTAATCGGCTCGAGAGCACATACGCCACAAAGAAAGCCCCAAGCAGAATGACGAAAACGGTTCCCACGAACTCGATGATGCGCGCTCGCAACTCATTCAAATCGGACTGCATATAAACGGTGCCAACGGTTTCGCCATTCAGCAGGATCGGCCGGAACAAGGTTAGACTGTCGCGACCAAATACAGTGCCATTCCCCTCAAGCGGAGGCGGTGTGAAGTTCGCGGCCGCACCGTTGCGCCGATACTTCGCGAAGACGCTGCCGTCTTTCCGGTAGATACACGCGGAGACGATGCTCTTCTTCGCGCCGAGGGAGCTGAGAATTTCTTCCGCCGCCTTTGGGTCATTGAAAGAGAGGGAAGCGGTGCTGCTCGATCCGGTGACCGCGGCCATCGTAGAGAGATCGCGGACCATGGCCTGCCGAGAGGACACGAAGTCGTAAACGGAGAAAACAAGGCACGCGAGCAGGACGGCAGCGCCGCTCGTCGTCATGGTGATCCGAGTGAGCTTCTGGTGAAGGGAGAGGCCGCGCAACCAGTTCATGTTAATCACTCCCTCGACGCGGACCGTCGTGGACCCCGCTGGCACGGGCTGCGCGAGGTGCCTGATCTGACTTATTCCAGCTCACAGAAAATCTCTCGGGGAACATGTGTTCCTCAGCGACGATGGAGGGGCATGAAATCAACGACACTCGCGCGTGGGCATACGTCTTTTTGGCGTAACACTGGCGGCAACAACTGGATGTTGTGCAGCCACCGTCTCGTCTTCCTGTAATGCAGCGGGCGCCTCAAACGAACGGCCATGGCCGCTGGCATCGTGGAAGCACTCCGGCTGCGCCAGGTGTGTGAATACGGGCAGCAGCGCGCCTTCGCTCTCTTTTGCGAAAATCAATCGCCGATCCTCAGTGCTCCAATCGATCGAAAGAACGTCGCCGATGTTGACCTGCTCGGTGGCGAGCAAACTCGCGAGCGGGTACACCACGTGCCGCTCGATCGCCCGCTTCAGATGCCGCGCGCCGTATTTCAGGTCCGTGCCTTCGCGCAGCAGAAA
>JBGPTF010000018.1:0-74091 GCA_041490445.1 Terriglobia bacterium
CGATCGGCTGATGGCCAAGCTCGCTGCGACCAGCGTGGCCGTGTAGCCCGTCGCTACCATCTCCCGCGCCTGGAAGTGAACCTCACCGCAGCTCACTCCCCCACGACGTTTTTTAGGATTTCGATCTCCAGCGACTTCCGCCCCAGCGTCCGCTCCAACTGCCGGATGCGGCGGTCCTTCTCGGTTTCGGCCGCGGCAGCGCTTCTCCCCCCAAGCGCTGCCTTGGCCCCTTGCTCGGCTTCATCCTTCCAGCGATAGAACAGATTCGGAGCAATCTCATAGCGCCGGCACGTCTCGGAGATGTTCCCACTCTTGATTCCTTCCTGCACGATCTGCCACTTCTCTTCCGGGGTTCGGTCTACACGTGGTTTCCTGCCCATGTTGCCTCCTGTTGGGAGGCCCTGATCATACCTAGATGAGGTGTCCAGTTTTAGAGGGGAGCACTACATCTTTGTCCTTTTGTGGCATGTCGGCGATTAACGGCTTGAGAATGTTCGGAAGTATCTTTTGCTCTTTCTCGCGATGAAGGATGTAGACTGCAATGCGGGATAACAATTCGATTTCGATGTCTTTGATCCCTGAACCAGCCAATTCTTCGCTGAGCCGGTGATAATTCTGTTCTTCACGCAGCAGGGTGACAATTGCGTCTAGGACCGGTGGATAGCCAATGAAGGACAGAAAGCTTTGGTCGTTTTCTGGAGTGATGTTTCCAAAAGCGGCGCTGAGCCTTTCGAGAATGAGATCCCGGACTTCACGGTACTCGCCAGGATGGCTCGAAGCCGGTCCTGGCGTAAACGCGTCGATGTACTCTCTTGCTCGGTCGAGGTCGAAAGGCGAGATTGTGATGAGCCCTGTCGTTATGCCTTTCTCTGTTAGATAGATCCAGCAGTCATCCAATATTTGCGTTCGCCCGAGCAACACGAAGGTGGTAGTTGACGCGTTCTTGCAGAGCCGTGCGATATCGTCTAGGAAAGCCTCGAATGCCTTTTCTGTCGTCTTCGAGCGCGCTTCGTCAATCCCGTCTATGATGACCCCAAACGTGCCTTGGCCTATACCTTCGAACACCCTGCTGAGATCCTCTACCCGAAACGCACTTGTAAGTAAGCCAGTCAAAGTGTTATCGCCAACAGGCTTATGGTTCGCGAGGTCCAGCAAGGGCAAACACGTCTGGTTTGACAACACCTGGGCGAGAGTGGTTTCCCCCGTTGCTCCGACCGCGGAAATCAGAATGACGACGGGCTTCTCTTGTGGGAACTCGACTTTGCTAAAGGTCGGCTCAATGTAGGGTTCACTCCGCTTGGGCGCAAGGCCAAAGGAGTCCGTGGATTCTTCCATCGGGATGGCCTTCTTTTTCGCGGCGACGATTGTGCTGAGACTGTAGAAATTCATCGGAAACTTCCAAGCCAACACGGATAATACCAGATCGAGGTCGAACGCGGGTATAGTCGCTTTAGAGATAGCGCCATATGCGATTTGTCAATCATAATCCGACTTCACGCTCGAAAGCTCCTTTCACCTGGCCGTATAACGCACTTCTCGGAGATTGACAGATCCTCCATCATTGTCGAGAATCGTACTCTTTCACTCCTTCAACTCCTCAACTCTCGACTTTCAACTTTCAACTCTCTACTGACCTCCGCCCCTGTCCACACGCACTCCGATTTGCAATTTGTCTCCATCTTCGCTACCTTAGCCCGTGACTTCACGAGCCAGATCCGCGCACCTCACGCCGCAACCACTCCGCGCCGCCCACATTTGCCCGGAACCCGCCCTCGGCGTCGAGGCTGCCTCTACTTTTCCTCTACTTCCTTTGTTTCCTCTGCCTCCTCTACTTCCTCTGCTTCCTGCTCTGACTCCTCCTCTAACTCCTTTTCTTCCTTCATCGTCCTCCGAATCTAATCGCAACACTTTTTCAAACAGAATCGGCCGTACCCTATTGAAAACAAACAGGCGGGCCTCTCCCAAATCGCAACAAAAACGCACTTTTTCTGTAGAAGAAGCGAAAGCCGTGTTTGCGTCACGATTCGCCGCTAGTTCTGAACGCGGGCCGTCACCTTCTCCTGCCTGTCCCCGGCCTGACTCGGCACCGCACGCGCATCTACCATACTTCCCTGCTCCCGGCCCATGCGCTCTCGGAAGCAATTTGCTATCATCGAACCCGTCGCGAAGCCACGCGCGAAGACACCCGCGAAGAAAATGACAAGCCCCGACACGCGCAACCTTGACACGCGTACCAACCGCAAGCAGCTTTTCCTACGCGCCTGCCGCTCGGAGCCGGTCGAGCGCGTCCCCGTGTGGATCATGCGCCAGGCGGGCCGCTATCTCCCCGAATATCGCGCGATTCGCGCGAAGCATTCCTTCCTCGAACTCTGCAAGAATCCGGAGTTGGCCGCCGAGGTTTCGCTCCAGCCATTTCGCATCCTTGGCGTGGATGCGGTGATCGTCTTCTCCGACATCTTGATTGTGGCCGAGGCCATGGGCATGCCGCTCGACATTTCGGATGCCGGCCCGTCGCTCGACAACCCGGTGCGCAGCGCCGCGGACATTGACGCGCTGCGCGATTTCGATCCGGACCGCGAATCCAAATTTGTTGGCGACGCCATTCGAAAGCTCTGCCACGAACTCGGCCCGGATGTTCCTGTTCTCGGTTTCGCCGCCGCCCCGTGGACGCTGGCTTCCTACATGGTCGAGGGAGAAACGAGCGGTTCGTTCGCGGCCATCAAGCGGATGCTCTACGCGGAGCCGGACATTCTCCACACCCTGCTGAAGAGAATTGCGCGGGCCACGGCCCGTTATTTGAAATCCCAGATCGCCGCGGGCGCTGCGGCGGTACAGTTGTTCGACACTTGGGCGAGTGAGTTGGACCGCGAACACTACGACGAATTCGAGCTGCCCGCCATCCAGATGGTGCTGGACGAGTTGAACGCCGGCGACACGCCGGTGATTCTGTATTCGAAGGGTTCGGCGCATTTGCTCGCGAGCCTGGCGAGAACGGGCGTCTCCGTGATCAGCGTGGACTGGCGTACCGATCTGGCTGAGGCGCGCCACGCCTTCGGCCCCGGAATCGCCTTGCAGGGCAACGTCGATCCCGGAGTGCTTCTCGGTCCCGAGAGTGGCATCCGGGAAGCAGCCCGCGCCGCCGTCTTCAAGACGGGCGGAATTGGCCATATCTTGAACCTCGGCCACGGGATTCTTCCGCACACGCCGGTCGAGAATGCCCGGGCTTTCGTCGAGGCGGGACAATCCGCGCCACTGCGCGCGAGCGTCCCGGCGGCACCCGCCGGCTAGACAATTCGCATGACGAATACGATTCCGAGTATCGACCCGGCCGCCCTCAACGTCTCCGAGGACTTTCTCGAAAAATACAACCGGCCGGGGCCGCGCTACACTAGCTATCCCACCGCGCCCGTGTGGCAGGACAATTTCGGTCCCCCGGATCTCGAGGAAATCTTTCGCCACGCCGATCAGAATGGCGCGCCCGTCTCGTTGTACATGCATCTTCCCTTCTGCGAGAGCTTGTGCCTTTTCTGCGCCTGCAACGTCTCGATCCAGAAGGACAAGAGCGTCGCTATTCCCTACCTCGAAACCCTGAAGCACGAGATCGAAGCCGTGAGCCGGTTCGTCTCTCGAAAACGCCCGGTGATTCAGTTCCATTGGGGCGGCGGCACGCCGACCTACCTGAGCCCGTCGCAGATGGAGGATCTTTTCGGATTCACGCGCGAGCGTTTCACGTTCGCACCGGATGCGGAGATCGGCGTCGAAGTGGACCCGCGCGTCACCAGCCGGGCGCATCTCGAGACGCTGCGGCGGCTCGGTTTCAACCGCCTCAGCATGGGCGTGCAGGACTTCACGCCCAAGGTGCAGGAGACCATTCACCGCATCCAGCCGTTTGAAATGACGCGCGTTCTGGTTGTGGCGGCGCGCGCGCTTGGATTCGACAGCATCAATATCGACCTCATCTACGGTCTGCCGTACCAGACGGCCCAGACGTTCGGCGAATCCGTCGACAAGGTTCTCGAGATCGCGCCCGACCGCGTCGCGATGTTCAGCTACGCCCATGTGCCGTGGCTCAAGAAGCAGCAGGGTTCTTTCGAGGGCCACCTGCCCGAAGGAATGGAAAAATTCCGCGTGTTTCGCACCGGCCTCGAGCGATTCATCCGTGCCAGTTACGAGTACATCGGCATGGACCACTTCGCGCGCACCGGCGACGAGCTCGCCGTCGCGCAGCGCAACCGCACGCTGCACCGCAATTTTCAGGGATACACGACGAAGGCCGGCGCCGGCCTTTACGGCATGGGCGTCAGCGCGATCAGCGGCCTCGGCGCGGCCTACGCGCAGAACCGGCGCGAATTGCCCGCCTACGAGGCAGCCGTCGCGGCGAGGGGCCTCGCGACGATGCGGGGCTACCGCCTCAACCGCGATGACGAGATTCGCCGCACCGTCATCAGCCGGCTGCTGTGCCACACGGTGCTGCACAAGAAGGAAATCGAGCGCGAGTTCGAACTTTCCTTCGATGACTACTTCGCCCCGGAGCTTGCGCAGCTCGAGGAGTATCGCGCGGACGGCCTGGTGCGTCTGACTCCGGAAGAAATCCGGGTCGTCGGCATCGGCCGCATCTTTATCCGCAACGTGGCGATGGTGTTCGACCGCTACCTGCGCGAGCAGAAAATGGACAGCCGCCCGCTGTTTTCAAAGACGCTGTAGGGAGAGACGACCGCATCGGTGCAAGCCATCGTCATCGGCGGCGGCATTTCGGGACTGGCGTGCGCGTACCGCCTGCGCGAGCTCGGAGTTCCCGTCACGCTGCTTGAAGCCTCCGACCGTTTCGGCGGCGTCATCCAGTCCATTGAAAAAGACGGTTTCCTCTCCGAATTCGGCCCGCAAAGCTTTCTTGCCACCGAGCCGCTGCTCGATTTGATCCGCCGTCTCGGGATCGAAGCCGAGCTTCAGGTAGCCGATCCGCGCGCTCCTCGCTACATTTTTTTGCGCGGGCGTCTAATTCGCGCTCCGCTGTCTCCGCCTGCGCTGCTCACAACACCGCTGATGAGCGCCAGCACAAAACTGCGATTGTTCACGGAGCCGTTTCGGCGCACCCATCCGCCGGAATCCGACGAGTCTATCGCCGATTTCATGCGGCGCAAATTTGGCCCGGAGCTTCTCGACCGGCTGGTCGGCCCATTCGTATCCGGCATCTACGCCGGCGACCCAGAGAAACTCAGCCTGCGGGCCTCGTTCCCCGCCCTGCACACGTTCGAAGTGAAATACGGGAGCTTGATCCGCGGCGCGTTGAAATCGCGTCCCCCAAAAGGAACAACACGGCCCGGCCTGGCATCGTTTCGCTTAGGAGTGGCCACGCTGCCTCGCACGCTTGGCGAGCGCCTCGGAGACGCGGCCCTGATGGGGGCGAACGTCAGAAGGGTCGCTCGCGCGGCACCCGGCGGCCCGCACAACTACGCGGTCGAATTTGTGCGCGGAAGCCGGGCGCAAAAGCTCGAAGCGGACGCGGTGATCGTCGCATTGCCCACGCCGGCCGCGGCTTCCTTGCTCGCCGGAATCTCGCCACGGCTGGCGAACACCTTGCAGCAAGTGTCTTACGCGCCTGTCGCGGTCGTCACCCTCGGGTACCGGCGCGAGCAGGTGCGGAACTCTCTCGATGGATTCGGGTTTCTCGTTCCGCGCAGCGAGAGACTTCGCATCCTAGGAACCGTGTGGAATTCGTCGCTCTATGCCGGGCGCGCCCCGGATGGCTGCGTGACGCTCACTAGCTTTGTCGGCGGCGCCACCGACGCGCAAGCAGTTTCCCTGTCCGAGGAAGCTCTTTCTGCGATCGTCGAGAAGGAGCTCGCAAGTGTTTTGCAGATTTCTGGCTCGCCGATTGCGCGCGCGATTCGGCGCTACGAGCGAGCATTGCCGCAATACAATCTTGGCCACGGTGGCTTAATCGCTGAGATGCGTGACGAGCTGGCACGCATCCCCGGGCTTTTTCTGACAGGAAATTATTTCGAAGGTCCCGCGATCGGCAATTGCGTGGAACAAGCAACGCGCACGGCGGAATCCGCGGAGAAATACATCTCTGCCTTGCGCTGAATCATGGCTCGGGCTATCCAGCCTTCGCACCTCGAACAAGAAGGCAGGCTAGCGGCGGTGTCTGTTGCGCAGAGGGCGTTTGAAGCGATGCGCCAAACGGAAGCGACGGCGCTGTCCGGCCTCGCGAAAGCGCCGGCGATCCTCGGCCGTTTCGAGAAGGAGCGGGGAAATTGTCCGGGGATTCCGATTCTCGTCGATGGCGACAAACGTCAGATACGCGCTCGAAGTGTGTTTGCGCTCGCCCGTCAGCACATTTTCCGAAAACACTTTGACGCCGATTTCCATCGAGGTGCGGAAAACGCGATTGACGCTCGACTTCAGGATGATCAGGTCGCCGATGCGGATGGGATTCCGAAAATCGAGATAGTCCACCGAAGCCGTGACGACGTGAGAGTTCGCGTGGCGATGCCCCGCGATCGCGGCGGCGATGTCGATCAGGTGCATCACCCTTCCGCCAAGGACGTTGCCGAGCACGTTCGCGTCGTTCGGCAGCACCACTTCGGTCATCTCCGCGCGGGAACCCCGCACCGGCTTGGCCGAGCCTCCCTCCGGCCGGCTGGCGGCTCCATTCTTCCTCGAGGGCTTCTTCATGTTCATCCTGTATCGCGCTTGGCAGCGCCTTGCGCGCCCGCTATGATAACCCGGATTTCCGAGATGAACTCTTTCCAACGACTGCGCGGGCTCAATTGTAGACAGCAAGCGGCTGCATGCACGAGCGTGCCCGTAGCCCAAGTCTCTGATTTAATTTTCTGTTCTCCTGTGAGGTGATTTGGTTCCTTCACACAGACACAGGAACCAACGCGCCGCACCCACAGGGGGTCGGAGACGGGTAGCGGGGAAGGCCCGGGCCAATGGCAACGGGCTTGACAGGAAAGCGTTCCCCCGGCGCGACCGGAGCTAGCGGAAGTCGATGATCTTGGCTTGGCGTGTGAAGCGGGCAGGGAAGAATATGGCGCGCATCGCGCCTGGAACCTGGAGCTATGTAAACTCTTAGCTTGGCGTCGTAGGGGGGAATAGAAGACCGAGTTGATTTCGGTGGGAGCCCTTTTTGCCGTTCTTTCTGACGCGCCGTCGGCGGCTGGTAGCCAACGGTGTACCTTGCGGCTTCGCAAGGCAGACGTAGATCGCAATGCCTACCAGCTTTGACAGGTATTTTTCCATGAGGGGACGTACATCCTCCCATTGAAGACCGCCGCTTCCACATCCAAGCGGAGGAAAAGCGATGGAGGTGATTCCTCGGCGCTTGTATGTCGAGATGAACTTGCGCAAGCCTTTCTCGATATAATCGAGCTGCGATTTGCCTCGCCAATGGTTTTTTGTCGGAAAATTCAGGACCCAGGGAGATACGGTTCTTATGAGTTGAAGCTTTCCCACTTGCATTTGTCCACGTTTGCAAATTTCCTGGTACTTCTGGAATGCCTCTGGAAACCGCCGCTTTACCTCTAGCGCTAACCCTTTACCCATTACACCATCGCAGTTAACGGTGTTGACGATGGTCTGGACTGGAGCGTCGAAGACAGACCAGCGTTCAGAATACCGCAGCATTCTTGTTGATTCCTTCCCTATGGCACGAGGAATGAGGGATCTATAATGAGCATGTGACGAACACCAACCGGAACATCCAGATTATCGAGGCTCTGACACCTGATGTCGAGGATATAAGACGTTTCGACTAGCTCGGGGATCAGAATCTCAGCACACCTCTTCCTTTTCCCATCTATTATTTGACTTCCTGTCCAGCGTGTGCCCAGAACAACATCCCACGGAACTTTGTCGATTTCATGGGGATCGCAATAAAAATGAGTTTCGTGAGATGCTGCGTTCCCGTCGCAGAAAGCTGAGCCCTTTTTATCGGCAACTTCGAGAGAAATTCTAATGTAAGAGAGTGGGTAGCTCTGAACTGCCCAAAGCATGGGATTTCGCTGGGCCATGTACAGTGGGACGAAGTCATGCAAGGACTTGCTGAAAACTTGCATATTTCTGCGCCCTTGAACTCCTTGATTGGCGATAGATGTGTGAGGCAGGCCGAGCTTATTGATTACGTTATACGCAAGCACTCCATGCTCCAGGATGCTAGGAATGTTTGAAGCATGGACTAGGTACAAGAGACAGTCTAGGCCTTTGCTTCGAAGTTCCTCAGACAAGGGTCGATTCGGCATCGAATCAAACTCACTCCTGCGAATGGCAACCCTTAGACTATCAGAGGGGTAAGGGCTACGGTATAGCAAGGAATCGGGAATGGGTCCGGAGCAAATTCGCACTTGGGCCACGTGGAGCTGGGTTCTGAGGACCCCGCGCTGGCATGATTACCATGGCGGGCACCGCTGAAAGCAGGCGTGCTAGGCTAGATTAGCTGAGATGGGTGTACACGACACTTACGGAAAGAGCTTACTTCAGGGTGTCCTGGGTCCTCGATTTGACAATTGGGCACCAGGCCGGACCGTTACGCTCGGGTCAATCGCGATCACTTTGGATGGAGTCATTACCGAATCCGCGTCTCCCAGAGTTTTATGCGCGGTGGAAATCGAGGCGGAGAATGAGACACAAGTAAGAGGAGCCGTAATGAACCTTGCTCTTCATCCGGCGCCGAAGGCTTTGCTCCTGCTGATGTCATCCAACCTGAATAAACCGTCGCCTCAGGTGATTGAGCACTTGCAGGAAGTCTGGAAGCGGCTGACGGGAGGTGCGCGAGGCGACCTCCCAATTGTTGTAATTTCGGGTGATGGGAAATCGCCCAGACGGGAGGAGGATGAAGAGCACTTGAGGAAGGAACTGGTGCGGCTTGCAATCTTGGGTTGAACCTATTTCTATGGAGAGGGCACTCCAGCGCGGCGAACGAGCAAGTCAAATCTGGCGACGCGTAACGAAGCGCGTCTGGCCGTCAGGGGGTGATGAGGGCGACGTTTTATCCCGTGATGTAAAAAAGCTTCCGGTTGTCGCGCGAATAGGGTCAATATATCCATAGGCGTTTCCCGACGATGACCCGAACGCAGAAGAGCCGCCGCGAAGTGCTCGAGAACTTTGTGCGCGAGAATCCCAACGACGCGTTCGCGCGCTACGGGCTGGCGCTGGAATGCGCTAAGCTGGGAGACAACGACGCGGCCATCGAACACTTTCGCCAGCTCCTCGCGGCCCACCCCGACTACGTGCCTTGCTACTACCAGTATGGCCAGCTTCTCGCGCGGCTCGGGAAAATTCCGGAAGCCAAGCGAATTCTCTCCGACGGCATTCTGGCCGCGCAGAAGGCCGGCGACATGCACGCCCGCGATGAAGCGCAGGCGGCGCTGCAAGCCCTCGCGTAACCCCAGTTGTCTGCGGCGCCGAATTGCGCTGGAGGGCCTTTCTGTTATCCTAATCACACCGACGGCCCATGGCTTCCCAGCGCATCCCGCTCTTTCCTTTGGACGTGGTTCTTTTTCCGGGGATGCCGCTGCCGCTGCACATTTTCGAGCCTCGTTACAAGCTGATGATTCGCCGCTGCGTGGATTACAAGCTGAAGTTTGGCATGCTGCTGGCGCGCGAGGAGGGAGCCGCCGGGGTTGGCTGTACCGCTGCCATCGTTGAAGTGGTGCGCACGTATCCGGACGGCAAGCTGGATATCCTCACCGAGGGCCGCGAAGCCTATCGGATACTCGAGGTTTTCGAGGGGAAGCCCTACCTCGAAGCTGAAGTGGAATTCCTCACCGACGAAGTGGAAGCCGCGCCCGAGCACAACGCGGAATCCCTGAAGCTGCTCGACCTTTACCGCCAGTGCCACGCGCTCGTTTTCGGCCGTCCCGCGGACGCGATTGAGCCGCACCGCGAGAAGCCACTGTCATTTCAAATCGCGAGCAAGTTGCCGCTTCCCCTGGACGAACGACAGGAGCTGCTCGAGATGCGGCGCGAAAGCGACCGGCAGGCGCGTCTGGCGGAACACTTGCGCGAATGGATCACACAACTCGAGCAGACGCAAAAGATGCGCCGAAAAGCCGGAGGAAACGGCCACGGCTTAACGTGAGGTGAAGGAACGCCGGTATGCGCGTCGGCGGCCAACCTTATATAATCGGATTTATATAATGGGACCGGGGCGCGCGCAGCCGGTAATGCGCGCATCCAAGGATTCGGGAGGAATCGGGGGCCACATGACCACGCGACCGAGCACGCTGGGCGAACTTCGCCGCAGTTCCTGGACGGAAGAAAAGGTGGCGGAGCGTTCCGTCAAGCAAGAGCTTCGCGAAAACCTGCTGTGCAAGATCGAACGCAAGGAGACGCTTTTCCCGGGAATTCACGGGTTCGAAGACACCGTGATTCCGCAGATCGTCAACGCTATTCTGTCGAAGCATCATTTCATTTTGCTGGGACTGCGCGGGCAGGCGAAGACGCGCATCCTGCGCGGCCTGATTGCTTTTCTCGATCCGGTGATTCCGGCGATCTCCGGCTGCGAGATCAACGATAACCCGTACCGTCCCATCTGCCGCGCCTGCCGCGAACGAATCGCCGCGGAAGGCGACGCCACTCCCATCCATTGGCTCGGGCGCGAGGCGCGGTACGTCGAAAAGCTGGCGACGCCGGACGTGACCATCGCCGACATCCTCGGCGACGTGGACCCCATCAAAGCCGCCCGGGGAGGGCGCGATCTTTCCGACGAACTGACGATCCACTATGGCCTGCTGCCGCGCGCCAATCGCGGCCTCTTCGCCATGAACGAATTGCCCGACCTCGCGGGGAAAATTCAGGTGGGGCTGTTCAACATCATGCAGGAAGGCGACGTGCAGATAAAGGGCTACCCGGTGCGCCTGCCGCTGGACGTGCTGCTCGTGTTCACCGCGAACCCGGAAGATTACACGGCTCGCGGCAAAATCATCACACCGCTGAAGGACCGGATCGGCTCCGAGATTCGCACGCATTATCCCGCCACCGTCGGGGAAGGCATGTCCATCACGGCGCAGGAATCGTGGACGCGGCGCGACGGGACCCGCGGCGTCGTGGTCCCCGATTACGTCCGCGAGGTGCTCGAAGAAATCGCGTTTCACGCGCGCGAGGATAAGCGCATCGACCGCCGCTCCGGCGTCAGCCAGCGGCTGCCGATCAGCGCACTCGAAAACGTGATCAGCAGCGCCGAGCACCGCGCCGCGCGTCATCGCGAGGCCGTCGCGGTCGCCCGCGTGGAAGATATCTACGCCGCCATTCCCGCCATGACCGGAAAGTTCGAACTCGAGTACGAGGGGGAAATGCGCGGCGCGGAAAACATCGCCCGCGACCTGATCCGCGCGGCCGTGGGCAAGCTGTTCAGCAAGCATTTCAGCGACGCCAATCTCCAGCCCGTCGTGCAATGGTTTGAAATGGGCGGCGAATTGAAGGTCCCGGCGAACGCGCCGGGGGCCGAAGCCCTGGCGCATCTGAAAAAGATTCAGGGCCTGCTCGAACACGTCGGCCGGCTCGGCGTGAAGCCGAAGGACGACCCGGGCGTGGTGACGGCGGCGGCCGAATTCATTCTCGAAGGACTTTGGGCGCACAAGCGCATCAGCCGCAGCGAAGAGCGCGGCTATTTCGCCGAACAAAAAAAGGCGCCGGAACAGCGCGACCCGGCAAGCCGCGTGCCGCGCCGCCAGTTCAATTAGCGCGCCGGCGAAGGGATATTGTAAGAGAGGATTTCCAACCGGCCCGAGAGGAACATGAAATACGTTCGCTATTCGCGCTACACCGGCGAGGCCGCCGAAGACGTTGACCTCCAGGAATTGATGAGCCGGCTCGCGGACTTTCTCTTGCAGAGCGGGTACGAGTCGCAGTCTTACGGCATTTTCGAAATGGGCCCGGAGTCGCAGGAGCGGCTGATGGAGCAGCTCCGGCAAGCGATCCTGCGCGCGCTGGAAGAGGGCGACCTGGTTCCGCCCGAAATGATGGAACAGTTGCTTCAGAATCCTGACCTCTCGCAGAACCAGCCGCTTCGCGAATTGATCGACCGCCTGGTCGAGCGTCTCGCCGAAGAGGGATACATTTCTCCGCAACCGCCGCAGGTGACTCCGCCGCCCGCCGAGACTCCCGGCGGTCAAATCGGCCGCGACCAGCCGCAGCCCGAGGCGCGATTCGAAATCACCGACAAGGCGATTGATTTTCTCGGCTTCAAGACGCTCAAAGACCTGCTGGCGTCGCTCGGCAAGAGCAGCTTCGGCCGCCACGACACCCGCGACCTGGCCACCGGCGTCGAATCCGGCGGAAGTTCAAAACACTACGAATTCGGAGACACGCTGAATCTCGACATCGGCGAGACGCTATTCAATGCGGTGCGCCGCAACGGCGCGCGCGTCCCCATCGAACTCGATTATCCCGACCTGATGGTCCACCAGTGCGAATACCAGAGTTCGTGCGCCACGGTGCTGATGCTCGATTGCAGCCACAGCATGATTCTTTACGGGGAAGACCGGTTCACGCCGGCCAAGCGCGTGGCGCTGGCGCTTTCGCATCTGATCCGCACGCAGTACCCGGGCGATTCCCTGCACCTGGTGCTGTTCCACGATAGCGCCGAGGAGATTCCGCTGGGCCAGCTTGCGCGCGTGCAGGTGGGGCCGTACTACACGAACACGCGCGAAGGGTTGCGGCTCGCCCAGCGCATTCTGGCGCGGCAGAAAAAAGACATGCGGCAAATTATCATGATCACCGACGGCAAACCGTCGGCGCTGACGCTCGAGGACGGCCGCATCTACAAGAACGCCTTCGGGCTCGACCCGCTGGTGGTGACGCAGACCCTCGAGGAAGTCGCGAAGTGCAAGCGCGCCGGAATTTTGATCAACACCTTCATGCTGGCGAGCGATTACAGCCTGGTCCATTTCGTGCAGAAGGTCACTGAACTCTGCCGCGGCAAAGCCTACTTCACGACTCCCTACACGCTCGGGCAGTACCTGCTGATGGATTACGTCCAGCGTAAGACCCGCCAGATTCATTAGCGGAGAGCGCCGTCTGGATGATTCGCGCCGATCCGCCCGATCGTCCCCATCCTGCTGGGACGACGTGTTTTGCTTGACCCAGCGCGTCCCTAGCTTAAGATGGGCGCGCTTGTTTCGACATTGAGCTCCGATGCCTCGCGAAAGACTCGTCATTATCGGCGGCGTTGCAGCGGGGATGAGCGCGGCCAGCCGCGCCCGCCGCGTGAACGCGCAACTCGAGATCGTCGTGCTTGAAAAAGGCCGGCACGTTTCCTACGGCGCCTGCGGGCTGCCCTACTACCTTTCGGGCCAGGTCGCCGAGTGGAAAGACCTGCTCGCCTATACTCCCGAATTCTTCCGCGAGAAGCGCGGCATCGAGATTCAGTTGGGCCACGAAGCGACGGAAATCGAGCCGGGACGCAAAACGGTGCACGCCCTGGCGCCGGGAGGCCGGCCGGTCTCCTTCGCCTACGACAAGCTGGTGATCGCGACCGGCGGCGCGCCCGCGATCTCGATTGATGGAGCCAATCTGTCCGGTGTCTTCACCTGCAACGATTTGGATGGTGCGATTCGCCTGCGCGAATTCCTCGACCAGCGCAAGCCCGCGCGCGCGGTCATCGCCGGTTCGGGGTACATCGGCCTGGAGGTTGCCGACGCGTTCGTCTCGCGCGGAATGCAGGTGACGATTCTCGAGCGGTCTGAAACGGCGCTCGAAGGTGTCGAACCCGAAATCGCCGCGCGCATCGAAGGCGTGCTGGAGCATCACGGCGTGAGGCTGCGCAAGTCTTCGGAGGCGACTGCGATCACAAAGGACGGAGTGGGCGAGGGCCTGCACGTCCATCACGGCACCGGCGGCAGCGAGCCGGCAGATGTCGTGGTCATTGCGACGGGGATCGTACCGAGGAATCAACTCGCGGAGTCAGCTGGCATTCCGCTCGGCTCGAGCAGCGCGATCGCGGTGGACGACCGTATGCTGACGGGCGTGAACAGCATCTACGCCGCAGGTGACTGCGCAGAGGCGCGGCATCTCGTCACCGGCAAGCCAACTTACTTTCCTCTCGGCACCACCGCCAACAAGCAGGGCCGCGTGGCGGGCGAAAACGCAGCCGGAGGCAACGCGCGATTCGAAGGAATTGTCGGGACGCTGGCGACGAAATTCTTCGAGCTCGAAGTGGCGAAGACGGGCCTCGGCGCCGCGCAAGCGCGGGGGAACGGCTTCGACGCGGATGCGATCACGCTGACTTCGATTTCCCGCGCGAAGTATCTCGGCGGCAAGCCCATCATGGTCACGCTCGTTTGGGACCGCTCAAGCGGGCGCCTGCTGGGCTGCCAGATGGCCGGCGAAGAAGGAGTGGCGAAGCGCATTGACGTCGCGGCGATGGCGCTGCACGCGCGAATGCGCATTCCCGACATGCTGCATCTCGACCTGGGCTACGCGCCGCCGTTTGCGCCGGTATGGGATCCCCTGCTTGTCGCCGTGAACGAAGCCATGAAGAAATTCCGGCGATGAGAAGTTTGCCGCGTGAATCATCTCCCGCGTTGGAGCATCCAATCGAATTACTGTAGAATCTCGAAGTGTCATGGATACGCAGGATCGGACGGTTGCTGGGAGGAAGGACGATGAGCACGGTGCAGGCTGGAAAAGCGGCGCCTGCGTTTACGCTTCCGGGGCTCGATGGGAAAAGCCTTTCACTGGCGGAGGCGCTGAAAAAAGGCCCGGTGGTCGCCGCATTTTTCAAAGTTTCCTGCCCCGTCTGCCAGTTCACGTTTCCTTTTCTCCAGCGCATCTACGAGACGTACGGCGACGGCAAGATGACGCTCTGGGGAATTTCCCAGGACGATGCGAGCGACACAAAGGAATTTTGCGGCGAGTTCGGAATCAAGTTTCCCGCGCTGATTGACGGCGAAGGCTATCCTGCTTCCAACCAGTACGCGCTCACCAATGTCCCCAGCATTTTTCTGATCGCAGCCGACGGAAAAGTAACCGTCACCAGCATCGGATTTGACAAAGCCGTGCTCGAACAAATTGCCGCCGAAGCCGCGCGCGCTTCCGGCAAGCCTGCCGCGCCGCTGTTTCGTCCGGGCGAGGTGGTGCCGGACTTCAAGCCGGGTTGAGGCTCGAAAAACTAGGTTCCGGTGGAACCAGGAACGGAATTACGGAAGGAGTTCCTCGTCGAGGAGCTTCTTTTTGTGTTTGGGGGGCTTGTGGCGGCGGTCGGCGATCACTCGCTCCGCCGGCGGCGTGCCCACGGCCTGGCGCGCGCGGCGCCGCGCTTCTTTTTCCACTCGAAGCTTCGATTTGCGCTTGCCAGGCATGAAGGTCAGCCTCTGGGGCTCGCGGAAGCGAGTGGGAGTCGAATCGAAAAGTCAATGCTAGAAGCCCTGTGATTCGGCGGCGTTGCACCCGAACGTGAAACCCAATCAGGACAGTTAGACAGCCCCGCCCCACCAGCACAACGCTGGCTTTCCTTCACCACGGTTCGTAAGGGCTGTACGCCTTCCAGACTTCCGCTTGCACTTCGGCTGCTCGGCGGATTCTCCACGACCCACGGCCCCAGCGCACAGCCAACGGTGTTCAATCGCAGTACTTGGGCCGTAGCACGGCCAACATCATGTACTCAGCCCACGTTCGCATATCATCGTCCTCAATTACTGCGTACTGTACAACGCAGTTTGCCCGAATCCACGGCTTTGTATCTTCCATGCCCTTGCACACGCCCTGTTGCACAAGTTGGGACCGCAGATTCCCCGGCTGATTGCCCATAAAGTGATTTCGATAAATGCGCTGGCGTAGGCCGCCAGCAGCGGTTCTCGTTTTTCCAGCTCTCAGCACGTCGCCGGGGATGGCGCTTTTTGCGTAGATAACATAAATCCCGTGTTGTTCAGGCAAAAGCACGTGCAGCCGCTCATCGAAAGCTAGGGCCGTACTACTCAGTAGTTGCCGCACGGTTGGCTCAAGTTCCGCCAACCGTTCACTTGCCCAGTCCATCGGCGCGCCACTATCAGCCATATTTCCACCCTTTGCAAAGTGTCCGGATTCACGGGTTCAATTGTACTTTCACGGAAATGTCACTGGCGGATGAAGACAAGATTCCAAGTGAGGTATCGCGCAACACGAGATAGTAGCTGCCCTGCCCAAGTTGTCCTGTGCGCAGGTACGTTTTCGTCTTCACTGCGTTGAAATCAGTATAGACCCGCACGTTATTCCACTGCTCTTTTTTCATCGTTTCGAGTTGATCTGGCGTTGTGAGGAACACGTCAATTGGATTGCCCCGGACAACCTGCAAATTGATATCTACCGTTCCGCCGTATGGTAGGTTGAGGGCGACAGCTTTCCATGAGGATGCGGGGATATTCTGAACTTCATCCTTCAACGTGATTGGCGCATGGACAGCGGTAGCAATCATTTGCCCTGTATTCCTGGTTCCGGCGCGATACCAGATAAATCCGATAAACAAAAGCAGAACCACCAGCAAGGGAACAGCGCGCGAACCGATGAAGCGACCTAGCCTACGGCTCGCACTCACGGGTTCCGGTTTTTTGAGGACCGCCGCCTTGGCGTCAGCATACTCTTGGTCCGTCAGTTTGCCCTTTTCGTGAAGTGCTTGGAGCGTGCTTAGTTCATCGGCGATCCCCATAAAGCCTCCTGCCCTACGAGAAATTGGGTGGAAGGGACCCACGCTGTCCGATCCAATGGCGCGGATTCTATCACGCTCCGTTAAGTGCCCCTTCGATTCCCTTAACATTATTGACTTCGAAGATACGTGGGGGTAGCTTGAAAACAATGTCCAGAGTCAGACCACTGACACGGGCCATTTTCTTGCTTGCTGGATTCATGGTATCTCTTGCGACGATGGGCTTGGCACTCCAAGCGCCACAGACTTCAGAGGAAACATCCAAGGGCGTCCAAGTTGGCCAGGTTTTCGTAACCCCGCTTGCCGTTGGCACCATCTCGCAAAGCCCGCTGTGGGGCCTTACAAAACCTCCCAAGAAGGGGTACCACTTTGTGGCGGTAAACCTGCGAGTTCAGAACACCACACTCTATCCGAATTGCACGGACTGGATTCCTCGGATACTAACGGACGCCGGACACAAGTACGGCTCCCAGATTTTCCGTGCCCCTGACCCACCGGAACTAGATCGCCTTCCATTCCGTGCGCAAAGCCAAGGTAGCTACGTATTTCAAGTCAGGGATGGTGAAGCACCCCTCGGTCTTTCACTGGAACGCATGTACGAGCTTGAGCGGTCGTGCTGGAATTCGAAGGGCTTTTCTCCCACTGAGCCATTCTCAACAACGGTGAATATCTCACTGGAAGGACTTCCCGCGCCCACTTCTCCGCTCCAACGGATAAAGCCTTATCCTGCAAAATAAGACCTCGCTCCGGTAACTACTTCGCGCACCACTACAGAACGGTACCTCAGTGGAGTTGCTCCGTCGGGGCCTTTACTTGTGCCGATTGGCACACGATCAGACCCCTAACTGATTGTCTTTTGAAGAGTGTGGCGGAAGCGTGTGGGAGTCGAACCCACCACCCGACCCGCGAAGGGCCGGATCGCCGGCTTTGAAGGCCGGGAAGGTCACCGGACCCTATGCGCCTCCGCGGAGCAGTATAGAGGCGGGGCTGGAAGCTTTCAACTCGCGGGGGACGCCTCTGTGCGAGAGTCCGAAGAGTTCGACTCCCCATACTGTGGAGGTTTTTCACGCTGAGATCCTTCACCCATCCTCATCGGATGGCTTCAGGATGACACCGTACGAGAATTCTTCAATAGGCTGTTAGGAATGGGGGGCTGCCGCGGCGGCGACTTTCTTCCGCGCAAGCTCGACCAGTTTGGGGTTCGTGCAGATCTCGTAATAGGCGCGGGTGCCGGGACCGCCGATTTTTCCGCCGGGGAGAAGCTGGCGAGCGAGTCCGCGGCGCACGACGATGGGCTCGAGCGATTCGCCGATGGGCACCTCTCCGAAGAAGAGCTGCGCCCGTTCCTTGCCCCACGGCATCGAGAAATTCCCTTCGAGCGGCGCGAGCGAGATTTCGGCCGCGAGCTTGGCGAAGCCCTCTTCATTCAGGTTGACGCCGTTCAGGTTGAAGCGTAGGAGCAATTCATCGCCTTCGTCGGCGTCGGCGCCTTCGACAATCGTTTCGAGGAGGAAGACATTGAAGGGCGAGGGGTTTTTCGCGATCAGGCGGCGCGCCGTCTTCGAACAGCTCGCGAGGCGATCCGAATGATTGATGGCCTTCGAGATCATCAGGCGCGAATCGCCGTCCATCCAGACGGCGGGCGCGGAATTCTGGAACGCCACGCCGATGCCCAGCTCGAGCCGCGGCAAGTCCTCCGACACGGCGCGCTGGTTGAAGGCATCCGCGACCGCCAGAATTTCGCGGCCGAGGATGCAGGCCTTGGCCACCGCGCGCTGCGAGGCGCGGGTGGATTCCGTTTCGTAGATGGCCAGGATAATCGCGTCGCCTTCGAGGAAGACTTTCGCCGCGCCGTAGCGCTCGAGGATGCGCTTCACCGGCTCGTAGAGGTTCAGGCTGAAATGGGACGCCGGATTCAGCCCGCGCGAGAGAAGATTTTTCGTGATTTGCGTCGAGCCGCGGACATCGGCCTTGATCACCGCGTGTGTCACCACCGGATCGTCGGCGGGCCGCGCCTCTTCGGGGAGCAGGTATTCATACAGGCTGCGGTTTTCGCGCGAAAGCTGGCGGGTGCGCTCCGACCGCACCAGATTGATGCGTTCAATCAAGGCCGTGACGTGCTGATAATTTCGCCGGTCGCGCCGCAACCGCATCAAGTCCTCGGCAAAACGCAGAGCCACGGCGCGCGATTCCTCTGGCGGGTAGCGCCGCAGCGAGCGCGCGGTTTCTTCGATGCGCTTCAGCGAGAAGCTCCGCGCCGGAAATTGTTTCAGGATCTGCTCGACCCGCTTCAGCTCCTCCTTCACCACCAGCGCTTTCTTTAAATGCTGGAGGTGGACCGGCGGGCAATAGTCCAGATGAAGATTGCGCAGCTCGTAGCTTGCGAGCACGTGGACCAGCAGGTCGCGCTCTTCCAGGCGGCTGACCCATTCATCGAGCAGCCGTTCGCGCGTTTCCGGCGGTGTGTCTTCTTCCGCTGCCTTCGCGTCAAACAGCCGCCGCGCGTTCTCCGGCTCGTTCAGAAAGTCGCCCAGCCGAACCCGGGATTCTTCCGCGAGAAAGTCCACCTTCTGCCTGGACGCCTCGAGCTGCGGCCCCAGGTCCGCCAGGTTCTGCTGCAGGGCCGCCAGCCGCTGGTTCACTTCGGACAAGTCTTTTTCCGATTCCAGCGGCGCTTCGGCGCGGCGCTTCCACGGCCACGCAAATAATTCTTCGGCGCCGTCCGCCTTGCGCAGGGATTCGTCGCGATCTTCTTCGACGCTCGCCACTTCGGAACGCAGCGCGAGCGCTTGTTCCATCAGCCGGTCGGAATGTTTCCGGGCCTTGGTCGCCTCTTCCCCGGGGTCTTCCGCCATGACGAAATCGCGGACAAAATCAACCAGCAGTCCGTCGAAGGCCTCGAAACGATCCTGGTCATTCAGGAAACTCGCCAGCAACACGTAATGCTCCAGGAAAAGCATCTCGTCGCTGCCGCCCTCGACGAAGAGCATCCTGTTTTTCAGCAAGTCATAGGTTTCGGAGAATTCGTCGCCGAAGAGCGCGCGGCGCGATTGTGACAGCCGGGTCTCATCCAATTCCCGTAGCACCTGGTACAGTGCTTGCCCGATTTGACGATGGATATTCTTGCGATTGGCCTGTAAGTCGGCGATCCTCGCGCGGAGCACGTGGGCTTGCTCGCTGTGCTCGAAGTGTTCGCCTCGCCCGCGGATCCATTCCTTGCACTCGACGATCAGGCTGGAGAATTGATTCGTAATTTCCCGAGTCAGAAACTCGACCAGCGCCAGCCACAGCAGCAGATCAATCTCGATGTTTTTGTCGAATTTCGCGCGCGTCAACGAGGCCTGCAGAAGCTCGCCCAGCAGTTTGCGAAACGCCGCCGTCTCCGGCGCCTTGGACGATCTCGCATCCGTTCCATAGAAAGTCTTCACGTTCGCCGCCTGGCGAACGAGGTCCAGCAGGTATTTGCGCGTGAATTCGACGAACCGCGGGCTCAGGAAAACATCGTAGTGGATGTTATCGATGCCGACCGCGAGTTTGGTCAGGCGGATTTCAGCCGTGTAGGCTTGCAGCTTGATGCGCGCCTGCTGTGCGGGCGAGAGGGTTGTCGGAAGCTCGGACATGGGTGCGTCGTGGCAATT
Source organism: Terriglobia bacterium (assembly GCA_041490445.1). GTDB lineage: Bacteria > Acidobacteriota > Terriglobia > Acidiferrales > UBA7541 > JBGPTF01. Next base: position 20,263 of record JBGPTF010000018.1, read on the forward strand.
CCCCTTTGACTGTAGCAGAATGAAAAATCCAGGCGCAAGGATGCCCATCCGAACCGTTGCCACGACTGAACCTGGCCTTTCGGCCAAACAGGTATGTCTCTATCTGGGGCCGCGCGGGGAACGCTGTGTCCGCCCCGCAGGCGAGAGCGGCTTCTGCGACCGGCACGACCCGGAACTGGCTCGCCCGGCCGCCGGGCTGCTCGTCAAGCGGCTCTGGGCTGCGGTCCTGGCCCTCGTTTTCCTCTGGCCGCTGCTGATGGATTTTTTGAGGATATTGCGACGTTGGATTCCCTAGCTGGTGGAAGGTGACCGCGACTTCTCGGAAGTGGCGCTGCGGAGCGCGCCCGTGGGGTCGGAGATTTCGATTCGGCGCGTGGGCTCCTCGACGTGTTCCAGGCAAATGCGGACAACCGGCCAATCCGTCCGCAACGTGAGTTTCTCCGCCCATTCCACAATCACCACGGCAGGCTCGGAGAGAATGTCTTCGAGGCCGAGCGTCTCGACGTCATGGACGCCCTCGACCCGGTAAAGATCCACGTGATAAACGAGCGAGCGGTTGCGGTAGGTGTGGACGAGGGTGAACGTGGGGCTGGTAACTTCCTCTTCGCTCGAGGCCCCCAGGCCGCTGACCAGGCCTTTGGTGAGCGTCGTCTTTCCTGCCCCCAGGTCGCCGGATAGCAAAACGAGCACCGGCGGGCGAAGCCGCGATCCAATTTCCCTGCCCCGGGAAATTGTTTCTTCCGCGGAATGCGAAAGCAGCTCCCAGTTACCCACGCGCAATCTCAGATGTTACCTGCGCCCAGGCGCGCGGAATCGCGCGGATCAAATCAGAGGCCATCAGAGGCGCTTCGCCCATTTCCGCCGCAGCAAAGTCTCCCGCGAGTCCATGGAGGTAAACGCCCAGGGCCATCACGATGGGCCAATCCGTGACGCCAAACTGCGCGGCGAGCCCTACGAGAATCCCCGTGAGCACGTCGCCCGTCCCGCCCGTCGCCATACCGGGATTACCGGTGGAATTGATCCACGCTCGTCCGTCCGGCGCCGCAACGATCGTGGCATATCCCTTCAAGACAACGCAGGCATTCCAATCCGCCGCCGCTTTTCTTGCAGAATCGAGGCGGCGTTCCTGTACCGCGCGGGAAGTGCTGCCAAGCAGGCGAGCCATCTCGCCGGGATGCGGCGTGAGCGTGAGAGTTGCAGTGGTGCGGCACTTGATAGCGCCAGCGTGGCCGGCGAAGGCATTCAGCCCGTCCGCATCGAGAATCAGGGGATGCGGCATCTCGCCGACGACCGTGCGGATGAACTGCTGCGTTTCCTGATTAGTCGAGAGACCCGGGCCCAGCGCCACGACGGTCTTCCCCTTGAGCAGATCGTTGAACCGGCCATATTCGAGCGCGCGCAGCGAAATCGTTCCCGCGTCCGTTGCGGCGAGCGGTTCCGTCATCACCTCGGGCACGGGAGCCGCCACAATCGGCAGCACGGACTCGGGAGTCGCCACGCTGACAAGGCCGGCGCCCGCACGCAGCGCCGCCCAGGCGGCCAGAACGGCGGCACCCGTCTTCCCACGCGACCCGGCGACGATCAAGGCGTGGCCGTAATCGCCCTTGTTCGTGTTCGCCTTTCGCTGGACGGGTAACCGGCCAAACTCGCCCGGCTCAATCCAGCGCAGCGAGCCTTTGCCCACTTCTTCGATCAACGCGCGCGGGCTACCAATTTCATGGAGGATCAGGCGGCCGACGCAATCCGAAGCCGGCGCTTGGACAAGGCCGATCTTCGGCGCCGTAAACGTGATCGTGTAATCGGCGAAGACGGCCGGGCCGGAAACCTCCGAGCTGTCAGCGGAAAGCCCGGAAGGAATGTCCACGGCGACGACGACCGCGCGCGGGTCATGCCGGTTCACATCCTCGATTGCCTTGCGGCAGAGACCTTCCGCGGGGCCGTGCAGACCCGTGCCCAGCAGCGCGTCCACGATGATGTTAGCCGAGGCGAGCGCCTCCTTCGAGGCGTCCCATTCCGCCGGCGTGCGCGCAACGAGTAACTCACCGTCCGCTTCACGCCAGCGCTTCAAATTCGCGGCCGCGTCGCCGGCGACTGCGTCCGGATCACCGCACAAAATCACCTGTGGCCGGGCCCCGCGCTCGCGCAGCCGGCGCGCCACGACGAAGCCGTCGCCGCCATTGTTCCCTTTGCCGCACAGGACGACGATTTTGCGCAGGGCGAAATCCGGAAAGCGCGCCGCGAGGAACTCGAAGACGCGCGCGCCGGCGTTCTCCATGAGGGAAAGGCTCGGCACGCCGCAGCGCACGGTGGTGAGGCGATCCACCTCGCGCATTTCGGCAGCGGTGAGAATCTTCATCGAGCGTTTTCGCTTAGAGCAGCCAGCCGCCGCTCACGTTGAGAACCTGGCCGGTGATGTAGTCGGCCTCTTCGGAGACGAAGAATTTTACCGCGGCAGCAACGTCCTGCGCCGTGGGAGGCCTTCCAATGGGGAACCGCGCGTCGCGCATCCGGCGCGCTTCCGCCGGCGTCAATTCCTTCTCATCAATGTTTGACGGGCTGACGACGTTCACGGTGATGCCGTGCTTCGCCTCTTCGATCGCCAGCGAGCGAGAGAACGAGACCACGGCGGCCTTCGCGGCGGCGTAGGCGGAAATCGTGGCCTGGCCAAACGCGCGCTCCGCTCCAACCGCGCCCAGATTCACGATGCGGCCCCAGCGCTGTTTGCGCATGATCGGCAACACCATCTTGCTGGCATAGAATACGCTGTAGAGATTGGAAGCCAGTATTTTCAGCCACTCGTCGAACGTGGATTCGACCACCGGCTTCCAGTTGAATTCCCCGACGTTGTTGACCAGGATGTCGAGCCGACCGTAGCGCTCGGCCACCGTGTCAATCAGGAATTGCGCCTTTGCCGGATCGGTGACGTCGGCTTCGACAGCGAAGCACTCCGCGCCCTGGGCCTGTAGTTGACGCAGAGTGTTCTGCGCGGCTGCCTTGTTCGCGCGATAGGCGATTGCCACGCGCGCGCGCTGCTGGCCCAGCGCCAGCGCGATCCCTTTGCCGATGCCGCGCGACCCACCCGTCACCAGCGCCGCCCTCTGCCGAAGCGACAAGTGCGACCTCCTCAAAAGCCCGCCAGTATACTTGAAGCCCCGCTGCGCCCCTAGCCCTGCCGGATGCTAGCCGAGACGCGCAACCACGACCGTCATGTCGTCCGCCTGCTCGGGCGAACTGGCCCATTGCTCGGCGGCGAGCAGCAGGTCTTCTGCGATGCGTTGCGGCGGCACGTCTTTCCGCCGGATCACCTCTTCGGTCAGCCGCCGCGTGCCGAATTCTTCGCCATACACGTTTTCCGGCTCAATCAAACCGTCGCTGTAGGCCACGAGCAGGCTGCCGGGGGCGACACGGATCGTGCCCTGGGTATAGGCGCAATCGCTGAAGAGGCCCACAACCGTTCCGCCCTCGTCGAGCGGTGTCGCGTGATCTCCCACGATGTAGAACGGCGGCACGTGGCCGGCGTTGGTGTAGGTGAGGATTCGCGTGGCCGTGTCGTACACCGCGTAGAAAAACGTTGCGTAGCGATCGTCCGAAGTGTTGACGAACAGATGCCGGTTCAATCGGCCGACCAGTTCCGCCACGCTCGCGTGGCCGTCGAGGAGCACCTGGCTGCGCAGCGCCGCCTGCAGGCTGGCCATCAACAGCGCCGCAGAAATTCCCTTGCCGCTGATGTCGGCCACGGCGATGCCGACCCTCGTGGGGCCCAGCAGGATGCAATCGTAGTAGTCGCCACTCACCACGCGCGCCGCGCGGCATATCGCGGCGAGTTGCACGCCTTCGAGGGAAGGCAGGGTTTGCGGGAAAAGCTGTGCCTGCACTTCGCGAGCGATGGAAAGTTCATTTTCAAGCCGCTGCCGCTGGCGCTGCTCTTCGATGAGTTCAGCAACCGCACCGGTCATCGCGTTGAACGATTCCGCGAGCACACCGAGCTGGTCGCGCCGTTGCAGGCGCACGCGGTGGCGCAAATCGCCTTTGCGGACGTGTTGGGTGGCGTCGTAGAGATCGGCCACCGCATGCGTGATGGTCCGCGTCAGCACAATTCCCACTACCAGCGCCGCCACCTCGAGGACCAGGAACACCACGCCGACGGCGAACAACACGAGCACCAGCGGCTCTCCCAGGGCCCCGAGCGAGGTGAAGAGGCGGCGGTTGAGTTGCGACGGCCTCACCGCGAACGAAGCCAGCACCGGCACTTTCACGGTGGTGCGGCCGTTCGGGTCCGGCGACACGGCCTCGAGCGTGGAGAGGCCATTCACCTGCAAATCGAACCAGTCCTTCTTGGGAGCGAGCGTTCGGCGCCGGCTCTTGATCTGCCCGGAGGGGATGAATCGCCGTCCGTCAAAATCGAGAAGGAGCCCTCCTGCATCACCCTGCAAAGCGGTTCGCATCGGCGTCAGTTGAATCGGCCCGACCTCGGAAGAAAGCGAATCGAGCAATTCCGCGGAAAGCGGGACCGAGACCGAAACGAGGATCGCACCGGAACGGCCCTGCCGGCGAACGACTGCCCGCAGCCACAGGCTATCGCCCGTCTGCACGATCCCCTCGAAACGATTGTTCTGCGCTCCAGCCGACTCGTTCAGAAGCTCATTCCCTGCATTCAGCTCCGCCTGAATGGCGGGCAAATCCGGGTGCACGGATTGGAGCAGGGCTTTGATGCTCGGCTGTGCGAGCAGGGCTTTGCCGCTACTGCGAATCCCCTCGGCCGATTCGTTCAAAAGGGCTCCCGCCAGGACGTCGGCGTTGGACCCCACCTGATCGATTCGTTCCTGGAGATCATCGTGAAGCAGGTGAGCGCCTAGTTGCAGATAGCCATAGTAGAGCGCCATGCCACCCATGGTGAGCAGCAGAACCACGGGGACGACCGCGATGAAAATGTAAGCGACGATCAGCCGGTTCCGCAGGCTCCACAGGACGTGCTTGCGAAGCCAGGCAGCAGTCCGGACCAGAAGATAGAGGAGCGCCAGCGCCGCGAAAAGAGTGAGGACACCAAAGAGGGGCGGCTGCCGACCCGCGAGGAAAAGCAGTTTCGCGATGCCGAACAGCAGCAGAATCGCAGCCGAAACGCGATCCAGCACGGACATGCGCCGCCACAGCGCGCGCGCACGATGTAAGGAGAGGCCAGACATAGGTCAGCGGGGAGTCTTGCCCCCGAGCCATTGTAGCGCGGACGCGCCCCGGAGGCTGCTCTCGGCGTGAAACGAGAGAGCACGTCCGCCTCTCGGATCGGCTATTTCGCGTTCCTCTGCCGGACGCGGCTGTGATGCCGGCTATAGCCGAAATACACAAGCATGCCGATGACGAGCCAGACGATCAGCCGCAGCCAGGTGTCGAGTGGCAGACTTGCCATCAGGGCGCCGGAGATCAAGATTCCCATGATGGGGACAAACGGCACCCAGGGGGCACGAAACGGCCGTTCCATGTCGGGTCGCCGCCTGCGGAGCACCCACACGCCTGCGCAAACGATGACGAAAGCCAGCAGAGTTCCGATGCTCACGAGTTCGCCCAGGATCCCGATGGGGATCAGCGCCGCGAACACTGCGACAAACACACCGACCAGGATGCTCGATACGTAAGGAGTTCGGAAGCGAGGATGAATCTTGCTCGCCCATCCCGGCAGCAGCCCATCGCGTGACATTGAAAAGAACACGCGTGACTGGCCGAGCAACATGACCAGCATCACCGTCCCCAGCCCGAAGATGGCGCCGATCTTCACCAGAAAGCTTCCCCAACGAACGCCCGGAACCGCATCGATGCCCACCGCCACCGGATCGGAAACGCCGAGCGCAGTGTAGGAGACCACTCCGGTCAGCAAACCGGAAACGATGATGTACAGAACGGTGCAGATAACCAGCGAGCCGAGGATGCCGATCGGCATGTCGCGCTTCGGATTCTTGGCTTCCTGCGCCGCAGTCGAGACAGCGTCGAATCCAATATAGGCGAAGAAAATCACCGCGGCGCCGCGAGCGATTCCCGACCATCCGAATTGCCCAAACGCTCCTCGGTTCGGCGGGATGAACGGGTGCCAGTTCGCGCGGAACAGGTCGGGAGACTTGAAGAAGTACATGCCAACCACGCCGATGAACACCAGCACAACCGAAACCTTCACCATGACAATCGCGGAGTTCAAGTTTGCCGATTCGCGAATCCCGATCACCAACACCGCCGTGACGGCCAGAATGGCAAAAAACGCCAGCAGGTCGAGATACGCGGTCATGTGCGGCAGTGTAGATGGATCGATGCCGCGCGCCGCCAGCGTGTCCTTAACGCGCGAAAGATGTTCCCAGTGCTCGTTGTAAAGAACGAGCGGCTCGCCATGGGCGCTCGTGAATTGCGGCGGAATCCGGATGCCGAAATCCTGCAGGAAACTCAAGACGTAGCCGCTCCAGCCGGAAGCCACTGTGGCCGCGCCGAACGCGTATTCGAGGATCAAGTCCCAGCCGATAATCCAGGCGAAAATCTCGCCGAGCGTGGCATAGCCGTAGGTGTAGGCCGAGCCGGCGATGGGAATCAGCGAGGCAAACTCGGCATAGCAAAGTCCGGCGAAGGCGCAAGCCGAGCCCGCCAGAATGAACGAGAGCACGATGGCCGGGCCTGCGTACTTCGCGGCTGCCTCCCCGGTCAACACAAAGATGCCCGCGCCGATGATGGCGCCAATTCCGAGCGAGACGAGGTTGACGGGGCCCAGGGCCCGGCGCAGCGTTGCTTCTCCTTCTTCCTGCGCCTCCTCCATAATCACGTCTAACGGCTTAGTGGCGAGCAGGTCGTTGGCCATTCAGCGGCCTCCCTTTCAAGGATTCACGCTTCATCCGTGGGCAAACTAGGCGGCACTGGCGGCTGCATCGGTTCCCTGCCGCATCCGCCAGAGCGCGTACACCGGAACGCCGAGAAGTACGATGATCAACCCCGGCCAAGTGTACTGCGGCTTGTACCGCAATAACTGCACTTCGAGAAATAGCGCCATCAAAAGGTATAGCGCGGGCAGTACGGGATAGCCGAACGCACGATACGGCCGTGGCATGTCCGGGCGCTTGGTGCGCAGAACGAAGAGGCCCGAGAGCGTGAGAATGTAAAAGATCAATACGGCGAAGATGAGGAAATCGAGCAATTGGCTGTACGTCCCCGAAAGGCAGAGCAGCGACGCCCAAAGACACTGCACGATCAGGGCGGCACCCGGCGCGTGGTGGCGATTCACGCGTCCGACCGATCGGAAGAACAAACGATCCTTCGCCATCGCGTAGTAGATGCGCGCGCCCGCCAGAATCAATCCATTCGCGCAGCCAAACGTCGAAATCATGATGGCGATGGCCATCAGGACCGCGCCCACAGGCCCGAAAATCACCTGAAGCGCTGCGGTGCCCACGCGGTCTTCAACGGCATACTGAATTCCCCGCTGGAGCGTCGTACTTCCCGTCGCGCTGCCCGCCATGGGCAGCACTTTCAGGTAAGCGACGTTGGCCAACAAATACAGAACGGTGACGATGCCAGTGCCCAGGGCGAGCGAGAGCGGCAGATTGCGGCTGGGATTCTTCACTTCCGCCGCCGTGAACGTGATGTTGTTCCACGCATCCGAGGAGAAAAGCGCGCCAACCATCGCCACGCCTACGAGCGTAATCGTGCCGACCATCCAGGTGGCGTGGTCTGGCGGATAGGGATGCAAGCCGCCGAGCGATGCATTGCGCCAAACATCCGTAAAATTCGCCGCGCGCGCCGCAACCGTCGAAAACCAGAAACCGAGCACCACCAGCGCCGCCAGAGCGCCCGTCTTGGCAATCGTGAAAATGTTCTGCACGAGCGCACCGACGCGCAATCCGCGCGAATTGACCCACGTGAGCACGACGATGGAAAGAATGGCGAGGAGGTTCTGCGTGCTGAGGCCGACGTCGTAAGGCCCGAGCGTGCCGAACCACAGATGCCAGGGCCCGAACGTCCCGAATTTCAGAATCCACGACGAGGACGCAAACCAGGGAAACAGCACGCCGGTGAATTTTGCAAACCCGATCGCGACGGCGGCGATTGTGGCGGTTTGAATGACCAGCAACATCGTCCAGCCGTAGAGGAATCCCCACAGCGGCCCGAGGGAATCGCGCAGGTAGACGTATTGTCCGCCGGCGCGCGGCATCGCGGCGGCCAGCTCGCCGTAACTGAGGCCGCCGATCATCGTCATCACCCCGGTGACGATCCAGACGGCCAGCAGCAGGCCGGGACTCTGCACCTGGCGTGAGATATCGGCGGAGACGATAAAGATTCCCGAACCGATCATCGAGCCGACGACGATCATCGTCGAACTGAACAGCCCGAGTCCTTTGACCAGCTCGACCTGTTCCCGCGCCGCGGCTTGCAAGTTTTGTGCGCTCTCCGCCATCGAGATGCCTCAGTTTCTCGCGGCGCCGAGAACGCGCGCCGCAATTGCCAGGAATTCCTTCGCCCTATGCCGCGGGTCGGCGGCCGCAAGCAGATCCTGCGCCACCGCGACACAATTCGCGCCGGCGAGAAATGTCTCTTCCGCGCGTTCTACGGTGATGCCGCCAATCGCGACGATGGGCTTCGCCGTTAGTCCTCGCGCACAACGCAGCAGCTCCGTACCCACCATGGGGTCCGGTCTCTGTTTCGTCATCGTGGAGAAAATCGGTCCCACGGCGATGTAATCCGCCGACGTCATCGCGGCGGCGCGTATTTGATCGATCGAATGCGTCGAGACGCCCACCCAGGATTCAGGCCCGCAAATCATTCGCGCGGCCGCCACGGGCAGGTCTTCTTGTCCGACGTGCACTCCGCCCGCGCCCGTCAGGGCCGCCACGTCCGGTCGGTCGTTGACGATCACGCGCACCCCTCGCGGCTGTACGTTCGACACCAAGCCCTGGGTGATCTGGAAGAGCGTTCGAGTGGGAAGCTGCTTGTTGCGGTATTGGATGAGCTCGACCCCGGATTCTGCCAGCAGTTCGGCGAAAGCCAGCTCCGACGTCCTGAGCCAAACGGCATCCATTATGGCATAGAGAGTTGGGAACACAAGCTTCCTCCGGCGCTATTTAGCCAATACGGACGCGTACCGGTCGAGAAAATGCGTATCGAATTCGCCGGAGACGAAATCCGCCTCGCTGAGAATCCTGCGATGCAACGGGATCGAGGTCTTGATGCCTTCGACGATGAACTGGTCGAGGGCGCGGCGCATCCGGGCGATGGCTTCCTCGCGGTCGCGGCCGTGCGCGATCAGCTTGGCAACCAGTGAGTCATAGTAGGGTGGAACCACGGCGTCGGCGTGTCCGGCAGTATCCACGCGAATTCCCGGGCCGCCGGGCACGCTGAAGGCGGTGATTCGTCCCGCGGAGGGCGTATATGTCTCCGGGTCTTCGGCATTGATGCGGCACTCGATGGCGTGGCCGCTGAATTCCACATCGCCCACGACGTCTTTCAGCTTCTCCCCTGTTGCGAGCCGGATTTGCGACTTCACGAGGTCCACGCCCGAGATCATCTCCGTCACCGGATGCTCGACCTGGATGCGCGCGTTCATTTCGATGAAGTACAAGCTGCCGTCGCTGTCTCGCAGGAACTCCACCGTGCCGGCGCTGCAAAAACCCACTTTCTTCAGGGCGGCGACCACCTGCGCGCCGATGCGCTCGCGCGTCTCGTGATCGAGCGCCGGGGAGGGCGATTCTTCGAGGACCTTCTGATGCCGCCGCTGGATGGTGCACTCGCGTTCCCGGAGATGCATTACATTGCCGTGGCGGTCGCCGATCATCTGAAATTCGATGTGCCGTGGCCGCTCGATCAGCTTCTCGAGATAAACGTTCGGGCTGCCGAACGCCTGCTGCGCTTCAGACGACGCCGTTTGAAACGCGGCGCTCAGTTCATGCGGCTCGCGCACCACGCGCATGCCGCGCCCTCCGCCGCCTTCCGAGGCCTTGATAATCACCGGGTAGCCGATCTCGAGAGCAATTTTCCTGGCCAACTCTTCGTCCTGCACCACTCCCGCGCTGCCGGGAATGATCGGCACGCCCGCCGCTGCCATCTCTTGCCGCGCGCGATCCTTTTCCCCCATCAGCCGGATCATCTCGGGAGGAGGTCCGATAAAAGTGATGTGCGATGCCTCACAGACCTCGGCGAAGTTTGCGTTCTCGGAAAGAAATCCGTACCCCGGGTGAATCGCGTCCACGTTGGTGATTTCGGCGGCGCTGATGACGTGGGGGATGTTCAGGTAGCTGTCGGACGAGCGGGCAGGGCCGATGCACACGGCCTCATCGGCAAATCGAACGTGTAGCGAATTGCGGTCGGCCTCGGAATACACCGCGACCGTCTGAATCCCTAGCTCTTTGCACGCGCACAGAACGCGCAGCGCGATTTCCCCGCGATTCGCGATCAGAATTTTTCGAAACATTTCGCCAGAAGGCAGGAGGCCCCGTACAATCTATTTCTTCCGTCCCGGATGAATCGCGAAAAGCGGCTCGCCGTACTCGACCGGCTGGCCGGTCTCCACGAAGATTCTCATCACTTCCCCGCTGATATCGGATTCGATCTCATTCATCAGCTTCATCGCCTCGATGATGCAGAGCACCTGGCCGGTTTCCACCCGGTCGCCAACGCGCACAAAAGCCTCCGCGCCCGGGCTCGGGGCCGAATAAAACGTCCCCACGATGGGCGACTTGATGACGTGAAGGTCGTCCGTGCGGGCGGGTTCGGCGCCGGCCTCGCGCCCCGCAAGGGCCGGAACCGGCTCACTGGCGCCCGGCGGGTGGCCGGCGACCACGATGTCGGGGATGGAGATCTGGCGAAGCCCAGCGCTCGGCCCCGGCCTTTTCAGGCGGATGTGCAGGCCGCCCCAGGCGTATTCAAACTCTTCGAGGCCGTGCTTGGCCATGAAATCGAGCAAACGCTCGACCTCGCCTAGATTGACCAGCTCTTCGGCCCCGCCGGTCTTTTTCTTCTTGTCGGCCATCTAAAGTTCGAGAAATTCGCGATTGACCGCGGTTAGCACTTCCGTGCCCTTCGCGAGGACGAGAACATCGTCTTCCACGCGAATACCCCCGATTCCTTCGACGTACACACCGGGCTCCAGGGTTACGACGTTCCCTGCCGTGATTCGCGCCTTCTCGTTCCGGCCCAGCCGGGGTGCTTCATGCACTTCGATCCCTAGCCCATGTCCCGTACTATGGATGAACCGGCGCTCCAGCCTATACCGCTTCAGGATTCTGCGCGCAGTGGCGTCCACCGACCCTGCTGCCACCCCCGGCCGCAACGCCTCGCGGGCCGCCTCCTGCGCCTCCAAAACGGCTCGGTACCACCTGCGAATCCTCACCGACGCGCGTCCCAGGAAGACGGTACGCGTCAAGTCACTGCAATATCCGGCGAGTATAGCACCCAGGTCAAACACGACCAACTCGTTTTTTCCCAATGGCTTGCTGCTGGGGTGCGCGTGCGGCAAGGCCGTTCGTTTTCCCGAGGCCACGATGGTGTCGAAGGCCGGCCCACTCGCCCCCTTCCGCCTAATGCGAAAGTCGGCCTCTGCTGCCAAGTCGATCTCGCGAACTCCGGGCTTCACCAGGAGAACCAACTCTTCAAAAACCTCGCTGACCAGGCGGGCGGCCGCCTTCATTCGCTCCAGCTCTTCCGGATCCTTCACCATGCGGAGCTTTTCGACAGCACCGGGCAATCCCACCCATTCCACCCTCTTCCCTGCAGCCCTTGCCAAATGGGCATGCTGCGCGACGGTCAGGTGCGCCGGCTCAAATCCGGCCCGGGTCCTGCCCCGGCCCCGCGTCACCTCTCCAATCGCCGCGTTCTGGGACCCTCGGACGATCCGAACCGCCGCGCCACGGATCTCTTCACGCGCCTGGATCGTGTATCGGGAGTCAGTAAACAGGGTGGCTCCGGCAAGGCTGACGACGAGCGCACCGGCGCTGCCAGTAAAACCGCACAGATAGAAGATATTCGGAAGGTGGGTGACAACGAGACAGTCGAGCCGCTCCGCGGCAAGCCGGTGCTGGAGTTCTTTGACCCGCTCCACGCCGGCCCTTCCAACCGCTGAGGGTGACAAGGCTCTTGGCTTTTCCCCGGCCGCTCCGCCGCTACCCCGGCAGGATCCGCGGTGTCAGGAAGAAGAGCAACTCCTGCGAAGATGTCTCTACCTTGGTGCGCTTGAAAAGATTTCCCAGCAGCGGGATGCTGCCGATCAGCGGGACTTGCTGAATGTCAGTGCGCTGCGAGGAGATGATGATTCCGCCCATCACCATCGTTCCGCCGTCGTTGACAATGATCGCGGATTCCGCGCCCTGCGTGTCAAGGGCCGGGATTCCGTTCACGCGCTCGATAGCCGGATCAATCTGCGTGTTCTCCACAACCACGTCCATCAAGATACTGCCGTCGGCGGTGATTTGCGGCGTGACTTCCAGCTTGAGCACCGCATCGATGAATTGCACGGAAACCGTGTTGTTCACCACCGTCTGGATCGGAATCTTCGTGCCTTGTTTCACGACGCCCTTCTTATTGTTCTGCGTCAGAATCTTTGGTTCGGAGAGCAGCTTGCCGACGCCCTTCGATTCTGCGGCGGTGATGATGAGATCCAGCGCGAAGTTGGGCGAGCTGAACGCGTAGCTGAAACCGCTGGTGGGCGCCTGAGCGCCAAGGTTCGTGCTCAACGGCAAGGAACCCGACCCGCCACTCGGCGTCCCGGTTACCAGCGGGGGAATCGGCAGCGGCGGGCTCGTACGCACGATCGGACTCGTCCCCACTCCGGTGGCCCCGCCAAAGATGTTCTTCCCGTTTACCGCAGACGTGGCGAATGCCAGCTGGGTGCCGATATCCCGGGCGAAGCTGCGGCTTGCCGCCACCACGCGCGCCTCGATCTCGACCTGTTGCGGCCTGCGGTCGAGCTGCCGCAGCAGGTTGTCAACTACTGGGATGGTATCGGGCACATCACGGATGATCAGCGTGTTCGAGCGGTCGTCGGCCAACACCTGGCCGCGAGCGGAAAGGAACTTTTGCAGCGTCGGGGTCAGGGCGCTGGCCTTGGCATAGCTGAGAGTCCGAGTAGTGGTTACAAGATCGATGGCCTCCGCTTGCGCCTTTGCCAGGTCCCGGCTCTGCTCGGCTTCCTTCTTCAACGTCGCCTTGGTGGCGATGCGAAGCACGTTGCCATCGACCTGCTTATCCAGGTCGTTGTTCTTGAGCACGATGTCGAGTGCCTGATCCCACGGAACCTCGTCGAGAACGATGGTAAGCGTCCCCTTCACGGTCGGGTCCACCACCACGTTCAGGCCGCTGATTTCGTGGATCAGGCGGAAGAAATCCTTCAGGTCGACGTCTTTCAGGTTGACCGAGACTGGCTCGCCCGAGTATTTCTCGGCGGTCGCCGCCGCGCTGTTCGCTGGTTGCTTCGACACGACCGCGGGCTGTGAAGTCCCTGCGTTCCCATTCGGATTGGCCGTTACCGAAGAAGCGGGGTTTCCGGCTGGCTTCTCTGGCTTCTCCGCCGCTGCTGGCTCTGACTTTGCCGTAGCCGGCTCCAACTTGACTGGTGCGGGCGATGCAAGCCCGGCGTTCGATTGCGTCAGGCTTGCCGGGAGAGATACTGCCGCATTCGATTCCTGCAGCGGGTCGGATTTTGACGGGCTGGGGACTTGAGCAGAGGCCCGGTGCTCGGTCTCCGGACGAATTGCCGATTTCGGGACGGCAGGCCTGGACGCCGGCTTGTGCTCGGCTGCCGGCACGTCGCCCGAGGCGAAGGCCACCGTCAATTGGTTCCCTTCCGCGTGAATCTGGTACGGCGTCGGCTTTTCGAGGTCGATTACGACTCGCGCCACTTCCGGCGTGAACTGCGCCGCACGTACACCGCGAACAGGACCCACCCCGCCAGCGACGGGCTGATGGGAAGCCTCCAAACGCGCTCCGGTAAAATCGAGCACGAGGCGCTCGGGCTGGCTCAACCGCAGTTCGCGATACTCCAAATGCCCGTTTGCGGCGACATGGACTTCTGTCTGAGTACCGCTCTGCCGAAGCTGAATTCCCTCAATCGCGAGCGAAGCCGCAGAGTGATGGACCGTCAGAGCAACTGGCGCTGCCTTCGCTGTGACCGAAGACGCATTGTGTGCTGCAGGTGTGGCGCCGTTGGAGCGCGCCACAATGAGCATTAGCTCTTGCGGGTTTTGGCGTTCGATGCGGGGTTGCACCGGCTCCCGAAGGAGGATTTCTAGCCGAACCACTGGCTTCTGGCCGGCGTGGAATTGCAACAACCGATAGCTGCTGACCAGGTCCGATTCCAGCACTCGAGAACCGCCCGGGTCCGCCGCGGACACACCCGTCAGGTCGACCACAAAGAGTTTGTCGGTTGGCCGATACGTCGTGTATTCAAAGGGCGCGTTGGCGCGCGCCTCCAGGCGCACGACGCCATCCTTGATCACCGCGTTCACGCGGACCGCCGCTTCCGGCGCCGCGTTGAGCGCGCTGCAGGTCAGAATCAGGCTCGCCAACAGAAGTGCAGCGAAGCCCCACGGCCGCCACGTCGTCCTCATTGCTGTTCTCCTGCACTCGGGTAGACACGCTTGGTCACCGTGCGTTCAACGACCTTGCCGAATGCGTCCTTCGCAGTTTGCCGAAACACAACACCATCCAGATCAATCTTCTCCACGCGGCCGTCGAACAGGCTGTCGCCTTCGCGGAGGAAATAAACGCGCTGCTGCGGGTTCGAAACCACCGCCAGCGTCCCGTTGGGGCCGTGAACTGTTCCCTCCAGCCGCATCGTGGCGATCAGCAGGCCGGCCTTCCCCGGCGGAAGGTTCTGCGGAATTTCGGACCCTGTCCTCTTCGTGATCAACGGCTCAAATGGATCGCGGCGCCGCGCGGCACTCTCCGTCTCGGCAGCCACCTTCTTGGACTTCGCGGGTGTCTTTGCTGCTCCGCTGGCCTTCGCGGAAGACTTCTTCTCCACGCGAACAGCAGGTTTCTTTGCAGAGGCCGCTGCCGGCTTCTGCGTCGCGGGCTTTTTTGCCGCTTGTAGCTGAACTTTTTGCTTCTGCTCGGGCGGCTTCTGTACAGGCGGCTTCTGAACCAGTGCCTTCTGCACGGCGGGCTTTTGGGCTGCCTTGGTTTGTGGGGCAGGCTTTTGCGCTGGCGCTTTCGCCGGCTTCGTGGGGGGCTTCTGCGCCATGGCGACCGCCGGCTTCTGCGTAGATTTCTGAGCCGGCTTCGCCTGTGCCGCAGCTGCAGGCGCAAGCCAGCAGACCAGCATCGCTAGTCCGAACCAGTTCGCCGCTGCTCTCGCGCGTTTGTTCATCGTGCCCCGTTCCCCTCGGCTACTTCTTCTTGAGCGGCACGCCGCCCTCGGCCGGCGGTCCAGCCGCCTCCGCCGACTTCGTGAAGAATGTCGTCACGGTCATGGTCCCGGTGATACTGGTGCCCGGCGCCATGCGAAACCCGGACGAACGCCCTTCGGCGACTCCCTTGAGCGACAGGTCCCCAACATTGATGATCCGTGAAAGGCGTCCCAGCCGGGTAAAAAAGTCCAAAAGCGCGTAGTAGGAGCCATCCGCCTCGAGTTCGAAGGGCATCTCGTAGTGATACTCGCGAGCGACCACCGGCTTCGTCGTCAGCCTCCGGATGGATACGTTGGACGCCGCTGCCGTCCCCTGGAGCATGCGGATAAATTCATCCACCTGCTTTTCTTCCGGCACGATCGTCTGCAGGGTTTCGAGCTGCTTCTTCAGGGCTTCCATCTTTCCCTGCAGTTCGACCCTCCGCCGTTCGTACGTTTGCAGCGTGTTAACTTCTTTCTTCAGCGGCTCCAGTTGCTTGGTCGCGGCTTCCAGATCGGCGCGAACCTTCGATACCGGAAGACCCGGTGTGTACAGCCCGGCAATCACGATCGCCACGCCGACGAGGAGGAACACCACCGCCTGCATTGGCCACGGCCATTCGCGAAAGGGAGTTGCCATCGTGGTCCTCCCTACCCTTTCCCAGCCGGAGCCTGGGCCGCCTGGCTACTCGGCAGCTTGAACTCAGCGCTCATCGTGAAATGAAAAGTCTCCACGTTCTTGGCCAGGTCGTTCTCTTTAGCCTCTTTGATCTCGATTTTGTCGAAGTATCCCGAGCGCTTCATCTGCGTGATGAGATTGGCGACGGCGTTGATGTTAGCTGCCTCTCCCTCAATATCCAGGCTGCTGCCTTTGCGCGAAAGCCCGGTAAGCCACAGGGCGTCCGTCCGGACGACGGTGTTCGCCACCATCTGCAACAGCTCCTGCCCGCCGGTGCGATTCCGCTGCAATTCCTCGATCACGGAAATGCGCTGCTGCAGAATGCCCATGTCCTGTTCGTACCTCTGAACTTCGACGCGGACCTGTTCCAGCCGGGCCTTGTCCTGCAGGGCCTGTGCGATCTGCCGCTTCGTGTCTTCGAGGTCGCGATTCATCTGCACGTAGCGGATCCCGAGGATGACCATGGCCAGCCCGATCGCCCCCACCAGCATGAAGATGCGGATGGTCGCCTCGAGCGGGAGGGAAGGCCCCGCAGCTTTGGGCCGAGCCTGGCCGAGTAGGTTGATGTGGATCATGGCGTATCGAAGCTCCTCAGCGCCAGGCCAACGGCAATCGCGAGCCGGGGCGCCATCTCTCGGAGTTGCGACTCATCGTGACGCGCCGGGTTGATCACGATCTTGCGGAACGGATAGAGCTCTTCTCCCGGCACGCCGAATTCCTCACGCAGAAGATCCAGCAATCCGGGAACGCGGGCCGTGCCGCCGGCCACCACGATCCGCCGGATATTCTCTCCGCTCGCGGTTGCCCGGAAGAAATCGAATGTCTTCTGGATTTCGAGAATCAGGATGTCGGAGACGGAGCGCAGGATCGTGGTGCGCTGCTCGTCGGTGACGCCCGGACGGCTGCCGCCCATTTTCAGATGCTCGGCATCTTCAAAGCTGAGATCGAGCTCTTTCTGCAGCGCGTCGGTGTACTGGTTGCCGCCGACGGAAACGTCGCGCGTGAACAGCGGCGTCCAACCGCGCACGATGTTGATATTCATCACGCTCGCGCCGATGTTCAGCAGCGCAACCACCTGGCTTGGATCCGGCTCGTAGTTCACTTCGAAACAGTTTTGCAGGGCGAAGGCATCAATATCCACGACCACCGGCGTCTTACCCGCCTGTGCCAGAACGTTGGTGTGATTCAGAATCTTGTCCTTCTTCACCGCCACCAGCAGAACGTCCATCTGGTTGTCCATCGCTTCGAGCAGTTGGTAGCTCAGATTCACGTCGGCGATATCGAAGGGGATGTGCTGGCTGGCTTCCGCATGCACCCGGTCGAACAGTTCTTCTTCGGTCATCATCGGCATGGGCACGCGCTTGACGATGACGGAATGCCCAGAAACGGAGGTGGCAACTTCCTTCGATTTGATCTTCTGGGCCTCGAAGATGGCGCTGATCTTCTCGGCGACCGCGGGGGCGTCCATGATGGCCCCGTCCACCACGATGTCCTGGGCTAGGGGTTCAAGGCCGAAGCTGACCAGCTCAAATCCCTGTTTGGTCTGCTTCAATTCGACGGCCTTCACGGAACTCGACCCAATGTCCAGGCCGACAAGTGAACGTTGTTTGCCTAAGCCAAACATTCTGTACCCTCACAAACCCCGGGCCTACCACTCCATCTTTCGCTGCACAGCCCGTTTGTCCCCGGCCGCTCTACCCCGCCCTGCCGGGATTTGCGCGTCAAATTCTTCAGGCGGCCGGTGAGTTCTCCTCCCGCTGAGGATGCTTCGCCTCGTGTTCGAGCGCTGCGGGAGTCCGCCTGCAACGGCGTGCCTCTTCTTGTGGTTATGGCATCCCCAGGTCAGGAGTGTCAAGCACCCGATTCCGACGGTGCGCTGTTGGTAAAGATGCCCACGCTCGCCTTATACGGCGAATGAATGCGATAGGTCAAGTACTTGTAGGAGTTCTAGTACCGTATCTCCAAACAGCCGAATCCGCCGTGCAAGCCAGAAGACGATTCATACGGTCTTCGAGTGTGGAATTCCGAGCTGCTTCCAGAGCTGATCCACTCGCGCTTTCGTGGCAGCATCCATCGTGATCTCATCGGGCCAGCGGCCCGCGTAGCCTTCCGAAGCCCACTTGCGGGTCGCATCGATGCCCATCTTCGAGCCGTAATCCTGCGTCCTTGCCGCGTGGTCCAATGTATCCACCGGCCCCAAGACAAACTGTGTGTCGCGTTCCGGATCAATCGCGCAAAGTGATTTCCAAACCACCTCGCGGAAGTTCTGGACGTCCACGTCGTGGTCCACCACGATGACGACCTTTGTGAACATGGCCTGCCCGAGCGACCAGATTGCGCTCATGATTTTGCGCGCGTGGCCCGGATACGATTTCCGGATCGAAACAATCATCAGGTTCTGAAAAATCCCTTCGGCGGGCATCGCCACGTCCACGATTTCCGGGTACTGCATCCGCATCACCGGGAGGAAAATGCGTTCGACCGCGTGGCCCATGAAGAAATCTTCCTGTGGCGGCGGCCCGACAATCGTCGTCAGATAGATGGGGTCTTTGCGGTGCGTCACGCAGGTGACGTGGAAGACCGGATACTCGCCTTCGAGCGAATAGAAACCCGTGTGGTCTCCGAAGGGGCCCTCCGTCCGCAGTTCGTTCAGGTGCACATAGCCTTCGAGGACGATCTCCGCGTTCGCGGGAACTTCCAGATCCACCGTCTCGCACGGGACGGTCTCGACCGGCTCGCGCCGCAGGAATCCGGCGAACATGAATTCATCCATGTCCGGCGGCACCGGGAGCACTCCCGAGAGGCACGTCGCGGGATCGGCGCCGATGGCCACCGCCACTTCGAGTTTTCCTGCGGGGCTCTTTGCCCGGGCGCTGCGGAAATGTTCGGCGCCGTGTTTCTGTGTTTGCCAGTGCATCGCGGTTGTCCGCTCATCAAACACCTGCATGCGATACACGCCGACGTTGCGCTTCCCGGTTTCCGGATTCCTGGTGATCACGAGCGGCCAGGTGATGTAACGGCCTCCATCCTTCGGCCAGCATTGCAAGATGGGGAACTCGAGCAGCGAAAATCCTTCTTTGCGGATCACCTCTTTGCACGGGCCGCTGCGAACCGTCTTCGGGAAGAAGGCGCCGAGTTCGGCGAGCTTGGGCAGCATCTTCAGCTTCTCGAAGACGCCTCGCGGCGATTGAAAATCAAGGAACGACTGCACGCGCGCGGCAACGTCTTCGACGGACTCCACTTCGAGCGCCAGATTCATTCGCCGCTCGCTCCCCAGAAGATTCGTCACGACCGGCACGCGCGAACCCTTCGGCCGCTCGAACAAAAGCGCCGGCCCACCAGCCTTCGTCACCCGGTCGGTGATTTCAGTGATCTCAAGCAGCGGGTCCACTTCGGCGCCGATGCGCGCCAATTGGCCTTCCTTCTCAAGCTTCGATAGAAAATCCCGCAGATCGCGGTACGCCACTTCCCCTCCTCGGCCACAACTCCGGCTGACTGTTTTCCGGCGAAACCGGAAGCGCCAACTCTAACACGGAGATACGGACTTGCAGAACTGCACCGAAGACAGTCCTGCAATTTTCTCCGCTGCGATGTAACGCTCCCCTCCGGGCTCACGTCCAAGAAAATGCGGGTCGGAAAGTAATGTCAGCGACCCTGCCGAGTTATACTTCAGGATCACACGCGGAGGGCGATCGGACGAAGACTATGGCGATGCGAGACTTCTATCACAAACACAAGATTCTGGTGACCTTCGGCGGAGTTGCCATCATCCTGGTACTCGTGGCCGGCTTCGTCGCCTATCGAGGGCGCGGGGTACAGCCCAACTATTTGTTAGCCCCCATAGCCCGTGGCGATATCGCCTCGGTTGTGCAGGCCACCGGCACGATCAATCCGCTCACCACCGTTCCCGTCGGTTCCTACGTTTCCGGAACGGTGCAGTACATCTTCGCAGACTTCAACTCCCGCGTGCACGCCGGGCAGATTCTCGCGCAACTGGATCCGGCAATCTATCAGGCACAGGCAACCACAGCCCGCGGCAATCTGGCTAACGCCAAGGCCAGCCTCCTCAATTTGCAGGCTTCGCTCGAGATGGATCAGGCCGGCCTCGCCAAGGCCCAGGCGGATTTGTCCTATGCGCGCGCCAATGCCAATCGAGTCACCAACCTCTTCAAGGAAGGCGTCATCTCCACCGACCAGAACGACTTGTCCCAGTCCACGCTCGCGCAGAAAGATGCCGAGGTCCGCGGCGCGACAGCGCAGTTGAACAAGGATCGCGCTCAGATCGAGCAGGCCCGCGCCCAGGTGCAATCCATGGAAGGCGCTTTAAAGCAAGCGGAGACGAACCTGAGCTACACGACCATCATCTCGCCGATTGACGGAACCGCCGTCGCGCGGAACATCACGGTTGGGCAGTCCGTGGCTGCTTCGCTGCAGGCCCCCAACGTTTTCACGATCGCGCAGGACCTGAAGCGCATGCAGGTGTACGCCAAGACGGACGAGTCCGATACCGGCACCGTCAAAGTCGGCGCCAACGTCTCTTTTCAGGTGGATGCCTTCCCCGGTGAGATGTTCCACGGCCGCGTCAGCGCGATCCGCCTGAACGCGACGACCGTGCAGAACGTCGTGACGTATGACACCGTGATTGACTTTGAGAATCCCCAGGAAAAACTGCTGCCGGGCGAAACCGCCTATGTCACCATTCCCACCGGCTTCGCGAAGAATACGATCGAGATCCCCAATACCTCCCTGACGTTCACCCCGGAGATCCCTCGCAATGAGATGCTCGATCTGTTAAAGAAGTACAACATTTCGCGAGCGGCTTCCACCACCCATATGGGTGGCTGGCAGATGGTCTGGCAACTCGGACCCGACAAGAAACCTTTCCCGGTTGGCGTGCGTATCGGGATCACCGATTACGTCCACTCGCAAGTGCTCGAAGGCAATCTGAAAGAGGGCGACATCCTGATCACCGGCCAGGAAACGTCTAAGACGCCGCAGGGTCAGTTCGGGGCTGGTCCGCGGCCGGGCGGTCCCGGTGGCCCAGTGCGGAGGTAGCCGAGTGGATCTGCAAGACGTCATTCGCGTGGCGCTGCGAGCCCTCGCGAAAAACAAGATGCGCACGATCCTTACGATGCTGGGCATCATCATCGGCGTCGGCGCGGTGATCTGCACCGTCGCAATCGGGGAAGGCGCCTCGCAGGAAGTTCAGGATCAGATCCGCAACCTCGGCGACAATCTCGTCTACATCTTTGCCGGCAGCGTCAATCAACACGGCGTTCATCTGGGCAGCCAGGCAACCAAGACCCTGACCCTGGGAGACGCAAAAGCAATCCAGCAGAGCGCCCTGTACATCACCCGCGTCTCGCCCGGAGTCGGCTCGGCTGTTCAGGTTGTCTATGGAAACCAGAACTGGTTCACGCGGGTCCGTGGCGTTTCTCCCGAATACATGGCCATTCGCCGGTGGCCGATTGAGCGCGGAAGTGGATTCTCGGAGCGCGATGTGGACGTGGCGGCGAACGTTTGCCTCATCGGGCGAACGGTCGCGGATGTTCTTTTTCCCGAGGGAGAGGATCCGGTCGGAAAAACGATTCGCGTGCAAAACCTGCCGTTCCTGATCATCGGAGTTCCGCAACCGAAGGGCCGTTCGCCCTTCGGCGACGAGGACGATGCCCTCATCATGCCCTACACCACGGTTCAGAAAAAGCTCTCGGGCATCGACTGGCTGCAGTTCATCATGTGTTCGGCCGACTCGGAGCAGAACATCGGGCCGGCCAGAGATCAGATCACCGCCATGCTCCGCCAGCGCCACAAGCTGCGCCCGGACCAGGACGACGATTTCATCATCCGCAGCCCGACCGATCTCGCGCAGGTGCAGGCGGAAGCAGGCAAGGTGATGACGCTGCTGCTCGCGAGCATCGCTTCGGTGTCGCTGCTCGTTGGCGGGATCGGCATCATGAACATCATGCTGGTCTCCGTCACGGAGCGCACCCGCGAAATCGGCGTGCGCATGGCCGTCGGCGCCACCGAACGGGACGTGCAGCGGCAGTTTCTCAGCGAAGCGCTCG
The DNA here is from genome assembly GCA_041490445.1 of Terriglobia bacterium. Lineage (GTDB taxonomy): Bacteria > Acidobacteriota > Terriglobia > Acidiferrales > UBA7541 > JBGPTF01. Next base: position 42,344 of record JBGPTF010000018.1, read on the forward strand.
TCTTGAGCATGCTGGGAGGGAGCGCCGGCGTCGTGGCGGGCGTGCTTTCGTCGTTCGTGGTCTCCAGTTGGTTGGGCTGGGCAACACAAATTCCGCCCGTCGCCATTGGCGTCGCAGTCGTCTTCTCCGCTGCGGTCGGAGTCGCGTTCGGCTACTATCCAGCTCGCAAGGCCGCACATCTCGATCCCATTGAGGCTCTTCGCTATGAATAAAGTTTTCCGGACGATCACCATCGCAGTGACTTTTTTCGCGGTCGCGATTCTCGCCGCGCCGGCACACGCACAATGGAAGAGACGGCAGGCTCCGGCCGCTTCGCAAGCCCCGGCTCCGCCGCCCGCTGCCGCAAATGCCGCGCGACAGGCTCGTGCAGGGAAAACCAGAAACGTTCCCCAAACGACAGCAGAGGCCGGCGAACAGTTCTTCATCATCTCCTCGGTGGATCCGGCCAAGCAGCAGCTCGTGCTGAAACGCCCCACGGAGGTGACGGCTCTTATGCAGGTGGACGACAAAACGACCTACGTTGATGAAGACGGCGCGCCGCTTCACCTGATGGATCTTCGCGCGGGCGACACGGTCTATGTGCTCTCAAGACAGAATAAAGAACCAGGCCCCATCGCGAGCCGCATCCGCAAGGGGCCGATGACTCTCGCCGAGCTTCACAAGCACTATCTGAGCTACTGAAAGCCGCGGAAGCCGGTCGCAAGGGCAATGTGTCATGCGTGCGAGCTTGCCCCGCTCGCGTTGAGGCAGGCACAGGGGCTTCCAATAAAAAGGGCCAGGCTTTGGCCTGGCCCTTCCACCACAATTAACAGTCCGAACGCTGTGGCTATCTCTCTTTCACCTGGGGAATCGAAATGGCCGGGATGTTAGCCTGGCGAATTTTTCCGTTCAGCGCCGCCAGGTCCTTTTCGACGATCGTCTTCCATTTTGCCGCCTGCACCTCCACCTGCGAATTCAGGAATCCGTATGCGGTGTAATCCTGCTCGGTCGGCGGAGCATCGGACCTTTCGACGAACGCCGCAAGCGAGCTGAGCTGGTTGTTCAGACGCACCGGATAGTTCAGGGTGTCTTCGGTCGCCTTCACGTTCTTGCTGATCAGCTCGTCCTCGATCGCGGCCATTTTCTTGTCGATCGCGGCCGCGGCGTCGAGAATGCCCTTGGATTTTTCGTCCGCGCCGAGACGTTTGCGCAAGGCGTCGAATTGCCCGCGCACGCTGCGAATCTGATTCACTGTCTCATCCGCCAGCGAAACGCCCGCGCTGATCTTCGACGTCAGCGCGAATTGTTTTTCGAGATCGGCCAGCGGCGTCTTGACGCGCGGGTCCATCCCGACTTCGAACGGCTGCGTAACGCTTTTTCCGCCCACCGCCAGCTTGACCTCATACTTGCCCGGCACCACGAGCGGCCCGCGGGGATTCTCGCCGCCATCCCACACCGCGCCGGGAACGTTTGGCGGTGCGGCGGAGCGCAAATCCCAGACGAAACGGTTCATGCCGGCTTCCGACGGGAGTACGTCGCTCGCTTCCGCCTGGTCCGGCCATTCCTGCTGCACTTCGCCTTCTTTCGAGCGTTTACTCGAAAGCTCGCGGACAAGCTTGCCCTGGCTGTCGCGGATCTCGAGCTTGATCTCGTCCTTGGGCGCGGACTTCAGGTAGTAGTCCACGATCGCTCCGTTCGGGGCGTTTTCACCGTACCAGCGCAGCAAGCGTTCCGGCGCAACGCTGCCGGTGCGAAACCGCAAAGCGGGCTGCGGCGGGTAAAGATAAACGTCATCTCCCGCGATACGTTCCTCCGCTTGCCGCAGCGGCATGATGTCGTCGAGGATCCAGAACGAACGGCCGTGCGTGGCCACGACGAGATCGTCGCCTTTAATGACCAGGTCGTGGATCGGCGTCATCGGCAGGTTCAGTTGCAGCGTCTGCCAGTGCGCGCCGTCATCAAACGAAACAAAAACCCCAATCTCGGTCCCCGCGAACAGCAGGCCCTTGCGCCTGGGATCTTCGCGCACGGCGTGCACATAGGCACCCTCCGGAATCCCGCTGACGATCTTCGTCCACGTCTTGCCGAAGTCGGTCGTCTTGTAGATGTACGGGCGGAGGTTATCGAGCCTGTGGCAATCCACCGCCATGTACGCCGTGCCGGCATCCTCCGGCGAGGCCTCGATCAGGCTGACGAGGCTCCACTCCGGCATGTCTTTCGGCGTCACGTTGGTCCAGTTCTTGCCGCCGTCGCGCGTGAGCTGCACCAGCCCATCATCCGTGCCGACCCAGATCAAGTCCTTCTGCAAGGGCGATTCCGCGATCGAGAAAATCACGTCGTAATATTCGACGCTGGTATTGTCCTTCGTGATCGGGCCGCCCGACGACTGCTGCTTGCTCTTGTCGTTGCGCGTCAGATCGCCGCTGATCGGCGTCCAACTCACCCCGCCGTTGGCCGTCTTGAACAGCATTTCCCCGCCCTGATACATCACGCCGGGGTCGTGAGAGGAAATGACGATCGGCGCGGTCCATTGGAAGCGATGCTTCAGCGTCGCGGCGCCCCAGCCGCTGGGATTCACCGGCCAGACGGAGATGTCCTGCGCCTGCTGGGTGCGTTTGTCCCAGCGCGTGATCATCCCCCAGTTGTCTCCCGCATAGACGACACTGGAATCGCGCGGGTCGGGAACGATGTAGCCGCTCTCGCCGCCACCGACGTCGTGCCAATCCGTTTCGTCAATCACGCCGTGATCGGTGCGGCTGGCGATGGCGATGGTGGAATTGTCCTGCTGCGCGCCGTACACGATATAGGGGAACGAGTTGTCGGTCGCCACGTGATAGAACTGCGCCGTCGGTTGATTGTTCTGCTTGGTCCAGGTCTTGCCGCCGTCCACGGTGATCGTTGCCCCGCCGTCATTGCCATTGATCAGGCGATTCGGATCCTTCGGATCGATCCAGAGGCCGTGGTGATCGCCGTGCGGCGCGGGCAGGAGCGTGAAACTCTTGCCGCCATCGGTTGAGCGAAACAGGCCCGTGTTCAAGATATAGACGGTGTCGAGGCTCCGCGGGTCGGCGAACACGTGCGTGAAATACCAGGCGCGCTGGCGGAAGCGATGGTCGTCATTCACCCGCTGCCAGGTGTCGCCGCCCTCCTCCGAGCGATACAGGCCGCCCTCCTTCGCTTCGATCAATGCATACACGCGATTCGCGTCGGCGCCAGAAACCGATACGCCGATGCGGCCAAGAATCCCTTCGGGCAGCCCGTGACCTTCGAGGCGCTTCCAGGTCGCGCCGCCATCAAAGGAGCGGTAGAGGCCGGAGCCGGGGCCGCCGCTTTCGAGCGACCACGGCGTGCGCACCGCCTGCCACATTGCGGCAAAGACGATGTGCGAATTCGCGGGCGCGAAGGCCACGTCGATCGCGCCGGTCTTTTCGTCCTCGTACAAAACTTTCGCCCACGTCTTGCCGCCGTCGGTCGTGCGAAACACGCCGCGCTCCGCGTTCGAGCCGTAGGCATGGCCCAGCGCCGCCACCAGAACAATGTCGGGATTGCGCGGATCGACGATGACCTTGCCGATGTGTTGCGTGCCGTCCAGGCCGAGATGCGTCCAGGTCTTGCCCGCGTCAGCCGATTTGTACACGCCGTCACCGAACGAGATATTGCCGCGGATGCAGGCCTCTCCCGTCCCGACATAAATAATGTTGGGATCAGAAGGAGCCACCGCGATACTGCCGATGGAAGACACCGATTCCTTGTCGAAAACAGGCTCCCAACGGACCCCGCCGTTGGTAGTCTTCCACACACCTCCCGCGACTGCGCCGAAGTAATACGTCACCGGATCGCCCGGCACACCGGTAACCGCAAGAACGCGTCCACCACGGAACGGACCGATTGAGCGCCACTTCATCCCATTCCAAAGTTTTTGCGTCAGTCCCTGCGCGCCCGCTGGAACCGCGGAGAGAAGTGCCGCGAAGAAGAGCGGCCAGATCAACCGACGAATCGAAATTCGCTTTGTCACATGCATTGCAGAAGCCTCCCTAGAATGAATACAAAGGCAAGATCGTAATCCGTAGGGAGCATCAACGTGAAGCGATTTCTTTGCCGGCAGGCCAGTTCGCATTCGCTCAAGAGTCGAGTCGCTGTTTCCCTGCCCGGCGCGGCGGCGCAGCGCAATGATCTTCAACATTTCGCTATGAATTTTCTCTCCGGCAGCGGGCCGCGTGCCGGCGGAAATGTTTCGAACAGGATGCCTGTGTCACAGTGAAACTGCCTGCGGCCCCGCCGAATGATTCTTGAGAGCGCCAGGGCAAAACGCGTCCAGGATGGGCATCGCAACGTTCGTCCTATCAGTGGCTTCCGCGCGGTGAATTCTGACCGGGGAATAAATGGTTGCAGATGAGAGGGCAGGTGATTTTGGCCGGTAAATTGCACCAACATCCGCGGCACTACGGGTGGCGTGCAGTCGGAGCATCTCCGTGACGATGCGCAGCACTTGGGAGAATGCAATCTTAAACTCAGCAATCAGCGCTGAAACCCCGGGAACTGATCGTCGTTCTTTTCGCGATCTGCATCGCCCTGCGGGGCGTCGGCCCCAAGCAACAAGAACTCTGAAGGAGACGAAGGCGATGCAAGCCCGGATCGCCGCCGGATCACACCTATGATTTCTGCCGCAATCCTCGTGCTTTCGGTAGGGGCCTTGGCGCAGTTCTTCTTTGCGTACTGCCGTTCCCTGCTTGCCACCTATGGCACGGTGGAACTGTCTCCGAAAACCAAGCAGACTGCAGGAATCTGCGATGAGGTCGCCGCTGGACAATTTCGGCGTCTCTTGGTTCTCGTGAGCGTTTACCCGGATCCCGGTGACGACGCCTTCGAAATTCGCGCCATCTCCGCCTACTACTCTCTTGTGCGTTTTTTCCGCGCCCTGTTCGGGTTCGTAGCCGAGCCAATCCGCCATTGGGCGGATCGCGAACTAGCAAGCTGCGCTTATTTCGCCGCGGTATCGCTCGATCGCCGAATCGCCCCCGCGCGCGAATAGTTCCTTCGATCTCCGGAACACTAGAAGTCCCGCCGTATTTCTTCCGATACTCTTTTACGGACATCGTACCGTTGACCGCGGGCGCGCAGTCAGCTCACGAACCGGCCGTTTGATCTGCAGGAAGAATCTCCAGACGGTCGCCAACGCATGTCCCTGTCTCCGCGATCGTGTGCGGGGGAAGTTCAAGAATGCTTGCCGCGCGCAGCTTGACGGCGGAAATGCGAAAGGGCCGCATGTTCTCGACGAGATAGACCACTTGATGTTCCCGGTCGAGGAACACCACATCGATAGAGAACATCATTCCCAGCGTGTGCACGCCGTGGGAAGGAACGATCCAGAGCCCGCGGCCCGGCTGGCACCAGCGTCCGGTCTTCCCCAGTAGGCCGATCAACCGGCTGAAATAGGTATCGGCCAGCGCCGCGTGGGTCGCGAGATGCCGATGGCGCGTCCGGTTGTAGACGGACACCTGGTGAGCGGCCCTCACAAAAACCGGATCCGGCATCCCCGTTCTTCCTCTGCTCTCCGCCTCCGCGGGGCTTGGCGACGAGGTTGCGGTTCGCGCTACTCCGCTGCTTTCTTCTTGCGGCGCCAGACGATCACCACCAACACGATGATCGCTGCGATTCCTGCGAATACCCGGACGACCGTGGTCATGTCCATTGTATTGCTCCTCGCCTCCTCGTTTTCTGGAACTGCCCCTCGGGCTGGCCGAAGTTTCTCACAAACCTACCGGTTCAGGGCGGGAAATACCTGGCGAAACAGGATGATGATTGCCGGCCCCAATAAGACCACGAAGAGCGCCGGAAAAATGAAGAATACGAGTGGTGGGACCATTTTCACGGTCGCCTTGGCGGCGGTCTCCTCGGCACGTTGCCGCCGCTTCGTCCGCAGATTGTCGGAATGAACGCGCAGCGCCTGTGCCAGGTCGGTGCCGAACCGATCGGTCTGGATGAGCATGGCCGTAAGTGATTTCAAGTCGTCCACGCCGGTGCGCGTCGAAAGGGAGTGCAGCGCATCTTCGCGGGCCTTCCCCATCTGCATTTCGAAATTCACGACTTGAAATTCCTCGCTCAATTCGGGGTGCACAAGGCGGAGTTCCTGCGAAACCCGATTGAGCGATTGGTCCAGCCCCAGCCCCGCTTCGACGCAGACGACGAGAAGATCCAGCGCGTCGGGCAGCGACCGCAGCAAGCGGCGCTTCCTGGCGCGGACACGCCACGTCAGCCAGAATTCGGGCACCAGATAGCCCGCCACCAGAGCCAGACTGAACAGGAAGAATGGATTATGCCGGTACAGGCCCGAAAAATAGACAGCGGCAAGCAGGGCAACGGGCACGAGCAGCTTGATCCCCCGCAGAATCATCACGGCTTCGGGGCTGTGGATGCCCGCACGGATCATCAGTTGATTCGCCTGGCCGAGCTCCTTGGGTGAGGAGGGCACCATTTTCCCCAGACTCTTCAGGGCGCGCTCCGCGAACGCCTTCTGTTTCTCGAGGAAGGTCGCTTCGTTCGCTTGCTCCCTGCCGTGCCAGAGACGGCCGAGCCGCCCTCTCGCCCGCCCCATCGAGCCGGAGATGGCGGCCAGCACGATCGTTGCGATCAAAAGGATCGCGGCGAAGGTGATGATCGCAGCGAACAGGGCGCCAGTCATTGTTTCCTCCTCCGCAAGTCAGACGTCAATTTTTACGACCCTCCACATGATGAGGGAGCCGATAATCTGCAAACAGGCCGCGCCGACGAGCATGTAGGTGCCCCAGGGATCGCTGAACAGGAGATTGACGTAATCGGGATTCGCGAACTTCATGAAAACGAGCAGGCCGGGGGGCATGCCGATCAAGATGATGGCCGTTAACCGGCCCTGCGCCGTCCGCACCCGCAGCTCTCCCATGATCTTGAACCGTTCGCGAATCACATGAGCCAGGTTGTTCAGGATTTCCGCCAGATTGCCTCCGGTTTCCTTTTGAATCAGCAGCGCGCTGACGAAGAACCGCACGTCCACCAGCGGCACGCGCTCGGCCAGATTCCAGAGAGCATCGCGCAGTGGCAGGCCAAAGTTGTGCTCCTCGAAGGTCGTTCGAAATTCCCCCGCGATCGGTTGCGGCATTTCGTTCGCAATCATCTCCATCCCCGTGGTGAAGGCATGGCCGGCGCGAACGGCGCGGACTAGCAAATCAATGACCTCGGGGAAGGATTTTTCGAATGCGTACAGGCGCCGCCGGCGCCGGACGATCGCCAAGAGCAGAGGGAACAAACCGCAGAGTATGCCGACGGCAAGCGCAAGCAAGGCGAACGGCAGTAACAGGGACGCCACGACGTAGGCCGCCATCCCGGTCACGCAACAGATCAGGACGAGTTTGCCCGGCCGGATGTGCCAACCGGCCTGGGTGAGATAGGTTTGCAGGCGTTTGCTCCACGACCAGCGCTGCAACATCCGATTGAACCGGGGCAAGCCGCTCATCGCCTCGTCCCGGGCTAGCCGGAATTTCTCCACCGGACTCTTCGAGCGGTCGGCGGGCGACACCGTCGCGAGCCGGCTAGCAATATCCACCTGGCCGCGGCCCGCCAGCGCCAGGCCCACGCCGCCGACGAGCATCACGACCGCAAGAAACGTCAAAGCCACCCAAACAAGAGCCATCGTCAATGCCTCCCTGAATGGACGGAGGTGCGCTCGAAGACTGTGTTGGGGATCTGAATGCCCGCTTCCAGCAGCCGTTCGCAAAACTTTGGCCGGATCCCGCAGGCCGAAAACTCACCGAGCACCTCTCCCTTTTCTCCTACGCCTCGTTTTTGGAAGGTGAAGATTTCCTGCATGGAGATGATGTCTCCCTCCATCCCGGTCACTTCGGCGAAGGAGATCACTTTGCGGGTGCCGTCGCTCATGCGAGCCACCTGAAGGACAACATCCAGTGCGGAACAGATTTGGCGGCGCACCGCGCGCTCGGGGAGTCCCAGGCTGGCCATGGCGACCATCGTCTCGAGGCGGGCGAGCGCGTCGCGCGGGGAGTTCGCGTGAATCGTCGTGAGCGAACCGTCGTGGCCCGTGTTCATCGCTTGCAGCATGTCGAGCGCCTCTTCCCCGCGCACCTCGCCGATGACGATGCGGTCCGGCCGCATCCGCAGCGCATTGATCAGAAGCTGCCGCTGGCGAACAGCGCCTTTGCCTTCGATATTCGCGGGGCGGGTTTCGAGACGCACCACGTGCGCCTGCCGCAGCTTCAATTCGGCGGCATCCTCGATCGTGACGATGCGCTCCTTGTCGGAAATGTACGAGGAGAGGACGTTCAGCAAGGTTGTCTTGCCGGCCCCGGTGCCGCCCGAAACCAGCATGTTCAGCCGGGCCCGCACGCACACTCCCAGGAGATCGAGCATGGGCTTGGTCAGGCTATGGTTTTTCACCAGGTCTTCGTCCTGCAGCCGTTCGTGGCCGAAACGGCGAATCGAAAGGCAGGGCCCGTCTATCGCCAGCGGCGAGATGACCGCGTTCACGCGCGAGCCGTCGGCCAGCCGGGCATCCACCATCGGCGAGGACTCGTCCACGCGCCGGCCCACGGCCGCAACGATCCGGTCGATGATCAGCATCAGGTGCGCTTCATCGCGAAATTGAACCGGCGTGAGCTCGAGCAAGCCATTTCGCTCGACGTACACACTCTTGTGGGAGTTGACCAGGATGTCCGAAACCGTGGGATCCTGCAGCAGCGGCTCCAGCGGGCCGAGTCCGAACACCTCGTCGAGCACTTCCTGCGAGAGCCGTTCGCGCTCGAGAAACGTAACGGGGGTGGCCTCGCTGGCCAGCAGGCCCTCGATCACTTGCGAGAGCTCCACGCGCACCGCGTCGCGATCCAACTTGGCCAGCCGGTCGAGGTTCACCTTCTGGATCAGCTTTCGATGGATCGCCGCCTTCAGCGTGCCGTAGTCCGGTCGAGTTGTGGCCGTGGGTGCCATGCGTCCGGCTGTTTTCAGCGTGAGAAGAGACTGCTGAGCGCGCCGCGCTTTTCGGCAGCGGCGACCGCGATGCCGGTCAGGTTTCCGGCGAGCTGGCGAAGCTTTCCGCCCAGCGGGTTGCTGCTATCGCTGGTGAGCGGCATACCCAGATTCGCCGAATTGCTGGCCTGGCGGAAATCGTTGGGAAGGCGCGCGTAAATCGGGCGCTTCAGCGTTTTCTCGAACTTCTGCAGGGCCTCTTCATCTCCGCGGTGCCAGCGATTGATCACGATCCGGACGCGGTCCTTCTCCAGGCCGATTTCCGTCGCGGCCGCGAGGTGGCGTTCGAGGCTCCACAGCGAGGGCACGTTTGTCTCCGCCACGAGCAAAGTGCTCTGTGCCATTCGGAGCAAACTGCTCCATTCAGCGAGATTGGCCACGCCTGCGTCGATCAGCAGATAGTCGGCGCAGCCGTGCGCCACGTTCACCACGCGGGCGAGCGCTTCGAGCGTCACGTGCTCGGCGTCCTGCGGCCGCTGCATTCCCGCCAGCACCTGCACACCGGATTTGTGCGGCGAGAACAGGCCCCCTAGAAAATGGGCGTCTAGCCGCTCGATATTCTCGAGCGCATCCCGCAGGGTGAACCGCGGCTTGAGGTCGAACAGCAGCGCGGATTGGCCGAGCGGCCTCGCGAGATCGAGCAGCGCCACTTTCTTGTTCGTCACCTGGCACATCTGTACGGCAAGATTCACAGTCACCGTGCTCGTCCCCACACCGCCCTTCGCGCCGGCGATGACGATCAGCTTGCTTGTCGCGTTCCCGTTGCCCGTGGCCGCCTGCTCTTGGACAAATCGCGCGAGTGTGTCGGCGAGCGCCACCGGGTCGATGGGCTTCGGGAAAAACTCCTGGACGCCGGAGCGCATTGCTCGCAGGAGAATCTCGGGGCCCGGCTCGTCGAGCGAGGCGCAGGCGATAATTCGAACGCTCGGGCGGATTTGCCGAAGGCGTGCCGCGAGATCAAAAAACGGCTCCTTGTCCTCTCCCAGGTCCAGCAGAACGACATCGGGAACAGCTTCCGCGGAGATCTGATTGTCGAGCACGGAGGGGGTCCACTCACGGATCACGCTCACATAGCCGCTTTGTTGGAGGGTGGCGCGCAGGAGTTTGTCGCCACCGGCGTCGCTGCTCACCACCACCGTCGTCAACATGCCCGGCTCTCCCACTCCCTTCGGGGTGCTTTCGGTTCCGGCGTTACCGGCCCGCCGCTACTTGGGCGGAGCAGGCTGGTTGCCTTTGGCCGGAGCGGCGGGCGGCAGGAATGGCTTCGGGAATTGCGGCCCGGCAGGCGCCTGCCCCGCCTCGTACGGCTTCACCCGATGCGGCGTGACGAGAATCAGCAGTTCCGTCTTGGTCTTGTTGAGCGACCGGCTCCGGAAGAGCTGGCCCAGCAGCGGAATATCGCCGAGGACCGGAATCTTGCTCATCAGTTGGGTGACGCGGTCGTCCACGAGGCCCGCGATGGCGAAGCTCTGCCCGTCCGCCAATTCCACTTCCGCTTCCACGCGGCGCGTCGAGATGGCCGGAATCACGAACCCGGAGAGCGTCAGCGCATTCGAGAAATCGAGAGCGCTCACTTCGGGGCGCACCTTCAGGTGAATCGCCCCTTCTTCCGTTACTTCCGGAGTGAAGCTCAACTTCACGCCGAATTCCTTGAATTGAATTGTTACCGTGGGCACGGTGCCCGCCCCGCCACCCTGCACCACCGGAAACGGAAATTCCCCGCCCGCCAGAAAGTTGGCTTCTTTGCCCGACTGCGTCAGCAAGTTGGGCTCGGCCAGGATTTGCAGCAGGTTCTTCTGTTGCAGCGCCCGGATGGTGGCGCCGAGGTTGATGTCGGGGCGGAACACAAACACGTTCAGCAGGTCGCTGAGCGTGAGGTTGGACCCTGTCAGATTGCCGGACGCATCGGTGGTCAGCGTCTGCGACTGCACCGGTCCGAATTGCTGCGTGCCGGTGACGGCCAGGGTGCGCGTCGTGCTCCCGGGCAGGCTGATGACGTTGATGCCGAGCTGGCTCAACGCGGTGCGATCCACTTCCGCGAACTTCACTTCCAGCAGCACTTCTCCCGGCTTTGCCGGCGCCGGTGTCTCCAGCAGGCTCGCCACTTTCGGCGTAACCGAGGAGACGACCTGGAGAATCTTCTCCGCCACTGCTTTCGAGGAAACATGGCCGGAGAGGACGACCAGGTCTTTCACCGCTTCGACTCGAACGTCCTGCTGCGGAAACGCTTCATGGATTTTCTGGCTCAGCCCGAGGATGTCCAGATCCACCAAGAGTTCGAACGTCTCGCTCTGCTCGGCTTCGTTCCACAGGACCAGTGAGACGCCTCCGGCTTGTTTTCCCGTCACGAGAATCTGCGTGGGATTGATCACCAGGGCGTCGGCAATCGCCGGATCGGCAATCGAGACGCGCTTGATGCGATTCGGAGTGCTGATGACCAGCGACCGGCCAACAAGAAGATGCAGCCGTTCGCCGGACTCGGGCTCTTGCGCAGGTGTGCGCGTTTCCGCTTGCGATTTGGCGGCCGCCGGTTCTCTTGCCGGAATCGTTTGCGGCGTTTGCGTTGCGCTCGCTGCGGCAGCCGCAAGCACAACGCCAGCCACAATCATGAAACACAGGAATGCGCCCGCCGGAATCCTGCGCCGGACGCGCCACTCGTCCTTCCTCCGCTTCATTTGTTCTTTTCTCACGGCTTCGGAAAGCTCGCCACTTCCCGCTTTCCCCCTCGGATCACTTCGATCGTGTATGCCGCGGGCGCCGCCGCTGGAGATGGCATCGTTCTTCGCGCAGGTGATTTGATCGCCGCCCGCGCTCCACCGAACAGCGCCGCTTCGGTGGCGGACACGGGCTCGACCGTTCCAAGATCCACAGCGTTGCGCAGCGCAAGTTGAATCCGCCCCTGCGCGCTCGCCAGCGCAAGCTCGTTCGCTTCCGCCGGCGTCACCAGCAGCGTAATGACGGGCACGGTCTGTGGCTTCCCCTGATCGTCCTGTTCGATTTTCTGGCCGGCCGCCAGCACGCGAATGTTTTCGAGGAACGTGCGCGTCACTCTCCCGGTCGAGCCTTCCGCGGCCCCGGTGACCAGTACATCCACAACCGTTCCCGGTTGAACGAAGCCGGCCACGCCGATCACGTCGTTCACGGCCACCGAAACGGCCCGCATGCCTTTCGGAATCACCGCAGGCAAACCGGCACCCGACCCTTGTGGCGCCAGCTTCGAATCCAGAATCATCTCGTTTTCTTCGACGGATGTAATCAGCGTGCGATCGAGGCACGTTTTGACATCCGTGAACATGCCGGTAATTGGAACGTTCGCCGGCCACGCGACAGACTTCAAGTCGGCCGGTCCCAGCCGGGTTCCCAGCGAAAGCCGAGACGCTGCGACAACCACCTGTTTTGTGGTCACATGGGTCTGCTGCATCGCTGCGGCTCGCGAAAGCTGCCGATAGACGTATCCCCCGACAAGCAAGCCCAGCGCAACCGCAACGCCGAGAATGAGGACCACCCGGCTGCGATTCATTTCCCCCTCCTCGTGGAATCTTTATCGGCCGGCCAACGCGAGGCCGTAACAAAGTACTGTCGCCATCGCGGCCGCCGCTCCGAACGGCACGCTGGATGCTGCCGGGTTTTCCAGGCTGATCTCCGGATTTGGCTGCAAGCCGAAAAAGAAGAAGCCTCGCAAGAGTTCCCACAAATTCTCCAAGGTGGACTTCACTCGCCGCTGCCGGATTATCAGAAAAATTGCCAGCGCGCCCGCCAGGAACAGACTGGCCAACAAGACGAGCAACACGCGCCCCCACCCAAGGATCGCCCCCAGCGCGCCCATCAGTTTCCAATCGCCGGCGCCGAGCCCGCGGAGCAGTACGACGGGCAGAAGAAGCCCGAGCATCATTCCCGCACCGGAAAAAGCGGCAAACGTGCCGCTCCAGCCTTGCCCAATCGTGAAAACGGAGATTCCGAGGAGAAACCCGGAGACCGTTAGCGTGTTTGAAATTTTCCTTGAACGCAGATCGGACCATCCGGCCGTCAAGGCAACCGCCCCAGCCGCGATCCACTGGACTTGCTCGAGAATCTCCCCCTCCTCAGCGCGCTCGCTCCTCCGACCAAGAACAACTCCTCGCTCGTGCCGCTATCCGTCCCAGACCGGCCTCCGACGCTGCCTTTCATGCTGTTTGATCTAGGAGGTCCGCCCGGGGAACACTTTTCACGCCGCTACGTTTGGGACGCGAGGTTGCTCGCCGCAGTGTTGAACACGTTCTGAATCGAATTCGCAAGTCCGCGGACCGAGGCGATTGCCGCCAGCGCGATCAGAACAAGCAACAGCGCGTATTCCGTCAGGTCCTGGCCGGCTTCTTCCTTCCACAGCCGCTGCAAGAGCAGTTTCATCGTGGCACCCTCCATTCAAGTTTGGAACGCACGCCTACCTTCAAGCTGGGGAAGTGCAATCGCCCTGCCAAAACATCGCCCTCCTAAATTCTCGTTTCTTCCGAGTCTGTTCTTTGACCCGCATTGCTTTCTGCCTGCAGATGACGAGCAAGTCCAGTGTCCTCAATTTGGAAAGGAAGAACTGGAACAAGGGCTAGTCACGCGCGCTGTCGCTAAGAAGATTGCAGCTTTCAACGAGCTGCAACGCCTGTCCCAACTTGGAGCATGTGGGTCAAAACAGGGCGCGCAGACGTCGCGCAGGCAACCAACAGAAATCTACTTGGTCAGTCCTTGCGGCTGGTTCGGAGGGGCGGGTGAGAGGAATCGGCGGTGATGGTCCGCAAAGTCATTCCGGCGCCGGAGCGGCTCCCATGCGCATCCGGCCGGACGATGAGCACGGTACTCAGCTCATCGGCGTAGCCCACTTTCCACTCCGGCAGAGCGCGAAGCATGGTGGCCAGCGGCGATTTGCGAACAAGCAAGCAGGCGCGAATGTCGTATTTGCGCAGAAGTGATAACGCATCGGGCTCGAGCAAGGTGATGTGCAGGTAGTCCGCCAGAACGCCGCCGTATTCATAGATGTCCGTGCGGCCGTCCACGAACACCTCCGCCTTTTGTCCCCGCCTCCAGATCAGGTAGCCGCCCCAGCCGTACTCGTTCAGGAAATTTCCGGTGACGGGATGTTGCTGCAAGTATTCCAGCGCGCCTCGCGGGTAGCGCTCCGCCGCTTTCGCTTCGAGCGTCTGTGCCGATGGATAAAAGAAAGCCGCGGCAATCGCCAATCCTGCCATCAGAACGGCATTGACGATCCAGCGGGTCCTTGTGCCGTTCGTAAGGCGGCACCCAGCGGGCCAGCATCTCGGCGAGCATCGGCGTGAATACGAGTAGAAAAAAGAGGATGAACCGGACGTGAAGGCAAGCCGCAAAAATGCTGAACAAGAGGAGCGCGATATCGTTCAGCCGGTACCGCGGGCGCAAGAAGGCCTGCGCCGAGAAAAACAGAAGCAGCAGGACGAGAAAATACCTGCCAAGATTAAAGATCGAATCCAAGCGGCTGCCACTCCTGGATGTTTGCCGTATTCAAGGGCTGCGACATACCCAGCTCCGCGGGATAGGCGGCCAGCCGTGTGCCGTAGGGTGTCAGCGGAAGAGCGGCCACGCAGAGCAGCAGGACCAGGAGAAGCTCGCGGCGCTGCGCCGCCGTCCACGGCTCGGCGACCAGCCCGTGCCTCTCGATGCGGAACAGGCCGCTCAGCCAACACAGTCCAAGCGTGGCCAGGCCGATCACAAACGTTCCGTGCAAGTTCACCCAGAAGACAAACAGCAGCGGCAGGAACCAGACCTCTTTCCGGCTTCCTTGCCGATACCGTTCGAGGGCAATCATCGTCAGCAGTAGAAAGATGTAGCCGAGCAATTGAGGCCGGAGCGTGAAGAACGGGGCAATCGCGGCCAGAAGAAGCGCGCAGGCAACAAACGCCGCCTTGGAATGGCCGCTGCGCAGATACGCATAGGCATTCAGGAGAAGCACGAGCGCGCTCGAAAAAAACATCAGCAGCAGCGTCTCGCCTTGCAGGCCGCGAAACCGGGCCGATAGGGCGATGGCCACTTCGCCTAGCCATTCGTAGGCGATCCACGGCGCGCCGTGCATCGTGAACGAGAAAACATCCGTCTGAGGCCATTGGTGCGTCCGCAAGATTTGTTCGCCCACCCTGGTATGCCACCAGGTATCCGGGTCGAGCACCCCGCTGCGAGACCACATGCAGGAAACGAAAAAACATTTCTTAAGATTGTGCCGAGCGCCAGCAGGCGCGACGGGCGCGATTGTGCCATCGCAGTCGCGGTCGACACCTTCTAAGGGCTCCTTACCAGGCGGATGGGAATCAGCGATCCCCCGCCTCCTCCCACGCCACCGCCGCCAGTGTTGCAGTTCGGAATGCTGGCGCCGCATCCGGAAACGTTGAGGATCACGAAATCAACCGGGTCGTCTTTTCCGTGGTGCTGCACGTCCACGATGAAGGCCTGCATGAAGCCGACAAAGGTGACCGTGCCGCCTCCCGCGGACGCGGGGTCATAGAGCCCGAAGGTTTGAATCGAACCGCTCGTCGTGATGACGGCCCCAACGGCTATCGCCCCGGATTGTACCAGCGGGTTGTTTGCACCTGCCCGGATCACGAAGGGCGGGCCGCTCGATGTATCGATCGTGTCCTGCCCGTTGCCCGGCCCGTTGGAACTCGCATTGATGAGCGAGTTAAAACCCGAAGTGATCGGACCCACCTTCTTGCCGCTCAGCGTCGGAACCCTGGACTGACAGGTGTAGGGAGTTGGATTGCAGCTCGTGATGTTCTCCCCCAATTGGGACGAACCTCCGCCGACATCAATGATGCCGTACTGGCCGGGGCTCGTCTGACTGTGCGCCGTCCAGGACATCCCAATCACGCCGGTTGGATAGGTACCCGGATTCACGATCTGTCCCGAAGCCGTATCAACGAAGTACGCCTGGCCGTTGCAGATGGAATTCAACGCCGCCGCATGGTTCGGATCACAGTCGGGCAAGGCCAGCGGCTTCACGCAGGACACGCACAGGCCCGGCCCCGAGCCGGAAGGGCTGTACGCTTCTGCCGTGGCGGCGGCGGAAATACTCATCGAGTTCGACCCGAAAATCTTGCCGAAAAAAAGCGGCACGGCGTTCGAGCGCGCGGTCGAGCGCTGCACCGTCACAGTGATGCGGGGATTCGTTGTGCCCAGTCCCGAGAAACTGACATCCCCGGCCTGCACCACGGCCTCTTGGCCTGCCACAAAGTTCTCCGCTGCCACATCGATGGCGCTCTGCCGCGCCCGGCTCTGAAAGGACGTGCAGCTCGACGACGTAACGCAGCCCGTATCCGCAAACACCTTTGCGCCTGCCAGCGCTGCAGCGTCGGCTGTGCGCTGGGCGTCGTCCCGTGCGACATACAGGGAGGCGAGGTCGATGGAGAGCGCCGCAACGCCCAGCACGACAACCAGCAGGATGCTCACGAGCAGAAGACTCACGCCGCGCTCCTGAGCTCCGGCCCGGATAACCGTTGCGGCCTGATTCGGATGGCTCACTGGAGATCTCCCTGTCAGTTCAGATTCGGCATCAGCGCAGCCGTCTGTACCGTGATCGAATTCGCATACGTTGACGCCGGCGCGATCAACTTGACGACGTGCGCAAAATTCCAGGTGAAGGGATAGGTCAGCGTGACACGGGTGCAGAACACGTTCGATCCGCTGCTGACGATCACAAACGCGCGCTCGATCTTCAGCGTCCACGCGGCCGCGCACCCCGAACCGCCCGCCGTGTACGTCCAGGAATAGAGCGACGCGCCCGAGCCCTGCACCGGCACGGTGCTCGAGGGATTCATCCCGCAGGTGTTCACGCCGGTTTTCGACAGATATTGCACCACGTCGCTTGCCGCCACTTGCACCGAACACGGCGTGTTGCCGTTCTGGCACTGCGGGTTGCCCGTGTCGTTCGGCGCGCTCACCGCCACACGCGCGCCGTCGCGCGCCGCGTTCGAAAGCTTGTCCTTCAACGCCCACGCGGAGCCGAAGTCGCTCACCGCCACAGCCATCACCGCGAGAAAGGGCAGGATGACGGCAAACTCCAGCAGTTCGGCACCATCGCTCGCCCGCAGTCGGGCCAGGCCGTTGCGACACTGAGTGAAAAAAGAAACGCTGCTGCTCTGCCGCCCGTCTTCCACGAGTCAGAGCTCCTGCCGCATCTGCACCTGCGTGCTGATGGTGATTTTCGTGACGCTTAACTTTGTGAACGGGATCACGAACTGGAACGGATAGCCGAAGCTGACGATGACGCCCGGCACCTGATTGCTCGAGGGGTCATTCGGGTTTAGCGGTTGGTCCGTCTGGATGCACACCTGCCCCGCCGGGCAATCGCAGCCGGGGCCATTGGAGCACGGAGCCGCATTGGTCACCTGCGCCGGATCCAGCGCCGAGGCCGAAAGCGCGCCGTTCACGACCGTGCGAATCTCCGTGGAGGTTGGAAAGGCGTTCCCGCACGACGAGCAACTCGGCGCCGCCGCAAATCTTGCGCCCTCGCGTGCCGCTCGCGTGATCGTTTGATAGACGTTGTACGCGCGGCCCATCCAGAAACATCCCATGATCAACGTGAGGAATACCGGAAGGACCAGCGCAGCCTCGAACAATTCCGCGCCCGACTCGCGTCGAAGCCATCGAATCAGCAAGCCCGGCGAGAATGCCAAAGGCTGTTTCATTCCGGCACACCACTCCGTCCTTACGGCCAGAGACCTTTTCAACTGCAAGCGCCATTCCAAACTTCTCCTGCCAACCCGAGAAGCAGGATTCCTTGCTTTTCGCATGACGGAATTTGTTTCGGTTGGAAAAATTGAGACGCCGACGTCACTCCTCCGGCGTCACTTTTCTTGAACCGCGCACGATCGGATTCGGATCCGGGCGAAAAGGTCGCACAACTTGCGTGCGAGGACGCGCGGGTCGTCTTGCCTGCATTGGAAAGGGAGTGTTATGCTTCGGAATGTTGTACGGGTGAGCGGGAGTGGTTCAGTGGCAGAATGTCAGCTTCCCAAGCTGAAGATGGGGGTTCGATTCCCCTCTCCCGCTCCAGATTCATGCCAGCGCTTTGGGGAGAGCCTCTTTCCACCGGTTCTGCGCCTTTAGGATTAGTTCGACCACTTCGCGCGCCGCGCCTTGCCCGCCCCGCGCCTGCGTCACGTAGTGCGCGGCTTTCTTGACCTCGGCCGCCGCGTTTCCCGTCGCCACCGCCAGGCCCGCGCGCTCGAGCAGCGGCAGGTCCGGCAGATCGTCGCCGATGTAGGCTACTTCCGCATCGGAAACACCGGCGCGCTGCAGCGATTCCTTGTACGGCCCCATCTTCTCGGCGCGCCCCTGAAACAAATAATCCACCTGCATCTCGTGGGCGCGCTGCGCCGTGGCCGCCGAGTCGCGCCCGGTGATCAGGCCCGTCTTGATCCCCATGCGATGCGCCAGCTTCATTCCCGCGCCGTCGTGCGCGTCGAATACCTTCATCTCTGCGGCGGCGCCCGCCCCCGCGACCGACATCAGATACACGCGCCCGTCCGTCAGCACGCCATCCACATCGAGCAGCAGCAATCGAATCTTCTTCGCGCGCTTCAGCACGCCAGCAGGTAAGGATGGGCCGGTACGAGCCACGGAACGTCTCCTTAGAAAAGTTGCAGGGTCCACAGGTCGTGCACGTGCACGACGCCTTCGAGCTTCCCCTGTCCGTCGGCAACGAGCACGGACGTAATCTTTTTCTGCTCCATCAGCCGCAGCGCGGTGGCAGCCAGCTCGGTGCGCGCGATGGTGACAGGATTCATCGTCATGCATTCGGCTGCCGTCAGATCCAGCGCTTCCTTCTTCCTCTGCTGCATCACCCGCCGCAGATCCCCGTCGGTGATGAGCCCGAGCAGCTTGCCGCCGCTGTCCACCACTGCCGTCAGACCGAGCCCCTTGCGGCTCATTTCGTAGATCACGTCGGGCATGCGCACTTCCGGCCCGACGCGCGGCAGATCTTCGCCCGAATGCATCAGCGATTCGACGCGCCGAAGTTTCTTGCCGAGCCGCCCGCCCGGATGCAGCGCGGCAAAATCCTCCTCGCGGAATCCGCGCCGCTCGAGCAGCGCAATGGCGAGCGCGTCGCCCATCGCCAGAGCGGCGGCCGTGCTTGCGGTGGGCGCGAGATTCAGCGAGCAGGCCTCTTCCTTCACCGCGATATCGAGGACCACGTCGCTCGCCGCCGCCAGCGTCGAGCCCGGATTCGCCGTCAGCGTGACGAGCCGCAGGCCAAGGCGCTTCACCGTCTCGAGCAGTTCGAGAAGCTCTTCCGTCTCGCCCCCGTAGGAAATCGCCAGCAGAACATCCTCGGGGGTCAGCATCCCCAGATCGCCATGCAGCGCTTCGGCAGCGTGCAGGAAAAGCGAGGGCGTACCCGTGCTCGCAAACGTCGCCGCAATCTTGCGCCCGATCAAGCCCGACTTGCCCATGCCGGTGACGACCACGCGGCCCTTGCAACCAAAGAGCAGTTCGACGCCTTTCTCGAACCGCGCATCCAGCCGCTCGATCAGGCCCGCAATCGCATCGGCTTCAATGCGCAACACGCGCTTCGCCGTATTCAGGCTCATCGTTGCCCCCAACCGCGGACGAGCGCCGCCAGTTTCGTCAATTTCTCGAGCAGCGGCCGCAACTGGTCGAGCGGCAGGGCGTTCGTTCCATCCGAGAGCGCCTTCGCGGGATTGTCGTGCACTTCGAGAAAGATTCCGTCCACGCCCGTTGCCGTGCCCGCGCGCGCGAGCGGCTCGATGAACTCCGGCTGCCCGCCCGACGCCTTGCCTTCCCCGCCCGGCAACTGCACCGAATGCGTCACGTCGAAGACCACGGGATAGCCAAGCTTCTTCAAGATCGGAAATGACCGCATGTCCACCACAAGGTTCTGATAGCCGAAGGATGTCCCGCGCTCGGTCAGAATAATTTTCGTGTTGCCGGTGCTCGCCACTTTTTCCGCCGCGTTCGCCATCTCCCAGGGAGAAAGAAACTGGCCTTTCTTCAAATTCACCGCACGCCCCGCCCGGCCCACTGCGACCAGAAGATCAGTCTGGCGACACAGGAACGCGGGCACCTGCAGCACGTCGCAAACTTCCGCAGCGGGCGCCACCTGCGAAACATCGTGCACGTCGGTGAGGATCGGCACGCCCAGTCGCTTCTTGATGCCGCCGAGAATGCGCAATCCTTCCTTTAGTCCCGGCCCGCGATAGGAAGACACCGACGTGCGATTCGCTTTGTCGTACGAAGCCTTAAAGACAAACGGCACGCGCAACTCCGCGGCAATCGAGACGAGGCGCTCGGCCATCAGCGTGGCGTGGGCCTCGCTTTCGATCACGCATGGGCCTGCAACCAGAAAGAGCGGCGCGTTGCCGCCCATCTCGACGCTTCCCACCGAAAATGCGCGCGTTCCACTCATGCGTTGTTCCGCGACGTCAGCGGAAGCCTAAGCCTATGCGGGAACGGAGGCGTTTTCAAGGCTGGCGCGCCGGAATGGCGGCGCTAATCGGCGGGCTCGGCAGCAGCAGCGATCTTCTTCTCTGTCCGCGCGGTAGAGCGGTTCCGCCGGTGCTCCAGCGCCGCGCCGATGAAGTCGCGGAACAAGGGATGCGGCTGCAGCGGCTTCGATTTGAATTCGGGATGGAACTGGCAACCCAGAAACCAGGGGTGATCGGGCACTTCGATAATTTCCACGTACACGCCGTCGGGGGTCTTGCCGGTAATCCGGAAGCCGGCGGCGACCAGCGTGGCCTCATAATCGCGATTGAACTCGTAGCGATGCCGGTGCCGCTCGGAAATCTCGAGCGAGTCGTACGCCTGGTGCGCCAGTGACCCCGGCTCGAGCTTGCACGGCCACGCGCCCAGCCGCATCGTGCCGCCCATCTCATCCACGCCCAGCAGTTCGCGCAATTTGTAGATGACGCGATGCGAGGTCGAGGGGTCGAATTCGGTGCTGTCCGCTCCCGCCAGGCCTGCCGCGTGTCGCGCGTACTCGATGGTCGCGCACTGCATTCCCAAACAAATCCCGAAGAACGGAACCTTGCAGTTGCGCGCGTACTCGATCGCATTCACCATCCCCGCGGTTCCGCGCCGGCCAAATCCCCCGGGCACCAGGATTCCGTCCACGTGGCGCAGCCGCCGCTCCGCCGTCTCCATCGAGTCGATTTCTTCCGCCTCGACCCACTCGATCACGGTGCGCTGCCGGTGCGCCAGCCCGCCATGGACCAGCGCTTCGCGCAAGCTCTTGTACGCGTCTTCGAGCGCCACGTACTTTCCCACGACGCCGATGCGCACTTCGCCCTGCGGGTGATGGAAGTTTTGCAGCATCTCGAGCCAGCGCGACAGATTGCTCGGCGGCGCTTCCACGTGCAGGTGCTTCAGGATCTGCTCGTCCAGCCCTTCCGCTGCGAGCGACATCGGCACTTCGTAGATGCATTCCACGTCGGGTGCCGAAACCACGCACGCTTCGGCGACGTTGCAGAACAGCGCAATCTTCGCCTTCAACTCGCGCGCAAGGCGCCGGTCGCTCCGGCAAAGCAGAATGTCGGGCTGAATTCCGATGCTCAGCAGCTCTTTCACACTGTGCTGCGTCGGCTTCGTCTTCAGCTCGCCCGCCGAAGGGATGAACGGTACGAGCGTCAGGTGAATGAACAGCGTGTTTTCCGCGCCCAGCTCGAGCCGCATCTGCCGGATGGCTTCGAGGAAGGGCAGCGACTCGATGTCGCCCACGGTGCCGCCGATTTCAATCAGGACCACGTCAACGTCGCGCGCCACTTTCCGGAAAGCGGCCTTGATCTCGTCGGTGACATGCGGGATCACCTGCACCGTCTTGCCCAGGTAATCGCCGCGTCGCTCCTTGGCGATGATGGACTCGTAGATGCGCCCGGTCGTCCAGTTGTGATCGCGGGTCAGCTTCGCGGAAGTGAAGCGCTCGTAGTGGCCCAGGTCCAGGTCGGTCTCGGCGCCGTCGTCGGTGACGTACACCTCGCCGTGCTGGTACGGACTCATCGTGCCCGGGTCAACGTTGAGGTACGGATCGCACTTCTGGAGGGTAACTTTGAGGCCGCGGCCTTCGAGCAGGCAGCCGATCGAAGCCGCCGCAACGCCTTTTCCGAGAGAGGAAACCACGCCACCCGTCACGAAAATGTATTTCGGGGCCGTGGGCAAGGCGATCGCTTTTCCTCCGGAGGGAAATCAGCGTACTGCGCATTATCGGCGAGAATTTCGCCTCTGTCAAATCACGAAATTCGATGCGATTGCCGGGGCTGAACGGAGTCTCTCGCCAACTCGCAAGGGGCAGAGGAACTGTGATGATCCTCACGACGGAAGCGATCGAATACTTCCCTAGATCAAATGACGCTGGAGGATTTTTTCAATTTGTTCTTTGGGGACGGCGCCGACGATTTGGTCGGCTACTTGGCCGTTTTTGAAGACGAGCAGCGTGGGGATGCCGCGAATGTTGAAATTGCCCGCGGCGCTGATGTTTTCGTCCACATTGAGCTTCACCACTTTCAACTTGCCGACGTGCTCGCGCGCGATTTCTTCCACCGTCGGCGAAAGCATGTGGCACGGCCGGCACCATTCGGCCCAGAAATCCACCATCACCGGCTGGTTCTTGCTTGCATCAATCACCTCTGCTTGAAACGTTGCGTCGCTGACTGCCTGGATATTCTCCGCCATGGTTGTCCTTTGGATTGCGGAGCCGCCACCCCCCGGGCGGCGAACTCATCTATTTAGATGTCAGAACCGGCTCCGGGATTCGCGCCTTGCACGCCGTGTCGTAGAGCTTGACGTATTCGGCCGCTGACGCCTTCCACGAAAAATCCCGGGCCATGCCGTTCGATTGCAGCCTGCGCCACGCTTTGCCGTCGCGGAACACCCTCAATGCCTGCCGCAGACATTCGAGCAGCGCGCCGCCATCATACACCTCAAACTTGAATCCCGTGCCCCGGCCGGTGCGTGCGTCGAACGGTTCAATCGTGTCGTCGAGCCCGCCGGTGGCGCGCACCACCGGCACGGTGCCGTAGCGCAAGCTGTAAATCTGATTCAGTCCGCACGGTTCGTACCGCGAAGGCATCAGGAACATGTCCGAGCCCGCTTCGATCTTGTGCGCGATCGCGTTGTCGTAGGCGACCTTCACGCTCACTCGCGCCGGGAATCGCTCCGCGAGCGACTGGAAGAGTTGCTCGTATTTCTTTTCGCCCGCGCCGAGCGCCACCAGCGCCAGATTCTCTTCCATCATCTCGTCCGCGACCTGCGCGATCAGGTCGAACCCCTTCTGGTCCGCGAAGCGCGAGACGATGCCGATCAGCGGCCGCTCCAGATTCTCCAACGGCAGATGGAACGCTTCGAGAAGGTCGCTCTTGCAAAGCCGTTTCCCCGTCAGGTTCCCCGCCGAATAGTGCGACGCGGTGAACTTGTCCGTCTCGGGGCTCCACGCGGAGTAATCCACTCCGTTCAGAATCCCGGACAGCCGGTCGGCCCGTTTCCGAATCACGCCCTCGAGCCCGGCCCCATATTCGGGCGTTTGGATTTCCAGCGCGTATTTGCGGCTGACGGTCGTGAGGTAATCGGCGAAGACGAGCGCGCCCTTCAAAAAATTCACCTTGCCGTAGTATTCGAGCGCGTCCATCTGGAACAAACTCGCGGGCAGCCCGATTGTTTCGAGCGCCGTCCGCGGAAACAATCCCTGGTAGCCGAGATTGTGAATCGTGAAAACGACCGGCACGTCCTGCACCGCGGCATCCTGCGCGTAGAGCGTTCGCAGCAGCACCGGCACCAGCGCCGATTGCCAGTCGTGGCAATGAAAGATGTCGGGCATCCAGACGTGCTTGGCAAACTCGATCGCGGCGCGGCTGAATTCAGCGAACCGTTCGGCGTTGTCATGAAAATCACCGGCCTTGTCGCCGTACAGCTGCTCTCGGTCGAAATAGTCCGGGTCGTCCACAAAAAAGTAGCGGACGCCTTCCACCACGGAGCCTTCGGCCAGCGCCGGGAAACGCAGCCCGTCCCCCATGGGAATCGTCAGGCTGGGAACCACGCGCGCGGCGATTTTATTCCCGCGGTAGCGCGGCAGAAGGACCGTCACGTCGTGACCGAGTTGCGCCAGCGCTTTCGGCAGACCTTCGACGACGTCGGCCAGCCCTCCGGTCTTCGAGAACGGCAGGCCTTCGGAGGAAACAAATAGAATTCTCATGTGCCCTCGATTCGATCAAAAACGGTACTGAATCAGATTCTTTTCGTCAAGGAAAACCCCGGCGGCGATTTCCTTGCGAACTCGCTATACTGCCTGCGCCATGGCCCGGCAACCACTCGGACAACACTTCCTCGCCGCGGAGGCGTGGCGAAAACGGATCCTCGGCACTCTTGGCGCGTCGGCGAACGACACCTGGATGGAGATCGGTGCCGGGCACGGGGAGATGACCGCGGAACTCGCGCGGGTGGCGCCCCGCGTCATTGCGATTGAGACGGATGCGCGGCTGGTAGAGCGGCTCCGCGAGCAAGCGCAGGAATGGCGCGGCGTCGAAGTGATTGCCGGCGACGTGCTCGCCCTCGATCTGGCGAAGCTTGCGGGCGGAAACTTTCGCGTGTACGGCAATCTGCCCTACTACATCACCTCGCCGATCCTACATCACCTGTTCCGTTTCGCGGATCATATCGCTTCGATTCACATCGTCGTTCAATTCGAAGTGGCGGCGCGCATCATCGCTCCGCCCGGTCGCCGCGCCTACGGCTATCTCTCCACGCTGTGCCAGTTCTACGCGCGGCCGGAGATTGCGCTGCGCATTCCCCCTGGTGCGTTTCGCCCGCCGCCGAAGGTTTCTTCGGCGCTCGTCACCATGCGTCTGCCCGGCGACCGGGCAAAACTTGGAATTCGCGAGGAGCAGGCATTTTTTGATTTTGTTCAGGCCTGCTTCGCGCAAAAACGCAAAACACTCCGCAATAATTTGCGGAGCATCGCTGCCATCGGCCGCGTGGAAGCCGCGCTCGCCGCCTGCCGGCTGCGCAGCGATGCGCGCGCCGAGCAGCTCACCTTGCGGGAGTTTGCCGATCTCTTCCGCGCGCTCGCATCGCAATAACTTTCGCGCAAGTTCCGCAGTCTCCGGCAAGCGCGCGCGTCATCCGGAGGCCGGCAGCATGGGGCGAGGAATCCCTCCCTGCCTGATGGGAGAGCTCCTTCGTTCCCGATTCCTGCGATCGGAATTCCCATGACATGGCTTATGAGGAGTGCGTTGACCGGCAAGGGATGATCGAACTTCGCGGCGCTATCTTTCGTTAAGCACGTCGCGCAATCGGTCGGGATAATCCGTCATGATGCCGTCCACGCCCGCGGCAATCGCCGCGCGCATTTCGCCGGGCTCGTTCAGCGTCCAGGTGACGACTTGCAGATCCGACCGATGCGCCCTCTGGACCAGCTCCGCGGAAACCAGATCGCCCCGGGGCAGCAACTGCCGCGCGCCAAAGTGCAACGCCCGCTCCACCATGTCTTCCTCCGCTCGATCGCAGAGCAAGCCGGTCATCAACGTCGCGTCCAACAGCCGCAATTCTTCGATGCTCGCTCCGTCGAAGGAAATCACAATCACGCGCGCCTCTTCCTCCGCACCGCGCAACGAGCTCACCAGCGAGTGATGCGCTCCCCAGGCGGCTTCCGACTTGATCTCGAGATAGAACCCCACATCCGTGCTCTTCACGAATTGGAGAATTTCCTCCAGCGTGGGAAGGCGTTCGCCCGAGAACTCCGGCGCGAACCAGGATCCGGCGTCGAGCGCACGCAGTTGGGCCAGGCCGTGCGCGCGCACGCTTCCGCGGCCGTTGGTCGTCCGCTCCAGCGTCGCGTCGTGGATGGCAACGAATTGGAAATCGCGCGTGACGTGCAGATCGGTCTCGATGAACAGCGCGCCAAGCTCGGCGGCCTTCCGGTAGGCAGCGAGTGTGTTCTCCGGCGCATAGCCGGAAGCCCCCCGGTGCGCGATCAGCCATGGCTGCTTGACCATTTGGATATCGTAACAGAATCTTCTCGGGCCCCTTCGAGTCACTCTCCCAGGCGTTCGCAGGCGCCAAATGCACCCCCAATTCCGGCTTCCAGGCCCCTGCTACCTACACCCCCAAGAACGGTAAATCCCTTGCCCATGGGCAAATCCTGCTCCCGAAAAGTGAAAATGCTTGGAGTCACCCCCTGGCCCCGAGAGCCAGGTTTCAGCCCTCCCCTATCATTAAGCCGTGTGAATACAATGGCTTACAAAAGTAACGGTCCGAACCGCTTTGGTCGCCGGATTGCCATCCCATATTAGCCTCTCTGGGCAAGACTATGGCTGAACTAGGCTTTCACATCAATCCGACGATTTATGGCCCATCGGGCGTGGAGGTTCCCCTGGCTCTGCTTTGCGGCCAGACCCTTCGCGACCCACGGGTGACCAGGGCTTGTGCGATCAACACGGCGCCCAAGAACTTCAATCCCGCGCGCGACCTGCCAGCAGGTTTTTATGAGTTTCTACTGGCGCTGCACCGCGTCTTCACACCGCGGCAGCAAGCGCTGGTCGCCAGGCGCGGCGCGGCACTCGCAGCCTCGCATCGCGAGAGACTGCCAGGTTACCTGCCGTCATCACCGGCGACTCAGTACGCCTGGAAAGTGGAACTGCCCGACTGGTGCGCCGATCAGCGGAATCAGATGACGGGCCCCGCCGACGACGCCGAACTCGTTGTGAAGATGCTCAACTCCGGCGCGCCGGGCGTGATGCTCGACCTCGAGGATTCGCTCGAGAATTCCTGGCCGCACGTGGTGCAGGGGATGGCAAACATCCTCGCCGCCCTGCGCGGAGAGCTCTCTTACTTCGATCGCAAGCGCGACCGCACCGTCACCATTCAGCCGAGCAAGACCGCCATCTTCGTCCGTCCACGCGGATTGCATCTGCACCAGGCGGGCATCATTGCGGGCGAGTTGCTGCCGGCGTCGCTCTTCGACGTGGCCCTCGTGACGCATCTGGTGAATCCTGCGGAGCTGAAACATCCGCTGGCGTTCTATATTCCGAAATCCGAATCGGCGGAAGAGGCCCTTTGGTGGCGCGACCTGTTCGAGGTCGTTGCCAGCGCGAAAGGCTTGCCCTCCGACTACATCAAGTGCATGGCGCTGGTGGAATCGCATCCGATCGCCTTCCAGATGGAAGAGTTCGCCTACAACCTTCGCGACCACATCGTCGGCCTGAACCTTGGCCGCTGGGATTACATGGCGAGCCTGATTCATTTCCATTTGCACGATCCCAGTTGGGTCTTGCCCGATCGCAACACGATTCCGCACGACGTGCCCTTCTTCCAGAATTTGCGCACGCTGATGCCTGAGATCTGTCACAAGCACGGGCTGCTCGCGATCGGCGGTATGACCGCGCTCTATCCCAGCCGCGAAGATGCGGAACTGAATGCGCGCGCCCTCGCCGTTCTCGAGAAAGACAAGAAAAATGAAGCCGTCTGTCTGATGGATGGCGCCTGGACCGGCCACCCGGATCAGAACGAAATTGCCGTGAAGCAATTTCCCTGTCCGAATCAATTGCATTTGCGGCCGTCCAAGGCGGAACCGCACCCGAATCTGCGCCCGCTGCCTGAAGGTGTGGGCCGACGAACGGTCAGCGGCACCCGCGCGGCCGTGCGCACCGTGATCCGTTATCGCCAAGGCGTGCTGGCCGGCAAGGGCGCAAGCCTGCTGGACGGTTACATGGAAGACCTGGCCACCGATCGCATCTACCGGCTGATGATCGCGCAGCGCATGCGGCATCGCGATCGCGTTTGCGTTCTCGATGAACAAAGCAATCCTGTCGAGCACACGCCCGAGTTTATTCACCGCATCTTCGATGAAGAACTAGCCCGAATCCTGCGCGAGCTTCCCGCGGGCACTCCGGCCGTCATCATCGAACAGTTTCGCCAGGCACGATTGCTGAGCGAACGCATGATCCTGAACGACGATTTCACCCCCGCATGAGACCGGCTCTGCGGATCTTCGATACGAGGAGAAACTGAAGATGGCGACCAACGGCAACGGTTGCGGGCCACTCTCGCACGGTGGCCGGCATCCCCGCTGGGAAGGAATTCTCCGGCCCTACTCAGCCGCGGACATCGAACGGCTGCGCGGCACGGTTCGCATCGAGCACACGCTCGCGCGGATGGGCGCGGAACGGCTCTGGAATCTGCTCCACTCCGAGCCTCACGTCCAGGCGCTGGGCGCGATGACCGGCAACCAGGCCATTGAACAGGTGCAGGCTGGTTTGAATGCGATTTACGTGAGCGGCTGGCAGGTCGCGGCCGACGCGAACACGTCCGGCGAGATGTATCCCGATCAAAGTCTCTATCCCTGTGATAGCGTCCCCAATCTGGTTGGCAAGATCAATAAGACCCTGCAACGCGCCGATCAAATCGATCATGCCGAAGGACGCAATGGCATCCACTGGTTCGCCCCGCTGATCGCCGACGCTGAAGCAGGCTTTGGCGGCCCGCTGAACGCCTTCGAGCTGATGAAAGCGATGATCGAGAAAGGCGCTGCCGCCGTTCACTTCGAAGATCAGTTGAGCTCCGCGAAGAAGTGCGGCCACATGGGCGGCAAAGTCGTCGTGCCCACTTGCGAATTCATCAGCAAGCTCGTCGCGGCGCGGCTGGCTGCCGACGTGATGGGCGTGCCCACGATTCTGATCGCGCGCACCGATGCGAATAGTGCCGGTTTGATCCGCAGCGACTTCGACGAACGCGACCGTGTGTTCATGACCGGCAAGCGCACGCCCGAAGGCGATTTCGAATTCCGCGGCGGGCTTGAGGCTGCCATCGTCCGCGGCCTGGCCTATGCGCCCTATGCCGACTTGCTCTGGTGCGAGACGGCCGGCCCGGATCTCGAGGAAGCGCGCCGCTTCGCCAACGCCATCCACGCGGAATTCCCGGGCAAGATGCTCGCGTACAATTGCTCGTCGTCATTCAACTGGAAAAAGAAGCTCGATGCGGCCACCTTGCCACGCTTCCAGCAGGAACTAGCGGCGATGGGCTATAAGTTCCAGTTCGTCACGCTCGCCGGCTTCCACGCGTTGAATCTGACGATGTTTGAGCTGGCGCGTGCCTACCGCGACACCGGCATGAAAGCCTACTCGGATCTCCAGGAGCAGGAATTCCGGATGGAAGCGGAAGAGGGCTATCGCGGCATCAAACATCAACGCTTTGTCGGCGCCGGCTATTTCGACGAGGTCACGCAGGTCATCGCCGGCGGAAACTCGGCCGTCACCGCGCTGAAGGGCTCGACGGAAGAAGCTCAGTTCAACGAAGCTGTGAAGGCGGAGAAACCTCCCGTGATGCGCCCGGCGATTGCGCCGGTCGCCACGCAGCCGCCGAGATCCTCGGAATCGCTGTAACGGGAGCGCGCCTGGACTTAGGAAATGGCATTTCTTATCCTTATCGTCGTCGGGATCGTTGTCGGCCAGACCTGGCTGGATTGGCGTGACGCCGAGCGTCGCACGCCTTTCCCCGCCTGGGCCAGCGGCCTCGCGATGGCCGCCGTGCTCGCTGCATCGCTGACGGCGACCGCGTCGCTCGCCTTGATCCTCTATCGCAACGCAGTGGAACAATTGTCCGGCAGCTTCGGCTTCGAGCTCTTCTGGCCCGAGTTGGGGTTCCTCCTTTGCGCGATGGGAATCGTCGTTGCCGCCATGCGCAAGAAGCGCGCGCGTACTCTCGTCATGCTCGCCGGACTCCTCACCGCCGCCTTCTGGCTCGGCCTCGCCCTCGCCGCGTAGTTCACCCCTCCTCGCCTTTTAAATTTTCCAGAAAATCGCGTCGCCCTTATTGACTTTCGCTTTTTATTCGCCTATACTCCTCCCGGCAGTGGAAACGGGAAGGCGGGCGAGGGGCTCGACTCCATTGTCCCTCGGGACTCTCACGAGTCCTCCCTTCGCCCGCCCTTACAACCTGTTCCCGCCGCCATCCTGCTTCCCTTCTCGCTGTGCGGCTGAGATTCTTCGAACCGGCATTGTCGGCCAGCGTTTTGAGGAGCTGTTATGGATGCAACCGCACCCAACATCGTCCACGTGGATGTGGACGCCTTCTTCGCTTCGGTCGAGCAGGTACTCGACTCGCATCTCCGCGGCAAGCCGGTGCTGGTGGGCCGCGGCGTGGTGGCCTCGGCCAGTTACGAAGCGAAGGCGCGGGGCGTGAAGACGGCGATGACGTTTCGCCGCGCGCTCGAGCTCTGCCCCGGCGCCATCGTCGTCCCCGGACAGTACGAGCACTACGCCGATTTCGCCGAACGCGTCCGCCGAATTCTTGAAACCTTCACGCCCGCGGTCGAACCCGCCGCGCTTGATGATTTCTATCTCGACTTCACCGGCACCGCCCGGCTCTATCCCGACTTCCCCGCCGCGCTGCGGCGGCTGCAGCGGCGCGTGCTCGAGGAAACCGGTCTGGGCGTTTCCGTCGGCGCCGCCACGTCGAAGCTGGTGGCTTCGGTGGCGTCTCGGCTCAAGCGCCCGCGCGGCTTTCGAATCGTTCCCCCGGGCGCGGAAAAAGAATTCCTCGCGCCGCTGCTCGTGGAAAAACTCCACGGCATCGGCCCCGCGCACGCCGCCACGCTGCGCGAGCGCGGCATCGAAACCATCGGCCAGTTGCGCGCGGTACCGCTTGAAGCGCTCGAAGCCGCGTTCGGTCAGGTGATCGGCCGCCAGCTTGCGGAGCGCGCCTGCGGGCAGGACTCGCGCGAAGTACTCGCGCCGCCCGAGCCGAAATCCATTTCGCGCGAGACCACGATCGAAGGCGGCACGATTGATCTTGAATTCCTCGGCGCGCTGCTCGAATACCTCGCCGAGCGCATTGGCTCCACGCTGCGCGTCCATGGCCGGCAGGCGCGCACCCTCGCGCTCCGCCTGCGCTACACCGATTCGTTTTCCGCCGCCCGCTCGGCGAAACTCCTGCCGCCGACCAACGACGAAAAAACGCTGCTCGCCGCAGCGATGGAACTGTTTCGCGCGCTCTTCACGCGGCGCGTCGCGCTGCGCTGGGTCGGCGTGCAGGTGACGAACCTCGAACCCGAGCGCCGGCAAAATGAATTATTCGACCGGCAGACCAACCGCCGCTGGTATTTGAATCGCGGCGTGGACGCGGTTCGCGGCCGGTTCGGCTGGAACGCGGTGTTTTACGGCAAGGGACTGGAGCTGCGCGAGCACTACTCGGCCAAGCCCACCGGCCTGCTCCTCTCCACCCCCTGCCTCTCCCGCTGACTCTTAAACCTGCAAGGCTACCATGCAGTTAACTAACAGATTAAATTCAACACCAATGAACGTAAGAAACCATGCTATAAGCCCTCCGAGTAAAATGCCTGACGCAGAAATCATTGGCAGTGATGGCCTGGTGATCCGCGACAGCGGCCTTTGGGTCAACGATAAACTTCATTATTTGAATCGTTATCTGAAAATATTCTCGGTTGGAATGAAAAATAAATGGTCAGGAAAACTCTACTATATAGACCTTTTTGCAGGTCCCGGTAGATGCCGCATACGTGAAACCCGAAAAGAGACTGATGGATCTCCTCTGGTCGCCCTCCTTGGATTCGAATTTGCTAAGTATTTCTTCTTTGAGGCAGATTCCAATTGTTACGAAGCACTTGTAGTGCTCCCCTCTAAAACTGGACACCTCATCTAGGTATGATCAGGGCCTCCCAACAGGAGGCAACATGGGCAGGAAACCACGTGTAGACCGAACCCCGGAAGAGAAGTGGCAGATCGTGCAGGAAGGAATCAAGA
>JBGPTF010000019.1:0-68943 GCA_041490445.1 Terriglobia bacterium
ACTCTTGATTCCTTCCTGCACGATCTGCCACTTCTCTTCCGGGGTTCGGTCTACACGTGGTTTCCTGCCCATGTTGCCTCCTGTTGGGAGGCCCTGATCATACCTAGATGAGGTGTCCAGTTTTAGAGGGGAGCACTACAGCCATCTGTAAACCTGGATATTCCTTGTCGTCGGCATGGCCCACAATAGACATTCGCTTTGCGCAAGAGGCATCTTCATCTTTAAGTTTTTGGTATTCCTCTTCCGCCTCTCGCCACTTTTGGTGCTCATCGAATGTGAAACAGATTTTTACCCCAGACGGCATATCGGGCCAATCGTTGTTCAACAAATCTATCGTCACTCTAATTAGGCGTTTATAGACCAACCTCACCGGATCGGTCCCGAAGAACGCCCTGGCTCGTTCGTTTTCGGCTATCAACTCGCTGAAGTCTTTTCGTAGAAGCCCGAAGCAGATAGCACCTAATCCAGTGCGTGGACCTCTCAACAGTTCGATTAGATCGTGCCGAACTGAAAGAGCCAACGCCCTAGCTGCATTAAGGTCAAGGTGGAGTCTCTCCGGATCAAATTGTCCGCGCAAATCTTCGCATTCCGATGCGCTGAAATAATCTATGTTGTCCTTCTTGAGTCGCTCTTCCCACTTAAGACCGGCATAATAGAATTCTTTAGGCCATCCGATAAATGAACCAGCACAGACAATCTCCTGATTAGCCCAATCAGAGCTATCGTCTCCGTAGGACTTCAAGAACACGAAGACTCCTTCTGTCCTGTATCCAAAAACAGATTCAGCCAAATCGAGCGCAGAAACCATCCTGCGTTCCGTGGTATGCTCGCACTTGGCAATACTTGTTGTCAAGGGATATTTACCAAGTGCATTTTTGTTGCGATTAGAAATGACCCCCATCGTTTGTTTTCAATGAGTTGGCGGCAATTCTGTTTGAAAGAGTGTTGCGGGTAGGCGCATTTGCAACTTACTGAAACAAAATAGCTTAGATGAAGCGTGCGGGCTCCTTGCTGACTTGTACCTGAGGCGCAAGGACGCGTCAACAGGGGCTGGCGCCGGGCGCTGAAGCGTTGCATCGGTGAATGGGGCTCGCTTGGCATTAATCTTGTCCTCGGACTTGGCCCTGTTTCGTCTTGTTTCGCTCCGCTGGCGTGCAGCTTGTTTTCCTGCCGCCCTCCGTGCGCCATCAACGCCGTGGCTTGCGGCCGCAACTTGCAGCAAGTTGCAGGCCAGCGCGGCCGACAACGCGCGCTGCCTTACGCTAGCAATAATGAGGCTGAATTGAAAGGGCTGGTGCGTGTGGACAGTGGGGCAGCATTCAAGATGCCGACGATTAGTGAGCTGGCAGGCCGGAATTATCCGGACTGATCGGCCGACCGAGAACTATGAAGAAAGTTGTTGGACAACGAACAGATTGTTAGAGAGAATGCGGTTGCTGCCACGGCTGACCGCCCACTTGTCAGCCACATACCGGGACGACTCATTTTATTTCTGTCAGCCCAAGCAGGAGCTTAGCGGCCCTGCCTGCGGGTGGCTGCTGTCGAGAGGCAAAAACTATGAGCGAATCAGGCCGGCGGATTCTCTTTGTTGTTCTGTTTGGGGTGGTTTTTTTCCAGACAGGGGCTCACGTCAGTCAGTCGTTCGTCAACTATCCCGCTTGGCAGTTTATCGATAGAGCTAGCTTTCCGGCCTACCATCGCGTCATGACGGTCGGGGCATTTCGTTTTCTGCTGGTTCCCAGGCTTGTAGAACTTGCCCTTGCCCTGGTCGTGCTTCTTTTTCCTCCACGACCAATTCAACGATGGATGCTCGTGCTAGGCATCGGATTGGCACTGGGCGGATTTCTTTCAACAGCGTTTGTTCAGCGACCGATTCATGTTCAGCTTGAGACAATAGGGAACACACCGGAATTGCTTTCGCGCTTGAGAACGACGGATTGGGTCCGCCACGGACTGGAGATTCTCAGGGCAGCGCTCTACCTCTGGATGCTATCGTTTCTGGTCAGTTCACGAGCAGACTCCACCCAACCTTCTGCGGCAGTCCAGTGAGCGACCGCCCAGGTCAGTCTGGGGCGAGCACAGGCTGGTCGCTTCGGGGACAAAGTGGTTGAGGTTCTGGATCCCAATGCGACGTTGCGAGCGGGCTGTTCTCTTCAGGGGCTAAAGCCCATATTATCACCGCCCGTAATGTCGTAGCTAAAGCTGCGACCCCCAAAAACCGTTCATGAGATTGGTTCACCTCTTCTGTGGACTGAGAAAGCAACCTTGTTGCGGCGCGACCAATCTGAGCGATAAGCCGAAGCGGAGGTGACTGCCATGACCAGCCCGGCAGAAACATTCTTCTCGAAGAAGGATTTCTTGCGGGGTTCAGTTTGCTTCCCTGCTGCGCTGGCATTGTTCTGGGCCGCGCCGTTTACGCCCCCGCAAATGTCCCGGGCGCAGATCAAGGTGGACGTGAAACTGGTGCTGCTCGACGCCACCGTGAAAGACAAGGCCGGGCATGTCCTGACGCACCTCAAGAAGGAAAACTTCCTGCTGAGCGAGGACGGCCAACCGAGAGACATCGCGCACTTCAGCCAGGATCAATTGCCGCTGGCGGTCGCGCTGGTGGTGCAGCAGAACAGTTGGGTGCAGCCGTTCATGAGGCCGCTGCACTACGCCACGCTGAGCATTCTCAAGGCGCTCAAGCCGGAGGATCAGATTGCGCTGTTCGCGTTCAATGATGACGTTGACCGGCTGGTGGATTTGACCTACGACAAAAACAAAGTGGCCGAGGCGATTGATTTTCAAGGGAAAGGGGCGGGCACGAACATCAACGACGCGGTCTATCAGGCCGCAAAGTATTTGCGCGAGACCGCGCCGGCGGCGCGGCGCGTCATTCTTCTCATCAGCGACAACATGCCCGCGGAATGCAAGAAGGGCGTGGACCACGAGAAGGTGCTGCAAACGGTGCTCGAGTCCGACGCCGCGGTCTACAGCCTGAAGCTGCCGTATCGCGGGCCCGCGGGCATGTCCATTGCGAATAAAATGTTCGAGCACTGGCTGATCAGCGTCAGCAAGCTGACCGCAGACTCCGGCGGAGAGATCATTGAACTCGAAAAGGAAGGATCACTTTACCTGGCCTTTCAAACCATCCTCACGCGGCTGAAGACCCGCTACACGCTCGGTTTTTATCCCATCCGCACCACGGCAGACGGAAAGTTCCACGCGCTCGGGCTGCAACTTGCGCCATCGTTCGGACAAAAAGGGCGGGATTACTCGGTGCAGGTGAAGACAGGCTACTACGCCACGCTGCCGAGTGTCGCCGCGCGGTGAATGCAGATCGGAGGCTCTCGCGTGGCGGAGACTTGAAAGTCGACGTGTCACAAGAGGCATTGGTTCAGTTTTCGATAAGCCGACTATCCGTCCGATCGCCACACGTCGGCCAACGGTGCTGCTTCCTTCGCAGGTCGCTGCTGCACCCTGTAGCGTCATTTTGGCGTCCTTGTCTGGGAGGTTGAGCTGTGCTTTAATCGGGGCAGATCGTAAGTCCTTACGTTGAAAATGGTTGCCACGGCACCGCTGCGGCAGAAGTTCCGCGTTAGGCCGGCTGGGAAGGCGGTTATGCGGGTCAGCCTAGACTGGTGTTGGCGGATCCACGAGAATGAGGGACGAATTCTCTACGGACGTCAAGCGAGCGCTTGCAGCGCGTGCAGGTCATAGGTGTTCCGTCTGCCTCAAGCCTACCAGCGGGCCAGCGACAGAGTCAGGCATAGCCGTTTCAGACGGCGTCGCGGCTCACATCACTGCTGCCTCGTCTGGTGGGCCCCGCTTTGACCCCAGTGTCTCGCCTGAACAGCGTCGAAGTGCTGAGAATGGCATATGGGTCTGCACCCAGCACGGTCGGGAGATAGACGCGGATGATTCGGCATTTTCCGTTCAAGTTCTCCGCGGACTCAAGCGGATCCGCGAGGATGCAGCACAGCACGAGCTTCAGCGAGGCACCAGCCCCGCAGACCGCTCCGCGGCGTTGATCGAGTTTCCCTACGCGGCGACCACCTACAAGCTATTCGAAATAATCGAGCCACAAGCATATGATTTCGCGACCACAGCCTCTCTCCATGAGCTGCTCTATCAGGCAAGAGAACCGACCCGCTTGTTGAACCTCGCAAGCGAAGTTGTTCCAGGAATATGGGGCACCCACCCGAAGATCGCCGGGATACTGTCCACGTTGTTCAGTAACGCTGTCGACCTGTGGCAACCTAGCCCTGGCCTTCTGGCGAAGTTGGAGCAGCTCTGCAACAACGCAATTCAAGCCGGGGACTGGTCTCAGGTCGCATCGGTCGAGCCCCTAGCCTTCGCCCTTTCAGCCAAAGGGTGCCGCGACGTACACAGGCGCCTGCTGGAGCGCCTGATCAACGAAAGCCACTGGCGCGACGCTGACGCCGCTCGAATCCGCGAGTATTACGGATCGGTGGGAATCGAGATTGCAGCCATCATTCGGCACTGGCACGACCCATTCCGCGAAGGGCTGCTAAAGGCCAACGATGTCGCACGCCTCATAGATCTTGCCCTTTCGGGAGATGCAACTGTCGCGAGCCCCTTTGCGAGACAGACGGTATTGGATCTTCTTGAAATACACGCTGACTTGTTGTTCAGATCCGGGGAGCCTGACCTAGCGCGCCGCGTTACGGAACTAGTGGCCGCACTCCGTTTCGTTCGAGGCAAGTGAGAGCCTGGCATCGCGCTGTTGCCAACTGACAGAAAGGCAGGGCTGGACTTCCCCTGCTTACTCCGGCGCAGCATGGCTTGGCTCCAACAGGCAAGTCACGACTGCCTCGCCGCTGGTGGCTAATAGAGTGCGATGGCTCGTACCTCGATCACGCCATCATCGCCAAGCTGACGAGTCACTGTGCCGAAGACGCGGAGATGAGGATTGTCCTTGTTGAGTAAGATTCTCAGTTCCTCGGTTTCAGGAGCGAACACGCGAAACACTATCCGCCGCGGCATTTCAGAGAATTTTTCCATGAGCACCAGGCCGTCGGTCGAATTACGGTGCACCGCGAATGTGGCGTCTATCAACACCAAACCGGTCAATGAACTTAACTCGGCTTCAAATTCCTCTGTGTACTGCTTCTCGCGGCGTTCGGCTTCTTCCTTCTCCTCCTTCGTAGTGGGCTCGTTAGGGGAACGAAAGCGCAGCTTCTCAAGGTCAGCTTCAGTGATCTCATTAGCCTGCAAAGATTCCGACTCGTTCCAAGCCTTCTTGAGATCTTCCCGTATCGTCCGCAACCTCCTCCTGAGGAACCATCCACCCCCATCTGTGTAGAAATGCGCAGTCTCTTGGCCTAGCACGAATTTCATCACCTCGACGCATTTACGTTCCGGCGAAAAACTTGGTCTTTCAAATGACGACGTCGCTCCTTTCTGCCTGGCGGCTCCTACTTCTGCCCCAGCCGGCCCAATGGCAACCGACCCCTTCCCGCTCATCGATTCCCCTGCAGAAACCGTGCGCCGCTTCTCGACTAGCTCAGGTTCAACCTGACTGTAGAGCGCTTCAACGCGAGTACGGTCGATATATCGATAATATATGGGCGCTTCAAGATCTGACCGCTCTAGACTCTCCTCGTAGGCCAGCCCCAAGAAAGTAGATTTCAGGTTGCCCATGGCAACTTCGACCTGCTCCCAACTTTCAAAAGATGCTTTCGCATATTTGTAATCAAGCAGAGCCGTCGCTAGGATGGCCACACCAAAACCGAAAACCAGCCTAAAGGCGAATCTATCGATGAAGGGCAGGAAAAGTCTTCGATATCCGTACGCTAAGAGGATAACCACAAAGGCCAAGACGACGCCAAGGACGAGCAATCCAGTATGAAGATCGAGCCAGTAAGACACACCGTCGTTCCACCAAGCTCTGTTCCAGAATTTGCCACCCCAGAATATGCCGAAGTACCACTCAGGGAAGAACCACGATCCGACTGCAAAGTAGGAGGCGGTCACAGCAGAAAATAAGACAAGGGTTCGCTTTAAATTGGGCATAGCGTGTTTCGGCCAATGCGCAGGGGCAATCAGGGCTACGCCCTCCTGCGCTGTGGGTTGCCTCGTTTCATTCGGCGCGTCCCTATCTCCTTGGTGTTGACCGACGGACCGGTATAAACGCCTGAGTGACTTGAAAGATGCAATTACGGACATCCTCGCCTCAGCATTCCAAGCATTCTACCACTCGCTAACCCGCTAGTTACCACAATGGAAGACCCTCTGTGGCCGTGCCAAGCGTCTGTCGGAGATCGACTCATGTCCCAGAAGGCTGGCCGGTTGCGCGGCGGGCCGGTTTTCAGTACCGTGGCAGATACGTTGGGACGATGGCTTCGTGGCTGATCACCGGATGCGCCGAGCTCGTCACGGTGGCGGGAGCTGCGCCGCGGCGCGGGCGCGCGATGCGGGACCTCGGCATATTTCGCGACGGCGCGCTGCTGATCCGCGAAGGGCGAATCGCCGCGGTGGGCCCGCGCAAGAGGGTGGCGCGGCTGCGCGAAGCGCGAGGGGCGCGCCAGCTTGACCTCGGCGGCCGCATCGTACTGCCGGGGTTCGTGGATTCGCATACTCACCTAATTTTCCCCGCGAGCCGCGCGAACGAATACGAGCAGCGAATCGCGGGCGCAAGCTACGAAGAAATCGCGCGCGCCGGCGGGGGAATCGCTGCGACCGTCAAGAGATTGCGCCGGGCATCTCCCACGGAGCTGAAGAACCGCGCGCTCTCGTCGCTCGAAGAATTCGCGGCTCACGGCACCACCACGTTAGAAGCAAAGAGCGGCTACGGCCTCGACTGGCCGAGCGAACTGAAAATCCTGCGCATTCTGAAAGAATTGCATCAGGAACAGCCGCTCGACATCGCGTCCACGTTTCTGGGGGCGCACGTCCTGCCGCCCGAGTTCCGCAGGCGCCCGGACGCGTACGTGGACCTGCTGGTACGGAAATGGATTCCGCAGGCGGCGCTCGGGGGCCTGGCGGAATTCTGCGACGTCTTCTGCGACCGCGGGGCGTTCACGGTGGCGCAAGCGCGGAGGATTCTGACAGCCGCGCGGGCCTGCGGGATGACGCTGCGGATTCACGCCGAGCAACTGGCGCGCACGGGCGCGGCGCGGCTGGCGGTGGAATTGCGCGCCGCGAGCGCCGATCACCTGGAGAAAATCAACCGGGCCGACATCCGCGCCCTCGCCGCCTCCGACGTGGCGTGCACGCTGCTGCCCGGCTGCTGCTTCCATCTGGGACTGGCGAAGTACGGGCCGGCGCGCGCGCTGCTCGATGCGGGCGCCGTCGTCGCGCTCGCCACCGATTTCAATCCCGGCACCAGCCCCACGCTCAACATGCAGATGATTCTTTCACTCGCCTGCACGCAGATGCGCATGACTCCCGCCGAAGCCATCGCCGCCGCGACGATCAACGGCGCGTATGCTTTGCGCCGGCACGGCCGCATCGGTTCGCTCGAAGTTGGCAAATACGCGGACCTGGCGGTGTTCAATCTGGCCGACCATCGCGAAATCCCGTATTATTTTGGGGTGAATCACTGCTGTCTGGTGATGAAGCGCGGCGAAATCATCTTTCCCCAGAAAAGTGATTCCAGGAAATAGTGCGTTTTTTTGAGGCAAGTGCGCCGGTTGTTAGAATCAGAACCTGGGCGGCGGCCGCCAGGAACCCATGAAACGCCTGATCGAATGCGTGCCTAATTTCTCGGAAGGGCGCGACCCAGCGAAGATTGACGCGCTGGTGGACGCGATGCGCGCCGTCGAGGGCGTCTGGGTGCTCGACCGCGAAAGCGACGCCGACCACAACCGCTGCGTGATCACGCTTGCGGGCGAGCCGGAAGCCGTGGCCGAAGCGGCGCTTCGCGGAGTGGGCAAGGCGCACGAACTGATCGACCTGACGCGCCACACCGGGGCGCATCCGCGGATTGGAGCGACCGACGTGGTGCCGTTCATCCCCATCGAGGGCGTCACGATCGAGGAATGCGTGGGCCTCGCCAAGAAAGTCGGCCGCGAGATCTGGGAGCGCTACCGCATCCCCGTCTATTTCTACGAAGCCGCGGCGCAGCGGCCCGAGCGCACGAATCTCGAAAACATCCGCAAGGGCCAGTTCGAGGGCCTGCGTGAAGAGGTGCTGAAAAATCCCGACCGGGCGCCTGACGTGGGGGAGCCGCGGCTGCATCCGACCGCGGGGGCAACCGTGGTCGGCGCGCGAAAATTCCTAATCGCGTACAACATCAATCTGAATACCCCGGACATCGAAATTGCGAAGCGCATTGCCAAGACGATCCGCTTCTCGAATGGCGGCCTGCGCTACGTCAAAGCCATGGGCGTGGACCTGAAGGCGCGCGGCCTGGCGCAAGTGTCGATCAACCTGACGGATTTCGAGCAGACGCCGATTCACCGCGTGTTCGAAATGGTGAAGCGCGAAGCGGAACACTATGGCGTCGCGATCGCCGGCAGCGAAATCGTCGGACTCGTGCCGAAACGCGCCATCGAAATGACCACGGAGTTTTATCTGCAGCTCGAGAACTTTTCGCCGGCACAGGTGCTCGAGAACCGGCTGACGGCGGCGCTCGGCGGCGCGCCCTCCGAAGGCTCGGGCAAACTGGCTGCGCTCGCGCGGCCATTCCTGGACGCAGTGGCGGCGCCCACACCGGCGCCCGGCGGCGGCTCAGTGGCCGCCCTGGCCGGCGCTCTGGCGGCGAGTCTGGGGCAGATGGTAGCGACGCTTTCGAGCAAGAAGAAATCGCAGGCAGCCTATCAGCAACAGCTCGTGGATGCGATTCCGGAATTCAGCGGCGCGGCGCGCGCGCTCACCGAGGCCATTGACCGGGATGCGGTTGCGTTTGACGCGGTGATGGCAGCGTTTCAACTGCCGAAAGAAACTCCTCACGAACAGCGACGGCGCGACGAGGCCATCGCGAAAGCAACACGCGGCGCCACCGAAATACCGATGCACGTGGCCGAAGCCGCCTTAAAGATTTACGAACAGCTCGGGCAACTCGAGAGTGCCGCCAGCGCTTCTATGTTGTCAGATGTGCGAGTGGGCCGGCTGATGGCTGCGGCCGCCGTGCGCGGCGCGCTCGAAAACGTGGCAACCAATTTGACTTCACTCTCCGATTCCGAGTACGTTGCCCACATGCAGGCGAAGGTGGCGGCCATCGAAGCCCGCCTCGGGGAAAACCAAGTTCCGGCACAGAAGTAGCTCGAAACGCCCGCGCCAGCCCGCAGGCCAAAAAGGTGATCACCGTGAAAACGCTCCTCCGTAAGACGGCGGCTCTCGCCGCTGCCATTCTGCTGACCGCGCCGCTGCTGGCGCCGCCGCCGCTCCGGGCGGGCACACTGAGCACGGATATCCTCGGGATGTTTCCCAAAGACGTCGGCGAGTTCGCGTATGCCGACATGAAAGCGGCGCGAAGCCTGCCCTGGTTTCGCCAGCTTCGCGACCAGATGTTGCCGGGACGGTTCAAGATGTTCGAAGACTTTCTGACGTCGGCCGGGATCGATCCGAACACGCAAGTGGATGAGTTGGCATGGGCCTCCGTAAAAGCAACGAAAGATCATGGCGAAGAAATCGTCGGCGTGGCCCTGGGACAATTCGATCCCAGCGCCGCCGAGGAACGGTTCAAGCAGCAGAAGCTGCCTTCGAAATCCGTTCGCGGGTACAAGCTGTATGCGTTCGGCAGCGGCGCGGGGCCAAACGACATTTTCTTTTTCTTCCTCGATTCGAATACCGCCGCGTTCGGCATGGGCAGCGTGGTCGAGAAGCTGATCGAGATCCGCTTCGGCGCTGGGGAAAGTCTGTTGCGCAATGACCAGCTCTTTTCGCTGATCAACGAGGC
Source organism: Terriglobia bacterium (assembly GCA_041490445.1). Taxonomy (GTDB): domain Bacteria; phylum Acidobacteriota; class Terriglobia; order Acidiferrales; family UBA7541; genus JBGPTF01. The sequence continues at coordinate 9,848 of JBGPTF010000019.1, forward strand.
CAACGGCCAGGGCACGATCTGGGCGGTGCTGGATCAGAGCTACACGCGGCTCGCGATGCAGCAACTCCTGCCGCAAGCGAACCAATTCCCCCAGGCCGCGCAGCTCATCGGGCGGATCAAGGCGATGATGATCAACGTGCAAGCGTCCAGCGGCGTGGAGGCGCGCTTTTCGGCCGTCTGCGGTTCGCCGGACGACGCCAACCTGCTCGCGGCACTGCTCCAGGCCGGGGTGACGTATCGCCGGTATCAAGAATCGCAGACGAATCCCGATCTCGCCCAGGCACTCGATTCCGTCACCGTGGCGCCCAGCGGCGACCGCCTGCAGGTGCGCATTCCGGTGAGCGACGAGCAAATGGCCGCGCTTCTCCGCAATAAGACATTCGCCGTGCCCAGCAACTAGTGTCAGGTTCCGAAGATTCCTCACAAGAGGATTTCTGCTTTAGGGGCTTCCCGGCAAGAAGCGCCGGGACCCGCCCCGGCGGGCGACGGAGTAAGTGTGAAAACTACGTCCACCGTCTCTCAGCGGCTAAAGCCGGGCTGGAAATGCGGCACTGACGAGAATCTCAAGTTGCCCGACGGACGCGAAAGCCCCATTCCTTTTGCGACGTAGATGCCGGAGCGGAAGCTACCAGCTCCTAAAAAGAGATGGAGCAAATTCCGGGGACACAACACTAGCTTTTTGCGGGCTGCTTCAACACGTACTTGACGAGGGTCGTGCGTGAGACCTCTCCGCGTCTCTCGCGGAGCACCCGGTCGACACGCCGGGAATTCGACAAGGAATCCGCTTCCTGCGGGACTTCTGCGCCGGAATGTTCGAGGGTAACTTCGAGGCGGTCGGGAAAGTCGGCGACAATCACCTTCAATGCGGAGCGGTGGTTGCCGATCAAGGGGAAGGTTTCAAGACAGGAAGCCTCGGCGGCCTCCGCCAGCTCTTTTCTGGCAGCGGGGGCCATGCCAATGCGTTCTCCCAAAAAATCCACCACGCGGCCGACGGCGCGAACCAGCCGCGGATCCTCCTCGAGGATCAGCTCGGTGCGGCTGTTCTCACTGCCCACGGGAATCCACCACGCGGACGTCGCAGGCTTCGCGACAATCCGGACAATAGTAGAGGCCGTCAATGCAGAGCCGGATGCCTTCCTGCCCTTGACACATGGAGCAGTAGCGCCCGCACTCGCAGTGGTCCTCGGGCTGCTCACACTGCTGGCACAAGATGGGCCCGGCCATATTCGCCTCTCGGGCTCACTATATGCCACGAGTGGCCCGTCGACAAGCACCGGAAGAATCAGACAGCAGGAGAATCAACCCAGGCGGTCGCTGTGCGGGCCGGGAATTTCGGTCCGGTGAGGATCCACTTCTCGAAAACCATACGCCTCTGAGACCCAATCGCAACGACTTGCCTGATTGCAGACCGGGTTCCCCATTCGGCGTGACTGGGCAGCGCCGAAGCGAGCTTCGCCTGGTCTGAGCCTGTTCCAGTCTGACTCACGATCGCGATGCTGTTCCATTCACGCTCATCGTCAATTGCAACGCCGCGCAAAGGTTTGCACATAGGAACACTTTCTGTCGTTTCTGTGGACTCCTCGCCAGATCGGGCCAAGAATAATGTGCGGGGGTAGAAAGTTCCGGAACAAGGAAAGGAATTCCCGGCTCAACATTTCCTGGCGAAGGGACGGTGGGACCAATCGAACACAAATCCTATACCTACAGCCAGATAAGGGCACATCGAACCGGCTCCGGATGGCATTGAACTTGCCGGAGTCATTGAAGGGGGAAACACCGGTGACAGAACGTCGCACAGCCAAGCGGTACGATTTGACCTTGCCGATCATGGTGGCGGTGGCAGGCAGGCGGCCGGATCATTTCTTCTCTGGCCAGGTGCTCAATATTTCGACGAGTGGCGTGTACTTCCAACTCGACGAATCGCTCGAACCGGGGACCGAGCTGCTCCTCACGCTTTCTCTTCCGGTGGAACTGACGCGCGGGCTGAAAGTGCTCGTGCGCGCGACCGGGCGCGTAATGCGTGTGGATTCGCGCGGAGAAAAAGGCTCGTCAAGGCACGGGATCGCGTCGCGCATCGAGCGCTACGACATTATCCGCCCGCGCGTCGGCGCCACTGCGGCAGCCTGAGCAAGCCAGACCTCAACCCCACTTCCCTGAAAACTTCGTTGACGTTTGTTTGCCTACTCCTAGAATCAAATTTCGCCGGCTCACCCCCATCACCATGAGCGAAGTTCGCACTCGCGACAAGATTTTGAAGATTGAAAGGCGATTGCTGCGCGCTCTATGCGGCGGAGCAGCTAGCAGGAGCGAGCGCCTGGGAATTCTGCGGCGCCTCGCGGCGTATCACTGGCGCCACCCGGAACATCAGGTGGTTTTCGAGGTTTTGCACAAGCTCAAGAACGCCTCCCCCGAGACGGTCCGCGCCAATCTTGCCGCGGAGCTGACGCGGAAGGGTTTCCCGGATTTGGATGTTGCAGTGTATGTGGTCTCCGGCGAGACTCCGGAAGAGGATTGGCTTGGTTTGGTGCAATTGCTCGTCAACTCCGAACGCGTCGCGCCTTGAAGTTGCCGCGGGTGCAGAGCCGCCCCGCGTTCGCTTGACGAGGCCACTCCCTGATGAAGGGCCGAGGTGGAGTGCAGTGCCTGCTTCCGTCGAAGAGACGGCTACATCTTCCGTTTCTGCTCGCGGCGGCGTTCTTCGACCCATTCGAGGAATCGTTCCATCTGCTTGCGTTCCCGCCAGAGCAGCCGGAAGAATTTTCCGGCAGTCAAATCCGCCGCATCCTTTCCAAGGAAAGTCTCGAGACGCCAGCGCAGATACGGGCTCGCCCACGGCCGAAGGCGGTAGCCCTTCGCTACAATCCAGTAGTAGCGCAGCGCGTTCAGCATTCGCTCGTCCGGGAACTGTGCCGGCTGCCGCGCGATGATAGAATGGCGGCGCGATGACGGCCGAAGATCATTACTACACCGGGATCGATCTGTTTGGCGAAGGAAAGCTCGACGAAGCCATCGCCGAATACGAAAAGGCGCTCGCGCTGGACCCGAAATTTGCCGATGCTCTGCACGGCCTGGCGCAAGCGTATTACGCGAAGGTTGATTTCGACAAGGCCATTACCGCGGCGGAACGGATTCTGGCGCTCGATCCCGGCGACATCCTTGCCTGGACCACGATTTCGCGCGCCTACCAGAGAAAAGGGATGGTCCCCGAGGCGGAACATGCGGGCAACAAAGCGCGCGTGCTTGGATGGAAAAAGCAGCTTCAGGATCAAAAGGCGAAGAGCGAAGGTACCTGAAACGCCACCCGCCGGCCCCGCTTGCCAGCCGCTTACTTCCATCCCATCCGATCGCGCAGCGAATTGACGTGCGCGACGTGGTGCCGGCCATGCCAGGCGTACATGCCGAGCAACATGTCGAGGGTGATCAATCCGTGTTCCGGGTGGCGCGCTTTCCGCGCGAAGTCGGAGGGCTGCATGGCCTTCAGGAGGATCACCCAGCGCTTGTGCAGCCAGTCCAGTAATTCGACCGAAATCCCAACAGGCGTCTGCTGCGAATCGGCAAGCTCGGCCCAGAGCTTTTCGTCATAGGTCTTGATGGCGGGGGTGTCTTCGGTGAGCGCCAGCTTGAACCGCACGTAGGCGTTCAAATGGCTGTCCGGCAAATGATGGGCGACCTGGCGCACGGTCCATCCGCCGGGACGATAGGGAGTGGCAAGCTGCTCGTCCGACAATCCCGCCACGGCCACGCAGAGCCGTCCCGGAGTTTCCGCGATGGCCTCGATGGCGCGCGCGCGCTCCGCAGGATTTAATTCACTCCTTGACTCATACCGCCCAATCGGATATCGCAGATCCATTCTCTATCCTCCTGACGCGGACCGGTGGATTCCGGAACCGGGCGCGAGACTAACCGGCTTTCCCCTCCGCCTGCAACTGCGCTGCGGCGCATTCGAAGAACTCGTGGATGATCTTTTTCGCGACGCTCTCAATCATGCGCTGCCCTACCGAAGCAATCACGCCCCCGACCTGCGCTTCGCCGTCGTAGCGCAGTTCGGTCTGCGCGCCCTTCACGCGAAGCTCCAGCTTTCCCTCGCCTTTCATGAAGCCGGGGATTCCCTTCCCTTCCACGCGCATCCGCAAAGATTCCGGCTGTTTTTTTTCCGCCAGCTCAACCGACCCGGCATACTTGCCGGTGATGGCGGCAACGCCGAACTTCACGGAAACTTTGTAGCGGTCAGGGCCAGCGGGTTCGAGGGCTTCGCAGCCGGGAAGGCACTTCGCGAGGCGCGCCGGGTCAGTCAAGAAGTCCCAGACCTGCTCGCGCGAGCCGGGCAGCAGGCGGCTTCCCTGAATCCTCACGCGCGCTTGCCCTGGGCCCGTGCGATGGCGCGCTCGAGCGCGCGACGCGCAAACACGGCAGCCATTTCGCGGCGATATTCTGCGGAAGCGTGGATGTCGGAGAGCGGGTCCACTCCCTGCGCGACGTTCCGGACGGCGTCCGCCAGCACCTTGGGGCTCGTTTTCTTGCCGCGCAGCGCTTTTTCCACGGCCGCCGCGCGGTAGGCCTTTGCCCCCAGGCCGGTGATGCCAAGCGCGGCACTTTCGATTTTGCCGCCCTTGCCCATCGTGACGCGCGCTGCCACCCCGACAACGGCGAAGCCCGAGGCCGGCTGGTGCAGCTTCGCGTAGGCCGTGCCGGTGCGGGGACCGAGCACAGGAATACGCACCTCGGTCAGAATTTCTCCGTGACGAAGCGCCGTGGTCAGGAGGTCCACGAAAAACTCGGCGGCGGGAATGGCGCGCTTGCCGGCGCTGGATGTGGCCACCATTTCGGCGTCGAGCGCGAGAATTGAAGCCGGGTAGTCGGCGGCTGGGTCGGCGTGCGCCAGGCTGCCGCCGATGGTGCCGCGATTGCGCACCTGCACGTCGCCGATTTCCGCCGCGGTCTCTGGCAGCAAAGGACACCGCCCGCGCAGCAAGTCGGAAGCCTCGATCTCCGCGTGCGAAGTCAGCCCGCCGATGAGAACGTGCTCGCCTTCGAGGCGAATGTAGCTGAGCCCGCGGAGGCGGCCGATGTCCACCAGGAAACGCGGCGAAGCCAGCCGGAGCTTCATCAGCGGCAACAGGCTGTGCCCTCCGGCGAGAACTTTTGCTTCGTCGCCGTGCCGCTCGAGCAGGCGCAACGCTTCGTCGAGACTCTTTGCCGCGTGATACTCGAACGGCGCGGGGATCATTTTGCCCTCCTGGACTTGCGGAGGATCTGCCAGATGCGTTCCCGCTTCATCGGCAGGTCCACGTGGCGTACGCCGAACGGCGCCAGCGCGTCCACCACGGCGTTGACGATCGCCGGCGTCGCGCCGATCGTGCCTGCTTCTCCGACGCCCTTGACGCCCATGGGATTCACCGGCGAGGGCGTTACGGTGCGCGCCATCTGCAACGGGGGGAGATCGGTCGCGCGCGGCAAGGCATAATCGGTCAACTCGCCGGTGACGAGCTGGCCCTGCTCGTCATAGACTGCTTCTTCGAGCAACGCCTGTCCCACCGATTGCACGATCCCGCCGTGCACCTGACCCTCCACTAGCAACGGGTTAATCACGTTGCCGCAATCGTCCACGGCGAAGTATTTTTGCAAAGTAACCTGGCCGGTGTCCGGGTCCACTTCAACCACGCAAAGGTGCGCCCCGAACGGGAATGTGAAGTTCGACGGCTCGAAAAACGCGGTGGCATCGAGGCCGGGCTCCATGCCGGGGGGCAGAGTCTTCGCCACATACGCGGCGCCCACGGCCTCGCCGAACGCCATGGATTTCCTGGGCTCGGACTTCACAAAGATCTTGTGGTCGAGGAATTCAAGCTTCCCCGGATCTACCCCCAATTGATGCCCGGCGATCTTCGCGAGCTTTTCCCGCAGCTTCTCGAGCGCGCGGTAGAGGGCGCTGCCGCCCACAGCTGTTGCCCGGCTGCCGAACGTGCCGATGCCATAGGGCACGATCGCTGTGTCACCGTGAATCACCAGGACGTCCTCCGGCGAGACGCCCAACAGATCCGCGGCGATCTGGCAGAAGGTGGTTTCCTGACCCTGGCCGTGCGGCGAAGAGCCCGTGAGCACATTCACCTTGCCGCTCGGTTCGATCCGCACGGTCGCGCTTTCCCAGCCGCCCGCGGGCATCGCACTCGAAGGCCCCATGGCGCAGATCTCGACGTAGGTGGAAAGGCCGATGCCCATGTAGCGGCCCTTCTTGCGGAGCGCCGCCTGCTCTTTGCGCAGCTTGATGTACTGCGAGTTTTTCAGGACGGTATCCAGCGATTTCTGGTAATCGGCGCTGTCGTACGTCAGGCCGGTCGGCGTGGTGTAGGGAAATTCCTTTGGCTGCGGGAAATTCTTCCGGCGAATTTCCACCGGGTCTTTCTTCAGCTCCGCCGCGACCACGTCCATGGCGCGCTCGATGAAGTAGGTGGCCTCGGGCCGGCCCGCGCCGCGATACGCGTCGGTGGCCATCTTGTTCGTCAGCACGCCGAGGATCTCGATTTGGACCGCGGGAATCTTATAGCAGCCGCAGATCATCAGCCCGGTCATGGTGGGGATCAGCGGCGTCAGCAACTGGTAATACGCGCCGATATCCGCGAGGATTCGCGCGCGCAGGCCGAGGAGCGAGCCGTCGCTCTTGACGGCCAGCTCGAAATAGTTGATCTGGTCGCGGCCGTGAATCGTGCTCTGGAAATTTTCGCGGCGCGATTCGATCCACTTCACCGGCTTGTTCAGCTTCATCGCCAGGTACGCGACCAGCGCTTCTTCGGCGTACACATTCAGTTTACTGCCGAAGGCGCCGCCCACTTCCGGCGTTATCACCCGGACCGAAAACTCCGGAACCCCGAGCATGCCGGCGATCTGCGTGCGGAGCAGGTGCGGGATCTGCGTCGAGGACCACACCGTGAGCTGCTTTTCACCCGGCTTGTAGTCCGCCACGACGCCGCGCGGCTCCATGGCAACCGGAATCAGACGCTGGTTCACCATGCGCTGTTTGACGACGCGATCCGCCTGCTTGAACGCCTTCTTCACATCACCGCCTTCGAGCTCCCAGCGGTAGGCGATGTTGTCTTTGAACTGGTCGTAGAGCAGCGGCGAGCTTTTCTCGATAGCCTTTTCCGGGTCCACCACGGCGGGCAGCGGATCGTAGTCCACTTCGACGAGGTCGGCGGCATCTCGGGCCAGGTAGCGGTCGGTCGCAACGAGGATGGCCACCGGCTCGCCGACGAAACGAACTTTTTCGGCCGCCAGCACCGGCCGCAACGCCGCCTTCATTCCGGGAATTTGCGCCGCGCAAGGGATCATCCCGATGGCGCCGCGAACGTCTTCCTCGGTGAGCACGGCCACCACGCCTGACGCCGTGCGCGCTTTGCTTGCGTCCACCGAACGAATCCGGGCGTGCGCATGGGGACTGCGGATTACCGCCGCATACAACATTCCGGCAAACTGGAGGTCGTCCACATAATGCGCGAGGCCCTGAATCAGGCGCGGGTCCTCCTTGCGCTTCATCGCCTTGCCGATGTATCGCGTGGCTGTGGCCACTTGCTCCCTCCCTGCCCTGTCTGTGCCGGGTCAGCGCTTGCGCTTCTTCATTTTCTTCGCGGCGTAATCGATCGCGGCCACGATGTTCTGGTAGCCGGTGCAGCGGCAAAGGTTCCCGGCGATGGCGTGGCGGATTTCCGCCTCGCTGGGCGCGGGGTTCTTCTCGAGCAGAGCGGCTCCGGCGATGATCATGCCCGGCGTGCAGTATCCGCACTGCAAGCCGTGTTTCTCCCAGAAGCCCTCCTGCACCGGATGCAGGCCGCCATTCGCTACGGGGAGCCCCGCCATGCCCTCGATCGTGGTGATCTCCGCGCCATCCGCCTGCACTGCCAGGACGGTGCAGGACTTCACTGCCTTGCCGTCCAGCAGGACGGTGCAGGCCCCGCAGAGGGTCGTCTCGCAACCGACGTGAGTGCCCGTCAGCCCCAGCACATCCCGCAAGTAATGCACCAGCAGCAGCCGAGGCTCGATTCTGCTCTGGTATTCCTTCCCGTTGACACGAAGCTGGATATCCACGGCGATTGTGCCTCCGGATGGCGCGGGTCTGACTCCTACGGAAAGACGCCTGAACGGTAAGGTGGCAACTTACTCCGCCCGCAAAGAAATTTCAAGCCGCGCCGAAGAGAGGTGAGGTAGTGTCCTAATTTTGTGGACGCCCGGATTGAGGATTCCACACTCGATGCTCGGCACGGATTTGCTGTCATCCGCGCATGCCACTTTCTTGGAACGAGATCCGCCATCGCGCGGTCGCCCAGAACGGCCCGATCCGCTCTCTTGCATCTGCGAAACCGTGGAGTGTATGCTCTTAGCCCTCCGCCCAACCGGTGGATCGCGACCGAGAGGCGCCGCCATGAAGTTGTCTACTCGGGCTCTGCGCTCTGTTCTCAGCCTGCCGACATTGGCTCTACTTTGCGCCGCCACGCTGGCGCAAGCGCCTCCCACGGCAAGAACACCGGCCGCCGCTGCCGCGCCTGAACCCGATTACCACAGCGGGCACAGCACATGGGTCAAGGTGGCGATTTTCAGCCCCGACGGGCGGCTGTTGGCGTCGGGCGACCTCGGCGGCGACGTCTTCGTCTGGGAAACAGCCAGCGGAAAGGTCCTGCGACGTCTTCACAGTCAAATGGCCATCAGCGACCTGGCCTTCAGCCCGGACAGTCGCCTGCTCGCGATCGCTTCCGCCAAACCTCTGGTGGTTTGGGACGTCGAGACTGGACGTCAGGTGTTCTCTTTGAGCGGCGACCCAGGACGTGATCCTGACTTTTCCGACCTTGCCTTCAGCCCGGACGGCAAGCGGCTGGCCGCCATCGCCCACTCCTATGACCCAAAAACGAAACAGCAGACACTCACCGTGGTGGTGTGGGAGATGAAGTCCGGAGCGCTAACCGATGAACTCCCTGCCTTGCATGTACCACCGTCTGGCAGCTTCTCTAATGTGCCTGTCGCCTTCAGTCCGGATGGCAAGCTGCTGGCTGCTGGTTCCGATGACGGACTGAAACTTTGGGACACATCCACCTGGAAGGAGCTTCGCACTTTGGTCACTCCTGCGTCCTACTTTGGGTCATCCGCCACCTTCAGCGCTGACGGCCGGTGGCTGGCCACTTCCGCCGCTGGCGGGGCTGTGGCTCTCTGGCAGACCTCGACCTGGCAGCTTGCTCGCGTAGTGCCCAGCGGATTCGCGCGCGGCATCGCCGGGTTCGCTCTCAGCCCCGACGGCCGATGGCTGGCCGCGACGGAGGCATCGAGCGAAGAGAAAACGATCTTCTGGGAAGCGGCATCCGGGCAGATCGTTAGCACAATGAAGCACGCGAATACAAACTCGATCCCGCTCTTCAAGAGGTTTGGTTTCAGCCCGGACAGCAAGCTGGCGGCCCTGCCCAGCTACGCCCGTGATATTCAACTGGTGGATCCGGCCAGCGGCTCAGTGGTTCGCACCCTCGCCGGCGCTCCCGTACTGGGCAGCTATCAGTCCTTTCGCCTCCTGCACGGGCGCCCGCCACGGCCCTCGGCCACGCCGCCCCCAGGCATGCCCTTTGACGTGGCCAGTCTCCCCCGCGACTGGCAGTTCTGGACCGTCGAAGCTGACGTGGAGAACCATTCCGACACGGAGCAATATCTTCGCGCCCCAACTACAGAGATCCGGCTGTTGACGGCGAATGCCAAGGGCCAGACCGAAGCGAGGTATCCAGTGGTGTCCCTGTTGCCCGCAGGTTCGGGGATGACGGGATTTGTCGTTCAGTTCGGGAAAACCGATTCCATCCCGGTCGGGAGAAAGTACGTGCTTCGCGGGCCGTATGTGGCCGCCAAGTTCGCGCCCCACCAGAAGCTGACGCTGCAGCTCATCTTCATCGCACCCAGCAAGTATTCGGCGGATCAGGTCTCCCTATCTTTTGGTGACTAGAACCGGACTCCTAAATGCTACGGTATTCTTGCGGCTGCCTGACCGGCATAGATGCCGGTCGAAAAACCCGCATGATTCGGCCGTTTTCGGACGGCCGGAGGATCGCCACCAGCCGCCAAGACGGCCGAAAACTCTTTATGACACGAGTTCTAGAGAGTTGGCGACCAGCGGCTGTGCATGCAGCGAAATTGCCGGGTGATCGGAAAGAAGATTACTTTTCCGTCTTTTCTGTCTTTTGTTTGAAGTCAACAATCTCGGAGACCGGTATGTTGATCTCGCCCTGTTTGGTTTTCACTCTGATTCCAGGGTCAATCCAGTATGTTGTGGGAGTGCCGTTCACCGGACCAGCAAGAGGATCAGTAAAGACGTGGTCCGGATTCAGATTCAGCGGCGCTACCCGGCGGGCCAGAAACATGTCAGGTTTCTCCCACTGCTTCTGAAAATTCACCTTCTCCCCTCCGCGGAATGCCAGGCCCTCTACCAGCACCACGCCCTCGTCCGGGGGAGTGCCTGTTTGACTCGCAACAAGAAGGATGACTGCGACTGCAGGGTCCCTGTCCTTCGTCATGTGAACACCATCTTCGTCGATGACCTGGATGTCCTTACCGGGCAGCAACCAATAAGTGACGGAATAGACCATGTTTGCAGGATTGTCCTTCGAAGGAGATTGTTCCAACCGCTTCAGGACGATCATTCTGCTGATGATCGTTCCCTCGACGATCTGACCATCCTTTTTCTTGATCGTGGCAGCGTCACCCGAAACCGCGAACAACAATACCGCGACGATCAGGGCCCTGCTCATCCGCTTCATAAACGCCTTCATCTCCTTGTCCGGCGATCGACCGCGAGAGTCTACTCACGGAGTTGGGCAATCCGCAAGCGGCCGCGCCAGAGGTAGCCTGCCTTTTCCGGGGCGGGACATTTTTGTGAAATGAAAAGGCCAGAGGCGGAACCCCGGACGGCAACAAAGCTTGCGATTCAGGAGGAAAGCCGCCTCACCCAGATGCGGCTGGTGGCGGGCTTGCCGAGATAGGCGCGGCGCGGAGACCGGCCCGCGATCAGCACGGTCATCGTCTCGTCATATTCGCGATGATGCACGCGAAGCCGCGCGCCCGGGCGAAGGTGCAAGCCAACCAGGAATTCGAGAAATTTCGGGTCCTTCTCATACACGCGAAGAACTTCGTAGGAACTGCCGGCCTCCGCCTCGGAGAGCCGCACGGCGCCGTGCTTGCGCCGCAGCTTGGCCAGCCCGCCGAAAAGAGGGACCCCGTGTGGGCAGAAGCTCTCGCGACCGAATCGCCGGAGGAGCAGGTCAACCACTTCCGGCGAGATGCCGTGCTCGAGCTGCTCGGCTTCTTCGTGCGCGCGCGACCATTCGAGTCCGATCACTTCCGTGAGGAGCTTCTCGGCGAGCCGGTGGCGCAGGACCCGATGTTGCGCTATGGAGCGGCCGCGCGGAGTGAGCCGAATCCTGCCGCTGCGGGCGAGCCGCACGTAGCCGCCGCGCGTCATGCGCTTCAGCGCTGCCGTCACTGCCGGCGGCGTGACCCCCAGGTCTTCCGCCAGCCGGGCGCTGATCGGCACCTGCTCTTCCTGGACGATCTCCCAGATCGCCTTGAGATAATCCCCTCTTGGGAGACGCTGGTTTTTCCTCGCCGCATCGTGCCTCGCTATGCCTTCGGCTGCGCCTCGGCGCGAAGAAGCTCGGCAAGCCCCTTCACGCGGGCCTCGATATCATCGCAGATGCGCCGGTAGGTTTCCATGCCCCCGGTGTAGGGATCTCTCACCCGCCAATCGATCACGCGATCGTGGGGAAACAACGATGTCCCGGGAGTCTCCGTCATGTTCACGATCAGATGGGGTTGGAACGGGCGCGTCTCGCGCAGCCCCTTCGAGTATTGCCCTGCGACGGAGATTCCCCGCTCCTGGAGAACCTCGGTGGTTTTTTCCATGATGGCGCCGAAGGGAGAGATTCCGGCGCTCGCGGCCTCGATGACATCCGAGGCATGGTGCCGCGCCAGGGCCTCGGCCATCTGGCTGCGGCAGGAATTGCCGACGCACACGAACAAGACCTTGACCGGCGCGGGCATCGTTCAGCCGCCGTTGCGCAGCTTTTTCAGAAAATACTCGTGGATGGAGGAGTCCGAAGTCAGTTCGGGATGAAACGTCGCCGCGAGGCAGCGCCCCTGCTCGACGAGGACAGGATGTCCATCTTCTTCGGCGAGGACCGCCACCTCCGGGCCGAGCTGTTCGATGATGGGCGCGCGAATGAAGACCATCTCGACGGGCGCATCCTTCAGCTTCGTTTTTCCCATGCGGACTTCGCTTGCGAGCTGCCGGCCATAGCCATTGCGCTGCACGACCATGTCCATCAAGCCGAGCGACGGCTGCGACGGTCCGCGCACTTCGCGCGCCAACAGGATTGCGCCGGCGCACGTCCCGAAAAACGCTCCGCCGTCTTTCGCAAATTTCTGAATCGCGCCGAGGAATTGCTCCTCGGCGAGGATTTTCCAGTGCGTTGTGCTTTCGCCGCCCGGGAGGATGAGCCCCCGCACCCCGGCGAGCTCCGCCGGAGTGCGAATAAAAACATATTCCACGCCGAGCCGCTCGAGCATCTTTCCATGCGCCTCGAAATCGCCCTGCACCGCAAGTATCCCGACCTTCATGGTCCCGGTCCCAGTCACTCCGCCACGGTTGCTCTACCACCCGCGGGTTTGCATAAGGTCCTTTTCTTCGAGCTGACGGATATCGAGGCCCTTCATCGCTTCGCCCAGCTCCTCCGACGCTTCGAGCACCGCCTTCGGGTCCTTGAAGTGCGTTGTGGCTTTCACGATGGCGCGGGCGCGCTTGTCCGGATCGCTCGACTTGAAAATGCCCGAGCCGACGAAGACCGCTTCCGCGCCGAGTTGCATGACCAGCGCGGCATCGGAGGGCGTGGCGATTCCACCCGCAGAGAAATTCGGCACCGGGAGCTTGCCGTGCTTCGCCGCGTATTGCACGAGTTCGAACGGCGAGCCCAGCTCCTTCGCGGTGTGGACCAGCTCTTCCTCGCCAAGCGTCGTGAGGCGCTTCATTTCTCCGACGATCGCGCGCATGTGGCGCACCGCCTCCACGATGTTCCCCGAACCCGCTTCGCCCTTGGTGCGGATCAGCGCCGCGCCTTCGGCGATCCGGCGCAGCGCCTCTCCCAGATTGCGCGCGCCGCAGACGAACGGGACGCGGAAGCCGTGCTTCCACACGTGGTGTTCTTCATCGGCAGGCGTGAGCACTTCGCTCTCGTCGATGAAATCCACTTCGAGCGCTTCGAGCACCTGTGCTTCGGCGAAGTGCCCGATGCGCACCTTCGCCATCACCGGAATCGAAACCGTGTTCATGATTTCGCGGATGATGCGCGGCGCCGCCATGCGAGCCACGCCGCCTTCCTTGCGGATATCCGCCGGGACGCGCTCGAGCGCCATCACGGCGCACGCGCCCGCCTTCTCCGCGATCGCGGCCTGCTCGGCGTTGGTCACGTCCATGATCACGCCGCCTTTCAGCATCTCCGCCAGGCCGACCTTCACGCGCCACAGATTGTCTTTCAGAAATTCCATTGTCCGTCTCCCTTGATGCGAATCTCCGCTGCCACTCCCCCTTCTGTCATTTCCGGACCGCTTCGGCGCGATGTTGCTCCGGATTCACGGTCACGAACCTTCCCCGCCCTCGCGCCAGCACCTCGCCCGCCGCATTCCGGATTTCTCCCTGCTGGAAAAGGTTCCGGCCCTTGCGCTCGACTTCGCGAGCCTCGATCGTGATTTCTTCCTCCACGCGGATCGGCTTCAAGTATTCGATGGTCAGCTCGGCCGTCACCGCGCGAACGTCGCTGAACCGGTTGACCTTGCCCATCGCTTCATCCAGCAGCAGGGCGATGATTCCGCCATGCAGGAATCCCGCCCCGCCCTGATACTCCTCCGCAATGCGAAATCGGCCGACGATGCGGCGCCGCTCGTTATCCTGCTCGAAGGTCAGCTTCATGCCGCGGGGATTCGCGCCGCCGCAGCCGAAGCAGGGATTCGCCGGATTGGGATCGAGGCGCGTCTTCACCGGTTCAGACCAGGGCCACACGCCCGACTTCGTCCCGGCGTTCCACGTATTCCCGTCGCGCGCCTCTCTGCCGCTTCCGCAACTCGACGCGCGCCAACTCCCCGAGCGTGGCGACGCCGCGCGCAATCCGCCGCTCATCCAGCCCTGCAAATCCCAGCCGCAGGGTGTTCGGCTTGGGATTCTGGAAATAGAAATACCTGCCCGGCACGAACAGCACGCCGCGCTCGCGGACGTGAATGAGCAACTCGCCCGCATCGAAGCCCGCCGGCAAAGTCACCCACACACTCATGCCGCCTTCCGGCCGCGTCCAGGACACTTCCTCCGGCATGTGCTTCGCCAGTGCCTGTTCGAGCGCAGCCAGCCGGCTGCGGTACACCTTGCGCATCTTCGCCATGTGGCGCGCGAACATCCCGCGGCGGACAAATTCCGCCAGCGCCGCCTGCGCCAGTTGGTCGGTGTGCAGGTCGGTGGATTGCTTGATCAGGCGCATCCGCTCCATCACGTTTTCGGGCCCCACGCACCAGCCGACGCGCAATCCCGGAAAGGCCACTTTCGAAAAACTGTCAATCTGGATGACGATTCCGGAGCGATCGAGCGTCTTCAGCGACGGGATCGGCGCGCCCTTCACGCGCAGCCGCGCGTAGATGTGATCTTCGACCACAGGAACCTGGTACCGCGCCGCGATTTCGAGCAGCCGGCGGCGTTCCGGCAAAGGGAGCGTTGTCCCCGTGGGATTGTGAAAATCCGGCGTGACAAACAGAAGCTTCACACGGTTCTGCATCAGCACCGATTCGACCGCGTTCACATCCAACCCGGTGTATCCCGTGCGCTCCGGGCTTGCCTCGACCGGCGCCGCCAGGCAGCGAACCCGCGCGCCGGCGAAAACCGTGATGGCGCCCGGATACGCGGGGTTCTCGAGAAGGATCGAGTCGCCGGGCCGCAAGAATGTCTTGCAGAGCAGGTCCAGAGCCTGCTGGCAGCCGTCGGTGATCAGGAGTTGTTCTGGGCGCAGTTGGATTCCGTCCGCGCGAAGGAAATCCACGAGCACGTTTTTCAACGGGCCATAGCCGTCGGAGGAGCCGAGCTGCAGAATGCGGCGCCCGTCGCGGCGCAGCACCGCATTGCAACAAAGGCGCATCTCCTCCACGGGGAAAAACTCCTCCGAGGGCTTCGCGGTGACAAACGCGATCGCGCCCTCGGGAACCTCCGGCGTGAGACGGCTCAGGTTTTCCTCCGTGCGCTCGTCGGCAAACAGGGCTTCCCAGCGAAGCACCCCGCCATTCGTCGAAAGGCTTGCCGGTCGCGGCGGCGGCGTGAAGGGCCGAGCGTTCGGCAGGGCCTGGATAAATGTGCCGCGGCCGACGTGTCCGCGAATCAATCCTTCCGACTCGAGTTCCGCGTAGGCGTTGGCGACCGTGGTGCGGTGGACGCCCAGTTGCAATGCCAATTCGCGGCTCGCGGGGATGCGGTCTCCCGCGCGAAGCTCGCCGGCGTGCACCAGGGCGCGCAGTTGATCCCGAAGCTGGACGTACAGGGGAATGTGACTTTCGGTTTGCAACTGGAGCGGCAGCATTGGCTCCCCCTGAACGCCAATATACACCCCAAAGCTGCCTCGTAAAGAGCCAATTTGTCTTTTGGAGGCCGGGCCACCCCGCCCGGCGCTTACCCTTCGCGCAGGCGAAACCGCTGGATCTTCCCGGTCGCGGTCTTCGGCAATTCGTCCAGATAGTGGATCTCCTGCGGGCACTTGTAGGAAACCAGCCGGCCTCTGAGCCATTGCTGGATTTCGCTGGCCAGGTGCGGGCCGGCCTCGGTGCCCGCGCGCAGGACCACATAGGCAGCCGCGCGGATCAAACCGACAGAGTCGGCGTGCGCCACGACAGCGGCTTCGGCAACCATCGGATGGGCCAACAGCGCGTTTTCAACTTCCCCGGGCGAAACCCACATGCCGGAGACCTTCATCATGTCGTCCGCGCGCCCGCCATAATGGTAGTAGCCTTCGGCGTCACGAGTGAACTTGTCGCCGGTTACTACCCAGTCGCCGAGTTTCGTGCGTGCGGTGAGTTCCGGCTTGCCCCAGTAGGCAGCGAACGCGCTCTGCCCTCTTACCCACAGATTCCCAAGTTCGCCATCCGGAACCCGTTCGCCGGCATCGTCCACGATTTTCGCCTCATAGTTCGGCACTTCCACTCCACAGGAACCGGGGCGCGCTTTTCCCGGCCGGCTCGACAAGAACATGTGCAGCATCTCCGTCGAGCCGATGCCGTCGAGAATCTCGATGCCGAATCGCCTGCGAAAGCGTTCGAAGATCTCTGCCGGAAGCGTCTCGCCCGCCGAGACGGCCAGGCGCACGGAAGAAAAGTCCAGCTTCACGCCACGCTCTGCCTCGCGCAGCAGCGCCGCATAGAACGTCGGCACGGAGAAGAATGCGGTCGGATGGCGCCGGGCCACCAGTTCCGCCACACGTTCGGGCTTCGGCTTCTCCGGCATCAACACCGTGCTCGCGCCGACCGAGAACGGAAAGTACATCCCGTTGCCCAGGCCGTACGCGAAGAAGAGTTTCGACACCGAGAACGTGATATCTTCCGCGCGCAATCCCAGCACGCCCTGCGCGAAGCTGCGGCTGGTGACGACCATGTCCTGGTGCCGGTGGACTGCCCCCTTCGGTGTCCCGCCGCTGCCGGAGGTGTAGAGGAAAAAGGCAGGGTCCGTTGCCGCCGTCGGATAGGGTTCGAGGTGCTCCGATGCACCATCGAGCCAGTTTTCCCAGCGGAGGAAGCTGCCGTGGCCCAGGCCTTTCTCCGCGGCACCCACGACGACGGTCTCCAGCAGGCGATGGCGCTGCGCTGCGCCGGTGAATTCCGGAAGCGCCGTTGCGTGAACGATGGCGAAACGCGCGCCACAGTCCGCCAGCCAGTACTCGTAATCCGCTGCTCGCGCGAACGAGTTGACGGGAACGGCGATGGCTCCGATTTTTACTACCCCGAAAAAGGCAGCGATGAATTCGAGGGAATCCGGGAGGACAAGCAGAATGCGGTCGCCGCGCTCGCAGCCCCACTCGCGCAACGCGTTGCCGACGCGGTTCGCGGCCGCCTCGATTTCCGCATAGGTGGCCGCCGAAGGCTCGCCGGCAATGGCGATGCGGCCGGGGTGTTCGCGGGCGGGGCAGCCGAGGAATTCCTCGGCAATGTTCAGATGAACAGGGAGAGCGAGGGCCATGCCTCCGATTCTACTGAGTGGAGGCCTTTTCTCCCAGCTTTCTCATGCGTTCCTGCAGCTTCCGGCGCAGCGGATCGGGCGCATTCGGATTGAACGCCACTAGGTACCACAGCGGCTGCGCGCGGTCTTTGCTGAGCCGGGTAAGCGTCGTGGCATCGGCGTTGGGATGGCGGGCGATGTTTTCGCGAATCGCCGCGTAGGGATGGCTCGAGAGCCGCCGCAACGTCTTGCCCGAAACTTTCGGATGCTCGCTGATCAGGCGCAAGAGGTAGAAATCCTCTTTCGGGGCTTCGCGGGAAAGCTTTTCGAGCGCGTCGGGGCTCACTTCAGCGCCCAGCACGATTCCGACTTTTTCGTCCCATGTCGAATTGATGCGGTTCAGCTCCAGTGTGCGCGCGTGAATCAACTGCTCGATCACGCGGCGCTCCTGTTCGAGGCGCGCATGCGGGATCTGGCTGTGCTCGACGGAATCAAGAACCCGCAAAAGATGCTGCCGCTCTCCGAAGACAATCTGGCTGGTGCGTACGTTCTTCCCTTTATTCGAATTGTGAACTAGATCAGCGCGTCTCATTGCATCCTCACGCGTGCATCCCTGTAGTGCGGATCACGTTGGCATCTCGTGCCCGGTCTAAGAGCCTTATTGAGTATTGGGGACAAGCCGACTGCAGCGACACCCGAGCGCGGCAGACGTACAGCCCACTCGGGAAATGCACCGTCCGAGCAGGGTCCTCGATGCGAGACGACCAGCATTGAGAAGTACGATCCTGACCCCTCGCCTGCCCCCAACACCCCAGACTTCTCGTACCGCAGGCCTTACGCCGCTGACAAATTATCCAGCCCTATTGGAACGGCGTAAAGGCACAGGACTGTAGATGTTCCTCGCTGGCAACATCGAGTAATAGAACTCGCCATTTGCAGTCGTCGCCGAGAAGGGCTAACTTGATAACCTGCCTGGGGTTTTGAGGAGACATTCGCTATGTCCGCATTCGATGACCACAAAGAAGAACTCGAGCACTATGAGGCAATGATGGGGCCGCACCGCGGGCGATTGGCGGTCACCCTGGACCTGCTGACGAACGCGCTCGTGCTCGTGGGCCAGCACGGCGTCTATTGCCACAGCGTCCGCGATCCGCAAAAACCGGTGATGGATATCCGATTGATTTCCCAGGAATTGAGCAAAGCCAAAGAATTGATCCAGAGCGTAATGGAAGCGATGCGCGCCGAGCGCGAAGGCCGCAGCCGGCCGAATTAGTCACCTGACCTGCGATTACCCTCGAACAAGAAACGGATTCGATTCGCGTTCCTCGGCAATTGTGGTGGCGGGGCCGTGGCCGGGAAACACAATTGTTTTATCCGGGAGCGAGAGCAGCTTGGAATGGATGGACGCGAGGATCGCCGGCATTGAGCCGCCCCACAAATCCGTTCGTCCGATGCTGCCGGCAAAAAGCGTATCTCCGGCAAAGAGCTTTGGCGGCTCGATGATTCCTCCACGGGTGCGCTTCTCCCCCGTCACCAGGGAATCCTCGGCCGGCAAAAAAAGGCTGATGCTTCCGGGCGTATGCCCCGGCGTGTGCAGGACGCTCGCGACGTAGCTTCCCCAGCGCACCGTATCGCCTTCGCGGAGAAAATCGTCCACCTCGGTCATTTCCGGCGTGCGCATCCCGATCCAGCGCGCTTGCATATCGAGGAGGCGGTACAGCTCCAAATCCTCCTTGTGCATGAAGACCGGCGCGCCGGTAGCTTCGTGCAGCTTCCGCAGCCCGCCGACGTGGTCAATGTGCGCATGGGTGTTGACGATGGCGAGCACTTTCAAGCGGTGTTTCGCGATCACTTCGAGGATGCGCCCGGCTTCGTCGCCGGGATCGATCACCACGGCTTCGCGCGTTTCCGGGTCGCCGAGGATCTGGCAATTGCACTGGAGCATCCCGACGGGAAGAATCTCGTGAATCATCTGCGTGGCCATCGCCCGCCAGTATAGCAATATTCTTGCGCTCGCCTCCGAGCCCTGCGCGCGCCTCATCTGTTAAGATGAGGCCTGGCGCGCGAACGCGCGGAACGCCATGCCGCTTGAATCTCCATTGCGCAAATGGCACGAGGCCGCCGGGGCCACGATGGGCACGTGGTTCGGCACGCTGCTGCCCGACCGCTTCTCGAACCTTGCCGAGGAATATCGTTTCGCGCGCGAAACGGTGGCCCTGGTGGACAAGAATTACAGCGCGTGGCTGCGTTTCACGGGCCCGGACCGCGTCCGCTATCTGAATGCCCTGCTGACGAACAACATCCTCGCGCTGGCCCCCGGCACGGGCGCCATTTCGCTGCTGCTCAATCCGCAAGGGCACATCCTCGCCGAAGTGGAGACACTCGGCCTGGACGAGAGTGTTCTGGCAATCTCCTACGCCATGAGTCGCGAACAACTGGCGAGCACTTTTGAGAAATTTATCATCATGGACGATGTGACGATGGAGGATTTGACCGATCAGATGGGCGCGATCGCTATCGAAGGGCCGCAAGCGCCTGCGGCGCTGGCCGAAGTAACGGGCGTTGCTTATGATTCCCTGCCGGAACTCGGGCACCGGGAGGCCGATGCCGGAGCGATTCCTTGCAGAATTCTGCGGCGTTCGCCGGGTGGTATTCCAGGAATCGAATTCATCGCGGAACGCGCGCAGCTCGGCGCGCTGTGGGAAAAGCTGGCGGGTGCTGTTCGCCGCCACGGCGGCGGCCCCATCGGTTATGCCACGTTGAATGTTCTGCGGCTGGAAGCGGGCATTCCCTGGTTCAGCTACGATTTTGACGACAAAGTGATCCCGCACGAAGCGGGCCTCGAGGGCACCCACATCAGCTTCACAAAAGGCTGTTACACCGGGCAGGAAATCGTGGAACGCGTTCGCTCGCGCGGCCACGTGAACCGCCGCCGCGTGGGCCTGGAATTTTCCGGCAAGGACGCGCCACCTCCCGGGGCTTCCTTGCTCTTCGAGGGCAAAGAGGCCGGCCACGTCACGCGCGCGGCATTTTCACCCGGGCTCGGCCGCGCCATCGGCATGGGCTATCTGCGCCGGGAAGCCAACGCGCCGGGCACGCAGGTGGAGTGGGCCGGCGGGTCAGCGAAGGCGATTGAGTTTCCCATCGCAAGCCTGCGCCAGAGAGAAACGCGCGCCATCTCTTCGTAGTGGCGTATGGGCATACTCCCCTGCGGTTTCGTTGATCGTGATTTCTCTCTAAATGAAAATGCCCGCCATGACTTCGCGGGCATCCGTGCTCTCAATTTTCAACTTCTGACTTTCGACGATGAACGGTTGGCTCTTGCCTGCTAACGCAGATTGAGCGCCTTCCGGAAGCTGCCCCTCTCCGCCATGATCTTTTTCTGCAACTGGGTGATCGCGTAGAGCAGCAGTTCTGGCCGCGGCGGGCAGCCGGGGACGTACACGTCCACGGGAATCACCTGGTTTACGCCCTGCACGATGGCGTAGTTGTCGAAGACGCCGCCGGACGTGGCGCACACGCCCATCGAAATCACCCACTTCGGCTCGGGCATCTGCTCGTAGAGCAGTTTGATCACCGGCGCCATTTTCTGCGAGACGCGTCCGGCGATGATCATCAAATCAGATTGGCGCGGGGAGCCGCGGAAGACTTCGGCGCCGAACCGCGCGATGTCGTACCGCGAGGCGGCCGTGGACATCATTTCAATCGCGCAGCAGGCCAGGCCGAACGACATCGGCCAGATCGAGCTTTTCCGCGCCCAGTTGACCAGCTTGTCGAGCTGCGTGAAAAGGATTCCTTCTTCCTTGAGGAAGTTTTCGTCCTCGCCGGGCCTTTGCAGCGTCACGCCATCCGCAAGCTCAACCGCCATTCTTCGCCTCACTCCGCAGCATAATCATTCTCGCACTTTGCTCCCGCCCATGCAATTCGCTCGCTCGCCCGCCGGGTCGTGAATCAGCTTGTGCGATTGAACTCCGGAGAAAGGAAGCGACGCGACGGAGTGCCTGAGCTTTCGAACAGGCGACCTATCAAGCAGTGGCCTGAATGAAATGAATTCCGTCGGATCAACCCCGGGCCGTTAGGGAGGATCTATCTGGCATCGCTGGAAACAAGGCGGTCTCCCGCCGAAACCCACGAAGCGGACCGCTCGGCGGGGTGGTGAGGCACTGTGTGGTGCTCTGCCCTTGACTCGCGGGTTGAGCGGCAGTCTAATTCAGGAATTCGTGTCGAGTCGGGCAAGCATGTGGACGGACCGGTCCGCATGAGATTCTGGAGACAAATTGTCACATGGAACAGAAGTCGCTACCACCTGGGCAGTTGCAACCCCGGCCCGGCGGTGGCGGTTTCGTCTTGGGCTGTCCGGGTGCGGGTTTATCCGGGTCAGCCTAAACAGAAGTTAGACGTCGCCAAAGCAGCACACCCGTTCTCAAGGAGGAGCAAGGTTATGACACGGACATTCGGCAAGGGTATCAAGTTGGCGCTATTCGCTCTGTTCATCGCTGGACTGCCGTTGACCGGCCGAGCTGCGCCACAAGGGAAGCCAGACCCCTGGGAGCCAATTCGCTTCTTCGTGGGTGAATGGGAAGGAACCGCCGAGGGTCAGGCAGGGTCCGGAACCGTGCGACGGTCGTACACCTTCGTGCTGCAGGATCGTTATCTGCACGAAAGGAACGTCTCCACGTATCCCCCTCAGGAGAAGAACAAGGCCGGTGAAGTCCATGAACATTGGAGCTTCTTCAGTTATGACAGCAAAAGGGCACTGCTGGTATTGCGTCAGTTCCACCAAGAGGGATTCGTCAACTGGTATGTCATGAACAAGGAAGCCGCCAAACCAGGCAAACTTGTCTTCGACAGCGAAGGATTCGAGAACTTCAGCAACAGTTGGAGGGCCAAAGAATCGTATGACATTCTCTCAAACGACGAATTCGTTGAGACGTTCGAGCTGGCCGCTCCCGGCGGGTCATTCGAGACGTACAGTAGGAACCATTTCAGGCGGGTCACCAAGAAGTAGGCGATTCCCGGAGCGACGTCTAACATGGCCGTGAAGCTGTCGGTCCACGCCGGCCATTCGGCCGCCATCAGCGCTTCCGCTGCAGGAGGTTCCGCATGAACGCGACGGTTAGGGTCGGGGCGATCGGGTTATCCATCACTCTGGCCATCAACTTGTTTGGGCTTCTTGTTCTCAGACAGGCCGCTGCTCAATTCTTCACCCACGATTGGTGGTCAGTATGGTTCCCGTCGTTCATCGTGTGGCTCGTCATTACGATTATTGGCCTCGGACGGCAACGTTCTGGCAAACGGCAAGGAAGCTAAACGAATGGCGGTTACAATCAGCCCGACGGTACGGCGAAACTCGGCGCTGTTCCTCATTCTCGCCGGGGGCATGCTATGGTTCCCTGTTGTATTTCTGCTTCTTGGCAGACCTGTTGGGTTTCTGCGTAATCTGGGCTTCTTCACCGGGCCGCGGGGAACGCTCCCCGCTTGGTGTATGGCTCTGGTAATCGCCGCGGTCTATTCCGCCTATTCAGTCCGGAACATTCCGCTGGTTCGTGAACATTGGCGCGCCATATCCTTTTTCAAGTTCTTAGGGCTTCTGGTCGCGTTCGCAGCGGCTCTTGTCGAGGAGGCCTTCTTCCGTCGCATGATCATGGACGGGTTAATGCGCGCTGGCTGGTCTGCCGGAGTCCAGGTGATTGCATCAGGCCTCGTCTTCGGCCTCGCGCACGCAAGTTGGGGACTCATGACGGGTCACATCGTCGCCGGCGTTGGGGCGATGATTGCCACGGGAACGCTTGGCACTGCCCTCGGGTTGGTCTACGTCGTAGGTGACCGGTGCTTGGCACCGGTCATCGTCGCGCACTTCATTGTTACTGCGACGATTCAACCGGGCATTACATTTGCCGCGTTCAGTGGACAGATGCGCCGGTCGCCGCCAGCGACCCTCTAAGCGCCCGGCCGACGGCCTCTACCTCGCGTGAGCATCGGTGCAGGGTATGGCGCATAGCAAGGGGCTGCACCTGACGGCTGCCGACGCGAGGGTGAGCGTTGGCAGGTGAGCGCGTATCCATTAGGCCGGCAAGAAAAGAAACTATTTCGCGTGAAGCGATCGGAGGCAACGATGAAACCAATCGGCACAATCCTGGTCGTGCTCGGTACCTTAGTGTTGGCGGCTGCCGCCCTCTCAGTGTTCGGCACGCGGCTCCGGGAGGCCGGAATCGATATCGTTGGATACGTAACTTCTGTGCCCTATGCGGCCTTGGTCGGGGTGATCTTGTTTCTCGGTGGTCTCTGGCTTCGGCGGCGTGGTATTCGTGCGGGAGGCGTCAGGGGAGGTAGCTGACGCACCCTAACACGCCGCTGCAGCCGACGGTGCCATCCGTTTCGCAAGCGCCGCGGCTGATGCGGGATGAGCAACGGATGGAATCCTGCCAGTGCTCGATTCCTGTCGCGAAATCCCATCTCGCAATTGATGAATCACTTCATCCCACTTGCCGGGCTCGATGGCCCCTGCAAGTGTCTGAGTCGAAGACACCGGGTCACATTTCCCTGGATAGGTCCCGGCTAGTCGCCAAGCGTTTACTCATGGCGCAGGTGATCTCAGCCGGCGGATTCCGCCTGGAAAACGCCTTCTCCGGAAGGTGGCATTGGGGCTGAACCGCACCCTCGTACCCAGGTGCCATTGACCCCACTACCTTCGGTTAACGGCTCCCGGTAACGCAGAATCGGGAAGGTCTGACCGAGCCCTATCGCTGCACATGACGCCTACGGCTTCAGGACGATCTTGCCGAAGTGCTCGCGGTTCTCCATCAACGCATGAGCCTCCGCGCAATGCGAGAGCGGCATCACGCGGTCAATCACGGCGTGAAGCTGCCGCCGCCCCACCAGCTCGATCACGCGATACAGTTCGGCCCGGCCGCCCATGTAGGAGCCCATCAGCGTGAGCTGCCGGCCGAACAGGTGCCGCAGATCAATTTTTCCGTGGAAGCCAGTGGTGGCGCCACACGTCACCAGCCGGCCGCCCGTCGCCATGCTCGCCAGGCTCTGCTCCCACGTGGCTTCGCCGACGTGTTCGAGGACTACGTCCACGCCGCGCCGGTTCGTCAGGCGCTTCACTTCCTCCGAGATTTTTTGCTGGCTGTGCAGGATGATTTCATCCGCGCCCAGCTCGCGCGCCCGCTTGCCCTTCTCCTCGGTGCCCACGGTGGCGAACACGCGCGCGCCGGTCAGCTTCGCGATCTGGATTGCCGCGCTGCCTACGCCGCTGCCGCCGCCGAGCACGAGCACGTCCTCGCCCGGCTGCAATTTCGCCCGTGTGATGAGCATGTGCCACGCCGTCAGAAAAACCAGCGGCACTGCCGCCGCTTCTTCGAAGGAAAGATCGCCGGGGATGGGGATGGCGTTCCCTTCGGGTGAGCGCACGAATTCCGCGCAACCGCCGTCAACCATGTATCCGAAGAGGGTGTACTGCCGGCATAGGGTCTCCTCGCCGCCCACGCAATGCACGCACTGGCCGCAGGAAATCCCCGGCGCGAGCAGCACTCGCTGGCCCACGTGGACGCGCTTCACGAGCTCGCCGACCTTGACCACCTCGCCGGAAATATCGGACCCCGGAATGTGCGGCAGCGGAATCGGGACGCCGGGAATACCGCGTCGCACCCAGAGATCGAGATGATTCAGCGCGGCGGCGCGCACGCGCACCAGTATTTCGGTCGAGTGAATAGGAGGCTCCGGAACGTCGGTGTAGCGAAGCACGTCCGGCCCCCCGTGCTGGGAAAATACGATCGCCTTCATCGGCAGACTCCTGAACGGGCGTGTCTGAATCGGCTTACCGTAGCATTCGATGGCGAGCCTGTCTAGAAAGCTTCGCCGTTCTGAGTAGTGGGTCAGTCCCAGTGTTACCCCATCGCATCAGCACTAGAGTCATGGCATGATTCGTGATTGAACAGCAATGGAGTAGCTACGGAATCGTTGCTAATCATCACGGGCTCGATGGGGGCAGGCAAGACAACTGTTCTGGCCGAAGCTTCGGACATCCTTGCGCTGCGCCACATTACCCATGCGGCGATCGACTTGGACGCGCTCGGGCTTGCCCATCTCTCGTCCGCCGCCAGCAACGATAACGTGATGTACCGCAATCTTCAGGCTGTCTGCAAAAACTATGCTTCCCTCGGCGTGACGCGACTCTTGTTGGCGCGCGCAATGGAAGAACGCGCTGAACTAGAGGTGTGTCGTGATGTTGTTTTGGCCACAAACACTCTCGTTTGCCGTCTTACTGCCAGCATCGAAGCGATGAAGCAGCGCGTCAAGATGCGTGAATCAGGTGTATCGCAGCGGGAATACGTTGCTCGCGTCGCGAAATTGAATGTCATTCTTGACCGTGCGCGATTAGAGGATTTCATCGTCGTAAACGAGAATCGCTCTGTGACCGAGGTTGCGCACGAAATGCTTTTCAAAGCCGGATGGATTTCAAACTGACCCACTACGCGGCTCCGGCAGCAATTGACAGTCGCGGACTCGCGCCGTACCCTAATTTCAGCGGCTTGCGATGGATCTTTTCGAAGAACTCGTGCGGATGCGGCGCGCCGGGCAGCGCGGCGCCCTGGCAACGATCGTGCACACGAACGGCTCGATCCCGAGCTATGAAAGCTCGCGGATGCTGGTGCGCGAGGACGGCTCGATCATCGGAACGGTGGGTGGCGGCTGCGTGGAAGCCGACGTCTGGGCGGCCGCCAAAGACGTGATCCGCGGGGAAATGCCTCGCAAGATGACCTTTAATCTGAACAATGAAGCGGCGTACGATTCCGGATTGATTTGCGGCGGCACGCTGGAGATTTTCGTGGAACCGATCCTTCCGCAGCCGATGCTGTACCTGTTCGGCGGCGGCCACGTGTCCACGGCCACGGCGAGCGTCGCGCACCTCGCCGGGTTTGCCATCGGGATTGTGGACGACCGCGAGACCTTCGCGAATGCGGAACGCTTTCCCATGGCCGCGGAGATCCACACGAGTTACGAAGAAGCATTCGAGAAGATTCATCCGGGGCCGAGCACGTACCTGGTGATCGTCACGCGCGGGCATAAGGACGACATGCGCGTGCTCGAGTGGGCCGTCAAGACGCCGGCGCGATACATCGGGATGATCGGCAGCAAGCGGAAAGTGATCGAAGTGTACCGCGCGCTTGAAAAGAAAGGCATCCCGGCAGCGACGTTCGACCGCATTCACGCCCCCGTCGGGCTCGAGATCGGTGCGCTGACGCCTGAAGAAATTGCCGTAAGCATCGCCGCCGAGCTCATCGCCATTCGCCGCAATGCCGAAGGCCTGCCACACAAGGCGGTCAAGCTCGACCACTCCGCTGCTCACCGCGACGCTTGAAGCCATGCTTGCCGCCGTCATCCTGGCCGCCGGCGCCTCCGCGCGCATGGGATCTCCGAAAGCCCTGCTCCCTTACCGCGGCCGGACATTTCTCGAACATCTCCTCGAGGTGGCGCAGCACCCGCGGATCGGGTTGACGCGCGTCGTCCTCGGCGCGGGCATCAACCATGTTCGCGACAAAATTAAGCTCGATCCGGCGAGCATCGTCTTCAACGCGGACTGGCGGCAAGGCCAGCTTTCTTCGATCCAGGCGGCGCTGCGGAGCCTGCCGCGCGAGGAAACCGAGGGGATGATTCTTTTTCTCATTGACCACCCGCTCATCACGGCGCCGCTCGTCCGGACGCTGATCGAGCAATTCGATGAGAGCGGCAAACCCATCGTCATCCCCGCGTTTCACGGACGCCGCGGTCATCCGGTCATCTTCCGAAGCTCGCTCTATGGAGAACTCCTCGCTGCTTCGGCGGAAGTCGGCGCCCGCGCTGTGGTCTGGGCGCACGCGGCTGAAATCCACGAAGTTCCCACCGAAGAAGAAGGCGTCGTCCTAAACCTCAACGACCCCGAGACGCTGAAGCGCGCTTTGGGCGCCACGTGAGAAGCATCAGCCCAGCTTGACGAGGATGGCTTCGAGGGCGTCGCAGGCGAGCTGCGCTCCGTGAAGTGTGGCTGGCGGCAGACCGCCCAGGGCATCCGAAATCTGTGCCGGGCTGATGTGCTTCGCTTCGGCGATCGTCTTGCCGCAGAGCAGTTCCGTTAAAAATGAGCTGCACGCGATGGACGTTACGCATCCTTGCGCCTTGAATCGCGCCTCAGAGATACAGCCATCCTCGACGCGCACGGCAAGCCGGAGAATGTCGCCACAGACAGGGTTTGCCACTTCCACGACAGCGGTAGCATCCGGCAGGTCGCCGGCGTTGCGGGGATTCTTGAAATGGTCGAGAACGGCGGAGTTGTACATCGCGGAAAGTATCCCATGATTTGTCACCGAGGCGCACACAACGGTTCTGCGGGGGGCGCCGATGGCTTGCTGGCGCCCCTCACAGAATACTCCGTTGGGCCGCTGCGACTAACTCGCTAGGGCGCCCTCTGGATGCACGCGGTGATTACGCCGTGGCCGACGCTGCGGACGTGAGCGGCCGGTAGCCGGTCGTCCCCGCCTTGCGCAGCGCATCGAGCGCTTCGGCCGTGGACATCAGCGGGGTCGTCTTCACCGTCTTACAGGCCCCGCCGCCGGCGAACGCCATCGCGATTGCCGCAGCGGCGATGTTGTTGGGCATTTCCAGAATTGTCACAACGTCGTATTCGCCAAACGCAAACCAGGCGGTGATGATTCTTCCTCCCAGCTTTTCGATCGCCGGGCGGATTGCTTCGATCCGGTCCTGCGGGTTCTTCACCAGCAAGTTCCAGGCTTCCGGCGTGTAGGCAACTTGAGTCAGGTAATGCGGCATGGGACCTCCTTTGGCGGAACCGCCAACTGTGAGCTTTGGCGTGAATCCTCCGCTCGTGGGCGTATGAAGTCAAGGGGCCGCTGTGGATGCTTCCGGTTGTGCCGCCTGAGCCCGGCGGCTAGAATGACGGCTCCCGATGAAAGAATTGAAACGCGCGCCGCGGCTACGCATCGTCTCGCTTGCGCCAAGCGTCACTTCCATTCTCACCGGGATCGGCGCCCGGCGGCAGCTCGTCGGCGTCAGTAAGTGGTGCGCCGAGGTCGCCGAGGTGGGGCGTCTCCCGCGTCTGGGCGATTGCTGGGCAATGGACATCGAGCCGCTGCGTCGCCTGAAGGCGGACATCGTCATCGGTTCCGTGCCGTTCAAGCCGGAAGTTGTCGCGAAGATTCTCGAGTTGCCGGTCGTCTTCATCGCCTCGAATCCGCGTTCACTCGCCGGCATCGAAAAAGAAATTCGGGTGCTCGGCGGGCTCGTGGGACGCGCGAGCCAAGCGGAAGACCTTGTTCGCAGGATGCGCCGGGGCTTCTCGCTGGTCGCCCGCCGCGCGCGCCGCGCGCGCCGCGCGCGTTCGCGGCCCCGCGTGTATTGCGAGGCGTGGCCCAATCCGCGAATCACTTCCCCGCCCTGGGTCCAGGAACTCGTGGAGTTCGCCGGCGGCAGATTCGTCTTGCCCGCCGGCCAGCGCGTGAACGATGAAGATGTTGCGCGCGCCAGGCCTGACGTGATCATCCTTGCCTGGACCGCAACCGGCGACCGGGCGAAGCCAGACCAAGCCTTGCAAAATCCAGCTTGGAAAAACCTGCCCGCGGTGAAGAATCGGCGCGTCGTCGTGATTCGCGATGAACTGCTTAACACGCCGGGCCCGCCGCTCGTGCGGGGCGCCGAGGCTCTGTTGGCCGCCCTTCACCCCGAATTGACGGCGCGCGGGGAAAAATCTCCGTGAAACTTACACCCCAAAGAGTGGCACGCTCGTGCTGACCGTTGTTGCAGCGCTGATCGAAAGCGAAGGGAAGCTGCTCGTCTGCCAGCGGCGGCGCGGAGACTCGTTCGCGCTGCAATGGGAATTCCCGGGCGGCAAGATGCAGCCCGGCGAAACGCCTGCGCAGGCGCTGGCGCGCGAGCTCGAAGAAGAGCTTGGCGCGGCGGCGGAGATCGGCGCGGAGGTTTTTCGGACTCGCCACCGCTACCGGGAACTGGCCGGTGAAATCGAGCTGATTTTTCTGCAGGCGCGCGTCGATCCCGCCGCGGTGCGCAATCTGGCGTTCGAGCAAATGCTGTGGGCCGAGCGCGGTGCGCTTCCCGCGCTCAATTTCCTTCCGGCCGACCGCGAAATGATCGCGAAGCTGGTGAGCGGCGCGCTGCGGCTCCCTTCATAGCTGACGGAATGATTCCGCGGCTAGGTCAGGATGCGGCCGCCATCCACGACGAGGATTTGTCCGGTAATGAACTCCGATTGAGCGAGGAAGGAGACGGCCTCGGCGATGTCGTCGCCCTTCCCGGTCTTCGCGAGGGGCGCGCGGCGGATGTAAGCCTCGTCCGGCGCCTCGCCGGGGAATTGAATTGTGCCCGGGGCCACGCCGTTCACGCGGATTTTGGGCGCGAGGGCGCGCGCCAGGCAGCGCGTCAGCATGATCGCCCCCGCCTTCGAGACGCAGTAGTGCATGTACGCCGGCCAGGGCAGCAAACCGCCAAGCGAAGTGATGTTCACGATGTGCGCGCTTTCCTGCCGGCGCAGCAGAGGGGCTGCCGCCTGCGCGCAGAAGAACTGCGATTTTAAGTTCGCGCCGAGGATGCTGTCCCATTGTTCTTCCGTGAGTTCGTCGAATTTCGCGGGGAAAAACATCCCGGCATTGTTCACAAGAATGTCCAGCCGCCCGAATTCCCGCTCGACGGCCGTGAACATCTTCACCACCTCGTCGCGGCGCGTCACGTCGGTCTGCCATGCCAATCCTCGCCGGCCGAGTTTCTGGATTTCGGCGACAACTTCATTTGCCTCGGGCTTCGACCGGGCGTAATTCACAACGACGTCGGCGCCTTCGACGGCCAGCTTCAGGGCGATACTGCGGCCGATGCGCTTCGCTGCGCCCGTCACCAGCGCGACTTTCCCTCTGAATGGCTGCTCCGCCATGCCTCCCTCCCCGATGAGAAGACCCAAACCATAACACCCGAAGCGCGGCTGTCAACTCGCTCCGTGAGTTGCTGGCGTCCTCGTTAGGGATTTAATCTATTTACGGCGGAACGTCAGGTGCTAGGGTGGCGTAAGGAGGACCATCTAGAATGCCCCATACTTATATTGACCACCCAGTTCACGATCGGCTTTACTTCGCGGAGCGCCGGTTGAATGACCTTCGCGCCCTCAACAAGGGCAATATCGGCGGCGCTCGCCATCGCGAGCGGCAACCGCTGTTGCAGGAGTTCTTCTTCCACTTGTGCGGAGCCATTGATTTCTTGGCGCAGGAGGTAAACAACATCCGGAAGCTCGGCCTGGATCGGGAGGAAGTCGATGTTCGAGAAGTTTGCCAGAGGCTTGCTCCAGCGGATCCAATCAAATCCTTCCTTGATCAACTTCACCCACGCACTTGGAAGAAAGACCTTCCGGATGACCCATATTCTGAGGAGGGATCACACTTCCGGATCATCCTCTTCCGAAACTTTGTTTCGCACACACAACACAGTCCTTTGAGCATACAGGTTTATGTGGGTAGCTCTCGTGCTTCATCGGCTACGCTTTTTCTGGATCCGCGACTCCCTCATGTCCCCCAGGATCAGAGAACGCAGTCCAAGCGCGAAGTGCTCGAAGAATTGACATTTTTCCTCGAGTTGGTCACATCCAAATGCAACTTGGTGTTGAAGGAGCTGGGAATTACCATTCCTTAGAAGCGGAACGAGAAAGCAGGTTTCCAAAATAGACCGCCCCATGCTGGAGGATTCCTCAAACTAGGAGATTGCTCCTAGATTGCCGGCTTTGACGTGGCGCATCAGGCCGCCTAGAATCGGTAGCTTCCACGGAGGCGAAATGAAACTCGATCTGCTGGCAATCGCCGCGCACCCCGACGACGTTGAGCTGACCTGCGGCGGCACCCTGCTCAAGATGGCGCAGAAGGGCTATCGGACCGGAATCCTCGATCTGACCCGGGGCGAGATGGGGACGCGAGGCACGCCGGAAATCCGCCTGAAGGAAGCGGCCAAAGCGGCAAAGATACTCGCCGTGAAGGTCCGAAAGAATCTAGGGCTGCCCGACGCCCGCCTGGCTGCTACCGAAGAGTATAAGCTGGCCATAGCGGCCGTGATTCGCGCCTGGCAGCCTCATACGGTGATTCTCCCCTACTGGGAGGGCAGGCATCCGGATCATTACACCACGGCCATCCTGGGCTACGAGGGCTGCTTTCTGGCAGGTTTAAAGCGGCTAGCCCTGGCGGGCGAGCCTTTCCGGCCGTTCAAGGTGTTGTATTCGGCCATGTATCAGGACGTCCGACCCACCTTTGCCGTGGACATCACGGCACAATTCGAAAGGCGCCGGCGCGCGATTCTGGCCTACGCGTCGCAGTTCAATCCCCCCGTCCGGGAGCGCCGGTCTAAGGTTTCGCTGCCGCTGGACCGCTTTGAGGAGGAGATGAATCTGAGTGTCCGCTACTTTGGCCGGATGATCGGAGCGCTCTACGCGGAGCCTTTCGTCGTGAAGGAAATCGCGCAGGTGGACGACGTGGTGAAGATGCCCGTGCGCTCAATCTAGCCCCCACTTGGCTTAAACGTGAGAGTCAACCGGCGCGGCGCTAAAACTCGTCGGATAGCTGGGCGAAGTCGAAGCCGGGGAGCGTATGGCCGGACCCGTTTCGCTCGACCCGGACGCGCAGCGGGGCTTCGTTTTCGGCGCCCGTCTTGCGCAGAACGGCAAACGTCGCCAGGGCCTCGGTATAGACCTTTGTGATCAGATAGGTCTCACCACTGTCCGATTTCTTCCAAACCTGGCCGACCTGTATCTTCTTGACTGCCATCGGGGACGCAGTAACTCTAGACAGAATTCCCGAGGGCGTCAATGGAACCCTAGTTTGTCGGAAGGGCGAAGAAACTCTTTTGCCGTTGCATACATCCTAGCCAAAGGAAGGCCGCCCTCTACGGAGGGGTGTATAATCCTTTCCAGGGCAGGCCGGAGGTGGCGAACATGAAATCGTGGGCGGCGAGGCTCGGAGCGGTGCTGGTGGCGATCTCCCTGATGATCCCGCCCGGCACGGCGATGGCCCAGGAGAAAGGCTCGAAGTCGGACGTGGATGCGATCGGGAATCGAAGCGTCGGCAAGGGCCTGAATTTTTATTCCCTGGAAAAAGAGATCGCGCTCGGCAAGCAGCTCGCGCAGGAAGTGGAGCGCAGCTCGAAGTTTGTGGATGACCCGGTGGTCAACGAATATGTCAACCGGGTCGGACAGAATCTCGTGCGCAACTCGGATGCCCAGGTTCCCTTCACGATCAAAGTGATTGATTCGGATGCCATCAACGCGTTCGCGCTGCCCGGCGGATTCTTCTACGTGAATAGCGGGCTGATTCTGCATGCCGACGAGGAATCCGAATTGGCCGGCGTGATGGCCCATGAAATCGCTCACGTCGCCGCGCGGCACGGCACGAAGAACGCCACCAAGGGCCAACTCGCCCAGCTCGCCACGATTCCGCTAATCCTGCTTGGCCCGGGCGGCTGGGCCGGCTATGGTATCTACGAGGGCCTGAGCTTCGCCATCCCGCTGACCTTTCTCCGTTTTTCGCGCGCTGCGGAAGCCGAGGCGGACTACCTTGGCGTGCAGTACATGTACAAGGCGGGCTACGACCCGAACTCGTACGTGACCTTCTTCGAGAAGGTGCAGGCACAGGAGAAAAAGCGGCCGGGCAGCGTCCCCAAGATCTTCAACACGCACCCGCCCACGCCGGACCGCATCGCGACCACGCAGAAGGAAATCGCCACGATCCTGCCGGCGCGTAACGAATACATCGTGTCAACGTCGGAATTCGACCTCGTCAAGCGCCGCTTGCAGATGATTCAGGCGGGCGAGAAGGCGCAACAAAAAGACTCGGACAAACCGACCCTGCGAAAGCGCACCGAAAAGACGGCCAAGGACAAGAAGGGCGGCGACACAACTTCCGGCGACGATGATGATCGCCCGGTGCTGAAGCGCCGGCCACAGTAATTGTCCGCTACATCAAAAGGGGCGATCTCGAAGGATCGCCCCTTTTTCATTTTCCAAAATTCTTACGCGACTATCTTTCCGCCCAAGTGGATGCCACGCCCATGCGCTTCAGTCCCTCCGCATAATACTTGCGGTAGAGGATGTCCCACTCCTCGCTGCCTTCGAGCACTTCTTTCTTCTGCGAAGCGATTTTCACGCGCACTTCGGTGTCCACTTGCTCTTCCTGCTTCAAAAGAGCCTGAAGGATCTGGACGATTTCCTGGCGGATCGTGTCCCGGTCTTCGACGAAGAGAACGTCCTCACTCGAAACCAGCACGTTGAGAATGGTGTGGGAAAGGCGAAGCGTCTTCTCGCGGCTCAGGCGCATTTCAGCGGAGAACCAGTTTCCTTTCCCGGGCGAGTTGGCCCTTCACCTTCTTGTACATCTCCTGGTAGGAAGCGCCGGTGCGCTTCATTTCGTCGGAGTAACGGCTCAAAATCTCGCGAACCTCTTCGTTCAGGCGCTCTTCGATCGCCAGCTCTTCGGCCATCGCCTGGCGCACACGCTGGGCCACGGCGTCCGCGGCCTTTGTCTCCACCATCTGGCTGGCGACGAGGCGTTTGACGACTTCTTTCGCCATGTGCGCGACGTAATCGCGTGAAAGCAGCATGCCCCTCTCGCTCTTCGCATCCTACTGAATCAAATCAGTGTAGCGTTGCGGTGCGAAGAGTGTCAAGGCAAGCGGCGCGTTGACGCGTCGCACTCGTTCCGCTAGGATACTCTGGGCGGTTAGCTCAGTGGTTAGAGCATCCCGCTTACACCGGGAAGGTCGTGCGTTCGAATCGCACATCGCCCACCATCGAGCATCACCCGCGGGGACGTAGTTCAGTTGGTTAGAACGCTGCCCTGTCACGGCAGAGGTCGCGGGTTCGAATCCCGTCGTCCCCGCCATTCCTTTCATCCGATTGCAGATTTCCAAATGTCCCCGCGTGCTGTCTTCCGTCTTTCCGGAGAACACGAGTAACTCGGCCACACGCGCCGCCCGAGTTCGTCCAAGACTCCGACCATGAAAATGGATCGGGCGGGACAACTTCGTCCCGCCCGGCCACCTGACACGTTGCACGAGTTTTTTCGCGAGGAGGAGACCTTGTCGCAGCTTAGCGCGAGACGGCCAGGTTATGTGCGCCGGAGTAAACGAAACTCACGGTAGCGGCTGACTGCGGAACCCACCACAGACGCCGCACCCACTTGTGGTCGCTGCGGCGCATCCGGCGAGCCAGATAGTCCAGGGCGCCCGGTCCTATCTGCATCGCGCCGTACAAGGCCGAAGAATGAGCAAAGGGGCGCATCAGAGGATCAGCTTCATAGGAGCCGCCGCGGCTGATGGCGCGGCGAGTGGACCAGGCGTCAAACGTCGCCGCCGCATGTTGCGCGATCGTCAAGGCAACCCACGAGCGGCTCGAGCGCCGGACTTCCGGCGGGCCAGCCTTGAAGGGGGGCGTGGGTTCCGCCGGGACGGCAACGTACATTCCCTTGAAAGGTGCACTCGCGGTGTCCGCTATCCCCATGCCCTTGGACGCTGACGCGAGGGGCTTCTCGCTCGGCCGGCCTTCTGTGGTCTCAACTGACGCGGTTTTGTTCCTGATCGAAAGCGAACTCGCGATCGCAAGAGACGCTTCCAACTTCTGCGCCGCGGAAGTCTGCATGAGCTTCACATGCGGAAAGGAATGCGTGGCAGGTGCGAGTTCACCCTTCGGCGATGGCTGCACCATCGTTACCTGGATCACCTTGGGAACGCTCATCACAGCGGAAGCCTGGTGAAAACCGGGAACAGCCAACAGCAGAACCGCTAGTCCGAGAACCATTGTTCCTGTGCTCCTTGTGTGGTTCGACAAACTCACCACAAGTCGAGTTGTCGCCTGCACAAGGGAGAAAAGCACGAGGACCGCCAATGGAGTGGTCCCATCTAACTAGCATGTTTACAATATTTTATCTAGTTCTAGTCCCCTAGTTGGTAACATTTCCACCCCTGCATTGCCGGGCCTGTGGAAATCTCCTTCCTTCCGAATCCCGACAATTTCCCTTCGGCTGTCTGCAAACTATCCAATGCGGAGACATTCGGCGCATTAGATGAAAGGATCATTCGCATAAAACCAAAAGGGCGCCCCGGTGTTGCCACCGGGGCGCCCTCTGATACTTTCGTTCTTGTTCGTCGCTTAGAAGTAGAACTTCGCAGCGAGCTGGACGAGGCGCGGGTCCCTTGCCGAGCGAACTGTACCGAACCGCGAATCGGCGAAATCGGTCACGGGGAGAGTGAACTGCGCATGGTTCCACATGTTGAAGATTTCCACGCGCAACTCAATTTTCGTCTTCTCGGTGATCTGGGTATCCTTCGACAACTGGAAGTCGAAGTTGTTGATCCCCGGACCATGGATGACGCTCCGGCCGGTATTCCCAACCGTACCCAACGCTTCCGCAGCAAACGACGCCGTGGAGAAGTAGGTATGCGTGGACGAAGCACGAGGATCGAACTTCGTGACCGGCGCAACTACGTTCGGTACACCCCAGAGCCCGTAGAAGGTACTGCCGTCACTAAGGTTCAGCCCGTTGGAATCGACGATGTCCAGCGGGAATCCCGTCTGAAACGACGCGATCCCTGCTATTCTCCAACCGTCGACGACCCGGCTCGGAATTCCACTCAAGCCGTGAAGCTTCCGCATGCTCGGTATCTCGTAGGTGTAGCTAAACACCAACCGATGCCGCGCATCGAAGGCCGAATCACCGTAATTGAAGAGGCGCGTGTTGAACGGATTGATTCCCCGATACGAGCAGTTGCATCCGAATCCGCCGAACCCGGCGTTCTCGAAGCCCGAGCCGGTATCCAGCGAGTGCGCATAGGTGTACGAAGCGAGGAACGACAGCCCGTGCGACATCGCTTTGTTCACGGTCATCTGGAGCGAATTGTAGTTCGAGGTTCCAGCCGTATTTTGCTGTCCGATGCCCGCAAAAATATTCCCGGGAAACGCGAAGTTGCCCGGAAAGTTGGTGTTTTGACTGAACGGATCGTTGAAGCAAGCCGGGATCAAAGCACACCCCGCTGCGTTACGCCCCGGGTTGAGTTCTTGCGTGCTCTCGAGCTTACGCCCGAGCGCTCCCACGTAGCCCACCGAGAGAATCATCCGCCCCGAAAGCTCCCGCTGAAGCGTCAGGTTGTAGTTCATCGCGTACGGAACCCGGGTGTTCGGGTCGCTCACGTTCAAGAACATCGGCTCGAAGATCGTGAAGTTCACCGCACTCCCCGCCGCCGGCCGAATGAACGGGAACTTGTTCGGAATCGACGCTGGCGTTGGACCTCCGGTCGAGCTGAGCGGCGAGCAGGCAATCGCACTGCCGGTTTGGCTGATACACCGGGCATCTGTAAACGGTGCAATAAACGCAGGCACTCCTTTTACGTCGGCGATGCCGTTCGAGGTCTGCGAGAACGGAGGCGCATTCAAGTTCTGCAGAGTGAGTTCTGTTTCCGTGCGGTTAAAATACATCCCGAAGCCGCCGCGGATCGAGAACTTGCCCGGCCCGCCCGAAATCCTGCCCCAGTCAGGGCTGTAGGCGAAGCCGACGCGCGGTCCCCAATCGTCAAAATGCGTCCTGTACCCGGACGAACTGCAACCGGGATCTCCCGGGAAGTTCATCCCGGCGGGGGCTGTCGGGAAGACGGTGGAGGTCTGGAATGGGATAAAACAATTGATCGCCCTTGAATTATTCAACGTATCCGTAAGCGGCGTGTCAATTTGATATCCCATGCCGTACGTGAGTGTCAGGTTCGAACGGACCTTCCATTGATCCTGCGCGTAAAAATAGTATTGTTTCGCCACGGCAACAATGCCGTTTCCGCTCGACTGGTTATAGGTATCCGGAACGCCGAGCAGAAAATCGGCGCCCGAGTTCCCCGTTGAGAACCTCCCTGTGCGATTGAACGCGAAGGACCCGTCGAGGCGAGCACCGAAGATGGAGGCGTCGTAACGGAATTGTCGGCCTTCAAACCCGAACTTCAGTGAATGCTTCCCGTAAACCTTCGAGAAGTTGTCGGTGATCTGATAGGTATCGTCAATGCGGGGCTGCGGACCATTGGTGGTGAACCCAAGAGTGAACAAGCCCCTCACCGAAACCACTGTCAGGCTGCCAACGTTCGACTGCGGGATGATCCCGGTGAAGCCACCCGCCGCCGGCTGTATGGGATTCACGGGGTTGGTGGATTTGAAGTTAAGCCGGGTGTAGCCGAACCGCAACTCATTCAGCGTCGAACCGCTGAACGTGTGGTTCCACGCCGCCGTGTATTGCTTCACTTTGCTCACGCTGGAAGAAGCGAACCCAGGAAGGGTTGCGCCACTGAACGGCAGCGTCGAAACCGAGGGGCTCCTCTGGATGAACTGGTAAAACCAGATCGCATCGCGCGAATTGAAGGTATGGTCCGCGCGATAGAGATACTGGTCCGTCGTAACCGTCGTACTCGCCGTGCCCGTGAAAACACAGGCGCCTGAGGAGTTCACAACGCAGGCCGTAGGTACGTACGTATTCATTAAGCTTACTGCCTGAGTATTCAAGTCTGCTGCGGGAATGGCGCCTGTCGAGAACAGCGAGGAATACAGTGTTCCCGCAGCGCACGCAACAACCGGACACGGGGAAGCCGAGTCGCCGATTAAGGGAATAACACTCACTTTGGTGTTCGTGAATGCTCCGGCTCCAAAAGCCCCGCCTCGCTGGGCGGGTGTGAACACGTTCGTGGTGATAATCCCCGAACCCTGCGGAGTGGCCGCTCGAGTGCCCTGGTAGGAAAAGAAACCGAACGTGTGATCCTTCCAAACCGGCCCGCCAACCGTTCCGCCAAACTGGTTCTGGTGAAACACCGACGGCTTCGCCGCGAAGAAGTTGCGCGTGTTCAGGCTGGTGTCGCGGAAGAAGTCGAACCCGCTTCCGTGGAAGCTGTTCGTTCCCGACTTGATCACCGCGTTGAGAATCGCGCCCGAGTTGCGGCCGTATTCTGGGTTGATCGTGTTCGTGACCAACTGAAATTCACCGATCGCATCCGGGCTCGGGAACACAACCGGGGTGTTCAGCGGAATGTCATTTGCATCCGTTCCGTTAATCAGGTAGCTATTCTGCTGCGTCTGGCTGCCGTTCGTGGCGAAGTTGTTGCCGAAACGGTCAGAGGACGCAACCACGCCCGGCTGGATCTGCTGCAAAGAGACCCAGTTCCGGCCGTTCAGCGGCATGTCCCGGATCTTGTCGCCAGAGACGGTGTAACCAAGTTGCATCGAGGTCTTTTCGACCTGGATCGGAGCCGCTTCTACCACCACCTTCTCCGACACCTGGCCAAGTTCCAGCTTTACGTCCAGCACGTAGATCTGGGTCGCCGACAGGGCAAGCCCGGTCGCCGTGTACGTTTTGAAATTCGTCTTCACGACCGACACCGTGTAGGTGCCTACCTGCAAGTTCAGAAATTCAAACGAGCCGTCGGTCGCCGTCTTGATCGTCTGCGAAAACCCTGTGCCCGTATTCGAGGCCGTCACGGCCGCGTCCGGCACAGTGGCCCCCGTCGCATCCAATACCGTGCCCCGGATGCGGCCGTAGAGTTCAGCAGCGACAGCAGCTCCCGCTGAGAAGAACCCTATCGTCACAGCCAAGGCCAGTAACTTCACCCAAAAACTGGCTTTGCGCATTCGCTTTCCTCCACCCTTATCTTAAAGTTAGTCGAACTGAGCCGATCTGCAAGAAATCTGGATGATTCCAATTTGAGCGATGCTGCCCATTCCGCTGCCTACCCTCAAAGCGCCAAAGTCGCTTATACACAAACCGCAACTCGTTACAAAGCACGAATGGTACCAACTGATGGTACTGGTAGAAATATAATAAGCCGTTGTAATTCAATAGATTAGCTGCCAGCGCGAGGACGCTATAGTACCAACGCCTCCCCTTATCCATATTTCACAGGGCATGAAACTATGATTTTCTGTAGCAATCGTTAGAGTGGTACTATAACCAGAACTTCGACCCGTGGCGAGCTCATTTCGGCAGTGCCCGCAACTCCTCGTCTGATCGTTGCCAGAAAAACTTCGGAAACTTTCTTTCTGCAGGCCAGACTTCATCCAGTTTCGCGGCGTCGAAAACTTCTCCATTCTTGATCACATACAAGATGTCATTCGAATTGTGAATGTTTTCCAGCGGATTCGCGTTCAGCACGAGCAGATCGGCCAGTTTCCCGGGCTCGACCGATCCAATCTGCTTTTCAAGGCCGATGCTCTCCGCGCCGTGCATGGTTGCGGAATAGAGGGCCTGCCACGGCGTCATTCCTCCGGATTGCAGCATCCAGAGTTCCCATTGCGCGCCGATGCCTTGCTGCTCGCCGTGAGAGCCGAGGCCCACGTGGCCGCCCCGTGCAAAGACTCCGGCGGCGCCGGCGGCAATCTGCGGAAAGGTGTATTCGTCCTCGAGGAGAAGCGGGCGGCGCCGCGCCACGCGATCCACAAGCTCGTGCGGCGTGAACCGCATCACCTTTGGATCATCGTGAATGTTCATCTTCTGCCGCCAGTAATACTGCCCGAATTCGGAGCCGTAATTGACGATCAAGGTCGGCGTGTACGTCGTGCCCGACTGCGCCAACAACTCGATCACATCCTTGTGCAGCGGCACAATCGGCAGGCTGTGCTCGAAGCCCGTGTATCCATCGAGGACCATCGTCAGATCCGTCTTCAAGTCCCCGCCGCCTTCCGCGGTGATGTTCAAGCCTTCCTTCGCCGCTGCCATGGCGAGCCACTGCCGCTGGACCCTGCGCGGCTGCATGTACTGTTTCAGCGAATCGGCGCCGTGCGCCTTGTACCGCTTCACGACGTCTTCTGCATCTTCGAGGCTCTCGATGCTGGCAGCCGCCGTCGTAATCGCCGTACCCGTGGAATAGATTCGCGGACCGATCATGTCGCCCGCTGCCACCAATTCGCCCTGGGCAAAAACGACATTAGAATCAACGGAAGGGTCGCGCGTGGTCGTCACGCCGAATGCCAGATTGGCAGCGTACTCCCATTCTGTGTCCGCCATCACCGCGCGATGGCTGTGCAAGTGCGCATGAATATCCACGATCCCGGGAATGATCGTCTTGCCACGCACATCCATCACTTTGGCGTCGGATGGTGCGTGCATTGTCTTGGAATCGCCGACGGCGACGATGCGGTTGTTCTCGATCAAGATATCGCCGCGTTCCAAAATCTGTTCGCCCTTCATCGTGACGATGCGCGCGCCGCGCAAGTAAAGTTTCCCTTGCGGTATCGCGCGAGGCACTTGCAGGGCGATCTTCACCGATTCCGGTTTCCAGGCGTCCGGCTTCGCCGCGTGCAAGACATCGTCACGGCGCACGCGGTAGAACTCGTCCGCGAAGCTCCAGGTGACCGTCTTTCCGCCATCGGCCCAATGCAGGTAGTTCGCGCCCTCGCGCGTGAGGCGCTTCACCGGCACGGCCGGCGACTTCAGGTTGATCGTTATCGCCTGGTCTCCTACTTCCGGCATTGCCACAAGATACGCGTCATTGCGATCCAAGAGCGCTACCCACTGGCCATCGGGCGATGGCACCGCCACAACGAAAAATCCGTCGAACCTCATGTGGGTTTTCTTGTCCACGCCATCGAGACGAATGGACCGAAGCATCCGGTCGGGGCGCCCGCCTTCCTGGCCGGGCGGTGGAGGCGCTTGTTCCATGTAGTAAACGCGGGTGCCGTCGCCATTGAAAGCCGGGTCCTGCTGCCCTCCTGGAAGTGCAACAAGCGAAAGGCTTTGCCCACCGTCCGAAAGCATCCAGCGCAACTCCTTGATGTCGGCCGGATCGTCTGAAAGCCAGCCGCGGGCGGAGCCCATCGTGAAGAGGATCTTGCTGCCGTCCGGCGACCACCGTGGCGTAGCGTAATACGCCGGCGCATCGCTCAGCCGAACGGGCGAGCCGCCATCCGCCGGGACTTTCCACAGTTGCCCGCCCTCGGAATCGGACCAGCTCACGTAAGCCACCCATTTGCCATCCGGGGAGAAAACCGGCTCGTACTCGCGGAGCGGGCTGCTCGTCAGGCGATGCGGCTTTCCCTCGGCAATATCCATGATCCAGATTTTTCCGACGGCGCTGAAGACGAGGCGTTTCCTATCCGGCGATTCATTCGTCCAACGCATCTGGCGGACCGTGAGCGGCCCGTCGTCAATCGCGTAATCCTCGTGAATCCGCGGGGCAAGATCCAAATCAACATGCGCGAGGAATGGAATTGTCGAAACCTGGTGGCTCGTAACGTCCACTCGCTTGATTTTTCCGTCGGCCGTGAAAAGGACGGATTTTGAATCCGGCGTAAACGCGTAGCCGGGGAACACATCATCTACAGCAAAGCCTTCCTGATCGTCGCGCTGAATCGGAAATGTGAGCCAGTGTTCTTCTTGCGAGTGGAGATCGCGAGTGCGGAGGCCGGTCTTCGCGTCATGCCGGCTCGCGTAGACGAGATAGCGCCCGTCTGGCGAAAGGATCGGGCGGAGTCCCCCGCCGTATTCGGATGTGATCGTTTCAATCTCGCCCGTCTCACGATTGAACGTGTGGACCTGGAAGCGGCCGATATCCACGTTGTACTGGAAGCGGTCGGGATGGCTCGAGAAGTAAAGCAGCTTGCCATCGGGAGCGAAGGAGGACCCGGAATTGATCGTCGTATCCCCGCGGCCTTTCACCAGTTCGAGTCCTTTGCCGCCATCCTTATGGAACAGCCAGAGGCTCGTGCTGCGAAGGTAATTCTCCGGATCCGGATAGCGGCCCCATTTGCGCGCGACAAGGTAATTCCCATCCGGCGCCCAGGTGGGAGAGCCCAGGGATTCTTCTGTCTCATGCGTGACGACGTGCAGGCCGGTGCCGTCGACATCGATCAGCCAGATGTTGTCGCTGCCGCTGCGATCACTGATGAAGGCGATCTGTTTCCCGTCGGGAGAATACTTGGGCTGGCAATCCCATGTCGTGCCGCTGGTCAGCCTCTTGGCATCCCCGCCGGACACCGGCAGAAGATACAGATCCCCGAGAAGATCGAAGACGATTTGCTTGCCGTCAGGCGAGATGTCGAGCGAGACCCACGTTCCTTCATCGGTGTCGAAGGAAAGTTTTCGCGCAGGCTTGAGCGGCAGGCCTTCTTCCTTCTTTTCGCCTTTTTCCGCTGACTTGGCCTGCGGTCCCTCTCCCTGCTGCGCGTGCGCCGCTGCACTTGGCAGACCCAGCATCGCGACCAGCGCAATCACACCCAGCCACATCGTGTTCGACATTCTCCGGCCGACTCTCTCGCTCATCTCGCTCTCCCTATCCTCAGTGTTTCTGCCCTTTATGCAGCGGCGCAGGCTATCGCGGCACGTCCCTTGCCGTCAATAACTTGCCAGGGCAGACTCGCCTTTACGGACGCGGCCCGGCGCAATCGGGTTTCCACAGGCCCGTCCGGCTAATTCAGAATTCCACTTGACTGCTTTATGGAATCTCGCATATCGTCCGCCCAGCGATTACCCGTAGATTAATTAGACTTTATCTCTATCTCTATAGGACGGACACGACCCAGCCGTGACCGGTCACTCGCATCGGAGTATTCTCCTCCTCTTCAACAGGGGTTCGTCCGGCCGGCTGACTTACGAGGTACACACGTGAGACTGCCCAAACCTGGACGCCTGCTCGCATCACTGACGTTTCTGCTTGTTCTCGGCTCGCTCTCTGCGCGACCTCTCCGGGCACAAGATACTTTCAAACTCAAGAACGCCGCGGTCGGCACGCCATATCATGTGGCCCTCAAGACAGAGGGCGGCATTGCACCGCTCCACTGGCAGAAAAAATCGGGCGACTTGCCGCCCGGCATTTCGCTTTCCCCGGACGGCGTGCTCGACGGCACGCCCACACAGGGCCGAATTGAGCCGTTCACGTTCGAGCTGGAAGTTGCGGACTCGTCGCCGTCACCACAAGTTTCCCTCGCGCGATTTACGCTGTTCGTCCCGCCGAAGTTACGTATTGTGGATCCAAGCGCCGAATCGCAGCCGCTCAAGATCACCGACCCGGGGCATGACGCGCCGCCTGCTGGGGAGGCATCCGGGAATAATGCGGGGAAACGCTCGGGCGCGGGTGCGGCCAAGCCCTCCGCGGACCCGCCCGACCGCGCCACGATTGACGATTCACTGCACGAATGGAATTACATGATCACCGGCAAGCTTCCTGCCAGCTTTGCGAGCGCCACAGACACGAAGATTGAAATACGCGTGGACGATGTCCCAGAAAATCCTTCCAAGAAAATTCCCGGTAATCCACTCATTGATGCGGCGGGCGGAAAATTCACGGTCTGGCTCGATCACCCCCTCCAGGAAGGGCAAGGAGTCCGTGTGCGTCCCGTGAAAAGCGACACTGCCGGAGATTGGTCCGACGAGGTCGTGGTCAAGAAACAAGACAATGCCGACAAGAATGATTGCCCCACGGCTGTCTCCGACTGCCGCGATGCATTTGAGGCCAGCGCGTACATTGGTCTGGGCATTGACACCTTCGCTTCCGGTGAGACCAACAAGTATCTGAATCCCAACGCTCCCAATGGCCCCAAAGAGCGCATGGTGGGGGGCTTGGATTTTGCTTATCGCCTGGTGGGACGGCCGACAGTCCATTTTGGTGAGGAGAGACACAGCTGGCCGAGTCAGTTATGGGTGTACGGGGAAACCGTGCACGGCGTCCGGAGCGCAGACGTCGATTGCACAAAGAACCCAACTTTTATTGCGTGTCAAACGGCCCTGGCATTGCCGACGCGTGCGCCCGACCAAATCTTGTTCACGATTCGCAACGCCACCAGCCTCGAGGGCTTCACGGGATTTCGCTACGAGTTCCTGTCACTGCAACCCCGTACACTTTCCCCCGCAAATCTCTACGTGAAGGCGCAGGCTGGCTTTCTGACGGCGGTGGGCACACCGAGCGCGGCCAAGGCGCTGCATCATGTGGGCCTGGGCGCGATTGTTACCAAGGGTCTGTACGAGGGCAGTTATCTGGAAGCAGGTTTTGGGCGCAACGACCTCTTCGCGGAGAATCGCCTCAGTCGCTGGAAAGTGGATGCATATGTTTTACGCAAAGTTACGAAGGGCATTTCGTTCTTCGCGCAGATCAATGTGGATACGGATGTGGGCCCCAGTTCAGACAGCATTCAGTCGTATCTCGGATTCAATTTTGATCTGCACCGATTCAGCGACTGGTTT
Source organism: Terriglobia bacterium (assembly GCA_041490445.1). GTDB lineage: Bacteria > Acidobacteriota > Terriglobia > Acidiferrales > UBA7541 > JBGPTF01. Next base: position 54,311 of record JBGPTF010000019.1, read on the forward strand.
TCGACATCGCCGAGCACTCCCAAAGTCCCGACTCCGGCCCCGACGGAGAAGAAGTAAGGATGACGATCTGAGTTGATCAGCGGAGACTTTCCATGAGCGACGCCCAGCGATGTAAAGAACTGAAGAAGCAAAGTCCGAAATCCTTCGTCGAGATTCTGGCGGACGAGCTTCGGGAAATCGGCAAGCTCCGGCCGAAACGCGGCTGGCAGGATCCTCCAAAGCAAGACGGGCCAATCCAGGATACCGGCGCTCCGCCCTGGACTCCTCCCGATGATCCGCTGAAAGATGCCGATGCAACCCTCGCGGCGGCACACCATAGCAACCTTGTCGGCCTGTCTTTCTCCGGCGGCGGCATTCGCAGTGCTACCTTCAACCTCGGCGTTCTCCAGGGCCTGGCCGACTTCGGCCTGCTGAACCGATTCGACTATCTCTCCACCGTCTCCGGCGGCGGCTACATCGGGAGCTGGCTCGCTGCCTGGATCAGCCGTCGCGGTATCAAGGACGTTGAACAGGGACTCCGCCCCGACCGCAAACCAAACACGGATCACGCGGAGCGCGATGAAATCCGCTTCCTGCGCGAGTACAGCAATTACCTGACGCCCCGTCTCGGTTTTTTCGGCGCCGACACTTGGACAGCGATTGTGATCTATCTCCGCAATTCCCTTCTGAATCTTGCGATTTTGATTCTCGCGATGTCCGCCGCCCTTCTGCTGCCCCGCATCGTGGTCCTCGAAACGATCGCTCTGCATCAGAGCTCCGCTGGAACTTGGTTACAATCCTATTGGGTAGCCATTTTGTTCCTCGCGTGCGCGGTTCTGTTCACCACGATGAACATGAGGCTTTTTGCCCGGCGGCAAACGGCTCCAAGCCCGCCGTTGTATGCGCGACAAGCCGCCATCATCGCCCTCATCGTTGTCCCGCTCCTTATTGCCGCCTGGGTTTGTGCCGCCTGGATTTGGTTTCGCGCACCCGAGGCCGGAGACTCTAGCTGGCAATGGATGGCGGCGGGGGCCGTGGTTTACGGCCTCATGTGGGTTTGCTTCGCCCTGGTTCTTCCTGCCGGTTCACAATGGCAGCCTTGGGAGCTACGCTTCTCTCGCGCCATTACGGTGGTGGCGGCATTCGGCGCGGGTTTGGTTGGCGGCGCGCTGTTTTGGGCGATTGCGAAGATTTTCGTCGTCTGGCAAGGCTTGCCCGGCGGCATCTGGCACATGGTCAGTTTCGGTCCTCCGCTTCTCATCCTGATCCTTCTCGCGGTGGCCGCGGTTCACATCGGTCTGATGGGGCGCGCCTTTCCCGACGAACGCCGGGAATGGTGCGGCCGGCTCGGCGGCTGGCTGATGATTTTCGCCATTGCTTGGGCCGCAGTTTTCGCGTTGGCCATCTATTCGCCCCTGCTGGTCATTCGGATCAAACAGTGGGTTGCCGGGCTTTCGCTGGCCTGGGTCGTTTCAACAGCGGCCGGAGTCCTCGGGGGCAGGAGCAAGAATACCGGGACCCCGGGTTCGAAGAGCCGGACTGACCTGGCGCTATCGTTCACGCCGTACATCTTCGTTTTCGGTGCGCTGGTCGCGCTTTCCTTCGGCCTCGAAATCGCCGTGGCGAAACTGCTTAAGCCCGGACCACTTGCCGCTGATCTGCAAGCCTTTCTGAACGCCAACCCGGTCATCGCCAAAATCGGCTCCTGGCTCTGGATCGTGCCCGACAAGATCGCGTTGTGGTTTTATCATGATCCTCTCCGCAGCGGCATCGGTGTGATCGCGGTACAAGGCCGCGACTACGTCACCGCCCACTGGAACATCCTCAACGCGACGCAAAGCGGCTGGTTACTGATTATTCTTCTCGCTGCTATGGGCGCGGCTGCATTGCTTTCCTGGCGGGTAGACATCAACGAGTTCTCCATGAATCTGCTGTACCGCAATCGCCTGGTTCGCTGCTACCTGGGCGCGAGCCACGAACACCGCCGGCCAAACGCGTTCACTGGATTTGACCCGGCCGATGACCTCTTCCTGAAAGACCTCGTCGCCGATCGTTGTTACTCCGGCCCCTACCCCATCTTGAACGGGGCATTGAATCTGGTTGGCGGAAAAGAGATGGCGTGGCAGGAACGAAAAGCGGAATCGTTCGTAATGACTCCGCTGCATTCCGGATTCGATGTCTGGACGGAACGACGCGATCTGGAGGAGGAAGACCGCGCCTCCGACATCAAGGAGTACGGCTTCCGACCCACCGAATGCTTTGCCTATCCCGACGGAGGCTTCTACGTCGGTACCGCCATGTCCATCTCGGGAGCCGCGGCGAGTCCGAACATGGGGTATCACAGTTTGCCGGCTCTCTCGTTTCTCCTGACCATCTTCAACGTCCGGCTCGGTTTCTGGGCGGGGAATCCGCGGAGTGCGGATTCCTGGCAGATGCCGGGCCCTCGCGTTGGACTTGCTTACCTTCTTAAGGAACTGTTCGGCGCGACGGACGACAACAGCGATTACGTCTATCTCTCCGACGGCGGCCATTTCGAAAACCTCGGCCTCTACGAGCTGGTCAAGCGCCGCTGCAAGTACATCATCGTGTGCGACGCCGGCGCCGATGGTGGATACGGCTTCGGAGATCTTGCGGGCGCGATCCGCAAATGCCGGGAAGATATGGGAGTCGATATCAGGATTGCGATGGACAAAATCAAGCCACACAAGCCGGAATCCAACTGTGGTTGTCACTGCGCGGTGGGCATGATTGACTACACCAACGTGGATCCGGATCCTCGCAGCGACGAAGAGATCAAGAATGGCGTCGCCGATCCCCGGCTCGGAATTCTGGTCTATCTCAAGGCCTCTCTCACCGGCGATGAGCCGGTGGATGTCTTGAATTACAAGACCGATCACCAAGACTTCCCGCACGAGACGACCGCCGATCAATGGTTCACCGAGTCACAATTCGAAAGCTATCGGCGGCTCGGCCAGCACGCCGCCTGCAGTTTGTTCGACAGAATCTGGAATCGGGGCGGCTTGCCCACCACGGCATTGGTTGACCGCGTCTCGTTGCCGAATAAGTGCAACCGCCAATTGTTCGAAGCGTTGCGTGACGCCTGGCCAGGTAACTCGGGCAATTGCTGAGCCAGGCCGCAGGCTCCCGCGCTTCGCCGCGAAGCCAACAGAATTCTGTTGCCCCTGCCGCTCGCCGGGTTAGAATCGCGCGTTTCCCATCCCCCCGGGAGGAGATACGAATGCGCCGTGCTCTGCAATTGCTTACCGTCTGTTTTCTCGCCTCCGTAGCGTGGGCCGCGGATGCGCCAGCCGTGTACGTCCACGCGGGCAAGCTGCTGGACGTGCACTCCGGCAAGATGCTCACGGATCAAATGATTGTCATTCGCGGTGAAAAGATCGAAAGCGTCGCTCCGTTCGCCTCCGCGCTGATCCCTGGCGGCTCCACGGTCGTGGATCTGACTCACGCCACCGTCTTGCCGGGCCTGATTGACGCCCATGACCACCTTACCGGCAACGCCACCCTGCACGGCTTCCGGGCACTCGGCGTCTCCGTACCACGCACGACGCTCTACGGCGCAACGAACGCGCTGCGGACTCTGAATGCCGGATTCACGGCGGTCCGCAACGTCGGCGCGCCGGGCTATGCGGACGTCGCGCTGCGCGACGCGATCAACGACGGCGATCTCCCCGGCCCGCGGATGCTCGTCTCCGGCCCCGCGCTCGGGATCACCGGCGGCCACTGCGACAGCAACCTGCTCCCTGCGGAATTTCATCATCGCTCCGATGGCGTGGCAGACGGCCCCTGGGCCGCGCGGGGAAAAGTCCGCGAGGTGATCAAATACGGCGCCGATCTCATCAAGATCTGCGCCACCGGCGGCGTCCTTTCAAAAGGCGATCAGCCGGGCACGCAGCAATACACGCTCGAGGAAATGCGGGCCATCGTGGACGAAGCCCACCGGCTCGGCCGCAAGGTCGCCGCGCACGCGCACGGCACCGACGGCATCAAAGCCGCGATCGAGGCCGGCGTGGATTCCGTCGAGCATGCGAGCCTGATTGACGACGCGGGGATCGAACTCGCGAAGCAGCACGGCACGTACCTGGTGATGGACATCTACAACGACGATTACATCCTCGGCCAGGGCGCTGCCGCTGGAATGTTGCCGGAATCGATCGAAAAGGAGCGCAAGATCGGCCGCTTGCAGCGTGAAAATTTCGCGCGCGCCCAGCGCGCCGGCGTGAAGATGGCGTTCGGCACCGACGGCGGCGTCTATCCGCACGGCGATAACTCCCGGCAGTTCGCCTACATGGTGAAATTCGGCATGACGCCGCTCCAAGCCATCCAGGCCGCAACGATCAACGCCGCCGACCTGCTCGGCTGGTCCGACCGCGTAGGAGCGATCGAACCCGGAAAGTTCGGCGACCTGATCGCCGTGAACGGCGATCCCCTGAACGACGTTCGGGTGCTCGAGCACGTCGAGTTTGTGATGAAGGGCGGGCAGGTGGTCCGCAATGATTTCAGCCACTGATGCAAGAAAGCGAGGAGGAATGATGCGTCGCTTACTTCTGGCATGCGCAGTTGCGTTACTTTCGGGCGCGGCATGGGCTCAATCCGTTCCATCCATGCAATACATCCTGGCAGGAAAACTCGTGGACGTCCGTTCGGGGAAGCTCCTCACGGACCAGGTGATCGTCATCAACGGCGAGCGGATCGAGCGCGTCGCGCCAAAGGGCGAGGTGCAGATTCCGTCGGGCGCGAAGGTAATTGACCTGAGCAACGCCACCGTCTTACCGGGCTTGATTGACGCGCATACGCACCTTTTCCTGACGGGTGAATCCCACGGTCGGTACGATGAGCAACTCCTGAAAGAATCGTGGCAATACCGGACCATCGAAGCGGTTCTGAACGCGAAGCGCGACCTCGAGGCGGGCTTCACGGCGATGCGCGACGTCGAGACCGAAGGCGCCATGTACAGCGACGTGGATGTCCGCAATGCCATTGATCGCGGCCTGATCCCCGGCCCGCGCCTGCAAGTGGTCACGCGCGCGATTTCCACCACCGGCGGCTACCCGCTCGAAGGATATTCCCCCGAAGTTCTCGTGCCGTCGGGCGTGCAGATTGTGGACGGCCCCGAGGCCGCTCGGAAGGCGGTCCGGGAACAGATCAAATACGGCGCCGACTTGATCAAAATCTATGGGACGCATCGGTATCACTTCACGCCCGACGGCCATCTCGTGAGCATCCCGACGTTCACGCTCGACGAAACCAAAGTCATCGTCAACGAAGCCCATCGCGAAGGCGTGAAAGTAGCTTGCCACGCCTACGGCGGCGAAGGGCTCCACAATTGCATCGATGCGGGTGTGGATTCGATCGAGCATGGGCTCGACCTCGATGACGCGTCCATCGACAAAATGGTGCAGAAAGGGATTTACCTGGTGCCGACGCTGTACGTCTATGAATTCGAGCCCGAAGAGGACCTCGCCGCGACCGGAGGAAAAACCAGCCGCGCGCGAATCCACGAAGTGAGCTTCCGCAAGGCTGTCGCCCGGGGCGTGAAGATTGCCTTTGGAACGGATGCCGGCCCATTCCCGCACGGCACCCAGGCGAAAGAATTCGAATACATGACGAGTTTTGGTATGTCGCCCATCGCGGCGATCGACACCGCCACGCTCGAAGCGGCGTCGCTCATGGGCTGGGCTGACCGGATCGGTTCCATTGAGGCAGGCAAGTTCGCGGACATCATCGCGGTCGCAGGAAATCCGCTCGACGACATCACCCAACTCGAGCGCGTGAAATTCGTGATGAAGGGCGGCGTCGCGGTCCGCAACGATTGGAGCCACCCGGCGCAGTAGCAAGCGCCGCGTGACAATCGAACGCCGTCTTTCCGTACCCGACGCTCTCAGGGTGGGACTTCCCCAGGTCAATCCGCAGGGACGGAAGCAATCGCAGCAAGGCTCGCGCGGCAAGCGGTGATCGTGCGGGCGATATCCTGCTCGGAATGGGCCGCCGAAACAAACAGGGCTTCGAATTGCGATGGCGGCAGGAAGATGCCCTGTTCGAGCATCGAAGAAAAAAAGGCAGCGAAGCGGCCGGCATTGGACTTCTTCGCGTCCGAATAGTTCCGCACCGGCCCATCCGCGAAGAACAGGGTGAGCAGCGATCCAGCCACCTGCACGACGCCCGGCGTGCCGGATTCTTGCAAGGCGCCGCGAATTCCTTCGCTGAGTCGCGAGGCCTTCCCGTCCAGTTCCTCGTAGAAGTGCTGCCGTGATTCGATCTGGCGCAACGTCTCCACTCCTGCGCGCATGGCAAGCGGATTTCCGGAGAGCGTTCCCGCCTGATAGACCGGGCCGAGCGGCGCGACCATCCGCATGCTCTCGCGGCGCCCGCCATACGCCGCCACCGGCAGGCCCCCGCCGATAATCTTTCCCAGCGTGGTGAGATCCGGTTGGACGTGAAACACGCTCTGCGCCCCGCCGAACCCGAGCCGGAATCCGGTGATTACTTCGTCGAAGATGAGGAGCGCGCCTTCGCGCTGCGTGAGGTCGCGAAGGCCCTGGAGAAATCCGCTCGCAGGCGGGACAACTCCCATATTCGCTGCCACCGGTTCCACAATCACCGCCGCGATCTTGCCGCGATGAGCCGCGAATGCCTTCTCGGCCGCCGCAAGGTCGTTGTACGGCACATTTAGGGTAAGTCGGGCAAATTCAGCAGGGACCCCGGGGCTTGCTGAAATCCCCAGCGTCGCAAGCCCCGAGCCCGCTTGGGACAGAAAACTGTCGGCGTGTCCGTGGTAGCAGCCTTCGCATTTCACAATCAGGTCGCGCTTTGTGAACGCCCGCGCCAGCCGAATGGCGCTCATGGTGGCTTCGGTGCCCGAGCTGACGAAGCGGATCATTTCCATCGAGGGCACTGCGCGAGCGATTTTTTCGCCCAGCTCGATTTCAAGTTCGTTCGTCATGCCGTAGCTGGTGCCGCGCGCGGCCTGCTCCTGCACCGCGGCGGTGACGGCCGCGTCCGCATGGCCCAGGATCATCGCGCCCCAGGAGCAAACATAGTCAAGGTACTCGCGCCCGTCGGCATCGAAGAGGCGCGCGCCCCGAGCGCGATCAATGATGAGCGGCTGGCCCCCAACGGCCTTGAACGCCCGCACGGGGCTGTTCACGCCGCCGACAAGGATTTTTTTTCCACGTTCGAAGATCTCTGCCGAACGTGGACGGGGATGGGAAGGCATTGTCTCTCTGCCACCTTGTATGGTTGGCTCTCGATGGTGAATGCTTATAACATACGGCCGCGAGTTAGATGGCCATTAGAAATCCGGATTACGGTTCCTCGCAATCCTCACCCCTTGCGTATCCAAATCTCGAGGATGCATAATCCGCCCATGGCCCACGAACTCACAACATCGTATGTGAAAGAGGCCGTGGTCATCTTCCACCAATACAAACGCCTCGCCGAGCGTGCGATGGAACAGATCCCGGATGAGGCGCTGACAACCACACTGGCTGCGGAATCGAACTCCATTGCCACCATCGTCAAGCACATGGCAGGAAACATGCGCTCGCGCTGGACATACTTCCTGACGACGGACGGTGAAAAACCTGACCGAAACCGCGACAGCGAGTTCGAAGCGCCGCCACGCACGCGCGCTGAAGTGTTGACGACGTGGGAGGAAGGCTGGAACCACGTGTTTGCAACGCTCGCGGCGCTGGCGGATTCTGATCTGGCGCGCACCGTGACGATCCGCGGAGAGCCCCATTCGGTGATGCAGGCGATCAATCGCCAGGTCGCTCATTATTCCTATCACGTCGGGCAGATCGTATATCTCGCAAAACACATCGCGAGCGATCGCTGGAGCACCCTGACCGTGCCGCGCGGGAAATCCACCGAATTCAATGCTCGCGTCGCTTCCGGCCAAGCCTCGCAACGCTAACAAGTCTTGAGCCAGCGAGCGACGTCCTTCGCGTGATACGTCAGGATGACGCTGGCGCCCGCGCGCTGGATCCCGGTCAGGAGTTCCAGCACGACACGCTTTTCATCGAGCCAGCCGTTTTTCGCCGCCGCTTTCACCATCGAGTATTCGCCGCTCACGTTGTACGCCGCGACCGGCACGTCAAAGCGCTGGCGCACTCGCGCGATGATGTCGAGATACGGTAACGCGGGCTTGACCATCACCATGTCCGCGCCTTCTTCAAGGTCGAGCTCCACCTCGCGCAGCGCCTCCCGCGCGTTTGCCGGGTCCATTTGATAGCTGCGGCGGTCGCCGAACTGCGGCGCGGATTCCGCCGCTTCGCGGAACGGCCCGTAAAACCCGGAACAGTATTTCGCGGCGTAGGAAAGAATCGCGACGTCGGCGAAGCCCGCGCCATCCAGCCGCCGACGGATGGCCGCCACGCGACCATCCATCATGTCCGAGGGCGCGACGATGTCCGCGCCGGCGCGGGCGTGCGAGAGCGCCTCATCCGCCAGGATTTCGACCGTGGGATCGTTCAGCACTTCGCCGTCTTTCACGACGCCGCAGTGCCCGTGGCTCGTGTATTCACACAGACAAACATCGGTGATCACGAGGAGATTCAGCTTGGCTTTTTTGATGGCGCCGATCGCGCGCTGTACGACGCCGTGCGCGACCAGGGCTTCGGAACCTCTTTCGTCTTTCCGTTCGGGGATGCCGAACAGAATCACGCCGGGAATGCCCAGATCAGCGACTTCGCGGCAGTCTTCCACGAGTTGATCCACCGATTGCTGGTACACCCCGGGCATCGAGCCCACTTCTTTGCGCACCTTGCTGCCGGGGCACACGAACATCGGATAGATCAGCCCGCTCGTCGTCAGGCGCGTCTCCCGCACGAAGCTGCGAATGGCTTCGCTGCGGCGGAGGCGGCGTGGGCGATGGGTCGGAAACGTCATGGGGTTTTCACTCCTGCATGTTGTTCAAAAAAGCGCGCGATGGCAAGGGCCAACCCCGCGGAGGTTGATTCCGTGGCCTGGATCGCCACGGGGAATCCTGCGTCCGCGATCGCGCCCGCCGTTGTTGGCCCGATCGCGGCGAAATGAACTCGCCGAGCCACCGCATCCAGCTCCTCGGCGGAGAGAAACTCCGCAAAGTTGTGAAATGCGGAGGGGCTCGCAAAGGTTACGACGTCTGCCTCTCCCGCGCGAATCCGCGCCAACTCGCTGCTCGAGATCGCCACGGGCTCGAGCGTGCGATACGCAACCACGTCGGTTACTTCGGCGCCTGCGGCGCGCAACGCTGTCGGAAGATCGGCGCCCGCCCGGTCGCTGCGCGGCAATAGGATTTTCCCGCCCGCGAAGGAATCGCGCAACTCCGCTGCAAGGGCGCTCCCGCGATGCTCTGCGGCAACGCGATCCACGCGGAGGCCGAATTCGGCCGCTGCCTGGGCCGTAGCAGGGCCCACCGCCGCGACTTTGACTTTGGGCGGCAAAGCAGCGCAATTCACTCCGAGAGGGCGGCACCGCCGGGTGAAATAACGGACCGCGTTCCGGCTCGTGAACACGATCCAGTCAAACTCAGCCACTTGCCCGAGAGCCGCATCGAGTCCTGCGTAGCTCACGGGATCCGCCGAGGCGACCGTAGGCAGCAGCAGAACTTCCGCGCCGAACTGCTCCAGCTCGCGAATCAGGTCCTGCGCCTGCTCCGGTGCGCGCGTCACCACCACACGCTTCCCTGCCAGCGGCTTGGTCTTGTCATTGGACATTTCAGTGTTCGATATTGCGCCCCGCCAACCGTAGAATTCGGTCCGCGCCCGCCTCGATCAGCTGGCGACCCAGCTCTCGCCCAAGTTTTTCCGCGCCCTGCGGCGAACCGCTGCCGCGCTCGCGAAGATAGTCGCTGCCGTCCAGCGAGAGAACGCAGGCTTCAAGGACCAATTCCCCTCCCTCGACTCTGCCCCACGCGCCCAGCGGCACCTGACAGCCGCCTTCCAATTCGGCGAGCAGCGCGCGCTCGGCCGTCACGCCGGCGCGTGTCCTCGCATCGTCAAGGCCAGCAAGCACGCGCAGAAGCTCGGCCTCCTCTGTCCTCGCTTCGATGCCCAGCGCGCCCTGGCCAACGGCGGGAAGCATCGCCTCCGCGCCGAATATCTCCGTGATCTTCGCGCTCGCGCCCAGGCGATCCAGGCCTGCTTTGGCAACGACGATCGCATCGCAAAGCCCCTCATCGAGTTTGCGAAGGCGCGTATCCACGTTGCCGCGCAGATCGTGCAACTCCAGATCGGGCCGAAGATGCCGGAGCTGCGCCTGCCGGCGCAAGCTGCTGGTGCCGATGCGCGCATTCGCGGGCAGGTCCGCAAGCTTTTGCCCACCGCGCGAGACGAGGCAATCGCGCGGATCTTCCCGCCGCGTGATCGCGGGGAACACGAGCCCTCTCGGAATCTCGGTGGGCACGTCCTTCATGCTATGGACGGCCAGGTCCACGCGGCTCTCGAGCAGGGCGTCTTCCAGTTCTTTGATGAACACGCCCTTCAATCCGATTTGGCCGACGGTCGAATGCGTGATTTTGTCGCCGGTCGTCTTGATCAGGATGATTTCGGCGTCCAGGCTGAACTCGCGCTTCAAGCGATCGCGGATGTGGTTCGCCTGCCAGAGGGCCAGCGGGCTCCCGCGCGTGCCGATGCGCAGCGGCTTCACGGTTTGTCCTTCGGGGATTCGCCCAGTCCGAAAAGGTCGCGCAGCGCTTCCAGCTCTTCCAGGCGCCGGCGCAATTCGCGCGAATGGCGCAGCCGCCGCGTGGGAGCTTCGAGCAGCCGCTCGACCATCTCTTCCGTTAGCCGGTTCACGCGCTGGCGGTCTTCCGGCGAAAGATTCGCGAGGGTGTCCTGCCGGTCGCGAAGAAAGCCCTGCCTCAGCTCCTGGAATTGTGCGCGCAATTGATTGAGCAGCGAATTCATTTCCAGTCCGGCCTGCCAGGCCAGGAATTTCTCCACGTGTTCGCCCACCAGCATCTCGGCGCGCGGGATTTCCGCTTCACGCGCTTTCTTATTCTGCTCGACGATCTCGTCGAGATCGTCCACGTTGTAAAGATAGACGTTGTAGAGCCGGCTCACTTCGGACTCGACGTTGCGCGGCACTCCCAGATCCATGATGAAGAGCGAGCGGCCGGAACGCGCTTCCATGGCTTGTTCCAGCATGGCCCGGGTCAGCACTGCGTCGGCAGCGCTGACCGACGTGACCATGATGTTCGGCCACTCCAGAGACTCCTTCAGTGTGCCCCAGTCCGCAGCCTCTCCCCCCAGCCTGCCCGCCAGCTCCTCCGCGTGTTCCCGCGAACGATTCACCACGCGCAGGCTGCTGATCCCGCGATTGCGAAGATGATCGATCACTTGTTCCGCCATCGCGCCTGCGCCGACAATCAGCGCGCGGTGTCCCTCGAGCTTGCCGAAGACGCGTTCCGCCAGCTTGACGCCGGCGAACGCCACCGACATGGGCCGGGCGCCTAGTTCCGTCTCGGCGCGCACGCGCTTGCCCACTTCCAGCGCCCCCTGGAAGAGACGGTTCAGCAGCGGGCCGGTTGATCCATGTTCGAGGGCGCGCCGGTATGCGTCCCGCACCTGGCCGAGAATCTCGGCCTCGCCCAGAAGCATGGAATCGAGCCCGGAAGTCACGCGGAAGAGATGCTGCACCGCATCGGTATCGGCATGGCGATAGAGCCGACCATTCCATTCGACCGGGGTGAGTTGGTGAAACGCGGTGAAATACCCTTCCATGGCGTCCGGCGCGCTTTCAACCGCTTCGCCGGGAACACCATACAGCTCGCTGCGGTTGCACGTCGAGAGCACGACGGCCTCTTCGAGCACGCCGTTGCGGCGCAGTTCGTCCGCCGCGCGCAGCGCTTCTTCCGGAGTGAACGCCACGCGCTCGCGGAACTCGACGGGGGCGGTCCGGTGGTTGCACCCGATGACGGCGATCTGCATTCGCCGGCTGCCTGGCTGCACTGCACGCTCCGCGCTGGCCTGTTCCGCCATCAGAAGTACCTGTGGAAGCTGGTCAGATAGAGATTCACAATCGTATAGCTGAAAATAACCACCAGAAAATTGCACGCGCACAGCACCGCCGCGCGCGCACCGCGCCATGCCGCCGTTCTCGACAGCCAGAGATACCCGCCGTACGCCAGCAGAACCACCAGCGTCACCAGAATTTTCGGATCGGCGCTCAAGTAGCGGCCGCTCAGCCGGTGCTCCCAGATGAAGCCCATGGTGATTCCGCCAACCAGCGAGATCACGCCCACCAGCACGCTGCTCCGCGTGATCCGGTCGAGCACTTCGAGCGCGGGAAATCGCCAGAAGATGCGGCCCGGGCGCCGCGCCCGCAGAATGCGGTTTTGCAGCAGGTAAATAAGACTGAGAACAAACGAGAGGGCGAACGCCGAATACGCCAGGACGTTCAGCGTGACGTGCAGTGCAAACAGCGGCCCGCGCGCCGGCGCCGGATGCGGCGTCACACCCGGGGCCACCGCCATCGCAATCACCATCCAGAGAATCACGAAGGGCACCACAAACGCGCCCACGGAACGATCGCGGTGATACGTCTCGAGCGCCAGATACGTGAACGCCAGCAGCCACGCGAACAGCGACATTGAGCCGTACAAGTCATCGTACGGCACGGCGTGCACGATGCGCGACCGTTCCAGAAGCGTGAAGTAATGCAGGACGAGTCCCGCCGCCAGGCACACCGCGGCAACCATTCCGATCGGGCGCTTGTTGCTGTAGAGATGCCAGACGTACAGGACAAAACTAACCGCGTACAGCGCCAGCGTTGCGTATCCGAGAGGCGTGTCCATGAGCGTCCATGAAGCCCGCCACGAGTGCTGCGAAGCACCCTTCGCGCTCGCGTCCCGCCCGCGGGCATTGGACGGAAACGATTATAGCCTAATCACTCCCACCCCCGGCGACAAGCGCCGCAGAACTTCGTCAGGCCGCGCTTCCTCTGGCGAGCGCATCCGAACCACCTGTGGTGAGCGCAGCTGAACCATCCAGCTCCCGTTAATGCCGCATCTCCATCTCGGCGCACCGCAAACCGTTTCGTAGGGGCGGTTCGCGAACCGCCCAGCTTTCTGGCGACCTGGGGCTTTTGCGTTTTGTGCGTCCCGACGCCTTTTGTCGGGAAGCCGCTGAAGCACGTTGCACGTGGTCCCCGCCCAGCCTCGTCAGCCCCTGCTTCCGAGAAGCCGACAACACGTCCATTCACTAGAGTGGACCAGGACGCACTCTCATAGATCTCGACCGGACAGGGTCTCGCAGGGACAAGCGGGGATTTCGGCGACAAAGGACTTATGCACCCGACATTCACGTGATGCCGCTTCGCTTAACCGAGCTGTCGGTTCAGAATCCGGTTTCTAACTCACGGACCGAAGGTACTGCTCGAGCTTCGAAGATGCGAGTCCTTTTCGCAAGTCAGTCCACGAGACGCCCAGGTGCTTGTCGAGATTCTCGGGCTTCAGAAAATAGAAGGAGCCATCAAGGGTGAGGATCCCATCCTTTAAGAGCCGATCGAGGATCGCCCTCCCCAACTCATTCCTAAGGACGCGCTCGTGTTCAATCTTGTGCCTATACTTTGCCAGGGTGCCTTTGCCGTGAGACCTGAACTGGACGAGAATACGCCGCAATCGTAGATACTTCTCTTTAAGCAGGGCGTCGTGTGAAAATGCCTTCTTCTCTTCAACGTACTGGATCGAAGGATATGTCAATCCGGTTCGATCCGTGACAGCAAACACAAGTTCGACCCCATTGGTCGTTATCTTCTCCACAGTGCACACGAAAGTTTCGGCTTCAAGTAAGACCTGTTTCTGCGGCATAGGTACCGCTGGTACCCTGAGAATAAGTGCGGGCGACTGAAGCCTAATTTTGTTAGCGAAGATCTCTACCGGAGCGGTGAACTCAACCTCTTGAGCACTGGATACTAAGACCTCACACGGAAGCGAAACGTAGGTTGCTGACAACCTGTGGCCCAAAATGACTAAGGCCGTTCCTTCCAAAGCCGATTCGAATGCAAAACTCCTCGATTGGCCTATATGGGTTCCCATGACTATTTCGATTTCGATCTCGACGTTCTGGGGCGAATCAGTTTCCAAATCCTCCAGATCGGGGCCCACAACATTGATCTCGACAGAGGCGGTTCTTGATTGGAACTCGAGGGCCGAACCAAGAATAACGCGCAGAACGCTGATAGGCACTTTCCGGCCTTCCGCAATCCTATGTAGGAGATAAACCACATGGTAATTATACTTATGACAGTCCGCGTACTCCATGACAAGCTCAACAGCATCGGCGCTCGGGGATAGGATTAGCGTGCTGAGGGCAACGGCTTCAAAGATTGCGTTCCGAAAGCTGCGCCCAGTAATAAATGGGTGTTCTGGAACGAATGAAACGAGCTGGGCTTCGTACTTCTCATCGACCAACGGCTGACCGATTCGCCCTAGACTAAGCTGTCTACCAAGACAGTGGGAAACCAGACGCATACATTGTTCTTCGGCTTCGAAGACACGTCCAGTTATCTCGTCTTTGTAGTGCTCCCTGCTAATTTAGACAGTCAGGGCCTCGTTTTTTAGTACAGCTGCGAAAGCCAAGTAGGCCTCGTGCGGAGTGCGATTTGCGATTCCGCGATGAGGCCGGTCGTGATTGTACTCCTCGATCCAACGAGCG
>JBGPTF010000020.1:0-67789 GCA_041490445.1 Terriglobia bacterium
ACTCTTGATTCCTTCCTGCACGATCTGCCACTTCTCTTCCGGGGTTCGGTCTACACGTGGTTTCCTGCCCATGTTGCCTCCTGTTGGGAGGCCCTGATCATACCTAGATGAGGTGTCCAGTTTTAGAGGGGAGCACTACACGTCTGTATCGAACGAGAAAGCGGAAGATGCCAAAACGTCTCTTGTGCCGGCCTGAAATCTCCATCACCACGGTCCTCAGCGTTTCAGGAGTTTCGAAGAACTGCACAACTACATCCCCGAGCCCACAGTACAAGCCCACCAGGAGATCCTCCGCGTTGATCTCATTCGCCTTTCGATTCAAAGCATTAGAATACGCACGACCAAGGGCGAGAATGACATCCCGGCTGAACTTGCCGACGATCTCCTCACCAAAATACATAGCACGCCTTTGCCTCGCCGACCAACTAGAGACTAGTTCGCATTAGAACCCAACGCACGCTGAACTCGGCCATAGCAATTTACAGAACCCGGTTCCATCACATTCCCACACGGTGGCCGGCTGGCAGAATAACTTTTTAATTGAAAAACGAGGTGGTGAATAGATTGTAGTAACACCGCCATCGGAGCATATGCAAACATATCCACAACCAAAAAAACAAAAACCGGGAGACGCGAGCACGCAATCGCAAATCCGTGTGGAGAAAAGTCCGCCCCCGCCGCCACCGGCGCCTGCAGGGCCGCCCGCGCAGATATTAGTATCTATGCCCCCAGCGACCGCCCAAAAATAGCAATCCCACGTCCCCTTCGTCTCGCCGTTGTCCGGTGGCGCGTATCTAATTGGTAGAAGCCCGCTGGGGTCCGACTGGTCAACAGGGTCGTTTGTGGCATAGGGATACCGGTTCAGGTTCTGCGGATCGCGGTCTCTTGCGCAAGAGGCCGGATCGGTCGCAGAGAAACGGCCGAGCCGATTGACGTAGAAGCGGGCTAAAGCGTAGTCGTTGCCCGTTTCCGTGTCGCGCTCGTAGGAGGTGAACTTCCATTTGTCCACAGTCCCCGTTTCGTACCAGACTTCGCCGAAGGGGAACAAGCCTCGCTGGCCGATCACGTTGCCGCTGGCGTCGGTGAAAACTCTCGCGGAGAGATGGTCAGAGAGGCGATACGTCGTCGTCGCGCCTGAAAGCGCGGCGAGAAGCTGGCCGTTCACGTAGATGTTTTCTCGGGAGGGAGATGCCGGTGCTGCGCCGTTGTCGTATTCGGCGATCACAGAGCCTTTGGAGAAAACATAGACGGTCGTCGTGCTCCCCGACATGCGCTTCACCCGCAGGTTGTTCCCGTCGTAGCTGTACGTAGCCCCCGCCGCCGAATCGAACATCGCTGGTAGGCTGGTGCGAGGAGACGGCTTGAGGGGGTGGTTCGTGAAAAGACTTTGCGAGTGTTTCGTCGTGAAAGGAAAAACGGGGAGCAGGTCAGTCGGGTGGGGGGACTTTGGGAGCGACATCATGTCCGATGCGCGGCTTTGAGTTTTCGATATGCAAGGTTTAGAACGATCAGCCCCACGAGGGGGAATGCGGTCACAAGCTGTGGGGTAAGACCAATATCGCCAATTCCGCCAGCGGATGCCATGCTGTGCCCGATCTGTGCCGTTCTTTCAGTTTTCGACATTAAAAGAAAGAGTTGAATCGTTGGCGTGAGAATCCAATAGAGGAGTTCTGCCGGAAAAAGAACATTGGCAACACGCAAGCCGCGATCGTCTATCCGCCAGAGAAGGAAGCCGACATACACAAGGACGAGATCGAACAACGCAGAAACAAAACTGAATCCGTAAAAGGCCTCGGAAGCATACGGGCTCCCTTCGATGACCTGGCTGCGCTGTATGAACCGGACTATTCCTGCAGCGATCAGGATCAATCCGAAGGCGCCAAGCACAACGCCCAGAAATCCGAACAGCTGAATCAGCCGCTTCATAGGGCCTCGCAATGGACCGAGTTCATCCAGTTCCCCCAAAATGGACAGCAGCGGGAAACACGCTTGCCGAGCGTCTCCGCATAAATTCAATTTTACTTTGTTTAGAAATGTGGTGGTTCCTCGCAAAAACAATAATTGGTCCGGCAGCCAGCCATGCATTGATCGTAAGCCTGGTGCGCGAGGTCGATGCACTGATTGGGATCAATTCGTCCGAACAAGACTGGAATGCCACAAGCAAGTAGTTCTACAACCTCTTTACTTAAACACCCAACCTTACATAAGTCGCATTGCATCTGCCCAAACCATCCGCAACCACCACCGCCTCCTCCCCCTCCCGAGCCCGAGCTGGAAGCATAGATACCCATCCCGATCAAATCGAACTCATCCAATCCCAAAAATACGATACCCTGAGCAAGTTCCTCAAAGAGCCCACGTGGATCGGTACGATCAATTGGATCATTTGCCACGTAGGGATAGCGGTTGAGGTGCTGCGGATCGCGGTCTCTTGCGCAGGCGGCTGGATCGGTCGCGGAGAAGCGGCCGAGCCGATTGACATAGAAGCGGGCCATGGCGTAGTCGTTGCCCGTTTCGGTGTCGCGCTCGTAAGACGTAAACTTCCATTTGTCCACCGTCCCGGTCTCGTACCAGACTTCGCCAAAGGGGAACAAGCCGCGCTGGCCGATCACATTGCCGCTGGCGTCGGTGAAAACTCGGGCGGAGAGATGGTCAGAGAGGCGATACGTCGTCGTCGCGCCCGAGAGCGCCGCCAGGGGCTGGCCATTCACATAGATGTTTTCGCGCGTCGGCGATGCGGGAGCAGCGCCGTTGTCGTATTCGGCGATCACGGAACCTTTGGAGAAGATATACACTGTCGTCGTGCTACCCGAGATGCGCTTCACCCGCAGGTTCTTCCCGTCGTAGCTGTACGTGGCACCCGCCGCCGAGACGACGCGATTCTCGGCGTCCGAGACGAGGGTGTTCGTCCCGTCTCCCGTCATGTTTCCACTCGCGTCGTAGCCGTAGCCAGTGCCGGTGATGTGGTTGGTGGCCGCATTCACGGTCACCTGGTTGAAAGGCGGCGTGTCCGAGATCTGGTTTTCGGCCGTGCGATTGCCGTAGCGGTCGTAGACGAACGACAGACCCCACTGCACGTAATTGGCAGACCCCTGGCTGGCGGCGGTCGAGAGCCGCGACAGGGCGTCGTAGGTATAACTCAATGTCCGTCCCGCGTCCGCGTTGTCGGTGATGCCGGCGATCTGGCCGTTGTTGCTTCCGCTCGCCCCGTAGGCGTACGTCAGGCTGAATAGAGTCTGGCTTGCCTTCGTGTAGCTCAGGCTTTGCATCTGCAGCCGGATGGGCGAAGAGCCGAACGCAGCCGCCACGCCGTTGCCATAGTTCACGCCCGTGACCTGCGATGCCGGGTTGTAGGCGAAGCCCGAAGCGTAATTCGTTCCGCCGTTCGAAACGCCCGCCAGCCGCCCGACGGGGTCATAGGTCTGCTGCACCACCCGGCCGGACGGACAGGTGATCGAGGTTTCCTCATCGGCGTAATTGTAAGCGTAGCCCGTTGTGTAGGTGGTTCCGCTGATCGCTTTTTGCAGTTGCGTGACGCGGCCCATCATGTCGTAGGTGTAGCTCTCCTCACCGCGCAAGTGAAGCCGTAACAGGTTGAAGGGTGCCCCGCGGCGGTTCCGATGCTGCTCGAGCCGCGAGAAGCGCAGCGAGGAGTCCGCGACTCACCGGTCACAGAGAGTGGCGCGTCGCCATCCATAGCCGGAGAACTGGGATTGTCTTTCCAGTCAGAAAAGCGCCGAGGATGAACGCAATCGGACACCCCCAGAACATGATTCGACCGTTGGAGTACGTGGCCGCGAGAAAAGGAGCGACGAAGGCAATGGCGTAGGCAATCCGTTGAGCCATCATCACATTCTCCCCTTCCCGCGATTTTCCCAGAACGCTTCTTTCTCCCAGGAAAAACTTGTTATCCAACTCGGGCAGGACTCTGAGAAGTAACTGCAGCCTCTTTTTCCCGATTGGATAGCCCACAATCAGGCCCAGCGCTAACGCTACTGGCACAAGCCGAAGATCAATTGGCGCCCACTGCGCGGAGTACCCGCTCTGTGCGTCCCTGCGTACACCGGACACAACGGAGAAGGTCACGGCAATCATCGCGAGCGCGATGGCGACATGAACCGCCGGATTGAATACTCCTCTCAGCTTTACCATGGCCATCGTGAGTCACCTCCTCTTTCCGGTACAGTTCGCCAGGCAGCTGTTATTCCAATCGTAGGCCCCTTCGAAGCATAATTCGGCCAGGATGTCGCAAATGGGAGCTTCGCCGCAGCCCAGAAGTATGGCTCCGCAAATTAGGTAATGCGCTGTTGTTGCCAGGTAGCAACAATTCGAACAGGCACGAACGTCGCTGGGGTGTTCCTTAGTGCACTCGGTTGTGTCGCCAAACCTGCGCCTGAATAGATCCCCGTTTAGGCCTCCCAGAAGGTGGAACCCACCACCGCACGTCGGGTCGGAGGGGTCACACGGTCCGCCGACTCTACCAGGACCGGCGCCTACACCTTGCCCACAGAGGCTGTAGTCCCCGAAGAGTACAAGCCCCAAGTAGCAGAGCAGAGTTCCCGTGTCGGGGAGAGGAACTCCGACAGAAATAATATGTTCTTCAAATCCACTTGGGTCGAGAGCGTCAATCGGATCATTTGCCACGTAGGGATACCGGTTCAGATGTTGCGGGTCGCGGTCGCGGGCGCAGGCGGCTGGATCGGTCGCAGAGAAGCGCCCGAGCCGATTGACGTAGAAGCGGGCTAAAGCGTAGTCGTTGCCGGTTTCCGTGTCCCGCTCATAAGACGTAAACTTCCATTTGTCCACCGTCCCGGTTTCGTACCAGACTTCGCCGAAGGGGAACAGGCCGCGCTGGCCGATCACGTTGCCGCTGCCGTCAGTGAAGACTCGGGCGGAGAGGTGGTCTGCGAGGCGATACGTCGTGGTCGCGCCCGAAAGCGCTGCCAGGAGCTGGCCGTTCACGTAGATGATTTCTCGGGAGGGAGATGCCGGAGCCGTTCCGTTGTCGTATTCCGCAGTCGCGGAGCCTTTGGAGAATATATACACCGTCGTCGTGCTGCCTGCAATGCGCTTCACCCGCAGGTTCTTCCCGTCGTAGCTGTACGTAGCCCCCGCCGCCGAGACGACGCGATTCTCTGCATCAGAAACGAGCGTGTTCGTCCCGTCTCCCGTCATGTTTCCGCTTGCGTCATAGCCGTAGCCCGTGCCGGTGATGCGGTTGGTTGCCGCGTTCACGGTCACCTGGTTGAAGGGCGGCGTGTCCGATGTCTGGTTTTCGGCCGTGCGATTGCCATAGCGGTCGTAGGTGAACGACACGCCCCACTGCACGTAATTCGCCGACCCCTGGCTGGCGGCGGTCGAGAGCCGCGACAGGGCGTCGTAGGTGTAACTCAATGTCCGGCCCGCGTCCACGTTGTCCGTGATGCCGGTGATCTGGCCGTTGTTGCTTCCGCTCGACCCGTACGCGTACGTCAGGCCAAATAGAGTCTGGCTTGCCTTCGTGTAGCTCAGGCTCTGCGTCTGCAGCCGGTCTGGCGAATAGCCGAACGCAGCCGCCACGCCGTTGCCATAGTTCACGCCCGTGACCTGCGATGCGGTGTTGTACGCGAAGCCCGAGGCATAATTCGTCCCGCCACTCACAACAGCCGTCATCCGCCCGATAGGATCGTAGCTCTGCTGGACCACGCGGCCGGAGGGGTAGGTGATCGAGGTTTCTTCATCGGCGTAATTGTAAGCGTAGCCGGTTGTGTAAGTGGTTCCGGTGATGGTTCTTTGCAGTTGAGTGACGCGGCCCATCACGTCGTAGGTGTAGCTCTCTGATCCGACGCCATCCGTCATGGTGACCAGCCGCCCATTGTTGTTGGACGCGGAACTTGTGCCGTACGTGTACGTGACCTGCGGCGTGGCGGGCACTCCTGTGCTCCCCACATTATAGCTGACCTGGGTAAGGCGGTTAAGCGTGTCGTAGGTGTAGTTGGTGATCACGCCCCGCGCGTCGAATACCGCACCGCCGCGCAACTCGAACCCGGCAATGCCAGCTACAGCGCCTCGATTGCCCGAGTCACCGCGCAAGTGAAGCCGTAACAAACTTCCCAACAAAATATGGGGAATGGAAAACCTGTGGGAGCAGTTCTTGCCCGCTCTTCTCCAAATAAGCCCAACTAACTCAACTCAGCAGTTGTTCTTCAATCAACGATTCAAACTCGCCCAGTGAGTAGGCCAGTGTTCCACAATTGAGGTATCCGCCGTAGACGGGCGTGGCATCTGCGTGCACGCGCTTACGTCTCGGTCGAGCCGCTACGTGCCGCCGGTCGGTTGATAAAGCCGATGGGGCGAACACCCTTCGTCTGCAAGCGCGAGACTAGTTCAGCGTTCAGACAGATGGCAGCTACAAACTCTCCCAAGCTCGCAGATCTCCCCTTCGTGACCCTTGCGATAGTCGCAGCATCCCACAGAAGTCGCGTCAGTTCATCCTCGAATCCTGTGAAGCGCACGTCGTGGAACGAAAGGCCTGAAGGCCCTACACCGGGCGCTGAAGAAACCAGAGGCGATCCGCGCGATTCCCCTTTGTCAACCACGCCCCCTCCACGATGCCCCTGAGCCAAAGCGTCCGAGTTCACAAAATACTTCCGCAGTGACCTTCCCGCAGTATCCTGCAGTGCGGCAAGAAAAGCCTCAACGGACACACCGCTCCTCGCGTCCGACTGTTGGCTTGATTTCACTGCTCGATCCAGTGCTTTCCGGAGTCGCCGATCCAGCCCTCGCGCGAGGACCTCTGCATGCTCCTTCAGTGTCGGAGTACTCATGTCATTGACAGAATCCCGGCCAAGAGCCGATGAGCCCAGCCATGCCCGAAAATGTCTCAACACCCCAGGGTTTCAGGAACTCAGCCGTCTGAGGGCAAATGCGCCAGCATTTCTTGGGTGCAACTAGCAGTGCACCAATGACCCCGTCCTCGCAGAAACAAAAGTAGCCACACCCAACTCGTTGAAATTGAATAGGAAAGGTGAGCACGCACGCGCAAGCCGCGTAGGTAAGCAGGGATCCGCCACCACCGCCGCTGCCGCCACCACCGCCGCCCGCGCAGATATTAGTATCTATGCCCCCAGCGACCGCCCAAAAATAGCAATCCCACGTCCCCTTCGTCTCGCCGTTGTCGGGTGGCGCGTATTTAATTGGTAGCAGTCCGCTGGGGTCCGACTGATTGACAGGATCATTTGCCACGTAGGGATACCGGTCCAGGTGCTGCGGATCGCGGTCTCTTGCGCAGGAGGCCGGATCGGTCGCGGAGAAGCGCCCGAGGCGATTGGCGTAGTAGCGGGCTAAAGCGTAGTCGTTGCCAGTCTCCGAATCGCGCTCGTAGGAGGTGAACTTCCATTTGTCCACCGTCCCGGTTTCGTACCAGACTTCGCCGAAGGGAAACAAGCCTCGCTGGCCGATCACGTTGCCGGTTGCGTCCGTGAAAACTCGGGCGGAAAGATGGTCAGAGAGGCGATACGCCGTCGTCGCGCCCGAAAGCGCGGCGACGAGCTGGCCGTTCACGTAGATGTCTTCCCGCGTCGGCGACGCGGGAGCCGCACCGTTGTCGTATTCCGCGATCACGGAACCTTTGGAGAAAATATACACCGTCGTGGTGCTGCCTGCAACGCGCTTCACCCGCAGGTTTGTCGCGTCGTAGCTGTACGTAGCGCCCGCCGCCGAAACGACTCGATTCTCGGCGTCCGAGACGAGCGTATTCGTTCCGTCCCCGCTCATATTGCCGCTTGCGTCATAGCCGTAGCCCGTGCCGGTGATCCGGTTCGTCGCCGCGTTCACGGTCACCTGGTTGAACGGCGGAGTGTCCGATGTCTGGTTTTCGGCCGTGCGATTGCCGTAGCGGTCGTAAACGAACGACACGCCCCACTGCACGTAATTTGCCGACCCCTGGCTGACAGCAGTCGAGAGCCGCGACAGGGCGTCGTAGGTGTAGCTCAAAGTCCGTCCCGCGTCCACGTTGTCCGTGATGCCGGTGATCTGGCCGTTGTTGCTTCCGCTCGGGCCATATGCGTACGTCAAGCTGAAAAGAGTCTGGCTTGCCTTCGTGTAGCTCAGGCTTTGCATCTGCAGCCGGTCCGACGAGTAACCGATCGCAGCCGCCACGCCGTTGCCATAGATCACGCCCGTGACCTGCGATGCCGGGTTGTACGCGAAGCCCGAAGCGTAATTCGTTCCGCCATTCGAAACTGCCGCCAGCCGGCCGATAGGATCGTAGCTCTGCTGGACCACCCGGCCGGAGGGATAGGTGATCGAGGTTTCCTCATCGGCGTAATTGTAAGCGTAGCCAGTGGTGTAAGTAGTGCCGGTGATGGTTCTTTGCAGTTGAGTGACGCGGCCCATCACGTCGTAGGTGTAGCTCTCTGATCCGACGCCATCCGTCATGGTGACCAGCCGCCCATTGTTGTTGGACGCGGGACTTGTGCCGTACGTGTACGTCACCTGCGGCGTGGCGGGCACTCCTGTGCTGCCCACATTGTAACTCGTCTGGGTCAGCCGGTTCAGCGTGTCATACGCGTAGTTTGTGATCACGCCCCGCGCGTCGGTGCGCTGCGTCGTCAAGCCAAACGTATTGTACTGGTAGCTCGTCGTGCCGGCCTCTGGAATAATCTCGCTAGTTTTTCGGCTCATCCCATCGTAGTTAAAGGTCCGGGTTTGCGCTCCCTGGGTGACGCCCGCCACGGCGTCCTGCACGGTATAGGTGAAAGTCGTTTGCTGCGTCAAGGAATTGCCGTTGGCCACGTCCGGCTCATAGACTGTGATGACACGTCCGAGAGCGTCAGAAACATTCTTTCGTTGCTTTCCGGCGGGGTCAGTTGTCGTGACGGCGTTCGTCGCGTAGCTGAGAGTGGTCGTCGAGTTGTCTGGCGCAATTGACTTCACGGCGCGGCCAAGGGCGTCGAATCTGGTCTCGGTCCAGTATTGCGCCGTGCTGTTGTGCGGATTGCTGACCTTCCAGGCCCGGTCGAGCGCGTCGAATTGAGTTTCGATAATTGAATAGGAGTTGCCGCTCACGTCTGCCGTTGTGGTCTTGATTGTGCGGCCAAGCCCATCGTAGGCGATGATCTTCTTGATTTTCTGCGTCGCGTCCACAGGTTTGGTCTCAGTTACAGTCCGTGCGGCCTCGTTGTACGCGTATGTGGTTTGCGCGCCATCGGGCCGGGTGACCGAAGCCGGCCGCTTCATGTAGTCGTACGCGTAAGAAGTAATCTGATTGTTCTCATCCGTCCCTGTGGCCTTGAGTCCCGTATAAGAATTGTACGTGTAGCTCGTCGTGAGCTGCGGTCCGCCCGAGACTCCGCTCACCACAGAGTCGGGAAACGCGTACTGGGTTGTAGCTGAATAATTCCACTGCTTCTTCTGGCAGCAATCCGCGTCTGCGCTGCGGAGGTTTCCAAGGGAATCATAGGTCAAATTCTTTGTGACGCCGCCTGAGGGCGTCACCGGGTCCGAATAGGTTGTGACGGAGGTTGGGAGACCCCGAGTGGTGTAAGAACAGCCGAAGTTCGTGTCGTTGTGCTGGGCTGTGCCGGTCACGCAGGGAGTGTTGAGATTTGCTGGAGCGTCGTAAGCGTAATCCGTCCGCGACTTGGTCTGCCCCGTGGAATCGGCGACGGTGATTCGGCTGATGCGGTTCAGGATGTTCGCAGTGGTATATGCGCTCCCGGTGAGGTACGTGTACGTGGTCGTCCGAATGACGGCTCCCGGCGCTCCAACTCCCCAATCGTGCTCCTTCAAGCTGAGCAAGTTTCCGTTCGAATCGTAGGTCGTCTCCCGCTCCGATTGGGTTTGATTGTCTTCGAGGATGCTGATCTCCGTCGCCGGCGACCCGTTCGTTGCCCACGTGTTCGTGGCCGTCCGCAGCAGAGTACCGCTCGCTGCACTCCCTTGATAATCCTTTTCGCTGGTCTTGTGGGCGTTGCTGTCGAAGATGAACGTGCTCTGGTTTGCCGCGGTGTCGTAGGGCAGTTGCGGCGCGGTTATTGTTGTCGTCCAAGACGAACCGTTCTGCGCTCGCGAGTACGTCCAGGTGGCGGATGTTGTCCCGTCATTGATGATGCGATTCAGGCTGGTGACGGAGCCGTCAGAGCAGTTGATGCTGTCGTTCGCGCCGGGGTAGTCGTACTCGTAATAACCGCCCGTGGGAAGAGTGACTCGCTGCACGCGGCCTGTGTAATAGCCCGGATTGCCGGGCGTTGGCTCATAGGTGAAGGAAAAAGACTGGTTGTTCGGCAAGACGAGGGATACCGGCAGGCTGGCGGTCCCTGTATACTCCACAACACCGGAGCATCCGAAGTTCGTCTTGATATTGAAGGTTTGAAGATTCAGCGTTGCTGTCTGATAGGCCCCGGCTGGGTCAAGATACTGATACTGGATGTTTGAAGCGTTCGTAATCACCTTCAGCGCGACTCGACCAACAGTGTCTATCCAGTCAGTTTCGGTTGAGCTAACTACATTGGCGCTGATGTAATTTCCATTCGTATCTGCCAAAGCGCCGCTGCTCGCCACGCCTGCGGGGCTTGTCACCTGGGGTGATGTCGGCGTTGTCGCGTCGATATAGAAGCCGCTGCCGTCGATGGCATAGCCGGTTCGTGGTCCAGTATCAAAACCACAGTTGGTGTTTGTTCCGAAACTGATGTCAAAGTAATGGACTGTTCCCAGTGGATCCGTATATGAATATGCCGAGTATGCGGTTACGAACTGATACCCAAAGGTGCCGTCGTCATTGAGCACCCTGCAGCGGATGGTTGCGCTTACATACCCCGTGTGACCGACCGCCGACTTTGTTTGCCATCCCCAGGTTGGGTTTCCCGATTGGTCGGTAACTGGCGTCCAGACACCGGAAGACCGAGTCCAAATGAGGGAATTATAATTCGTGGCGAACTTGAAGTTGTATCCGCGCCCAGGACTCGTCACAATCGGGAGAGAAAAGTTTGTGTTCAGACTGTACCGGTTCACGGCGTCAAAACGTCCGTGTTCGAAGGAACCATAGGGCGGGAATCCGGTCAAACTCACCTGGGCGAAGGCGCTCGTCGACAGAAAGAGCAGGCAGAAAAGCAAAAGAAGACGCCGCATTTCCCCTCCTTACTGGAGAACGAAGTCCGAATCCGCCAGGCCCGTGTTCACCTGCACCTGTTTAATGACAATCGTCGTCCAGGGTGTGCCGTTGAGCGATTTCCGAATCGAGAACGGATAGAGGACCCCTCCCACGTTTCTGTAGTCGGAAAAGAACACTTCGACAGGAACCCGGGGCGCCATGCCGCCAGAGGCACGTCGGGTATAGGCAATCTTCAACGGCAGATTCGAGGCGGCATCGACCCAGAGATCTTGAATCGAGAATTCGGAAAGATGCTGCAGATTTGGTCTTGATGTGAACTGCTTCGACAGACGCAGATGATAGGCTTGGGCTTGACCAACTGCTTCCAAGCCTACATAAGCCAGCGAGGTCTCCGGGTCACTTAATGCTCCCCCGAGCAGAGGAGCGGGAAAGTCGACGCACTGGCTCGTCACGGCGAGTTCGAGCGGAAGTTTCTTGTGTTCCGCGCCAACAAACTCATCTGCGTTGCCACTGGAATAAATGACTCCCAACTGTCGGTCGCTGAGTTGAATGAACTCTGCGCTCTGAGTGATGCCGCGAGTGAGAATCTTGATCGTTCCCTGATCGACCTTGGAGCCAGCGACGATTTCGACAGTGCCTGCTGCCGTCGAATCTTGAGGTACACTTCTGCCCATCGCGGCCACAGATTGCTGCAACACGGCAAAGGCCCGTGGATCCTTGCTGGTTTGAGCAGCGTTCTGCGCTGCAAGAGGGTTGGCAACAAGCAGGACAAGCCCAACGACGGGGACAATCCGCGCCGCTCGAGTCATACATGCCTCCCGAGGAAGACTGAGCAGGCTTGTACTGCTGAAGTATCTGGAATGTCAAGTATAGAGTTGAAAGTTAATCACAGCTTTACAGTACTGCCTGTGAAAAACCGTAGGAGGCAAGTTCTTGCGGAGGCAGCGGGTGAAAACAAAGGGCGGGTCAGCGACCCGCCCCTGAAACTTTTGCATGACAGCCGACCGTGTTTCTTGCAGCGCTGGCCGTCGTTGATTCAACCTCGTTGACTCGACCGAGTTGGCCTAAGTTCGCCGGCTCAACTTCGCTGGCGCGACTTCATTGGCTCAACTTCCGGAAATCGTCAACGAGAATGGCGGCTCAGCAGAAAGCACGATCACTTAGAAACGCAGACCGCTGCAGCCCGTCAGAGATACAGCAAGGCCCAGCATCAGAACAACCCAAAGCAGTCGCTTGGTCATCTTGGTATCGTCTCCTCGGAATTACGCTCGCCGCGCCGCCTCCCCGATTCTGCGCCGGCCAACTGCTTTCGGGGTGCTCGGCCCACCTACCCGCACGGCAAAAGCGATTGCACTTTGGAAGCTAACGTGGGACCGAAAGGTTGTCAAGCACCGCGCCGATGCAAGGTGCGAATCGGGCAGCACTGCCGGTCCCGTGGCGGCGGAATCAACCAACTGCCAGGAAGCTGAGGGAGGTTTAGGAAGCCTCCCCAGGCCGGGGAGGCGGCGGGGGAAGAGGGCGAGCGCCCTCCTCCCCGCCCCTCTAAGCATAATGCCGTTTCTTACGGCTTCGCCGCTTCCTTCTTTGCCGCTGCGGCTTTCCCGGTTGCGGCCGCCGGCTTCGGAGCCCAGAAACCAGGGTCCGCATCGACGAACGCTTTCGGTGGGTAGCTCATTTTGGGATTCAGCGCGATCAGGATGGGCTCAGCGCCGAGCAGACCGTTGCGGTCAAACTCGCGCAGCGCCTTCTGGCCTTCTTCGCCGAGAGCATCCTGGTAGGCCTTGCCGTGCACGACGGGAAACTCGTCCATCTCCGTCAGTGAATTCATGGGCACGAAGAAAATGAACGTCCCCGTGGGAGCGCCCGAGTTGACCTGGTAAATGGAGTAGCTGTCGGGCAAGTTGGCCTGTTTGTGTGCGGCGAGGGCATGCTTCCGCGCCTCGACGAATTCTTCTTCGTGGCCGGGCCTCACACGGACCGTGTACATCACGAAGTAGCGCAGGCCTTTCAACGGCCGATTGTTTCCGTAGCTCAGATCGGAGCGCAGTGTGGCCGTCGTCGTATGGCTGGCCGTCAGCAGTTCGCCATCGCGCTGCAGGGCCAGATCGATGTCCGCTCCGGCATTCTTATCCACGGTCTGGTTGTCCTTCTCCCAGTCGGCAAAGGAATCATAGGCCGTGAAGAAAAAAGCACTGGAGCCGCCGGTGCTCGTGGTGGCGGCGATGTAATTGGCGCCCTTGCCCTTCTTGAACGCCCGGACAAACTGTTCTTCCGCTTTTACGTGCAGGCTGCCGCCCTTACCGGGTTTCACGTCCTCACGCACGATCACAAGGACTTTCGGCGGATGCAGCATGGCATCCTGCGCCTGGACGGCTGCGCCGCCCAACATTCCCGCGACGAGCACGCACGCCGCGGCTGCGAAACGAAAACAGAAACGCTGACTCATAGTGTTAGACCTCCTCAGGTCGGTACGATGGGTTGGATCCCTGACTGGCAAAGCTGGACTGGACCCGCTTTGGGGAAGACTGCCGCTGAATCCGGATGCCCCCTCTGCACATCCGGGTTCGAACCTCCGCGAGTCTACCCCGGCTGCGGCAGGAGTCAATGAGTTTCGCAGTCGCGCCGGCGCACGGCACTTGGCCTCAGGTCCGATGTCTGGGCTACGGTGGAGTCTCTCGGGCACCCTAAACCGGAACTGCCTTGCGAAAAGTTTCCTTCACTTGTGCTGGTACGCGGTGACGCGGGCCATGATGTCGCGGTGTGCGTCTCCGACCACCAATCCACCGATCGCCGGAACGACCGACGGATTTTTCTGGACCATGGCAGCGATGCCGGCGTAGAACTTGTCCACGCTCGCCGCGTCCGGCACGACGACGGCGATGTTGTACTGGCCGGGCGCGTCAGTGTGGATCAATTCTTCATCAACGTTGTACATGGTGGCGGATCCGTTCGCGACCATTTCGTCCAGCCAGGGTTTGTAGTCCCGTTTGAAAAGTTCGAGCCAGGCATCGCCCTCGCCGGGCTTCGGGCGCCAGAAAGCGACAATCAGAAAGCCGTTTTTCAGCGTCGCCGTCTTGCCGCCATGGACGACCGTGCGCAAAAGCACGTCAAAATGTTTCGAATTGGCGAACACGGGCGCTTCGGCTGCCTTCGACAGCGCGTCGCGCGCTTTCATGATGTTTTCGAGGCTGGCGGCCTGGAACCAGTCGTTGTGCGTCATGCCATCGCTCTCATGAACGAGGACCGCGGAGTTGCCCCAACTGACGAGCGTCCCGTCGGCCACCAGCTTCTCGAGGATAGGCTTGTCAACCTTCTCGAAGCTCGATTCGATGTCGCCCCACTGCGCACGGGGCACGCCCCAAAACGATACGTAGGTGTACAGCGGCTTGTCCTGCTGCTGGGCCTGCGCGGCGGGCGCGGCCGCAAACGAAGCGGCCAACATCAGGCAAGCTAGCACGAAAACACAGAGACTTCTCTTTCTCATTGTTCGCCTCCCTGGTGAATTGGAGAAGATGAATCCGGCGAGACGGTCAGACGCCCCGGAGGAATTCGCAAGGCAGCAAGCTACTCGACCAGTGCCGCGGTGTCAAGCAGATGAGTGTTTGGTAGTGGGCTGGTCTCCGCTATGCCAACTATGCCCTCAAGTAGACGCCGACATCGCTGGAGAAACCGCAAGTCGCGCGGATGTCTTCCGTGTACGCGAACATCCGCCCGCATCCCCTCCCTGGAACCATGCAATTCGATGAATTTCTCCAGCCGGACTCGATTTTTCGGTAGAATTCCAGGCTTCGCGGCCGTTCGCGTGGGGCCTCCGGCGCGATGCCGACATCGGGTATCTGTCTGGAGTCCAGCGATGCAGGCGCGAACCGGTGCGAAGAGTTCCGGCGCTTGAATGGAGCGCAGACGCGAAACTCAGCGAGGAGCACACAATGAGCAAGGCGAGAGTGCTGGTTGGCACACGGAAGGGCGCGTTTATCCTGACCTCGGATGGAAAACGGCAGCAGTGGGACGTCAGCGGCCCCCATTTTGCGGGCTGGGAGATTTATCACCTCAAGGGATCACCCGCCGACCCGAACCGGCTGTACGCGTCGCAGACAAGCGGGTGGTTCGGGCAGGTCATTCAACGCTCCGATGACGGCGGCAAAACATGGCTTCAACCCGGAACACCGCCTGGCGAACCGACCACCGCGCCGGACGGCATGCCGAAGGGTGAAAGCAACAAGTTCGTTTACGACACATCCGCGCAAACCGGCAAACCGCTCAACACGCACCAGTCGTACGACGGCACGGCCCACTCGTGGGAGTTCAAGCGAGTCTGGCATCTCGAGCCTTCGCTCACCGATCCAGACACCGTCTTTGCCGGGGTGGAAGACGCGGCCTTGTTCCGCTCGACCGATGGCGGGCAAACGTGGCAGGAACTCGCCGGACTGCGCGGCCACGGCACTGGGCCCCGGTGGCAGCCGGGCGCCGGTGGAATGTGCCTGCACACGATTCTTCTCGACCCGAGCAACCCCAGCCGGATTTTCATCGCCATTTCTGCCGCGGGCGCGTTCCGCACCGACGACGCCGGCAAGACGTGGAAACCGATCAATCGCGGACTTGTCTCGCAGCACATTCCCGAACCGACTGCGGAGGTCGGCCACTGCGTGCACCGCATCGCGATGCACCGGTCGCGTCCGAATGTGCTGTTCATGCAGAAGCACTGGGACGTGATGCGCACCGACGATGCGGGAGATTCGTGGCAGGAAGTAAGCGGAAACCTGCCGACGGATTTCGGGTTTGTGATTGACGTACACGCGCACGAGCCGGAGACCATCTACGTCGTCCCGATCAAGAGCGACTCGGAGCATTATCCCCCTGACGGGAAGCTGCGCGTGTACCGCAGCCGCACAGGCGGAAACGAGTGGGAGGCGCTCACGAAAGGCCTGCCGCAGAGCAACTGCTACGTCAATGTGCTGCGCGACGCGATGGCGGTGGATTCGCTGGACAAGTGCGGCGTGTATTTCGGCACCACGGGCGGGCAGGTGTACGCGTCGGCCGATGCCGGCGACTCCTGGGCGCCCATCGTCCGAGATCTTCCGACCGTCCTTTCGGTGGAGGTCCAGACGCTGCCATGATCCGAGTTGTGCTCCCGCCGCACCTGCGAACGCTGGCGCGCGTCAACGGTGATTTGGAGATCGAGATTGAGGGGCAGGCCACGCAGCGTTCGGTCCTCGACGCGATCGAGACCCGCTATCCGATGCTGCGCGGCACGATTCGCGATCACGTTACCCAACAGCGCCGGCCGTTCCTGCGGTTCTTCGCCTGCGAGGAAGATTTGTCGCACGAGCCGCCGGACGCTCCACTGCCCGACGCGGTCGCGTCGGGGGCCGAACCCTTCTTCATCATCGGGGCCATCGCCGGCGGCTAAGGGCGACTCCCTCGCCACGCTCGGCCGTTTCGAAGCGGCGCGAGAGGAAATCGAGCGCACGGGATGGCTCAAGCGCGACGGACGGGGGCGCGAGCTGCCCCTCGAGCGCACCCGAGAGCGCACGAACGGCTCAACGCCTGCCGATCAACTGTGGCTGAAGCGATTGCGTCTACGGCTGGGGTTTGAGGCTGAAGGTAATGCCGCGCTGCCAGTTTTCGTTCACCGTGCGTTGCAGGTCGAGCTGCTCGATGGGAATGCTGTTGTCGGCGCCGTAGGACGTGACGTAGTGCAGGCGCCCGCCCTCCAGCCAGTATTCGGTGACGCCGTAGATGGAGCCGTCTTTCAGCACGAGCAGAGCAAGCGGCGCCGGCGGCGCAGGTTCCAGTTGCTGTTCGGGCTGTTGTCCGACCGGCTCGGGTGGCAGCCAAATCACCGAGTCTGCCGGTGGGGCAGTGTACGCAGGCTCTTCTTCCGGCTGCGCGGCGGCGTTCGCGTCATACGATGCCGCGTTGTAGTAGTTGTACGGCCAGAATCCAAAAGGCGCGAATCCGAACGTGCAGAGCCGCACTCGCGGGAAGAACGGCCGCGGGAACGGACACACGGTCGTGAAGCCGTTGAAGAAGCAGCCGGGCCGCAAGAATGGATTCCCCCCGAAGAAGAAAAAGTCCTGGCGGCCGCGCGAGAGCCCGAATCCGATGGAGAAGCCGCTGCCGAAACGGTCGCGGCCGAAAGAGCGGAAGCGGTGGGAATGGTCGAACCGAGGCTGCGGGCGCATAGACAGGAAAACCCGGGAACCGACCCGAGGGGCTGCTGGCGCGGACGGCGCGAGACTCACTGTGCCGGCGAAAAAGGGTCGCGCTCGAACGGGCATGAGGATCCGAGACGGCGGGCCGGCAAAAGTCCGTGGCGAAGAAATCCTCGCAGGACGCGCAGCAGACCATCCGTTTGTGGGAGCCACGACATGACCTGGATATGTTGGCCGTGGCGGCGCATGCCACACGCTTCTGCCCGGCGCAACCGCGCTTCCGTTCGCTGGGGCATAAACGAGCGGTTGATTTGCGCGGAGGATCATCGAGGAGCGCGCCGCGCGGCCCTGGGAGGGAGATCCCGCGAATCCTGTAGCGGGTGGCGCCAGAAAACGATTGGGGCCGTAGTTCCCTGCCGGAGCGGGACGCGCAGCGGGCTGCGAAGAAAACTGTGAAGCTGGCGGGGCGATGGAACGAAACACCATTCCACTCGAAACTCGCGGCGCAGCCGCAGGATGCGACGCAGGTGCGGGAGCGCCAGCGCGGCTGCCGACATGACCGCCGCTCTGACCACCTCCGCCCGGCGCTCGCTGCTGTGCAGACGCAGGAATTACGGCGAGGCATGCGAGGGCCATTATCGCTGTCAACTTGCTTCGAAGAAGGCGCTGGGGCTCCATCAAGGGGATCCTCCTCTCAGGAGAGCTTCACTGCGCTGAGTATACTCCTTTAGAGCCAGAGCGGCGGAAAATGGTTGCAGCAGGCCGCTCCATCAAACCTCCTTCTGACCAGAATTCCGCGGTCGCTAGGAGTTGACTGCCGCGGGAGCGCGGCGAACGGACATAAGAAGAACGGCACCGGCGAGGATTGAGACGAGACTCATTACCTGCGCGTTCGACATGCCGAAAAATACGCGCGGGTTGATGCGAATGAATTCGACGAAGAACCGTGCGAGACCAGTGAGAAGCAGGTAGCACGCAAAGACATATCCGGCGGGCCTTGCCGGCGGCGCCTTCTTCCCAGTTCCCTGCACCGCTGCACCGAGTCTCCACAAAATCCAGAAGATCACGAGCGCGGCAAGAAATTCGTAGATGGGCGTGGGATGGACGCGAGCGGTTGTCGGCACGATGCCGTTCGGGAAACTCATGCCCCAGGGCAGCGACGTCGGGATGCCGTAGTCGCCATCGCCCGAGGTGAGGCAGCCCAGCCGCCCCACGCCGTAGCCAAGGGCCGCCGCCGGCGATGCCAGATCGAACATCCTCAACACAGGAATGCGGAAATGCCGGGCGATCAAGACGAGCGTGAGGAAGCCGCCGAGCAATCCACCAAACCAGGCAAGGCCAGTGCGGCTGAAAAACAACTCGAAGGGGTGTTCGAAGAATTCGCGCGGCGATTCAAACAAGTGATAGAGCTTCGCGCCGACGACGCCCGCGATCCCCGCGACGCCGATAATCATTTCGGGCTCGAGCGCGAGCTGGCGGCGCCGCACGTCCGCCCGCAGGATGAGATACGCGACGGCGAGTCCGGTGGCGGCAAGCAAGCCGTACGTCGGCAACGTTAACGGACCAAGGTGGAGATAGGGAAGCACGGCGGGACAGTATACATGACGCGTCAGATTGTGCGCGCCAAATGAAATGATGCCGGAGCGGGTTGCCGTTTGCGGAGAAAGTCGAAAACCGAACCGCCCCCATGTGAAATGCGGGCGAGCTCGCGATTACTTCCCGTACTCGAGGACGACGAAGGAGTCCGGGAGCATCGCCGGGCGCGGCCGGGGATTCTCCGCGGTGGCGGCCGGCGTCGGCCCGAATTCCGCAGTGACGAGGAACACGTGGTGCGTTTTCTCGTCCACCGCCATCGTGCGCGCGCCGCGCTGCGTTGAAACGTTTTCGACAACCTTGAACTCGTAGGGAGTGTCTTCGTGAATGACGGTGAGCGTTCCGTCTCCGTTGGAGGAAAACGCAAGCCCCGTCTCCGAATCAAACGCGGTGGCGTCCACGCCTCGGCCGATGGGCAACGTCTTCATCACGAATCCGTTCTTCGCGTCGATCACGGCCAGCACCTCATTGTGGCAGCCGGAAAAAAGCCGGTGGTTCTTCGTGTCCATGGACAGCCCGGAAGGGGATTCGCAGCCCTTGATCGGCCAGTGATCGAGCACTTTCAGGTTTTCGGAATCGATCCGCACCAATTCGCTCTTGTCCTCGATGTTCACGAACACGTGTCCCGCGCCGTCGGCCGCGGCAAATTCCGGTTTGCCGCCGAGAGGGATCGTGGCCGCAACCGTGAGGTTGACGGGGTCGATGGCGGTTGCGCTGCCACCGCGGCCGTTGAAGGCGAAAACGCGATTCGATCCGGGGTCGTAGATGATGGCGTCGGGATTCTCTCCGGTCGGAACATGCCCGATCACCTTGAGCGTGAGCAGGTCGAACGCGGTGACGTTATTGCCTCGGCCGTTGCTGATGAAGCCGCGGTTCAAGCTGGAAATCAGCGCGATGCCGTGCACGCCGGGTGTGTCGGGAATGTCGCCAACCACTTTGCCATTGTCCGCATCAAGCACCATGACGTGCGTGCCGCGCGAGATATACACGCGCCGCGCCTCGGAATCGACGGTCAGATAATCCCAGAAGCCTTCGCCGCCAATCTTGTACGTGCGCAGCAGGTGGTATCCGGGCGCCTGCGCTCGTACTGTCGTGGGCCGGGCAAGCCACAGCGCCACAACACAACTGAGGCCCACAAGTCCGCCTGCCACAGCGCGCCCCAAGTACCTATCGCGAGATCGCATCTGTTCTTTCTCTCCACCAGACGAATGTAGCGCGCCATCGTATGCCGCACGCCCCCTCAAGTCAATTGCTACCGCGACGCGTCGGGGAATGGAGAAATACTGCGAACGAACACACTGGTTGCGGGATCAGGCCGTGCTGGCATAGGATGCGCGCACGACGAGAAGAAATGTCGCAAGTGGCGCGTGGCCGCAGTCTGCAGGAGGGATGAGAATGCAATTTGCGAAACGCTTTTCGTTTTTTGCCGCGCTACTTTTCGCGGGCTGTACGTCTCTGAACGCACAGGGCGTGCCGGAAAGGCCGGTGGTCAACCACGCCGCCACGGCAAGATTCGCGCCCGTCTCCAACTTCCCGGAATGCGCGACGGCGCACCTGGAACGCGGCGACCCCGCTTCGGGCCCGGCGACATTCCTTTTGCGGATGACTGCCGGGTGCGAGGTGCCGTGGCACTGGCACACGGCCGACGAGAGTTTGCTGATGGTCAGCGGCAGCCTGAGCTTGCACTCTAAGGTCGAGCGGCCGGCAGCGGCGCGGCATAGCGACTATGTTTTCATGCCCGCAAAGCACGTGCATGCGGTGAAGTGCCTCGGCGCCGATCCCTGTGAATTGTTCCTCGTTTCTGGCGGGGCGTTTGACATCCACTACGTGGATAAAACCGGCAATGAGATCCCCATGACCGAAGCAGTCGAAGCCGCTACGCCTGCGAAAAAGCCAGAAAACGAAAAACCACAAATGTAACGCGTCGGCCCGTGAGTTCTCCCTCATTGCCTGGACGACAGCACGGGCAGAGATGGCCTGCTTCGAGGCTCCGCTCCTGTTCTTCAGCGGCCAATTTCCGTTATCATCGCGCGCGATGCGGAAACGAATCACGATTGCCCGGGATTGGCTGCTGGGGTCCGCGCCCGGGCGCTTGCTGCCGCGTTGGCTGTTCCTTCGCGGCCTCGGCCTGATCTACTTTTCCGCATTTTATTCTCTCGCCTTCCAAATCCAGGGCCTGATCGGGCCGAATGGAATCCTTCCCGTGAAGCCGTATCTCGAAGCAGTCACGCTGCACCTCGGCTCGGCGCGATTCTGGTATGCGCCAACGGCGCTGTGGTTCTCGTCCGGCACGCACGCGCTTGCGGCGCTTTGGATCATGGGGATGATCGCCTCGATCCTGCTCGTGCTGAACCTCTGGCCGCGCGGCTCGCTGGTGATCTGCATCCTTTGCTATCTGTCCTTCATCGCCGCGGCGCAGGATTTTTCATCCTACCAGTCAGACGGAATGCTGCTCGAAGCGGGGTTTCTGAGTTTCTTCTTCGCGCCTCGAGGGCTGCAACCGGGGCTCGGAGAAAGGCATCCGCCTTCGCGCGTCTTTTATCTTCTGCTGCTGTGGTTGTGGTTCCGTATTTATTTCGAATCCGGTGTGGCGAAATGGATGGGAGGCGACCCCCAATGGCGGCATCTGACGGCGATGGACCAGTATTATCAAAACGGCCCGCTGCCCACCTGGATCGGCTGGTATGTGGAGCAATTGCCGCACTGGTTCCACGCCGCCGCCGCGGCGCTCACGCTCGCGCTGGAGATATTTCTCGTCTGGCTGGCGGTACTGCCCCGGCGCTGGCGCATCCTGTGCTTCTGCATCGTGACGCCCTGGCAGGCGATGATCATCCTGACGGCGAACTACACGTTCCTGAATTATCTGGTGCTGCTGCTCGGCGTGTCGTTGCTTGACGACCGCCTCTTCGCGCGATGGATGCCTCACCGCTTGTCTCTGCCATCTGCGGAACCCCCGTTGCCTGCAACGCAGAATGGGCATTTCGGGCACGCTGCAAAAGCCCTTCATCGCTGGGTTGGGATGTTTTTTGCGGCGTGGATTTTCTATGCGACGGCGGCCCAGCTTGTGTGGATGTTCTCCCCTGCCCTGCCGCTGCCGGCCGGCCCGGTGCAGGCGCTCGAGCCGTTTCGGATTGCGAACCAGTTCGGTTTATTCGGGCGGATGACCCTCGGGCGTTACGAAATCGAATTCCAGGGCTCCGAGGACGGCCTTACCTGGACCGCTTATCCCTTCCGCTACAAGCCGCAAGATCCAAAGGACGCGCCGCGCATCTATGCGCCCTACCAACCGCGCTTCGACTGGAATCTCTGGTTCGCTTCGCTGGGTTCGTGGCGTGAGAATCTTTTCGTACTGCATGCGCAGGAACGCTTGCTTGAAGGAAGCGGCGCGGTAGTTTCGCTTTTTGCCGGAAATCCGTTTCCGAAAGGCCCGCCGCGCTACGTGCGCACGGTGGTCTGGCAATACTGGTTCACCGATCGCGCCACGAAGCGGGCCAAACACGTGTGGTGGCGCAGGAAGATGCTGGGATTGTATTCGCCGACGCTCGAGCGCGGACCTGACGGATCCATTGGGATTGTGCGGTTTCCCGGCGGCACGATCATGGCCCCGCCGGAATAATCACCAGCCACCGCGTAGGCAAGCTCGCCGGTCCCGTCGTGGCCGGGCCTGGAATGTGGGCACCCGGCAGTTGGAACAAGGCAGGCGGCGCTGCTAGACTTCGAGACGCGTTCCTAGAGGAGGTTGCCGCAATGGTTGCGTGGACTCTGGTATTTCACGTGGTTGGCTTCGTGATGTGGATCGGCGGACTGATGATCGCCACGCAGGTGCTGATGCAGCACGCGGAAGCGGCGACAGAAGATGCGCGGCGCGCCCTGGGCACGCTCGCGAACAAAGTCATGAGTTCGATGGCGCTCCCCGGGGCCCTGCTGGCTCTGGTCAGCGGCGCCATCCTCGTCGTGATAAATCCTGCGTATTACCTCCACGCCCGCTGGCTGCAGCTCAAGCTGGTGTGCGTCCTGATCCTCATCGTGCTGCACCTGGTGGGCGCGTCGCGCGCCAGGGACGTGCTGGCCGGGCGCGCCACTGCAACGCGCGGCGAATGGCTTCGCCTGCACATCTTCATCTCGCTGGTATTTCTCAGCATCCTGATTTTCGTTCTGCCGGTCGCCGTGAACTGGCGCTGATCTGCAGCCGGCGAGGCGCGCCGCCCTTCGCCGCGTCTGCTGGCCAGCGCATTCAGAGCGAATCAATTGACTTTCTTGCACACTCGGTGTAGAAGCGCACAAATGTTTCTTCTGCAGAACCCATTGCCTCTGGCCGCTGCTCCGCTGTTCGCAGTGAAGGATATTGCTTCGTTTGTGGGCGGCGGACTCGTCGGCGTCCTGATCAATCAGTTTTACTCGCGTCGCCAGGCGAGAACAGAGGTTTCGCTGAAGCTGATTGATCACTATTTCGAAATGTACGGCGATCTCGAAGCCGCGAATACCTATCTTGCGGGGCCGCTTCCTGTTCCCCTGCCGGAGCTCACACAGGAAGAAGCCAAGGCCCTGAACATTGTTCGCAAGGTGGCGGATTGGTTTGACACTGTCGGGCGGCTCTACGGCAGCGGATACGCTAATCGCCGGCTGCTGGATGAGGTGGGGATCGGGGATTTGATGATTCAATTCCGGCGCCAGCTTGAGAATCACCCGCGCAATTGCAATGCGCACACGCAGTGGCGCAATCTGTTCGCCTATCCCGGGAAACCGGACTGAGGTGAACTATGCTGAAGGAAAGAGACGTCCGGGAGACGAACCTGGTCCATCAGACGATAACGGGTGTGCGCACGAAGCTGGATGACTTGGTTGACCTGTTTCGCGTTCGATGGCGCGCGATGGCGGGCCCTCTTCCGCTGCCAAAGGAAAAGCCGAAGAGCGACAGTCCCGGCTCACCGGGTACCGGCGGAGGAGGAAGCACCGGCGACACTGGTGGCGAGCAGAAGGAAAAGACAAAATGAGCCTCTTCGAAGGAATCGTTAGGTTCACCACAGGAGTCTCTCGATGAAGCCAAGTTTCCATCTTGAACGAAGTTTGAAGCGCGTTCGCGGCAAGCTATATGGCATCAACGATCCGGTCCTGCAGATTGACTTTGCTCGGGAGCTGCCAGATCACGTTGATAGGCTGATCGAGAAATATCAAATTAAACGCACCGAGATTGCCGGGCCGCTTCCCATCCCCAGCACGGACAAACCATCGCGGCGACTGGGTAGTCCGGGTGACGTGCTCATCGGGATCCCTGGGGAAGGGACAATCAGAGTCAAGCTGGCGCGCCGACACACGGCCACGTGCCCCAAGTGCCGCGAAAAATTCTCCTTCACCTGCAACAAATAGCCGGTGCAGCTCCGCGCTTGAGGAATTAGTGTCTAGCTGGATTTACTGAGGCGGTTTTTTCTTGCCCAGGAAGCCGCCGACAAGCCCGCTGAGGCCTTTGGCTTTCTCCGGGAGCGCGTTCTGCAGGGATTGGTCGATCGCGTTGCCTGCCTGACCGCCCATCTCGGGAATGAACGTGGGATTCGAGGTCGTGCCCTGAATGCGGAACGGGATGTCGCCGCTGCCGAGCGCCATTCCTGGAATTGTCACCAGCGCTCCAAGAGCGCTGATGCCAGGATTCAACTTCGCCACCATGTGGAAATCCAAACGGTTCTGAGGGCTGACGGCGCCCGCCCCGGTAATCGTCCCCAGCGCCGGGATGACGATGCTGATCTGCTCGGCGCGGATCCCTTCGGGCGCCACGCGCAGATGCGAGCTCATGTTTTCGATTTCCGTGTTGGAGCTGGTTGTGAGCCCGCTCAACTTCGCAATCATTCCCAGGTTCGACGCAAAATCAAATCCGGAGAGCTTCACGCGGGTGACCGCGATGGGCCCGGTGGTGACGAGATGATCGAGCGGCCCGTCGGAAGAAAGATTCGCAGTAATCGTCCCGCTCTCGAGCGACGAACCGCGCGGCAAATCGGTGCCCAGCGCTTCGAGAATGCCCTGCACGTCGCGCGCCGGCAGTTTTTGCGCCGCGAATTTCAGGTGCACGGGCGCGCGATCGATCGAAGCGTTTGGGTTGAGCGGCCCCACCGTGCCGTTCAGCTTCACGCTTCCGCCGCTCGCCGTTTTTGCGGCGATGGCCAGCGGGATGACGGCGCCCGGCGCGATATTGTTCAGGTCCATCGAGACATCGCTCAGGCTGGAGGTTGCTCCGCCGCCCGACCTGCCAAGCGTGACACGGCCGTTCGTAATGGTAAGTTTTTGGACGGAAAATTCGCCGGCTTCAGCGGCGGGCTCCGCGCTAGACTCCTTTTGCCCGCCGAGGCTTTCGAAATTCCACTTCCCCACGGGCGAGCGCAGCAGGCGGATGTCCGGCGCATCCACGTTCAGCGACCGCACATGCAACTGGCGGTGGAGCAGTAACGGCCACACCTCGACGCCCACGGCGAGCGACTTCGCGCGCAGGAAAGGCTCGCGACTGAAGGCGCGGTCGTCGCCAATCGTGATGGCCTCCGCCTGGACCGTTCCCTTCAGCAGCGAGAGGTCCAGATGTCCGATTTCGACCGTGCGGCCCAGCGATTCGCTCAGTTTCGACTGGATCAGAGGGCGGAAGTGGTCCACGTCCACAAAAAACGGCGCCGCCAGCACGATGATTAGCAGCAACGCGACGCCGATCCCGGCGACCAGCGGCCACTTTCTTTTCTTGAGCGTTTCTGCCATTGCCGCCTCCCTCAAGGCTGGTGTGGATTTGGTGCGGCGCAGCCTGGGGACGGTGCACGGTCAATCGGACGGAACCGGGCTAGAAAGGTCCCCATGCGCGGAGGATAGCACTGGCCCCACGGAAACGGCAATGCGCCGGTTAGGCGAGGGCCCGCTCGGCTTCTTCGATCGTGGCGTAGGAGGAAAAAATCGGGTCGAGGCTGGCGAGGTGGAACACGTTTTTCACACGGTGAGTCATTCCTGCAAGCGCGAGCCTTCGTCCTGCATTCCGGCAGGTAACGTAGGTATGCACAAAAGCCCCCAGCGCTGCCGAATCAATGAAAGGCACCTCGGTGAGATCGATGATCAGAGACGGATGGGACACCGCCTGCGCCGCCTCCCGGAATTGCGCCACCGTCTGCAAGGTCACCGGGCCCACCACGCGCAGGATGTGAAGCCCTTCGCGCGATCCAGCGCGACCTTCAACCCACATCTTATCCCTGTCCATTGGCGCGGATTCTAGCGCAATCAGTCTGGAGCAGCAACCGCAATCCTGTGCCGGACGCAGGCAGGCCCCCTCTGGCGTTCCCCGCACGGCGCAGCGGCGCTTCTCGCCAGTCAGCGCGAAAAAAATGGCCAGCGGGGCGCTCGCGAGTTTCCACTCAGGTCTTAAGCTGTTGATAGCACAGGAATCGTGGACGAAGAGGGCTTGTGCCGGGTGAGGGTAAAGCGCAATTTTCGGTGGCCACCACGGCCGGATCGTGGTAATCTATCATTGCGTTTGTTGCTCTTGTGATTCCTTCTTGATGCTTCAACGAGGCTGCCAGGTCGCAACAACCTTGCAGCCTTTTGTTTTGACGGCTAGAGGCGACTCGAGAAGCACAAACAATCTTTAATGAATAGAGTACGTGAAGTGAGAGAACAAGGCACAGTGAAATGGTTCAACGCCGCCAAGGGCTACGGGTTCATCCAACGCCAGTCCGGTGAAGACGTCTTCGTGCACTTTTCGGCGATCCAGTCCGAAGGGTACAAGACGTTGAACGAGGGTCAGGCCGTGGAATTCGAAGTCCGCAAGGGCCCCAAGGGCCTGCAGGCGGAGAACGTGACCTGCCTCTAGTCGGCAACTGGCGGGCTCGCCCTCTGCGGCCGGGCCCGCTCATTTTTCGTCTTCCATTTTTTCCGTGGTTTTGGCCCAGGGATCCAGAAACAAGGGACTGATACAAGGAGGCCGGGATGCAGGTTCTAGCGGAAGGCCAGAATGTTCGTCACGAACTGTACGGAATGGGAGTGGTGCTGACGTCCGATTCAGAGCGCACGACCATTGACTTCGACGACCACGGTGAAAAGAAGTTCGTCACCAGTATCTGGATCGCCGAAGTTGTGGGCGAAGCCCCTGCGAAATCCGCGCGCCCGAAGCGCCGCCGCAAGTCTCCAGCCAAAGCCGCCAAGTAGCGCCGTTTTCAGCAGAGCGTTTCTGTTGTTATTCCGGGGCCCGGTCGCATCGTGCGAGCGGGCTTCTATTCCTCAATTCTCCTTTTTCTCTTCTTAATTCCTGGCCGCTGAACTACCCAGTTCCCTACTCTTGCAAGATTTGGGCCGCCGGGTTAGTCTCTGCCAAATTTTGAGGAGTGCATGCTGTCGGAATTCGACCCGGAGTGGTTCTGCTCTCCGGAAGGTTGCCTCGGCAAGGATCACCCAGCTCTAACCTTCGGACGACGATTCGCTGTGCTCTCCAGCGCTTGAAATTACTTTTGCAGCCAGCGCTGCGCGCCGACAGCGTAGGATTGTCGTAACCAGCGTTGGGCGCGGGCGTCAAGCTGCTCGGCGGAATATACGCGAAGCATGTGGCCGTGGAAATGGCGGGCGTAGGTGGCCACTTTTTCAAACCGTGGATCTTCCACGCGTTGTGGTAGAGCGAAGCTGCAAAGCAGATGGTCCTTCCGCGGGTAGGCCCCTGCAAATCGGACCCGCACCTGAAAGACGACGCGTGTCTTCTGCGGGATCATCCGAACCCGTCCGCACGCGCGCACCATGCGGGCAAACTTGCGGAAGAGGCGCAAAACCTGCGGCTCCGAGCGCGCAAACAGATCCTTGAGGCTGTACTTCCCGCACGAATGCCACATGTGCGCCGTGACGAACCGCTCGGCGCACAGCGGGCACTTCCAGAGAGGGCTGCGTCTGGCAGTCATGGCAAGAAATCCTGGGGCATCTTCAGCCGGTGCCCTGAGAAAGTCAACGCGCTTGCTTCGCCGATGGCCCCGATTCCGGCAAAGACGGTGCACATGCGCTTCAATCATTCCTTGACGCAAGGCGCTCCAAGGGTAAACTTGCCGCGAACGCACCTATGATACGCTCCAGCGGAATCACGGCCTCGGCAGTTGTTGCTTTTCTGGGTAGCGCTGCCTTTCTGCTCCTGGGATTTCTCTTTGTTTCGCTCTCCGGAAGGTTGCCGGCGGGCCAGATCGATCCACGTATCTTGCGCCTCACGGCGATCCTCTGCGGCCTGGTCTTGATCGGTTGTGGGGCCTGGGGGATCAGCACCGCCGTCGGGCTTCTTCGCTTGCGAGAGAGGGCGCGCATTTCGATGCTGGTGTTCAGCGCTCTGATGGCATTTGTGAGCGTAGCTTCGGCTCTGTGGACGGTGGCGATGCAGCCACCGGTCCAGCCTGGTCTCACGGCGGCTCAGTACAAAGCGCTCTATCTCGGCATCGTCGCGTTTTACTTCGTGTTCTGCCTGCTCGGCGCTCTGTGGCTCTACTACTTCAGCAGGGCTTCGGTGAAGCAGCAATTCGCCGGGGGTCTCGTTGCAGCGGGGCAGGAATCGCAGCGGCCAGATAAACCGGTGAGTATCCTTGCGATCGCATGGTGCCTGGCTTTGACAGGCCCTCCGACGCTGTTCCTTATCCCCCTGCACTTCCCCACCATGTTTCTGGGCCGCGCAGAGAGCGGACTCCCCGCGGCGCTCTTGTACCTAGTGACGGGGCTCCTTTCCTTCGTCCTCGGGCTGGGGATGCTCCGCTGGAAACCGTGGGCGCGCACGGCGGCGGCCTGGTATTTTCTTTTTTGGTTTGTGCACGGGATGGCGCAAACTTTGCTCCCTGGCTGGCAGGAGAGACAAGCGGCCTTCCACAACCTGATGCCGCGCTGGGCACCAGAGACGAAAGTTTACGTGCCGTCGTTTCCGCTCTGGTTCTCTGTTGTCTTCAACATTCTGGTGACGCTGGTCCCCGCATATTTTCTTGTTTCGCGGAAAGAAGCATACCTGGCCGTCGCGAAACAGACTCCACGATCGGAGACATAGGTCGCAAATCCAAGCCAGCCGCCTGGCGGCGAGACGGCGAGGAATATCTCCTCTTCGGCAGGCGGGCTAACGCTTGCGCGTTTCGGGAGTGTAATGCGTCTGGAGGTATTTGATGATCTTTGCCGCGGCGTCATCCGGGATGGGCTGGCCGAACGTCTTGATCATCTTGTTGACTTCGGCTTCCCACGTGGCGGCGGGGAGCGGCGGCTGCATCGTGATGTAGCGCGTGCTGTGGCAGGTATTGCAGTAGGCCTCGACTTCCTGTTTGCCATCGCCCGGCTCGAGTTGCGCGCGGTACAGGGGATATGCTCCGGCGCCAAATACGGCGCCGGTGTCGAGCGCGGGCGGCGCCGCCGGTTGGCTCATGTCCCCCAGATTCGTCTGCGAATAGTAACCGTTCTGCGACTGGGCATAGAGGATCGCCGCGCCTGCGGCGGCCAGCGTCACGATCGCGCTCACAACCAATATTCCGCGCTGTTTCATCGAAAGTTCTCCGCCCTGCACTTCACGCGCTCGCGCCGACGACAATTTCCTGCTGCTCGATCTTG
The DNA here is from genome assembly GCA_041490445.1 of Terriglobia bacterium. GTDB lineage: Bacteria > Acidobacteriota > Terriglobia > Acidiferrales > UBA7541 > JBGPTF01. The sequence goes on from JBGPTF010000020.1 coordinate 29,401, forward strand.
TTCCACAAATAGCCGCCCGGATTCCACACGCCGTCATCCGGCTGCGCGTTGCCCTTTTCGTCCGTCGCGCGAACCGCCAGGCGGTACCGGCCAGGCCGCGGCGGCGTCCACGGCGCCTCCCAGGTGCGGAAGGAATAGACGCCGGAATCTTCGCCGAGGCGCGCGTCGTGCCACGTCTTCTCACCATCCGTCGAGACTTCGACTTGCACGACGCGTCCGAATCCGCTGAACGCGATCCCGCGCAAAACCACCGGCATGTGCGCCGGAATCTTGCTCGCGCCATCGGGAGAAATCAGAAATGAGCGCACCGGCATCCGCGCGATCGGGATCATTTTAACCTTGCCCGTCTGCACGTCCGCCGGCGTCGTCGTTCCGCGCGGCGTGTCCGGGACGCGGTAGGCCGTCTTCATCCAGAAGTTTTCGTCCGGCCTGTCCAGGACGCGAATCGCTTCGAGCGACTTCACCCAATACGTCGCGAAATATCCGGGCGCCACTAACCGCGCCGGGAAACCATTGAGCATGGGCAACGGCTCGCCATTCATGGCGAAGGCTACGAGGCACTCGTCCAGAACCGGATTCGTCCAATCGAGCGATTTCAGGAACGCGTGCGAGCCGAGTCCTTCCGGCCCTTTGCCGCGTTCGAGGCCCTGAAACTGCACCTGCACGGCGCCGGATTTCGGGCGCGCCGCATCCAACAAGTCGCGCACACGCACGCCCGTCCAGATGGCGTTGCCCATCGCGCCGTTTCCCCACTGACCGCCGGCCACGCGCGGCTGGAAGCGGCTGCGGCTGTTGCCCGAGCACTGATTCGCCGCGGCGAGCGAGACGTGCTTGTACCGCTCGAGCAAATCCGCCATCGTCAGCGCCAGCGGATTTTCCACCGCGCCTTCGACGCGCAGCTTCCATTGCCGCAAATCCACTTCGTTCGGAATCTCGCCGAGATGCCAGCGGACGTAGAACGCGCTGTTGGGCGTAAACGGTGAAAGGAAAAACTCGCGCGGGGTTTCGAGTTGCACCGGCCGGTCCGTGAGAACGATCAGCGGCTGCTTCTGCGGGTAGGAACCGATGGGGCCGACGGAATTCCAGTAGGGGTTAGCGCCGGGACCGGTAAAGCTCGGGAGCCTGCGAGTGCTTTGCGGGACCTGCGCTGGCGCGGAAGGGTTATCGGGCAGCTCTCGAATGGCTCCCGCGGTTGCAACTCCAACCGCCGCGCCCGCGCCCGCTGCGCCCAGCAGCTTCAGCAACGCGCGCCGCGAAATTCGCGAGATTTCATTTTCCATTCGCATGCATTCCGTTTCGCGCACGCGAATATCTGCCGGGCGAAGCTGGATTGTCAAGCGAATCGCAGCGGCTCCACTTTCTTTACTCCGCTACGCGCCAAGAATATACTCGGCGCATTCAAGGTTTACCCATCTCGTGGATTGACTTTGTGAACGCCAGGAAATTATTCACTTTCGGGGCTCTCGCGCTCTTCATCTGGGCGCTTATCCAAAAATCCCTTTTCGCTTCCCCGATCGACCTCTATTTCCATGGCACGTATTTCGTTGTCGCCCATTTTCATCTCGCGGTGTATTTCGCGCTGTGGTTCGCGGGAGCCGCTGCCGTCTATACCCTGTGTCCCAAACTACTCCATCGAAAAACAAGTGAAGCGCTGGCCCAAATTCATTTCTGGATGAGTGCGGTGGGTACCGTTGCGGTGCTCATTACAATCTTCCGAGTGAGCCGCGTCACCGCGGACGAATGGCAGAATCTGCATCACCGCTACATGCCTGGGGTCTTTGCCGCGCTCTTGCTTTTTCTTGCCGCACAGATAATCTTTTTCGTGAACCTGCTCTGGAGCACAGTTCGCGGGCAAAAAGTCACACGCGATTGATAGCCAAAGCGTTCCACCCGGCCAAACGGCCACCGTGCATTTCGGACACAGTACCTTGGACCGGTCTTCGCCTCGCTCCGAATCTGTACCTCTGTCCAGCGGTATCTCCGCTCGCAAGAGCATAGGCTTACCTTCAGCCCGCAGTGTGTTCGCGGCGGAGGAGAGGAATGCGCAAGCGTTTCCTTATGATCATTCTCGTCGTTGGAGTATCCGGGCTTTTCTTCTTCGGCCTGAGTTTGTGCGCGCAGACCTGGCGCTCCATCGGGCCGCCGGGCGGCGACGTCCGGACCCTTGCGGCGGCGCCCAACGATGCACGAATCCTGTTTCTCGGCACGACGGACGGCCACGTTTTCGGCTCGCGCGACCGCGCGGAACACTGGGAACTTCTTGGCCGCGTTGGAGAAACGCACGATAACGTGATTACTTCCATTCTTGTGGACGAGCGGGACCCACGAATTGTTTTCGCAGGGACATGGACCCTCTCGAACCGCGGCGGCGCCATCTATCGCAGCGACGACGCCGGCCACACGTGGCGGGCGATTGCGCTCCAGGGGCAAACGGTCCGCGCGCTCGCGCAAGCAGCGTCAAAACCGAACCTGTTTTTCGCGGGCACGCTGGATGGCGTCTATCGCTCGAACGATTCCGGCCGCACCTGGGAGCGGATCTCTCCGGCAAACCACGAAGAGTTGCGCAATTTTGATTCGCTCGCCGTCGATCCCCAGGATCCCAATGTGATTTACGCAGGCACGTATCACCTGCCGTGGAAAACCACCGACGGAGGCCGCAACTGGGCTCCGATCCATACCGGCATGATTGACGACTCCGACGTGATGAGCGTGTGGATCGACCAGTCGAATCCGGCGCACGTGCTCTCGAGCGCCTGCTCCGGCATTTATCAGAGCCAGAACGGCGGCGCGAATTGGACGAAGATTCGCGGGATTGCCGGGTCGGCGCATCGCACGCATTTGATCCGCCTCGACCCTCGCGATTCCCAAACGGTGTATGCGGGAACAACGCAGGGATTGTGGCGCTCGGCCAATGCAGGCGTCACGTGGCAGCGGCTGACGCCCGGGGATTGGAGCATCACCGGAATTGTGATTGATCCGAAGGATCCGCAGCGGCTCGTGCTGGGCACCGAACGGAGCGGCGTCGAGCTGAGCGAGGATGGCGGCCGCACATTTCGCGCGGCGAACGACGGCTTTAATCACCGGCAGGTCGTGGACCTCGCCGTGGACCCGCAACGGCCGGAGCGCGCCATCGTTGTTTTGACCAATTCGGTTGACGCCGTGCTCGCGACCCGCGACGGCGGAAACAATTGGACGCCACTCGGCCCGGGCCTCGATACGGTGAAGATGCGCCACGTGTATGCCGCGCCAGAAGACGGCTTCTGGGCTTCTCTCTCGAGCGGCGGACTCCTGCGCTATGACGAGACAAGACGCGCGTGGCTTCCCGTCGCGTTCGCCCTGGCGTCCGAGCAAGCCGCGCCGTGCTCCTCGACCCTCAAGAAACCAGCGCTTCCGCTCTGGCAGCAGCGCAAGACTCGGAAGGGGTCTACCGCCCCTGAAGCGAACCTCGGCTGCAACGAAACGGCGACAGCACGCGCGGCACGGGTCAACCACACCGTCAGGAATGCCAGGACCAGAACATCGCGCAATCCCGCCGCGCCACTCGCGCAGCCGGTGGTAAACGATCTCGCCTTCAGCCACGATGCGTGGTACGCCGCGACGGACGCGGGCCTTCTTGCCTCGCGGAATCGCGGCGCCACGTGGTCGCTCGTCGCGACGGGAGCTTCCGCGAAGCAGCCATTTCGCGCCGTGGGCTTCGCGCCGGATGGCGGCGCTCTCTGGGCAGTCGGCGCCACCGGGCTTGCGACATCGCATGACTCCGGCAAATCGTGGACGTGGACCTCGGCGCCGCTGCCGCAGCAGGGCAGCCTCCGACTGCGCGCCGTGGACGCCAACACGCTGCTGGCGGCCACGATGGACGGCCTCTTGGTCTCCCACGATGCCGGCGCGAGCTGGCAGCAAGCCCGTTTGCCGGAATTGTGGCTGCGCGACGCTGCCGGATTCAGCGAGGCCATTCTCGCCGCGCCCGAACGGCGCGGCCTGTTTCTGTCGCTCGACGGTGGAAAATCGTGGTCACGAATTGAAAATCCGATTGCGGAAGGCAGCTTCCCTGCCCTGGTTGCTCACGAGGATGGCGGAGACGTGAAGAACATCTGGGTGGCGTCCGCAACGGAAGGGCTCTACGCATTTGAATTGCAGCGCGGCGTGCAGGTCTCGCAATTGAATTCTCCGGCGGCCGCGCGCCCCGCGCCCGCCCCTCACTAGGCCGGGCTATTCGCGGTCTTCACATGCCTGTCTCCGTATCCCCGTGAGCGTGCGCCTGTGCGGCGATCATTTGTCGGAGGGAGGAGTAGGAAGCCACGGGGAAATCCAGAAGTCGAGCCCCAGCCACAGGCTGTAGGAGTGCCGGACCAATCCCAGGCACAGGAAGGTTCCGAATCCGATCCAGGCAAGAACCTGTCGTGTCGTGGAGACATCGGTGAGCGTGGAAAACCGCAAGAGTAGGAGGACGCAGTAAATGAAAATAATCAGCAGCGCAGAAAAGATGAAGTTCAGAAACATCGCTCCAAGGTAGTAGCCCTCCTCGCGGAAATAGGACAGCCAGCAAATCGTGCATTCCGGGCGCATCGCAAACCAACGGCGGAACAGCAGTCCGCGGCCGCAATTCGGGCAGCGCAGGCGCAGCGCGCGGCGGATGGTTTCGCGCAAGAGCGGCCGTGCAATCGCTTCTCTGGACATTGCCGCGTTCGATTGTAGCGGAGATTCCTGCCGGTGGGACGTGCCGTCGTGTTCCAAGCCCCGATTCGCCTGCCGCGTGAGGATTGTAGAGGCCGGTTCAAACTCGAACCATCTCGCTGTGATGTGCGACGCCGCGCGACACTGCGTCGTCACCGAGGCCTCCGGCCCGGCTGAACACCGAGACGGGCCTTACTTGATCGGGGCCGGGGGCGGGCCTTGCTGGACAAACTCCTTCAGCGGACCCCGCGTCTTGCGCAGGAGAATCTCCGAATGCCCGGCGACAATGTAATCCGTCAGCTCTCCGACGATGGAGTAGCCGGAACGAAGGTAGAGCGACTTGGCGCCCACATTGAACGATGAAACGCACATGAAGACATTTGGCGAAACACAAAAGATCCTTTCCTCGCCAAATCTTAGCAGGGCGCTGCCTATTCCTTGGCCGCGGCTCTTCTCCGCGACGCAAAGCGTTTGGATGTAGCCCTTCAACGGACCGTTCAAGTCCAGGATGAGAAACGCAAGAATCTCCTCGCCGCGCGAGGCTCGATACACTTCCTTCGTGTGATCCGTGAGAGTGCCAAGCGCGGCTTCGTATGTGCGGCCGAGTGTCAGCCACGGCTCGGACGCGCACATCATCCGCGCGCACGTTTCCGCCTCACCCTGCGCGGCAATCGGCTGGATGTCGGGAGTTCCCATGGAAATGCCCGCGCGAAGCGTTTCCGCGGGCTCGTCAATTGTACAGGAGGATTTCGCGCACGATAGCGGCATGCTCCTGCCTGCCGCTCGAGATGGTCAAATGGGAGAGTAGATCTGTTTGTCCGAACTACAGGGCGCGCGCCGACCCGCTGATGCGGTGGCGAATCCTTCCCAGGGTTCGATTGAGGGCATGAGTGCGCTCGAGCCACGGCAGCACGGGCCCGCGCCGCACGCCGATCCGTTCGAGCGCGCGCCGAATGCGGTAATCCCTCCCTGCGGAGAGGAGGCCTTTTTGAAGAACTTCCACGGCTTCGGGCGACCGGCCGGCCTGGAGATAGACGTCGGCAAGATTCAAATAGAGCTGCGCGTGATTCCATTTCAGGCTCAGCGCGTCCTGGCAAAACTGTTCGGCCACGTCAAAGCGGGATTCCGCCACCGCCGACAGCAGCCCGGCATAGGAAAGATAAAACGCATTGCGCGGCTCAACCCTGAGCGCGCGGAGAACGTGCTCCAGCGCCCGGCCCTTCTCGCCGTGGCGCAACCGTGACAGCCCTTCCTTGAATTCTTGCAGCCCTTCCGAGGATTCGGCAGCGGGAGAAATATAGTGGCTCATCTCGCACCTCTTTGCCCTGCAGCGAAATTGACGCGGCGTTCCCGAACGCGCAGTTCTCCCTCGATGGTTTGCAAAAAAACCAGTTTGCGAGGGGAGGTCCCTCGGTCAACTAGACCAGGAATGCCGGGCAGGATCATGCGAGGATTAGCGTACGGCACCGCAGCGGCGCGCACTACGGGTCAAGAGGCCAGTTTTCGGCCGTCCTATTTACCTGTCCCCTGAGACAGGAGGAAGAACCTAGTGATTGCCTTGCAGGTGGGAATTACGCAGGAGGCCATGGCTGCTTATTCTTTCGCAGCCGGATCAAACGAGCGGCGCCGGAATGCTGCGCGCGCCCCTATACTCGAATAGATGATTTGCCCCCGCTGCGGCCGCGACAATCGAGAAGGCGTGCAATTCTGCACGAATTGCCACGAGACGCTTCTCTTCAAGTGCCCTGTGTGCTGGCACGTCCAGGAGCATGGCGGGACCTGTGAAAAATGTGGCGCCAGCTTTGCCGCTTTCTGGGAACTCGCCGCGGTCTACCAGGCGAAAGAGGATCAGCAGGTCGCGAGCGACAAATTAAAGGCCCGCGCCTCGCTGCTCGCCAGCGTCCTGATGGCGCCGCTTCTCGGCGGGCGCTGGGTCCTTCGAATGCTCTTTGGACGGCTTCTTGCCCGCCTCTTCGCGCGTTGAGCGCATCCTGTCCTGGCGAAGCTCCGACATCCAAGAAGGGAGTTGATTCTTCAGGGCCGCACGCGAAAATATCTTCCCGGAGGAAATACGCCGGCGCGATCCAATTCCCTGCCCACGCTTTTCTTCACTTCCTGCGCCCAGTAGTCGAACGTTCCTGACGGCACACCGACGAGCGCGATTGCGCGGCGGTACTCCACGTCCCTGCAGAAATAGATTTCGAACAGCCGGTAGCGCCCTTTCCATGTCGGCCGCGCAAGCGCCCGGCGCCCCGCCGACTCGAAGTCGGCCACATAGTCTGCTGCCCGCGCTCGATCCGGGCGCCATCGGTATCCGCCCGAAGATGCGGGCGCATTCAACTGGATCCCGCCAATCCGTTCGCCGAGCCAGACGCGCAGCCCGCGATATCGTTCGTAGCAGACATCAAACATTTCTTGTGACCGCATCGCTGCTCCTGTGCCGCCTGCGATAAACGATTTGGACGCTTTGGCTCTTCGACGTTTCCCCTCTTAGACTGTTTGATTCTTCTTCTCAATTCGGCTTCGATCGCTTCCCCGCCGGAAGCTCCCGATGGCCAACCCGTTCGCCAAAGCTGCTGCCGTGAATGATTCCCGCGCGCCCGAGTTCCTCTTCCACTGCCTCCAGGCACGCGTCGAAGCATTCGTGCCAGCCCGCGATGTACCCTGCGGCATACTGCTCCGCGAGAACCTGCCGCTCGCGATGCAAGCGATGCGCGCTCAGAAATTCGTCCTGTTCGCGGGCAGGACCATGCAGGGCTCGCACCGCGCGTCCCATCCGCCACGCCGCTTCGTGCCACAGCCGTGCCAGCCGGTTCGCCGGCCACGGATAACACACCACGATTCCTTGCGATGCATCCGTCCAGGCGACCCCATAACCTGAAGGGATCGCCGCACTGCGCGCCAGTTCTCTGCGCCATCCCCGCGTTTTCATCGCCGCCTCCGCTCAGACCCCCGCTCGGATCGTCGTTCCGATGGAACATTCCATTTCTTCTTCGACCAGCTGAGTTCGCAAATTACCGGCCAGGTCTCCACCGCTCACTCCCGCCCTCGCCGGACTTCTGGCCCCTGCCCGACGCACAACTCGCGCCACACAAGCTCTTCTCGAGACCCACGCCGCCACGCACGAAACGGGCGCGGCGCTTCCGTTTCCCTCGGCCCCTCTTCGAGGACAGCGTTTCCAATGGGTGACTTCGAGAGGTTTTCTGTGAATAGGGATCTTTGTCTTTCGTCTTCCCCAGAGTGGTTGTCGTTCGCACCGGATTGCATGGCTTTCTTCTCTTTCACTACGTATGAACTACGTATCCTCCGCGCTTCTTCTGTGTTTTGTTGCCCTAGCATCGTGAGCCCCCCGCAACTCTGCGGGGAGGGCCCTGCGAATCTGGGGCCGGTCCCCGCAGATCTGCGTACTGGTTCTCTCCGACTCGCACTCCCCTGTGGAAATTTCTTGGCCTTCGTGATCCGCACGACCACCCCCGCCGGGGTCGCCAAGGTCACCACATAGCCCTCCCGGCGCAGCACGCGCATCCAGCGCTCCAGTGTGCGGGCAGAAAAACCGGTTTCCTCCTCGATCTCGCGATAGCTGATCGGCCGTCCCCCCAGCACGAGCCCCATCGTCCCTTCCTGTCGCGTCTGCCGAAGCACTAGCCAGCCGTAAAGCCACACGGCTTGCCCCATGCGCTCATAGTGATGCGCCTCGAAAAGAACCCCGCGAAGACTCGTGTTGAAGTCTTTTCCTCTCATGCAAACGCAGGTCCGGCCGTCAGCATTGCCCGCAGTACAGCATTCGGACTTCGACGAATCCGTTTGCCGCAGGCCGCAAGCGGATTACTTCCGATCGCGCGGCCCGGAGATGACAGAAGCCGCAAACGCGCCCGGTTCGCCGCGCGACGCGTCCAATCTTCCGCGTCTCTAACCAGCCCCTCCGGCTGAGTCGCTCTCGCCTCTGATTCTTCGGATTGGCCCTCCATCGGCGCATGTACTTCCGGTTGTATTTCCGGCGCTGCGCCAATAATCTTGAGTGATTGTCCGGGAGGGGCATTCGTTGTAGGCTGTGAGCCTTCGCTGCCATCATCGCCTCCCGTTCTCACGCGGACATTATAGATGTACTAAGTAGTATGTACCGGACCGCTAGTACCATTGCAGAGTAGTACACACCTGCTATCCTTCGCCCGCCCGATTCCCTCTCGGTGCTCCGGAGGGTGTCGCGAGCTCCGAGGCCACGAGATGAGCGAGCCAAAACCGCCAGTAAACTACCTTCTAACCTGTTCCAAGCCGTCCCTCGAATCGTTTGAACTATCGCGCCTCAACCAAATCGCGAACTTTCGAAAAGAGCTGAAGGAGCTTGTGGAAGAGTGGGTCGAAGCCGAAGTGGAAGCCCGCTTGTCGCGCTGGATACTGGAACAGCGACGCGCCAAAGAACAGGGCCTCGTACTTGTCCCGGAAAGGAAGCCCGCTCCGATCGCGATTCGCCCCTCACGACGAAAATCCCAATTGCACGCTGCCACCGCCGTCGTCGAGAGTGCGAATGGCTGACCCTTCTTTTCGATGAAGCCCCATTTTCTTGCCGCTTTCACGCTTGCCCTGTTTCTCAGCATAGGTTGACGGCTCTCCGTCTCTTCGGACGCTTGCTCGACTCCCGCATCAGTCTGTCGCGCCTTTGGTTTCGGCCCGTTGCGCCCCTGATTCCGTAAGCCTGGGCAATGTTCATTCCCGCACGATGCGAGGCATGACAGCGTGCTGAACAACTGCTGCCTTGCAACTGTGAATGTGTGCTGGGCGCCAATCGAGGTTACGAAGCGGGGCACTTCTTGTGCGCCGTCGAAGAAGACCTTTACATCATGCCGCACCTGCCCATCTCGTCCGGGCGCGCGACCAGCCGGAGTTCGCCGGGCAATGCGCGATGGCGCATGATCGTACGAATGAACACGAGGCCCCACGCACTGAGCCAGTGGGAGCGCAGGAACATCGAGCCGATGTTCGACTGGATGAAGCAGGCCGGCGGCCTGAGCGAGGTGCGACACGCGAGCCACTGAGAGATCCAACAGTTCGCCTATCTCTGGGGGGCGGCCTGTGATCTGCTTCGCCTCGCGCACCTGGAGTGGCTCGCTGCCGTCGCGTGGGGGGCACGCGATGCGGATCGAGCCCGGCAGAAACTCCGAGGCATCAAACCGCTGTGCCGATCTGCTCCCTTGAACGCAATCACGAATCGTCGGCGTGATCCTGTCTGAAAACAATCTCAAGATTCCTATCATCTTGTTAGGACTCGTCCCTTCACTTACGGGCATCAAAACCCTCATTGAGCAGGTTGCTGAAAAACCCCTTTTGGCTTTGTGGGTCGCAGTTTTAGCCGCGACATAAACGGCTTCTTTTCCTTACCCCTTCAGGGGCTTCAGAGTCTGTGTGAGAATCATGCCGGTCGTCCCTCGGCGGCGAAATCCGCACTGGAAAAGCGGCCTTTGCGCCACGCCTCAAGGCGTGCCTGGCGAGTATGTCGAGTTATCACACGAACTCTTCAGCCCCCGAGGGATTTCCTACGGCACCTTTTTCCGCAACCGGTTAGGTTAGTTTTCCATCGACCCCGCCGCTACTACCGACGTTAGTTCGTTCGCTTAACCTCAGGGGTCTTCTCAACACTCCACAAGCCCCGAGACTCTCGGGGATTTCGCGACACGTCAGTCCCGTCGTTCCTGTGGTCGATGCCCTCCTGTTCGCCGACCTATTCCCACACGCTTGTGCCGTCTCCGTCCAAATCCTTTCCGAGCGCCCCGGACAACATTCCAATTCGACAACATCGGTTCTCTTCCCCTGGGGCCGTTCATTGTCACTTGATCGGCCTCACCCGTTGGATCCTGAACCTCCAACAACGTAACTATCCCTTAGCAGATAAATGACTTGCGGGAGAGGGTGCTTAAGCAGAAGGCGGGAAACAGATTCCGTCGGGGGTGGTTCAAGGTCGGAAGCCAAGATCGCGAAAGTCTTGGGTGACGTGCCCCCGTTCTTAGTCCAGCCATAACGCAGCACTGGGGCACTGTGACCCGCCCCACGAAACTGTACCGAAGGAAAGCTGAGGATTTTGCCTTGCGTGGTCCGTCTGCGCCGATTTCTCGGCGATTCCGTGCCTAAGGTAGCTCAACTGAGCACCTCAAGCAACGAGTTCGCTTGTGGGGGGCTCTTCGGACTCGGAGTTAGCTCCGAGTCCGAAGCGGTGGATTTCGACCAGGCCTCCGCGAACGCCGCGGGCGATTGGTCTCCGAGCGCACTGTGCGGTCGAGCCAGGTTGTAGTCCTCTCGCCAGGCTTCGAGCTTTTCTCTCGCATCCTCGAGGGAGAAAAACAGATTCACGTTCAAGCATTCGTCCCGCAGCCTTCCGTTGAACGATTCTACGTACGCGTGGTTGGTTGGCTTACCGGGGCGGCTGAAATCTAGCGTCAGTCCGTGTTCGCAAGCCTAAAAATCCAGCACCTGCGCGGAAAATCCCGGTCAGTCGTCCCCGCGCATCGATTTCGCTGCACCGCGCTTGGCGACGGTCCGGCTGAGAACGTCCACAACTTGTTCTCCATGGATGCCCTGCTCCACCGGGATCGCCAGACTCTCGCGCGTGAAGTTATCGACAGACGCAAACTCTCTCCCACGACCTTTCCGGCGTACAGCCTCTTTCAGCGACAAAATGTATACTCGCTGGCGCCTTCTTGCGAACCACCTCGACTACTGGCGTACCCGTCTCGGCCTGCCGCAGTGCGAACGCGATCTGCTCCCCAACGTAGCGCCTCTTCTTCATCGGCAAGTCCCTCCTCGAAGGCACGTGAATCTGCAGAAACTTTCACTCTCTCCGTGGATCCATTTCAGGGGGAGGACGCCAAGGAAGCGCGGACACAACTTTCCGGTTGATGCCCAGCGTGCGCCCGGGAAGGGTCTACGAGGTATGCTATTCTGGAGACAATGGTTTTGGAGTTCTCGAAAGTAAGGAGATTGGCGAGATGAAATGGCGCACGGAAAAGGATTCGCTGGGAGAAAGGCAAGTACCTGCAGACTGTTACTACGGAATCCAGACGCAGCGCGCAATTGAAAACTATCCGATCAGCGGCTACCGTTCACATCCAAAACTAATTCGCGCGATGGGCTATATCAAAAAGGCGGCGGCGCAGGCAAATCGCGAGCTGCATCTGATCGACGCGAAAAAAGCGGCAGCCATCATTCAATCCGCCGACGAAGTTCTTCAGGGAAAGTTTGACGATCAATTTGTTGTGGATGTGTATCAGGCCGGAGCGGGCGTTTCCTTCCACATGAATGCGAACGAAGTGATCGCGAACCGCGCGATCGAACTTCTTGGCGGAAAGCGCGGCGATTATTCCGTATGCCACCCAAACGATCACGTCAACTTCGGCCAGTCCACGAATGATGTATTCCCAACAGCGATGCGCCTGGCATCGTTGCTGGCCTTCGATGATTTGCTCGAATCACTCGCCGGACTCGAGCGGGCGTTTGCACGCAAGGCGAAAACATTCGACCGCATTTTGAAATCGGGCCGCACGCACATGATGGATGCAGTGCCCGTCCGGTTGGGGCAGGAATTTGCCGCGTACGAGACGGCGATGGCACGGTCGGCGACATTGATACGGCAAGCACAGGATTTTCTCCGGGAAGTGGGGCTTGGCGGATCGGCCGTCGGCACGGGCGTGAACACCCACCCGCGTTATCAAGAACTGGCCGTGCAGAATCTAAGCAAGCTAACCGGACAGAAGCTGATCGCTACGAACGATCTCCGCTACACCATGCAATCTAACCTCGCGATGTCAGCAGCGTCCGCCTCGCTACGGAATCTTGCGCTGGAGCTGATTCGAATCACCAACGACCTGCGATTGATGGCCAGCGGCCCGAACACCGGATTGGCGGAAATTCAGCTGCCGGCCTTGCAACCGGGGTCTTCGATTATGCCCGGCAAGATCAATCCCGTGATGGCGGAGCTAACGGCAATGGTGAGTTTTCAAGCGGTGGGAGCGGACATCGCCACGGCGCTCGCCGTCCAAGCAGGTCAGCTCGAGCTGAACGTGATGATGCCCGCCATGGCCTGGAATGTACTCCACACAGCGGAGATCTTGAAGAACACGATGCGTGTGCTGGCCGAGAAATGTGTGGATGGCATTACAGCCAACGAAGCGCGCTGCCAGTATTACGCCAATGCAACGCTTTCGATCGCTGCCGCGCTGAATCCGTACATCGGATACGCGGCGGCTACAGAGATTGCCAAGGAAAGCGTGAAGACCGGCCGGACAGTCTCCGAGATCGCCCTCGAACGCAAGTTGCTCGACGAGAAATTACTGCGCGAGATCCTCGATCCCTATCGAATGACGGAACCGGCTCCTCCCCTCGCAGCCTCACGCAAGAAGGCCAAGTCAAACACCGCCAAGTAGGGCGGTGCTCACATTTGCTGTTCCTTCTCCACACGAATGGAGCAACGGTGCATGGCATTCCATCCGGACCCTCAATCTCCACTTCGAGGAACGGCCCTCCGTGCCAACATCCTTGTGACCGTTTTAGGAGCTTCAAAGAAATCGGGATTTGCGTTTTGGTCCCCATCCTCAACGAATCCCAGTTCAAAAAACTCCTCGCCGCAGGCTGAAGTGACGCAGGCACGCTTGTCTGTCACTGAATCGTGCAGATACGGGAAGGCAACATAGGAGCGGCTACTTTGATTGGAGTGTGTGCTTCAGAAAATCCAGCATCTTGATCCAGGAATCCGCTTGGGCGTGGGCATCCGCTTCGGGTGTCCCGCCGTCCTGCACCGGATCGGTGTTGTCGCTTGTGGTCGGCCGCCAGCCCGTGCCAACGAATGCGTGACCAGCGCCGGGATAGAGCAGAATCTGGTAGGCATGCGGATATCTTGCGCGTTTCAAACGTGCAGCGGCACGCTCGACGCTTGCTCCCGAATCCCAAAACTCATCATCGCCGCCGCCCATCAGAAGCAAGGCTGCGTGACTGCGTTCAATTGGAATGGTCGCCGCCTCAAGCGCTTCCGGCGAAGCCGCCTCCAAATTCGCCTTGGCGATGCGCGCGAGATAAACGTTCGCGCCGGATTGGCGTGCCTTCAGAATCTCTTCACGCGCGCCCGTGGATGGGATGAACGGAAGGTCGCGCCCGCCGCGGCTCCATGACGAGGCCGCCGGTCCGCTGGCGTATCGAATGCCCTGCCAGACGACGTCGGACGGAGAGTAAGCTACGGCCGCCTTGATCCAGTCATAGGTCGAGGCTAAGACCAAAGTGAATTCAGCTCCTTTGGAGTAGCCAACGACGCCGAGGCGATTGACGTTTGCCTCAGGACGGGCCTTGAGCCAACTGCGGACGTTTTCAAGTGACTCGACCGGGATGTGCTCCAATGCGGTGGGCACACCGGCGGCTCGACTTCTGGGCGGACTGAAGTAATTCAATCCAAACACGGTGAAGCCGCGCGAGGCGAGCTTGGGACCAATCCAGTCGGCGAGATCCAAGCCGCCCTCACTGCCACCCAGGGCCACCACGACAGGCCTGTTTTTGGTATTTTTCTCATAGTAGAAGGCGCCGACGAGTCCAGCGGAACGCACATCTTCCCGCACCACTCCAGGATCATGCGAACTGAGCGTCAGGATCTTGCGATCCTCCACCTTGCCGCTCACCTGCAACGTAAGGATTTCCTCACCAGGGTTGATCGAAGCGGGGTCTCCCAGGGGCAGCGCCGCGATGGCCGCCTGGCCCGTGGGATCGTTCGCGAGAAGCTTCTGCGACCAGAACAGGCCGCGCGGGTCCGCGCTGTGGTAATAACCGCTCGTCGGTGCTGCGGTGGCGAGATTTACAGTCCCGTTCGCTTCCGCCATGAAGGTGGCTTCGCTGTGGTACAGCTGTTGCTTGCCGCTATCGTCGAGCCCGACCGATTGCACATGTACCGTGGCGAGTATTCCGGGGCGCAGACCCGCAATTATTATCGAGACCGGGTCGCCTTCCAGGACACGCTCGGGGTGGACTTCGAGGCGTGCGAGCTTGCTTGCCGCCGCGGTCTGGGCGGTCGCGATCTCGGTCGTGGCGATCAGACCGTTCACGTCTGGACAAGGAGCGAGGTAGAGAATCGTGAGCGCGACGAAAATCCCGGCGCAGTCGAGCGATTTGCGAGTTGACAATGGGTACGAGAGGGTTGCCTTCGGCATGCGTGATTTCATCTGGGATTTGCGATGTTGGACCTCTCCCTCACACATCGTATGTTTCTCCTGGCCTAGACGCAACGAATTTGTCGCCAGAGCAGGCCGCATCGAGATCAGCAGATTCCGACGACTTTTCTTGCCCGTCTGAAATGCCCCAGGTGTTGCCGCGTAACCGATTTCTCAGACACTGCTCCGACCCTCTTCCCTCAGCCCTAGATTTTGCAACCGCAATCGGATGGCTACCCGCTCGGCCCTCTAAGAATAATTCCAACGAGTTTGCGGGGCCCTAGGCTAGATTTGGCCGGGGGGCTTGCGCGGAGGCCACGGCTCGAGAAGCTGTTCTTTGCGGTAAATCAGGGCGTTGATGTCGAAGGGGGCCAACTCGAAACCGTGGCCGTGCGTGATCGCGTCCGTGGGGCAGGCTTCGACGCAGTAGCCGCAGAAAATGCAGCGTGAATAATCAATGTTGTAGACTTTCGCGTAACGCTCGCCAGCCGACATTCGCTCCGCGTCGGTATTGTCCGCGGCTTCGATATAAATGCAGTTGGCCGGACAAGCGGCGGAGCAGAGAAAACAGCCGACACATTTTTCGAGGCCGTCTTCGTCGCGCTGCAGAACGTGGATGCCGCGATAGCGCGCTTCAAAATGGACCGGCTCAACGGGATAGTTTTCGGTGATCGGTTTGCGAAACATGTTCCGCAGGGTAACGCTGAAACCCCGCGCGAGCGTGCTGAAGGTTTGCGCGACTTCTTTGACGGCGTTCGCCATGCGGACTTAATTTAACAGACTGCCGGGGCAGCCGCAAATTCGTAGAGCAATTGTTTCTCCGCTCACCGGCTTATTCACCCGGCGGCGAAAGAGGCGCCGGCTCGGACGGGCCCGCTTGTCCGGTAATGCCGGCAATAATCTGCTTGCCATGGAAGCGGCCATTTTCAATAAAGATCTCACCGGTGAGCTTTCCGCCAATGAGAACGCCTGCAAGGCAAATCCCCGGAACATTGCTTTCGAGCGTGCACGGATCGCAAGCGGGTTTCCGCGTGCTGGGATCAAGCCTGATTCCCTGCCGCTCGAGGAATTCGAAATCCGGATGATATCCGGTCATGGCAAAGACTTGTCTTGCGGCGATCGGCCGCTCGCCGTTTTCACCACGCACCCAAAGTTCTCCGGGCGTGATGCGCGTGACCTGCGTGTTAAACAGCGCCCGGATTTCCCCGGCTTTGATGCGATTCTCGATGTCGGGACGAACCCAATACTTGAGCGTCTTGCCGAGCTCCGGTCCGCGGTGAATCAAGGTGACACGCGCGCCCGCGCGAAACAGATCGAGCGCGGCCTCGGCGGCCGAATTCTTTGCCCCAATGACGGCCACGTCCGTCATCCACCAGGGGTGCGCCTCGGCAAAATAGTGGGAGACGTGAGGCAAATCCTCCCCGGGCACGCCGAGACGGTTTGCGAGATCGTAATATCCGGTGGCCAGAATCACTTTCTTCGCGAGATAGCGATTGGAAACGCCGTTCTCCGTGCGCGTGGGAATAACAAAGGAGCCATCATGGCCTTCGATTCCCGCAACCTGTTCATAGAGGCGCAGTTCAAGACCATAGTGCTCGGCTGCCTTGCGGTAATACTTCAACGCTTCCTGGCGGGTCGGCTTCGCGGCCGCGACCGTCATCGGCAGATCGCCAATTTCCATTCTTTCGGCGGTCGTGAAGAACACCATGTTGGTGGGGTAGTGATATAGCGAATTGCAGAGACAGCCCTTGTCCACGACGAGCGGCCGCAGCCCCTCGCGCCTGGCTTCGATCGCGCAGGCCAACCCGGTCGGGCCCGCACCAATGCAGATGAGATCGTACGCAGAGTTCATGTCTCTAGTGTGCCTTGCAGTGGGGCGCAAATTCAACCGCGAGCGGTTGCGGACGCTGGCCCATTTCGGTCTACGTCGTAGATAACAGAGACTCGGCCAATTCCATTTCAAACTGCCGGAGTTCTGCACTGCGCTCGGATGTGGCTTCCAGCTTTTCCTTCTTCCAGACGAACCATTCCTTACCGCCCTGCTTGACCCGCACGGTGAAGTTTCCGCCGATGAGATAACAAGGTTCGCCGTAAATCTTCATGCCGCCGCCCGGTACCGGAGCAAGCAGCGCGCCGCAGGTTCCCTTGCGTGCACCGATATAGTTTGCGTACATGGGAAAGGCGACGATTTCGAAGCCACGCTGGCGCAGGCGTTTGAGTACGGCGACCTGGGAATCCGAGAGTTCTTCCGTCACGGAATCATCTCGCCCCAGAGCCAAGTCTGAGGACACATGCAAGGCCGAGCGGTCTTCGGCGCGATGCTCCTTCTAGGCGGCGGAAGACGAGAACGATCCCGATTCCAGTTCGCGCAGGATGGCGCGGAGAGCGGAGACCAACTCCTCACGGGAGACGTGGCTCTTGCGGAACTGGATGCGCATACGGAAGGTCTCATCCGCCGGGCGGAAATCAAACAGGAACGGTTGCGGCCGCGGATCGGCGGCACTTTCCTGCTTGCGGGCGCGCCGCGCTTCGTCGCGGGTCAAATTGCCCTGCGCAATGCGCTGGACCATTTCCCGCATCTTCTTTTCGTTCGGCTGGCGAGCCACCTGCAGCAGGAGTGACTTGGTCAGAATCCCTTTTTCGTAACAGGCCTTACGAATGCCGTCGGGAATCATGCGCAGGGAGAGCGTTTCGGTAACCGACGAACGGGCGCGGCCAATCTTCTTCGAGATATCGTCATGAGTGTACTCGAACTGCTCGGCCAGACGGTGCAAGCCATCCGCCTCTTCAAAGGGCGTGAGGTCCTTGCGCTGCAGGTTTTCGATCAGCGCCAGTTCGAGGGTTTCGGCATCGTCAGCGATTTTCTCAATGCAGGGAAGCTCGCGCAGTCCCGCCGCGCGCGACGCGTGATAGCGCCGCTCCCCGGAAATAATGTAATAGGTGTCGTCACGCGGAACGTAGCGGACGAGCAGGGGCTCGAGGACGCCCTTTTGCCGGATCGATTCGGTCAACTCGCGAAGATCGCCGAGGGCTTTGCGAGGCTGATCGGGGTTCGGGCGCACCTTTTCGACGGGGATCATCCGGCCGACCGACGCGCCGCTGTAACTCGCCAGGGTTTCGACGTAATGCGCGTCATGCCGCATCTTGAGAGTGACGGGCAATCCGATCCTCTTCGACACGTTGTAAGACCTCCAGGGCAAGCTTGCGATAGTCCTCGGCACCCGATGATTTGGGCGCATAGCTGAAGATGGTTTCCTTGTAGGCCGGGCTTTCTTCCAGGCGCACGTTCTTGCTGATGCGCGACTTGAACAGGGCGTTGCCGAAAACGGCCCGGATCTGTTCGTGCGTATCGCGGGAAATATTGGTGCGCTTATCGAACAACGTAATCACCACGCCGAGGACCTTCAAATCGGGATTGGGCCGCGCGCGAATGCGTGCGTACGTTTCCAGAAGGTCGTCGGTGCCCTCAATCGCAAAGTACGCGGCCTGAATCGGCACGAGCAGATGCGTGGACGCCACCAGCGCGTTCACGGTAAGAATGCCGAGCGCCGGAGGCGTGTCAATGAGGATGAAGTCGAAATCCTTGACGATGGGAGTCAGCGCGTCCTTCAACTTGAACGGAGCGTCAAACTGCCCCGCAAGCTGTTGTTCGAGCTTGGCGAGAGCCAGGCGGGCGGGAGCGACAAAAAGATTGGGATCTTTCGTCGGCCGGATGACCTTGTCCATGCCGACGGCGTGGTCGGAGAAAACATCGAACATGGACATTTGAACGTCGGAGGAGTCAAAAAACGCGATTGTCGCGTTCGCCTGTGCATCAAGATCGATGAGAAGCGTTTTCTTCTTGCGCAGCGCGATGGCGGCGGCAAGATTGAGAGCAGTGGTGGTCTTACCGACACCGCCCTTCTGATTGGCAATCGCTAGGATACAGGTCAAGCGCGCAGCCCGCTCCTTCCCCTGGCAACGGCAGGCCAATATATGGCCAGGCATCGTTGCGGAACCACAACAGATGGGCCAACTCTACCGATAGTGGGGCTGGGACTGCAAGCAAAAAATAAGGCTGGGCAAAAGTTTACAGGCCGGAAACTACATCTTGTAGCGGCCCAAATCTTCATCGCTCAGGTTTTCGAGCCATTTGCGCAACTCTTCATTGGAAGTTTTCTCTGTGCTGGCGCTGCCTTGCCGTGAATTCTTGAGCACTTCATCTTCAACGAAAATCGGGCAGTCGAGCCGCAGGGCAAGAGCCAGGGCGTCACTCGGGCGGGAATCGAGGGACATGATCTTTCCCTCCCGCTCCATCCAGATGAGAGCGTAGAACGTGTCTTCCTTCAAGTCGCAGACGACCACTTTGTGAACGTGCACGTCGAGCCCCATCAGGACATTCTTCAGAAGGTCGTGGGTCATCGGGCGGGGCGTCTGGACTTTCTCGATCTCGAGAGCGATGGCGTTGGCTTCGTAAATACCAACCCAGATCGGTAGAACAGCAGTGCCCTGGGCCTCTTTCAGAACCACGACGGGCATGTTGGTCACCGGATCCATCATCAATCCCCGGATCTTGACCTCGACTTCCATCGCGGCCTCCTGCAACCCTATGAAATGTGCTCACCAACCAAGCTGTTCGGCCCGGTGCGCGTGATTCTTGCTTGCACATATTCTCCCAGAAGACTTTCACGCGGTGAAGTGAAATTTACGATCCTGTTGCAAGACGTGCGACCCGCCCACTGCCCGCGCGAGAGGTGACGCCCATCCACCAGCACTTCAAAGATGCGGCCCGTGAGAGATTCGTTGCGCGCAATCTGAATCTGCCGCTGGCGTTCCTGAACCAGGGCGAGGCGGCGGCCCTTCTCCTCTTCCGGGATGGCGTCGGGCATGTCCTGCGCCGGCGTGTTGGGCCGCGGGGAGTACTTGAACGAAAACGCGCCGTCATACCGGACTTCCTCGAGCAACGCCATCGTCTCCGCGAAATCCGCCTCCGTCTCTCCCGGAAAACCTACGATGATATCCGTCGTGATACTGATGGGGCGGCTGGCGGCGCGAATCCAGGCGATTCTTTGCAGGTACTCTTCGCGCGAATAGGTGCGGCGCATGGCGCGAAGGACGCGCGTCGAGCCCGACTGCACCGGCAAATGGACGTGATCGCAAAGCTGAGGAATCGAATCAATCGCTTCCACGATTTCACGGTGGAAATCGTTCGGATGAGAGGTCGTGAAACGCACGCGGCGAATGCCCGAAACCTGCGCGACGGCCGCGAGCAGGTCCACAAAACGCATGCCTCGCGGAGTAGGGTCGCGGTAGGAATTCACGGTCTGCCCGAGCAGTTGAATCTCCGTGTAACCCATGTCCGCCAGCCGGCGAACATCGTCGAGAATGGCGGCGCTCGACCGGCTGCGTTCCGGCCCGCGCGTGTGCGGCACAACGCAGTAGGAGCACGCGTAATCGCAGCCCTCGATGATCGTGAGATAGGCGCGGAAGGGATTGTCGCGGCGCGTGATTTCGGTTTCAAACGTCTCGTCGGTATCCAGATCGAGGCCCATGACGCGGCGGCCGCCGGACTCAATTTCCGCAAGCAGCTCGGGCAAACGCCGGTAACTCGCCGAACCGCACACCAGGCTCACCCAGGGCGCGCGCTCGAAAATTTCCTCTCCCTCCTGCTGGGCGACGCAGCCGAGCACGCCGATGATCTTGCCGCTGCCCTTCGCGCCACGATACTCCCCGAGTCGCGAAAAAACTTTCTGCGCCGCTTTTTCGCGGATGCTGCACGTATTGTAAAAAACGACGTCCGCGGCGGAGGGATTCTCGACCGCCCGGTAGCCGCGCGCCATCAGGACGCCCGCCACCTTTTCCGAATCGTGCACGTTCATCTGGCAGCCAAAGGTTTCGATGTAAAAAGACTTCCCCGCCCCGGCCGCATCTCCCGTCTGCGCCCGGGCGGTTGCCGGCGATGGCGCCCAGGTGAGCGCCCCGGCGAGCGAGTCAAGACGGACGTGAATTTCCTGAGACATTGGCGGAGCGCATAGTCTAGCACATCGCTTTGCGACCGCACGGCGTCCTCGCCGCCGGGTGCTGTCCTAATTTGGATTTTGGTGGTGGGAAGTGAATAACGCCTCGTCCTTCCCTCCATACTTGACCGTTCTAGTACTAAAGCGTATCCTTCAAAGCACAGGTATGGAGATCACCCGCTTTGGAGGCGCTATATTACTTGCTGCGTTGCGGCTCTCTGCGATAAGCGCAAGACTATCGTCATGGCGGCAGACAAGATGATCGGTATGGTAGGAATGGAATCGGAAGGATAGAAAAATTGAAATTGAGTAATACCTATCGCTTTTTCCATGCTTTGCCCCAACGCGCCATGACAGCTTTCCGGGCCGCTTTGCTTCGCTGCTCCGGGGTCATCTTAGCTGCTCTCGCAGGGCCACCCTTCAGACCGCCCTTCCGTCCGAGTGCTACTGCATGTGGATTCTTTGCCACGCCTGAACTCTATACCAGACCGCTCACCAAAGAGCAACAAGCAGCTGGCATTACAGACCACCTTTGGAGTTTAGAGGAAGTAGTTACCCTTCTGGACAGAAGTGCTAGTATTGCAGCCTAAAGTAACAAACCCCGATTCGTAGTCGGGGTGGTGGGCACTCGCCTGTGCTCTGAAACTAGCACGGGAGTATGCGCGTTCCAATCTAATTGTTTGGAACACACAGAAGATATGGCCCTACGAACAGAAGATAAAACTTGGGTTGCAGAGGAAATTCGTGCGGCCATCCACGAACACCTCAATCCACACGGATGGAGAAAGCTACAAGCATTTCTGCCCCTTGCAGGTCTACTGGGTGTTTTCATGGCGTTATTGGCGTTTGCTGGTGCGGGCTGGAAATATGCTTTTTCCAAAATCGAAGCTGAGGCTCAATTCCAAACACACACAACGGATACCCTCAACCGCACCGCAGAGAGAGTTACCCGCATTGAAGGAACACTCGGTATTTTACAGGCACAAACTGCAGCTACAAAATACTCGACTATTCCGGTCAAGGAACTTAAGAGGCATCGTGATGAATTGTCAGATGTCAGAAAAAACTTAGCGAGTCTCCCGCTAGACACCCCAAATTTGTGGCCTGCTAGCTTTCAGATCATTACCTTAGTTTCTAGGGCGACTTCTGATGTTGAAAAGATTGCAGAGCAACCAGAAGGTTCAATGGATAACGTGGTAAGTGATCCAATCGGGGGTATACGACCCGTGGAGAACAGTCGAATTGTTCTAAGAAACTTAGTTCAAGGTGTGGTTTTCAAGAATTCGATTGTTCGCTTTGACCCTAGTGTTCGACTCGTTAACGATGTTTTCATAAACTGCGTATTCATATTTCCTGCCACACAAAATCCACCGAAACCACTTCAGGAGATCGGCAAAACGCTACTTACATCCGACTTGGCCAAAGTCACTATCAATTCTTTGCCCTATATGAATAACTAAGCGCGCTTCTCCTTCCCACCGCCAAGAAAGGGCGGGGAAAAACGCAACAGCCTTAGCAGCTTGTTGAAAAAGGAGGTTTGCTTGTCATTATGAGCGAAGCGAAGAATCTCTCTTGTGCGAAAAGCCAAAGGAAAGAGGGGTTCTTCGTCGCCTTCGCATCCTCAGAATGACACCCGGGGGAGTATTTCAACAAACTATTAGGACACTACCCGCCGCCGAAAGAATGTGTCGAGAGAGTCAGCACGGAACGCGGAAACGCAGCGTGTTTGGTTTGACCGACCCTGGGGCGTGTGCTACGGTAATTTTCGGAGTTTTTAGTGATTATTTGTAAGGGGGTTACCGATTTTCGTCCTCGCGTTCGTGGTTCTTGCCGGCCGGCTCGGTACACTCGTAGAGCAGACAGGCTGGGTTGCGCGAATCGTCCTGCTGTTCCTGCTATTCCTTTCGCTCTTCTCCTGGGCAATCATTTTTCAAAAATCCCGGTTATTCGGCCGGATCGAGCCGCAAACCAAAAAGTTTCTTCAGATGTTCCGCGCCAGCCGGGATCTTCCCGATCCGCGAACGCTGAAGGCCGGGGCCGGCGGCTCCCCACTCGCCGCCGTATACGAAGCGGGCTATCGGGCGCTGCAATCGCAACTGACGGGCGGAAATCCACTCGGCGGAAAAGTGAAAAACGCCCGCGCGGTGGAGGTGGAGATGCATCTCGCCTCCGCGGAAGAGGTGCGCCGGTTAGAGAAATGGATGCCCTGGCTCGCGACCACGGGCTCGGTTTCCCCGTTCATCGGATTATTCGGAACGGTGTGGGGCGTGATGGACGCGTTCGCGGGGCTCGGCGAAGCCGGCGCCACCACGCTGCGCGCCGTCGCTCCCGGTATCGCCGAGGCGCTGATTACGACCGCCGCCGGATTGTTCGCGGCGATTCCGGCCGTGATCGCCTACAACCATTATTTGCAGGACATTCGAGGCGTTGCGACGCGCATGGACAACTTCGCCATGGAATGCGCGTCGAGGATCGAGTCGTTGTACAACTAGTGTGGTGAGTTGCAAGTTTGGTGCAAAAATGCGCTGGGCTTCACGGGCTTCCCGACAAAAAGCGTCGGGACGCACAAGACGCGAAAGCCCACTGGAAGTGCAGCACTTGACGTCGGAGCTAAAGCTCCGACCCCCTAAAAAACATGCAACGGATCTCTGACTCGGGACACTAGCCGCCGCGCACCATGCCGCAAATCGCACACCAAACGGGAACGTCGCTTTCCGAAATCAATATCGTTCCGTTCGTGGACGTGATGCTGGTGCTGCTGGTGATCTTCATGATCACGGCGCCGATTCTTCAGTCGGGCATCGAAGTGGACTTGCCGAAAACGAAGACGGTGAAAGACATCACCTCGGCGCAGATTGTCGTGACGATTGATCGCGCGCAGCGAGTCTATCTGGGGGATACGCCGGTGAACATCCATGAGCTCGGCGCAAGGATCCGCGCCCAGGCCTCCGATCTGCGACGCCAGGCGGTGTACGTCCGGTGCGACGAAACGGTGCCCTTTGGGAGCTTCACGACGGTGGTGGACGAATTGCGGCAGTCCGGCATCCAAAATATCAGCGTGGTGACGCAGCCGTTGAGCGAGCGCCCGCGCACCCCGTGAGATGGCATTCGATCCAGCCAATCCGACCGCAGACAGCCTGAAAGGCCCGCTGGGCTACTCGGCGGCGCTGCACGTCCTGCTGCTGGTCAGCTTGCTGGTCTCGAGCGTGTACTCCCATCGAGGCGAATTGTGGGGCGGGGCTGGCGGAGGTTCGGTGACCATCGGCCTAGTCGGCAGCGTCCCCGGAATTCCCCTCCCCCGGCCGAACGCGGTGACGACCAGCCGCGTGGTGGACGAAACAAAAGGCCTGTACACGTCCGAGCCAAAGAAGATCGTTCCGCCGGACGACGCTACAGCGCTGCAAAAGTTCGAACGCAACAAGCCGCCGCGATACGTCCAGCATCCCTCGAAGATTCTAGAGAATCCCGCTCCGCCTCCCCCCAACGCAGTTCCCTACGGCCAGGGAGGCGCGCCCGCGGTGCCCTACACCTCCTTCGCCATGGGCACCGGAACGCAGGGCGGAATGGACTTCTCGGGTGCAGGCGGAGGAAGCTTCGGCGCGCGTTTTCCGTGGTACGTCGAAGCGGTGCAGCGGCGCATCAGCAGCAACTGGTTGCAGTCCACTGTAGATCCGGCGGTCCGCTGGGCGCCGCGGATCATGATTACGTTCCAGATTCTGCGAGACGGCACGGTGACAAACATTCAAATTGTGCAATCGAGCGCAAACGCTTCCGTGGACACCTCGGCGGTTCGCGCGATCCGCGATTCAAATCCGCTGAGCGCGTTGCCGGGCGAATACACCGGATCCAACGTGAGTGTCGAATTCTGGTTTGATTTCCGGCGCTAGCCGGCTTTATTCCGAAGAAGGCCACATGACCTGGGGGCCGATGAAAACGACAAAACGATTCGCAACGGCAGCGCTCACGTTTGCCGCGCTCCTGGTGTTCTGCTCTCCGAACGCCGCTGCGCAGGATTGGTTCAAGACCGGCACGGGGCTTGGCGTGGAGAAGGCGCGGGTTGCCTTTCCCGACTTCGTCGCACGCTCCGCCGACGCCCAACCACTCGCGAAGACATTTCACGACGTTGCCTGGAATGATCTGGACTATTCGGGGATTCTCGATCTGGTGAGCCCAAGCTTCTATCCTCAGCAAGCGCCCGGACAGCCGGCAGACCTGAAACCGGCGGATTGGAGCCAGGCGCCCGCGAACACCCACATGGTTGCGTTCGGCAACGTGAGCGTCAACGGATCGGATCTGGCGATCTTCGCGTGGCTGTACGACGTGCGCAATCCCACCGCGCCGCCCGTGCTCGCCAAGGGCTACCATGGACAACCCACGGAAGCGGACGCCCGGCGAATCGCGCATCAATTCGCGGACGATATCGTGGCGCGGTTGAGCGGCGGCACGCCGGGAATCTCGAGTACCCAGATCGCTTTTGTCAGCACGCGCAGCGGAAACAAGGAAATTTGGGTGATGGACTACGACGGAGCGAACCAGCGGCAGATGTCTCACCTGCGCTCGATTTCGCTGACGCCGCGCTGGTCGCCTGACGCGACGCGCATCGCGTTCACCTGCTACGAACCGTATCGCAATGTTACGTCCGCGCAGATCTGCCTGCTGTCCATGCTGACAACAGGCATGATCTCGTTTCCGCGCTTCCGCGGGACCAACAGCTCTCCCGCGTGGTCACCCGACGGGGCGAAGATCGCTTTCATGTCGAGCGCGCAGGGCGACCCGGAGATTTTCCTTGCGGATGCGACCGGCGGCGGCCACCTGCACCGCCTCACGTTTGCCACCGGCGTGGATACGTCACCGGCATGGAATCCGAAGACCGGACAACAGATCGCTTTTGTCAGCGACCGCGGGGGCGAGCCACAGCTTTACCTGATGAATGCAGACGGATCGAGCGTCGAGAAACTCGCCATGCCCGACATGGGCTATGTGATCGACCCCGCCTGGTCGCCGAATGGACAATTGCTGGCATTCAGCTGGCGGCGGCCCAGCGGAAATTATGATATCTACGTGATGGACATCGCGAGCCGGCAATTGGTCGAGCTGACGCGCGATGCCGGGCGCAACGAGCGCCCGACCTGGGCCCCGGATGGCCGGCATCTCGGATTCGAATCCACGCGCACGGGAACGCGGCAGATCTGGACGATGCTGGCCGATGGCAGCCAGCCACGCCAGCTCACGACCGAGGGACAGAGCGAGTCACCCAACTGGTCGCTGACGGAGCCGCCGCATTGATGCGCCGCGCGGCACGAGTGTTTTGGGCCATTTGTCATCATTCAATGCTAGGATGCACATTCTCTCTCTTTCTGGAAAGCTCGCGCAGAGGAGAGCGCCGAAGGAGGCATTTCACATGTTGAGAGGTCGAGCCCGTCGTTTCAGCTTTATGTCGGTTCTGTTTGCCCTTGTCCTAGTTGTAGCGGGTTGCGCCAAGAAGCCTGCTGCTGCCCCGCCGACCGTGCCACCGCCGCCCCCGCCGGCACCGGCGCGGCCGACGGTGACCTTAAACGCGTCGTCCACCTTCATTCACAATGGCGATAGCGTGACGTTGAACTGGTCGTCCACGAATGCCACCGAACTGAATCTGTCGCCGGACGTTGGCCGAGTTGCGCCGGAAGGCTCCACGTCGGTGAGCCCGAAGGAATCGACGACGTACAGCATCGCCGCCACCGGCCCGGGTGGCTCCGCGGATGCCAGCGTGCGCGTGACTGTGGCGCCGCCGCCGCCTCCGCCACCGCCTCCCAAGCACGAAATCTCGATTGACGAACTGTTCCGCACGCACGTCTTCGACGCGTTTTTCGACTTCAATAAGTCCGACATCCGCGCCGATGCCCGCGATGCCCTTTCGAAGACGGGGGAATTCCTGCGGCAGTATCCGCAGGTCCGCGTGACGATCGAAGGACACTGCGACGAACGCGGCTCGACCGAGTACAACCTGGGCCTCGGGGAGCGCCGAGCCCAGGCCACGAAGCAATTCCTGGTCTCCCTCGGCATCTCCGCCGATCGCCTCGACACCGTGAGCTACGGCAAAGAACGCCCCTTCTGCAGCGAGCACAATGAAGACTGCTGGCAGCAGAATCGCCGCGGGCACTTTGTCATGGCTCACTAGCCACCAGCCAACGGATGACGGAAGAGGATGCCTCGACGAATCGGGGCATCCTCCACTCCGCGAAGGAGGTTTCTCTTGCGTACACGATGGGTTTTTCTATTTCTGGCGGCTGTACTGGGAGGCGCACTGGCCGGCTCCTTGCTCGCCCCGCAGCCGGCCGACGCTGTTTCGAGGGAGATTATTCAGCTCCAGCAGCAGGTGTCGCAGCTTTTGCAGGGACAGCAGGACCTGCGCAGCTCGATCGATGCGAACAACGCCGCGCTGAAAACACTACTCGAACAATCGCTCGATTCCGTCAGCAAGCTCAATACGACCATGGGGTCTCTGCAAAAAACCGTGCAGGACGTGCAGGCGAACTCCGGTTCGCGCATTGATTCCCTGACCACGCAAGTCCAGGGACTGACCGACAATCTGCAGGACATCCAGGCGCGGGTCGGCAAGCTTTCCCAGCAGCTCACGGACGTGCAAGGTTTGCTGCAGAACATTGACGCGAAGCTCGCCGCCAGCGCCACGCCCGCGGGATCCACCGCGCCCGGCCCCGGCCAGCCGGTCGCCAGCGGCCCTCCGGTCTCGGCGGACACCCTCTACGAGAATGCCCGGCGGGATCTGGGCACGGGGAAATACGATCTTGCGCAGCAGGAATTCAGCGACTACTTGAGGAACTTCTCCGGCTCCGACCTCGCCTCCAACGCGCAGTTCTACCTCGGGGAGATCGCCTACGCCCAGGCAAATTACCAGGCCGCGATCGATGCGTACGACAAAGTGCTAACCAATTATCCGAAGAGTTTCAAGCTGGCCGCCGCGCAATTGAAAAAGGGTGAAGCCGAATTGCAACTGCACCAGAAAGCCAGCGCCCTGCGCGATTTTCGGGAGATCGTGCGACGGTTCCCCGGGACCGACGAGGCCCGTCGGGCGCAGACACACGTCCGCGAACTCACGACCCCCCGCAACCAATAGCCTCCGCGGATCCTTCTGCCGGATTGCAATTGCCAGCGCCCGGGGAGTTGCCTTCAGGTATACTGCGCCAAGCCGCGGGGTCTCCTGACGGCGTGCGAGGCGGACATGTCAGTCAACAAGGTGATCCTCATCGGGCGTCTGGGCCGCGATCCAGAGACGCGATACACTTCGAGTGGCCAGGCCGTCTGCAACTTCACTCTCGCTACCGATGAATCCTTCAAGGATCGCGCCGGGGAACGCCAGAAGCGCACCGAATGGCACCGCATCGTCATGTGGGGAAAGCTGGCGGAAATTTCCCAGCAATACCTGAAGAAAGGGACGATGATCTACATCGAAGGCCGCCTGCAGACCCGCCAGTGGGACGACCGCTCCGGCAATAAACGCACGACCACCGAAATTGTCGCCAACGTAATGCGCATGCTTTCGCCGCGCGGCGAGGCCCCTGCCGCCGTTCCTCCCGAGGCGGAGGCCCCGGCCCCAGAAGAAACCGCGCCGAGTCCGGAAATTTCGGACGAAGATATTCCTTTTTAGTTCCCTTCCCCGCTGCTTGATTTCAAATTAGTCGTCGGAGGCGGCTGCGGCCGGCTCGTCCGTTATGGATGGCAGGGTGGGCAAAACGTCGCAGGCATTGAGGCGATTGGCGATCGGGTAATCGCGGCGGAGCTTCCCGTCGCGGAATTCAATCGCGCGCTTGGCGTACTGCGCGATGTCGTGCTCATGCGTTACAAGAATCACGGTCAGTCCCTGCTCGTCGTTCAACTTCTGCAGGATGTCCATGATCTCCACGCTGGTGTGGCTGTCAAGGTTTCCCGTGGGCTCGTCCGCCAGCAAGATGGCAG
This sequence comes from Terriglobia bacterium, assembly GCA_041490445.1. GTDB lineage: Bacteria > Acidobacteriota > Terriglobia > Acidiferrales > UBA7541 > JBGPTF01. Next base: position 58,199 of record JBGPTF010000020.1, read on the forward strand.
GCCCGTTCACCAAGGCGCGGGCAATCGCCACGCGCTGCTGCTGTCCGCCGGAAAGCTGTGAAGGATAGTGATGCGAGCGGTCGGCGAGCCCGACGCGATTGAGCGCCTCGCGCGCGCGTTTTTCGCGCTCGTCGGGCGACATCCCCGCATAAATCGTCGGCAGCTCGACGTTCTCCAGCGCCGAAGTCCGCGAAAGCAGATTGAACTGCTGAAACACAAAGCCGATTTTCCGGTTGCGGATGTGCGCCAGCTCCATATTGTTCAGTGACGAGACATCGATACCGTCGAGGATGTACCGGCCGCGGGTCGGCCGGTCGAGACATCCCAGGATATTCATCAGCGTTGATTTACCGCTGCCGGATGCACCCATGATGGCGACAAATTCCCCCGCGCGGACCTCGAGCGAGACGCCCCGCAAGGCATGCACCTGAACCTCGCCGAGGTCATACGTCTTGAAGACATCCTCCAGATGAATCGAAACGGGATGTAGGCCGTTCGAGGAAACTGTCTCCACAGTCTTCGATTGTGACGGTTCACTCATTCCGGATCCGGCTCCCTAGTGGCGCTGTTGCTCCCTCCTCCTGCGATCTTCGTCGAGCCGGCGAACGAACTCTTCGAATTTGGGCCGCTGCTCCGGCGTAAGGATGGCGCGGATGCGGTCCCGGCCGTCTTTGCGCGCTTGGTCGTAGAGCGGCCTTTCCTGCTCGTAGATGGTCTGAAACTTAGTGCGGGTATCTTCAATGATGGATTCGAGCTGTTTCTTTTGATCGGGGGTCAGGCCGAGTTCGCGCGTCAGGCCTTCGACGATCCTCGGGTGGTCTCCGCGCCCCCCGAACACGCGCCCTCCCCAGAAGTGTGTGCCGAGCCCGCCGATGGCGATGCCCAACAGAAACACCAGCACAACCAGGCCGATTGCCTTGCCGCCTGCTGCATTATTTTTCATGGTTTCTTTCCGCGATCGCCATCAGCATATCGTCCCGATCGAGGGGCTGGCGAACGGGCTCCGAAAAAATCTCCTGCGCTTCCGGCTGGCGAGTCATTTGAACTTCGGGGCTCTGCGAAAGATTCGACCGCACTCCATAGCCGACGAGAAAGGCGAGAGCCATCGCTGCCGTCAACGCGAGGCGCCACGCCAGGGTTTCCAGCGGCCTCCAGATCGCGCCGGCAAGCGCTCGCCGCCCCTCTTCGGCGCGGATCAACGCCATCACGCGAGTGGCGAAGAAGGGCCCGGGGTCCTGCATCGGCACGATGCTCTCCCGCAACAGGAGCGTGCTCTGGCGAGCAGCCTCGAGCGCACCACAACAGGCGGCGCAGCTCTGCAGGTGAGTGGCGAGCTGTTCCGACTCGGAGCCGGATAGTCTTCCAGTGAGGAAATCTTCGAGCAAAGCTTCCTGCCCGCGGCACGTGGCCCGAGTTTTCTTTTCTTCCATCACTTCAATCCCTCCGATTCCCGACCAGGCGACGGCTTTCGCTGAGCCGCTGGCGGAAGATCTTCACCAGCCGGCCCCGGGCGCGGAAGAGGCGCACTTTCACCGTATTCACATTTAAACCCGACATCTGCCCGATTTCCTCGACGGAAAAGCCCTCGACTTCCTTGAGAATCAACATCTGGCGATCTTCCTTGGCAACCTGGCTGAGCAACTGTTCCACCAGCTCTCTCAGCTCCGCTTCCTCGCTCGAATCCGCGGGCGACTTTTGCTGGTCAACGAAGGCACCCATCCGCCGGGCCTGCTCTTCGCTCAGGTCCGCCTCATACAACAGGGGACGCACCCGCTTCTTGCGCAAGTAGTCCCAGCATTCGTTGACGGCAATCTTGTAGAGCCAGGTCGAAAACGCCGAGCGCATGTCGAATCGGCGCAGGGAAAAATACGCTTTGACGAACACCTGCTGCGCGACGTCTTCAACATCTTCTCTCCGGCGCAAGACCCCGCCGACCACGGCGAAGATGCGCTGCTGATGGCGGCGCACCAACTCCTCAAACGCGGCCGCATCGCCTTGCTGCGCCCGTCGAACCAGCGCGCGTTCTTCCTCGCCGTTTCCGCGGCGGCGCGGCGGCCGTGCTTCCTCGGTTGCCGCTGTTTTTGGGACGTTTGCCATACCGTTTTGGTTACAAGAGTTGCCCACCCTTGTGTGTTCAGTTTGTGCTTGCGGGAGACATTCTTCCATGCAACAATGCAAACATGATTATCGGCGAGCGTTTACGCGCACTGCGCGAAATAAAAAAGATGTCCCAGGGCGATATCGAGAAACGCACTGGCCTGCTCCGTTGCTACATCTCTCGCGTCGAGAACGGCCACACCGTTCCGGCCATTGAGACGCTGGAGAAGCTGGCTCGGGCCATGGAAGTTCCTCTGTATCAGCTCTTCTACGATGGTGAGGAACCTCCCGAGTTGCCTAACCTGCCCAAGCGAAAGACGGCGGGCGAAATCGCCTGGGGCAGTTCCGGCAAAGAGGCGCGCTTTTTGGGGCGCCTGCGCCACCTGCTGGGCCGTATCGATGAGTCGGATCGCCGGCTCCTTATTTACATGGCCCAGAAGATGGCCCATCGCTAATTGCCGAACGACGGGCAACCGAGCGCGTCTCAGGGTTACTCCCACTCGATCGTGCTGGGCGGTTTCGAACTGACATCGTAAACGACCCGGTTCACAGCCGGGACCTCGTTGACGATGCGCACCGAAACACGCTGGAGCACGTCCATCGGCAGACGGTACCAGTCCGCCGTCATGGCATCCTGGGATTCGACGACGCGAACCGCCACGGTGAAGCCGTAGCTTCTTTCGTCTCCCATCACACCCACACTCCGCACCGGCAGCAGCACCGCAAACGCCTGCCAGACCTTTTCGTAGAGACCGGCGCGGCGGATCTCTTCGACGACGATGGCATCGGCTTCCCGCAAGATCGCCAGCCGATCCTCGGTCACCTCCCCGAGCAACCGGACGGCGAGGCCCGGCCCAGGAAACGGGTGCTTCGTGAGAATCTCTTCCGGCAATCCCAGATCCCGGCCGACCTGGCGAACTTCATCCTTGAAGAGATCCCGCAGCGGCTCGATGAGTTCGAACGGCAAATCCTTCGGAAGCCCGCCGACGTTGTGGTGCGTCTTGATGGTGGCCGAAGGTCCTTTCACGGAGACCGATTCGATCACGTCGGGATACAACGTGCCCTGGACCAAATATTTCAGCTCGGCACGGCCGCGCCCGCCTTCGGCGGCGAGCCGGTGAGCCTCGGAATCGAACACGGCGATGAACTCCGCGCCAATCCGCTTCCGCTTTTCTTCTGGATCCACGACCCCTCGTAGACGTTCGAGAAAGCGTTTTGATGCGTCCACCCCGGTCACATTCAATTTCAGGCGGTCGCGCAGCAGTTCCAGCGTTTCCCGGAATTCGCCTTTTCGCAGCAGCCCCGTGTCTACAAACACGTTTTCGAGACGGTCGCCGATGGCGCGGTGAACGAGAACGGCGGCAACAGCGGAGTCCACACCGCCGCTCAAGGCGCAGAGGGCGCGGGATTCCCCCACCCGCTCGCGGATCGCCGCGACCGACTCTGCGATGAAAGACGAGCGGTTCCAATTCGGCCGGGCGCCGCAAATCTCGAAGACAAAGTTGTGCAGAATTTCGTTGCCGCGGTCGGTGTGCTGCACCTCGGGATGAAATTCCACGGCAAAAAGACCGTGCTGCGGGTCTTCGTAGGCGGAGATGGCATTCTCGGTGCGCCCGGTAACGGAACAGCCGGAGGGAAGGCCGACGACATGGTCTCCGTGGCTGTTCCAGATCTTCAATTGCTTCGGCAGGCCGTGAAAAAGCGCCGAGCCGTTTTCAATCTGCAGAATTGCCGGGCCATATTCACGGCGAGGCGCGCGCTGGACCTTGCCGCCAAGCGTGTGCGCCATCCACTGCATCCCGTAACAGATGCCGAGAACGGGCAGGCCCAGCCGCAGAACCTGCGGATCGCAGTACGCGGGGTTCGCGTCGTACACCGAGCGCGGCCCCCCGGAAAGGACCAGCCCAACGGGATCGTACTTGCGGATTTCATCCAGCGGGGCATTGCAGGGAAGAACGGCGGAAAAAACCTTCTGCTCGCGGATGCGCCGGGCGATCAACTGCGTGTACTGTCCGCCGAAATCGAGAACGACAATGCCGCCGCGTACGCTCAATTCCTCTCCCTCAGGCCACCTGGTTGATGGGGTGGCCGGCCCAGAAGCCTTTCAAGTTTTCCAGCGTCGTATCCAGAATGCGGAGCAGCGCTTCCCGGCTATTGAACGCGTTGTGCGGCGTGAAGACAACGTCTTCCCGGGAAAGCAGCAGACGATTGAGAACCGCCGCGCGCAGAACGGCCACGTCTTCCCGCTCGTGGAGCAATTGCCGCTCCTCTTTGATCAGTTCCTCGCCTTCGATCACGTCGAGGCCTGCGCCGCCCACTTGGCCGGCTTCAAGCGCCTCGGCCAGCGCTTCCGTATCCACCAGCGCGCCGCGTGCCGTGTTGATGAGCAGGGCGCCGCGCTTCATCATCGCCAGTTGTTCCCGGCCGATCAAGTGCCGCGTCTCCGGGGTCAGCGGGCAGTGCAAAGTCACGATATCACTCTCCGCCAGAAGCGCGGGCAAATCCGTGTACGTAAAGCCGAGCAGGTCGGCCAGAAACGGGTCGCGCCGGACATCGTAGGCGAACACGCGCATCCCGAATCCCCGGGCGATGCGAATGACGTGCAGGCCGATGCGGCCGGCGCCGAGCACTCCAATCGTCTTCCCCTGCAGATCGAAACCGGTGAGCGCCGCCAGGTCCACGTGGCCTGCCCGCACCTGGGCGTAAGCCTTGTGCACCTTGCGCGAGAGCATCAGGATGAGCGCGAAAGTGTGTTCGGCCACCGTATTCTCGCCGTAGGACGGTACGTTCGAGACAACGATTCCACGTTCGCGGCACGCGTCCATGTCAATGTGGTCGTAGCCGGTGGAACGCGTCGCAATCATGCGCAAGGCGGGCAACCGGCCGATCGCGTCAGCCGTGAGCCGGGAATAGATGAATACGGAAATACATTCGGCATCCTTGGCCCGCGGGAACGTTTCCTCGTCGAGAAGCCCCGCCTCGTAGCGGGCCGCACCGCCGGGCAGCTTCGCTTCCAGGTAATTCTTCTCCCAGTCCTTGATCTCGAAGAACGCGACTCGCATCTGCCCCTTCCGTTCGGCCAGGCGCTGATCCAGTGAAGATTCCAGCCTCTAGCGAAGAACCAAATTGACGAGTTTACGCGGCACGACGACCGTCTTTACGACGCGCTTGCCGTCGATCAGCGGCGCAATGCGAGGGTCGTGGCGGGCGCGATCGACGACTTCGTCCTCACCCAATCCGTCTTCGACGAGGATCTTGCTGCGCACGCGGCCATTGATCTGGATGACGACCTCGAACTGCTCTTCCTTGGCAAGTTCCTCGCGATATGCGGGCCAAGTCGCGTCCATCAGGCTGCCGGAATTGCCGAGCATTTCCCACAGCTCGGCAGCGAGGTGCGGCGCCATAGGCGCAAGCATCAAGGCGAGCATGTGAAACACTTTTTTCAGGACTTCGGGCCGCATGCCCTCTTCGAGAGGCTCCTGGGCTTGCAGCTCGTTCACCAGCTCCATAATCAGCGCCACGGAGGTATTGAAATGCCAGCGCAATTCGAAATCGTTCGTCACGCGCTTCAGTGTCTGATGGGCGCGGCGCAAGAGAATCTTTTCTTTTGCGGAAGCGGTGGCGAGATCCACCTCCCCGGGCGTCATTGCCCGGACGCCGCGCAAGCGCCCCGCGTGGCGGGAAACCACTCGGTACACTTTGTTCAGGAATCTCGAACAGCCCTCGATTCCCTGCTCGCTCCACTCGAGGTCTTTCTCCGGCGGCGCGGCGAACAGCGTGTAGACCCGCGCCGTGTCGCAGCCGTATTTATGCGCCATGTCGATCGCGCCGACGACGTTGCCGTGGGACTTCGACATCGCGCGGCTGTCCTTCAGCACCATGCCCTGCGAAAAGAGCCGCTTCACCGGCTCGCGGTGTTCGATCATTCCCAGGTCGCGCATGACCTTCGTGAAGAATCGCGAATAGATCAGGTGAAGGATGGCGTGCTCGATCCCGCCGATGTAGCGGTCGATGGGAAACCAATAGCGGACGACCTTCGAATCAAACGGGGCTTTCTCATTGCGCGCGTCGGTGTAGCGGTAGAAATACCAGGACGAATCGACGAACGTGTCCATGGTGTCCGTCTCGCGCCGCGCCGGGCCGCCGCACTTCGAGCACTTTGCGTTCACGAATTCGGGCACGTTCGCAAGCGGGGATTGCCCCATTCCCGTCAGCTCGATCGAAAGCGGAAGCCGCACGGGCAACTCCTTGTCGGGCACGGGCACAGCGCCGCACTTCTTGCAGTACACGATGGGGATCGGCGTGCCCCAGTAGCGCTGCCGCGAAATGCCCCAGTCCTTCAGACGGTACGTCGTTTCCGCTTTCCCGAATTGTTTGGCCGCGGCGTCGGCGGTCATTTTCGCGAGCGCTTCTTCCGACGTGAGCCCGGCATACGGCCCGGAGGCGACGAGGCGGCCATACTCGGTGGAAGCCTGGCGCATCCGGTCGGCCGCGAGCGGCGCGGCATCCAGCGGCTGGACCACAACCTTCATCGGCAGGCCATATTTTTCCGCGAATTCGTAATCGCGCTGGTCGTGCGCCGGAACGCACATCACCGCGCCGGTGCCGTACTCCGCGAGCACGAAATTGGCCACCCAGATCGGCAGCGTCTCCCCGGAGAACGGGTTCACGGCAAAGCGCCCCGCGAAGAAGCCCTCCTTCTCCGCCGTGGCCAATTCCGCCGCGCGGAGCTTGCGCTGGCGCAGGCGATTCCATTCTGCTTCCATCGCGGCCCGGCCGGGGATGCCGGCGAAGAGCGCCGGGAGCAAAGGGTGGTCCGGGGCGAGGATCACGGCCGAAGCGCCGTAAATGGTGTCGACCCGCGTGGTGAAAACATCGATGGATTTCTCCGGCATCTGGGCCACATCAAAACGCACTCGCGCGCCGCGTGATTTGCCGATCCAGTTCTGCTGCATCGTCAAGACGCGGTCGGGCCACCCGCCGACGAGATCGTTCATGTCGTCGAGGAGCGCGTCTGAATACGCGGTGATTTTCAAAAACCATTGCTCGAGTTCCTTCGACTCGACGGAGGTGGTCTCGTGCCGCCAGCAGCAGCCATCCACCACCTGTTCGTTCGCGAGCACCGTCTGGCACTGGGGGCACCAGTTCACTTTGCTTCGCTTGCGGTACGCCAGCCCGCGCTCGAACATCCGCAGGAAAAACCATTGGTTCCACCGGTAATACTCCGGTTCGCAGGTGGAGATCTCGCGGCGCCAGTCATAACTGAAGCCGAAGCGCTTGCAGACCGCCTTCATCTGCGCGATGTTCGAGTTCGTCCACTCGCGCGGCGGAATGTTGTTCTTGATCGCGGCGTTTTCCGCCGGCAAGCCAAAGGAATCCCAGCCGATGGGATGGAGCACGTTGAAGCCGCGCATGCGCTTGTACCGCGCAATGACGTCGCCGATGGTGTAATTGCGCATGTGACCCATGTGAAGCGTTCCGGAAGGATACGGCAGCATTTCGAGGACGTAGTATTTCGGGCGCGCGGGGTCCATGTCGGCGTGGAAGGCGCCCGTCTCCTCCCACACCTTTTGCCACTTTGCTTCAATCCCCTGCGAGTCGTAATCAGACACTTTGGCCTACCCCTTGTGTTTTCGAGATCCTTTGCGCCGTTTCGCGCGGTTGCTGGACGCCGCGCGTTTCCGTGAACTGGCTTTCGCTCGTGAAGGGCGCAGCTTTTTACGGGTGCGACGGAAGCCGTCACCCGCGCCGCGCACTTGCTGCGCTTGTTGTCCCACGAGTTTCCACAGCGCGCGCACGTTTCGCCGGTCATCGCCCGGCTTGTCGATCGGCGTTTCCAGAATGAACGCGCGTCCCGCAAGCAACGGGTGATTCAGGATGCGACGGAATCCGTCGAGGCCAATCTTCCCTTTTCCAATATGTTCGTGACGGTCCACGCGCGAACCCAGCGGCGTCTTCGAATCGTTCACATGGAGCACGAAAACGCGATCGAGTCCCACCGTGCGTTCGATGGCCTGCAGCGCCCGGTTCAAACCATCCTCGATGCGCAGATCGTAGCCCGCCTCGAAAAGATGCGCCGTATCCACGCAGACGCCCAGCGGCAAGCGGGGGCAGGAATCAAGGATGGCCTGCAGCTCTTCGAAGCGCGACCCGATCGAGCTTCCCTGCCCGGCCGTATTTTCGAGCAGAATGCGAAGGCCTGCGATCTTCAGTCCCCGCACCGACTCGCGAAGTGATTCCGCGATGGTGGCGATGGCCTGGTCGCGTCCACTGTCGCGCCCGCTGCCCGGGTGCATCACGAGAAAATCGGCGCCCAGATCGAGCGCCCGAACAATCTCGTCATGAAACGCTTGAATCGAGCGCGCGCGAAGCATCGGCTCGGGCGAGGCCAGGTTGATCAAGTAGTTGTCGTGGATGACCAGCGGGCCGAGGCCGAGTTCCTGGCGGCGTTCGCGAAATCGCTGCGCATCCGCTGGAACCAGCCGCGCGCCTGTCCGGGGGCGGGCCCACATACGCGGGCTAGAGGAAAAAATCTGGAGGGCGTTTGCGCCGAGCCGGTGTGCCGTATTGAGCGCAGAGGTGATATCGCCAGCGATGGAGGTGTGGATTCCGATGCGGATGCTGCCATCCATCCAGCCAGGTGGTTTGGGGATGGGAGCGGGTTCCGGGCGATATTCGTCAGCGATGTCGTAGACAAGACTGGAGTTGTGCTGTTCTTCCGGCATCCCCTCAAAGTGTCCCGGGCCCGCGGAAACCCCGCTCGCGTGAATCCTTCCGGATGGCCCACGTCGAAGACGAAGACTGAATTCGTGATTCTATCGGATTCTGCGTCTCTCCGCAAATCCTCCTCGCGCGTCGCGGGTGGTGTCTTAATTTGCGTTTTTGTCTTTGTTCTAGTCTGCCTCTGTTCTTACTACACTCCAGCGAGTGATTGGAAGCGAGTAGTAAACAACTGTCGGCTGAATAGTACGGCGGATTTCTGTCGGTTGCCCGTTAATCGGCCAAGAAGCCATCCAGAGCTTAGTGTGGTGAAGTTTTTGATCGGAAGTCGTTCCGCTATACGTGTACGTGGTGCAGATGGCAATCCACACGCGATGCACTTCGGTGATTTGGATGAATGGAACCATAATGTTTACAGGCCACTCCAGCGTCGTTTCTGGACTGTTCGGGAACAGCACTTCTCCTACACTCTTGGCGTTCCTGTCGGCCCCACCGCAGGCAGATTCCATCATTGCGTCTATGGTTGGGGGAGCGGTAATCTGTTCGGTCATTGTCCCGTTCACTCCCGTTTCGACGTGAATGGCTGGCGAATTGCCAACATTCTTGATTGGAATGTCTATCTCAAAAGAGACTTGTGTAGTGCTCCCTGCTAATTTAGACAGTCAGGGCCTCGTTTTTTAGTACAGCTGCGAAAGCCAAGTAGGCCTCGTGCGGAGTGCGATTTGCGATTCCGCGATGAGGCCGGTCGTGATTGTACTCCTCGATCCAACGAGC
>JBGPTF010000021.1:0-51779 GCA_041490445.1 Terriglobia bacterium
CATCTCACTGTCGACGGCTTCTCTGCGCTGGTCGGCGAGGCGCTCTCCATGAACGGAGGCGGCCGCTACCGGCGAGTACACGGAAATGACGCATCCAGAATCCTCAGAGACCATATGCCGAACACCACGCGTGGAGGCGTGGCAAAGATATGGTCCGACCTGCATGGCGACATGCAGAGTCAGGCAGAAATGACCTGGCCCTCCGAGACGGCAATAGGCCGGCTTTGGAGGTAACAAAGATGTCGGTCCCTATCCTCTGCGGGCGTAGGAGATTTGAGGGGAGCTGTCCCTAGTACGAGAGGACCGGGATGGACGGATCTCTTGTGATCGAGTTGTCACGCCAGTGGCATCGCTCGGTAGCGAAATCCGGAAGAGATAATCGCTGAATGCATCTAAGCGAGAAGCTCGCCCCAAGATAAGGTCTCCCAACCCCGCTGCGGCGGGGTAAGAAGGCCGGTCGAAGACTACGACCTTGATAGGCGGGAAGTGGAAGCGCAGCAATGCGTGTAGCTGACCCGTACTAATCGGCCGTTCGGCTTAACCATAAAACTTTCCCAAAACGTCGCACTACTCGAATCAGATTTGCGGTTCGCCGCTTCCTTCGGTTGCAAAGCTCGAATGTCGGAGGTTGACATTCGGCTTTTCGATTTTGAAAAGTTTCCTGGTGGTCAAACCGCGGGGGAAACACCCGTTCCCATCCCGAACACGGCAGTTAAGCCCCGCAGGGCCGATGATACTGCGCTGGTAACGGCGCGGGAACGTAGGTCGCCGCCAGGATTAATTCCTGAAAGGGCTCCGAGAAATCGGAGCCCTTTTTTGTTTTCAGGGGCAGATCTGAGCGTTGCCGGAAATGGCGGGTCGCCCCGATCCAGAGCATCGGGACGCAGACGGCGCGCCGCCAGAATTAAATTCAAAAGGCCCGCTGCGAATGGTTCCCCGCGGGCCTTTTGTTTCTTGGTGGCTCGAACTTCTTCTCCATGGTGGCCGCGCAAAGCGTTCGGCGGGTACAGTTAGGCCGTTGCCGGCCGCTTCACAATCGCGGCCATGACAAGCCCCGCGCCTCCCCAATCCGCCACGCCGCCCAGAATGTAAATGATGGTGTAGTTCGTCGGAAAACCGTACCAGTTCCAATACTGCAGGGCAAAAAACACGCCGGCGAAAAGCCCGAGGAGCGTCACCACGAGGACCCGCGGCCAATAACCCATCGCTCCGGCGCCAAGCGCCAGAATGCAGGCGGCGAGAAAGGCTCCGGCCAGATCGATCAGAAATTCGTTCACGAGCAGCTTGCCGAAGCGGAACTCTTCGCCTCCGGGATGATAAATCACAATCCCGTTTGGACCCTGTTTGTATTTTTCGAGGTAGGCCGCCTGATCCGCTTGCATTTGCTGCTTCGCTCTGCCCGGCGCCATGTTTATCCCGGGGAAGAAATAAAAGCCCGGTTCGTGAATGGAAGCGCGCATCGCCGTCAGCACGACATCCTCGTTGGGCAGGCTCTTGACGCCGACTTCTCCGAGTCCGCTGAGCATGTGCCAGATTCCCCCCACGAGAAAAACCGCAATACCCCCAGCCAAAGTCCCGAGAAGGATTCTTTTCGTCATGGTGACCTCCAATGGGCGGCGAGCATATCCCTGAAAGAACCGGCAAAGCAATCTCTCGCCCGCTGGATCCCCGGAGCGGTCTCCTTCTCAAGACGCAGCCCTAGAGAATGTATCTCCGGCAGGTGTCCAAGCGCTCGTTTCTTGACAAAACCAGGTCGCCAGAGCCTGTCTCGATGCGGAGTTTGCACCGATTTCAGCCAGCTTGCTCCCCGCCGATTCACCAGGCGAGTTTGGCGGCTTCCGCTGCAACAAGCGGACCGCATTTGACTCGGCGTTTCCCGCAGCTTAAGATGCGCTCCCGTGTCAGCGCCCTCTTCCATGAGCGGTAAGACGCTCGGCCACTACCGCATCCTCGAGAAAATCGGCGAGGGAGGAATGGGAGCAGTCTTCCAGGCGGAAGATCTGACGCTCCGCCGGCCGGTGGCACTGAAATTCCTGCCCAGCGAGCAGGCCACCGACCCGGCCGCCCACCAGCAATTGCTGAAGGAAGCCCGCGCGGCTTCGCGGCTCAACCATCCCAATATCGCGACGGTATATGAAGTCGGAGAAGCAAGCGGCACTCCCTTCATCGCCATGGAGCTGGTGCAGGGCGAGAGCTTGAAACAGATCTTGCAGCGCGGCCCGCTCCAGCGAACCCAACTGTTCGAAGTGGCGCGGCAGGTGGCGGAGGGATTAAACGAAGCCCACCAAGCCGGCGTGCTGCACCGCGACGTCAAGCCGGGCAACATCATGCTGGACTCGAAAGGTCGGGTGAAAATCCTGGATTTCGGGCTGGCGATGTTCGCCGGGAAGGAACGCACACAGGGAGAAGCCGCCGAGACTTTTATCACTCGGACCGCGACGCAATGGAGCACCGGAGGGACGGTGCCTTACATGTCTCCGGAGCAACTTCGCGGCGACCCCACGGACGCCCGCAGCGATATCTTTTCCTACGGCGTGATGCTGTATGAATGCCTATCGGGACACCGGCCGTTTCGTGGCGAAACTTCCATCGACGTCCTGCACGCCATCCTGCGCCAGCCGCTGCCCCCGCTGCGCAACTTCGTCGCGGACGTCCCGCAGGATTGGGAACAGCTGATCGAACAGTGCCTGGAAAAATCCCCGGAGCGGCGGTTCCGGACAATGCAAGAAGTGCTGCGAGCGCTCCCTCGAGCGACGGCAACAGGCGCGCGTGCGGAGAAATCACTGGCAGTGCTTTATTTCGAAAACCTGAGCGGGGCCAAAGAGGATGAGTATTTCCGCGACGGCATCACCGAGGACGTGACGACCGAGTTGTCACGCATCAACGAGCTGACGCTTTTCCCGCGCTCCGCCGTGCTCGCGTTTCGCGACAAGCCGATCACCGCCCCGCAGGTCGGCCAGCAACTCGGCGCTGCGTTTATCCTGGAAGGCAGCCTGCGCCGGGCGGGCAACCGGCTCCGCATCACCGCGCAACTCGTCGAAACACATACGGGGCACACCGTCTGGGCCGATCGCTTCGATCGCGAGATGAAAGACGTCTTCGAAGTGCAGGATGAAATCGCCCGGAGCATCAGCCAAGCCCTACGCATCAAGCTCTCCCCGCAAGAAGAGAAAGCGATCGCCCGCAAGCCGACCGAAAGCGCGCAGGCTTACGATTACTACCTGCGGGGCCGGCAGTATTTTCACCAATTCCGGCGCAAAGGTTTTGACTTTGCCCGGCAGATGTTTGCCCGCGCCATTGTGATCGACCCGCGTTACGCCCGCGCATACGCCGGCGTGGCCGACTGCTGTTCGTTTCTGTACATGTACTGGGACAGCAGCGAAGACAACTTGAACGAGGCCGAAGCCGCCAGCAGCAAGGCGCTTGAGCTGGATCCGGAGCTGGCCGAGGCGCACGCGGCGAGCGGATTGGCTTTCGCTCTCAAGAAAAACTTCGACGAAGCGCAGAAGGAATTTGAAACCGCGATCCGGCTGGATCCGAAGCTATACGAGGCGTATTACTTCTACGCGCGCACTTCCTTCCAGCGAGGGGACCTGACGAAAGCGGTGGACCTTTATGAAAAGGCGTCCCGCATCAACCCGGACGATTACCAGGCCGTCAGCCTCTCGGTGGCCATTTATCACGGTCTGGGCAGAATAGAGGAAGCGGAGGCGACCGAACGCCGCGCCTTGGAGTTGGCGGAAAAACACATCGAACTTCATCCGGACGATGCGCGGGCACTCTACCTAGGCGCCGGGATTCTGGCGCGGATCGGAAAGAATCAGCAGAGCTTCGAATGGGCCCGGCGGGCGCTCTCGATCGATCCGGAGGAAACGTCCATTCTGTATAACGTGGCCTGCGTCTACGCCCTGCTGGGACGCACCGAAGATGCACTGGGCTGCCTGGAAAAAGTGATGGCACATGGAACCTTTTACAAGAATTGGGCGGAAAAGGATTCCGACCTAGACTCGCTGCGCTCCGATCCTCGCTTTCAGGCACTGCTCAAATCTGAATGACAACTTGCCCGGCACGTCCGGCCTGCGTCCGCGTCAGCGGCGCTCAACCAGCGCGAAGCTGTTGCCGTAGAGGTCTTCGAAGACCGCCTGCACGCCCCACGGCATTTCTTACGGGGAACTGGTGAACTTCACGCCACGAGCCTGCAACTCCTCATGCGTTTTTCTGCAATCGTTCGTTCTCAAGACCCAGGTCGTGCCCTGTCCGATTCGTTCGGTGAGTTTCCCAGCGCGCTCCTCGCCGTGCATGGCCGGCTCCGGCTTCTGCAGCACGATCTGGATATCTTGTCCCCTGGGGGCAACCGTCACCCAGCGCGCCCCTGGACCGAACTTCTCATCGGCGAGTTTCTCGAAGCCGAGTATCTCCGTGTAGAAACGAAGGGCTTCATCGTAATCGCGCATGAGAATGGTGACGCAGCCCAGCTTGAGATCTTTTGCGTGTTCGCGCGCTTGCTGTGCGCTTGCCTGGCCTGGATTCGTCATTGGCTCGCTCCTTTCCAAAATCATTGTAGGCATCAACTTCGGTGGCAACCCGGCACGATTCCGCCGGCAGGCGGGTGGAACCCCGTGTCATCCACATAAGCCAGCACCGCCGGCAAATTCCGCTTGAGAATGTTCGACTTCCATCCGCTCCCGAGAATCATGCTTACCATCAGGCCCTTCAACCCTGCGAAGCCCTTGTGCTCGAGCCGCAGGCGAGTTCCTTTGGTGGCCGGCTCGAGAAGGAACGTGACCATGGTGTTCAGGCCGCCGCCGCTCCACGAGTACGACAGCCGGCGCGGCGGATCGAGTTCGAGCACTTCGCAATTCACAATGCCGTCCCAGCCCGGCTGCGGCTTTGAGCGAAACATGAACTTGTGGCCCAGCTTCGGCTCGAAGTCGTTTTCCATCAGCCATTGGGAGATCGCTTTGGGATCCGTGATCGCGCGCCACACTTTTTCGATCGGGTACGGATACACCGCCTCGAATCGCAAATCACGCTTCATGCGCCTCCCACGCTCCTCTCGTGCCGCGCTTTAAACAAGCCCCTCAAGCGCGGCCAGACTCTTTTGCCACCAAGCCTTCTTCCGTTTTGCGGCTGCCACGCTTGCCAGGCGCTGGTGCTCCACCGACATTTGGCAGCGCCCCGCGCCTTTCGGGCAGAAATTGACGTCCACTCGCGTATCCCCTTCGGGCCAGCGGATGCGCAGGGACTTGTTCGGCGTCGCCGTCGTCACCTCGAACCGCGCCGCTCCGAGCCAGCGACGCCGTGTCCCCGGTTCCTTCCACGCGCGGAAAAGCGCCGCGGCTGGCGCGGCGAACATTTTACTTGCCGAGACAGAGTATCCCACCGCCTTTTGGTGCTTTTCGCGCAGGCCGCGCGCCTGCTCGTAGCCCACCGTCACCATCTGCTGCCACCACGGGCCGACGCGGTAGCGCTTCCTGAGAAAGGCCACGATTTCCCGGTGGGACATTTTCTTCGCCCCGGCCTTGTCCAGAATCGCGCACCACTCCTCCCACGTCCTTCCCGTCTTGGCCTTCAGCGCTTCACTCGAAATTCCCGCTGTCTTCGTCATGGCCCACTCCTCGCGCTGAGATGATGAGCGCGCCCATGGTCCGGTCCGATCAGGATGAATTCTCGCGCGGGGCATCGCCCTCGCGGTCAAGATACTTGCCCAGGGCCCGAAGTCTCTTGTGCCAGAAACGCTCGTAGTGCGCGACCCAGTCGTACACCTCGCGCAGGCGCTTGGCTCGCAGCCGGTAGTAGTGCTCGCGCCCTTCGCGGCGAACGGTGACAAGTCCGGCTTCCCGCAGCACGCGCAGGTGCTGCGAGATGGCCGGCCGGGTTATCGCAAATGGCCTCGCCAGGCGATTTACCGGCTGCTCGCCGTGGCCGAGGAGATCCACCAAGCGCCGGCGCGTGGGCTCGCCGATGGCATGGAACACGTCGCGTCGAGCCATACGGGCATGATGCCGGGTGGCTCGCGAGCGCCGTTTCGCTTGTGGAAGCGGAGTCACTATGGCCCGAATAATAGGTAAGCATATTCTTACCTGTTAAGCAAAAAGAAAACCTCCCGGCCAATTGGCGCACGCTGGTCATGAGCACGCCCGGCCCTCCCGGCCAGGAACTGGTTCCGCGGCGCGGTACGACATTTGATTTGCAGGGGCTGAACGGATTCAGCATCGAATTCAAGCGCGACGCGGCGGGGATTGTTACCGAAGCGGCCTTCCACCAGCTCGATACGACGTTGGTGTTGAAGAAGTAAGCGAAGAGAACCGTTCAAAGGGCCGGCGATCCCCGCCCGCTGAGAGGCTAGCGGGTGCGTTCGTCTCTTTCGATTTTGCCGTCGCGGAGGCGAATGATGCGGTGGGCGTGCGTGGCGATGTCCGGCTCGTGCGTGACCAGAATGATGGTGTTGCCCTGTTCGTGCAGCCGGGCAAACAGCGCCATAATCTCTTCGCCCGTCTGCGAGTCGAGGTTGCCGGTGGGCTCGTCCGCCAGCAAGATGGACGGTTTGTTGACGAGAGCGCGGGCGATCGCCACTCGCTGGCGCTGGCCTCCCGAAAGCTCGTTCGGCTTGTGCATCATGCGATCGGTGAGATCCACCTGCTGGATCGCGCCTTTCGCCCGCACCAGGCGCTCTTCGGCGGGCGTGCCGTTATAAATCAGCGGCAGCTCGACGTTGTGCAGCGCCGTGGCCCGTGGCAGAAGGTTGAAGGTCTGAAAGACGAAGCCGATTTCCTTGTTCCGGATGTAGGCGAGTTCGTCGTCGTCGAGCTCGCTGACAAGCCGCCCCGCCAGCCAGTATTTCCCGCTGGTCGGCGTGTCGAGGCAGCCGATCAGGTTCATCAGCGTGGATTTGCCTGAGCCGGAGGGACCCATGATGGCGCAGTATTCGCCCTTGCGAATCTCGAGATCGACGCCACGGAGCGCGTGCACCTGCTCGGAACCCATTTCATAGGTCTTCCAGAGCGCGTCGGTGCAGATGACGACCCCACTCGTGACCAAGTCCTGGCGAAACGACTCTGCTGTGGTTTCTTCCACGGCCATCCGGTTCTCCTGAACAATTTGACGCGCGTCAGCTCTTTTCTTCTTCTTTCTTCGGCGCGGTGTTGTCTATTTTCACCGAGGTGCCGGGCCGGAGCGTGCGCAGCGCCTTGTAACTGCCGGTGACAATTTCGTCGCCTTCCTTCAGGCCGCTGGTCACTTCAATGTCGGTGACACCGGTGATCCCGGTTTGCACGGGGACGAACTCGGCTTTCTTGCCGCGCACGACGAAAACACCCTGGATTTCGTCCTTCGCAGATCCCCTCGGCGACGTTTCGGGCTTATTCGCCGCCAAGGTCACGCCGCCCCCTGCGTTTTTGTTCTCGGCTTCTTTCAATTCTTTGCTGGAGCGCACCGCAAGGGCCTGAATCGGAATCGCCAGGACGTTGGATTTGTGCGCGGTTTGAATCTTGGCGGTGGCGGAAAGACCGGGACGAAGCGCAGGAGGGGCGTTATCGAGTGTCACCACCACTTTGAAATCGCGCGCTTCCTGTGTATTCGCCGTTGTCTGCGTCGTCGCCAACCCGGAAGAGCGCAAGATGGCCTGGTCGCCCACCTCGGTCACGTGCCCCTGAAACGTTTTCCCTGGGAGAGCGTCAATCGTGACGTCCGCGACCTGCCCGTTCCGCAGGTTCGTGATATCCGTTTCGTCCACCTTCACTTCGGCGGTGACGATCGACATGTCGGAGATGCCCATCAGGTAGCTGCCGGGAGAATTCTGGATGCCGGGAACCACGTTTTCGCCCACGCGCACGGCGATGTAGGTCACCAGGCCGTCGATCGGGGCGCGGTAGGTGGTCTTTCGCAGCACGTCCTCCGCGTGACTGAGCACGGCGCGCATCTGTTCCTGGTTCGAGCGAGCTTGATCGCGCGCGGCACGCGTCTGCTCCAGTTGTGACTTGCCTGCATTCGCGGCGGCGACGGCGCTGTCGAAGGCGGCTTTGCGCGAGTCATATTCCTGCTTCGCGATCAATTGCGCCTTGAACAGATCCTGGCCCCGATTCCAATCAAATCTTGCCTTCTCGAGGTCGGCCTGGCGCTGCGCCAGCGTAGCTTGCGCGGTCTGGTAATTCGCCTCCGCGGAGCGCACCGCTGCCTCGGAAGAGTTTCTCGCGGCTTCCTGGGCCTTCACATCGGCTGAGGGCTGGATGTTTTCCAACCTCAGGAGCACGTCGCCTCTCTTAACGTAGTCACCTTCCTTCACGGCGATATCGGTGATCTTTCCGAATCCCTCGCCCAGCACGTTTGTATAGGTCTTGGGGCGGATTTCGCCGGATGCCGTGACGAGCGAGGTCAAGTCCTGCTTCACTACCTTGGCCGTCTGCACAGCCACAACGCCCTTGTTGGCCTGCTGGACGCTCACGATCACAACGACCACAAGCACAATCGCGGCTCCGACTCCGATGACGACTTTTTTCCACGTCTTCATTGTGCCAATCCTATAAGCGGACTTACTTGGACACTTACCTACCCTTCAGTGTTCACTACGACCCGCGAGCGCAAAAAGTTTCTCCCGCGGAGACGAGTGACGAAGAATAGAGGCAAAACGAAAGCGAAAGGGTACCTCTGCTTCTTGCTCCTCAAGCTCCCAGCGGCGAGCTGTACCTCGCCCATTTCTCCGCGATTATTCTAAACTGTTGGACGCCGAATTCCAAGGATCGGTTTCTTCCGGGCAACCCCTCCCATGGCGGGGGATTCCAACTAGGCACAGCGCCACCCACAGGGGGAATCTTCGATTGACCTGTACTGACGAACAGGCTAAAATTCTGATTCGCTTAGGGGTAGAGGTGTCGCTATGAGGCTCACCACCAAGCTTTTGCTGGGTACCCTGCTCACCACCGGTTTGCTGATCCCTTCTGCCGCCAAAGCTCAAGACCCGAACCAGGACGACACCAAGAACCAGAAGGCAGCCCAGAAAGACAAGAAAAGAAGCAATAAAGCACTCTACAACGAGCTGGACGACCAGTACAAGCGCTGGCTAAACGAAGACGTCATCTACATCATCACCCCGGAAGAACGCCAAGCCTTCCTCCGCCTTTCCACGAACGAAGAGCGAGAGGTATTCATAGAGAACTTCTGGCTGCGCCGCGACCCCACCCCGGACTCGCCGGAGAACGAGTTCAAGGAAGAACACTACCGCAGAATCGCCTACGCGAACGAGCGTTTCAGCTCCGGCATCCCCGGATGGAAATCAGACCGCGGCCGCATCTACATCATGTGGGGCAAGCCCGACCAGATTGAGACGCACGCCCAAGGCGGTTCCTACCAGCGCCCCTCGAACGAAGGCGGCGGCGAGACTTCCACCTATGCGTTTGAGACCTGGCGCTATCGCTATCTAGAAGGAGTTGGTCAGGAAGTCATCCTCGAGTTCGTGGACCCCACCGGCAGTGGCGAGTTCCATATGAGCATCGATCCGGGCGAGAAGGATGCCTTGCTGCACATCCCCGGCATGGGCCTCACAATGCTCGAGGCCATGGGCATGTCGTCAAAGGTGGATCGTTTCTCCAATACCGACGGGACGACGCTGGGCAAGCCCTTCGGCACACGCATGGAGAGTGATAGCGAGTTCAGCCGCCTTTTGACGTGGGCCAAGGTGCAACAACCTCCACCGGTGAAATTCAAAGATCTCGAAGCGGTGGTGACCTCGCGCATTCTTCGCAACCAGATTTCGTTTGATTATCGCCTGGATTTCTTCCGCGTTACGAGCGATACCGTGCTCGTCCCGATCACCGTCCAGATTCCGAACCGCCAGATGAGTTTCAAGGAGAAGGACGGGGTGCAGTCCGCCACGATGAATCTCTTCGGGCGGATTTCGACGCTCGGCGGCCGAATTGTGCAAACGTTTGAAGACGTGATCAATCGCGACGTCCCGGATGCCCTGCTCGAGCAATCGCTCAAGAACTATTCGATCTACCAGAAGGCCGTGCCGCTGCGCTCGGGACTCTACCGGCTGGACATCGTGATCAAGGACGTGAACAGCGGCAATGTCGGTGTGGTGAACGCGCGCCTGCCGGTCCCGAAGTTCGAAGACGACAAGCTGGCGACGAGCCACATTGTCCTAGCGGATGAAATCCAGCGCGTTTCTTCGAAGGATATCGGCGTCGGGCAGTTCGTCCTCGGCGACGTGAAGATACGCCCGAAGCTCGACGCGGTATTCACGCCCAGCGATCAGATGGGAATTTACATGCAGGTGTACAACCTGAAAGTGGACGAGAAAACGCACAAGCCGGATGCCTCGATCGAATACCGGGTGGTGAAGGACGGGCAGAAAGATGAGCCGCCTGTGATGAGTTTCGAGGAAAGCTCCGATAAGCTGGGCGAGCACGGCGAACAGCTCACCATCGAGAAGGCTTTGTTGCTTGGCAAGCTTGCTCCGGGCAAGTACAAGTTACAGATCCAGATCACCGACAAGCTCTCCAAGGAGACGATTTCTCCTTCGGCGGACTTCACGGTGAAACCGAGCCCGAAATAAGCGAGGGAGGTACCGCGTCGTGACCCTTCGAACGATTCGCGTCCTCAGCCTAGGATTGCTGATTACCCTGGTGACGATGCCGCTTGCTGCGGCCCCGCGCTCGGGAAAGTTGGCGGGCGTCGTGGTGGACCCGGCGGGCACGCCGCAAATGGGCGCCACCGTCCTTGTCGCCCCCGAGCAAGTCCGGGGTTCCTCAACCATCGAGGTTCTGACAAACGGCCGCGGGCAGTTTACCTGCGCCAGCCTGCTGCCCGGCCTCTATACCA
Source organism: Terriglobia bacterium (assembly GCA_041490445.1). Classification (GTDB taxonomy): domain Bacteria; phylum Acidobacteriota; class Terriglobia; order Acidiferrales; family UBA7541; genus JBGPTF01. The sequence goes on from JBGPTF010000021.1 coordinate 10,819, forward strand.
TCCATGTCACGCTGGCCGGATTCCTGCCCACCATCGAAGAGCACATCCTGATCAACGATCAGCGGACCACGCTCCTCCAGGTTGAACTCGGCTCGATTTTCTCTTCGTTCGATCATCTGCGCCGCCAGCCGAATCAGGCTGTGAATGCCGATGAGTGGACCTGGGTGCTGCGTACGTCCTCGGCCACGCGCCCGGTTCTCCGCTGGGGCGATGGCGAGGTCTTGCTCGATGGACAGCGGAGCCAGTCGGAAACGAATCGCAAGAACCGGCCGCGCGGTCGACTCGAGCTGAGTGCCGGAACACGCCACCCGGGTTCCGTCTCGAACCTTGCTGACGCGCCCTCCACGGCATTCGCGTACGACCAGAAAGTCGGCTCGATGGGCCGGTTGCTCCTTGCCGGACAGTTCAGCCGCGAAGGCGGCTCCACGGCAGGTGCAATGGCGTCGGTGTGGATGCCCGCCGGTGACGCTGCGAAGGGATCCGTTACGAGCCTCGTCGTGCGGGAAGCAAAGCTCGGGCCCGGGGGACTCACGTACCGCGGGCTGCGCCTCGAACACGATAGCCAGGTTGCGATCGGTGATCGAATCAGCCTGCGCTACGGCGCCGAATTCGTGATGGCAGGGCTGGAAGGAACATCGTCAGCCCTGCGGCCCCGCGCGCAGCTCACGTATCAGCTTGCGCCCTCGTGGCGTGCTGGCCTGCTGTTCTCTGCCAGCCCGTGGCAGGACGCTGCGCCGGATCAAAATTCCTTGCAGGCCGCGCTCGACCAACTGGATTCTCTTCCGCCGATCATGGTCCGCGACGGACGCTCCTCCCTGGCGAATGACTGGCACGAAGAGCTGGCCATCGAACATGTTTTCAACTCGAAGTCGAGCCTCGTCGCGGCCGGGTTCCGTGATCGGTCCCGCAATACGGCCATTTACGGCCGCGGCGCCTCCGGCAATCCTGATTATCTGCAGGACTTTTTCTCCAGCGCATTCGTGTATGACGGCGGTTCGTTCAGTTCCTGGGGCGGGCGTCTCGCCTACCGGCAGAAATTTAGCGACAATCTGGACGGAACTCTCGTGTACGCCTATGCCGGCGCCCTGGCGCCGGATGCTTCCGCCACCAGGGGGAACCTGCGCGACATTTTCCAGAATCGCTATCGCCACAGTCTTGCAGCCCGCATCTCCTCGCGGCTGCCGGAGACGCGCACGCAGTTTGCCGTCAGCTACAAATGGGTGTCCGGCACGGTGGTTTCCCGACAGGACGCGTACGGCGATGCCGCTTTCCGGCTGGAGCCGTACCTGAATCTCATGGTGCGTCAGCCCCTGCCGAGCTTTTTCTCGACCCGAATGGTCGCCATGGCAGATTTCGGCAACCTCCTGGCCGAGGGATATGTCCCAATCAAGACGAGTGACGGAAGGGTATTGCTCGTCCCCTCATATCGCTCCTTCCGGGGTGGTCTCAGCCTCGAGTTCTAGAGGCCTGGCGTGATTCCAAAATCGGTATAATAAATTCGAAAAGAAGTAGAGATCGAGAAATGCACCCTATGCCCTCCGCTAAATTACAGAATCAAAAAAGCTTATGGGTAAAGGTATATCCTGTTTACTGGAAGCTGACGTGCTCGCAGAATGGCTCGGGCGAGGGATTGGTGTCGGTGCCCCAGGATGAATGACAGTCTGCGAATGCGGCTCGGGGCGGTTGCGCTGGCAGTACTCACGCTGGCGGCGATCATCTTCAGCGTCCTGAACTTCCAGCAACGCAGCCATTTCATCACCCCGGACGATGGAGTCACCTGGCGGGATACACCATCGGGTGTCCAGGCGTTTCACATTGCGCAGGATTCACCCGCAGCACGCTCAGGGATCAAATCCAACGATATCGTAACCTCCATTGACGGCATCGAGATCCATCGCGCCACGCAGGTCACGCAGCGGCTGTGGCGGCGCGGCGTGTGGATCGAAGTTCGTTACCGCATCCTCCGCGGCGGCGAGACGTTTGAAACCCGACTGATTACCGCTCCGCCGGAAAACCCATCTCCAACTGAAAACATTCTCCGTGTCGTCGGGCTGCTCTATCTCTTCATCGGCCTGTTCATTTTCGTGCGCCGGTGGAGCGCCCCCCGCGCTGTGCACTTCTACATTTTCTGCCTAGTTTCCTTCATCCTCTACAGCTTCCATTACAGCGGCAAGTTGAACTCGTTCGACGAGACGATTTTCTGGGGCAACGTAGTGACCTGGCTGTTGCAGCCTGCGTTGCTGGTCCACTTCGGGCTCGTATTTCCGGAGCGACGCAGCCGGCTTGCACCCAAGCTGCTCGCGCTCTACAGCCTGCCGGCGATTCTGCTGTTCCTCCGGGTGTGTGTGGCGGCGCAGGTTTTTGATTTCGTCGCTTCCGTCAGCGGCCGATGGCTGCTCGACACGGTGGATAGCGTCTATCTCGGATTCTACTTCCTCATCGCTGCGGCGGTTTTTCTGGGCAGCTATCGGCGTGCGCCGAGCGGCATCCTGCGGCAACAGTTGAAATGGGTGACCGGGGGCACGCTGGCAGGAATCGTTCCGTTCCTGGTGTTCTATCTTGTGCCATTCGTCGTTCATCGCACGGTGCCCGAGTGGACGAAATTCTCCGTCCTCTCTCTGGTCCTGATCCCGCTGTGCTACGGCTACGCCATCATCCGCTACCGGCTGATGGACGTGGACATTATCTTCAAGCGCGGCCTGGCCTACACATTCGCCACCGCTGGGATTGTGGCGATTTACTTCGCTGCAGTCGCACTGATCGGCGAGCTGTTCCACACCGCGTGGACGACCGGCCCTACCGGCCCGGTGATTGCGATCGTCGTCGCGGCATTCCTGTTCCAGCCGTTCCGCGATTGGGTGCAGGCGCGGCTGGACCGCTTCTTCTACCGCGACCGGCTCGATTATCGCCGCACCCTCATTGAGTTCGGCCGCACGCTTACGAACGAAGTGCGCCTCGAGCCGCTGCTCGGCTCAGTGCTGGACCGCATCTCGCAGACCCTGCTGGTGGATCGCCTCGCCGTCTTCTTCGAGGACGCTTCGAATCCAGGGCGTTTTACGCTCACGCGTTCGATGGGCCTGCGGTTCGAAGGGCCGCTCGACCTGAGCTTCCTGAATGCCGAGCGCCCGGCGCTCCAGCGCGGCTGCCTGTTCTTCGAATCCGCGCGGGCAGCGCTGGGCGAGACGGATTTCGTGCGCCGCACGCTCGAACAGCTCGACCTGAATTATTTCCTCGCCTGCCGCTTCCGCGACCGCACCGTCGCGATCCTCGGGCTCGGCAAAACGGTGGATGGCGATTTTCTCTCGAGCGAAGACCTCGAGCTGCTCTACACCATCGCCGGTTACGTAGCAATCGCCATCGAAAATGCCCGCCTCTATCAATCGCTCGAACAGAAGGCGATCCAGATCGAACGGCTGAAGGATTTCAGCGAGAATATCGTCGAATCACTGAACATCGGCGTGCTCACCGTGGATCTGGACGACCGCATCGAATCCTGGAATCCGCAGCTCGAGCGCCTGCTCGATATCCCGCGCTCCGAAGCGCTGGGGCACCGGCTTGGCGAGGCACTGCCGGCGGATCTCGTCGGTGAGATTTCCTCGCGCGCGACCGAGGAACACGTTTCCGGCATCTACAAATTCCATCTGTCGAGCCGCACCGGGCATCACCTGGTGGTCAATGCCTCGATTGCGCCGCTGGTGGGTAAGACGGGCGAGCGGCTTGGCCGGCTGATCCTGCTCGACGACATCACGCAGCGCGTGCGTTTAGAAGAACAGATGGTGCAGACGGAAAAGCTGACGTCGCTCGGCCTGCTGGCGGCGGGCGTGGCGCACGAGGTCAACACGCCGCTGGCGGTGATCTCGAATTACATCCAAATGCTGGCCAAGCAGATTCCGCCGGACGACCCTCGGCAGAAGACGATCGAAAAGATCGTGAAGCAGACGTTCCGCGCCAGCGAGATCGTCAACAATCTGTTAAATTTTTCGCGGACGGGCGCCGCGGAATTCGTCCCGGTGGACGTCAACCACGTCCTCGAGGAAACCCTGTCACTTGTGCAGCATCCCTTCAAGACGGCACACGTGAGCGTGATTCAAACGCTGCAGAAAGATTTGCCGCCGGTGCTGGGCTCGATCACGAAGCTGCAACAGGTGTTCTTGAACCTCTTCATGAACGCGCGCGATGCCATGCCGAACGGCGGGATGGTCGAGGTGCGCACCGCCTCACAAAACGGCTCGGTCGAGATCGAGGTCGCCGACACCGGCATCGGCATCCCCCCCGAAGTGCTGCACCGCATCTTCGATCCTTTCTTCACCACGAAGGCCTCCGGACGCGGCACCGGCCTGGGCCTCTCCGTGAGCTACGGCATCATCAAAGAACATGCCGGAAAGGTGGACGTGCGCTCCACGCCCGGCAAGGGCACCTCCTTCCGGCTCGAATTCCCGGCAGCCAGACGCACGGTTCATGCCTAAAGGGTCCATTCTCGTCGTTGACGATGAAGCGGAAATCCGCGAGGGACTCGAAGCCCTCCTGGTGTCCGAGGGCTACGAAGTAACTCCCGCCGAAACCGGCGAGCAGGGCCTCACCAAGCTTGAGGAACGCCCCTACGACCTGCTGCTGCTCGACGTCAGCCTGCCCGACCGCAACGGTCTCGAGCTGCTGCGCGAAATTCACCGGCGCGATCCGCTGCTCTCCATCATCCTGATTACCGCCTACGGCTCGATCGACATGGCGCGCGCGGCGTTCAAGAGCGGCGCGATGGATTACATCACCAAGCCATGGTCCAACGACGAACTAATCGCGCAGGTGTCGCTCGCCATCGAAGGACGCCGGCTGCGCGAAGAGAACCTGCAATTGAAACGCGCGCTCAAGCAGCGCTACAACTTTCCCAACATCATCGGCAAGAGCGAAAAGATGCTCGCCGTGTTCGACCTGGTTTCGCAGGTAGCGCCGTCGCGTTCCACTGTCCTGATCACCGGCGAAAGCGGCACCGGCAAGGAGTTGATCGCGAAGGCCATCCATTCCGCATCCACGCGCGCCGACAAGCCGTTTGTCCCGGTCAACACCGGCTCGATTCCGGTGGACCTGCTCGAATCGCAGCTATTTGGCCACGTGAAGGGCGCGTTCACCAGCGCCGTGGCCTCGAAAAAAGGGCTGTTCGAAGTCGCCGACCAGGGCACGATTTTCTTCGACGAGATCAGCACGATCAGCCCGGAAACCCAGGCGAAGCTTCTGCGCGTGATCCAGGAGCGCGAATTCATGCGGCTGGGTGGAACCGATACGATCAAGGTGGACGTGCGCATCCTAGCTGCGTCGAACGAAGGCCTGATGGGCCTGGTGCGCGAAGGCCGCTTCCGCGAAGACCTGTATCACCGCTTGAACGTGATTGCCATCCACCTGCCGCCGCTGCGCGACCGCAAGGAAGACATTCCGCTGCTGGTGCAGCGCTTCCTCGAGCGGTACTGCCAGGAAAACAGCCGGCCGCTGCGGCAGTTCACGCGTTCCGCGATGCGGTTGCTGATGGATTACGACTGGCCGGGAAACGTGCGCGAGCTCGAAAACGTCGTCGAGCGCGCCGTCGTGCTTTCGACAACGGATGAAATGGACATTGACCTGCTGCCGGAAACCGTCCGCACGCGCGAGATCGTGAAGGGCGTCCGCCTGGAGCTATCCGAATTCCTGCCGCCGATGCCGGGCGAAGCGAGTGCGCGCCCGGGAGTGACGCCGGCTTCGCACTCGCTGTTCGAGATTCTCGAGGAAGTCGAGCGGCGAATCATTACCGACATGCTCGAGCGCACCAACTGGAATCAGACGGACGCCGCCGAGCGGTTCCAGATCCCGCTTTCGACACTCAACCAGAAAATCAAGCGCCTCGGGATCGAAACCCGCCGCCGGGCTTCTGCTACGCGCGGCCCGGCGCCCGATCCATTCGCCGCCAATCCCGCCAATTTCGCCGCCGGAAAATAACGCGCTAGACGAACCTTCTACTTTTTCACTGCTTTGGCGGGTTTCCAGCCGCGGGGCATGAGCGTTGTGGAGAGATCAAGGCCGGAGAGGTCCACGCCGTCGAGGTTCGTCTCGCGGAGGATTGTCGTTGTGACGTCGGCGCCGCGCAGAGTAGCGCCACGCAGATTGGCATCGCGGAAATTCGTGCCCACCAGGCTCGCCCGCTGCAGGTTCGCTCCTTCCAGGTCCGCGCGGAAGAGTTCCACGCCGGTCAGTTGCGCTTCGGTCAGATTCGCGCGGGTGAAGCGCGTTTCGGTGCAGTCGGACTTGCGCAGGTCGGCGCGCGTCAGGTTCGCCTCGGAAAGGTCGGCAAATGTGAGGCTGGCGTCCCGCAGGTCCGCTCTCTCGAGATTCGCGCCGCGCAGGTTGGCGTAACCCAGCAGCTGGCCGCGCAGGTCGGCGCGCGCCAGATTCGCGCCCGCAAGGTCGGCGCGGACGCCGCCTTCTTCTCCGCGCAGGAATTTCGTGTGCAATTCGAGGATCGTATTCAGACGCTTTCTTTTATGCATGAAGTTCCCCGGAGGCTTCAGCTCCTACCCTTCCTGAACCAGGGCATCGTTCCCGTGGCTCCTGTGCGTTGGTGAGGGTGCCATTCAGGGAGATGATTCTACAGGAAGCGAACATGAGATTTGTAGGGGCGTTCGCTTGTCCCGAGCGGGGCTGAGGGACGAACCGTCCGCGATGCAGCCGCCTCGCTTACCAGGGAATGCCGCCAAGAACCGTAACCACTGCGGGTGCGCTTTTTGTGGTAATTTGGGCGGAGATGCACATCCTCGAAAAGTTGAAGGCACGCGCGCGGGCGCATCCCCAGCGGATTGTTTTGCCCGAAGGCGAAGATCCGCGCGTGATTCAGGCTGCCGCGCGCGTCGCTGGCGAAGGCTATGCAAAGCCCATCGTGCTCGGCCGCGCAAGCGAGATTCAGTCCGCTGCTGAGAAGATCGGCGTGAAGCTAGCGGGGATCGAAATTCTTGACCCGGCCGCAAGCCCGCGGCTCGACGCCTATGCGCAGATTTATTACGAGCGCCGCCGGACCCGCGGCACGACGCTCGAAGAAGCTCATGCGATCGCACGCAAACCACTTTATTTCGCCTCGCTGATGGTGGCTGCAGGCGACGCGGAGGGCAGCGTTGGGGGCGCGGCGAATCCCACCGCGGAAACCGTCCGCGCGGCGCTGCATGCCATCGGGCTCGCTCCTGGAGCAAAATTGGTCTCGAGTTTTTTCCTCATGGTCATACCGCCGCGTGACGGCATTGCATGGGGAGCGAACGGCGCAATGCTCTTCGCCGATTGCGGCGTTGTGCCCGAACCTTCCCCGCAGGAACTGGCCGAAATTGCACTCGCCACGGCGGAAAGTACGCGGCTGTTCCTCGAAACGGAGCCACGCGTGGCACTGCTCTCGTTTTCGACAAAAGGCTCGGCGGAGCATCCGCGCATCGCGAAAGTGCGCGAGGCGCTGCGGATTGCGAAGGCGCGCCAGCCGGCGCTGGCTGTGGACGGGGAGCTGCAAGCCGACGCGGCGCTGGTGCCATCGGTGGGCGCGAGCAAGGCGCCCGGCTCGGCCGTGGCGGGCCGCGCAAACACGCTGATTTTTCCCGACCTCGACTCCGGCAACATTGCGTACAAGCTGGTCGAGCGCACCGCCGGAGCCGTTGCGCTTGGACCGATCCTGCAGGGGCTGGCGAGGCCGGCGAACGACCTGTCGCGCGGCTGCACAGCGGACGACGTTGCCAACGTTGTCGCCATCACCACCATCCAAGCAATGGCGCGCCGCGAAGCACAACACGCCCAGCGAAGCTAGCCGGGCTTATCCGCAAGAGCGCGTATCAAACAGATGCCGTTGCGAAACACACCAACGCGAGAATCACTCCGGCACTCCATGCGCCACGCAGCGTGGCTGATCGCCGCTAGTTTGCTGCTGTGTTTCGCCGGCCCCGCTCCAAGCGTTCGGGCGGGGCAACAACCACAGGGCCAGCCCATCGGCGAAGTGGTTGCGAATCTGGCCGCGGGACGCGTGGTGATTGCCGTCGTGCGAGGCGGCATCGTGATCGCCGCACTCGAAAACCGCATCGAGCCCGGCACTCGCCCGCCGCAGATTGTCCCCCTCGCGGGCCGACGGGCGGGAATCTTGCTCGGCGCGGTGCAGTGGATGAATCTTACGTCGGGAGAAGAGCTCGCGCGCCTCTCGAACGAGTTGCCGCATCTTCGCAGTACGGCGACTGACGGAGGTCCAAGTCTGCAGCCTGGCGGGCCGCAGGTGTCGAGCGAACTCGAAGTTGTCGGACTGGGAGTGCTCGAGCGATTGCGCGCCGTCGCCGAGAATCTTCATGGAGAACTGCACCTCGCACCGGAGGAACCGATCGTCGAGCTGGTCCTGGTCGGTTACGATCCCGAATACGGCGCCGAAGCGTGGCTTCTCTGCTATTCGATCACCCAGAGAGCACTGAGCGACGATTTCTGGCAAACAACCGTGATGCGGCCGTCGTACACCAGGCTGTGGCCGCCGGAGAAAGGCCAGCCGAAGGACCTTGTCGAAGTGCGCTACCCCCCGGAGGATGCCGGACCCTCCGTGGAAGAGATGCTGCGTGCAGACGACAAGCGGCTGGCAACAGCACGCGCCACCGATGCAGCCAACGGGAAGGCAGCGACGCTCTTCGCCAATGGTGAAAGCTTGAAGGCTTCGGTCAATGACGCAACCCAATTCCTGCGTGCTGCTTTTGCCGGGATTGCGCCGCCCAACGCGGGCGAAGCTATTGCTGTTCTCGATTACGAGACGGGATTTGATTGGATTGTCCAGCCGCCGCCGGAGAAAAAGCCGCGACAAAGCGGCGCTCCGACGCTGCAAAAGCCCCTCTAACGCGGAACCCGCTTGTTCGATTCTAGGCAGGAGATCTACTTCAGGATTTTTCGGAGCTTCTCTTCCAGCCGGCTGTTTTTCTCAGAGACCGAGTGCGCCAGCTCTTGTTTGTATGCTGCCAGACGGCGCGACATCCCTGCGTCGGACGTCGCGAGGATTTGTGCCGCAAAAATGGCGGCGTTGATTGCACCGGCCTTATCAATCGCCATTGTCGCCACGGGGATGCCAGCTGGCATTTGCACAGTCGAAAGCAATGAATCGAGGCCTTTCAGCGCCGCGGTCGGCATCGGAACGCCGATCACCGGCAAGGTCGTCAGCGATGCGACCACCCCCCCAAGATGCGCTGCACCGCCCGCGCCGACGATGATCACTTTCAAACCACGACCTGCGGCGCGTGTGGCGTATTCATGCGTCCTGGCAGGCGACCGGTGCGCGGAAATAACCTCGATCTCATAGGCCACTCCGAATTTGTTGAGGGTCTTGGCGGCCTCGGCCATCACAGGCAGGTCGCTGTCCGAACCCAGCAGAATTCCCACGACCGGGCGCCGCTTTTGATCGCTACCCTTTGCCACTAAGCTTCCCCCCTCCCCTGGCTCGCTGCTCGCGCTGCCGCGACAATCTCGATCGCATCGCCGCGGTGGATTCTTCCGGCCTGGATCACCCTGCAGAGAATTCCGCGCTGCCCTCGCAGCTCCTCCTGCAAGCCAAAGCGGATCTCGTCCATACGGTTGCAAGGATGGCAGGCCCCCGTCACTTCGAGCACTGCTTCGCGGACCTGAAGCCGAACCCCCACCGCGAGTGCATCCAGCTCCAGTCCCCGGGTCGTGATATTTTCCTTCACTGAACCCGGCGGGATTCTCAGGCGCTGCAGGGTCGTTGCGTCCATCAAAAGTACCTGCCGCTTGCTTCCTCGCCGGCCGTGGATACAGCCCTCGACCCCCTTGTCCAGTACCAGCATGGCCTCTTCCAGCTCCCGAGCTGGGAACCGATGCACCAGAGCCATGAAGAGATGCTCAACTACTCTCAATTTCTGCTCCTCCCGCAGCGCGGCCTTGCACCGAAGCTGCTCGTCCGATGTCCCCGCGATAATGCATGCCCTCGAATGAGATATTGCCAGCTGCCGCGTAGGCGGAAGAGACAGCGGCCTGCAACGAAGAGCCCTTCGCGGCCACACCCAGCACCCTTCCACCACTTGTGTAGTAGACAGAGCCTTCCATCTTTGTCGCCGCGTGAAAGACGACCGCCGCTGAAATCTTGTTGGCCTCGCTCAAACCGGAAATGGCTTTGCCCATTTCACAGCTGCCTGGATAACCCTTTGATGCCAACACGACGCAGGCACTCGCCGCAGGAGCCCATCTTGCCTTTAAGTCTCCCAGTTTCCCATCCGCGACGGCCATCAGCATTTCTGCAAGATCAAAATCCATGCGCATGACGATCGCCTGTGTCTCCGGGTCGCCCATCCGGCAGTTGAACTCGAGGACCTTTGGGCCTTTCGCCGTGAGCATCAACCCGAAGTACAGAAACCCCTTGTACGGCCGTCCTTCAGAGGCCATACCCCTGATTGTCGGCTCGACAATCGTCCGGCGAATCGATTCTTCCAACTCCGCAGACAGAAGTTCGTCCGTGGAATACGCCCCCATGCCGCCAGTATTGGGGCCTTCGTTGCCATCGAAAGCGCGCTTGTGGTCGCGCGTCACCGCCATGGGAACGAGGCTCGCGCCATCGGTCAGGACGATGTACGAAAGCTCTTCTCCCTCGAGCCCTTCTTCGATGAGGAGGTGCTTCCCCGCGTCGCCGAATTCCAGTTCCTCCATCAACCGGCCGATGAAAGACGTGGCTGCATCCGGTGACGACGTAACCAGAACACCCTTGCCGCCACAGAGCCCGTCCGCCTTCAACACCACGGGCCAATCCACGGCGCAGAGAGACGTGTAGGCGTCGACAGAGGAGTTGAAGACGCCGTACGTCGATGCCGTCGGAATTCCGCGCCTCTGGAGAAACTGCTTCGCGAAAATCTTGCTGCCTTCCAGCTCTGCTGCACTCTTAGAGGGCCCAATCAACTTCAGTCCCCGGTTGGCGAATTCGTCTGCAAGGCCCCGAACAAGGGGCAGTTCCGGCCCGACTACTGTTACATCCGGCTTCAGCCGGCCTGCCAGCGCCGCGATTGCCTGCACCTCGCCTGGATCCGCTGCGATGCATTCGGCGATCTCAGAAATCCCGCCATTGCCGGGGGCACACCAGATTTGTTCCACGAGAGAGCTCTGGCCGAGCTTCCAGACTAAGGCGTGCTCTCGTCCCCCGCCGCCGATGACCAGGATTTTCATAAGTTCGAGACCGGCAACGATAAATGGCGGGCCGCTTGCTGTCAACTCTCCGTGCGTGATTTTCTTGCCATGGGCGCCTCAGAAATGTTTTCATCAAGAGTCATGCCTTGGGATTTCGCCCTCATTCTGGCTGTCCTTGGTGTCGCGGTTCCCTGGCGAGGCGCGGTCCGCATGCGCGACCTGCTCGCGAGGGACAGTCTTTCCACCACCGATCGGCTCGCACTGTATGCTTCGACCATTGCATTTCAGTGGATCGCAGCCGGCGTAATTTTATGGCGCTGCCTCGCCCATCAGATCACTCCGGAAATGCTCGGCTTGGCAATTCCGCACTCCTGGCTCACCATCATCGTCGCAGGGCTGCTTGCTGCGCTCTTGACCTTCACCCAACTAGTGAGCGTCAAACGTCTCGCCAGTGTTCCTGCCGAACACCAGGGATTCATTGGGCACATGGCTCGAAAAGTGATGCCACAAACAACCGTGGAGCGCCTGGCCTTCCTGGCACTCGTCGTAACGGTCGCACTCTGCGAAGAGTTCCTTTACCGCGGGTTTGTGCAACTTGTTTTTCAAGACGCTGGTGCAGGGTCTGTTGCGATTGGCATCCTTGCTTCGGCAGCGTTCTTTTCCACTGCACATCTCTATCAAGGCAAGCGCGGCCTCATTACGACATTCGTCGCCGGCCTTGTTTTCTCCGCTGCCCGCGCTTGGACGGGGAGCCTTGCCCCGTCCATGCTGGCACACTTTGCGACCGATCTTTCAGCCGGCATCGCCGCCCCGATCTTTTTTAGGCGGACCGACGCGGAGGTTATGGCCGTCGCGATTTCAACCGAAGCAACTGCCGGCAAAGGCCAAAAAGACAGGGTGCGATAGGGAGCTCTAGTAAGTAGTACGGTAATACCTAGTATGGATATGACCATCTCTGACGATTCGATTCGTTCTCATCTTGCGTCCTATCGGACCGAACTAGGCGCTGAAACGATCACTTCGATCAGGCATTATCTCAAACTATTGAATATCTGGAATCGTCGTATCAAGCTTACTTCTCTATCAGATACAGACATTATCCTGGAGCGACACTTTGGAGAAAGCCTCTTCGCCATTGACGCAGCAGGCATACGCGGAGGTCGGCTCGCCGACGTTGGTCCCGGAGGCGGATTCCCAGGCATACCACTTAAACTTCTGTGCCCCGAAATAAAGTTAACTCTAATAGAATCAAACATCAAGAAGGCTGTTTTCTTGGCTGAACTGGTACGCAAACTTTCTCTCAGTGGCGTCGAAATCATTCGTCAGCGCTATGATTCCCTCACGAAGACCTCTCTCGAGTTTGATTTCATCACTGCCCGAGCCCTAGGAGGCTGGTCTACCTTTGTTCCGTGGGCGCTAGGCCATCTCTCGCCTGGCGGAAAGCTCGTTCTTTGGCTTGGAATGGAGGATGCTGTAACCATTTCCCAGATGAATGGTCTTTTCTGGGCCGAACAGATTGCGATACCGAGATCCCAACGGCGCGTTCTCCTGATTGGGGAGCTCCGCTAAGGCACGACAACGAAGTCTTGATTTGTTTCACGTGGAACATTCGCTACGTGACTTCGAGTCTTCTGTTCCTCCTGCATCTTTGAGATCGAGTTGATTCACATTCCAGGGTTGTTTCACGTGAAACATCTTGCATATGGAATGCAGAGTTTGATAAATTCTGCGCGGGCGAAGGGAGCACAAAGCTGTCCAGAATCATTGCGATCGCAAATCAGAAGGGTGGCGTAGGCAAGACGACTACAGCCATTAATCTCGGCGCATCACTGGCCGTCGCAGAGCAAAAGACTCTCATCATCGACGCAGATCCACAGGGAAATACAACTTCGGGAATCGGGTTCCCGAAGGACCCGGCGCGAAGAACCCTCTACAATGCACTTATCCTCGAAGAACCGATCAGCAGAATTCTTTTGCATACCCAAATTGAGGGTCTAGATCTGATTCCATCGGATAAGAACTTGGTCGGGGCCGCCGTAGAGCTCGTCGGAATTGAAAACCGGGAATACAAGCTTAAAGCCCTCGTCCACGAATTCAAATCCGACTACAGTTTCATCCTCATCGATTGTCCCCCGGCGCTGGACCTATTGACCATTAATGCCCTCGCGGCGAGCGACTCCGTTCTCGTGCCCATCCAGTGCGAATACCTAGCATTGGAGGGCGTTTCCGAACTGCTGGATACGCTCATGAGAATTCGCCGCACGATTAATCCTGACCTCGCGATTGAAGGCATCCTGTTGACAATGTATGACGAACGCACGACGCTTTCCAAGCAGGTTGCCGCGGATTTAAGAAGCTTTTTCGGTACGCAAGTTTTCGAATCCGTCATACCTAGAAACGTGCGCTTGGCCGAAGCGCCGAGTCACGGAAAGCCTGTACTCTTCTACGACATTCATAGTAGAGGGGCGGAAAGCTATATTCAGCTCGCGAAGGAGGTAATCACCAATGAGCAGAAACGCATTGGGCAAGGGGCTCAGCGCGCTGCTTCGGGAACCTGAGCCACTGCCTGTAGTCGTGCCGCCGCTCACTCCAGGGCCACGTCCGGCGACGCAGTCCGAAGGAGTTCTTCAAGCGGACATAGACCTAGTCGACCCTAGTCCCTATCAGCCAAGGACGCGGTTCCGTGAAGAGCCCCTCGCAGAACTTGCGCGTTCGATTCAGGCGAGCGGGATCATTCAGCCCTTGCTGGTGCGAAGACGCGGCGCTCGCTTCGAGCTGATCGCCGGGGAAAGGCGCTGGCGCGCTGCGCAACGCGCAAGCCTGTCTCGTGTGCCCGTCGTCGTGCGGGATGTCCCCGACGAGCTGGCATTGCAGATCACGCTCGTGGAAAACCTTCAGCGCGAGGACCTCGATCCCCTTGAACAGGCGAACGCTTTTGAGCGCCTCATCAACGAGTTTGACCTGACGCAGGAACAAGTCGCCGAGCGGACCGGCAAGGACCGCACCACGATCGCCAACGCCATGCGCCTCCTCAAGCTCGAGCAGCCAATCCAGGAGATGCTTGCCGAGGGACGCTTGACGGCGGGCCATGGCCGCGCCCTGCTCGGAATTCAGAACTCTGCCCTCCGAATCGCGCTTGCCAAACGAGCAGCCCGGGGCGGCCTCACCGTGCGGCAAATTGAGCGCTTGGCCTCACGCGCTGCCCGGGGAAAGCCAGCAGTTCTCCCACCGATCCTCGATCCCAATACCAAGGCAGCCATCGAGGAATTGCAACGAGCGCTGGGGACCAAAGTCCAAATTCGGCCCCGAACGCCACGGCACCCAGGGCAGATCATCATCGAGTATTACGACGACGGTCAGTTGGCCCAGATTTACGACCGGTTCATCGGAACGTAGTGCTACATTTATAGTAGACACGTAACTCGAGCGAGTTTTCGAGGTCAAAATGGCCTGGAAATGGTTTCGCGGGAAACAACGGGACACGGCCCTCTGGACGGGCTTTCTAGAACAGGGCGTTCGCCTGGAGGGCAGGTTGGAGGTTTCTGGAGTTTTCCGGATCGACGGCCAGGTTAGCGGAACGGTCGTCTCAGATCACACATTGATTCTCGGCGAGAACGCCCGGGTCGAAGGTCAAATTGACGGTGAACAGATCACCATTTTTGGCCGGTTTGATGGAGTGATTCACGCTAAAGGTCGCGTTGAGATTCACCCACGAGCCATCGTCACGGGCGAGGTCTTCACGTCCTGTCTGGTCCTTGAGCAGGGTGGAATTTTTGACGGCACGTGCCACATGGCCGCCTTGGCGCCGGCAACCAGATCGATCACGATTCCGATTCGTTCCGGAACACAAGGTTGATACAAGCGAGTCTGAGAACCGACGCAGCTGTCTCTCGACTGACCTAGTTCGCAACCACTCCGGGCTATAATCATCGAATTCTGAAGCAGGGAGGGAAACACCCTTGGCAGAGGCCGTCAAGCTCACGGCTGCGGCTAAGGCCGCCGGTTGAGCGGCCAAATTGAGTCCCAGTCTGCTGGACTCTGTTCTGAAGAAGCTGCCGCGTCCGAATGATCCCAAGTTGCTGGTTGGCTTTGAGACCAGCGACGACGCAGGGGTGTATCAACTCAACGATGAGCTGGCCCTGGTCCAAACGGTAGATTTCCTGACGCCGATTGCGGATGACCCATTCGTTTATGGCCAGATCGCCGCGGCCAATTCACTCAGCGACGTGTATGCAATGGGAGGCCGGCCGCTTTCCGCTCTTTCGATTGTCGGTTTCCCACCCTCCGGTACGCCTGAAATTCTCGAACAGATCTTGCGGGGCGGCCTTTCGAAAATGGACGAGGCGAACTGCACGGTGGTTGGGGGACATTCGATCCGCGACGAGGAGCTGAAATTCGGATACGCCGTCACCGGGCTGGTCCATCCGCAGCGCATCTGGCGCAATGTGGGCGCGCAACCGGGCGACGTCCTGCTGCTCACGAAGGCGATCGGCACGGGGGTGATCGCCACGGCGCTCAAGCAGGGCCATGCCTCGATCGAATCGGTAGAAGCGGCGAACCATTCGATGATGCAGTTGAATCGAACCGCTGCCGATGCGTTGATGGAGTTGCAGGAGACTCGGGGAAGCGATGGCCCCGTTCACGCGGTGACGGATGTCACCGGCTTCGGCCTGCTGGGCCACGCCCGCGAGATGGCGATCGGCAGTGATGTTTCGTTCCGGATTGATTCCACGTGCGTCGAGTACCTTCCCGGCGCAAGGGAAGCGGCAAGAGCAGGCTTCTTTTCGGGCGGATTGAAAAATAACCGGGAGTTTTTGGAGGGCTGTGTCGGATTCCTTGATCGAGTTTCGGATGAGTATCGGAACCTTTTGTTCGATCCCCAGACTTCAGGGGGCTTGCTTGTGGCGGTCGCCGCAGATGCCCTTCAGGATGCTCACCAGCTGCTGAGTGATCGCGGTGTGGCGGCTCGACCGATTGGGGCGGTGTTTGCGAAGCGTTCTCCGTTGCTCGAGGTCGCCTGAGGACGCCGCCATCGTGTACACTTTCCGTCTTTAGCTTCTTCCATGGATCCCCTTACTCACGTCATCACCGGCGCCTTACTGGGCAAAGCCTATTTTTCGGAACAGCCGGGAGAAGAGCCGGGCCGCGTCGCTGTTCTTGCGGTAACCCTCGGCTCTGTTTTTCCAGACGTCGACTTCCTTATCGAGTTTTTCAGCCAAGATCCGCTAGCGATCGCGCGCTATCACCGGGGATTCACGCACTCTTTTTTCGGTCTGCCGCTGTTTGCTGCTGTCCTGGCCTGGCTGACGCTCTGGTGGCAACGCCGTCACGGCCGCGCGAGCCCTTCCGGGTGGGTGCTCTTCGCGGCGTATGCTGTTGGCATTGCCAGCCATATCCTTCTGGACGGGATGACGACCTTCGGGACGCGCCTGTGGAATCCCTTCTCTCATGACCGCGTGGCCTGGGACTTGTTGTTCATCATAGACCTCACCTTGACCACCATCGTTCTGGTCCCGCAGGTCGCCGCGTGGATCTATCGTTCTACGACATATTATCGCCGCCGCGCCGTCCGGATGTGGGCGGCCGGCAGCCTGGCAACTCTGGCCGTGTGGGGCTTGCTGCGCGCCGTAGGATTCCCGTTTGCGCTGTGGTTCGTCGCGACGGCCAGCGTTTTGATGGCCGCGCTCTTCTTTCTGCCGCCGCGGAGCGGATGGGAATTCCGCTGGACGCGCGGGCGCTGGTGTCGCGCCGGCGTGTATGCCATGTTCGCGTATCTCCTGGCTTGCGGCGCAGCGCATCACGCGGCCCTGGCGCGCGTCCAAACATTTGCAGCCGAACGCGGAATCGCCGTCGAACGCGTGGGCGCGCTTCCGTTGCCACCATCACTGCTCGACTGGGCGGGACTGATCCGCACGCCGGACGGCGTGTATCGGTCGCGGTTCGACTTGCGCGATACGCAGGCGCCCGCATTTCAATTCGAAGCCGACTCGGCACCGAACCGCTACATTGCCGCTGCCCGGGAACTCCCGGACGTTGCCACGTTTCTGTGGTTTGCACGCTTCCCGACCATTCACTACGCGGAGCGTGGCGGCTACGAGTTTATTGATTTTAGCGATCAACGCTTTTTCCGCTCGGGCCGAGGCGGACCGATCCCATTCACGTTTCGCGTGATTCTGAATCAACAAGGAAAACTGGTGGAAAAAGGCTGGACCGGAGCCATGACGTATCCCCGTACCCGGAAGATCAAGGACATTCCCGAACCAGCGGCGAAACCGCAATGAAGGTTCTCGTCTTCAGCGATATTCATGGCGACACGCGCGCCCTGGAGCGGCTGCTCGTGCAGTCGGCGGATCTTTATATCTCGGCAGGCGATCTTTCGACGTTCGGCCGCGGCCTTGCTCCGTGCGGGGAATTGCTTCGTCCCCTTGGCAATCGCTGCTGGGTATTGCCCGGCAATCATGAGACACAGGAAGAAGTGTGCGAGTTCTGCGCGCGCTATGATCTGGCGGAATTTCACCGGCAGGTGCGTGAGATCGGCGGCATCCGATGGGCCGGCCTGGGCTACAGCAATCCGACGCCGTTCAATACACCGGGCGAATACACGGAAAAAGAGATTGAGCAGGCGCTCGCCGCGTTTGACGGCTTGAGCCCGCTGAATCTGGTGGTCCATTTCCCGCCACATGGCACGCAACTCGATCAGGTCGGCCCCGGCAAACACGCTGGCAGCCGCGTCCTGCGCGCGTGGGTCGAGCGCGAGCAGCCGGCTTCCCTTTTTTGCGGCCACATCCACGAATGCGCCGGCAAGTCCGATCGCCTCGGCGCGACGCAGTGCTTCAACGTGGGCAAAGCGGGATATTTGTTCGAGGCATAGCCCACCCCGCAGAACGCTCCGGTCTGACCGCCTCGAAGCTATTTCTTTTCGGTGGGGTAGATGACCAGATACCGCTGATCGCCGGAGCCTTCACTTTCGGTGCGGATGCCGGACGCTCCGGTTAATTCAAGATGGATCAGGCGGCGTTCGCGTGAAGGCATGGGATTGAAGCGGAAAGGCTGGTGCGTTTCGCGGACGCGCTGCGCCGCCACGCGCGCCGACAACTTCAACTCCTCGAGGCGTATGGCGCGATAGTCGCCGGAATCAAGACGAATGTGATCGTAGAAGCGCGGCTCGAGCCCGAGCCAGCGCACAGCCAGATATTCCAAGGCCAGGAGCAATTCGCCCTGCCTGCCGAGAAGCAAATCCTGGTCCGGGCCGCTGAAATCGACGACCAACTCCGGTGATTCGCTTTCGCCCGACTTCGGGGCGGCTTCGGAAATCGCGTAGCGCAGCTCAAAGTGCATTTCCCGCAGCGCCAAATCAAGGAAGCGCCGGAGCTCCTCGGTAAGGGGAGCCATGTCGAGCCTGCCATCGCGAATAAATCGTTGCGTCATCTCTTTTTCTCCGGTTCTCCATCCGGAGCAAATGCATTCGAATGATTTAACGCTTCTTGCTGCTGCGGCCCTTTGCCGGGAGGGGATCGGTGCGATTCAGATACCATTGCTGCCCAATGCCGACCAGGTTGCTCGTGAAAATGTAGAGTACGAGTCCGCAGGATACGGGGAAAAAGAAGAACATGCCGCCGAACATCACCGGCATCAGCGTCATCATCTTTTGCTGCGCCGGGTCGGTGATGGTCTGCGGGGTCATTTTCTGCATGAGCCACATCGTGAGCGCCATCAGGATCGTGAGAATGAAGTAGGGATCGCGCCCGGATAGGTCGTGAATCCACAGAATCCATGGGGCCTGGCGCAACTCAATGGCCGACCCCAGCATGCGATAAAATGCGATCCAGACGGGAAATTGCAGCAGCATCGGAATGCAGCTCCCCATCGGATTGATTCCTTCGCGCTGATAGATGGCCATCATCTCTTCGTTCATTTTCCGCTTGCGCGGATCCGTCATCGAATACTTGGCATATTTCTGCTTGAGGGCCTCGACCTCCGGCGCCACTTTCTGCATCCGCTGCATCGAGCGCCAGCTCTTCACCTTCAGCGGGAAGAGCGCCATATTGATCGCCAGGGTCACGAAGATAATCGCCCAGCCATAATTCGGAATGAAGCGGTAAATCCATTTCAAGATTTCAAGAAGCGGCTTGGCAATGAGTCCGAACCAGCCGAATTGCACCAGTTCTTCCAGCGGGGGATGGAGGCCATTGAGCTGCGTAAGGTCCTTCGGACCCACGTAAACACGGACGTCGAAAGGACCCTCGGTGGACGCGCCCGCAGCCATTTGTGCGACGGTTTCCTTAGCGGGCTTCTCGTCCTGCACGACATCGCGCTCATTGGCCCAGTGCAGCAGTTGCAGAGCGGAATCGCCAGGCAGAAATGCGGCGGTGAAGAATTTGTCTTCAATGCCCGTGTAATCGAGCGGCCCTGTCTGCAGCGCCCTTTCTTCGGGATGCCCGGAAGCGCCGAGCTTCTTGCCCGGCAGCAGCGTAAGTTTTCCGCCGGCGGAATAGAACACATTCACCTGGAGCGCCGCCTGATAGACGGTCGTATCGCCGAAGCCGCCCCGCCAGGCAATCGCCGCCGGGAGAGGCCGGCCATCGAGCGCCACGGAGGTCTCGAGCTCGAGCACATAGCTCTCGGCGAATTTCAATTTCTTCCTGACGGCGAAATGGCCATCACTCCATTCGAACGTGACCTCGGCCGGAGCCTTGAGGGCCGTTTCCGGAGGCGAGACACGATACAGCACCGAATTCGCCGCCGACTCCTGCTTCGGGTCGCCAAGCGCCAGCGAAAGCGGCCAGCCGCCGAGCTGTTCGGCTGCCTTCGCGTTCACGAGGTCGAGCGTGCGCGGTGGCTTCTGGTCGTCTTTGTACTTTTTGAGCTGCCAGCTGCGAACCACCCCTCCGCGATTCGACAGTTCGACGCGATAGAGAACGCTCTCGACGACGATCGTTTTTTCCTGCTTCTCCGTTTCCACTGCGACAACGGGGAGCGCGGCCACCGCTGAGACGGAGGGAGCCTGCTTCTCCGCAGGAGGAGATTTCAACTCGGCCGAGGTTGGAATCGGTTTGGGCGGGGGTTCAGGCGGCTTGAAATAACGGCTCCAAACGAGCAGGACGAGCAGGGACAGAACGAAAGCCAGCAGGGCGCGGGTCTCATTCGAGAATTCCTTCACCGCTCGCCCCTTCCCAGTTTCGGTACCGGATCGTAGCCTCCCGGCGAAAACGGCCGGCAGCGCAACAGCCGGCGCAGCGCGAGCCACGCGCCGCGGCGCGCGCCCCAGCGCTCAATGGCTCCATAAGCGTAATTCGAGCAGGAAGGATAAAACCGGCAGGCGGCCCCGTAGAACGGCGAAAGAAAAGCCTGATACGCGCGCAGGAAAGCCAGCAGCAGGCGCGCCGGCGCGCCCCCGTGCGGCGGCCTTAGGGCCGCGCCGTTCGCGTCGCGCTGTGAATCAGTTCGATCAATTCCGCGGCCAGCGATGAAAACGTCGCTCTGGCGACCGAGCTGCGTGGATGTATGATTATGTCCCATCCCGGGGGAATCTCCTGGCGATTTTGCCGCAGGATTTCGCGGACGCGGCGCCGAATCCGGTTGCGCACGACCGCCCCGCCCAGCGCCTTCTTCACGCTCTGACCGAAACGGCTCAGTTCACGGCCGTTCGGGCGGCAAAAAACGACAAACGAAGGGCTTGCCCGCCGCTGGCCGTCGCGATACACCGCTTCGAATTCGGGGCGATGCACCAGGCGCGCCGCGCGGGGATACGTCAGCCGCGGACTAGACGGGTGTGAGGCGATGGCGCCCCTTCCTGCGGCGAGCCGCCAGGACTTTCCTCCCGCCTTTCGTTTTCATTCGCGCGCGAAATCCGTGGGTCTTGTGACGGCGGCGCACTCTGGGCTGAAACGTACGTTTCGGCAAAGTGGTCTCTCCTTCAGGCTGAGGGCATTCGCGCCCTGTTATCCATCAACACGCCAGAACAAAAAATGCACCACAGGAATTCTGCCGCCTGGAGTGCGCGAGCAAAGGAGCCGAACCCTCAGTCCGCACGAAGCATACAAGCGAAACCGTTAGTGTAGTCGAGCCTCGCAGGTGGGTCAAGAAACGCGTCATTCAGCGTGGGGACAGCATCATCGCTGGATGACGAAACCGCACGAGCAGCGTCACATAGTGAAGCGTGCACAGGGAACTTTTTTTCTGGAGGCGGCGTACTATCCCTCAGCAACGGTCTTGAATGAAAGGCGGCGCACAATGGAAAAGCGGTCCCTGCTCGACAAGGTGATCGTGGTCTTGTGCCTCATCTGGATCGGCGTCCTATTCGAATCCACCTATTTTGAACGCGACGTGCTCGCCCTGCACATCCTGCAATCGCTGATCTATGTCGCCGTAATCTTTCTGAGCCTCCGCCACAGCAAATGGGGCTACGGGATCGGGATTTCGATCGCTGCGCTGTGGAACGCCTACAACACGAAGTCGGGTTTCGTTTTCAACGCGGGGTTCCATCAGTGGCACCTGTTTCTGACGAGCGGCCACATCACGAATCCGGTCCAATTCGTCGCGCCGATTGGCTACTTCGCCCACGTGCTGCTGATCGGCGCGCTCCTTTGGGCCTACATCCGGCTGCGTGAAAAATCCGCCTGGGATCCGCTGATCCTGTTGGGCAGCCTAGCCGGCACGTTTGCTTATTTTCTCGCGTGCATCGCGCTCACGTGGCCGCAGTTCATCCCCCGGATGCGTCATCTGCTCGGCATCTAAAAAGGAAAGTTCACCGGGCAATTCGCGATTCGCCCCTCATCGGAATTCCCCCTCCTCGTTGCGGATGATCAGCGCAACGCAAGCGCTGCGCGTTGACGGTGCCGGAGCGTCAGCCTAGAATGAAAAATTGCCCCGCTTTCAAAGAAGCTCGCCGGAGGCGGCGCGATGACGCGATACGATGTTTGAGAACCTTACCGATAAGCTCCAGCGGGTCTTCAAGAACCTCCGCGGCCAGGGCAAGCTCACGGAAGAGCACCTGGACGCGGCGCTGGGCCAGATTCGCGAAGCGCTGCTTGACGGTGACGTCAACCTCACCGTCGTGGACGAGCTGATCGCCCACATCCGCGAAAAAGCCATCGGCACCGAAGTGCTGCTGCAGCTTTCACCCGACCAGCAGGTCGTGAAGATCGTCCGCGATGAGCTGGCCAATTTGCTGGGCCACGAGGCAAAGCCGCAATTCGCTTCGCGCCCGCCGTCCGTGTGGCTCATCGTCGGCCTGCAAGGCTCCGGCAAGACAACGACCACAGGCAAGCTCGGCAAGTGGCTCGGCGAGCACGGTCACCGCCCCATCGTGGTTTCCACCGACGTCTATCGCCCCGCCGCCCGGGAGCAGTTGCTGCAGGTTGCCCGCGCCGTCGGCACGCCCTGCTGGCCCGGCGAAGGGACGAACAAGCCGATCGAGATCGTCCGCGGCGCGATGCGTGAAGCGAAACTTTCCGCTTACGACGTGATTCTGGTGGACACCGCCGGGCGATTGCACATTGACGATGAATTGATGGCCGAACTGGGGGAACTAAAGCGGGAGCTGGCGCCCGCGGAAATCCTCTTCGTCGCCGACGCCATGATCGGCCAGGATGCGGTGCGCTCCGCGGGCGAATTCCACCGGCGGCTGGGCCTTACGGGCGTGATGCTGACAAAGCTCGACGGCGATGCCCGCGGCGGTGCGGCGCTTTCGATCCGCAGAGTGACGGGCGCGCCGATCAAGTTCATCGGCGTCGGCGAAAAATACGACGCCATCGAGCCCTTTTATCCCGACCGCATCGTCTCGCGCATCCTGGGCATGGGCGATGTCCTCTCGCTCATCGAAAAAGCGCAGCAGACGGTGGACGAAAAGAAAGCCCGCGAGCTCGAGCGCAAGCTCCGCCAGAACGATTTCACGCTCGAGGATTTCCGCGACCAGTTGCAGCAGCTCCGCAAGATGGGCTCGCTCGAGCAGCTCATGGGGATGCTGCCCAAAGTCGGCCCCCTGGCGAAGCTGCCCAAGGACATGCAGGTGGACGAAAAGCGGCTAAAGTCCGTCGAGGCGATTATCAATTCGATGACCGCCGACGAACGCGCCGACCACAACCTGATTGACGGCAAGCGCCGCAAGCGCATCGCCCGTGGCAGCGGCACCACCGTCCAGGAAGTGAACCAGGTGCTGAAGCAATACGCGGACATGCGCAAAATGATCCGCCAGTACGGCAACGCCGCCCGGGGCAAGATGCGCGGCATCGGCAAGCTGGCCGGGCTATCCTGATTCCTCCCGCCCCGGGGGCCCGATTTCCCGGTTTCTTCCGAGCGGCAGGTCGGCTATAATCATCGCCCGTTAGAACAGGAGGAATTACAGAGTGCTCGCGATTCGCCTGGCTCGTATCGGAAAGAAGAAGAGGCCGTTTTACCGCGTCGTGGTGACGGAGAAGACCCGCCCGCGGAATGGCCGGT
The DNA here is from genome assembly GCA_041490445.1 of Terriglobia bacterium. Taxonomy (GTDB): domain Bacteria; phylum Acidobacteriota; class Terriglobia; order Acidiferrales; family UBA7541; genus JBGPTF01. The sequence continues at coordinate 34,399 of JBGPTF010000021.1, forward strand.
TTGTCGAGATTGTGGGTACGTATGACCCGCTGAAAAAGCCCGCCGAAGTCAAATTGGATGCCGAGCGAATCAAGTACTGGCTCGGCTGCGGCGCCCAGCCCAGCGATACCGTCCGCAGCTTCCTACGCAACCAAAAGATTGCTTAGGGCGTCGAATTTTAGAGAGACTCATTTTCATTGCTCCAGATCACGCTCCAGCGGTTTTTGCCGCCGCAGTCGGCGTGCCCCAGGAGAGACGCCATGAAAGATCTCGTGGAAGCGATTGCGAAAGCCCTTGTCGACCATCCCGATCAAGTTGCAGTCCATGCCGTAGAGGGGGAACAGGTAACCGTATTGGAATTGCGCGTTCATCCCGAGGATCTCGGGAAAGTGATCGGACGGCAAGGCCGCACGGCGAAATCTATCCGCACGCTTCTGGGTGCGGCGGGGATGAAACTGAAAAAGCGGTTCACCCTCGAAATCCTCGAGTAACCGGGTGTGAACAAGCCCAATTCGTCCTATGTCACCCTGGCCCGCATCCTGCGCCCGCGAGGGCGTCGGGGAGAGGTGGCCGCAGAGATCCTCACGGATTTTCCCGAACACCTGACGCGCCTCAACTCGGTCCTGTTGGGGGATGGCCGCCAAGAGCCGCGCCCCTGCGCCGTTCGCGCCTGCTGGCTCCACAACGGTCAAGCAATCTTTCATTTCGAAGGCGCGGATTCAATTAACGACGCCGAGCGTTTCGTCGGCCTCGAAGTGCAAATTCCCCTCGAAGAGCGGCTGCCCTTGCCCGCCGGCAGCTACTACGTGACCGACTTGATAGGTTGTGAAGTGTGGGAGCGCGGCGGCGGAAAGCTAGGCACGGTGCGCGGAATTCAGCCGACGGGCGAGGGGACGCGGGGCACTCCGGTCCTGGAAGTATCCGCGCCGACGGGCGAATTACTGATTCCGTTTGCCCAGGAAATTTGCGTGCGGATCGATCCCGGCGCGCGGCGGATCGAGGTCGTGCTGCCGGAGGGCCTCCGCGGCTTGAACGAGAGCCTGTAGGGAATCAGAGATCTGCTCTTACTGCGGGGCCTTTTTCACCGCAGCAGTGGCACAAGCTACCCAGCCTTCGTACTTTCTTCCGGACGCAGAAAAACAGCGCGCAAGCGGGCGGCTAGGTTATCCTGATGTGCGATTCGCCACTCCCATGAGGTGGTTGCAAGTCGATGCGATTTGACGTGATCACGATTTTTCCGGAATTCTTCAATGGGCCGCTCGAATACGGCATCGTGCGCCGCGCGCGCGAAGCGGGCCTGATCGAAACGCAGGTCCACGATTTGCGCCAGTTTGCCCACGACCGGCATCGCACCGTGGACGATCGCCCGTTCGGCGGCGGCGAAGGCATGGTGCTGAAGCCGGAGCCGATCTTCGAAGCCGTGGAATGGCTGCTCGGCGCTCCGGCTGCTCCGCTGGGCACAGCGATCGTGCTTCTTTCCGCTTCAGGAATACTTTTTCGACAGGAAAATGCGCGAAACTATTCGAAATTCGAACGGCTGTTGCTGATCTGCGGGCGCTACGAAGGAGTGGACGAGCGCATCGCGGAGCATCTTGCCACCGAAGAAATCTCCGTCGGCGATTTCGTCCTTTCCGGAGGCGAACTCCCCGCCGCCATGGTCATGGACGCGGTCACGCGGCTGCGCCCTGGCGCACTGGGCAACGAAGCCTCCGCCGTCCGGGAATCATTCACAGTGGAAACGGGCGATTCTTCCACGGGAGCCAGTAGCCAGCAAATAGGTGCCGCAGGATCATCTCGCGGACCTGGCGCTCGCGGCATTTTAGACTGTCCTCACTATACCCGGCCGCAGGAATTTCGCGGCTGGACAGTGCCGGAAGTCCTGATGAGCGGCAACCACGAGCAAGTCCGCCGCTGGCGCCGGGCCTCGGCACTGGCGAAGACGCTGCGGAATCGGCCTGACCTGCTCGACGAATCTTCACTCGGCGCGGATGACCGCCGCCTCCTCGCGGAGGTGAATGCCCGTGATTAGTCACACGGACGCGCCGGGTTCACGGTGAGGGCATTTCGAGAGTAAGGGCGGGAGGAATAAGCCTGCCTGCCGCGCTGGCATCGCCATCAGCTTTTCGGCCGATTTTTCCAACTCTTATTTTCTCTTCTCCTGTCTTTTTCTGCGGGGTTTGCGCCTCTGCGGCTCTTTCTTTCCGATGAGACAGGGCTCCGGCTAGGCAAGACAGCCGGTTTTCGCTATACTCTACGATTGCCTTACGTGCGTTGGCCCCACCTGAGCGGGTCTCGCGGGATCATCAGCTATGAATCGGATTGTTGACAAATCGCAGGAGTCCCAACTTCGCAAAAACATCCCCGATTTCCGCCCGGGTGATACGATCCGCGTCCACGTCCGCCTGAAGGAAGGCGAGAGCGATAAGGAGCGAATCCAGCCGTTTGAAGGCGTCGTGATGGGCCGGCGGGGACGTCATGTTTCCGCAAGTTTCACGGTCCGCCGCGTCAGCTTCGGCATTGGCGTCGAACGCGTTTTCCCGCTGCATTCTCCCATGATTAGTTCGATTGAAATCGTCCAGCAGGGTGGCGTGCGCCGCGCCAAGCTCAACTACCTCCGCGCGCGCAAGGGCAAGGCCGCGCGCATCAAGCGCGCCGACCGCGCCGCAGTTCCGTCAACCACGGCGCCAGCCGAGTAGTCGTCGCGGTTGCCGGAAACCTGGACTCGATTTTTCTCTCCTCCCATTTTCCGCACGTCTCCATCTCGGCGCGGATTCTCCGCCCGGAACCGTGTGCTACAATCCACCGCCGATGGGGCGATTGTGTTCTTCCCGCTACGAACGCGAAGCGCGGCAGCGTGGCTGGCAGCGTATCGCCGGGCTCGATGAGGCGGGCCGCGGCTCTCTCTTCGGCCCTGTCGTGGCCGCCGCCGCGATCCTGAATCCGAAGCGGCGGATTGTCGGTCTAGACGATTCCAAAAAACTGCGCCCGGAGCGGCGCGAGGAGCTTGTGCAGCGCATCCGCGAGCACTCCCTCGCCTGGGCCGTCGCCGCAGTGGACGCGAGCCGGATTGACGCGTCGAATATTTACCAAGCCAGCCGCCAGGCGATGGCCGCAGCGTTCGCCCAATTGAAAATCCCGCCTGACTTTCTCTTGATCGACGCCGTGCCGCTCGATTTGCCCGTCGAGCAGAAAATCTTGATTCATGGCGACGCGCGCTCGGTTTCCATCGCCGCGGCTTCGATCCTCGCGAAGGTCGAGCGCGACCGACTGATGAACGAATGGGATCGAGTCTATCCGCAATACGGGCTGGCGCGGAACAAGGGCTATGGCACGCCCGACCACCTCGAAGCGCTCCGCCGGCACGGCCCTTCACCTATGCACCGGTTCTCCTTTGCGCCCGTGCGCGAAGCCACGTGCTGGGCCGCTGGAGCGACGCAGGAACCGCTCCCGCTTGCCGGTCCTTCTGTTCTCGCAGCCGATTCGTCTCGGACAGACTGATGGACGGCGCCAATGCTCGCCGCGCAGAAATCCAACATTGCACGCTCTCGAACGCGTTCGTGAGGCCGCGTTTGACCGCTCTTTTTCGCGTGTGCTAACGTAGCCAAGTTTCCTTCTGATTCGTGTTTTCGCCCCGACCGCGTCGCCCGCGGGCGCGCGGGGCCGGGACAGCCAAGAGTCACCCATGGCCTTCAATAAAGCGAAAGCCCAAGAAGCGGCGCTGAAGTACCTGAACCAGGGCAAGATCGCCCAGGCCATCGCCGAGTATCAGCAAGTCCTCCGCAGCGATCCGAAGGATCAAGCCGCGCTAATGACGGTGGGAGATCTGTTCGTCCGACAGGGCGACGCCAAGCAGGCAATCGAATACTTCGAGCGCCTGGCGCAGCTTTTTCTTCACGACGGCTTCAACAGCAAGGCCATTGCGATTTACAAGAAAATTGCCAAGCTTGCTCCTTCGGAAACGCAGCCGCTCGAGCGTCTCGCGGAGCTGTACGTCCAGCAAGGAGTCCTGAGCGAGGCGCGCACGCTTTTCCTCCAGCTCGCGGAAATCCACCTGAAAGCCAACCAGAAGCAGGCGGCGATCGGCGTGTTGCAGAAACTGCTCGGAGTCGAGCCGGAAAACCGGCGCGTGCAATCCCGACTGGCCGAGCTTTACCTCGCGATGGGCCAGAAGAAGGAAGCGGCGCAGACATTTCTGGGCAACGCGCGGCGGTTGGTGGACCAGGGTCAGTTCGCAGAAGTCGAGAAACTCGTCAATTCCGCACTCGAAGCTGATCCGGGGAATACAAACGCAATTATGCTGAAAGCGCAGGCGCTGGCCGCCACGGGCAAAACCGAAGCGGCGCTGGCCCTCGCCGAAAAGCTTGCCGATGCTGAGGCGGGCGGCGAAACGACGACGCTGATCGTCGAACTGTCGTTGAAGGCCGGCAAGATGGCCGCCGCCGCGAAACTTGCGCGCAAGGTTTTTGCCGGCGCGAAAGAACGCCACGGATTGGCATACAAAGTGGCGCTCACGATGCTCGAAGGAGGCGAAGCGGATACTGCGCTCGGCCTGCTGGGGGAACTCCGCGAAGCCATGATCGAATCCGGCGAGCAAGATGATCTCGGGCAGGCGCTCCGGAGCGCCGCCGAGCAATTGCCCGCACGCCTCGAGCCGCTAGAATGGCTTGTGGATCTCTACCGGAAGACGACCGATTCGTTCCGGCTGCCCGATGCCCTGTTGCGGCTCGCCGATGCGTATGCTGCCGCTGGAAAGCTAGACCCTGCGGAGTCGCTCTACCAGGAATTGCTCGAACGCGACTCTGATAACGAACTCCTGACCCAAAAGATCAATCAGGTGCGGACGAAGCTGGGGCGCGAACCGTTGGACGTCAAAGTGTTCCAAGAGACGCTCAGCGAGGCTCACGCGGAAGCCGCCCCGCTCCCCGAGCCTCTCCTCGATGAAGGAACGCAGCGCTACGTCAGCCAGGCGCTCACTGATGTGGACTTGTTTTCGAGCTATGGGCTTTCGCAGAAAGCCATCCAGTTGCTCGAAACAGTCTGCCAGCGCGCCCCGCGCCATCGGCCGACGCTCGAGCGGCTGCTTGATCTCTACCTGGGCGCCGGCAACGACCGGCGCACGGCCGAACTGGCCGCACAGCTCGAGCAGATCTATCGTTCGCTCAATGATCCGGACGGCGCCGAGCGCTTCGCGGAGCTGCGGCAGCGCTTTCAGCGGGTGGCCAAGCTCAGCGACCAGGACCTGGCTACGGCGCAAGAGATTGCCGAGTCCGTGAAGCCGGCTGAATTTGCAGTGCCGAGCGCCGGAATACCTCCAACACCTGTGGCCCCCGAGCTTGCTCCGCCACTCTTGGAGGTAACTGGCTCTCCGGCGCAGGAAGTGGATCTTTCCGACGAGTGGGCGGCCCTGGCGGACGAAGTATCGGAACCACCCACCGAGGTTGCGCCTGCAGAGCCCACGCCTGCGGCCGAAATGCCGGCCGCCGCAACGCCTGCCGGCCCCGTGCCGGAAGAACTCTCCGAGTTCGAACTCGAGCTCGTTGCGTCAGCCCCGGCTGCCGAAGAAAAAGAACGGGAGGCGATGACGGAAAAGGATTTCCTCAGTGAGCTCGCTTCAGAAGTGGAAGAACTTGAATTGACCTCCGCGAGTGAAGTCAAACCCGCGGTCGCCGGGACTCCTTCTACTCCCACGCCTGCCACCGAGCCGGAAGCGGAAAGTGTGGACCAGTTGCGCGAGGTCTTCCAGGATTTTCGCGCCGAGCTCGGCGAAATGGCGGAAGAAGAGGAAGACCTCGAAACGCACTATAATCTTGGCATCGCCTATCGTGAGATGGGCCTGCTCGATGAGGCCATTGGCGAATTTCAGAAAGTTGCCAAGGCGGTGCAAGCCGGCCGGCCGTTCCGCTATGCCATGCAGTGCTCCACTCTGCTCGGGCTAACGTTCGTGGCGAAGGGCGAGCCAAAAATCGCCACGATGTGGTATCAACGAGCGCTCGAGACTCCGGGACTCGACCAAGAGTCCATCCTCGCGCTGCGCTACGATCTCGGCGTCGCGCAGGAACTGGCGGGCGAAACGCCGGCGGCGCTCGATAGCTTCCGCCAGGTATATGCCATGAACATTGACTATCGCGACGTGGCGGAGCGCATCGCTGCGCTTCAGAAATCATGACCACTCGATGAACCGAATTCTCCGCGTGCTGCTTATTCTTCTCTGGCTCGAGGTAGGATTTGCCCTGATCCTGCTTCCCTGGAGCGCGTTCTGGGAAGCTAACTACTTTCTGGACCGCTTTCCGGTCCTAATTCCTCTCCTGCTGAGCCCGTACCTCCGCGGCACCATCTCCGGGTTGGGACTGATGGATGCGGCCCTCGCTCTCTATGCTTTCCGCCGCGGCCCGGCCACCCTTGCCAAACGAAGCTGAACGCCGGCTCATGGTCTGCTACGTCACCGATCGGCGCGGGCTCGCGCCGGCCGCGTCCGCTGGCGATTTGCTGCACTCGATTCAAAGGGCCATTGGTGCGGGAGTAGATTGGATTCAGATCCGCGAGAAGGATCTCTCTGGCCGCGAACTCTTCGACCTGGCGCAGCAAGCCGTTCAGGCGGCGTCGGGAGCAGCGGTAAAGATACTCGTCAATGATCGTCTCGATGTCGCGCTCGCTGCGGACGCTTCCGGGGTGCACCTCGGAGGCGAATCCTTTCCCGTCTCCGCCGCTGCGTGCTGGCGCCGTTCCGGACGCGCGCCGAGCGGGTTTCTGGTCGGCGCGTCTTGCCACACGCTGGAGGGAGCGGTTGCCGCCGAGCGCGACGGCGCCGACTATCTCTTCTTCGGCCCCATTTTTCCGACGCCTTCCAAGCTTGCCTTCGGTCCTCCGCAAGGCATGGAGCATCTCGCCGAAGTCTGCCGTCGCATTCGGATTCCCGTGCTCGCCATTGGTGGAATCAACGAGGAAAACGCGCGAGATTGCGCTCGCGCGGGCGCAGCGGGGATCGCCGCGATCCGCTTGTTTCAGGAATCGTCCGACCTCGCTGACGTTGTCGCGCGACTGCGCGCCTTGCGGTAGCCCCCGCGTTGCGAAAACGGCTTGCACCCGGGCGCGCCGGTGTAATATCCTATCCCCCTGGAGGGGATATGGCGTCGGCACCTGCCCGGAAGGGCCTCTACCTCGATCCGGAAGTGGAAGAGGACTTGCAATCCCGCCTCAGCCGGATCGAAGGCCACGTCCGCGGTATCAAGCGCATGCTCGCCGAGCACGCACGCTGCGAAGCGCTTCTCGTTCAGCTTTCCGCCGTGCGCGCCGCGCTCAATCAAGCCACGGCGCGACTGTTGACGAACCACCTCGAAACCTGCGTGACAAACTGCGTGCGGAAAGGCGAAGGTGAAAAAGCCCTCCGCCAGCTGAAAGGCGCCTTGGCGCAGGTGGTCAAGAATCTTTGATGGAGAAACGATCCAGCATCGCCGTGTCTCTAACGGCAATCGTCAGCTCTCTGCTGACCCTCGGATGTTGTATCCCTCTCGGCTTCCTCGGCGCCGCAAGCGCGGCGGGGGCCGCTGCCCTGATCGCCCCGGCAAGGCCGTGGCTGCTGGGGCTCTCCGTCGTCCTGCTCGGCACCGGCTTCTTCCAAGTCTATCGCGGAGCGCGTTGCGGCATCCGGCAGAGCCGCTTCAGCATGATTGCGCTCAGCCTGGCCGCTGTTTTCGTACTTTTTCTCATCTTGTTTCCCCAGTTGGTCGCGGGATTCCTGGCAAACCATCTGAGTGGCGGAGGAGCGCAATGAAGCGCTTTCTCGCATTCTTCGCCGGTGGCGTGATCTTAGTGCTGGCGGCATTGGGCTGGTATCTCTGGATACCGGGAACAGTTCCCAGTGGCCAGGCACCGCTTGTATTTCTTTCGTCGAACAACTTTCACCAGCTTCAGACGGAGTTCAACGAAGCACCCGGGAATGTTCGGATCGTGCTGCTCCTCTCGCCGACCTGACCCTATTGCCTGCGGGGGGCCTCCGCAGTTGAGAGAATTCTGGAGCAGACACCTACAGCAAAGATCCGGGTTTTCGCTATCTGGGAACCGATCCTGCCGACGGATTGGGCGAGACCTGGCTCGGGGGTGCTCTCACGCCTCTCCGATCGCAGAGTTGTCCAGTTCTGGGACAAGAATCATCTTTTCTCAAACGAATTGCAGCGAAAATTGGAAAATGACGCGGCGCATCCCCGGCCGAGTTGCTGCGAACAGGATGGCGACCTGTGGGACATGGTCGCACTCTATCCGCCCGGGGCGCGCTGGGAAGATTCTTTACCCCGGGCTGTGTTCCTTGACGGTCCGGTCATGCGAGCGACCGGACTTTCCAAGGCGCTCGAGGAACTACTGCACTTGACCTGTGGATCGACTTCTTTCGCCCCCATGGAGCTCTCACGACCGGATGTAGTGATACCGCACTTGAGCGGATCTCTCTAACAGGAGTCATTGCTGTGAACCACAGAGTCGTCGTCTATAGCCAGCCTGGGTGAATTTTCTGCGGCAAAGTGAAAGAGTTTCTTTCACAAGAGAACGTCGCTTTCATGGAGAGGGATATTGCAGCCGATCCCGCTGCGCTGGCTGAGCTCGAGAAACTCGGTTACCGCACCACACCGGTAACGTTGGTGGACAGCGAAGTTGTTGTTGGGTTTGAACCCGAGAAGCTGGCTGAGCTCCTGAGCCTGGCGTGAGACTTGCTTCAAAATGCTCTCTTACACCAACTCAAGGGCGGGCATATTCCGTTGATCGGACGGGAATAGCGAAATGGTTACGATGACCGCGTGAATCCTTTTTTTCGCCAAAGGAATCCGATGAATGGGACATTTATGCCGGACGTTCGGGGCGCCGGTTTGCTCCGGATTCTTCAAGAATAAGAGGACTCATGCGGAAAAAATCAGTGGTAGGGCTTCTCCTCATCGCAGCGATCTTGCTCGTGGCCGTTGGCGTTTTCATCTCGACCTTCAGCATCAGTGCCCTGGATGCGCCGGGGCGATTTGAGACCGTTATGGCCACGAAGGCGACGCGCTGGTTGGTCAGCCGGAGCGCCCGCGGCTCGTTGCCACCGGCTCCGCCCAGCACCCCGGCGAGCGTCGCCACGGGCGGGATGATTTTCATGGGCGAATGTGCTACGTGCCACGGCACCGACGGTCGTAAGCCGACCGATATTGGCCGCTCGATGTACCCGCGCACACCGAGATTGGATTCTGAGGGGGTTCAGCAGTGGTCCGATGCAGAACTCTTCTGGATCATCCAGCACGGCATCCGGCTGAGCGGGATGCCGGGCTTCGGTAAGGTTTACAACAGCGATCAAATCTGGCAGTTGGTGCACTACGTCCGCAGCCTTCGCACCGAGCCGGGCAAGTAGACGCATCCGCTGGAAGTTTTCTGATCGAACACAGACGTCTTGAAAATTCGCGATCGCCGGCATCCCTTGCGGCAATCGATGAATCTCATAAGTAGCAATCCCCTCGGAAGAATTGCCGGGACGGATCGGGAATCGCAAGGAACTCGATGAGCGTTCTCAGCGCTGTCTTGCAGCCCTCCATGACCCTGGCGCGGCCCGGCCGCTTGAAGCGGCGTAGCGTTTCCCCTCCGCTTTCGATCGGGATCGTGGTTCCCGTGTACAACGAGGCAGCCATCCTGAAAGGCTCTCTTTCTCGTTTGCAGCGGCTGACGCGCGAGGAAGACATTGTTATCGTGGACGGCGGCAGCAGCGATGGATCGGCGCGAATTGCCGGCGAATATTTCCATACTGAAGTATCAAGTGCGCCAAATCGCGGCCTGCAATTGAACCGCGGCGCAGCATGTCTCTCGAAGGATGTCCTGCTGTTCTTGCACGCCGATTCGCGATTGCCTTCCGGGTTTCGCTGCGCCATCCGGCACGCCCTGCGCGATCCTCGCGTCGCCGGAGGCTGCTTCCGGCTCGCGTTCGATGCGCCACGGCCCATGCTGCGTTTCTATTCCTGGTTCACGCGCTTTCCCGGACGCTTCTTCCATTTCGGTGACCAGGCGTTCTTCGTACGCCGGGAAATCTTCGAGGAGATGGGCGGCTACGCGGACCTGCCGTTTCTCGCAGATGTCGAATTTCTGCGGAGGCTCCGGCAGAAAGGAAAGTTTGTCGTGCTGCCGCTTCCGGTGGTTACCTCGGCGCGGCGGTTTCTGAAACGCGGGGTCGTGCGTCAACAATTATGGAACACCGCGATCGTGGCGCTCTTCGAATTGGGAATTCCTGCCCGGACCCTGGCGCAGCTCTATCCGCACATCCGCTAGAATGCAGCTCCGGACACTTCACCCTGCTACGCGCCCAGCCAGCGGCCCACCGGCTGCCACGCTTCGACGTGATCGCAGATCACCTTGATCGTCGCCGTAATCGGGATCGCCAGCACCAACCCCACCGCGCCCCACATCCAGCCCCAGAACAGCAGCGCGATCGTGACCGCCACGGCATTCAGATGGACGCGGCGCCCGACCAGCGCCGGGAACAGCACGTTTGCCGCGATAATGTGGAAGAACGCCAGCATTCCCGCGATGCCGAGAAACGGCCCGAACGTGTGGTATTGCTTCAGGCCAATGATGAGTGGAGGAAACAGCGCCAAAACCACGCCGAGGTATGGCACCAGGTTCAGCAGTCCGGAGACGATGGCGGTCAGAAAAGCGAAATCGAGGCCAATTGCCCAGAAAAAGAGCCAGCTCGAGATGATGAGCAGCAGGCCGACAATCGCGGTGCCCACAACGTAACTGCGCAGCATGACGCTGACTTCGTCAAGCGTGTGCTTTACCCGCGTGCGCTCAGTGGCAGGAAACAGTTGCATGGTGGCGTGCCATACCTGGCGCTTCCCCGCCAGCATGAAGAAAACGAGAAACGGCACGAAGGCTGCGGCCAGCACCACCGTGTAGAGCGAACCGAGCTGGCTCAGCACCGCGTTGCGAACGGAATGTGATTCCGTGACCTGCACGACCTGCCGGCCGGTGTTTTCCGGCGTGAGTTCAGATACACGCTGCTCGATACCCTCAAGCCGTTTTTCAATGGCCGACGCCACCGCTCGCAGCGGGGCGCGGTATTTTGGCCAGTCGGCGCCAAAGCGGTCCGCGCGATCGACCAGCGTCCAGACAAGCAGTGTGAGCACCGTAAGCGATACGAGGACAATCAAGAGCGATCCCAGCGCCCGGGGGATGTGCCGATTCTCAAGGAATGTAACGACCGGATCGAGAAAGTACGCGGTCAGAACGGCGAGAAGCAGCGTCACGAGCACGCTTGACGCCCAGTAGCAGAATGCAATCACGATTCCGGCTGCGATGATGCGCTGGCTCGGCGTGCTTGGGAACGTGATGCGAGCTTCGCTGGAGGCCATGGGAGTCTTCGCGGGACACGCGCAGCGGGCTACGTTATCACACCCGGCGGCCTCATTCACTCCGCTCCGTTACCGTTGCTCAAATGTTCACAGCCTCCTGCGCCCGCCCGGGCGCGCCGCGGGTGAATGATAGAATCAAGCGCTCGGGCCAGCGCATCCGCCGAGCCCTCTTCCATGCCCAAAGAACTTTTCGGAACTGACGGCATCCGCGGCATCCCTGGCGAGCCACCCCTCGACGACGCAACCCTCTTCCGCGTGGGCCGCGCTCTGGGAGCCTTCCTGGCCGCGGGGAACAAGAAAACCGGCGCGCGCCCGCGCGTGCTGATCGGCATGGACACGCGCGAATCAGGGCCGCACATTGCACAGCGGATCGCGCAGGGGCTCGTCGCCGCCGGTGCGGAACCGGTGTCCGCTGGCGTCCTCACCACGCCCGGCGTCGCTTGGCTCGTCAAGCAGGAGGGGTTTTCCGCCGGCGTCGTCATCTCCGCCTCGCACAACCCATATCACGACAACGGCGTGAAGCTGATCTCCGCAAGCGGAATGAAGTTTCCGGACGAAACCGAAGCCGCGCTCGAGCGAAACATCACTGCCAGCAGCGATGCGGGACCGAAACACGACGCAATTTCTCTTATCGCCGACGAAAAGCTGCACGGTGATTACCTTCGCGGGCTCGAGGCCGCTGTCTTTTCCGGCGCAAAGCTCGCGGGGATGAGAATTGTCCTCGATTGTGCGAACGGCGCAGCCAGCCGGCATGCGCCCAAGCTCTTCCGCGCCCTCGACGCAAATGTCATCGCGATGAACGACCGGCCCGATGGTCGCAATATCAATGCTGGTTGCGGTTCCCTGTATCCGGAGCTCATGCAGAAAAGAGTCGTCGAAACCGGCGCGTCGCTGGGCGTGGCTTTCGATGGAGACGCGGACCGCGCCATTTTTTCGAGCGCCAGCGGAAAACGCGTGGATGGCGACGGAGTGCTGCTTGCCGCGGGGCGCTTTCTGAAATCCACGGGCAAGCTGAAAGGCGCCATGATCGTCGGCACCTCGATGGCGAACCTCGGCCTCGAACGCGCGCTCGACAAGGACGGTTTGCGCCTCGCACGCGTCCCCGTGGGCGATCGTTACGTCCTCGAAGAGATGCTGCGCACCGGCGCAAATCTCGGCGGCGAGCAGTCGGGCCACATCCTGTTTCTCGACGACGCCACGACCGGCGACGGAATGCTTACGGCGGTCAAGATCGCCTCGCTCGTCGCGCTCCGTGGCCCGCTGGATTCCCTGGTCGCCGACTTGAGGGTTTTCCCGCAGACGATCGTGAACGTGAAGGTGCGCTCGAAGCCGCCGCTGGATGGGCTGCCCGAGGTCGCGCGGGTACTGCGCGAAGCCGAAACCGCTCTGGGTAATTCCGGCCGCGTCGTCCTGCGATATTCCGGCACCGAGCCGCTCGCCCGTGTGATGGTCGAGGCCGAACGCCACGAGGATGTGGAGCGCTGGGCCAAGGCCATCGCCGATGCCATCCAAACAGCCCTCGGCGTTTCGTAGCGTCCGCACTCCTTCCACGACAAAAGCAAGCCAGGAGAAGTCGACACAATCATCACAATGGCAGGCCGCTTGGTAGCCCGCCGTCCTCGCGAGCAGTTTCACCGCCTCCTCAACTGAGTTGTTTGGTCCAGCACTCGACTCTTACTTGTTGGATTCATCGTCCCAATCGTCCGCCTAAATTTTCCTCAACCTCATTCCAATCTGCGGAAACTGGAGAACATGCGAGAGGCTCTATCTCGTTTGCCACAATTGGACAAAGTCTTGCACCTGAGAATCAGTATGTTGTTGTAAATTAAGCTCAACAAGACACTTAGGGTGACCTGCTTTGGTGTGTCGAATGCATCAGAGAGCCACGCAGGCCTTGTGGGATGGGTGTTATTAAGTCTTAGTACTTATGGAACTAGACCGATCGCGGCGGATGGACGACCCAGCCGGGATTCTCTGTAGCTGCCATGACGGCCCTCGGTATTTGGATATCCGTGCAAGGACCTGACCGGTTTGAGCGACAGAGCCGGTAAGTTTGAGATCGGAGGGCGCGCGTGGAATGACGTCACAGCCAGCGCAGCGGCGCGACAGTGTGAATCAAACTCCGGCGCAGGGTCGGTGCGGCTACGAACCTTGCTCCCTCTCATGGTGGGAGGAGCGACCTTGGTCGCCTTGTGAACACCCGATGAATCCATTACAGGCCGCGAAACAATGAATCGCAGAACTAGGACTGCCCGAAGATGGCGTGGCTTGCGCGTGGCGAGCCAGGCCCTGTGCATTCTTTCGCTCGTTCTTGTCGGCGCGATCGAGTCTGCTTTTGCTGGGAGTGCGGGCAATGACGCTCCTGCACCGTACCGCGAAGGCACGGTTCTGGTTGCATTTCGCAAGAGCGTCTCCCCGGTGCAGCAGCGAGCCATCCTGGCCAGTATCGGAGCGCATGAAGAAAAGCAAATAGGTGTTGGCGTGCATGTGTTGGAGGTGGGCCGGGGACGCGTGCTTTCTTCGATCCGATCTCTCCAGGCCAGTAGCGAAGTCCGCTATGCAGAACCGGATTACTCGCAGATCGCAACCGGCGGTTCTCCACCCAACGACACGAACGTGGGGGTTCAATGGGCTATTCAAAACACGGGGCAGATGGCCAACGGCGTCGCGGGAACGCCCGGTGCAGATGAGCGAACTCTGGCCGCATGGAGCGTCACCACCGGCACCAATTCTGTCGTGGTGGCCGTCCTCGACACGGGAGTGCAGTACACCCATCCAGATCTTCTCACCAACATGTGGAACAACCCGGGCGGCATCGGCGGTTGTCTCGCGGGCACCCACGGCTTCAACGTCCTGGATCACAGCTGCGATCCCATAGACGATAATACGAGCTTTAACGGGCATGGCACACATGTGGCGGGGATATTGGGCGCCGTCGGCAATAACGCCACGGGCGTCGCGGGTGTGAATTGGACGACGAGCATCATGGCCGTGAAGTGGGGGGAAGCCGGCGGCGGAGGATTCACCAGCGACCTGATCACCGCGATGGACTGGGTGATAGCCGCCAAGCAGGCGGGGATCAATGTGAGGGTGGTCAATGACTCGCTCAGTTCGCCCGGCACTCCATTCTCGCAAGCCTTGTCCAATGAGATCGATCTTCTCGGAGCGAATGACATCCTGCTTGTGGTGGCCGGCGGGAATGTAAACCAGAATAACGACACGGTGCCACTCTATCCCTGCTCGTATAACCGGCCGACGATGATCTGCGTCGCCGCGAGCGATCAGACCGACAACCTCTGGATTAATTCGAACATCGGACCGACCACGATCCAGCTCGCAGCTCCAGGCGCGAACATCTATTCCACGCTTCGATTCAGCAATTACGGCTACATCAGCGGCGGTTCGATGGCCGCGCCCCAGGTCGCCGGCACGGCAGCCTTGATTCTGTCCCTCGGATATCAGCCGGTCAGCACTCTGCGTTCGATGATCCTGAACAACGTGGATCCGCTCGCTTCGTTGACAGGTGTGGTGGCCACCGGGGGGCGGCTCAATGTCTGCAAGGCAGTGCCAGGTTGTGCCACGGGTTCGAGCGGAATTCCCATCAATCTCGGACTGCCGGTGGTCACCGGAATTCCGCAGTACGGCGCGGTCCTTGGCGCCTCCACCGGAACTTGGTCGGGATTGCCGACCAAGTATCAGTACCAGTGGTTCCGTTGCGATAGCGGCGGCTTGAACTGCGCGGCGATACCCGGCGCCACATCGGTGAACTACGCGGTGCTCGCATCCGCGGATGTTGGTGCCACACTGGGCGTGACAATTTCAGCTCTGAACAACCTCGGCTTGACTCCCGCGCAATCCGGTGTAGTCGGTCCCGTCAAGCAAGCCGTCTCGCCGTTCGGCATCACTTCGACTGTTTTGGACGGCGCTGCGCTCAGCGGGCAAGTCCACTGGGAAGCAACCCCGGCACAATCGGTCAACTTCGTTCAGTTCTACATTGATGGCGTGCTGAGCCAGACAGCTACCCTTGCGCCTTATGTATACAACGCGGGAACTACGGGCCTCTTAGACACTACAACTCTCTGGAACGGCACGCACGTTCTGGGCATTCGGGCACTGTCGGCCGACAACCGCACCTACGGCTTCTATACGGCGACGGTGACGGTGGCGAACGCGCACGGGGGTGTCGTTTCGGTTCAAGTGAGCCCGGCTTCCGTCAGCCTGAAGGAGGCTCAGGTACAGCAATTCAGCGCGGTTGTTTCCGGAGCAGCGAACACGGCAGTGACGTGGACTTTGAGCCCGCCTGTCGGGACGCTGTCGCCCAACGGGCTCTACACCGCGCCGTCGCCGGTGAGCAGTAGCCAGACAATCAGCGTGATTGCCACCAGCGTGGCGGATTCCACGAAATCCGCGAGTGCGTCGGTTAGCTTGATCCCGAGCATCGCAGTCCAGATTTCTCCGGCGACGTCTTCGTTGCTGGCAGGTCAGACCCAGCAGTTCACTTCAACGGTGACCGGTTCCAGCAACACGGCGGTCACCTGGACGATGAATCCGTCGGTGGGGACGCTTTCCGCGAGCGGGCTCTATACCGCGCCGGCCACCGTCAACAGCAGCCAGACAATTAGCGTGAGCGCCATCAGTGTCGCGGATCCGACGATGTCGGCGACCGCCACGGTGAATCTTGTGCCGGTGGTGCGGGTGCAGGTGAGCCCCACTTCGCCCATAACTCTTTCCCCCTCGCAAACACAACAATTCAGCGCCACGGTAACCGGAACAACGAATCCAGTGGTGACGTGGTCGCTGAGCCCCGCCGTGGGCACGGTCTCGAGCAGCGGGTTGTATACCGCTCCGGCGACGATCACCAGCAGCCAAGCTGTTACCGTCATTGCCACCAGCGTGGCCGATCCCACTAAATCGGCCAGCGGCACGGTCACTCTCCAGCCACCTTTCAACGCCATCCGCGTGAATACGGGCGGCTCGGCCTACACCGACCCGCTGGGTCAGGCGTGGAGCGCCGACACCGGGTTTACCGGCACGACCGGGACCTTCCAGGTGACGAACGCGATTACGAACACCACGACGCCGACGCTTTACCAGAGCCTCCGCTACGGAGGCAGCTTCACCTACACCTTCCCCGCTCCGAATGCGGCCTACACCGTGAATCTGAAGTTTGCGGAGATCTATTACACGACGACGGGGAAGCGAATCTTCAACGTGGCGATCAACGGGACGACGGTGCTCGCGAACTTCGACATCGTGGCGGCGGCCGGCGGGACGTTCAAAGCCCTGGACAAGAGTTTCCCGGTGACCGTGACGACCGGACAGATCACGATCCAGTTCAGCGCCGGCGCAGCCGACCTGCCACAGATCAACGCCATCGAGATTCTGCAAGGAGCAGGCGGCAACCCCGTGTCGGTGCAAGTCAGCCCGGCAACGGCATCGCTCACGGCTTCGCAGGCGCAGCAATTCACCGCCACGGTGTTGAACGCGATCAATACGGCGGTGACCTGGACGATGAATCCGTTGGTGGGGACATTCTCCGCTGCGGGGCTTTATACCGCGCCCTCGCCGGTAAGCAGCAGCCAGACCGTGACGATCACAGCGACGAGTCAGGCGGACCCCTCGAAATCGGCTTCGGCAACGGTGAGTCTGGTTCCGGGGGTCACGGTGCAGGTGAGCCCGGCGACGGCATCGCTCACGGCCCCACAGACACAGCAGTTTACGGCCACGGTGGCGAACACGGCTAACACCGCCGTGACCTGGACGATGAATCCGTTGGTGGGAATACTCTCCGCTGCGGGGCTTTATACCGCGCCCTCGCCGGTAAGCAGCAGCCAGACCGTGACGATCACGGCGACCAGCCAGGCCGACCCGACCAAATCAGCCTCCGCGACCGTCACGCTGACGCCAGTGTCGGTGCAGGTGAGCCCGACGTCGTCATCGCTCACGGCTTCGCAGACGCAGCAGTTCACGGCCACAGTGCTGAACACGAGCAACACGGCGGTGACCTGGGCGCTCAGCCCGACGACTGGGGCCATTTCCGGCACG
>JBGPTF010000022.1:0-41381 GCA_041490445.1 Terriglobia bacterium
CAAAACCGATGCGTTATCGCGGTATTTGAGCCCTGCTACGCCGACAACTGAAATGAAGTGCGCCGGGTCAACGTCATGCGCTTCGCACAGCGCGTCGAGATCGACTGCGTTCTGCAGAGGCGGCTTCATGCGCTCCCAATCCTCGACGATGAGAGCCAGTTTCGCGTCGAATTGGACGGCAAGACGTGCAAGCTCCATGAAGTGACGGCGACCAAACTCCCCCATTCGCAAAAATGAGGAGATCTTGTCGGGAATCTGGCAGTGGGTAATGTCGAGTCCCGGAGAATGGTCGGGCGGTGTAGCGTCCGGCGGCGAATTATGGTCGGCGCCGCTGTCTGGCTCAATGGGCGGAGTCACTCGGGCCACGACCGCCTCCTCTTCCTCGGATGGCCTTTCTGTCACTCGCGCGCACATCTCAGGCATGGAAGAGACTGTATCATTAGCTCCTAGCTAATCCGAGCGAGATTCGCCGTCGAGATGGGCCAGGCTTAGGGCGGACGTACACGGAGAATAATGGCTGGGCCGTCTTTGAAATTTACATTCGCAGCGAGGTAGGTCTTTATACCGCCGCACGCCCGCGCGCCAGACCTGCGAATGGGCAGGGCGCGCCCTGCGCTCACTGCGCAGGTGCGTCCCGCTTTTATGCCTTCTTCTTCCTCCCCGGCCGGATGCCAGCGAGAATCTTCCGGGCCTTCTCAATGTCGCGGGCCATCCACAGCCGCACGGTCACGCCCCCGATCTTCTGCAATGGGGGAGCATCGATGGTTTGAGCGGAAACGTGCCGTTGCAGGGTTAGGAGCGTTACGCCCAACTTCTTGGCCGCTTCGCGGGTTGAGAAGCGTTCTTTCATAGGTAGACCCATATCATATTGTTTGTAAGGGCGTCAATTCTGCCGTTGCAAATTGCGTTGCAAGTTAGGCGGCGGACCAAGCCCGAAAGAGCACGAATAGAGCCAAACGTCTCAGACTGAAAAGAAACGAGTTGGTGAAAAACTGTCCATTTCGTAATCGTCAGGTCGCCGGTTCAATCCCGGCCCTCGGCTCCACATCTTCCCAGTCGTCTGACGAAGACGAGGCCTGCGAAGAAACAGAGCTTATTCCCGGAAAAAACATTACCGAACGACGCCTGCACTTTGTTTCACCAAATGCGCCCCTTTTGATGTAGACTGCGAATACTGAGGCAGTTCTGGGGAAGTTGAGCCGGGTCATCTTGAAAGCTAGTCGGTAGAGTAAGCAGTCTCATGCGGGGGGATAGCGGACGTGTGTGGAATCGTCGGCTATACGCATCGGGACGGGCCGAATGATTCTGAACTCTTGCGCAGGGCCATGGCTTCCCTGGCCCATCGCGGCCCCGACCACAGTGCGGAATACGAATCGGAGAGCATCAGTCTCGGCTCAGTCCGACTGCGGATTATCGACCTCGAATTAGGCGAACAGCCCATGTACAGCGAGGACGGCGACACCGTCCTCGTGTATAACGGCGAAATTTACAACTACCGCGAGTTGCGGAAAGAGCTCGAGGGTCTCGGCCACCGGTTCCGCACCCACAGCGATACAGAAGTTGTTCTGCGCGCCTTCCTGGAATGGGACAAGAACTGTTTCTCGCGGCTGCGCGGGATGTTTGCCATCGCGCTCTGGACGGAAACGCAGAAGCGCCTTGTTCTGGCGCGCGACCGGATGGGAATCAAGCCCCTCTACATTTGCAGCCGTGGTGAAGACCTCCTCTTCAGCTCTGAATTGAAGGGCATCTTCATCCATGAAGATGTCGAGCGCCGCCTGGATCTGGATGCTTTGAATTGCTACCTCTCCCTGAATTACGTCCCCTGTCCTTACACAATGGTCAAGGGGATCGAAAAGATTCCTCCGGGCCACCTGGTGGAATGGCGCGACGGGCGGAGGCACGCAGAGGCGTACTGGAATCTTTCGATTGAGCCGCGGTCGAGCTGGACGATGGACTCTGCGAAGGAGGCGTTGGACGGCCTGCTGCGGGACTCCGTGCGCGAGCACATGACTTCCGACGTCCCGCTCGGCCTGTGGATCAGCGGCGGCATCGACTCTTCGACGATCCTGCACTACGCGGCGAGTGAAAGTTCCACGCCGCTCAAGACGTTTTCGATTTCGTTTCGCGGACGCAGCTTCGACGAATCGGACCACATCCGCCAGATGGCCGGCCTTTACGGCACCGAGCATCAGGAGTTCGACCTGAATCCGCAGGTGGACCTGCAAGGGGCGATCGAGGAATTTGCCACGTATTCCGACGAGCCGAACGCCGATGCGGGCGCGCTGCCCGTCTGGTTCCTCTCCAAGATGAGCCGGCAAAAGGTCACGGTCGTTCTCAGCGGAGAAGGCGCCGACGAGCTGTTCGGCGGCTACCTCACCTACAACGCTGACCGGCTGGCGCACGCGTTTCGGCGCGTCCCCGCGGCCATGCGCCGGGCGAGCCTGCGGGTGTTCCGGCATCTGCCGGTGTCCGATGACAAGATCAGTTTCGAGTACAAAGTGAAGCGCCTTCTGGAGGGATGTGAGCTGTCGCGCGAACGCGCGCATGTCTATTGGAATGGAACGTTTTCAGAAGAAGAGAAGCGAGCTCTTTGTCTGGCTGCCGATCCCTCTCCCCTCAGCCGGCTGCTGGGGGTATTTCCGACCAACGGCGCTTCGCGCGGATTCTTCACGCCGTATCTGTCCTTTGACCAGCGCTATTTTCTGCCGGACGATATCCTGGCGAAGGTGGACCGGATGAGCATGGCGCATTCCCTGGAGGTTCGTCCGCCATTTCTGGATCATCGCATTGTGGAGTTTGCTGCGTCCCTGCCGGACGATTTCAAGATTCGCGGGTTTCGCCAGAAATATCTTCTGAAGGAATTGATGAAAGAAAAGCTGCCTGCCTCGATCGTGCGACGGAAGAAAACCGGATTTGACATCCCCGCGCACGACTGGCTGCGAGGCCCGTTGCGGACCCTCCTGCTCGATACACTCGCAACGAGTTCCGTGGAGCAGACGGGATTGTTCCGCGGTGACGTAATACAATCTCTTATTCGGCAGCACCTTGAACGGCGCGCGAATCTAGGCTATCACTTGTGGGGCTTGCTGATTCTTTTCCTATGGATGAGAAGATGGAAGATTCAGACCGCGCCAGCCCCCGAGAAGAGTCGAGAGATATTGGGCAACGTTTTGGCCTTGCCCTGATTGTTCTCCTTCTTGCCGCGATCGTGTTTTTGGGCGGCATCCTTTCTCCCCCCTCACTGCTGGACGATGTGGACGCCGTGCAGGCGCAGATCTCCCGCAGCATGCTTGCTTCCGGCGATTGGGTGACGGCGCGCCTCGACGGCGTCTCCTACCTGGAGAAAGCGCCGCTCGTCTATTGGTCGATTGCCGGTTCGTTTGCGATCCTCGGCGTGCACGATTGGGCGGCCCGTATCCCCATCGCCCTCGCCGCGATCGCACTCTGCTGGCTGACGCTGCGAATGGGTATTTGGGCATTCGGAGTTCGCGCAGGTTGTTACGCCGGGTTGTGTCTGGCCACCTGTGCCGGCCTGTTCCTTTTTACGCGCATCTTGATCCCGGACGTGATGCTGACCCTCGCGATTGTCGCAGCGATGTGGTCCTTTCAACGCGTGCTCGAAGAGGACGAGCCCCATCCCCGTTTCTGGGCGTTCGTCCTGGCAGCAAGCCTGGGGATCGGATTACTTCTCAAGAGCCTGATCGCCGTGGTTTTTCCCGCGGGCGCGGCCGTACTCTACTTGCTCATCACGCGCCAACTGTTTTTGCGCCGCACCTGGCGGCGTCTCCATCCGTTCAGCGGACTGCTGATCATCCTGGCGATTGCCGTGCCCTGGCATGTTCTGGCGACGCTGCGGAATCCTCCGTACTTTGCATTCACGCTACACAGCGGCCCCGGCCAGTATCACGGTTTTCTCTGGTACTACTTCATCAACGAGCAATTGCTGCGCTTTCTGAACATGCGCTTTCCGCGCGACTACAACACCGTCCCACGCCTCTATTTCTGGCTGCTCAACCTGGTCTGGCTCTTTCCCTGGAGCGTGTATCTGCCGGCCGCGGCACGGTTGTCCTACAAGCCCGTGGACCGCGCCGGCCGGACGCGGCTGTTGGCATTATGCTGGATTGGTTTTCTGCTTCTTTTCTTCACGTTCTCGACCACGCAGGAATACTACTCCATGCCGTGTTATCCGGCGCTCGCGCTGCTCATCGGCTCGGCGATGGCTTGCGAGGGGAAATGGATTCGCGCGGGGACCCGCGTCATCACCGTGATTGCAGGGGCCGCCGTTGTGGCCATCGCAATCGTGTTTTTCCTCGTGAGGGGAATTCCGGCCCCGGGGGATATTTCTCGCGCCCTGACGCAGCATCCCGATGCCTACACTCTGGCGCTCGGACACATGCAGGATTTGACGTTGCGCTCCCTGGCCTATTTGCGGATTCCTCTGTTGGTCGCGGGGCTTGCCTTCCTGGTCGGGGTGGCAGGCACGCTGCGAAGCGCAAGCCGGCGCAGCTTTATTGCGATTGCCGTCATGATGGTGATTTTCCTCCACGCCGCGCGCCTCGCCATGGTGACCTTCGACCCCTATCTTTCTTCCCGGCCGCTGGCCGAGGCTCTGAACCGTTCTCCAGAAGGCCGCTTGATCCTGGGAGACCAGTACTACACATTTTCCTCTGTCATTTTCTACGCCAATCGCCCGGCGTTAATCCTGAACGGCCGCGTGAACAATCTGGAATATGGGTCGAACGCGCCGGTCGCTCCGCAAGTGTTTATTGACGATGCGGAGCTCGTTCGGCTATGGAAAGCGGCGGACCGCAGCTACCTGGTGATCGAGCGGCCGGCCGTGCCCCACTTGAAGGATCTCGTGGGCAGCGCCGGCTTCTATGCCGTGGCAGAAAGCGGTGGGAAACTCGTCGTCACAAATCAGCCGCTTGGCCCATGACCGGACGGGCTACACACCCTTCGCAATGAGCCTCGCGGACTTGCTCCATTAAGAATGAATCTCCTGCGCAGACGCGTGTGAATCGCAAGTGCGTGGCACGCTGCTCACATCGCTCGCCACGGTGTTTCCCCGGGACGCCGCAAGGATTCGCCGCCCGCAAGGATGCAAGCTCTGCGAACGGTCAAGCGGCTAATACGAGACACGGAAATTATAAGGGTGGGGGACCTGGACCTCGAGGACCTTGCCGTAATCCATCAGGCGCACGCGAATCAGTTCCGCGGGGCCAACGTCGCGCGTCACCCAATTGCTGCTCGGGATCAGTTTCCGCTCGGCGCCAGCGGAAGTGACAAAATCCTTGCCATGAAGCTTCACTTCGCTCGGCGCCACTTCCTGCACCGAGCGTTCTTTCGTATCGAGGATCAAGTAGCGCCGGCCGAGTTGCACCAGAATGAGCCGGTTATTTTTCTCCGCGCGATACGCGTTCCATGTTTTCACGGCGCGGCCTTCCAGCTTGAGGATGCAGCCTTCCACGGATTTCCAGGCGACTTCCCGCGCGCCGCTGGCGTGCAACACGGGCGCCAGCACCGCACCGGCGGCGAGAAAAAGGAAAATGAGCGGCCGGAGCTTCATTCGGCGGAAGCGCTCCGCCTCATCGAGGCTTGGCCCAATCCACGGGGATTCGGCGTGAGGACAACACCACGTGTCCCTTGTCCCGCCCATACGTGACGAGGTCGCGAAGAATGGCCACATCTTTTTCGCAGTATTCGACCACCTTATTCTTTTCGCCGGCGCGCCACCAGGAAACCGCTTGCGTTCCATCGCCGCTCTTCGCCGTCCCCAGCGTGTCGCGCGCCAATTGTTCGAGCTTCACGCGATGGCCAAGGCGCCGGTAGAGGTCTTCATGCACGTCGAAGGAGCGCGCATGGAGTTTGTGCCCGGGGACATAGTGCCGCAAGACTTCCAAATCGAAGCGATTGCCGTTGAAGGTGACGATGTGTTTGTACTGGTCCAGCTCAGCGATCAGCCGTCCCGCATCCTGCTCGAACCACGAACGGAATGCGTGCCCGGCATCCCAGGTAACCGCGACCGCCAGGCCGAAGCCCTTGATATTTCCCCAGCCGCCTTCCACTTCGTTCGAAAGCCGCAGCGTCTCGATGTCGAGATAAACTTCTTCGATTTGCGGCGGCAGCGGATAGAGTGTGCCCTGGGCCATGGATTAATAGATGCTCGATTCGCGCTTGCGGCCGGTGTAATCGATATACACGGTTTTCAGTTCCGTGTAGAAGTCGAGCGCGACGTGGCCCATCTCGCGCAGTCCGATGCCGGTGGACTTCACTCCGCCAAACGGCAGATGCGCCTCGCCGCCGACCGTCGGCGAATTCACGTGTGTGATGCCGGTCTCGATCCGCTCGATGAATTCGAAGATCTTGCTGGCGTCGTTCGTGTAGATCGCGCTCGAAAGGCCGTACCGCACCGAGTTGGCCGCCTGGATCGCTTCCTCGAAATCGCGCACGCGAATGATGCTCAGCACGGGGCCGAAAATTTCTTCCTGCGCGATGGTGGCGTTCGCCGGGACGTGATCAAAGATCGTCGGCGCAACGAAGTAACCGTGGTCGTAGCCGTTGCCGCTAAGCCGGTGGCCGCCCAGCAGCAGGTTGGCTTCTTTCTTGCCCGTCTCGATGTAGCGCAAATCGGTGTCGAACTGCTGCTCGTCCACCGCGGGCCCCATCTCCACGCCCGGCTCGAGCCCGTTACCCACCTTGAATGCCCTCGCGCGCTCGACCAGCATCACCGCAAACCTGTCCGCGACTTCGTCTTCGATGATCACGCGGCTCGTGGCGGTGCAGCGCTGTCCGGTGGACGCAAACGCGCCGAACAGCGCAGATTCCATCGCCAACTGCAAATCGGCGTCCGTGAGAACGACGAGCGGATTCTTCCCGCCCATCTCGCACTGGCATTTCTTCATCCGCAGCGCGCCCTGCGCGTAGAGGTTGCTGCCGACCTCGTTCGAGCCGGTAAACGAGACGGCGCGCACGTCCGGATTTTGCACCAGCTCGTCGCCGACTTCGCGCCCCGCGCCGGCAATCAGATTCAGCACTCCATCCGGCAAGCCGGCTTTGTGAAAGATGTCCACGACCATCATCGCGGTGAGCGGCGTGAGCGTGGCCGGCTTGAAGACCACCGTGTTGCCCGCGACCAGTGCGGGCGCGATTTTCCAGACCGGGATGGACACCGGGAAATTCCACGGCGTGATGGCGCCGACAACTCCCAGCGGCTGCTTCATCGTGTACGCAAGATTCTTGGGCAGTTCGCTCGGCAACGCCTCGCCACCCAGCCGCCGCGCTTCACCCGCCATGAATTCAAGAATGTTGATGGACTTCTGGACTTCGCCGAGAGAATCCTTCAGGGCTTTGCCCTCTTCGCGTGTCAGCGTGCGCGCCAGCTCTTCTTTCTGCTGCTCCATCAGCAGCATCGCCTTCAGGAGAACATGGCCGCGCGTCGGAGCGGGCGTGTCGCGCCAGACCGGGAAGGCAGCCTTCGCCGCGGCGATAGCTTCGCGCGCTTCATCGCGCGTCGAAAGGGGAATGATGGCGACCACTTCGTCAAGGTTCGCTGGGTTGCGCCGCTCGATCGTGGTCCCCTTCGATTCCACCCAGCGGCCATTGATAAAGTTTCGGCAGATTTGAGCTGATGCTGCGGCAGTTGCCATGGCTCACTCCTCGGGTGCCATTATAGTGCCGAAGTGTCGTGGTGAAGAGCGATCCTTCGTCCGAAACCCCCGCGCCTGTGGCTGAAGGAGTTGAGAGAGGCTAGACCTAGGCACGAACCTCGCCGAGCGACTTGTCGAGGAGTCGGATGCCCTCGTCCACGTCGGCCTTGGAAATATTCATCGGCGGGGCCATGCGAATCGTGTTGCCGTAGAGCCCGCCCTTGCCGATGAGCAGGCCATTGGCCCGTGCTCGCTCGAGCAGTTGCGTGGTCGCTTCGGGCGCCGGCTCCTTTGTCTGGCGATCCTTCACCAGTTCGAGGGCCTGCATCATGCCCATGCCGCGGACATCGCCGATCAGCAGGTACTTTTCCTTCAGCCCTTCGAGCTGCTGCCGGAAATAGCCGCCGACGACGTGGCAATTCTCGCGCAGGTTTTCTTCTTCGATCACTTCGATGACGGCGCGCGCCGCCACCGACGTCACCGGGTTTCCGCCAAACGTGGAAATCGTCAATCCCTGGAACTTATCGGCCAGCTCGGCAGTCGTGATGGTTGCGCCGACCGGCACGCCGTTGCCCAGGCTCTTCGCGCAGGTGATGATGTCGGGCGTCACTTCCCACTGCTCGATGCCAAACCATTTCTTGCCCGTGCGCCCGAAACCCGTCTGCACTTCGTCGGCGATGAACAGCCCACCGTACTTTTTCACAATCTTGAAAACGATCTTGAAGTATTCCGGCGGCGGCGTGATGAATCCGCCCACGCCCTGAATCGGCTCGGCGATGAACGCGGCGATTGAGCCGCTCGTGCCGGTCTGGATCAGGTTCTCGACGTCGGTCGCGCACGCCACGCCGCAATCGGGGTACTTCAGCCCGAGTGGGCAGCGGTAGCAATAGGGGTTGATGGCATGGGAGATTCCGACGCTGATGACTCCCGCCTTGCGCCACGGCGCCTGCCCCGTAACGCCCTTCGCGAGCTGCGAGCCTCCGGCATACCCGTGGCGCAGCGCAACCACGTCGTAGCTCGGCCCCACCATGCGCGCCAGCAGGATGGCGGCTTCGTTCGCTTCCGTGCCGGAATTGCTGAAGAAACTCTTCTGCAGTTTGCCGGGCGTGATCTGGGCAAGCTTCTCGGCGAGCGCGACGATGGCCTCGTTCGGAAATAGCGTGGACGTGTGCTGCAGCTTGTCCACCTGCGCCTTGATCTTGCTCGTGACCTTCGGATTGCAATGGCCCACGCCGATCGTAACGATCCCGCCAAAGAAATCGAGGTACTTGTTTCCCTCGATGTCCCACAGGTATTGCATGCTTCCGTGGTCGGCGACGAGCGGCTTCTGGAAGTAGTTCGTCACCGCGGGCCAGAGATATTCCTTATGCTTGCGGATTACTTCTTCGCTGCGGCTGCTGCCGGTCACCTGCTTTGCCGGTGTCGTCATCTCACGAGTCCTTTGGTAACTGCGGGGAACGCGATCCAACGCGGCCGATCAGACATTTGGAATCTGCCTCGCTGCACCAGTGTTCCTCTGTGTCGCTCTGTGGTTTCAATTGGCCGCGTCGGCGGCTCGCGCAGACGCCTGTGTGCGCGCAATCTCGCCGTACGAATCCGGCCGCCGGTCGCGGAAGAACTGCCAGGTCGTCCGCGCCTGCTCGATTTCCTCGAGATTCAAATCCGTGACCAGCACTTCATCTTTGTCACGGCTCGCCTGCGCCACGATCTTCCCGCGCGGGTTGCAGAAGTAGCTCTTGCCGTAGAATTCGCCGATTTTCCAGGGCGCTTCGTGGCCCACGCGGTTGATCGCGGCGATGAAATAGCCGTTCGCCACGGCGTGCGCCGGCTGCTCGAGCTCCCAGAGATATTCGCTCAATCCTGCGACCGTGGCGGACGGATTGAAAACAATTTCGGCGCCGTTCAAACCAAGGATGCGGGCGCCTTCGGGGAAGTGGCGATCGTAACAAATGTACACGCCGATCTTCGCGTAGCGCGTCTCGAACACCGGATAGCCGAGATTCCCCGGCGTGAAATAAAACTTCTCCCAGAAGCCGGGATGGCAATGCGGAATGTGATGCTTGCGATATTTCCCCAGGTAGCGCCCGTCCGCGTCGAAAACCGCCGCCGTGTTGTAAAAAACGCCGCTCATCTCCCGCTCGTAAACGGGGACGATCAGCACCATCTTGTATCGTTTCGCCAGCTTTTGCATCCGCGCGAGCGTCGGCCCGCCGGGCACCGGCTCGGTCAGCTCATACCACTTCACGTGCTGCTCGGCGCAGAAGTACGGCCCATAGAACAGTTCCTGAAGGCAGAGCACCTGCACCTTGCGCTTTGCCGCCGCGGCGATCAGGCGTTCGTGCTTCGCAATCATCTTCTCTTTGATTTTCGGCAGCGGGACATTGTCCGGCGACCATTCGCAGTGCGCCTGAATCAAACCGCAGCGGACCATTCGAGGCATGGCGGCCCTCCAAGGAGAACTTCGCAGAAAGTCTACTCCGGGGCCCATGTGGCGGCAAGCATGGCCGCAAGGCCAGCCGCAAAGCAGTCCGGCGCGAATTTGTTTGACGACAAGCCATACGAAAGAAACGTGGCTCTCTCCGCCGGCGTCCGTATAATCGAGCGACCCTTCATGGCACATGCTGCAAGAAAACTGAGAGGTTGCATTTCGCGGGTTCTCCCCGGCTGCCTGATGCAGGCGCAGGCCGTTGCCTTCAACATGTTCTTGGCGTTTTTTCCCATGCTCCTTTTCGCGCTCGGGCTCATGGACACTTCGACCCGGATGCAAGGGGCCATCAAGGACTTGCCGGGGCGTTTGAACACCATCTTGCCGCCGGGAAGCGAGCGCGTCGTGCTGGACTATCTCGTCCGCCGCGGGGGACATCCGGGGACCTGGATCTGGCTTGGCCTCGGCGGTGTGCTCCTCGCGGGCACGCAGGTAATGATCGGCCTGATGGATGGATTTCGCGTGATCGTCGGCGACCCGATTCGGCCTCCTTTCTGGCACCGCCAGCTTCGCGCGCTGCTCTTGCTTTGCCTGACGATTGTCCCGGCTCTTGCCGCCATCACGCTGACGGTTTTCGGGAGACAGGTCAGGGCATGGCTTCTCATAAGGCTTGGCTTGCCGAATCTGGTGCGAATTCTGATGGCAGCCGCCTACATTTGTTTCGAGCTGCTCCTTGCGCTCGGGGTCCTCGTCATCGTGTATCGCATCGGCCGCCCTCGCGGCAGCAGTTCACGAACTTTTCTTCCTGGCGCGTTTGTGGCCACCATCCTCTGGTGGGTGCTGGACGTTTCGTTGGGCCTCTACGTGCGGCACGTGCCCTATGGCGCCGTGTATGGCGGCCTGGCGGCGGCGATCGGCTTGCTGCTCTGGATGTACATGACCGCCATGGTCATTTTCATCGGGGCCGCGTACAATGCCAAATCCAGCGGCGGCTGACCGCTCCTATTTTCTTCCCGCCATGAAGCTGTTACATTCACGATAAGCGAGCTGTCCGCCGCAGCGGGAGAAGTGATGAGCGAGATTCGCGTGGAGTGCTACGCAGGCTTTCGCGCCGATCAGCGCCCGCTTCGGTTTTTCCTGCGCGACAGGGAGTTCCGCGTTGAAGAAGTGGACGACCAGTGGTATTCGCCCGATGCGAGGTTCTTTCGCGTGCGCGCCGATGACGGAAACTACTACGTCTTGCGGCACGACCAGGAGCAGGACACCTGGACGCTCGACGCCTTCCGCGCCGCTCGCTGAGGCGCTTGCCGGCGCATCTACCCCTGCTGCTTGCTCCCCGGAGTTGACTCCGCCACTAGGTTGCGCAGCACGAACCAGCAATTCGCCGGGCGCTCCGATAGCCGCCGCATGAAATACGGGCACCACTCCGTGCCGTAAGGGACGTAAATGCGCAGCGCGTGCCCTTCGCTGCGAATCTGCTGCTGCAAGTCGCGGCGAATGCCGTAAATCATCTGAAATTCGTAGCGGTCCGCGCCGATTCCGCTGTTCCGGATTCGACCTCGCGCGTAATCGAGCATGGCAGGATCGTGGGTGGCGATGGCAGGGAAGTACCCGCCCGAAAACAGCCGGTCGATCAGGCGGCAATAATTCTTGTCCACGTCGGACTTTTTTTGGATGGCGATGTTCGCGGGCTCGCGATAGGCGCCCTTCACCAGGCGCAGCTTCGGAGCCAGCGGCTCCAGCCGCTCGATGTCTTTTTCGGTGCGGTGGAGATAGGCCTGAATCGCCAGGCCGACGTTGTCGAACCGCCGTCGAGTGGCTTCGAAAATATCGAGCGTCACGCGGGTGTATGCGGAGCCCTCCATGTCGATTTCGATGTCGCGGGCAATCTCCCGGGCGGCGGCGCAGATTTCTCCCGTCATTTGCTCGCAGAAATCGCGCCCGAGGTCCAGGCCGAGTTGCGTGAGCTTGATCGAAATGTTGCCGGTGATGCGCTGCGATTCGATCGCGCGCAGCATCTCGATGTAACTGTCGCGGACCTTCATGGCCTCTTCCCGCGTGCTTACGTTTTCGCCCAGGTGATTCAGGCTGATGGCCCTGCCCTGCCCATTCAGCTCCCGGCTCGCCTCGAGCGCTTCGGCAAGCGTTTCTCCAGCGATGAAGCGCCGAGCAAAACCGGTCCGCATCCCGCGCCGGGAAATTGCGCCGGTGACAGCTTTCTTCGTTGACAGCCAAAAAATAAAGTTGCGGACCAGCATGAGCACCTCACACGGACATTACGAAAAGAGGATCGCGTCCGAGTTCGCCGCACTTTTATACGGCATGCACCCCGTGCCGTCAATTTCTCTTCTCACATTCAGCTCACGTATTGACGCTCCGCTAGTGTTTACTTCGCCCTCGCCACAACTTTTTCCAGCCGGTGGGGTTAAACTTTCCGAGGGCACAGTTCAGGGGGATTTGTATTTCTGTGGTGAAGGACTTATCGCCATGAGAAAACAAAGAGGGAATCGGCTGTGCCATGGCCTGGACATGGCCGGGACTGGATTCATCGCGGCGACGCTGCTCGTGGCGCTCACCATCGCCGTCCCGTACGCCAACGCCGGCAAGAAGAAGAAACAGCAGCAGGACGCCGCGGACTCCGCGCCCGTTCAGCAGATCCAATTGAGCAAAGCCTTCAAGGGCAAGCTGCCGATCGCGCAGCTCACGGAAGACGAAGCCATCATTCACGCCCTGAACCGGCTGGCCTACGGTCCTCGCCCCGGCGACGTCGAGCGCGTCCGCCAGATGGGACTCGAAAAGTGGATCAATCAACAGTTGAATCCCGATTCGCTCAGCGATGCCGCCGTCGAAGAGCGTCTCTCCGATTACAAGACCCTGAACATGTCTTCGGAAGATCTGTTGCGGGAATTTCCGCCGCCCGACCAGGCCGCGAAAAGAGAAGGCCTGACGAAAGAGCAGTATCAGGAACAGCAGAAGGAAAAGGCCCGCGCCGAGATGCAGCAGATGCGCCAGGATGGAATCGTGGACCAGGCGCGAATGCGGCTCGTTCTTATGCGGGGCCCGCAGCGCATTATCGCCGAGCTTTCCATGGCGAAGCTCACGCGCGCCATGTACAGCGAGCGGCAGCTCGGCGAAGTGATGAACGATTTCTGGTTCAACCACTTCAACGTGTTTGCTGGCAAAGGTGCGGACCGCTGGCTGCTGACGTCGTACGAGCGCGATACGATCCGCCCGCATTCGATGGGGAAATTCCAGGATTTACTCCTGGCGACGGCGCAAAGCCCGGCCATGCTTTTTTACCTCGACAACTGGATGAGCGCCGACCCCGTGGCGTCGCAGAAACTGAATCGCGAACTCGCGCAGCGGCGCCAGCGTTTCCAGGGGATCTTCGGCGCCTTTCCGCCGCGGGCCGCGGCCGGCGCCAATGGCCAGCCACAGCCGAATCGCGTCCCGCCGCAGCAGCAGGAGCGCGGCTTGAACGAAAACTACGGCCGCGAAGTGATGGAGCTGCACACGCTCGGCGTAGACGGCGGCTACACGCAGCAGGACGTGATCGAGATGGCGAAGTGCCTGACCGGCTGGACCATGCGCGGGCCGAGGCGCGATCCGGAATTCCGGTTTGAAGATCGTCTTCACACGCCGGGGCCGAAATACGTTCTCGGCAAGAAAATTGACTACGGTGGGATGCGCGATGGCAAAGAAGCCTTGAAACTGTTGGCGCATCATCCGAGTACCGCGCGGTTCATTTCCACGGAACTGGCGCGGCACTTCGTTTCCGACAATCCGCCGCAGGCGCTTGTGGATCGCATGGCCCAGACATTCCTCTCGAGTGACGGCGACATTCGCGCCATCCTCCGCACCATGATCTATTCGCCGGAGTTCTGGTCGCGCAGCGCGTATCGGGCGAAGGTGAAAACTCCCTTCGAGCTGGCGGTGAGCACCGCACGCGCCATCGGCGCCAGGATCGATCTGCCATTCCAGCTCGCGCAGTGGGTCGGACGGATGGGCGAGCCGCTCTATCTGTGCCAGCCGCCCACCGGTTATTCGGACAAGGCGGAGACCTGGGTGAATACCGGTGCGCTGCTGAACCGGCTCAATTTCGCACTCGCGCTCTCCACCAATCATCTCGCCGGCGGAACCACCGACCTTTCCTCGCTCTTCGGGCCGGAAGCGTCCGCGGATCCGCACATGGCGCTTTCGCGAGCGATTGAACTGTTCCTCGGCGGCCAAATCGCTCCGGAAACACGCTCCACTCTCGAAGCGCGTTTGGACGACCCGGCAATCCTGCAGGCTCGGCTCGACGATCCAGTCAAGCACGTGAACGAAGGCTTGATCGCCGGCCTCGTCCTGGGCGCGCCGGAATTCCAGCGCCGCTAGTCATAGGTTGTCAGGCCTCAGACGGAAGGAGAAACGGCAATGAAGGTTACGCGGCGGGTATTCTTAAAGAGCGGCGGCGTGGCCATGCTGGGGATGAGCACGCTGCCACAATTCCTGCAACGCGCGGTTGCCGCCACATCTTCGCCAAGCAAGCGCATTCTGGTCGTCCTTTTCCAGCGCGGCGCAATGGACGGGCTGAACGTCGTCGTGCCTTTCGCCGAACAAAATTATTATCAGTTACGTCCGACGATCGCCATTCCCGAACCGCGCCAGGGTGGCTCTGACGCGGCAATCGACCTCGACGGATTCTTCGGTCTTCACCCGAGCCTCTCGCCGCTCGAGCCTCTGTTTCACAAGGGCCAGCTCGCGATCGTGCAGGCCGTCGGCTCGCCCGACCCCACTCGCTCGCACTTTGACGCGCAGGACTTCATGGAGTCGGGCACGCCGGGAGCAAAAAGTACGGATGACGGCTGGCTGAACCGCGGCCTGCAAAGCCTTCCCGAAGAGAAGGCCTCGCCGTTCCGCGCCGTCGCGTTCGGGCCTTACCTGCCGCGCACGTTGCAGGGTTCGGCGCCCGCCGTCGCGATTCCCGACCTCAAGCAATTCAAGATGTTCGGACCACAGGAGACCGTCCAGGGTGGCTTCGAAGCGATGTACGCGCAGACGGTGGACCACGCGTTGCACGGCGTTGGACAGGAAACCTTCGAAGCAATCGACATGTTGAAGAAGATCAATCCCGACCAGTATCAGCCGGCGAACGGCGCCGACTATCCGCGCAGCCGCTTTGGACAGAGCCTCGCGGAAATCGCGCAGCTCATCAAGGCGGACATGGGTCTCGAAGTCGCGTTCCTGGACAGCGGCGGCTGGGACCACCACGTCAACGAGGGCGGCGTGCAGGGCCAGCTCTCCAACTTGCTGCGCGATCTGGGGCAGGGTCTCGCTGCCTTTCACCAGGACATGGGCGACAAAATGGAAAACATCGTTTTTGTCAGCATGTCCGAGTTCGGCCGCACCGCTCACGAAAACGGCAATCGCGGCACCGACCACGGTCATGCGAACTGCATGTTCCTGATGGGCGGGCCGGTGAAAGGTGGAAAAGTCTATACGCGCTGGCCGGGGCTGAGCGAGGGCCAGCTCTATCAGGGCCGCGATCTCGCCGTGACGACCGATTTTCGCAGCGTGCTTGGCGAGATTATTTCGAAGCAGCTCGGGAACAACGATTTGGCGAAGGTCTTTCCAGGCTTCGACAACAGTCCCAGCAAGTTCCTGAATTTTCTCCGGGCATAAGCCGCGCCAAATGAAAACGGGGCGGCCCCACCCACCGCCCCGGTTTTCATTTCAGGCAGGAACCAGACTAGGCTTGCGACGTCCGAATTCGCATTCCGTAGAACGACCGGTAAACGAAAACGAAGGAGACAAGGAAAAACGCTGCCGCCAGGATGTGGGTCAACTTGCCGCCGGTTTCCACCGTCAGCTTCACCGCCAACTCCACTGCGAGCAGGCCAAACAGCGTCGTGAATTTGATGACCGGGTTCAGCGCCACCGAAGAGGTGTCCTTGAACGGGTCGCCCACCGTGTCAGCGATGACGGTGGCGGCGTGCAGGTCGGTGCCTTTCTGTTTCATCTCGACTTCGACGATTTTCTTGGCGTTGTCCCATGCGGCGCCGGCGTTGGCCATGAAGATTGCCTGGTACAGGCCGAACGTGGCGATCGAAATCAGGTACCCGATGAAAAAGAAGGGCTCGACGAACGCGAACGCCAGCGTGGCGAAGAACACCGCAATGAAGATGTTGAGCATCCCTTTCTGCGCGTACTGCGTGCAGATCTCCACCACCTTCTTGCTGTCGGCCACCGACGCCCTCGTGCTGCCCTCGAGCTTGATGTTCGCCTTGATGAATTCCACCGCGCGGTATGCGCCGGTCGTCACCGCCTGCGTGGAAGCTCCGGTGAACCAGTAAATCATCGCCCCGCCGGTGATCAGTCCCAGAACAAACGGCGCATGCAGCAGCGACAGCTTGTCCACGTTCTCCACCAGACCATGCGTCAGCGCCATGATGATGGAAAAGGTCATGGTCGTCGCGCCCACGACCGCCGTTCCAATCAGCACCGGCTTCGCCGTCGCCTTGAAGGTGTTGCCCGCGCCGTCGTTGGCTTCCAACATGTCCTTGGCGAGGCCGAAGTTCACGTCCATGTTGAAATCTCGCTTGAGTTCCTGCTCGATGCCGGGGATCTGTTCGATCAGCGAAAGCTCAAAGACCGATTGCGCGTTGTCCGTGACCGGTCCGTAGGAATCCACCGCGATCGTTACAGGGCCCATCCCCAGGAAGCCGAAAGCCACCAGCCCGAAGGCAAACACCGGCGCCGCAATCATCAAGTGTCCGAGCCCCAGCGAGCCAATCAGGTAGCCGCCGGACATCAAGGCCACCATCGTCAGCCCCAGGTAGTAGGCGGAAAAGTTCCCGGCCACAAAGCCCGACAAAATGCCGAGCGACGCCCCGCCTTCCTCCGCCGACGTCACCACTTCCTTCACGTGGCGCGATTGCGTCGAAGTGAAACTCTTCACCAGTTCTGGGATGACGGCCCCGGCCAGTGTCCCGCAGGAAATAATCGTCGCCAGCTTCCACCATTGCGTGGTGTCGCCTCCCAGGCTCGGAATGATGACCAAGGAAATGATGTACGTCAGTCCGATGGATACGAACGACGTGATCCACACCAGCGACGTCAGCGGCGCCTCGAAATTCATTGCGTCGGCGTTTTTATACTTCGCCTTGGCGATGGCGCCATTGATGAAGTAAGCCGCCGCGGCGGCGATCAGCATCACGATGCGCATCACGAAGATCCACACCAGCAGTTGCACCTGCACCGCCGGGTCCTTCACGCCCAGCAGGATAAACGTGATCAGCGCGACGCCGGTGACGCCGTATGTCTCGAAGCCGTCGGCGCTCGGCCCGACCGAGTCGCCCGCATTGTCGCCGGTGCAGTCCGCGATCACGCCCGGGTTTCGCGCGTCGTCTTCCTTGATTTTGAAGATGATCTTCATCAGGTCGGAGCCGATGTCCGCGATTTTCGTGAAAATGCCGCCGGCAATGCGGAGCGCCGCAGCGCCCAGGGATTCGCCGATGGCAAAACCGATAAAGCAGGGACCGGCGTAATCGCCGGGAACAAAAAGCAGGATAAAGAGCATCATCAGCAGTTCCACGCTGATCAGCATCATGCCAATGCTCATGCCGGCTTCGAGAGGGATGTGGGAGATGGGGTACGGCTTGCCGCGAAGCCCGGCAAACGCCGTCCGCGAGTTCGCGAACGTGTTCACACGGATCCCGAACCACGCGACACCGTAACTTCCGGCAATTCCAATCACACTGAACAGCAGGATGATGGCAACCCGGAAAGCCTCGTATTTGAGCAGCACGCCGAAATACAGCACGATAATCGCGGCGATGAACACCCACAGGAGGAGAAGAAACTTGCCTTGCGTGATCAGGTAGGTCTTGCACGTTTCATAGATCAGCTCGGAAATCTCCCGCATGGACCGGTGCACCGGCAGATTCTTCAGCCGTGAGTAGATGGTCAGGCCGAAGATCAGCCCAAAGACGCAAAACAGAATTCCGATCGTGAGCAGCCGGTGGCCGTTTATGCCGACGAACTGGACCTGCGAAAGGTCAGGCAGCTTCAGATTGGCCTCGCCGCCGCCGGCTTCCGATGCCGATTGGGCCAGCGTGGCCATCGCGCTCACTGCGGCCAGCGCGGCAGCACCCGCGCATGCCTTCGCGCCGCGGCGCCCTGCGGACAAAGCGTTTGCGAGCCATGCGCTCATCAAGGAATCTCCATGGAGGTCTCAGTCAAGATCTGCCGCGTGGCCGAACACCTCAATACCCTTGCACCATTTCGCTTTCGCGCCTTCTTGCGAATGCGTCAGGGAAGCGCCTTGCCGGCGAATCGAACGCGCCCCCGCGCCGTACAGGGAATGGATCACCGCGCTCAGTTGCGAGGAAACCATCCGGGCCGCTCGCTTCTCGGGCAGAACCAGCCTTGCTCTCACATCCGAGCCGGTCAAAGTGAGGCTTTATAACATGTTGAGAATTGTTGGTCAAACTCCCTCTCAATTGCGGTCCGGCCTTGACACAAGAAGGTGCCCGGTGTACGAACGCAAAGCTGAAATCGGAAATTCCTGTCCTGACATGAAAAGTAAAAGGAAGAAGATCATCCTCGGTGTACTGACGATCGTCATCGGTCTTCCGGTGGCGTTCATCCTGTCGGCTTTCGTGTGTTTTTCCATCATGGATAAAACCAATGGAATTATTGTTTCGTCGGGTGTGACGCGCCGATACCTGCTGTACGTGCCGAAAACCTACGATCGGTCCAGGCCCACGCCACTGGTCATCAGCATGCACGCCGCCGCGCTGTGGCCGGCTGCTCAAAGGGAAACAAGCCAGTGGAATAAGGTGGCCGATGAGCATGGGTTGATTGTCGTCTACCCGTCGGGAACGACGCTGAGGGGCAGCGGCACCGGTGTGTTGCCCAAGGTCTGGCGCATGGGGCCACGTAGTCTGGAACTGGACGTCACATTCATTTCAGATTTGATCGACAAGCTGGAAGCTGAGTACAACATCGATCCGACGCGCATCTATGCCGACGGATTCTCGAATGGTGGAGGCATGTCGTTTGCGGTGTCGTGCAGACTGTCCCATCGGATCGCGGCGGTCGGAGCCGTGGCGGCTGCACAAACGCTGCCATGGGATTGGTGCAACGATTCCACACCAGTGCCGACGGTGGCGTTTCATGGAACGGCCGATCCAATGGTTCCCTACAAGGGCGGGAAATCGCGCGATCCATTCAACCCCGTAATGTTTCCCGACGTTCGGGACTGGGCGGCGAATTGGGCGCGACGAAACCGATGCAGCGCAGATCCGAGCGACACCAGGGTCACGGCGAACGTCCGCCGTCTCGCGTACACGAACTGCGCTGACCATGCGGACGTGATTCTCTATACCGTTGAGGGTGGAGGCCATACCTGGCCAGGCGGCAAGCCCTTGCCGGAATGGATGGTTGGTCGCACGATCCGCGAAATCAACGCCAGCAGCGTGATGTGGGAGTTCTTCCTCCAGCATCCGCGTGGACCGAAGTAACGCGAGAGGCCATTGCGGGTGGCGCAACGATCCCGGATTACAGCCTTCTTGATGGGAAGAAGCTGTACTTCTCCAATTCAGATTTGTTGTAAGTGCGAGGCGGTGGCCCCCAGGCTGTCCGGCTGGGACCATTCGGATACGAGGTACGGGGATGGCGTCGAGCTTCATGTCCCAGTGAAAGAAGACGTTATCCAACCTGAAAAGGCTGCCCTGCCGGCAGGCTATTCACTCCGGGTGGGGAAGTAGCCTAAAAGCAAAAGACGCGCTCGACACTCCGCGTGGAGCCTTGTTTCGCTGGATTGCCTTCGAATTTCTCCTATTTCACGAGTTAACCGCTGCCTGGCACCTGGCGGAACCTCCATGTAGTCAGAAGACCGGAAACTGATCAACTCACAACGACTGCTCAGGTTCCGGGAATGCACGGATTGTCTGTTACAATCGGCGTTTTTCGGAGCGCGCGTCAACACCCCATGAAGCAGGTCAAAATTCCCGGCTGGCTGCGACACACCATCACCGCGCTTGGCGGAGGCGGCCTCTTCCTTGTGGCCTTCCTCGATTCCTCCGTGCTTTCCTTTCCCCTGGTCACGGACTTGCTTGTGATTGAGCAGTCCATCCTCCGGCCGGCCCGCATGCCGTATTACGCTGCCATGGCGACACTGGGCTCACTCGCCGGCTGCGTCTGGCTCTATCTGCTCGCCAAAAAAGGAGGAGAGGCATTCTTCCGCAGAAAAGCAGGGCCTCGCAGCGCTCGCATTCGCGGCTGGGTCGAGCGCAACGGGTTTCTGAGCGTCGCCGTGCCCTCCATCCTTCCCCCTCCCACGCCCTTCAAGGCGTTTATTCTCGCCGCAGGTGTTTTCCAGGTGCCGTTGCGGACGTTTATCCTCGCGCTTCTCTTCGGCCGGGGCGTACGCTACTTCGCGGAGGGCTTTCTTGCGATTCACTACGGCAACGCCACCAGCGAATTCCTCCTCCAGCACAAATTCCAGCTCGCTCTCGGTTTTCTTCTACTGGTAATCGTGGGCTATCTCGCCAACCGCTGGCTCTTCCGGCGTCCCGCGCCCCAAGCCTGAGATTCCCGCTTGCCCGGGCCCGCCGGACTCTTCGCAGGCTGCGGAAAAACTCCAATTCTTGTCATTCCGAGAAGCCGCAGGCGACGAGGAATCTGCTTTTCCCTCTGGTTTCTTGCAACGTGCAGATCCCTCGCTTCGCTCGGGATGACAGAAGGCCACTTTTCCGGGAGGCTTCTAGAATTGTCGGCGGCGATTCTCGCGTTCCAATTTCGTTTTTTCGCTGCTTGGCTGGTTGTCCTGGTCGAGTTCGATCACGACAACCAAAGCGGGAAGGGCGGCGGATTCAAACGTAAACCGCAAGTCGCGCAGCTCGAAATGCCAGCCGTCTTCGGTGCGGTCGAGGCTGGCGAGGGGAAAGCGCGCGAAACGGAGGAACCGCCGCGCGCTTCGAGTGGCTTCGGCCGCGGCCAGCGCCGGCGTGGGTTCCGGCTTGAAATGCGTCACACTGCGGTCGGGATCGAAATAGCTCCCGGGGCTGAAGGGAACTTCCACTTCTTCGAGTGTATTTGCGGTTGCCACCACGCCGTGCCACACCAGCGGCGAGGCGGAAGTCGGGAACGCTCCGGCGGCGATGGGCGTGGCCCCGTGATAATCGCGGGCCAGCAGCATATTGATCGCGCGTTCGTGCAGCACACCGCGCGCTCCCAGATAGAGCACGACCAGCGCCAGCGAGGCGATGACCCCGCGCCTCGGTCCGCGTTCCTTCTTTCGCGCGCCGATCTCTTCGGCGATCAGCCGGAAGAGCCCCGGCAACAGCAGCCCCGCCAGCAGCAGGAGAAGAATCCACGGATCGATCATCTGTGCAAAAAACCACGCAAACCATTGTTCGTGAAACGGCCACAATAGTTGAACTCCCCAGCTATTGCTCAAATCGAGCAGCAGATGAGCGGCCGCCCCGATGGCGGCCAGCAACAGCGCGACCCTGAATCGCAGCGGCTTCTCCGGGTGATGCCGCTCCGCGCGCCAGAACACGAACGCAATCAGGAAGACGAGAATGCCGCAGCCGAGCAGAGAGTGCGTGAGCGTCCCGTTGTAGCGCAGCGCGTACCGGGGGCCGAAGAAGAGGCTGAGCAGATCGAGGTCGGGGAGCAATCCCCCGGCGAGAAGAATCCACGTCGCGCGGCGGGCCGTGCGATTCAATCCGGCGTGCGAGAGCGCCACCGACGTGAGCGCGTGTGTGATGGGTTCCATAGGCGGTGCGGGGCTGTCCGGCTAGGGCCCGGCCAGCTTCACGCCCGAAGGTATTACCAGCGTCAGGGCATCCGGTACAACATGAAATTCTAGGGGAAGCGTCCCGATGGGCTCTCCGTCCACCTGCGCGAAGACAGGCTCGCCGTTGATCGGTTCGCACCGGACTTCCGTCGCCTTCCAGAATTCAATGCCGCGCACACTCCGGAGCCGGTTCAGCCACAGCGCCGGAAGGCAGAGCAGATAACGGAATCGGTTCCTTGTGGTGTAGGTGACTACCTCGAAGGAATCCTCGAGCAGGCTCGCGCCCGTTGTGATGCGGAACGGGCCGCCGTAGCTTTTTGTCCGCCCGATCACGATCAACGTCGCGCGCATCTCGCGGCCCTCCGAGACGACGCGGAATTCCGGAAAGCGATAAGCAAAAAGCTGGAAAATCCCTTCGAGCCAGTAGTCGAGGATTCCATTCTTCTGCCGCTCGCTGTTTTCGAGCGCATGCACCATCGCGCCGTCCGGCCCCGCGCCGCCGAGGCACAGGAAGTATCGCCGGCCTTCGCGTCCGCCGCCCGGCGCACCCACCGCCCCCAGCGCAATGCGATGCGCGACGCCCTCCGGAATCAGCTTCGCCGCCCTCGGAATGTCCCAGGGAATGTGGAGTTCTTTTGCCAGGACGTTGGCGGTTCCCGCGGGCAGCACCGCCAGGGGAATCTTGCTCCCTGCGAGTCCGTTCGCGACCTCGTTCACCGTGCCGTCGCCGCCGCAGGCGATCACAAGCTGGCGCCCATCCGCCGCAGCCTGCCGCGCCATTTGCGTCGCCGAGCCTCGCGCGGAGGTTGGCGCCAGCTCCGCGCGGATCCCCGCCTCCGCCAGAAGGCGAGCCGCTTCTTCCACTTCGGAGAGGCGGCGATGGCGCGCGCGCCCGCTGGCCGGGTTGTAGATCAAGAGCGCTTCGTGAATTCCGCTGAGCATTTGCTTCCCGCGGCAGGGCGTTCTGCGCCTCGGAAGGAAAGCGCATTGTATAATACCCGCCGGTTTTGACCGTCACCGATCCCTTCGAGGCCCCCATGTCGGCTAGCAAGGCCGTTGCCAAACGAATCGAGAAGCTGCGCGAGGAGACT
Organism: Terriglobia bacterium; assembly: GCA_041490445.1. Taxonomy (GTDB): domain Bacteria; phylum Acidobacteriota; class Terriglobia; order Acidiferrales; family UBA7541; genus JBGPTF01. The sequence continues at coordinate 22,951 of JBGPTF010000022.1, forward strand.
CGCCGCCACGAGTACCTCTACTTCGTCCTCGACGAGCCGGAACTTTCCGACGCGGCCTTCGACCGGCTCGTAAACGAGCTCAAGCAGCTCGAAAAAGAGCATCCCAAACTGGTGACACCCGATTCGCCCACGCAGCGAGTCGGTGGTGAGCCGCGCGAAGGCTTCCAGTCCGTGCGCCACAAAGCGCCGATGATGAGCCTCGACAATGCTTACTCCTTCGAAGAGCTGCGCGACTTCGATCGACGCGTTCGTGAGTTGGCGGGCCGCGAAAAAATCGAGTACATCTGCGAACACAAATTCGATGGCCTGAGCCTTTCGCTGCTGTATGAGGACGTCGTGCTCGCGCGCGGCGTCACTCGTGGCGATGGAACCACCGGCGAGGACGTCACTCCAAACGTAAGGACGATTCGTTCGATTCCGCTGCGCATTGACCACGCTGTGCTGAAGAAGCTCGGTTTGCCGGCAAGCCTTGAAGTCCGCGGCGAAACAATCATGACGCGCAAAGCGTTCGAGGACCTGAACGAGCAGCAGGAGGAGCAGGGCGGCAAGCGATTCGCCAACCCGCGCAACGCCGCGGCGGGCGCGGTCCGCGTGCTGGACCCCGCGATCACGGCCTCGCGGCGGCTCGATTTTTTCGCCTACTACCTGCTCGTCAACGGCCGCGTGCCGCTCAAGCGGCATTCGGAGGTGCTCGAGGCGCTTGTGAAGATGCATTTCCGCACGTGCGCCGAGGCGGAAGTCTGCCGCTCGCTCGAAGACGTGGAGAAATACATCGGTCGCTGGGAATCAAAGCGCGAAAAGCTGCCCTACGAAATCGACGGCATCGTGATCAAGGTGAACGAGATTTCGCTGCAAAACGAGCTCGGTTTCACCGCCCGAGCGCCTCGCTGGGCGATCGCCTACAAGTACCCGGCGCATCAGGAAACGACCGTCGTCAACGACATCATCGTGCAGGTTGGCCGCACCGGTGTGCTCACGCCGGTCGCCGTGCTCGAGCCCGTGCAGGTCGGCGGCGTGACCGTCAGCCGCTCGACCCTTCACAACTTGGACGAAATCGAGCGCCTCGGCCTGCACCGCGGCGATACGGTGCTCGTCGAGCGCGCCGGGGAAGTGATCCCGCACGTCATCAAGGTCGTGAAACACGGCAGGGAAGAGAAGCCCTTCCGCATGCCCGAGCGCTGCCCCGAATGCGGCACGCGTATCCACAAAGCCGAAGGCGAAGTGGCCTACCGCTGCATCAATGCCGCCTGCCCCGCCAAGCGCAAGGAATCGCTCCTGCATTTCGCGGGCCGCCACGCGATGAACATTGACGGCCTCGGCGATAAGCTGGTGGACCAGCTCGTCGAGAAAAAGATCGTCAAGGATGTCGCCGATCTCTATTCGCTCGATCTCGAGACGCTTGCCGGCCTCGAACGCATGGCGGAAAAATCCGCGCAGAATCTGCTCGATGAGATTGCCGCGAGCAAGAAGAACAGTCTCTCGCGGCTGGTCTACGCGCTCGGAATGCGTTTCGTTGGCGAGCGCACTGGCCAGTTGCTCGCCGGACATTTCGGCTCGCTCGACAAGATCGCCAGGGCAAGCGAGGAGGAGTTGACCGAAGTCGGCGAAGTCGGCCCCAAGGTTGCCGCCAGCATCTCCGAATTCTTCTCCGAGGCCGCGAACCGCAAGCTGATTGACAAGCTCAAAGGCGCGGGCGTAAATCCCAGAGAAGAACGTAAGGCGCCGAAGGACACGAAGCTCGCGGGGAAATCATTTGTCTTCACCGGCACGCTCGCGCGGCGAACCCGCGAAGAGGCGGGCGCGCTTGTCGTCGAACACGGTGGCAAGGTTGTCTCTTCCGTGAGCAAGGATACGGACTATGTGGTGGTAGGCGCCGACCCAGGCTCGAAGTACGACAAGGCGCGCTCGCTGGGTGTAACCATCCTCGACGAAGCTGGCTTCGAGAAGCTCGTCGGCGCAAAGTAAGCCACCGGCGTCGCCTGCCGCTGCGCGAAGGTCGCGCTCTCCGAGCGAGCCCTCGCGACAGCTCGCACTCAGGAGTTCCACCGCGCGGCTACGGATTCACGACGACGTCCGGATCCAAACGGCGCCCGTTTACGATCACGTCGTACTTGTATGGTTTCTCCCGCGGCATTCCGCGCACGGGCCCGGAGTGTCGGCTCTGCCGGTGGAAGCGATGATCTGCGAATGGACGATCGTTCGGGTCGAATTCAACGCTCCAATCCGCGTTCGGATCGCTGCACTGCCACTCGACTGCATGATTCGCTTTCCGGCTGAGCACCACGGGATTCGGTTCTACCCTCGGATCGCCACCAGGCACCGGCGTGATCGTCACGACCAGCGCCAATGGAATGGGAATCGCTTGCATGGTTGCCATCTCTGCCTCCTGACCTTCATTGGACCATATTTCCCGGATGAAGTGCTGTAATGCCGAGTCCGATGAAAACCAATCGCAGATGGCAGGCACACCCCTCATGCCCGTACTTCTCCGCCATCCAACCGGGTCGCGGCGGTTCGCTTGCTGCCCGCACCGCCGCGTGCCGCTAGGGATTCACAACCACGTCGGGGTCCACGCGCCGTCCGGACACCATGACGTAGTACTTGTACTGCTTCTCCGTGGCGTTCCCGCGTACAGCGCCGGAATCCGGAGTGTGTTTGTCGAAATGATGCTGCCCAAAGGGGCTGTCGCTCGGCTCGAACTCCACGGACCAGACGGCATTCGGATCCTTACACTCAAATCGCACTGTATCCTTGGATTTCTTGCTCAGCAAAAAGCTCATCGGTTCGACATTGGGATCACCGCCCGGGACGGGTGTGATCGTCACGACGAGAGCCAGCGGGGCCGGTTGTGAAGTTGCCATGTTTTTCTCCTTTTCCCTTGAGAATCACTTCTCCTGCACCAGTTTCTGAAATTCCGGGTCGTTTTGTAGACAGTCGAAAAACGGGTTGTTCCGCGCTTCGCTCGAGTGGACGCCGGCGCTATGCGCCTTCTTCAGCCACTCGAGCGCGGCTTGCGCTTCGCCCAGGTGGCAGTGGATGAGCGCCGCCTTGAACTGGAGATCCGGATTATCCGGGGCGATTCGCAGCGCCTTCGCCAGATCGTCGAGGGCATCTTTTCTCTGGCCGAGCATGGCGTGATACCACGCCATCTGGGCCAGCACGCGCGGATCGCGCGGGTTCACGCGCAACTGCTCGTCCGCCAGCGACACTGCTTTCTGAAATGCACCCGCGGCCTGCGCGCGCTGCCCCGGCGAACAGTAATACGCCTCGCCCAGATTCCCCCAGACGGTGGGGAACTGTGGCAGAAGTTTGGTCGCCTCTTCATAACTGTGCGCGGCATCCGCGTAGCGGCGCAGATAGAAATCCGCCGCGCCCAGATTGATCAGCGCCCCGCCCGAAGGCCGAATCGCAATCGAGTGCTCGAGCGTCTTGCGCGCGTCTTCGTAGCGGCCCATTTGCACGTGGATCGCGCCGAGATTGGAATAGCCGCGGTAGCTGTCGGGCGCCAGCTCCACGACGTGCCCGAACATCTGCGCTGCCTCGCCGTAGCGCGCCCTGCGAAAATAGAAATCGCCCAGCCAGCTATACCCGGCCCAGTATTGCGGCCGCAGTTCGATCGCGCGGCGGAACGTTTGTTCCGCCTCGGGCAGCTTGCCGAGTCTCTGGTAGGCGTCGGCCAATCCACGATACGCCTCGTCGCTCGTCGCCTCCGCTCGGAGCGCTGCTTGGAACTCCGAGACCGCTTGCTCGTACTTGCCAGTTCCGTTATCCACCTTTCCCAGGCAGATGTGCGCCGAGGAAAGATTTGGATCGAGTTGCAGCGCCCGTTCGCAAGCCTGGCGCGCCGGCTCGACCCACGTCGTGTCCGTGTAGTTCGTCTCCGAGAATTTCCACCAATACGCCTGCCCCAGGCCCGTGTCGGCCAGCGCGTAATTCGGATCGAGCGCGAGCGCCTTCTGGAATGCGGCGACGGCATGATCGACGTTTTCCGGGCGATCATAGTTTTGCAGGTACCCGCGCCCCTGGAGATACAGGCTGTACGCGTTCGGCACCTGCGTGCCGTGCGTCCCGAGTGCCTGGCGTTCGCGCGGCTGCACATTCAGATCGAGCATCTGCACCGCGCCGCCCACCACGGCGTCCTGGACGGCAAACGGATCATCGGCGGAAACCGTGATGCTGTCCGCGCGCAGTTGGCGGTGCGTGCGCGTGTCCACCAGCGCGAAATTGACGCGGACGCGGTCGCCCACGCGCAGGAAGCTGCCTTCGAGCGCCAGATTCACTCCAAACTCTTTGAGCGCCTGATCGGGCGTGCTCACGCCCCGGGCCTTCACTTCCGTCGCCGGAACCACCTGGAGTGGGCGGCCGCCGGTTAGCTGCGTGAGCTTCGTTGTGAGCGTTTCGGTGAGGCCCGTGCCGAACGCGGCGCTTTCCGGATCATTGCCTGCCACCGTGAAGGCCAGCACGGCGATTTGCTTCTGTTCCGGCACCACGCCGGCAAAGAGCCAGTTCCGGATCTGCTGCCGGACAGAGGGCAGCGCGGCGCCGAGCACCAGAAGCATCGCGATGGCCGCGGCTGTCCAGAGAACCGCGCGCTGCCTCGGAAAATGCAAGCGCAGGATCGGCAGCGAACCGGGATGCGCCACCGCCCGTTCGATGGCGCGCAGATCCACGGCAAGGTCCGCCGCCGAGGCGTAGCGGCCAGTGGGATCCTTGACCATCGCCTTGCCGACAACGCGGTCCAGTTCTTCCGGGATGCGGGCATCCGAGTCGTGCAGCGACGCTGGCTGTTTGTGCAGGATGCGGTCGCACGTCTCGACAAAACTTGGCGCGCGGAAGGGATTCTTTCCGGAAAGCATCTCGTAGCAGATCACGCCGAGTGAAAAAATATCGGCGCGGGTGTCGGCTTCTTTTTCCTGCAGCACTTCCGGCGCCATGTAGGGAGGCGTCCCGCTCAGTCCGGCTGGCTGCCTTCCAAGCGTATCCATGGTCGCAAATTCATCGGCGCGCGGCAGGCGCTTGGCCACGCCGAAATCGAGAATCTTCACCTGCCCCGCAGGGTTGACAACAATATTCTCGGGCTTCAGGTCGCGGTGCAGAATCCCTCGCGCGTGCGCTGCGGCCACCGCTTCGGCGCACTGGCGTGCGATACCCAGGGATTCTTCGATCGGCAGCGCTTCGCTCAGTTTTTGCCGCAGCGTCTGCCCTTCCACGTACTCCATCACCAGGAAAAGTTGCCCCTGCTCTTCGAACAGGTCATGGACGGCGGCAATGTGCGGGTCGCTCAGCCCGGACGCCAGCTCCGCTTCCTTCCGCAAATAGCGGCGATAGCGCTCGTCGGCCTGCATGTCGGGTGCAATGCGCTTCAGCGCTACGGTGCGTTTCAGCCGTGTGTCATCGGCGCGATAGACCTCGCCCATGCCGCCGGCGCCCAGGCGCGCGCGAATGAGGAAACGACCGACGGTCGTGCCCGTCAGGTCGGCAACGGCGGCGCTTCCGGATTCCGGCTGCATTCTCGGCTCGGCCATCGGAATGAAGAACCCTCGTCTCGCTCGCAAGCGCTCCGTGGAAAAATTCCGATAAGGAGGGGGACGACACTCGCACGCCGAAGCGCCTTGCGTGCTCTCTTGCGTCGTCATCCTACTGCTAGGCTTCGCAAATGTAAATCATTGCCCCCGGTTGCGCCGAGTCGCATGATCGGGAGCAATGGAAATCCAGGTAGTGGGCCAGTTTGAAATCGTTGGAACTGGCGCGAAGTTCCCGAATTGGGCGCGTGGCTTCGGCTCTGGCCTGATATCCTCGTGTCCATGGCCGAATCGATCCAAGCTCGCCAAGCAATGATTCAGCGAGGTAGGCGACTGGAGTATTTCACCATTGCCTGGAACAGTCTCGAAGGAATCGTTGCAGTCGTGGCCGGAGTGATTGCCGGCAGCATCTCTTTGGTCGGTTTTGGTGTGGATAGCTTCATCGAAGTCACATCAGGTGCTGCGCTGCTGTGGCGGATGTCCATTGATGCGGAGGAACACAAACGAGAGCGAATCGAGCAGAGAACGCTCAGGATCGTAGGCGCCTGTTTCCTCGCGCTGGCGGCCTATGTGGGTTACGAAGCTGTAACCAATCTGATGGAGAAAAGGGCTCCGCAACATAGCCTTGCTGGAATAATTCTTGCCTGTGCTTCACTCGTAGCCATGCCCTTGCTCTCTCGTGCGAAGCGGCGCGTGGCAGCGCACCTGAAGAGCGCAGCGATGAACGCAGATGCCAAACAGACGGAATTTTGTACGTATCTTTCAGCCATTCTGCTCGGCGGCTTGCTTCTAAATGCCGTCGCGGACCTGTGGTGGGCAGACCCCCTTGCGGGTCTCATCATGGTTCCGATCATTGCGAAAGAGGGGGTGGACGGGCTACGGGGCGACACCTGTTGCGACTGAAATTGAAACTCACCCACTACCGAAATCCACCCCCGGTTGTGCGCCCCTCATTCACAACGTATAATGGAAGCTGGCGGGCGGGTCGGGTGATCGCTGATTCGGCTCTCGCAAGGGAGCTGGGTTGGAGGAAAGTCCGGACTCCCCCATCCTCGGCCGGAAGGCCCGGGATGGATGGGCAACGCGCCTGGTAACGCCAGGGGGCCGGGTCCTCAAGGGCTCGGCTACGGAAAGTGCCACAGAAAAGAAACCGCCGGTGCTAGCGAGCCTCCGCGGCAGACTCGAGGCAAAACCTCGAGCCCGCCTTCTCGGGCAGCGCGCATTTGGCAAGGGTGAAACGGTGGGGTAAGAGCCCACCGCTCCGGTGGCGACACCGGAGGCACGGCAAACCCCGCGTGGAGCAAGGCCAAATAGGAGGGGAGGGCTGGCCCGGCCCGGATGCGGCGATTGGCAACAATGGCCGCTGCGACCCTCGGGTAGGCTGCTTGAGCCGTGGAGCGATTCGCGGCCCAGAGGAATGATCGCCCCGGTGGCGTCGCGAAGCGTCCCGATGCTTTTTGTCGGGAAGGCCGCACGCCCCGGACAAAATCCGGCTTACAGACCTGTCCGCTGAATTCATTGCACTTGCTCTTTTTTCGGTTCCGATTCTGCCCAAATTCTGCCCAACTCTTCGGCTTCCGGCCCCGATTCCAGAATGCGACGCACGCGCTCGCGCAGCTCAGGAACGAATGGCGCATAGTGCCCTTCGACCGTCTGGATCGTGTCCCCAAGCGTCTTCGCCACGTCGTAAGGGGAGGCTCCGCGAACAAGCATCTCGACCGCCAGGCTGTCCCGGAAGCGATGCGGATGCGCATTCACCACGCCAGCGCGACGGCCCAGAGCAACCATTCTCTCGTAGAGACGATTCCGCGTAAATGGCTTTGCTGTCTGTGGATTCAGCAACACGCGCTCCGACAGTTCCGGTTTTCGCCGGCCCCGCTCCACTTCGAGCGCGAAGAAAAGCTCAAGGTGAATCGGAAGGATGACGCGCTTCCCGCGTTTCTGTGTGACGCGAACGATCTCCCGCGCATCCCAATCCACTTCGGCCCATGTCAGTGCGACCGCATCGGAGCCGCGAAACCCCGTCCAGCGAAGCAACAGGAAAGTGAGCATATCAGGCCCGGCACTCTCGCGCAGTTTGCGAATCTCTTCCGGCTTGAATGGCTGCGCGCCAGCTTCAGGATTTTCCCCCGGACGCCCTTCCAACCGAACGGGATTTTTCGCCACGAATTCATTCTCAACGGCAAAGGAAAAGACGCGATGCACAATCGCAGCGCAAAGCGAGAGGCTCTTCGCCGCGCCCGACTTGCTCCGCGCCCGGATCCGGTCCAACCGCCACGCCTTGAACTGCTCCACCAACGGACGGTCTATCCGTGCGAGATTTAACACGCCGTGCTCCGCCAGGAAAATTCCGAACTCACGAATCTCGAACTCGTACCGCTGAAGAGTGGAGGCGCGAAATCTGCCGAGCGCGATCCGTCGCTGCGCATCCTCCCGGAACAGACGGGACAACTCCGGCCACGTATGCTCAACAGGCGCAACCGGCTCGCTGTAGCCCGCGATGCGCGCCAAACGATTGAAAGTTTTTGTCGGCAGCACCACGTGCAGTTTCGGCCAAAGCAAGGACACGGAACCTTCCAAGAAGGCCCGCTCGACTTCGCTAACCGTGCGATGCGCATTTTCCCCATTCTGCGTCCCCAACGCGAAACGAATCCTTTCACCCGCAACGCAGCCTTCCGCCTGATACCATGCTCCAATTTTCCGCTCTTTGAGCTTCACCTCATCACCCTCATGCGCTCCCGCTCGATCCGTTCGACCGTTTCCACCGGAACGAGCTTGTGACCTTTCCGGCCCGGCGCTGGCGCGAAGTCTACAACGCTTTCCCCTCGCAGCAAACCATAGACCGTCGCGCGAGAGCAGCGCCAGCGCGCGGCCAGATCAGCAACACTGAAAAATTGCGGCTCACGCTTAGATGTAATTAGCCGAGAAGAAGCCAGCCTAGGCACCGTCACATCGCGGCAGGAAAGACGTAAGGAAACTGCCTCAGACGATTCCGCTGGCGTAAAATCGGCAACGATAGATTGTCCAGCGACACCGCTGCGCCGCCGCCCCGCAGCTTGCACCGTCCGACTTTTCCGATTGCGCGTCACGGCGGGCCAGTCCCCGAAAGAACTCTCGCCCGGCCAACTTCGCGCCGAACCTGCTCCACGTCGCGGCGGCCCTCGGCTTCGAGAACAAAACGCGGCACCCACGGCTCGACAATCTCGCAAAGCCGCGCCCCGCAGAGCGGACACTCCCCGACAGGCGATTCCTCTCCCGGCTCGCGCGTCGGCTCGACGTTGTAGAACGCTCCGCCCGCAGAAAATCGGCGTGTGCGATGGAACGTCGCCTCCAACTCTGCGAGCCGCTCCGGTGTTGACGCAGACAGGAATTTCGCGGGGTATTTCAGCGCGTGCGCCAGCGCCGCTGCAAAACTCCGCGCGTGCTTTATCGAAACAAAACTCCGCTCGCCGCGAATCTCACTCCACAGGGTTGACAACTCTTTCCGCGCTTTGCTCTGCGGCAGTCTCGGGCCGACATAAACGCAGTGCCGGTGGAGATTCGTATTCCCGCCGCCGAATTCATCGCATCCGGCGACACCGTACTCTTTGCGAGAGAGGCCGAACCGCCTCTCTGCCGCGCGCCAGAAACGATGCAAATCCTTGTGGAACGTCTTCACAAACTCAGGTGTCGGCATCGCGCCAGTGTTCGGCACCGTGAAGTCGAGTTTCGCCACGACGATCCGGCGACCACCTTGCTGTCCCTCATGGAGCAGATGTTCGACGACCGGCTCCAATGCCACGCGCAAATCAGAAAACTTTCCGCGAAACCACGCTGGGCCGCAGGATTCGCAATAGCGACAGCGGCACAGGTAAGGCTGAAAAAATTTGTGATGCTCAGAGGCAGTGCAGTTCAGACGACGCCCGATCCTCCCGCAGAAAATATGCCGCTTGGCCTTGGCGTGAAGCCCACGCCGCTTCATCTCCGCCGATTGCGCCAGACGTTCGGGCTTGGCACCGAACGTGTCCGCGAGCGCCGGTAGGTCAGTTCCGTCCGGCAATGCCGAACGCGGATCGCCACGGCGCGACTTCGCGTCCGTATCGGGCGAAAAATACCGCTCCCGCGCTTGCGTGCGCCGCCGCTCTTCCGAAGAAATATCTTCGGGATCAGCAATCTCTTCGCGCACCTTCCGCCGAAAGTAAGCGCCCTGTTGAGCACGCCGCCGCCGACACTCCGCGTCGAACTCCGGGGAGTGAAACCAAGATTCAAGTTTGGGTTGCGCCGACACGGTTATCCTTCGGACACAAGTAAAGGGCGCAGCGCCGCTTCGCAGCGCTGCGCTACCCCTCTCCCCCCGCCCTCTCCCCGCGCAAACCCCCGCGCGGGAGAGAGGGAGCGCGTTTGCCACCTAAGGGCTGTCTAGGGCCTCGAATCCAGGCGGGCAGCCTCTCAGCCCTTGAGGTGGCGGGTTGCTCGCCAGCAGAGCCCGCGCTTAGTGCCCAGAGGCCACCCACCGTCACGTCACGGGCGGGTAACTTCAACTTCAAAATTCGCCCGCGGCGAACCTTTGCTCGTAGGCTTCAGGCCGGTGCACTCTAAATGAATTTGATCCCCCACCTGGAGCCCTTCGAGGCCCGCTGCCTGGAGCGCCATGCGAAAGCCGGTGAGATTTCCGATGGAAACCTGGTCCAGGCGCTCGCCGTCCAGATCGACCGCGTTGACGAGATCCAAGACGTAACAAGGCCCATTCTCAGACCCGAAAGTGCGAACCACCTTGCCGGCGATCTTCACGCCGGGCTTCCAGAACTCCGCGCTCAGAAACACGCTATCCGCGCCCTCCGTGCAGCCGCGAAATTTTTTAGTCATTTTCATCCTCCAGTGGATTTGAAAAAAATCGTGGAAAGTGGGCCGAAAACGTGCGCCAAAAACACGTTGAACGCAAGGACGCGCCGGCGGAAAGTCTTCGCAGGTCGAGTGCGAGCTGAGTGAGGAGGACGCCGTCCGACGAGTTGTCGAGAAGAAATTCAGCTCGCGCCCGTTCGCGCAGCTCATCGGCGGCTTGGAATAAGGTACTTGAACTCCCAGGATGGAGGTGATATCCTTGCATTCCGATCAGTTTCCGTTTGGCCCGGCGCCGCGGTGCAAACGCGGCGCGGGCTTTTTTTTACTGCCCTTTCCGTGACCTGTGCCAGACATCGCGCCGACGCGGCAAGACTTCCCTAACGGGCAAATTCAAAAACTTCGCGATCGCTCGACGCTCGCGGGTCCGCGCGCGAAATCGCCCGTTTATTAACCGAGACAAACGAACCGGGTGAAGTCCAACTTCACGCGCGAGATCGAGCTGCCGAAGGCCCTTAGCGTGGATGATATCGCGGAGTTTCAAAGCATCGAAATTTTCGGGTATAGTCGGGGTCGAGGTCAATATGTACGTCGTCGGTACCAAATCGGTGCCCGGCAAGTACCCCGGCAGGCAGGAGAGAAGATTGCTCGCGGAATGGTTGGAGTGGGAGGTCGCACCAAGCCACTCCCCTAAGCTCGTTCGGTCAAATCATAAGTCGAAGGCCAGAAGCCTTCAGCGCCTCATTCGTCACGCCCAGAGAGTGTGGTCAACGATTCATGGAGAGAAAAACGTTTCGAAACTTGCCGTCTTTCAAACGGTTCTTGAACCATGGCGGAAGGCGAGCGAGGCCATGACAGCGAGTCGCACCTACGTTGTGGGAAACGCCAGGGGGCCGCAAGGATTCAGAACAAGCCCTGCCGAATGGGGAAACATCCAAGCGACGGAACAACTCTTCACTGTGACCCGAATAGGCAGATTACTGTACCCGGAGATGAATCCGTATGCTTTTTGGCGGAAGGAGATCAAAAACAGAGGTTTGGTTGGCAACGCAAGAGCAAACGTGAAGCGCGTCAAAGAATTCGAGAAGAGACTGGCACCGGAATCATCTGACTCGACAACACAACAATCCCAGAATGAACAGGGCGACCAGCCAATCTTCTTGCCAGCACGAACGATCCTTCAGGCCCGATTCGAGAGATTCAAATTCTTCAAAATTGCAAATCAGAAGCGATGGACTCGGGCCAAAAGAACCGACAAGAACGCTGAGACTCTCAAGAGTCTTTGCGAGCCGATCAAAGCTGAACGGATATTGCTGGAACAACTCAGCAGCGAGGACAACGCACTGGTGTTGCGAAGAAAATGCCCCAGGTGCAGCAAGATTTTCTGGCCTCAGAATTCGAAAGGTGGACAGCAGATCACCCATTGCTATTCCTGCCGTTGCCCCAAGCGCGAACCCTAGTGGCGGCTACCGCTAGCGACTATAGCCTGCGGTCCACAAGCATTTCGATGAGCGTGTTGGCTTCGTCCAAGCTCAGTGGCTCTTCGAGAATTGCCTGAATTAAGATCGCACGGATTTCCGCCTTCAGCTCCTGGGCTAGCTGGGGGCGGTCAGAGAAATTTCCGAGGTCCCGTTCGCTGTGCGGGTCTGCGGCGATTTTTGCGTGGCAAGCGCCTTGCCCCGCGCGTGCCCCGCATAGCCTATCCCTTCCAGCGTGGCCCGAACCTGATTTGATTCACCCTTTTCTGTAAACCTTTCGGCAGAAGTGTCAGCAGAAATTCCACCACTCCAAACACGAGCAAGACGCAGATGAAAAACAGAAACGCGGGGCCAGCCGTGGGAAGGTCGCCGGGCGCTGGTGGCGGATACGGAAACTGCATAGGGCGTCCTCGCTGGGAAAGAATTGGGCGGGACGCTTGTCTATGCTGGCGCGCTACTGCACAATGCGTTCAGCCACGGTCGCTCGCTAGTGGAGTGTCGTGGTCAGGGGCGCATTGGCGTTGACCGCGCCAGTGCGTCCCGCTTGCATTGAAGCTACGCTGGCTTATCGAATAAATCAATAGACTACGGGTACCACGGCGCCGAACACTCAAAACCTGCGATCCACCAGGCTCTCGATGAAGGTGTAGGCCTCGTCCAGATTGAGAGGCTCTTCGAGAATTGCTTGAATCAAGATCGGGCGGATTTCCGTTTTCAGCTCCTGCGCAAGCTGGCCGCGGTCAGAGGAATTTCCTAGGTCCCATTCGCTGTCCGGGTCTGCGCCGATTTTCGCAAGATACGAATCTACGTGAAGTAAATACAGATCGGCTTGGCTGGTGGCCTGGGCCTGGACGCGCGCAGCTTCCTCGGCGGCTTGAAAAGGCGCGAGGGCGATGTCGCGGGCCTTCTCCATTTCCCGCTGGCTAGTTCCGACCGTCAGACTATCGAGCGCCGCTTTCACGGCCCGGCGCGCGTTTTCCAGCTCCCTCGGGGTCCGCAGGAAAACCGACTCGACAATTGTCCTGCGTCTCTCACAATCCTCACACTGCCGCGCGACCTCTCTGCCTGCGGCGGTGGCTGCGGCGCGCATTTCCTGGAACATTGCATCATTCCGTAGTTGGCCGATGGCGTCCCGCGCCGCCCGTATCGCGCGCAATTCCCAGTCGGTGGGAAGCTCATTCGACCAGCTCTTGACCCAGCCAGGGAGTTGGTTCCTGGCGTCTTGGATCGCCGTTTCTATTTCCTTGGTGCGCCTCCAAGGGCGGAGAGCTCTTTCGACTGCGGCGCGAATTAGGGGCTCTACAACCTCTTCGGGATCGCTGGGGCTGAAGCCCGCGAGGACTTCACGGACAGACCCGGCAACAGAGAGGCGGGCACCTTCCGGCGCGTCGTCCGGCACGCATTCGAGCGCGTATTCGAGCCAAGCGTTATCCCACTCTCGGCGCAGCCTTTGACCTTTGGCTTGCAAATTCCGCTGGACCCGTGCCGCGTTTGCCTCGGCTTGATTCCGGTGCCGATCCCGGAACCAGTCGAGGTTTTCTTCCTTGCTCCGCTTTAAGCCGATGGCCCTAACTTCATTTTCGAGCCGCACGACTTCATCGGCTGAGGCGATCGCATCCTTGGACGGCTCGGCGAGAAGCGCAGGGTGGCGATGCGGCGGATTCGCGGCCGACACGGTCGCGATTTCGGCCTGAGATTCCGACGGCGTTGCGGGCGGAGGATCCGGCACGCCGTCTCGCCGCAACCGTTGCATCTCGCTCTGTGGGATACGCCAATGCCCGCCTCGGGTCGCGCGAGCAGCGACCATTCCCGCCTGGCAAAGCGCGCGGACGTGATTGGGAGAGACACGCAATTCCCGCGCCGCGCGGCCCGTGGTGTAATCGTGCTCGCCCCTGGATTTTGCTCTCATCACTGCGAATCCCTCGAAAAAGAAAAAAAGAAAGAAAACGTTTAGTGCGTTTCCCCGACGCGTTCTATCTTCGCCGGTCGGTGCCCCGCTGGCGCCGGAGACGCCAAATTTGCTGCGCGAAACGCGACCGCCGCTCCGGGGGCGTGGCGTGTATGATCTCGATTGCTGAAGTCGGGTCCATCGCGTCGGATTCGCCCCTCATGCTCAAAACGGCGGTGACCCACTGCGCCAGGGTGCGCGCGCCTTGCCGGGCTGGGTTGTATTGCCGCGTGCGGCGTCCGAGTCCGGCGTGCTTCAGCGCAATGCCGATCGCCGTATTGCAGCTCCGGCACGCCCAGACAAGATTCGCGGGCTCGGTGTTTTCCTCATCGCCGTCCACATGATGAACCTCGACGTTTCGAGTTGCGCCGCAGAAGGGGCAAATACGCGGTCCAGGCGGACGGCACTCCGGAGAGTTTGCCCGGTAGCGCGCCGCGCGGTCAGTAATCTCGGCACCCGGCTTGCGCCAAGCCCGGCCGCATACCGGCGGCGCTACTCTTCCCCCGAGTCGTCCTTTTCGCCGGCGTTTTCCTTCTCGTCTGGCGCGACCGTGTCGAGAATGTCATTCAGCTTGTCCATCAAATCGTCGGGTTCTTCTTCGTGCCCGTCTTCGGGCGCAGACGCGAGGTCGGCAACCTTGTCAAGCGTGTCCTGCAGGTCGTCATTTTCCTCCTGAAGCTCCCGAATCCTCGCTAGAAGCTCGGACCGGCCCGCCTGCGAATTCGCCTGCTTCACCCGCTCCCGAGGATTGGAAACGGTACGGGGATTGAATATCCTGATTCTTGCCATACTTCCTCCACGCGGGTTTCCCGCGATTTGGATTTTTCGCCTCTCGGCGTAGTCCTCCAGGCTCTCATCCTCGATTTCGGCAGCGCGCTCGGGATCGTCCAAAACGTCGTACACAAATCTAGCGGCCTTTTCCTTGCGGCTTTCGACTTGCTGACGGGTGAGAGTCTTCACGCTTGGAGGCTAGCAGCCCGCCCGGAACGCGAAAAGACGAAACATCGGGTTCAGAGTTTCTTTGCCGAAGAATTCACGAGGGATTTTCTACGTCGGTGCGCGTTGCGGCGGGACCGCACCGCGCACCGCAAACGGTATTGGGTGAGTTGGCGAGAATCGGACCCGCCGACGATTGGCGGAAGACATTCCCCATAGACTTGCTGCCACGTCTTGCCTTGGGCCAGCATCTCGGTTGCGCGCGTGACCGCTTCGCTGCGCGGGCGTCCCGGCCCGGGCGGAAGCGCGGATTTCAAGAAACCTACTACTCGCCTTTTGAACGCACCAGAGTTCTGTCCGATCTCGAGGGCAAACTCGCGGCGTAGATGGCGAGCGAACTTTCGAACTGTGGGACCCAAGTCGCTCACGGGTCGGTCCCGAAAGCCAAAGCCCCGGAGTTGTCACACAGAGGCCACAAACCGCGAGGGCGACCTCGAAAATCCCGCTCGAAAAATCCTGCCCAAATCCTGCCCAACATTCCGACAAAGGCACCACAATTGACACTTTTAACAGAGAGCGCGTACTGATTCTGCGGAACTTGCAGAAACGACAGGACAACTCGAAGTATCCGGCTTACAGACCTGCCCGCCATTCCTATTCCGTGCTCAACAGATCCAGTTGAGCATTTCTCGCGTTCGAGACAATGCAGCAGTTCGATCGGGATTAAATTGCGTCTCGCTATTCTCTGTGCAGCCATCGGTCAGCCGCGCCCTCTGATAGTTTCGTACGTCGTCAGAAATCCCCGCTTGCCCGGAACTGACCCCAGCTGCAAAATGAATCAGCGCGCGGGTTTTCAGCACGTGCGGCCCGCTTCCGTTGCCCGTTGAGGATGTCAGACATATGGGACTGCTGGACAAATTATTCGCCACAAGCAAGAGTATTGAGAAGCCTTACGTGGACGCTGGTGTCCGACTCACCCACAAGCTCGTTCAAAGTTTGCAGTTAGACGGTTGGCCGAACGGCTTGCCAGCGTATACACGCGCGGAAGCCGAGGCTATTGACGCGGGCTTATCCCGCTTTCAGCAAATCGCTAACGAGGTGATGGGCGGAACAGCCGTCTTCCACCCCGAAGCAGCAGAGCCAATTCAAAGAATGCAGGCTGCACAAGCGCTGGAAGACTTGGCCGGTCAAGACTGGGAATTCTCGGATAAGTCAGAACTACCGGCAAACTGGAAGGCACGTGTGTCTACGTATCTAAAGGCGTGGGCGTGTCATTTGAACCCCGACGCTTTGCTGCAAATGGGCGAGATGTTGAGCAAAGCCGGATACAAGACGGAAGCCAGGGAATCCTACAGCGTGGTGCTTCTTTTTCCGACATATGCCCACATCTTTTTCGGTGGCAGCGACAAGACCGCCGAGTTGGCGAGTTCAATCGTGCGTCAAGCAGAAGAAGCACTGCGTAGTCTTGGCAGGTAGGTTATATAATCGCGCCAACATGGCTTACCCTTCACCATTCTGGATAATCCCCGTTGCCACATTCTGCGTGACCGTGTACTTCATCTTGACATACTGGAACGCCCACAAGAAGGCCGATATGGATCGGATAGATAAAGACAGCCGCGGCATGTACGTCGATGCTGCCAAATCAATCCTAACGGCGTCCGGCGTGGCCGTAGCACTTCTGTCTTCCAGTGCGGTGTGGACATCAAACAATATCGCCAAGCATTCAGCAAAATGGGCGGTTGTCTCGATGATTGCGGCTGTTCTTTTCGCTTTCGCTGCCATCCTTGCGTTCATGCGCGGTTACGAAACGGCGAAGACCAGAACAAGCAATCGGCTTCGGGAATCTGGGGCGTGGGAGACAACCGCGCGGGAAGACAAGGAAGGTGGACGGTTGCTTCCAAATGAACTTCGCCGCATTCTAGTCTTTAGCGGCTTGGCAATCTGCGCTTTTCTGCTGGGCTTGGAATTCTTGGGTAGAATCGCGTTCCACCTTGCAACTTACTGATTCTGCGATGCTGGGGCACGATTCCGGCTTACAGACCTGTCCGCCATTCCTCTTGTTTTTCCTGCATGAGATTCCAGTAATATTCTTGCCTGTTTGGGGCGCATCGAATAGAGCGAGAAGAAGAATAAGAATCGTTCAGATGCACCCCTCCAATGAGAAGTGATAAATCAAATGCGCCGCCTCCGACGCTCTGAACTTCCCGCTGACACGATTGCGCTCGCGCGCTATCTGATCGGCAAAACCCTGGTTCGCGAGACCTCGCGCGGCAGAATCAGCGGGCGCATTGTCGAGACGGAGGCGTATCCTCCCGGCGATGCCAGCGGCCATGCCTTTCGTGGCGAGACGCCGGGCAATCACTCTCTTTTTCTTGCGCGCGGGCGAGCGTACGTCTTTTTCACCTACGGCTCATCCTTCATGATGAATGTTTCGAGCGAATGTCCCGGCGTCGGCGCCGGAGTCTTGCTTCGCGCCCTCGAGCCGCTCGAGGGCATCGCGCTGATGCAGCGGCATCGCGGCACAACAGAATTGCTCGATCTCGCGCGGGGCCCGGGACGCCTTGCCGCTGCTCTCCAAATCGACAAGCGGCTCGACGGCGTGGACCTCTGCGCGCCCGGCCGGCTCTGGCTCGGCACCGCCGTCCGACCGTCGGGCCGCATCGGCACAAGCGTGCGCATCGGCATCACTCGCGAAGTTCACCGCAAGCGGCGCTTTTACGAGCGCGGCAATCCCTATGTCAGCGGCTCGAAGCGCCTCAGCCCTTGATTCTCTGCAACACGCCGCTGAGCAATTTGTCGCAAAAGTCCACAGCCACCCGGATTTGCAATCTAGACTCAAAGTGCTACCCTGCGGTCGGAACCATGTCCGCGAGACTAGTACTCGGAAGCCCGCACCGGCGCGCACCTCGCGCCTCCAATCCCTTGCGTTCAAGTCCCACCAGTTTGTTAGGGCGCTGCGAACCAACCTGCACCGGTGTCCCGCATGAGATTTCCGCGAACTGGTTGTGTTTAGCTGCAGGAAAAGCAGGTACAGATTACCCTCCACCGATGGGTTCCCGATTCTCTTGCCCCCTCGTGAATCGCAACAAGGAATTAAACCGGAATGGGCGTAACTCATTGAAAACAAGGAGGTGAGGCGGTCCCGAATCGCAACAAAAACGCACTCTATTTGAGGGAAGGCGCAGTCGAAGCCGCTTTTCCCAACTGCCTAATGTGTTGGTTCAGCCTGAAATGGAGAGCTGGCGTTCCACGTTAGCGAGTATACCGCCATTTTCGGCGGGCCAGTTGGGAGGACACCGCCCAATGCAGTGGCGGCTGGTGGAACAGGCAGCCGCTGAAACTGGGCGGCCTGTGCCCTTGAGCGATTCCTTAAGAAGCGTAGCCGGGGCCGCCAGACGACCCGCACTCTTTCCACAGTTTTTCCCAATTCCAAATACCGTGCGCCACCTCGTTCGGCAACGGGAATCCGAGCTGATGCGCGAGCATACACACCTGCCCGCGATGGTGGGCTTCGTGAGAAAGCATGTAACACAGCATTTCCAGGCCAACCGGCCAAGGCGGAGCCCAGCCGTCTCTGCGAAACTTCTCGACGCGGCCCCCACAACCGCCGAGCGCTTCAGCGAGCATCTCCGCGCAGCGAGCGGCGCTCTCGGCCAATCCCGCACGGGCCTGCTGCGGCGTGCAGTGCGCGCGGTTGAGCTGTGGTGGAACCTTCAGGTGCGGAGC
>JBGPTF010000023.1:0-36540 GCA_041490445.1 Terriglobia bacterium
AGTGGACGTGCAGCTTGCAGCGCCTGTTGTCTTCCTCACGCGCTGCCCGTTCGCGTCGTAGACGTAGATCGCTGTCCCGCTATCCACGCACACGATGCGATTCTCCGCGTCGTAGGTGTAGCTGTGGCTCCCGTCGTTCAGGAAGTTCCCCGCCGCGTTCACTGCAAGCCCTCCGCGAGCGGCCATGTTACCACGCAGTACACGCAGGAAGCCGGATCACCTGAGAAAGCGAGGGGCGTGCGGCGATCTACGTGCGGCGGAAGACTCGCGCGGGAGAGGCAGCGCGAAGGTAGGAAGACGCTAGCGCCCAACATGGAGGCAACGTGCCCTCCGCCACCCCGGACGCAAAGCGGGGCGCGCGGGAGAAGATTCAGGCGGAGCGGGCCTGGTGGTGATCGTTTTCCCAGGCGAGGCTGACGCGGCGAATTGTTTCGCGCAAGCGCACGGCCAGGTCCACGATGGTTTCGACGCGCTGCACGGCCAGGGAGGAAAGCCGCTCGCGGTGCGCCAGCAGCAGCTCGGCATTGCCCAGTATGCCCGTGAGCGGGTTATTGATCTCGTGGCGCAGAATTTCCGGGAAGTCGGCGGGCAGATCCGACCAGGACGTCCCGAGAGAACTTTCCGCGCGGCCGGTCCAGCGGATGCGCCGCTCGATGAGGCCCGCCGCGAGCGGCACGTAGTCGTCGATTCGCGCCACAGAATCCACGTCGCCGGAAGCCACCAGAAAAGCAATTTCCCGCAAGCGCGCCGGACTCGCGACCACAACGACCGGCGCGGACTCGGCGAATTGCCGGACCAGCACTTCGAAGGAAGATCCATCGAGCACGGATTCATCGAGCAGGATGACCGCTGGAGAAAGGTGCGCGAGCTTCGCGCGCATCTGCGCGATGTTGGATGCCACGAGAAACTGGCACACGCGGGCCATGCCGGAAAGCTGGTCGAGCAACTCCTGCGCGAGTCTATTCTCGGCGATTCCCAGCAGCGCGACGCGAGCGAGAGAATTCATTGTCTCCTCATCGCCTCCGAATTGGCTTCCGGCCTGTCGCTTGAATTTTTGGGTGGCGGCGAGAACTCCACCTCATCGCGTGCTCGTTCGAGCATTCGGCTCACGGCGAGCTTAAGCTCTTCGACGAGGAAGGGCTTCGCCAGATAGGGCAGGCCGTGAGGCTCGAGGAATTCGAGGGTGCGCGGCGCCAGCGTGTCTCCGGTGATGAACATGATCTTGTGCTGCACGGGACTGCCGGCGCGGACCAGCGCTTCGTAAAAGGCGGGGCCGTCCAGCCGCGGCATCCGCAGATCGCAAATCACCAGGTCGTAGCGAGTTCGCGCGATGCAATTCAAGCCTTCCTGGCTGTCCATCACCGCCTCCACCTGATGCCCTTCCTCGCGCAGCACGTCGGCAATCAACTGCGCGACGGTGGGCTCGTCCTCGACCACGAGGATGCGGCCCGCCGGTCCGCGCGTCGGAGCGGTTTCCGGCAACTGTTTCTCCGCAAGGGCAGCTCGCGCGGGGACAGGAACGATCGGAAGCTCCACCGCAAATCTCGCGCCCGCTCCCGGCGTGCTCTCCAGAAACACTTCGCCGCCGTGCTGATGAACGATGCCGTACACGATGGAAAGTCCCAGGCCGGTGCCCACGCCGGGTGGCTTGGTGGTGAAAAAAGGATCGAAAATGCGCGAAGCGACTTCCGGAGAGACGCCCGGCCCGTCATCGGCCACTTCGAGGGCGATGCGGCTCTCGGAAAGCCGGTGGGTGCGAAGCCGGATGCGGCCGCTCCCGCGGCCCTGGAGCAGGGCTTGCTCCGCGTTGACGATCAGGTTCAGCACCACTTGCTGAAGCTGGTAGGGATCGGCCATGGTCACCGGCAGGTGCGGATCGAGCTCGCATTCCACCGCGATGTTTTCCACCTTCAATTCGTAGCTGCGCAGCGCGAGCGTGCGCTCGACGATCTCGTTCAAATCCGCGGGCATGCGCTCCGGCTTCGCTTCGCGCGCAAAATAAAGAAGGTTCTTGACGATGCGCCGCGCCCGCTCCGCCTCCTGAAAGATGTTTTTCGCTTCGACAAGCTCCGGAGGGCGGAGGTTATGACCCAGCAACAGTTGTGCATAGCCCATCATCGCCGTGAGTGGATTATTCAGTTCGTGGGCGATCCCGGAGACAAGCTGGCCGAGCGCCGCCATTTTCTCCGTTTGCAGGAGCTTCGACTGAAACTGCCGCTGGTTGGTGACGTCGCGATAGACTTCGAGCCATCCGAGCCGGCCTCCTTCGTCGTCGAGCACCGGCCGAACGTATCTCTCGATCACCTTGCGATGCGGCCGCACCATCTCGACTTCTTCGCGAACGGATTGCTCGCCTTCGCGGAAATGATCGCGCCACTGTCCCGCGAATGTCTGTGGATCCCGGAAGCGGTCCTGCACTAAGTTTACCAGCTCATCAAAACTGCGCATCTCGGTCAGGAGCCGCACGTCGAGACCAAACAACTGGCTAAACTGAGCGTTGGCAAACCGGACGTACCCGGTGACGTCCACCAGCAGAACACCGGCTTCCACCGCGTCCAGAACGCTCCGCAACTCCGCATGTAACTGCCTCCATTTCTGTTCGGCGCGCTGCGCCAGCGAACCCTCCTCCAGCGAGAGCAGTAAGTGATTGTCCGGCGTCAGCGCGCCCCGAAAAGAAACGCGGACCGCGCAGCCGATTTCCAGCCGGCATTCGGCAGGGCCGGAAACCGCTTCGCGCGCGGCGTCGCGCAGCCAGAGAGTGACCGCTTCGTGCGAATCGGGTGATAAGAGGTCCTGAAAAAGCATTCCCCGCGCGAGCGGGCCGCGCAGAGCGAAGAACTCACGGGCGCGCCGGTTGAATTGCTGCACGGCGCCACGCGAATTCACAATCAGGAGGGCTTCCCCGGAACTTTCGAATGGTGTCTTGAGCGTGACTTCCGCCTGGCTGGCGGCGCTCGCCGGGCGCGAATTTTCCAGACCGGCGCAGGCCAGTGCGGCATACGGCTCCAGTTGTTCTTCCGCCGCCTCGGCGGCATGAGCGAATCCGGCGACCAGGACGCCCAGGGCGGCCGCGCCAGCACGCACCGGCACCGCGACGACCAGGGACAGCCCCTCCCGCTCCGGGCGAGAATCGTCTTCGGTTCGTGGCAGCATGCAGGAGCTGGAGCGGTTTGTCTCCCTCGCGGACTTGGTCAGCGCACTGACCGCCGAACTTTGCAAGAGCGAGGCGCACTCGGGCCGCCCCTCCAGCGTTTCCCAGCGGGTCTCCTCGCCCACGAATCGCCCCACGGCGACGAACTCCGCTCTACGGTGCCGCACCGCGGCGGAGGCCACGGCCTCGAGCAACTGCCTTCCGGCGACGCCGTCCGGCAAAGCGTGATGCAATCCCGACAGGGCCATGGCTGCCTGCTGCGTCCGGCTCAGACGATCCAGTGCGCGCCGCTCCGCCCAGACGATCGAAAGTTCGGCGGCAAGGCCTTCGAGCAAGTCCCGGTCGTCGAATTCCCCGGCTTCCGCATGCGCCATCACAACCGCGCCGAACACGTCATCGTTGACGCGCAGAGGGAGCCAGATCGCCGTTTGCATTCCTGCGAGCCAGCGGAACGGCCACCCGGGCCCCGAAGGACGCGATCCGGCAACGGTCGTGCGCCCTTCGCGAACGCCGGTGGGGAGATTCTCCGGGTCGAGTTCAGAGGTCTCCGGCAAGAGACCCGTCGTGTGCGCGCCCAGCAGCGCGCCGGACCACAGCGGCGAACCGTTTTCGCGTTCGACCCACACGCCCGCGCGATCCGCACCCGTTGCGGAAAGAAACGCCCGCGCAGCAAACTCCAATAGCGCCTCCGAACTTTTTCCGGCGGCAGCACGGGAGATGCTTCCAAGCCATGTTTGCGCGGTAGCGTTCGTTTTTTCGAGACTGAGCCAACCCCGTCGTTTCATGGGCGCACTTACCAGCGGAACTGCAGAATCAGGTAACTGAAGAGCAGCACGGCGGTCGCCGCCACAAGGAATTCAATCGTCCGGCGCGCTGCCCGCGGCAGTTGCTGGATGGGACGAGAACGCATGGACTGTATCTCCATGGGTTTGCAAGCACAGGGCCTACCAACCCATTGTGCGCACGCTAACGCCCGCGCTATCAACGGTGAGAGGGAAACGGCGGTCCAAAATCAGGACTGCGTTTCCCGATCTGAAACTTATCTATTCCCTATAAAGGAAATGCGAGTCGGGATTTCTCGGCGAGGAAAAGTGAGGAGAGAAAAACGGCACTTCAGGACACCGCGAGGTCGAATGCCTTCGGGCGCGGATCAATCGCTGCGCGCTTGTGATTCGTACTGCTTCAGCTTGCGATAAAGCGTCGTCTTGCCGATCCCGAGCAGACGCGCGGCAGCCAGCTTGTCGCCGCCCGACTCGCGCAAGGCGCGGAGAATCGCGCGGCGCTCCAACTCTTCGAGGGGCAGGACTTCATCATTGGCCGGTACCGGCACGCGCTCCCCCGTGCCATACTGGAGACTCGAAGGCAAATCTCCCGCATGCAGGATCGGCCCGCTGCCGAGCGCGACAGCCCGCTCGATGGCATTTTCGAGTTCGCGGACGTTTCCCGGCCAGTCGTAGGCCAGCAGCCTTGCCATGGCGTCTTCGGCGATGGTCCGCAGCGGGCGCTCCGGGTCGCTGAACTTTTCCAGGAACGCGGTTACCAGCAAGGGAATATCGCTTTTCCGCTCGCGCAGCGGGGGCAACTTGATCTGCACCACATTGAGCCGGAAAAAGAGGTCCTGCCGAAAGCCTCCCGTGCGCACCGCAGTTTCCAGGTCGCGGTGCGTTGCCGCAATCACGCGCACGTTGATGGAGATGCGGTCGGTGGCGCCGACCGGCTTGACTTCCTTTTCTTGCAGCGCGCGCAGCAGCTTGGCCTGCAAGTCGACCGGAAGGTCTCCGATTTCGTCCAGGAACAGCGTTCCGCCTTCCGCAGCTTCCAGCAGGCCCTGCTTGGAGTGCATCGCGCCGGTAAACGCCCCTTTCACATAGCCGAAGAGCTCCGATTCGATCAGCGTCGGCACCAGCGCCGAACAATCGACCGGGGCAAATGGCTTGTTCCGGCGCGGACCGGAGAAATGAATCGAGCGCGCGACGAGCTCTTTTCCCGTGCCGCTTTCTCCCAGGATCAGAACGGGATAGTTGTGCTGGCTGACTTTCTCCATCACTCGGTAAACCCTCTGCATCTTCTGCGAGACGCCGATTAATCCTCCGAACCCCGGCCGGGTCCGCAATTGTTCCCGCAGAACGCGGTTTTCCTGGTCGAGCTCGATGGCGCGGATCAGCCGGTTGAGCTTGGTGCGCAGCTCATCCACGTGGAACGGCTTGGTGACGTAGTCCGCTGCTCCCAGGCGCGTGGCTTCCACCGCGCTCTCGATGGTTCCGTATTGCGTGAGGACCAGCACCGATACGTCGGGGCAATTCGCGCGGATGCGCTTTAACAGCTCGATGCCGCCAAGCTGCGGCACTTTGAGGTCGGTGAGCACGATGTCCACCGGGGTTTGGTCAAGGATTTCGAGGGCTTGTTCCGTGGTCTCCGCTGTCCGCACGCGCAGGCCAAATTCGAGGGCTACGTCACGGCAGAGCGTGCGCGCCGTATCTTCATCGTCCACGACGAGGACGGTTACCGCCGAGGTTCGATCAACCGAAGTGGCTTGTTCCGTGTCGGTGGCAAAACTCATGAATTCCCCATCCTGCATTCAAGAGCAAGCGCAGAACCAAAACAGGAAGTCCTGGCCAATCCAAAAGAAACAGTGCACTTGCGAGTCTCAATAGGATCGGGTTGCGGAGGGATGCTAGTATCAAAGTGGGAAGTATGTCAATTAATTAAATCTCAAGAGGCATGCTAATTCGTTTCGCTTCAGTGGAAAGCCATTTTGGGATGGTCGTTCAGCCTGAATTGGGAAAGTTCTAGCGACTCGCGGCGGGTGGTGAGCCAGGCAGAGGAAATCTCTGCCGGGCTCCATTCGAATTATCCCTTGACGTCAACGGTCACTGGCTGGCGAAGCCTGAAAGAAACGTGGGATTCCGCCGGGAAACTGACATCTTTCTTCCCCGTGGCGGCTGCCGTTGCTGTTCCGGCGCCGGCGCCCGCGGCGGCGCCGATCGCCGCTCCCTTTCCACCGCCCGCGATCGCGCCAACCACCGCACCTAGTGCCGAGCCTCCGCCGATCATTTCAATGTCACGCGTCTTGTGGGACTTGCCGCGCAACGATACCGGGGAGGTCTGAAGGTCTTTCCACCTGCCGCCCACTTCGACCGAGGTCAGCTCGATGCTCAGCTCCGCAGGCGTTTGCAAACGTCCTGACTCGACGGCGTTGACGACACGGCCCTTCGCGTGCGCGTCCTTCGGCACAACCGTCTTCCCCTCGATCGTGACGGGCGCGGAGACGGTGGCTTCGAACTCGTCGCCGGAATGGTTGCCCTTGCTCGAGAGTGTCTGGTCGAGGGAAACCGAGATGGCCGTGCCTTCCGGAATGGTGACGGATTTTGTGCTTTCCGTCAGCTTGCTGAGGATCCCGCCCTTACCTGCTGAGGTGCCTCCCCCGGAAGAATTCGAGCATCCGGCGAGCCCTATGGCCAGGAAAAGCAGGCCTGCCACAAAAAACAGGGTGCGCTCATTCTTTCTCATAGAGTCTCCCTCCTAATGCCTGTGATACCTGCAAATGGGCTTCCCGCGAGTCCGTTCCTAGCTCATTGAAAATCATGGGATTTATGAATAGTACTACGCGTTGGATCACGTAAATTTTTCCGGGACCAGGAAAGCCTAGCGCCCGGGTGAAGGATTCGCAAGGGCCGCCCTCTTTTCAAGTTCCACAGCAAAAAGCCCGTCGGTGTTCGAAGCGGCATAGATCAAGCCCTCCGCGTCCCCTCGCGCGAGTGCGGGGAAAGAGGCATGCGCCATCGTCCCTTGAACTCGCGACCAGGTTTCCCCTTGATTGTAAGAAACATAGAGCCCGCCGACCTGCATCGAAGCGATCCAGGCTCCCTCGGTCAACACCAGATCCTGCACCTGGACCTCCGGCAGGCCGGTGGCGGCGAACTGCCAATGCGCTCCGGCGTCGCGGGAAAAATAGATACCCTTCTGCGCGACTGCCACGACGGTCGAGTCGTCAAGGATCCGGAGCCACTCCGCTCCCCCTGCCTGGAGGGGAAGATCATGCCAGGCCCAGTGTTCTCCGCCGTCCTGCGAAAAGATCATGCCGCGCAGCGAGACAATCCAAATGCCCTGTCCGTTTGTGGAGACGCGCACCGAACTCACCGGCAGATCGAGCGGCGCAAAGTGAAGCAGCGACCAGGTAGCGCCGCCGTCGCGCGACGTGAACAATCCTTCTGAAGTCGCGGCGAACCAGACATCGCGCGAAAACGCCATGTCGTTCACGGTCAGCTCAAAGGGGCGCGGCTTCGCTGCAGCGGCCCGTCGTCCGCGACGCCCGGCATTCCCGGAAGCCGCCGGAACGATCCGCCCCGCGCGGACCCACATCCCTTTCTTCTCGTCATAACGAACCAGGCCGCCGCGCTCGAGCGAGGCCCACCACCCGTCGGGTGACGAATACGCCCGGCGCAGGCCTTCCGTTTTCAGCCCGGGACCCAGCGGCGTCCAGGTGCGGCCCGCGTCTTCGGTTGCGAGCGCTGGTTCGGGAGCGTGCGCGAGAATGGCAAGAATGCGGCCGGGGCGAGCGCGGTCGAGCGCGAGCGAAAGAATCTGGCGATGATTGAAACCTTCATTGGCGATGCGGAAGTGTTCGGCGCCGTCATCGCTCACGAGCACTCCAAGCTTCTCCGTGCCGATCACGACGTGCGATTCGCCGGCCCCGCCTTCGCTGCCGCCGGGTTCGACCGCCATCGTGAGGATCACCCAATCGGAAGGCGTCAGCCGCCGCCAACTGGCGCCCGCATCCGGGCTTTTCCAGAGGCCTTCGTTCGTGCCCGCATACACGACGGCAGGCTTCGTCGGATCCTGACGAATCACGTAGGTGCGGCGCGCGGCAAACGGAATGCCCTGGATCTTTTCCCATTGCGCGCCGGCGCTTTCGCTGCGGTAAATCCCCGAACAGGCGCTGGCGTAAATTCGTCGCCGGTTCTGCGCGTCCACGACCAGGCTGAGCACGTCGGAATCGTCGATCATGCCGGCGTGGACCGGCGCCCAGTGCTTTCCCCCGTCGGCGGTTTTCCAGGGAAGGTGAAACGTCCCGGCATAAATGATGTCGGGATCCTGGGGATCAAGCGCCAGCGAATCCAGATTGCGCAACTCCTCGTCGCCTTCCGGCGAGATGCGTTCCCAGGCAGCGCCGGCATCGCGTGAGCGAAAAACGCCGTCGAGTGCGCCGGCGACGAGCACTTCGGGATTCGAAGGCGCCTGAACGAGTGCGCGCACGGCATGCGAGGTCAGACCGGTGGCGCGCCACGTTCGCCCCCCATCGCGGCTGACGAATACTCCCCCGCCTTCCGATTCGATTCCGCGTGTCCACGCGCTCGCGAAAAGCGTTTGCGGATCGCGCGGGTCCACGACGATGGCCGTCACCACGGCGTCCGGCCGGGAGCCGACGCGGCCGAGCAGTTGCCAGTGCTCGCCGCGGTCGCGCGAGCCGAAGACGTGCCCGTCGGATGTGCCCAAATAAAGGATACGCGGGTCGGACGAGTCGGCGGCAAGCGCCAGGGCGTCACCGCCCGCCGGCCCCATCGGCTGCCAGACCTGCGCGACTGCAGGTGTGGCGGATGCGGCGAGGAACCCGGTGGCAAAGAACAGCAGGCGCCAGAGATGATCGTGCTGGTGGAGGGCTTTCATCGCCGCAGAATCTCGTCCAACCCAGTTTCCCAGAAAAAGAACGGGCTCCTTCCCGTGGCCGGAACGGAGCCCCTATGCTCTTTGCGCAGAAAGCAGATCCTAATACGAAGCGCCTTCCGGCACCCAGATGAAGTCCGTGCGGCTGTTTTCCTTGCCGGCGCCTTTCTGTCCGGTGCCGGTCCGCACTTCCACCCGGGACTCCGCGATGCCTTTCTCTCCGAGATATTTCCTGGCATTCGCGGCGCGATCGCTGGCCAGTTTTGCGGCGCGCTTCTCACCCACCTTGCCGGTGCCGGGCGTCGCGTAGCCGACGACCACGACCCTGGCCTTCGGATCGTTCTGCAGGCGCAGGGCCACGTCGTCGAGGATGCGCTTGCAAACGTTGTCCACCCGGACGCTGTTTTCTTTGAAGAGGCATTCATTTAATTTCGACGCCTGCGGAGGAGGAGGCGGCGCCTGGATGGCCACGCCCGTCGAGCAATCGGCCGCGCCGCCGACGCCGTTTTGGACTCGTCCCGTAATCGTGTAACTGCCGGGCGCGAGGCCGGTGGTATCCAGTTGCACGTTCGCGCCGCTGCCGATCACCTGCCCGCCCGTCGTCTGCCAGGAATAGGCGAGCGCGGATCCGCTCCGGTCGTTGACGTTCGCCGCAATGTTGACGCGCTCGCCCGCCAGCACGCTCGACCGATCCACCGAACACGACATCGTCGGTGGCGGCGGCAACGGCTTGGGCTCCACGGTCACGTTGTCCGAGCAGCTTGCCGTGTTGCCCTGTCCGTCGTCCGCGCGGGCGGTGATCGCGTAGGTGCCAGGCCCGGCGCCCGCGGAGTTCCAGCGCACATCCGCCCCGCTGCCTTCAACCGAGCCGCCCGTCGCGGTCCAGGTGTAATTCAACGGATGATTGTAGGAGTCGGTGGCCCGCACGCTCGCGCCGACCACGGCGCCGGATTCCGCCACGACCGAACTCTTGTCGAGCGAGCACGACGCGGTGACGGTGTCCGGAGCTTTTTCCTTCTCCGGCCAGAGCACTGTGCTCAGCTTGAACACGAAGCCGCTGCGGTCGCGGTGATGATTGGCAAGATTGATCGTCACGCGGTAACCGGCGTCGAACGCCGCCCAGCGCACCGGATAGAAACGGAATCCCCACACCGCATCCACCGGATCGCGCGCGCCGAACGATGTATTCGGCGTGTGCGCGCCGACGAAGACCTCGCCGGTGTACTCGTTCATAAGCTGGAAGCGCTTCTCGGGGAATACGAGGACACCTGCGCCGAGGTGGACCTGATCCGCCATCGTCACATGCACCTTCTGCATGGCGTTGCCGGCCGAAGCATTAAAGACGGTGAAGTTCGGGTCGGGCGTAAAGCGATAGCCGGCGTTGAACATGGCGACCAGCGAATTCCCGAACATGTGCCGGCTGGCGGAGAGCGCCACGTTGTAATTGAAACGCCCGCTCTGTCCTTGATTGTCCAGCAAGTCCGCAAGCCCGTACTTCGTCGGTAGAATCGCTTCGTTCCGCAGCGCCAGGCTGAGCCAGTGACCGTGGTCCTGCGACAGGAGATTGAACTTCAGGCCGATCGTGACCGTGCCGATGCCGCCCCCGTTCGCAAACGCGAACGGATAATCCTCCACATACGCAGGGGCCCGGCAAGGCACCGAAGGCGGAGAACACGGCAGGATCGAGCGATACAGCGTATTGTCGAACGGCTGGAACGCTCCGGTGGTCGGCGTGTCCAGGCTGAGTTCGCTCCGGTCTCCTATATGGACGTGATTGTGCGCGTCCATCTCGACGTACGCCGTCAAGCGATCCGTCAAGCCCGCCGCCACGCTCCATCCGATCGTCGTCACATTGATCTGGCCGGGATTGCGCGCGACCTTGTTGCCGAACGCGGAAAAGCTGAATCCGCCCTTGGGCAGCGTCTCGGCGCTCTCCACGGTGAAGAGACCCAGGGTGCCCGTCGTCGCCGGCATCGGCGTCCACTTCGGCGCTTCCGGCTCCGAAGTCTTCGATTTCTTTGCGGCCTTGGGGGCCGGCGCAACTGCGGCCGGCGCGGCCGCTGCATCGCTCTTTGCGGACGCCTCTGTTGCGGCCGCCTTCTTCGCCGCCGCGTTCGGATGCTTTGCAGTTTTCTTCGAAGATTCCGCATTGCCGGCGAAGCCGGCCGGCACCAGGGATAGAACAAGTGCGAGCAGTGCCAAAACCCGCAACAGAGCTTTCATTCCGCCCTCCTCAGGAACTCGATTCCTCGCGCGATTCATTCGGCATTTCTCCCACAGGGGCGCGGACTGCGAACAACTGCCATGATGACAAAGAACGGAGCATCCCCTGTCGAACACGCGAGGCCCAAGTGCTTTGCCCTCAAACGCGAAACGGCCCAAAATCCAAGCGCCATTATAATGTAGCCGTCAACCGGCAAGAAGGGGTTTCTGCTCCGCGCCCGCCGACCGGGAGTTGCCGAAAATCGAGCGTCCTTCGCCGATTCCGCATCCCTCCCCGCCTCTCCGAGAACAACCTGATCGAAGCCCCAAGGCCACCCCGCCGCCTGAACCGCCATCTGATAATAGGAGTACGGCGCCGCCGGGGCCCATTCCAGCCCGGAAGCCAGCGGGCGGCAAAGCCGGAGACGGCGAAGGAGAGCCCCATGTACCGCAAACCGCTTTCACTGGCTGCGGCAATCTTATTCGCAGCAGCGAGCTACCCCTCCCTGCTCTGCGCGCAGCAGAGCACGAACGCAACTTCGGCAACGCTGCCTTCCGAAGTGCCGACGGGCACGCAATTCCTGGTCGGATTGAAAGACAAATTGAACACGTCCAAGGACAAACCCGGAAAGCACTTCAAAGCGCAAACGCTCGAACCACTCTCCACGGCGGATGGCACGGTTCTGCCGCCGGGAGCGGAAGTCCGCGGACACATTAGCCGCGTCGAACCCGCCGGGCTGACCGGGCGGGCGCGGCTCTGGGTGAGCTTCGACGACATCAAGACTCGCGACGGAAGAATGCCGCTGGTTGCCGACGTGGTGGAGGTCCCCGGCGAGCACAGCGTGAGGTCGGGCCCGAACAAGGAGGGCGTCATCGAAGCGCGCACGAGCAAAGGCACTCGTGAACTCGAAGCGGCCGCCGCGGGCGCGGCCATCGGTGCGGCGGTCGGTGGCGCGACGAAAGGCGGCAAGGGCGCCGCGATCGGCGCGGCAGTTGGAGGAGCCGGCGGCTTCGTCTTGGCTTCCGGTTACGGCCAGGAACTCGAGCTGCAAAAGGGCACGAAGCTCGAGCTCGAACTGGTCCGCCCCCTCTATCTCGCGCGCCGTTGATTTGCCGAAAGCGCTGCTGATGATTTTGCAGGCTAGGGACCGCAATCCCCTCGCGTTCCCTTGGCATTCCCCTGCTCTGCTGCTACATTCAATTCCTTGATGCCAGCCGAAGCTCAATTCACCGACCGCATTCTGATCGTCGAAGACGAGGAGAATGCCCGCAGGGGATACGAAGCACTCCTTCGCAAGTGGGGCTGCGAAGTGCTCGGCGTGGGCAGCGGAGAAGAAGCGCTGGCCAAGTTTTCCGAATTTCATCCGGGCGTGCTGCTTGCCGATGTCGAATTGCCAGGGATGAACGGCCTCGAGCTGCTGCACCGGCTCGAGGGCGAACTCCAGAACATTCCGGTGATCATCATCACCGGCAAAGGCAGCAGCGAACGAATCGTGCAGGCGATCGAGGCGGGCGCGTTCTGGTACATCGAAAAGCCGCTCAATCCGCCGGTACTGCGCGCGCTGCTCGATCGTGCGCTCGGGCGCGTGCGCGACCAGCGCAACGTCGCGGTCCTCACACGCCAGTTGCGCGAAGCGGGCCGGCTGGGCGAGCTGGTCGGCCAATCCAAAGTGATGCAGGACGTGATGCGCGTGGTGGAAACCGCCGCGCCTTCGAGCGCTTCGGTCCTGATCACCGGCGAGACGGGATCGGGCAAAGAGATGGCGGCGCGCACGATTCACCAGCTTTCGCCCCGCGCCGAGCGCCCCTTCGTCCCGATCAATTGCTCCGCGATCCCCGAAACGTTGATGGAGAGCGAAATCTTCGGCCACGAAAAAGGCGCGTTCACCGGTGCGGCCGAGCGCCGCATCGGCTGCTTCGAACTGGCCCACGGCGGCACGCTGCTGCTCGATGAAATCGGCGAGATGCACGCGCCCACGCAGGCCAAGCTTCTGCGCGTGCTGGAGGACCACAAAATTCGCCGGCTTGGCAGCAAGGTGGAAACTCCGGTGGACGTGCGCGTGCTCGCGGCGACAAACAAGGAACCGTTGCAAGCCGTCGCCGATGGACAGCTTCGCCGCGACCTCTACTTCCGCTTGAACGTGTTCCACATTCATTTGCCGGCGCTGCGCGAACACAAAGATGACTTGCCGGGGCTCGTCGAGCATCTGCTCCGCGACCTCAACCAGAAGCATGGATGCCAGGTGCCGGGCGTCAACAACGAGGTGATGGAACTCTTCAAGGCGTATCACTGGCCCGGGAACGTGCGCGAGTTGCGCAACGTGCTCGAGCGCGCCGCCATCGCCTGCGATCGCAACCTGATTGGCAAGCAGCACCTGCCCGAGGACTTCGGCCGCGCCGCGGTTGGCGGAGACGAGCTGTCCGGGCTGCGCTTCCCGATTGGCACCACCGTGGACCAGGCGGAGCGCGAGCTGATCCAGCAGACGCTCGCCTCCACGAATCAGAACAAGACGCGCGCCGCCGAACTGCTGGGCATCAGTTTGAAGACCCTCCACAATAAATTGAAGGAATACGAGGCCGCGCGGCAGAAGTCGCATGCAGTTCAGCCTAAAGACTAAGCTCACCCTGGCGACGTCGCTGCTCGTCTTCGTCGTCGTCTTGCTGATCTCCGGGCTCTACGTGTCGCGCCTCACGCGGCAGGTGATCCGGCAGTCGGACGACCGCGCCCAGTTTGTCGCACAACAAATTTTCCATGCCTCCCAGCAGGCGCTCAGCGAATCCGCCGAACGCGGCGAAACGCCCGCGTCGAGCAGCGCCGTGGACCTGCGCACCTACGTGCGCCACTCCTTGCTCGCGAGCGCCGGGCTGAATACGCTGCTCGAATCCTCGGTTGGTTTTTCCCGCACCATCTACGAAATCACGATCACGGACCAGCAGGGCACGGCGCTGATCTCGAGCGACTCGGCGCTCCCGGGCCGCATCGTCTTCCAGCGCCCGGACCTCCGCACGCTGGTCGAGATGCGCTTTCTCGGCCAGCTTCGGGTGCTCTACGGGCCGCCGAGCGTTTATGAAGTCGTACTGCCGTTCAACCTCGGCGGGAAGCCTTACGGCGCGGTGCGCGTCGGCATTTCTTCGGCGCTGCTCCGCGACGAGGTCGCGCCGGGCTTGAACGCCGCGCTGTGGGTGGCGCTCGCGGCGGTGGTGCTCTCGACCGCGCTCGTCTTCCTTCTCAGCCACCTTCTCCTCTCGCCCCTCGGACGCATCTCGGCGCAATTGGACCGCATCTCGGCGGGCGAATTCGACTGGAAGCCGCTGGCGCGAGGCGACGAATTGGGCCAGGTGAGCACGAAAATCAGCCGCATCGGCCAGCAACTGCGCGACGTCCGCGAAATCTTCAGCACGATGCGGGAGAACCTGAACCAGATCATGACCGGCCTGGAGGACGGCCTGCTGCTGTTCAATGCCGACGGCCGCGCCGTGCTCGTCAGCCCGTCCGCGGAAAAATTTCTCGGCGCGCGCGCGGACGCGGTACTCGGCCGGAGCGCGCACGAAGTGTTCCCCGCCGGACATCCCTTGTCGCAGGCGTTGCATTTCGAGGCGGATGCCCTCGTACCGGTCGAGAACGCCGAGGTCAGGCTCGAGACCGCCGATGGGCCGCGGCGCGTGGGCGCCAGCGTGCAAGCCATCACCGAAAATGGCCGGCGGATGGCCACGCTGCTCACGCTTCGTGACCTCGAATCGCTCGACCGGATTGGTTCGCAACTGCAGGTCTCCGAACGGCTCGCCGCGCTCGGCCGCGTCACCGCCGGCGTGGCCCATGAGGTGAAGAATCCGCTGAACGCGATGCGCGTCTGGCTCGAAATCTTGAAAGCGAACCTGCCCAGCGGCGCGGAGCCGCAGCAGGCCGTGAAGGTCCTCGATTCCGAAATCGACCGGCTCGACCGTGTCGTGAAGACGTTTCTCGATTTCACCCGGCCGGTCGAATTGAAGCTCGAAGAAACGAACCTCGCCGAGCTGCTCGGCGAGGTGCTCGCGCTGGCAAGCCCGCAGATCGCCGCCGCCAACGTCGAAGTGCAGGCCGAAATGTCCGGAGGCCTGCCACCCGCCAATGTGGATCGCCAGTTGATCAAGCAGGCCATCCTCAACCTGGTGATGAACGCCTGCCAGGCCATGAGCGGCGGCGGCAGGCTGACGGTGGCGCTGCGGCGGCGCGGCGAGATGGCCGAAATATCCATCGGCGACACTGGTCCCGGAATCCCTCCCGAGCATCAAAAGAAAGTGTTCCAACTGTTCTTCACCATGAAACCGGGAGGGACTGGTTTGGGACTTGCCACATGTTTTCAGATTGTGCAGCTTCACAACGGTTCGATAGACTTCAGTTCGGAGGTTGGCCGCGGCACGACGTTCCGGATGGAATTGCCGCTGTCCCGCTGATGCCCAGCCAAAAAAACCGAACCCGCTGGATCGTCGCGTGCTTCGCCTGCGGATTCGCGCTCGTCTCCGCCAGCTGCCAGAAGCATACGGTGCAGGCCGCTCCTCCGGTTTCCGGCCCTCCCGTCACAACGGAACCGGCAGCGAAGCCTCCCGCCGAGACGACTCCGGCGCCCCTGCCGGAGACCCCGCCGCCGGTGAAGCCTCCGCCGCACAGGCCCTCTCCCCCGCCGAAAGAGACGCCGGAGCCCGCACCGCCCAAGCCGGCCGCGCCGCAGATTTCCCCTCAACTTTCGCCGGAGGATCTCGCGGAATATCAAAAGAAGACGAACGAAGATCTCGCCGCTGCCGAGAAAAATCTTCAACGGGCCAACGGGCGCCAGCTCAATGCCACGCAGCACGACCTCGTCGAGAAAATTCGCAGCTTCTTCGGCCAGTCGCGCGAAGCGATTGAGGTCTCCGATTGGATCCGCGCACGCAACCTCGCGCAGAAGGCGCACGTCCTTTCCGTCGAACTCGTCAATTCCCTGTAGTGACCCTGTTCCACGATTGTTTTGACTCGAACCCCAAACCAACGTACGATACGCGCAAGTTCTGACTCCACCAGCACCAAGGAGGTGCCGCCATGCTGCGTACCTTGGCGCTCGCTTTGAGTCTCTCGGCGGTCAGCGTTTCGCTCGCGCCCGACGTTGCGCCGGTCGAAGTCGGCCGCGTCGAGAAGGCGAAAAACGCCTTTTTGATTCGCAATCTCCACGTCTCTGATACCAAGCGCGGCGACGCGGTGCTATCCACCGACGTGCTCGCCACCGGCAGCGATGGCGGCTTTATTCTTCTGTTGAAGGACGGCTCGAAGCTCTACACGGGCGGCGCCACCGAGCTGCGCGTGGCCACGCACAATCCCGAGACGCAACAGACGCTAGTGGAGTTGCTTCATGGCACCGTGCGCGCTGAAGTTGTAACCGTGACCAAGCCCGGCGGCGCCTTCGCGATTCGCACGCCGACGGCCTACATCACGGCGCTCGGCACGGTCGTCTCCGCCTCAGCGCCTCTAGATACCATCAGCGCCAGTCCCTCCACCGTGATTTCTCAACGGGAACTCGAAAACTTGCCGATCGGCGGCCGCAATTTCCAGAGCCTCGCGCAGCTTTTGCCCGGCCTCGCGCCCGGACACGACACGGCTCCCACGATCGCCGACTATGGCGCGGTGGACACAACCGTCGCTGGTTCCCTTGATCACGTTGCGGGCATCAGCAGCGTGTACGACTCGATTCCTGGAACCGTTTACACTTTGCCCGGCCAGTTCACCTATGTTGATCGCGGCGCAGCTCCGGTTGCTCCCCAGCCGATGTATCTCATAAATACCTGGCAGGCGGCGGACAATTGGAACTATGTTCTCGGAAAACACTCGCTGAAGGCTGGCATCAAACCGATTTTCAGTCCGCAGAGTTGGCTCGCCCCCTTCGATTACTCTAAATGCCGCACCGGTTACAGCCCTACCGGCCAGCTTCTCTGGTCATGGGATCCCAATCACCTCGCACCAAGCGGTTCGGCCGCGCCGTTTCAATACCAGATTCTCGGCAACAATATCTCAACAGGCAACGCGCTCAACATCACCATCACCAACAACTCGCCCTGTACGGTCGAGGTCTTCTTTCCGAGCGGCACCGTCTTTCATCCCAAGGGTTTTGTCGGACGCGTGCTCACCGGTCTTCTATTGGGCGGGAACGCCAACCTCAAGGACTTCCAGAGAGAAACCGGATTCGGCGTCTTGATCATCGTGCCACCCGCGTCACAACCCGATTGGGGCGGTGGCGCCGAATCCTCCACCGTGACCGCGCCGATCCGCGCCTTCTGCGTGGACCTGCACAAGCTGGCGCCACATCAGAAAACCGAATACCGCGTGGCAAACGCCGGCGAACAGGAAAAATTCAGCCGCGATCAGCCCATCATCGGCCAGACGATGCACATGCTAGAGGCCGGCCAGATCACCCCCGGCGCCCAAACCGTTGACGGAATCATCCAGTGGGCCCTTTGGGTCCATATCGAGAATCTGAACGAAAAAGAGTTTCACAAGGAGTTCTTCAAAATCGTCGAAAAGAATTTCGAAGCGCAGAAGAAAAAAATGGACAAGGATACGAAGCGAACCGTCGAGAATCTTTCCCGCGACCTCTGGACGAAAGTGGACGCCATCCTGGGCGCCACCTACAAATAGCCAGCCCCCGCGTTAGTGCACGCTACTCGTTCCTCAGCACAACCAGCGGGTCAACTCGCGTCGCCCGCAATGCCGGCACGACGCACGCTACCAGGGCCAGGCCAGCCAGCAGCAACGAGACGCCGATGAACGTCGGCAAATCGGTGGGCTTCACGCCAAACAGAAACGAGGTCAAAGCCCGGGCCGCAACAAACGCTCCTGCTAGACCTATGCCCACGCCGATGGCAATCAAACGCGCGCCCTGGCGCAGGATGAGTCCCACAACATGACCTCGCTGCGCCCCCAAGGCCATGCGCACGCCGATCTCCTGGCTGCGCTGCACCACGAAATAAGAAAGCACGCCGTAGATCCCGATAGCTGCCAGGAATAATGCGATCCCGCTGAAGGCGCCGAAGAGCCACATGGGAGTACGCTGCGGGGCCAGCGATTCTGAAACCAGCTCGTCCATGGTTTTGATTTCAGCCACCGGCTGATTGCGATCAATCTGCTGGATTTGCGAACGGATGGCCTGTACGGCGCTCAACGGCTCCTGATTGGTGCGGACCACCAGATTCACGCCAAGGAATTTCAGGATTGGAGCATTCTGCGCATAGAGCATGAACGTGCTCGGCCGGGCTGCAGCGGCCAGATTGGCCTGCTTGACGTTGCCCACCACGCCGATCACCTCGCACCATCCGGTTTCGCCCCAGGAAACATCTACATGCTTGCCGATGGGGTCCTCCTTGGGGAAGAACTGCTGGGCGAAAGCCTGATTGATGATCACCACCTTGGGAGAGTCCGCCGTGTCGCTTTCATTGAAAAAACGCCCTCTGAGCAGCGGGATACGCATGGCCTGGAAGTAATTGCCCGCGATGTACTGCTTGTCCGCATTTAGCGATTGCTGTGCTTCGGCCTGGTGTCCCTCGATGGCGATGGACCCATTGGTGCCGCCGCCGGCGAGCGGGAGTTCGTACACCAATCCTGCAGACTGTACGCCGGGCAGTGCGTTCACTTTGTCCGAGATCTGCTGCAGGTAGATGATCTCCCTGCGCGGATCGGAGTAGCGGACAGGCGAGGGCCGCACTGCCATGGACACGACGTGTTCGGAGTCGAATCCCTTATCCACGTTGATCAGACGAACCATGCTTCGCAACAATAGTCCTGCTCCAGACAGCAGCACGAGAGAAATAGCGATCTCGCCGGTCACCAGCGCGTGCCTTAAGCGTTGCCCGCCGGGGGTGGTTCCACCTTGGCGTCCACCCTGCTTCAAACGTTCATGCAGGTTTCCCTGAGCGAGCAGCAGGACAGGACCCAGGCCAAACACCAGGCCGGTGACCAGCGAGAGCAGAATGGCAAATGCGAGAATTCTGTGATCAAGCTGCACGGCAACTCCTGGGGGCAAGCGCCGGACTAACAGAGAAGTCAGGAATTGGAGGCTACTCCACGCCAGCAGTACTCCGAGCGTGCCGCCAGCCACAGAGAGCAGAGTGCTTTCCGTTAGCGCTTGGCGCGCCAGCCGCATCCGCCCCGCGCCCAAGGAGAGACGAATGGCGATTTCCTTCTCGCGGGCGGCGGCGCGCGCCAGAAGCAGGTTTGCCGTGTTGGCGCAGGCGATCAGGAGCACAGCAACAACGGCCCCGAGAAGCACCAGGAGCAGCGGCCGCGAGTTGCCAACCAAAGATTCCTGGTATGGTGTGAGCGCCACACTCTCGAGATCCCCATCTGCCTGCTTGTAGGCCGGAAAAACTGCCTGAAGGGCGGCCCTGGCTTGGGTTAAGTTCATGCCCGGACGCACCCTCGCGATCGCTGGCAAGAAGTTCAGATGCGCCGGCGCATGCGTCCGTAATGGCGCGACCACGTCGAAAGGCCGGCCTAGACGAAAGCTGTCCGGAACAATGCCAATCACGGTAAACACAGTGTCATTGAGCGTAAGCTTCTCGCCGAGCGCCGAGGGGCTGGATTGATAGTGTTTCCGCCAGAAGGCTTCCGTCAGCATGACCACCGGGTTGGAACTAGGCGGCTCTTCTTCGCTGAGAAAAGTTCTGCCCGCCACCGGTGCGATTCCCAGCGTCGGCAGGAAATTTGCTGAGACCTTTAGCGTCCTGACCTGTTCGGCCTCTTGCACGCCGGTCAGCGCCGCCGTCCCATAGTTAAACGTGATCACCTGATCGAAGATTTGGCGCTGCTCCTGCCAAAACTGGAATTGCGGGTAGGACACTGGCGTGTGCCCGATGTCGTAGACGTTTTCCAGGAGAACCAGGCGGTCCGACTGTGGATAAGGAAGCGGGCGAAGCAAGACTGCGTCTACCAGGCTGAAGATAGCAGTGTTCGCCCCGATTCCGATCGCCAGAACCAGCACGGCGACCAGTGTGAATCCAGGATTTTTTCTCAGCATGCGTATGGCAAAGCGGATGTCTTGATAGAGAGTTTCCACACTTCCTCCTATTCGTGCCTGGACCACCGTCCGCGCCAAACTCGAGCACCAAAGTTTTTGAAATGCCGCCAGCGAAGGAACTGCTGGTCTGCCTCGCGCCAGTTGCTCGTCTTCTCTGCGACGTTCTTGCCTTCAGCGAGACTCAGTGCAAAACCTCTGAGGGCGAAGAAGGAAAGCGCCGGCAACGGTATCTCATGTCCCCCCTAAGGAGAAGCTGCTCATTGGACGCGGTCCACATCTCCTGGTTAGCCCCGGTGACACGATTTCTCCTGTCCTTTCGGCAAGCCTGCATAGCCCGCAAGTCGAAAAGAATTTCGAAGCGCAGAAGAAGAAAATGGACAAGGATACAAAGCCAGCCGCGGCGCCGCCACAGCCGGCGGAGCGCATTTTCAGCGCAGCGGCGGAAACTTTGCGGGCGGGCGCCGGTGCTTCGTCGCCTGCTCGTACGCGTACGCATACTTGATCAACGCCGGTTCGCTGAACAGCTTCCCCAGAAAGGTCAATCCCGCGGGAAGGGTGTCGTAGGTGAATCCCATCGGCACCGTGATCGCCGGGAAACCCGTCTGCGGCGAAAGAATCTGGCTGTTGTCGCCGGCAGGACTCTTCATGTCGCCCACTTTTCGCGGCGGATTGCTCCACGTCGGGTAGATGATGGCGTCGAGCTTGTCTTTCTCCATCGCCGCCAGGAGGGCTTCGCGAAACGCGATCTTGCGCTCGCTATGGTAGGTATCCGGGCAGGGAGCGCTGTTCTCTGCGCCGGGCTCTTTCGGTTTGACGGCATCCTTCAGCCTGTCTTCGATGTACGGCAGGTAGAGTCCGGACGCAACGATGTCTGCGATGTTCCTGTAGGGCGCGTTCTGGCCGTGCATCGCCAGATAGTGATCCACATCCGCCTGGAAATCGCCGCACCAGATATCTTTGGTCAGCTTTTCGTAGTCCGGAATCACGAAGGGATCGACGATCTCGGCCCCCTGCGCTTTCAAATCTTCGATCGCCTTCTCGGTCAGCGCTTTCACCTGGGGATCGGTCGTCGGCGTCTCCATGTACTGCCGGAAAACTCCGATGCGCGCTCCCCGCAAACCATTCTTGTCGAGAAACTGCGTGTAATTTTTCGGCCGCTTGCCTTCGGATTCTTTGGTGACCGGATCGGCGGGATCGTATCCGGCGACGACTTCCAAGAGCCTTGCGGCGTCCTCCACCGTTCGCGCTATTGGGCCGCCCACATCATTGTTGACGAACAGCGGAATAATTCCATCCCGGCTGGTCAATCCTATCGTGGGCCGAATCCCGACAAGCGCGTTGTGCGACGACGGGCCGCGAATCGAATTCCCCGTGTCCGTCCCGAGCCCCACTTCGCCAAGACTTGCCGCCACCGCCGCGGCCGTTCCTCCGCTCGAGCCTGCCGGCACGCGTTCCAGGTCGTACGGGTTGCGCGTGATTCCGGCAATCGAGCTCATGGTGACGTAGGGGTTGAACGCCCATTCGGCCATGTTCGATTTCGCCAGCACGATCGCGCCGGCCTCGCGAAGCTTTTTCACCATAAAGGCGTCCTCGGACGGAAGGAAGCCCTTCATCGCCAGCGAGCCGCCGGTGGTTTGCAGTCCTTTCGTGTCGTAATTGTCCTTCACGATCACCGCGATGCCGTGCAGCGGCCGGAGCTTTCCCGTCCGCTTGAATTCCCGATCGAGCCTGTCGGCGTCCGCGAGCGCATCGGGGTTGAGCACCACAATCGCGTTCAGCCGCGTCGTTTGGTCGTACGCGCGAATGCGCCGCAAGTATCCCTCGACCAACTGGCGGCAAGTCACTTGGCCCGTGCGGATCGCCTCGAGAGTTTCCGCAATCGTGGTTTCGGTGAGTTCAAACTTGGCGCGCTTTTTCGCGCTGCTCTGCGCGCCGAGCGCCGGAACAAACAGGCACACAAGCAAGACGAGAAATAACAGCCGGCGAATGTGACTCCTGCTCATCACGCCTTCCCTTGCGGTGAGATTTTCAGCTTCGGATTTCTTGAATGCGCAGCGGAGTCTATCCGCCCCTCGCCGCCGATTGCAAGAAGCCCCTGCCGCTTCGACTGCCGCAAGCCCGCTAAACGACGTCGCGTCGCGCCGGGCTTCAATTGGCCATTCTTGCCGCCCAGCAGCAGAGCCCTCCAGCCTTCGGAATTCATAGATAACGCGAAGGTGAAGTAGCAGCGGGATACAATACTTTTCAACGAATGCGCGAATCCCTTGGTCTCATGCTAGCATTCAGCACACCTATGTCGTACATCGTCCTCATAGCTGCCGTCGGTGCTGCGCTCCTCGCTTGGCGTCTGAGGAGGGTCATGCGTGGTCGTCGCCGCGCATGGAAGTTCTTGATCGCTACCCTTATCGTGGTCTTGAGCGTTTCTTCTGCTTGTCTGTTGTTTGTATTTCTTCTCGGCCACATCTTCTGCGCCCGGTATGAACTCCAGTCTGCAGATTCGCCGGATGGCCGGATTGTGGCCCGTGTAACAGAGTTCGATTGCGGAGCCACTACACCCTTCTACAGCTCAGTTGAGATTCATCAAACCCACTTCGCACTCCCACATTCTGCCGTGTGGTCCCACTGGACTGGTACGTCGGTATTTTGGCTCGAGGCCGATCCGCGTTTCATTGAAATTACGTGGACAGGAAATCGCGAGTTGACGATTCGCTATCCGGAACCGGACCACAGTCCAAGCTTCTACCAATGCAATTCGAGCTGGCACGAAACGCAGATTCGGTGCGAAATGTACAAGCCCGACGAGAGGAAAACTTTGTCCCCACTGCCTCGGCCCAATCGCTGGTTCTGGTAACGCTCAGGGAGGAAGTGATGTCTGGAGATTCTGAACCAAACGTTTCCCGAACGAGAGGGAGAACGGCTAAGGGAGACGAACAGGAAACTGGCCGACTGTTCTTTGACTGGGTATCCAGACTTTTCGGCATATCGCTGGGTCTAGCATATCTGGTGGGATTCCTAGTCGTGACTCACCACCTCTCCCGGTATGGAGTATCCAGTTTCTCAATCTTCCATCTCCAGTATCTTGTGGCCGGATTCTGGGTCATCGCACCTATCGTCCTCCTCGCTTCTATGAAGAAAGCTGCCGATCAGTTTATACGACATGCTTTAGAAGATGAGGTATCTAGAAGGCCCGTCTCCTGGCGCCGAACATTCTTCGTGAACGGCATAACTGGTCTCCAAACGGGACTCGTCATTGCTGCATTCGCCGTGTTTGGTCGTGGGGTCGAGGGAATTACCTGGGGCATCATGGCTAGCCTTTTCGCCTTCTCTGTCTCTTTGATGGGGAGTGCAGATTTGGCCTGGGTGTCTTGGAGACTCCCAATGCACGCCGAGCCCGTCTGGTGGGCGAATCGTCGCACCTTGCCCTTCTATTTGAGCTTGCTCCTATCAATCTTTTTTCTTTATGCGCTCTTTTTCGCCTCCCGGCTCTATCCACTAATCCCATATTCACTGGGCGGGGGAAAGCCTTTGACAGTCGTCTTCCTGTTGGGGGACAGACAGATCCCAGGAATTCAGGCCAAGGACGGTTCCTC
The DNA here is from genome assembly GCA_041490445.1 of Terriglobia bacterium. Taxonomy (GTDB): domain Bacteria; phylum Acidobacteriota; class Terriglobia; order Acidiferrales; family UBA7541; genus JBGPTF01. The sequence goes on from JBGPTF010000023.1 coordinate 23,625, forward strand.
CCGCATTTCACTCCCGTACAAGTTACTGACGACCACGGATAGAACATTCATAGTTTTGTCTCCCGATGCCAGTCAAGAATCGATTGAATTCAACCGCGATACTGTTCTCGGCGTCGCGGTGCTCAAGGCCCCCCCTGGAAAGTAAAAACTGTTGCACAGGTACCCTTATCGCCGCTGCCCACAGCAAGACGGCCAAGCAAATTGGTAAGAGGTGTTCGGGTGCCCCATTCTTCGCGAAGCGAAGGGTGGGGAAAGTTCCCTCCGTTCACAGATTCCACCAAATGTCCACACACACTCCCATTTGCAATTTGTCCCCGTCCCGGCTAACCTAGCCCGTGACTTCGCGAGCAAAGACCGGCCTCCTCACACCGCGCCCCGCCCGCGCCGGTTTCCTTTGCCCAGAACCTGCCCTCGGCCTGAAGACTGCCTCTTCTTTTCCTCTACTTCCTTTGCCTCCTCTGCATCCTTTGCCTCCTTGGTCTCCTCCGCCTCCTCTACTTCTTCTGCCTCCCGTTCTTACTCCTTCCTTAACTCCTTTGCTTCCTTCATCCGTTCCCGCCGCTAGTCGCAACACTTTTTCAAACAAAATCCGCCGCATCCCATTGAAAACAAACGGGCGGGTCTCTTCCAAGTCGCAACAAAATCGCACTTTTTCTAAGAGTTTGTTGAAGGACCTTGTAGAGCCGCCCTTCAGGGCGGCACATGCCGAGCTAAAGCTCGGCGCTACATCAGCGGCGCGCATCAACCAACACGTTGTTGGCATGATTCATCCCGTTTTCCAACAAGCTCCTAAGGAAAAGACGAACGTGTTCGCTTGCCCCTCGCGCTGGGACTCTCGCACTAGCCACTCGCCACTGGACACTCGCCACTCGATTCTCGACTTTCGACTTCGCCGCTCTGCTTCCCTGCCTTCTTGCCGCGCTGGCTCCGGGATAACCGCATGAAACCCTACGACATCGCCATCATCGGCGGAGGAATTATCGGCGGCGCAATCGCGCACGAACTGGCGCGGCAGAAACTTCGCGTCATCCTTCTCGATCGGCAACAGCCGGGCCGCGAAGCGTCGTGGGCCGCCGCGGGAATGCTTGTCCCTTCACCCGATGTGCCTGAAGCGATTCCGCTCGTCCCGCTGGCCAGGGCGAGCTATGCGCTCTATCCGGAATTCGTCGCCGCGGTCGAAGCGGATTCCGGCGCGACGATCGGCTTCCGTCGCGGCGGCGCGATTCACGCGTTCTTCTCCCCGGAAGGCGAGGCCGAGCGGGATCGCCTGATCGCCGAGCATTGTGAGCTTGGACTGCAAGCCGAAGTGATTTCCATCGAGGAGGCGCGCAAGAAAGAACCGGCGGCGAAACCATTCCCGCGTCGCGCGTCGTCCTCGCGGCCGGCTGTTTTTCAGGAAAAATTGCGGAGTTCGAGCGCTACGCGCCCACGCGGCCCGTGCGAGGGCAGATGGTGGAGCTGCGCTCTTCCGGCGCGCCGCAGCGGTGCGTGTTGCGCTCCGACCGCGGCTACGTGGTACCGCGCAGCGATGGCCGCGCCGTCGCGGGGAGCACACTCGAAGAAGCCGGCTTCGAGAAGGCCGTCACGCCGGCGGGCATGCGCCACATTCTCGAGGCGGCCATCGAGCTTGCTCCTTCACTCGCGGATGCGGCGATCACCGAGACGTGGTCGGGGCTTCGTCCCGGGACGCCCGACCAGCTTCCGATCCTCGGGCCAACCGACATCGAAGGCCTCTTCATCGCAACGGGACATTACCGCAACGGAATTCTGCTCGCCGCGGTCACAGCGAAGCTGATCCGCGAATGGATCATGGATGGACGCGCTTCGCTCCCCGTCGAGCCATTCAGCCCGATGCGATTTGCGGGAGAGAAGCGCACCGCCGCGAGCTAGCGAATCAATGACCAGCCACCGCGCACTCGTCGTTCCGAGAAATCCCGGCCGGGCCGGGACGATGAGGAATCTCTCTTGCCATCCGCCCGCAGAGGAGAGACTTTCCGCCGCGCGGCTAGAACGGGACTTTGCTGCGCTGCGGATTGCGATTCGGCGGACCGGCAAGCGTGGAGGCCTGGCCCGGACTGGTGAAGTTGATCTTGTCCGCGTCGAGGTAGAGCGGGCGATTCATCGTCACTTCGAGCGTGGTGCCGCGCGGCATTTCCGCGTCAGGGCCGCGCGAGAGCAGAACGCCGAGCAGGCCGACACCCGCGCCCACGCCCGCGCCGATGCCGGCGCTCTTCCCGCTGCGCCCGGCGATGCCGCCGATGCCGGCGCCGATGCTGGTGGTTTTCACGATCGTGCCGGCGTCCGAAGCTTTGTCCGAGTCGCCCTTGATCGTTCCCTCTTCCGTGGTGGATTCACCGCCGCCGGTGCCTGCGTTCGAGGGCGTCGCGTTGAAGCTGACCATGTAGCCATTCGGCAAAATCAACGTATTCAGACGGATCACGAGTTCGGCGCGGCCCTTGACGCGGCCGGCGCGCTTTGCTTCCACCACTTCTCCGCTCACATACGAGCCCGCCGGGATGATGATGCGATTGTCCTGCACGATGGGGAAAAGAGTCTCCAGATAGACGAGATCGCCCGAACGCGCGCTGCGCGTCGAGATGGCGTTGTGGAGCACGAGGGGCAGGCGCGTCCCCGCCGGCAATACAATTTTCTGCGGCGTGCCGGGCTTCACGGCAGCAGCCTCTTGCGGGGAAGCTTGCGGCTGCGATGGTTGCTGCGCGGGAACATTTTGCGCCGGAGGAGGCAACGGGCCGGGATTTTGCGCGCGTGCCGGCGAACCCATCGAGAAGAACAATCCGGCGATCGCCAGCGTTGCTTGCGTCACGCGAGGAATCATGGGCACCTCCGGAAGGTCATGCACTTTCCGATGCTCTACGGCGCTCCGCAGGATGCCCCCAGCTTACTCCGATTCCCTCGCCGAGGTCACGTTTTCCCGCCCGGGCATTCACCAATGGATACCAAAACGAGATGCTCCTGCGCTACAGTGTGCATGCATGGCGCGTGGGAAGCCTGCAAGAACAGGGAGAGCCACATGGCGAAGCTGGCGCTGGTGTACGGGATGCGGCTGTTCCCGGCGGAAGATCTGGACGCCGTGGGAGAAGCGCAGGTGGAGATGAAGAACGGGCGGAGCGGGCGCGTCACGATGCACCTGATCGAAGGCAGCAAGGCGGAAATCGAGCGGACGCTGCGGCAATCGATCGAAGCGTTCTTTGAGATGTACCCGGAAATCTAACGACCAGAACTTTATGCGACGGAGAGCGCAGAGAATCAGAGAGAAGTAGCTGGCCAAGAATCTAGATGAGGACGACGGTCTGGCCGGTCAGGTCGAATCGTTTGCGGCAGCGGATATTGCGGCAGGCTACCATGTCGTCCACGCGAACCATGTAAGATCGCGCCTGCGCGAAGTGCTTGCGGTCTTCTTCATCGGCGCCGCCCGGCAACGCAGCTTTTTTCGTCCGAACCTTCCAGCGAACCGGGTAAGTATTTTCCTCGCGGCAATGCGGGCAGATCAGCGGGATCTGCTTCGTCTCGTCCTTTTCGTCGTACAACCGTCTCTCGTCCATGTGCCCGCCTACTTTTTTTCCGAGCTGTCGAGCGTGACGAACTTCAGGCCCGCGTCTTTCCACCGGGGCAACCAGTGCGCGAGCGCCTGCACGGAATGAAGGCGCTCGCCGCCCAGAGCGCGGTAATCGCCGTCGTGCAGCAGGACAATATCGCCTCCGCGAGCGTGGCGCAAGCGCCGAATGATCCGTTCCGCGGGCTGCGGAAACCAATCCCACAGCCAGAGGGACCACATCGCCACGCCCGCGATTCCGGCGCGACGAACGGCGCGATGCAAGTGCGGCCCGCGAAATCCGAAGGGTGGCCGCATCCAGGCAGCGTCGCGGCCCGTTGCCGTTGTGATGGCTTCCCTGCACCGGGAAAGTTCGTCGGCAATTTTCCGCGGCGAAAGCAGACCGAGATTCGGATGCGTTTCGGTGTGATTCGCTACCAGGTGCCCGCGTGAAACAATGTCGGCCGCCAGCGCAGGACATTTTCGTACGAATCTCCCGATCAAGAAAAACGTGGCGCGGACATCGTGGCGATCGAGCAGGTCGAGCAAGGCAGGCGTGGCGGCGGGATTCGGGCCGTCGTCAAACGTCAAGGCGATGGTTGTGGGATCGCCGGTGCGGCGAAGTGTCGGGCCGAACAGTTGGGCGCTCGGAGTGATTGCGGCCCAGGTGTAAACGCAAGCGCCACCGGCCACTGCCAGCGCCGCCATGGAAGCAGGATTCATGCGCGCGGAAGCGACGGCAAAATTCGGCGGATCATTTATGTGTCTGCCCCGCGGCCTTCTTGGCTTCCTTCGACGCGTAGGCGGGCCGCGTTTCCACTTCGAGGGCGATCTTATGGCCGTTCTCCTCCCGGTATTTCACTTTGACGTGCATGCCGGGCGCGAGCTGGCCGGTAACTTTTGTCGCATCGTTCATCTGAATTTCCACGACGCCCGTTCCCTTGCTGAACAGGCCGATCTTCTGAATGGAGAGGACTTTATCTTTTACGCTGTGCAACTCGCCGGAGACGGTCTTCGTCCCGCTGGCGTAGAGAGCGCCCGCCGCCAGAAGCGCCATCAGGCTCGCGAGTCGTCGTGTGGCCGGACTCATGCTCCTCCTTTCCGACATTCTCGCACTCCCCGGCGCCGCGCACAAACGCAAGTCGTTGGTAACGCCCGGGGGAGTGCTTGCGTCCAACGACTAAAGGAAGAGGGAGCGTTGGATTTAAGCGGGGGGAAGGGTTGGTTGCGGGTGACGGTCGAGGTTTTCTTATTCTAGCAGGTTTGCTTTTGGTTTTCGCAGTCCCCCTCTGGGCGCAGCAAGCATCCCCACGGCCGACTGGAGCGAGCGGCCTCGTTCGCACGGTGGATGGAACGCCGATCCCCGCCGTTGAAGCACGCGGAACGCCTCCCGCAAGACGCGGTGCTTGTCCGCGGACAGGTTGATCACGCAATTCGAGATCACCACGTCAACGGAAGCTTCCGGCAAAGGAATGTTTTCGATTTCGCCCTTGAGAAACTCCACATTCTGCACGCCGGCCTTGCGCTGGTTTTTGCGAGCCAGCGCCAGCATTTCGTCCGTCATGTCCAGGCCATACGCTTCTCCGGCCGGGCCAACTCTCTTCGCAGACAGCAGGTGGCGGAAAGGCGCAAAAAGAAAATCAAAAAAAGCTTGCATGTGAGCTTGTGTTGTAGTTAAGTATAACACTGTTGATCGCTCTCACTGGAGTAGGCGAGGGAAAACCCTGAACCGAAAGTAAAGAAGCTTAAGGAGAATGAAACATGAAATCTCTTCGTCTTATGCTGTCCGTCGTTGTTCTGATGTCGCTCTCCACCGTGGCTTTCGCGCAGACCGAGGGGCAAAAGTCAGACGCGCAAAAAGCCGCCGCGCCGAAGTCCGACGCGCAGATTTCCTTCGACACCATGAAAACCCTCGCGGGAGAGTGGGAAGGCCCCGTCACCGTCCCGGAGATGCCGGAGATGTCAGGCGGCAAGCCGCTCCACGTCTCGCTGCGCGTGACCTCGAGGGGGAATGCGCTCGTGCACGAGCTTCAGGAAGCAGGAACGCCGTTGGATGCGACAAAGTACGACCATCCGGTTACGATGCTTTACGTGGACGGAGGCCAGCTCACGCTGGTTCACTATTGCGACGCGGGGAACCGGCCGCGCATGACCGGCAAGATGTCGCCCGACGGCAAGACGGTCGAGTTCGAGTTCAAGGACATCAGCGGGAGCACGGAGTACCACATGCACCATTCGGTGTTCACCATCATCGACGCCAACCATCACACCGAGGATTGGACGTTCATGATGAAGGACAAGCCGATCCACGCGCACTTCGACCTGCAGCGCACAAAATAACAGGCCGGGTGTATGTGGCAAGGGCTATCTGGATAACCTGATGGACCGTGAGTGGAACGACAGTCAGCCGATCTACCGCCAGCTTCGCGACCGTGTGGTCGCGATGATCCTCGACGGCGTTCTCAAGGAAGGCGATCCGCTGCCCTCCGTGCGCACCGTCGCGGCTGAATATCGGGTCAATCCGCTCACGGTTCTGAAGGGCTATCAACAACTGGTCGACGAGCAACTTGTCGAAAGTAAGCGAGGTCGCGGCATGTTCATCAATGCCGGCGCACGCAGTCTGTTGCTGCAGGGCGAACGGCAGAAGTTTCTTGGCGAAGAATGGCCCAGGGTCTACGCAACCATTCAGCGGCTCGGCCTGAGACTGGAAGAACTGCTGGATGCTGCCGCGAACCGCCGGTCGTCGAATGCTGAACAGAAGGAGCCGAAGCCATGACAGTCATAGAAGCACGCGGCCTGCGCAAGGCCTTCGGCGCAACGGTCGCGCTTGACGGCATCAATTTGCGGGTGGAAGAGGGCCGGATTCTCGGACTCATCGGCCCCAACGGCGCAGGCAAGACCACCGCGCTCAACGCGATTCTCGGCCTCACTCCATATCAGGGAGAACTGAGGGTGCTCGGACGCGACCCCTGGACCGAGCGCGATCAACTCATGCGCGACGTCTGCTTCATTGCCGATGTCGCCGTGCTGCCGCGCTGGGTGCGGGTTTCGCAGTTGCTCGACTACGTCGCCGGCGTGCATCCACGGTTCAACCGTGCGAAGGCGGAAAGTTTTCTTGCCAGGACCACCATCCGGCGCGCCAGCAAGGTGAGGGAATTGTCGAAGGGCATGGTCGCCCAACTGCACCTCGCCCTGGTCATGGCCATTGACGCGAAATTACTGGTGCTGGACGAGCCAACCCTTGGCCTTGACATCCTGTACCGCAAGCAATTCTACGATTCCCTGCTGAACGACTACTTCGATCGCAGCCGCACTATTGTGATGACCACACATCAGGTGGACGAGATCCAGGACGTCCTCACCGATGTCATGTTCATCAACCGCGGCCGCATCGTACTCGATTGCAGCATGGAGGAAATCGAGTCCCGCTATCAGGAGGTGATGGTGCATCCCGAGCAAGCCGCCGCAGCACGGGCGCTCAAGCCGATTTACGAGCGCCAGGTGCTCGGTCGCAGCATCCTGCTGTTTGATCATCTCGGCCGTGACCAACTCGCAGCACTTGGCGACGTGCGCACGCCCAGCATCGCTGACTTGTTCGTTGCTGTGGTGGGCAATCAAGCCGGCTCAGCACAAGGAGCGGCTCTATGAATACTCCATCGAACGCCATGCCGGAGTCTCCCCTCGACTCGCAGGGAATCGCGCCAGCGGCCATGTCAGCGACTCGGCCAATGTACTGGTCGGTGCGACGCGAATTGTGGGAAAACCGTTCGATCTACGTCGCTCCGCTTGCCGCGGCCGCTGTCTTTCTGTTCGGCTTCTTGATCCACACGATTGTTGTGCGGCACCGGATGCACGGCATATGGGCGCTCAATCCGGCGCAACAGCACGAAGTGCTCGCCGTGCCGTATGAATTCGCGGCGGCCCTGATCATGGGGACGGCTGTTATCGTCGGAATTTTCTACTCTCTCGACGCGCTGTACGGAGAGCGCCGGGATCGGAACATCCTGTTCTGGAAGTCGCTGCCGGTTTCTGATCTCACGACTGTGCTCTCGAAGGTGAGCATTCCGCTCGTCGTTCTGCCACTGCTCAGTTTCGCCATCGCCGTTGTCACGCAGTGGCTCATGCTTCTGCTGAGCAGCGTAGTACTGCTGGGGAGCGGCCTGAGTGTGGCGACGCTATGGACACAATCGTCGTTCTTCCACGTGTCACTGATGCTGCTCTACCATATTGTGACCGTTCATGGCCTGTGGTACGCGCCAATCTACGGCTGGCTGCTGCTGGTTTCAGCCTGGGCCCCGCGGGCGCCATTTCTATGGGCCTTCTTGCCGCCGTTCGTGATCTGGGGAGTCGAGAAGATTGCGTTCAACACTTCGCATTTCCTCACCATGCTGCAGTACCGCTTGACAGGACCGGAGGCTTCCACCCCGGCGCCGGGCAGCACCCTGATGGATCTGATGGCAGCACTCACTCCGGCGCAATTTTTCAGCACGCCGGGCCTGTGGATCGGCTTGGCAATCGCTGCGGCATTCCTCGCGGCAGCGGTCCGGCTGCGCCGCTATCGGGGACCGATCTGATTTGCATGCACCCTTGATTGCGATTCCTCGCATAAGGAGAAACGATTATGAGCACAGATGTAATGACGGAACGGATTGCAGAAGCATCGCCGCGTTTCAAGGCGAGGATGGCCGGTGTGTTTTATTTGCTCATGATCCCGATGGGAGGACTCGCCGTCTTCGCTCGCCGCGGGCTTGTTGTAAGTGGAGACGCCGCGGCTACAGCGACCAACATCCTGGCGCACGAGTCTTTATTTCGGCTAGGTTTCGCAGCCGACCTCCTCGTGGTCGCGTGCTATCTCGCTGTGACGGCTCTCTTCTATGGCTTGTTTAAGCCGGTGAACAGGAGCGTCTCTTTGCTCGCAGCGTTCTTCAGCCTCGTGGGATGCGCTATTCAGGGTTTTGCCTGCCTCTTTGAGCTCGCTCCCTTGGTCGTCTTGGGAAGCGGGCAGTACTCGAGCGCATTTAAGGTGGAACAGTTGCAGGCGCTGGCGTACACGTTTCTCAAATTGTATTCTCAGGCCTACAGCATCGCTCTGGTATTTTTCGGATTCTATTGTCTCCTGATCGGTTATCTCATTTTCAAGTCAACCTTCCTGCCTCGAATTCTGGGCGTGCTGATGGCAATCGGCGGTTTGGCTTGGCTGACTTTTCTGTCACCGTCGTTCGGCGCAAAGTATCTGCCCTACATTCTGGCCGCCGACATCGGGGAAGGATTGCTGATCCTGTGGCTCCTCGTGAAGGGCGTAAACGAACAACGATGGAAGGAGCAGGCCAGCGCATCGGGGACAGGCGCTTAGCGCACCATGCTCACTGATTCAATCATTCTCGTAAGAAGAAACGAGTATGAGCACAGATGTAATGACGGAACGGATCACAGAAGCGTCGCCGCGTTTTAAGGCCAGGATGGCCGGTGTCTTTTATTTGCTCACCATACTGAAGCAAATCTCTAAGCAGCAACGGTTTAATTCGATGTTCAGGAGGACGCATGGAACCCCTTATTAGTGTTAACGGCTCAGCGATTGAATGTACTTCTCTCTCACCCAGTGCTCCGATTTGGCAGGACGTCCTGGCACAGGCGATGACCGGCGAACTAGTCGCTGCGATGAACTACACGTCCTTATCGGAGATATGTGACGGTCCCGAAGAAGTAGCCGATGCATTGGAGCATGCGGAGGGTGAACGGGGGCATGCTGCTGCATTCGCTGCCGAGGGCCGCAAGATTGGAGTGGACGTTTCCAATAATGTCGACGCCAAGCATTGGAAGCGGCTCCGCGACGCATTCATGCGCTGCATCACAGAGCGTGACTTTATTGGCTGCCTGATCGTCCAGGAGATCATGCTGGAATCATTCGCCGTCGCAAGCTATTCACGCGTCGGGAAGGTGGCACCGGGGAGTCTAGGCAAGACCTTTGCCTCCATCGCAGCAGAGGAAGAAGAGCACATCGATCACGCAATGGCGATTCTCAGAACCGAGCGAGCCTTGGACGCGCAGCGCTTCGACGATAAGGTGTACCGACTGCATTTTGATGTGATGACCACCCTCGCGGAGATGCTGGCGAAGGAATGCAAGGACGGACATTGCGAAGTGTGCCACGCCAGCTGTGTGAAGCCATCACTGTTCGAGGTCAGCTTGTCTGCAGCCGAGCTTCGCGGAGCGTCGCTGCAACAGTATCTGAAGACGCTCGACATGCTGGGGATACCTGGGGAGGTAACACTTGCATGGGTGGCTCAGTTGCCAGTGTAGCTGGGCGAGGGCGGACTATCGATTTCGCTCTGATCGGGCATCAGGAGAGTTGGAGAGCGGCTGCGGACGTACTCGCTGTCCTGCGCGGACCGGAGCGTACGCCGCTGCCGGACGACGAGATCAAGGACATCCTTCCATGGATTCCGCCCAGGGCAGTCTGCCATGTCGACGTCGGATCGATTGTCGGCGCGAACGCGCGTGGCCTCTACATCGACTCCTTCATTCCTCCCGACCGTCTGCAAGCCGCCTACGTGCACGAGAACATCGCCCGCGTTCGAGGGGCGGCGGCCTGCGCGATCAAGGCAGGAGCGAAGATCGTGAGTCTCGGCGGATTCAGCTCCATTCTGATCGAGGGCAACTTCGATCAGCTTCCGGAAAGACACGATACGGTCTTCACGACAGGCAATACGTTGACAGTTGGTTTCATCGTTCAGGGCATCAAGAAGATGTGCGCGCTGGAGGGTCGGAACATCCAAAGATCAACGCTGCTCATCGTTGGAGCAACAGGAGATTTGGGTTCCGGCTGCGCCCGTTGTTTGGCGCCTATGGTGAAGCGTGTTCTGCTCAGTGCACGCAACGTGGAGCGACTCCGCAGGCTCGCAGCGGAGTTGCAAGCCGATGGAGTTCAGGTGGAGATCGCGACGGATCTCCAGCGATTCTCCGCAGAGGCCGACGTCGTGATCTGTGCCGCGAGTCTGGCGTCCCCTTCACTTCTGTTGGGTCGGATCGCGCCCCACGCACTCGTTTGCGATGCGGGCTACCCGAAGAACTTGTCTCCAAGGGCGGAGATGCTTGGCGCCAAAGTCTTCTTCGGAGGTCTGGGACAGATCACTGGCGGACTGAGGTTCGCGCCGGATTTTCATGGAATTCTGAATCAGCATCCGTTCCCCGATGTGGTCCATGGATGTCTACTCGAAGGCATGGCTCTTGCTCTGGAGGGCCGGTTCGAACCCTTCTCTCAGGGAAGAGGGTCCATCACTCAGGAGCGGGTCGAGGAGATTGAGACAATTGCTGCACGGCATGGAATCTATCTCGCACCGCTTTACAACGCCGATGGACCAGTGCAGCACGGAACTTCATTGCCAGACGGAATGGTCGAGAGGATGAGTCCATGGGTGAAAGACCAAGTCGGACACCGCCGCGCGTCATGTGCCTCACTGAGAGGCACACACAAATCTAACAAGGAGAATATCCAATGAGACACAACGTTATGTTAACCATCGCGTCTCTGCTCTCGATCCTCTTCATGACGTTTCACCTGACGGACGACATCCTCCACCAGGGCGGGATGGCCCAGAGAGGGTTCTTGTCTTCGGTGCTCATCCTGGTCGTCTGGCTGTACGGAACGCTGGTGCTCGCCGAACGGCGATCGGGGTACGTCATCATCCTTCTCGGGTCGCTCCTTGGGTCGGGCATGCCCGTCATCCACACGATGGGGGCGGGGATCGCCAAGTCCAGCGGAGCCTTCTCCGTCTGGACACTCCTCGCGCTCGGCGTGACCGGGATCTTCTCCCTCATCCTCTCGGTGCGTGGACTGTGGAGCCTGCAATGGCGCCAGCCCCGGTAGTCCAACAACCCGAACATGGAAAGGCCCGTCGCGCTGGCCTGGCTCGGCGTGCTGGCATCGGTTCTGCTTGTCGTGGGGCTTCCGCTGCAGATCGCAAGCGTCCTTCGAGGCTCTATCACCCAACTCATGTATTTACCGATGCTCGCGTTCGAAGTGCCGCTCGGGGTGTGGCTGCTCGTCAAGGGAGTCGCCGCGCAAGCAACTCGATGAGCCCGCGCGGCAAAAAGAGAACGTTGGAAGGAGCAGGCCAGCGCAGCGGGGGAAGGCCAATGAAAGCCGCCGTCTATACCAGATACGGACCTCCGGATGTTGTCCAAGTCGCGGACGTTGAAAAGCCTGTGCCGCCGCAATGTGTACAGTCTTGTACGGGATTCTCCGCTTCGCATTACAGCGGGCTGCCCCAACTCGGGGGAGATCGGAGTGCCCGCTGAAGCTGTGGCGCCCACCCCGTTTCGCCGATTGAAATCTCTACAATATTCGCGGGCGCCGTTCGTCTACAGGAATGGATGGATGAGCCGTCGAGCATCACCTCGATGACCGAGCAAGACCGTCAAATCACCGAAATCATCGAGGAAGAACGATCCCGGCTGCGCAATTTCATCCGCCGGCGTGTGCCCGATCCCTCCGACGCCGAGGACATCGTGCAGGAGGTCTTCTACGAATTGGTAGAAGCCAATCGCCTGCTGATGCCGATCGAGCACGTGACCGGCTGGCTTTTTCGCGTGGCGCGCAATCGCATCACAGACCTTTTCCGCAAGAAGAAGCCGGAGACCTTCAGCGACGCGGCGGTCGAGGACGAAGACGGCGAGCTGCTGCAGATCGAAGATCTGTTGCCATCGCCCGATGCCGGGCCGGAAGCGCTCTACGTCCGCAACGTGCTTCTTGATGAGCTGGAACTTGCGCTCGACGAACTGCCTGACGAGCAGCGTGAAGTGTTCGTCGCTCACGAACTGGAGGGGCGCAGCTTCAAAGAGTTGTCGGCAGAAAGCGGCGTAAACGTCAACACCTTACTCTCGCGCAAGCGCTACGCGGTGCTGCATCTGCGCGAACGATTGCAAAACATCTACGACGAATTTACGAAAGGATGAGGAGCTGAACATGAGTGTGAGATTGAAGAGACTGATTTTCATTGCTCCGCTGGCGATCCTGGCGATGATGCTCTTTGTCTTCATCGGCGGCGAAATAGTGATGCACCTGTGGAATTGGCTGCTGCCGTCGCTCGTCGGCTTCCGCCAGGTCACCTTCTGGCAAGCGCTGGGAATTCTGGCGCTGTGCCGGATCCTCTTCGGCGGATTGGGAATCCACGGTTCCGGTCGCTCCAATATCCGCCGTCGCATGGAAGAGCGCTGCAAAGATCGCATGGAAGAGCGCTGCAAAAACATGACCCCTGAGGAGCGGGAACGATTCCGGCAACGCATGCGCGAACGCTGGGGCTTCGGCCCATCCACCGGCGAGAGTAAGGAGCAATGAAGCCATCCCGACTGCGCCCAAAGCAA
>JBGPTF010000024.1:0-32437 GCA_041490445.1 Terriglobia bacterium
CGCTCGTTGGATCGAGGAGTACAATCACGACCGGCCTCATCGCGGAATCGCAAATCGCACTCCGCACGAGGCCTACTTGGCTTTCGCAGCTGTACTAAAAAACGAGGCCCTGACTGTCTAAATTAGCAGGGAGCACTACAACCACATCTACTTGCCGGTACGGGTCAACAACTCTGAGTCTCTCCGGTTCCTACTTGATACCGGCGCGGGTGTACCTTTCGCTCTGATTGACAAAGGCCGCGCACAAGTATTGAACTTAGAATTTCAAGAAAAGCGCCAAGTGGGAGCGACAGGAGGGTCCACGGCGCTCTGGCACATCAAAGGCGCTGCTTTCAGCCTTCCGGGCCTGGAGTTTTATAGCCAGACATTGGGTGCTATTGATATTGCCCCTCAAAGTGTCTACGAAGGACGAGTTGTTGATGGGATACTCGGCTATGACTTCATTAGGCGCTTTGTTGTCGAAATTGACTACGCGGCTCGAACCCTCAGCTTGTACGATCCAGTAGATTATAAGTACTCTGGTCGTGGGGAAATGATCCCGATCAAATTAGAAGGAAAAACCCCTCAAGTTCATGCCCGAATTACACAATTCAATGATATCCCAATTGAAACCGATTTGGCGATCGATACAGGGCGTGACGACGCGCTGGTCTTAAATAACCCTTTCGTTGAGACCTACCATCTTTTACAGCCTCAAAGGAAAATGCTTCTAGAACCCGCCGAGGAAAGTCTGGGAGGAACGGTCAGGAATCGCATCAGTCGGCTGAAAAGGCTACAACTGGGGCGATTCGCTCTCAGGAACTTGACGACAGTATTCTCTCAGGATACGGAGGGACCGATGTCCAGCAAAAACATTGGGGGGTTTATTGGCAGCGAAATCTTACGTCGATTCAAGATTACGTTTGACTACTCTCGCCAACGAATGACTTTGGAGCCTAATGCATATTTCGGCCAACCCTTCGAGTACGACATGACTGGAATAAGACTGATTGCCGAAGGGCCAGACTTCAGATCGTTTAAGGTACATCGGATTATTGCAGCCTCTCCGGCGTTCAAAGCTGGGTTACAAGAAGGGGACCTAATCGTGGCGATTAACGATCAGCCTACCGCCAAGCTCACACTGGAAGAAGTGCAGCAAATGTTTCGGCTGGACGGGCGCTCTTATCGGTTGAGCATCAAGCGGGGAAATAAGGTTTTCCAGACTAAGATCAAGCTCATGCGGTTAATCTGACCTTAGCTGGAGATCAGCGGACAGATTGCACCTAAAAGCAGCAACGGTGCCCAGGGGCTGCGGTGGTAGGTTTTCGATTTTCGTGAGGGACTGAATTATTACCACAAGGAGCGAACCAAGAGCACCCCAGTGAAACCCGCCGCGGCGGGGCTCGGCTGGGAATGCTAGCCTTGTCCGAGGAAGTCCACGCAGGCAAGAGTGCCATCCCGCCTCCGGACCGCAGACTCGCAGCCAGCTTCCAGCCCCCAAAGTCCACAGCCAGCTTCGCGTGACAAGCGCTCGGCAGCGTGCTAGCGTATCCCGTGAACGCGCGAGCCATAACCCACCGGACCCAGCGCCCTGCCTTTCTGTCACAGACTCCCGGCCTCGTTGTTTTCCTGCCTCCTTCCTTCGTTGACTCGCTGTCTCCTTGCCTCGTGTTCTTGCCTGCTTGCAAATCGCAACAAAAAAGCAAACAAAAACGCTCCCAAGCGTCGGAAGAGAAAACAGCCGTGATTGCGATGTTAACTTATAGCCTGCTGAGCTGGATTGCTGGTACGAATTGCCCGAGTTCGGAGGTGGTTTGATGAAACTTTCACATGTGCATTGCCGCGTGCGCGACTTGGAGGCCGCGACTCGCTGGTTCGAACAGGTGTGCGAGGCGACTCCTGTGTTTAACAACGAGCGGATGGTCTGGCTGTCGTTTGGAGAGCTTGGCGTGATTCTGGACGCCGCGCCTGCTGATAGCACGGTTACACTCGGCTTCAACAGTGAGGATTGCGACGCAGACTATCGTACTGTCACGGGCCGCGGCGCGGAAACGATCGAGGCGCCGCAAGATCGGCCGTGGGGCGCACGCGTCGCCTATCTTAAGGGTCCGGGCGGGCTAATAGTCGAAATCGAACAGTTACTGAAACGCGCGTAGGCAGTCGACCGATTCCATGAAGCGCGAGCCCTCACCGAGGCTCTCGGGGATGAGTCATCCAAAGGCACATCGCGCTTCCGTGCTGGATTGCGACAAATACTGAGGATATCTCCGAGGAAGAGCTACATCACTGAGCGAACGAGGCGTTCAAGAAGGCTTCCCATGCCCCCCGTGCAGATACAGTCGAATCCAGTCACCCAATTGAAGATGGGCCTCCTCGTCGGAGATGTTCTCGGCCGCCTGACGGACGTCAGGTGGAACCCAACGTGAAAACGGGATCGTGCGAACTCTGTGCGCCCCAGACCGCGTGTGTTCCTCGCGTAAAGCAGCGAGAGTCTTCTTGTCCAGAGAATTCGCCAGACGAACTATCGCTGGCCAGAGTCGGCGATGAACGTAGGTAATCTTTCCGCCTGCCAGGCGGCACACGAGGACCTGATCGCAATCGCGTACGGCGCGGGTCGCCCGGAAGATTGCGCGCCCCTTCTTGTGTCTCCACCAGCTGCCGTGTATCCGCTCGCCGGCTACAGCTTCGGCTAGAATAGGTCTAGGTCCCCGGCCTGCTTCTAGCACGACCCCATGCTTTTCAACGAACCGTATCGGATCCATAAGAGCTGTTACCGACTTGAAGAGAATTCTTGCCGAGTACCCCGGGATTCGAGTGGAACCGCGGGGGGCATCGCTAGTAACGATGCGCAACCGACCGATTCTAGCCGAACGCGGGCGTTTCCTCCAGTCGGAAGGTTCGCCCCGAGTGGGCCTTCAAAGAGCGCGCGACTTCCGACCCTTCTCCGCTTTAACTTGGCTCCCGATGGTCGCCCTTGACTGCCGCTTCGCTGCGGGAATGATCCGGCTATGAGGTGAACTTAGCTGAGGATCAGCGGACAGATTGCACCAAGATGCAGCAACGGGGTCAATTGCGCTGTACCGCCAGGCGAGCCACGGCGCGGGACAACCTGGCAATCCAGATGCCGAGGAATTGGCTGGACTCTCCAAAGTCCACAGCCAGCTTCGCGTGACAAGCGCTCCGCGGCGTGCTAGCGTATCCCGTGAACGCGCGAGCCATAATCCGCCGGACCCAGCGCCCTGCCTTGTTGTCACAGGCGCCCAGCCTTGTTGTTTTCCTGCCTCCCTCCTTCGTTGACTCGCTGCCTCCTTGCTTCGTGTTTTCGCCTGCTTGCAACTCGCAACAAAAAAACAAACAAAAACGCTCCCAAGTTATTGAAAACAAACACCACGGCCTCATCCAAATCGCAACAAAAATGCACTTTTTTAAGCAAGAAACGAGGCCAGAATCCCTTAACGCCATCCGAGTCAATACAATGGCTGCCGTCGCCGTCGCGCGCTCATGTTGTAACTCGGTGAGAAGCATCGTAGAATCACAAACTTCCGCCGCGGCCGAAACCGCGGACTGTGTTGAAACATGGCTGATTTGAAACTTCCAACTCGCGCCGAAGATTTCAACGAGTGGTACAACCAGCTCGTCCTGCGCGCCGAGCTGGCCGACTACGCGCCCGTGCGCGGCTGCATGATCGTGCGGCCGTACGGCTGGGCCCTGTGGGAAAACATCACGCAGGCGCTCGACCGCCGGTTCAAGGCGACCGGGCACGTCAACGCCGCGTTTCCGCTCCTGATTCCGCGCAGCTTCATCGATAAAGAAAAATCGCACGTGGCGGGCTTCGCGCCCGAGTTGGCCGTGGTGACGATCGGCGGCGGCGAAAAGCTCGAAGAGCCGCTCGTGATTCGCCCGACGTCGGAAACGATCATCGGCCACATGTACGCGAAATGGATTCAGTCGTACCGCGATCTCCCGGTGCTGATCAACCTGTGGAACAGCGTGGTGCGCTGGGAGCTGCGCACGAAGCTCTTCCTGCGGACCATGGAATTCTTCTGGCAGGAGGGCCACACCGCGCACGCCACAGCCGAAGAGGGCGAAGCGGAGACGCGCCAGATGCTCGACATCTATACTGACTTCGCCGTTCGGGAAGCGGCCATACCGGTGATTCCCGGGCTCAAGTCGGAAGCGGAGCGCTTCGCCGGAGCGGATCGAACCTACGCCATCGAAGCGATGATGGGCGACGGCAAGGCGCTGCAATCGGGCACCTCGCACAACCTCGGACAGAATTTTGCGAAAGCCTTCGAGATCCGCTACCTCGACAAAAACGGCATGCTGCAATATTGCTGGACGACTTCGTGGGGCCTCTCGACCCGCTTTATTGGCGCGATCATCATGGTGCACGGCGACGATCAGGGATTGATTCTGCCGCCGCGCCTTGCGCCGTTTCAGGTTGTCATTGTCCCCATCTTCAAGAGCGACGAAGAAAAATCGTCGGTGATGGCGGTCGCGCAGCGCCTCCGCCAGGAACTCGTCTCCGCCGACATTCGGGTGAAGTTGGACGAGCGCGAAGGCGTGAGCCCCGGCTTCAAATTCAACGACTGGGAGATGCGCGGTGTGCCGCTGCGCATCGAACTCGGGCCGAAGGACGTGGCGAAGGACAGCGTCGTTCTGGCGCGGCGCGACCGCCCCGGAAAAGAAGGGAAGTCGTTCGTCCCGCAGCAGGGAATTGCCGCGGCGGTCGCGAAAATGCTTGAGGAAATTCAGCAGGCGCTCTACGACCGCGCGCTCGCTTTCCGCGAAGCGCACACGCGCGATCCGAAAAACTACGAGGAATTCAAGGCCGCGGTCGAGACTGGCTTCGCCCTTTCGCACTGGTGCGGCAACAGCGACTGCGAAGCAAAGATCAAAGAAGAAACGAAAGCCACGATGCGCTGCATTCCGATCGAGCAGAAATCGGGCCCGGGGAAGTGCATCTACTGCGGCCAGCCCGCCCAGGAAAAAGCGATCTTCGCCCGCGCGTATTAGAGTGGTGAGCGGCTAAGTAGCTATTGCGGAAGATGTTGCATGCAATCGAGCTGCGGCGAGAGAGCCCAGGTGGTCTCCCACCCTAGCGCGTGTCGGCGCACACTGAATCGTTGAAGAGTAATACTTCGAGTACGTTAAACTTTCTGTTGACATAACCATATATTAAATATATTACGGTTTTGGGATAGGTTGGCTGCGGGGTTCACTGACTTCCACGGCGCGGCGAAAGCGGTTGCTTCTTTTCGTTGTTGCAGTCTTTGAGTCCGGCATTTCTGTCTGTGTTAGCATTTGATTACGATAAGTTATGGGGTTGCCATGAAACGTGCTTCGATCCGAACCAGATGGCTTCGTTTGATTATTGTCCTGCCTTTTCTGTGTCTCGCGATGACCTCCGCCACTTTCGGGCAGAACGAAAAAGCGCGACCGAAGCCGGTGCCGGCCACACAAACAGTCAACGGGACTGGAACGGACTCTGTAGCGCCAGAAGTACATACGGTCCATGGCAAGCGTTTCCCTCACCGGGGGGGCGGATCGAACCTCATAGCGTCGAGCGATCTAGGTGACGTGAGAACGTATGCGGGGACACCGAACCATTTTCTTTACTTTAGCGGTGAGCCGACGTTGCAAGATACCGTCAACGAAATCACGTGCCGGTCCGACGTGGTTCTCGCGGGTTCAGTTCTAGAGAAGACGGCTTTTCTCACGAGTAAAGAAGACTGGGCATTCACCGATCATGTGGTTCAGGTCAATGAAGTCATTAAAGACAACTCAGTCCGCCCGATCCCGGTGAACGCGCATATCGTTGTGGCCCGAAGCGGGGGAACTATCCATCTCTCCAACGGCCGCGTCATTCGTGTCACCGATGAATCGTTCGCACCGCTTAAAGTCGGCTCTAGCTATTTGCTGTTCTTGAAATACATACCAGAGACCGGAGGATACCTCAGCGAAGATGGTCGAGGCAGTTTTGAGCTTCAGGGTGGTAAAGCTGTAAAACTGACGACGCAGATCATTTATGGAGAGCCTGACGACGGCATTGATTTTCTCAACTTTGTTCGTCTCATAAGGTCGGCCCCGATTGTGTGCCCCGCAAAACCGGAGGTGGTGCGGTGAAGATCCTCTGCGTGCACGATGGGCTTTCTGGACGTTCGCGGCCGGCGTTATGCGCTGTAATCGCGACCTTCATCCTTTACTTCGTCTTTCCCGGAAGGCTTCTAGCGCAAGCCTCTTGCGCCAACGTGCCTACGGATCCAAGTCAGAATGGGTGGGCACAAGGATCAACGGTCAAGTACGGCATAGATCTCGTCAGCTATCCTCCGGGCAGCATCGAACGCAGTGCGATTCAGAGCGCGTTCAATATCTGGAATGCCTCCAGTCTTCTCACCTGCCTTAGAATTACCTTCGTTGAGGATGACTTTGCTTCACAGTTTCTACTACTTAAAGGTTTTGCAGGCGGTGCTGCGTCCAACGAAACACCCACAGTGATAAATTCCATAATGGTAAATACGGTGATGCGGCTGGATACCGACAACACTGCGGGACTCCCATTTTTCGATAAGACGCAGACGAGCGATTACTCAAGGTTTGTTACAGAGACAACGGTGCATGAAATCGGACACACCCTTGCGCTACTTGACATGCCCCGTCCAGATAAATCAAAGCCATGTGAAGGTCAAACGCCGGGCGCCAGCGTAATGAATAATGAGTGCGGTACCAACGACAGTGCGCATAATGAGGCATCGTCTCCGACATGCGGCGATCTCCTAGCGCTGAGTTTCAACCCGCAGTGCTCTCCTCCCCCGCCACCACCGCCTGTGGTGCGCGTGATCACAGGTTGTACTGCCGACGGCACCGAGTGTTCGCCCATCATCATTGACGTGAGTGGAGACGGATTCATGCTCACCAGCGCGGCGAACGGCGTCCTCTTCGACATTGCGGGAACAGGCCAGCCCGTGCAGATTTCTTGGACTGCGCCAGGCTGGGATATCGCCTTCCTCGCCCTCGATCGTGATGGAGATGGCACAATCGACGATGGGACAGAGTTGTTTGGAAACTTCACGCCTCAGCCCCAGTCACCCGATCCTAACGGCTTCTTGGCGCTCGCCGAATACGACAAGCCTGGGAACGGTGGGAATGGCGATGGAATCATCGATCGTCATGACGCCATTTTTAGATCTTTGCGACTTTGGATCGACAACAACCATGACGGCATCTGCCAGTCCGAGGAGCTTCACACGCTTCCGTCCCTTGGTCTGTACGCACTAAGTCTTGATTATCACCTTTCGAAGCGGACAGATCAGTATGGGAATGTCTTTCGCTACCGGGCGAAAGTGAACCCGCACGACAAGAATGACAGATCAGAAGTGGGCCCGTGGGCCTATGACGTGTTCTTCACAACCTTGAAGCAGGGTTTGAAGAGTAATGTGATACCCGTCTCCGAGGTTGCTTTAAACAACGAAATGACATGGCTGCAGCAGGGGCGCTCTATAGTTCCCGTTTTCTGAGGGCTGGTCGCTGTCGCGGCATTGGCCTTCTACTTGGGGCAGCGTAATTTGAGGACTGCCTTGGGCCGTCTGCCTGAGGCCTGCCCCCTGCAATGAGTTCCCGTTTTCTTTTACGGCCAGTTTACTCTCCGCGAACATCCCTTTTCTCTGTGCCTCGACACGCTTTGGCGCCGGTGCTAACATCGTCAGGGATTCCCTCAGGGAGACAACAACCGTCGGAGGCGCGGCCATTCCAATGCTTGCGCAGCATCGCAATCCTCAGCGAGGTGCCAGCCGCCTGAAGACCCTTTTCGGGGTTTTGTTCCTCGCCGCTTTGGTCTATCTCGCTATCAAAATTATTCCTCCGTTCGTCAACAACTATCAACTGCAGGACTCACTGGTGGAAGAAGCCCGCTTCGCCGGCGTGAATCGAAGAGACGCCGACGCCGTCCGCAACGATGTATTCAAGAAGATGAAGGAGATCGGCGTTCCCGGGCGTCGCGAAGACATTCGTGTCGAAAGCATCGCCACCGGCACGCGCATCTCGATCGATTACACGGTTGTCGTCCAATTGCCCGGCTACGAGATCCCGCTGAAATTCCATCCTACGGCGGACAGCAATTCCATTTAGAATGGCATCGGACTAACTGGCAGCCCTCAGACGCGACGCGCTGGCCCGGCGCGCATGCATCTTTTTCGAAAGATCTTTGCGGAGGAACGGGTTGAGGATTCGGCTGGCCCGGGGATTCTGGACATCTCGTTTCGGCCTCACGGTTCTGGGGATTGCCGTCTTCGCGCTGCTTGGCGGCGCCGGGCTCCTCACCTATTACTACATCCGCTTCGGGCATCTGATCGATGAGCGCCTTTCCGGCCAGGTATTCCAGAACACCTCGCGCGTTTATTCCGCGCCACGGCGGATCTTCGTGGGCGAGCCGCTGCGCCCTTCCGATCTCACCGTCTACCTCGCGCACACGGGCTATTCCACCGCGGACGTCGCGGGATCTCCCGGGCGCTACCGCGCGACGGGATCTCTGGTCGAGATTCATCCTTCCGCAAATTCCTTCTTTGAAGGCGGCGACGCGCTGCGCGTCGAGTTTGCAAACGGCGGAATCTCCCGCATCCTGACGCTGCCTGATGGTGCTTCGCAAGATTCCGGCGAAATCGAGCCGGAATTGTTGACGAATCTGTTCGACAGCTCGCGGGAGAAACGCCGCGTGATCCAGTTCCAGGATCTCCCGAAGGTGCTCGTGGATGCCGTGCTATCGGCGGAGGATAAGCGATTCTTCGAGCATCCGGGCTTCGATCCGGTTCGCGTGATCGGCGCCGCCTGGGCCGATATTCGACACGGTGCGAAAGCTCAGGGCGCCAGCACGATCGACATGCAAGTGGCGCGCAACTTCTTTTTCTCCGCGCAGCGCACCTGGCGGCGGAAGCTGGCCGAAACGCTGGTGGCCCTCGAGCTCGAGCAGCGCTTCAGCAAGCCGAAGATCTTCGAGCTCTACGCGAACGAAGTGTATCTGGGCAACCGGGGCAGCTTCGCGATCCGCGGATTTGGCGAGGGCGCCGAAGCGTATTTCGGCAAAGACGTTCGTCAGTTGACCGCAGGCGAGGCGGCGTTCCTTGCCGGGATCATCCGCGCGCCGAACCGTTACTCCTCGGCGGAGCGTCATCCAGAGCGCGCCGTCGAAGCGCGTGACCGCGTGCTGGCGCAGATGGTCGAGAATCAGGATCTTTCGGCACCGGCAGCCGAAGCTGCAAAACGAGAAAGGCTGCGAATCGTCAGCGGCGGGCTGGAGTCGAGTTCCGCGCCATATTTCGTGGACATGGTGAAGGACCATCTCCTCGAGCGCTTTTCCGAAGCGGACCTGACCGCGCAGAGCCTGCGCATCTACACGACGCTAGATCCGCAGCTCCAGCGCGCTGCCGATGAAGCCGTCGGCGCCGGAGTCAAGAATGTGGACGCGCTGCTGGCGCGGCGTTACGCGGTCTGGAAGAAGAGGGGCGAGTCGGCGCCGCGGGCGCAGGTGGCGGTGGTGGTCCTCGATCCGCATTCCGGCGCAATCCTCGCACTGACCGGCGGAAGGAACTACGGGGAAAGCCAGCTCAACCGCGCGCAGGCGCGGCGGCAGCCGGGCTCTTCCTTCAAACCATTTGTATACGCCGCTGCACTCGACAATGCCGCCGAAGGCCTGCAGCCCTCGATTACGCCGATCACGACCGTCGTGGACGAGCCGACCACGTTCACGTTCGACAACAAGGAATATACGCCGAACAATTACGGCGAGCAGTTCTTCGGGACGGTTACGGTGCGCGACGCGCTGACGCACTCTTTGAACGTCGCCACCGTAAAGGTTGCCGAGCTCGTGGGCTACCAACGCGTCCTGGAAGTCGTCCGGCAGATGGGACTGGATCCGAACATTCAGGCAACGCCGGCGATGGCGCTGGGCGCGTACGAGATGACTCCGTTCGAGGTCGCCGCCGGTTACACCATCTTCGCGACCGACGGCATGCGCGCCGAGCCGATGTTCCTAACGAGCGTGATTGATTCTGATAGAAAAGCGCTGGAGCGAGTCGCGCCGCGCACGCGGCCGGCGCTCGATCCGCGGGTGGCTTACCTGGTGACGAACTTGATGGAGGACGTGATCAACCGAGGCACCGGCGCCGTCGTCCGCGCCCGGGGTTTCACCGCTCCCGCGGCCGGAAAGACGGGCACGTCGCGCGACGGCTGGTTTGCGGGCTTCACCTCGAACCTGCTCTGTGTGGTTTGGGTGGGATTCGACGACAATCGCGATCTCGGCCTCTCCGGCGCGGCAACCGCCGGCCCGATCTGGGCCGAGTTCATGAAGCGCGCCACCGCGCTGCCCAGCTATCACAGCACGCAGCCGTTCGCTGCGCCCCCCGGCGTCGTTCAAGTGCTCATCGATTCGGAGACCGGCGATCTGGCCACGCCCGCCTGTCCGGCGACGCGCAATGAGCTGTTCATTGCCGGCACGGAGCCAACACAGTTTTGTCCGATGCACGGAGGCCACGCGGCGGCCGTCCCACCGGTGTCGTGGCTCCAACGCTTGTTCGGCAAGTCGCAGCCCCAACCGCCACTGGCCCCGCAAACCGGCGCCAGGCCGGGAGAGAACACGCAGGCAGCGTCACCGACGGAGAAATCTCCGAGCGCCCCCAAGTCCCCCTCGACAAAACCGTCCCCGCCGAAACAGCCGCCGGCCAACGAGGCAAATAAAAAGGGACACCTTCGCCGGATATTTGGTAGCAGATTTCGATGCTCGGGCGGAATACAGGCGAGTTGTAGGAGCAGTGGTTAGACCACGAAAGCGGCGAGGCCCACATGTTCTATCGCGGTTTGCCGGGACAGGTGCGCGTGGGGATCAAGGTCTCGGCGTTCGAAGGGAGTGCCGGTGCGTTCGACTTGGTACACGAAGGATTCGGTCAGTTGGCCGCCGTCAGGAAAACGTCGTAAGCAACTCGCCCTACCTCTGAGTCATTCTTTGGATCACCGGGATTCACTCTCGCACGGTAGCGGAAAAGATTTCCGTATTGATCTCGACGCATGGAGACGTGGTAGCTGAGGCTAATCGAATCCACACCCAAGGAAGGAAGCGTGTGCAATTCCTCGGGCTGGCAAACGCCGTCGTGATTCGTGTCGATCCACAGCCGGAGGGACGCGAAGACCTTATCGCGGGAATCGATGATCCCGTCGCCATTTCCGCCATTCTCGGGGAGATCGTAGATGGCCAAGGCCGCAAATCCATTGCGATGGTTCGAGGCCGGTTGCGGCGTGAAATTGCCGAAAAGTTCCTTCCCGTTGTGTACCAAGCCGTCGGGACCAGGAAGAGCGAGAAAAGCGGTCGCGGAGTCCGCTGCCGTCCAAGCTATTTTTATGTTGTGACCGCTGCCCTGGAGATCGAACAAGACGCCATTGCCTGCCGAGGTTAAGCTGAAGCCTCGGCCATCCGTATCTATGATGATCGGCGTGTCTGGTTCACAGTCGCAGGCAACGTAGTCGAACGAATATCCGGCTTCACAAATCAAGATCCTGAAGCAACCGCCGCCATCGCATTGGCTTGTTGCCGTGGCCGAAAACAGAAGGATCACAGAAACTACGCCTAACAGGACCACGGCTACAGACCTAAAACTACGTTCGATCATAGCGGCCTCCTTCTCTCAGCTCCTGCCAACGCATCCAAGTGTCTCATTTCGGTCATTGGCACTGACCTTCGATCCGTCCCCGGCGGCGTGGGTTCAACCTCCGCGTCCAGACTTTGGCTCGATAACCAAATCGGAGTCCTATCGTCTCCTGACAAGTCCTCGGAGCAGCTCTTGCCAGAGGATATGGCATTCACCACCCTGACGGCGCGGCACCGGGGTTTAAGAGTGGCCTGCCTGGTAGCCGATCAATCGGGACGGTAGTTCTTTTTCCCGAGTTGTCATACTGTGCGATCTGAGCGAATAAGACACTCAGGTAGTACGTCTGGCTGTCTGCGTCATACAACAATTGCCACACCGTCGTGCGCTTGGTTCCCGTGAGCGTCTGGAGCAAAAGATTCCTTGCGGAAATATTTTCTCCGCCGATTGTGACTTGAGACTGAATTAGAACGTTTATGGGCATAGTGCCCAGAAGCACTTTAACCCCGCTGTTAGACGACAACGTGTCCAAGACCAACTCGATCGTCGTGAGAGCATCGCGCCTGCCGCTAGTGATGGAAATAGGCGTATCGAGAATTGAACTGACCGACATGTCGTTTCCCTTATCATCTTTGACCGAGTTACCTAGGACCGCGTAGCTGCCGTCCGATTGCTTGCGAACAACGAACTTACCAGGATTCCCGCTGGCATTGTAGTCGGAGACGATCTTGTTTAATACCAACTGCTCCTCAACGGACGAAGTAGCGGTATTAGGTTTTTCTGCGTAATTGCTCTGAAAAGATCCACCGGCAACGATTCGAACCCCCTTCTCGCCTGGGTGGCGTGCCCGCCATTGTGGGGCGGTGTCATCAACGAGGTCTGCATCGCTCTCGTACGGCGGGTCCTCAAAATCTACTACCCAGCCATATTCTTCGCTCACCGCTGTTACGGCCTGCAAGAGTGGCCTCGGGTCATTGGCCAGGGCCGTTGCAGAGTTTCCGCGGTGCTGAACTATTCCACGATCCATGAAGGATCGCCGCGGGCGCTCCACTTGCGCGTGCAGAGCCACGCAAAGCAAACAACTGAGAAGGAAAGCAAAGGGGAGAGTGCGCACTCGGCTTCTCCTTTCCAAAAAGTTCCCTAGAGCTAGTAATTTATCGTCGCGCAGCTTGAATTGTTCATGTCATACCTGCAGTTGAGGACTGTCGTATGATCAATCGTTCCAGTAAGCTTGTTACCAAACGATGGTGTGTACGTCTGCCAGATCGAACCGCATAGAATCTGCATTTGCTGATAGATTGTAAATCCGCACGGAAGAGGCCTGCCGTGCAGTTCCTCCTGGACCCGATAATAATCCACTGAGGGCTTAAGCCATCCAACGTTGTCATAGCCCCAATGATTAGCTTGTCCTTGGACGTCGCCAGAAGCTACAACCCACCCCCCTCCAGTAATTGCAGTTGCTTTAGGGATTGAGCTTCCCTGGAACCAGCACGTATCAGCGCCGGCTGGTCCTGGTTGCTCCTGAACTGTCATACCGTCAAACACATCACCGTTTGAATCGAGTATAGTTTGGTTGAAACTGCTCGCGGTTGTCAGGTACGTGCCAACTGCTTGGGTTGATTCGGACTGTGGTTGTATGCAGCAGGACTGCGAAGACGTCCTCTCTGGGCTGACAAGGGCGCAAAGAATGGCAACGAGGAAGACGGAAGTGGCCCCAAGGATTCGTCCGCGAGCCGGGTGTGTCTCCATATTCTTGTTCTCCTGCGCGATTCAGGTCCACGGCCCGATTCGCCACCCTAGGAAGTGATAACAAACCCGTAGGCCGCACTGCCGACAGATTCCTTCCTCTCGTATCGATCGTATGTACATCGTTTACTCTATTTGTTAAGTATATTTCCACTTATTAATTTGTCTGATTTCGAGTTCATCTTTGCCCATGACCATACGGTAGCCGCCCCTCGCGTCGAGCTCGGCTGATTAGATAACGGACCCTCGACTTCCGACCAGGGCTGCGCCACGCTCCCAGATTTTCTCCGAACCGATCAACCGGGAGGTCGGATCTTGCGAGAGCCTCTGGGCGCCGTTGACGTCTTCGTATCCTGCCAGGCGGCTGTACACCGACCGCCGCAGCAGATCAGCGAGGGGCAACTGGGTGTTCTTCCCCCGAGAGCCGGTCAAGTGTTGATCGATGAGTTCGGTGAATCCCAGACGTTCGTCCAACGCCCGCACTACAATCAGGCCCCCATCGGAATTGACTCGCGACCCCTGGAAATCGACCTCCAACGAGGCGTTGAGTGAGAGCTCAAAGGGATGATTCTGTGATTCACCCACTGGGTGTCCACCTCCGAGGAGTCTCTATCGCGTTTGAACCCGCATGAATGATGACGATGAACGCCGGAAGGTTCACGAGAAAGAGTTGATATCGAAAGTCTGGGTTGGTATCTTTAGAGGCAGCAAGAAACCCCAGGACAGTCGCAAACCGAATTGACAGGTCCAGAGTCCCCGGGGAAGGAGGAATGAAATGAGCCTCCGCGCCGCGTACCTCGCTTTGCTTGTTGTGTTCCTGTCCGCCCCGGCATTCGCGCAGGATCCTGCGTCGTCCTTGAAGGCGCCGCAGACGCCAGAAGCACAAGCGCAGACCGACGCGTCAAAACTTTCTCCGAGGCAGATGAAGGAACTGCGCGCCGACATCCTGATGGCGCGGAAACTCTTTCCCGACGCGATCGCTCTGTATGAAGAGCTAGCCTCGGCGGAGCCCAAGAACGCCGTCCTCTCGAACAAGATTGGCATTGCCTATCAGCAGCTCGGGCGCCCGGACCGGGCGGAGCACTACTACAAGCGGGCGGTGAAGGCCGACAAGACGTACGCGAACGCGCTGAACAATCTGGGAACCATTCAATACGAAAAGCAGAATTACCGCAAAGCGATCCGGTATTACAAGCAGGCGCTCGAGGGCGGTACCGACGTTGCGACGGTCTACAGCAACCTGGGCTACGCCTATTTCGGCGACAAGCGTTATCCAGACGCGATGCAAGCGTTCCAGCAGGCGCTGGCGGTCGATCCGGAAATACTCTCCAAGCGCGGCGGGTTCGGCACGATCGTGCAGCAACGGTCCGTCAACGATACCGGCCTGTTTTATTTTCTCGTGGCGAAGACGTATGCATTGGCGGGCGATGCGGAAAGATGCGCTCATTACCTGAAAATGGCGCGGGACGAGAAATACAAAGACATCTCCACGGTAAAGACGGACCCGGCCTTTAAGAAGGTGATGGAAGATCCTCGCGTGATCGAAGTTCTGGCGACTCTTCCTTCCATCGCCGAAGGCCCGCGAAAGCCGTAGCCGGCGCAACGCCGGGGGCAGGCCAGTTCCAAGCGCAGCACTTCATCTCCTGCTATAATGCCGCTCGACATGCGTCCCCATGTCTACCTCGCAAGCGTGCTTGCAGTGGCGCTCTGCCTCGCGGCGCCCGCCGCGGCTCCCGCACCCCCGCCATCGCCTTCGCCGATTTTCGAATTGCGGATAGACGGAGAAATCGAACCCATCCTCGCGGAGTACATCGTCCAGGGCCTCGACACTGCGCGCGATGCGCATGCCAGCCTGGTCCTGATTACGATCAACACGCCGGGCGGGCTGGACAGTTCGATGCGCGCCATCATCCAGGCGATCCTTCGCTCGCCGGTGCCGGTGGTCACCTATGTGAGCCCGACGGGGTCGCGCGCGGCGTCTGCGGGATTTTTCATTCTACTGTCCGCGGATGTTGCGGCGATGTCGCCCGGCACGGACACGGGCGCGGCTTCGCCCATCCTGGTCTTCGGCGGCTCGGCGGTGCAGATTGACGAGACGCTGCACAAGAAAATCGTCAACGAGGCGACCGCCTATTTGCGGAGCTACGTCAGCCAGCGCGGGCGCAACGTCCAGCTTGCCGAGCAGGCGGTGACCGATGCGAAGGCATACAGCGAGCGGGAAGCGCTCGACGGGAAATTGATCGATCTCGTGGCGCCGTCGGAGACGGTGTTGCTGGCGCAGTTGAACGGCCGGGCGGTG
Source organism: Terriglobia bacterium (assembly GCA_041490445.1). GTDB lineage: Bacteria > Acidobacteriota > Terriglobia > Acidiferrales > UBA7541 > JBGPTF01. The sequence goes on from JBGPTF010000024.1 coordinate 15,655, forward strand.
AAGCGCTTCGACGGCAGCACGGTGACGCTGGAGCTGGCCACTCTAATCGTCACGCAACTGGAGATGAGCGCGCGGCAGAAGTTTCTCGCCCGCATCGTGCAGCCGGACGTGTTTTTCATACTGCTGATCGTCGGCGTGCTCGGCCTCTATACAGAATTCACGCATCCCGGCCTGTTCGCCCCGGGCGTCATCGGCGGCATTGCGCTGGTTCTGGCGCTGTACGCGATGCACCTGCTGCCGGTCAATTTGACGGGGCTCGTGCTGATTTTGCTGGCGCTGGCGCTGTTTGTGCTGGAAGCAAAGTTTCCGAGTCACGGGGTACTCGGCGTGGGAGGAGTGATTGCAATGGTTCTCGGCGCGCTGTTGCTGGTGCGTTCCCCGATCACGGGCATGGGAGTGAGCCTCGGAGCGGCGCTGGGCGTGGCGCTGCCATGCGGCTTGATCGTGATTTTCCTGATGCGCCTTGTCCTGCGCTCGATGCAATTGCGGCAATCCGTGGGCCGGGAAGAACTGGTGGGAAAGTTCGGAGAAGTGACCGAGCCGGTGGTGAACGGCCGTGGAATGGTGCGGATTGAAGGCGAGTTGTGGCAGGCAGCGGCGGCGGGCGGAGTCCCGCGCGGCGCGCGAGTGAGGGTGAAGAAAGTGGAAGGTCTCACCCTGCACGTGGAGCCGATGGACTCAGCTTCCGGCCCGGAGCGCTGACGGCCCCGGCGATCGTGTTCCAAGGAGGCGGCGATGATTTCCATTGAGATGGTCTTTGCGATAGCGGCACTGGTGTTCCTCATCTGGTTTTTCAATTCGGTGTACGTCATCAAGGAATGGGAGCGCGGGTTTGTGCTGCGTCTGGGCCGGATGCTGCCGACACCGAAGAACTCCGGCTTGCGGCTGGTTTTCTGGCCGATTGACCGGCTCACGCGCGTTTCGCTGCGGCTGGAGACGCTGGACGTGCCGCCGCAAGACGTCATCACGCGCGACAATGTTTCGGCCAAGGTGAATGCGGTTTGCTATTTCAAAGTGGTGGACGCGAACCTGGCGATTTCCCGGGTGGTCAACTATCTCTACGCAACGTCGCAACTGGCGCAGACGACGCTGCGCAGCGTGGTCGGCCAATTCGAGCTGGATGAGATTCTTTCGGAGCGCGAAAAGGTAAACGCGAAGCTCCAACTAATCCTTGACCAGGATACGGAGGCCTGGGGTATCAAGGTAACGAAGGTAGAGGTCAAACAGGTCGATATTCCGGAGACGATGCAGCGCGCCATCGCTCGTCAGGCGGAAGCGGAGCGCGAGCGCCGTGCCAAAGTGATCCACGCGGAAGGAGAATTCCAGGCGTCGGCCAAGCTGGCCGAGGCGGCGAAGATCCTGGAAACGCAACCGGCTGCGATTCAACTCCGCTACCTGCAGACGCTGACGGAAATCGGGGTCGAGAAAAATACGACGGTGGTGTTTCCGCTGCCGGTGGACATCATCAGCCAGTGGATCCGCAACTCGGGGGCGAGTAAATAGGGGATGGCAAGCGGTAGCGCAAGAAAAAGCGGAGGCGGCGATCGAGTGGTTGGGAGCCGCCACCTCATCGGGCTCTTCCTGGGCGTCGTGCTGCTCTGCGGCGTATTCTTCACGCTGGGCTACGTGATGGGGCATGCGCAGTACGGCGACTCCTCGAGGCACGCGTCCTCTACGCCCGCCAAGGAGAAGGAAACCCCATCTGCGAGCGCGAAGAATGCCGCCTCTGCGCCGGCCAGCACGGATTCTCCGGAGTGGGATTTTTATCCGTCGAAGAAGTCCGGCAACACCGCCGCCGTACCGACAAAAGCGAACGATCCCTCAACACTCGCTCCGGTGGCAAAGCCTGTGGCCGTTCCGGTGAAGCCGCCGGCGCGCTATCACGCGCCCCGGATTCCGCGCGGCGCGATGGTGTTGCAGGTTGCCGCACTGAAGAGTGAAGGCGACGCGCTGGCATTGACCGACGCGCTGCAGCAAAAGAGGTTTCCCGCGTTTGTCGTCACGCCCACCGGCGACAATCTCTATCGCGTGCAAGTGGGGCCCTACGCCGATTCGCAGTCGGCGAATCAGGCGAAAACATCGCTGGAGCGCGAGGGCTTCAAGGCAATTCTGAAGCGCTGAATGAATCTCCGCTGGCCGACGCGCCTTGTGCTCGCCCTGGTTTCCGGGCTTCTCCTGGCGCTGGCATTTCCCAAGTTCCATTTCACTGTTCTCGCCTGGATCGCGATTGTGCCGCTCTTCGTGGCGTCGTTCCGCGCGCGGCGGCCTGAAGCGGCGCTCTATGGTTTTCTGCACGGCGTCGTTTTTTTTCTTCTGTCGGTCCCGTGGATGGACACGGTCATGCGCGTGTACGGCAACGTGCCGGCGCTGGCGGCCGCCGGGGTCCTGGGCCTCGTCATTCTCCTCTGCTCGCTGTTCACCACGGCGTTTGCGTTTTTCGTCGCGCACTGGTCGCAGGCCGATGAAGCGCGCGCTTGCCTGCTCGCTCCGTTTCTCTGGGTGGCGTTGGAGTTCGGGCGAACGCATGTACCCATCATCGGCTTTCCGTGGAATCTCACCGGCTATGCAGCCTCGGGAAATCTCGCGCTGGTACAACTGACGGCGTGGACGGGGATCTACGGCTTGTCCTTTTTGCTCGTGGGATTCAACGCGATGGTGGCGTGGATGGTGGCACGGCCGACTCACCGCACGCGGCTCGTCACGTTCGCAGCGGCGCCGGTTATTTTTTTGATGGCGGTGCTCGGGCCGTATCTCGTGCCCCGCGCACCAGCGGACCACGTCGCGCATCTCGTACACACGCAACTGCCGCAATCCATGAGTTTCCCGGCGGATTGGATGCAAACGCACGCCGCCGATCTGAAGGAGCTCGAAGAATCCAGCGTCTCGGCAGCACAGTTGAAGCCCGGCCTGATCGTCTGGCCCGAGGTGCCCGCGCCATTCAGCCTGCGCGATCCGGAGTTTACGGCGCGGGCGGAACGGATCGCCCGGGAGGCGAATGGCGATTTCCTCGTCGGCGTGGACGATTGGAAAGTCGATCGCGGAGGGAAATGGTCCGTGTCGAATAGCGCGGCGCTGCTCGATGCCGCGGGGCGGCGTATTTTCACGTATGATAAGATTCGTCTGGTTCCGTTCGGGGAGTACGTTCCGCTGCGCCGCTGGCTTACGTTCGCCGGGAAATTGACGGCAGAGATCGGCGATTTCACGCCGGGGAAAGAATACCGAGTGGGTCAACTGCCGGGCGGCACGTTCAGCGTGTTGATCTGTTACGAGGCAATATTTCCGGACGAGGTCCGCCAGTTCACCTCGCGCGGCGCGGAGCTTTTGATCAACATTTCGAACGACGGCTGGTTCGGGCATTCGGCCGCGCCGGCGCAACACGTGATGATGGCGCGCGTGCGAGCCGTCGAGAACCGGCGCTGGTTGCTGCGCGCGACGAACACCGGTTACACGGTGGACGTGGATCCCTACGGGCGAGTTGTCGCGGAGTATCACGCGGATTCGCTCGGCGTGCTCGACGCGCCGTACGGATTTCGCAGCGACCGGACGTTGTACGTGCGCTGGGGCGACTGGTGGTGCTGGCTCTGCCTTTTGGTGTCGCTCGCGGCCCTCAGCGCCCCCATTCTGAAGCGCGAACGCGGCCGGCAAGCGGCCTGAAAAGAGAAACGAAATGGCAGCATTCCTCGAAGATCTGGAACGACGTTACGCGGGGCTCAAAGAGCGGATCGAGCACGTGCGGAGTTATCTTTGACGCCGAGACGAGCCGCAAACGGGTTGCCGAACTCGACGAACAAATCAATCGCCCCGACCTGTGGGACAAGCCGGAACAGGCGCAAGCCCTCCTCCAGCAGCGCAAACTAGCGGAAAGCCGCGTCGCCCAAGAAGCGAAACTTGCCGGTATTCTCAGCGACTTGGAGACGTATTTTCATCTCGGGCACGAGGAAACCGATGCGGCCCAGCGCGAGATGCTGCTGGCCGAGATCGCCAAAGAGCTGGACGCGGCTGGGGCGTTTATCGCGCAACTCGAAACCGTGACGCTGCTCTCCGGTGAGAATGATTCTCTCAATGCCATCCTGACGGTGAAGCCCGGCGCGGGCGGCACGGAATCGCAGGACTGGGCAGAAATGCTGCTGCGCATGTACTTGCGCTGGGCAGAGGGCAAGGGCTTTCGCGCCACGGTGATCGACTCGACTCCGGGAGAAGAAGCCGGACTGAAGGCGGCGACGGTCCGCATCGAAGGGGAGAACGCGTACGGATTGCTTGCCGGCGAGAGCGGCGTGCACCGTTTGGTGCGCATTTCGCCGTTCGATCAAGCGGCGCGGCGCCACACGTCGTTCGCTTCTGTCTTCGTGATTCCGGAAATTGACGACCGCATCGAAATCGTGATCAAGCCGGAAGATCTGCGGATCGACACGTTCCGCGCCGGGGGCCACGGCGGGCAACACGTCAACGTGACCGATTCGGCGGTGCGGATCACGCACCTGGCGAGCGGCATCGTGGTGCAATGCCAGAACGAACGCAGCCAGCACAAGAATCGCGAGATGGCGATGAAGGTGTTGCGCTCGCGCCTGTACGAGTACGAGCTGGCCAAGCGGCGCGAAGAAACCCGCAAGCGGGACGAATCGAAGCTCGAGATCAGCTTCGGAAGCCAGATTCGCTCGTACGTGTTGCAGCCCTACCAGATGATCAAGGACCACCGCACGAAAGTTGAGCGCGGTGACGTGGACCGTGTACTCGATGGGGATCTTGACGAGTTTATTCGCGCGTATCTGGTGCAGCGCCGCAACGCAGCGGGGCCGGCATAGCGCGAAGTGGCGTGGGGAACCAAGTGAGCCGTAAACTGAAAAGAATTGCAGACTGAGCAGGACGGAGATTCAATCGAGGACTTGATCGTTGATGGAGGTCCCGAGAAGCTCTCGCTTGCACCTTTCCACGCCGGAAAATCGCTGTTCACTGCTTGCATAAAGCGTTTCGGGCCAAATCGTTGACACCCTCTGAGGTGCATGCTAGCCTCGTTTGATTGAAATCTCCATCCACTGACGAAGTTCGGCCTCGAAATTGCATTCCAGTACGCCGGAGGGTAATGTTTTGACGCGAACGCCAGAAAGATTCTTGTTTACCTCGGAGTCAGTAACCGAGGGTCATCCCGATAAAATCGCCGACCAGATTTCCGATGGGATTCTGGATGCGGTCTTGACCGAAGACCCGAAGGGCCGGGTCGCTTGCGAGACCCTGGTGACGACGGGATTGGCCGTCGTGGCCGGTGAAATCACAACCACCGCACACCTGGATTACCCGGAGATTGTTCGCGGCGTGATCCGCGACGTCGGCTACACGCGCGCCAAATACGGCTTCGACGCCGACACCTGCGCGGTGATTTCTTCGCTGAAGCGCCAGTCTCCCGACATCGCGATGGGAGTAGATACGGGCGGAGCGGGCGACCAGGGCTTGATGTTCGGATTCGCCTGCGACGAAACGGAAGAGCTGATGCCCATGCCGATTGTGCTGGCGCACCGGCTGACGCGGCGGCTCGCCGAAGTTCGCAAATCCGGAATGGTGGATTTCCTCCGGCCGGACGGCAAATCGCAGGTCACGGTGGAATATCAGAGCGGGCGTCCGGCGCGGGTAGATTGCGTCGTGGTGTCGACGCAGCACAGCGAATCCGTTTCCAACAAGGACCTGCACGATGCAGTCCTGAACAAGGTGATTAAGGCCGTGATCCCGGCCTCGATGATGGACAAGGACACGCGCTACCACATCAACCCGACGGGGCGCTTCGTGGTTGGCGGCCCGATGGGCGACGCGGGACTGACCGGCCGCAAGATCATCGTGGATACCTACGGCGGCTACAGCCGGCACGGCGGCGGGGCGCTTTCCGGAAAAGACCCGACCAAGGTGGATCGTTCGGCCTGCTATATGGCGCGATACGTGGCGAAGAACCTGGTGGCTGCGGGCATCGCGCGCAAGGTGGAAGTGCAAATCGCCTATGCCATCGGCGTGGCCGAGCCGGTTTCCGTGATGGCAGACACGTTCGGCACCGGCGTGATCCCCGATGGGCAGATCACCGAGCTGATTCGTTCACTCTTCAAACTCACGCCCGGAGGGATCATCGAAACACTCAATCTGCGGCGCCCGATTTACCGGCAGACGGCTTCTTACGGACACTTCGGCCGCTCCGAGCCGGACTTCACCTGGGAGCGCGCGGACAAGTCCGATGACATCCGCCGCGAGGCGGGCTTGCGCGGCGCCGAAGTGGCCGCCCGCCGATAGCCCTCCGGGATTTTCGACTGAAGGGGGATTTCCTTGGAGACTGTACCGAAGTTGACCGGTGACGTGAAAGATCTCGCTCTGGCCGAGCGCGGCAAGCGAAAGATCGAATGGGCCAACCAGCACATGCCGGTGCTGCAATTGATCCGCAAGCGCTTCATCAAGGAGCAGCCGCTGAAGGGCGTGCGCATGTCGGCTTGCCTGCACGTGACCAGCGAGACGGCGAACCTGGCGATCACGCTGCGGGATGGCGGCGCCGACGTGGTCGTTTGCGCCTCAAATCCGCTTTCGACGCAGGACGAAGTGGCAGCGTGCCTGGTGAAGGATTACGGGATCCCGACGTTCGCCATCAAGGGCGAGGACAACGCGACGTATTACGCGCACATCGGCGCAGCCCTCGATCACCAGCCGCAGATCACCATGGATGACGGCGCGGACCTGGTGACAATCCTACTGACGAAGCGCACCGAGCTGGTGCCCGGCGTGATCGGCGGCACGGAGGAAACGACCACCGGCGTTGTCCGGCTGCGCGCGATGGCGAAGGATGGCACACTGCGCTACCCGATCATCGCCGTCAACGACGCGCTGACAAAACACCTGTTCGACAACCGGTACGGCACGGGCCAGTCCACGATCGATGGAATTCTGCGCGCGACGAATCTGTTGATCGCGGGGCTGCGAGTGGTGGTTGCGGGCTACGGCTGGTGCGGGCGCGGCGTGGCAATGCGCGCGAAGGGCCTGGGGGCCGATGTGATCATCACGGAAATCAATCCGGTGCGCGCGCTCGAGGCCGTGATGGATGGATTCCGCGTGATGCCGATGGCCGAAGCCGCGAAAATCGGCGACGTGTTCGTCACCGTCACCGGCAACAAGTCCATTCTTACCGCCGAGACGTTTGAAAAGATGAGAGACGGCGCGGTGGTCTGCAACTCCGGCCACTTCAACGTCGAAATCGATATTCCGGCGCTGGAAAAACTTTCGAGCAGCCGCAAGCCGGTGCGCCCGTTCGTCGAGGAATTTGCCATGCGCGATGGGCGAAAGCTCTATCTGCTCGGCGAGGGCCGTCTGATCAACCTGGCCGCAGCCGAAGGCCATCCGGCCGCCGTCATGGACATGAGCTTCGCGAACCAGGCGCTCTCGGCGGAATACCTGGTGAAGAATGCGAGCCAGCTTGAACCCCAGGTGTACCCTGTGCCGGAGCCCATTGACCGGCAGATTGCCAGGCTGAAACTGGACTCGATGGGGGTTCAGGTGGACAAGCTCACGCCTGATCAGGAGCAGTACCTCGCTTCGTGGTCCGAGGGAACGTAACCGGCCGGCGAATGCGAGGCGATCCGTTTGAGCTTCGCGTTTCGATTTTCGTCACTCCTTCCCGATGATTGACTGGGGCAACTGGGCACTCGATACAGCGAAGGTGCGCGGCGCGACCTATGCGGACGCGCGCGTGATGGACGTTCGCCAGCGCGACATCTCCACGAAAAACGGGGAAGTGGGGACGCTTGTCGAAAGCGAGTCGCTGGGGATCGGTGTGCGTGTGGTCGCGGATGGCGCGTGGGGATTTGCGTCCACCGACCGGCTGACGCGCGAGGGCGTGCAGGCGTGCGCCGCGGAAGCCGTCTCGATTGCGAAGGCGTCGGCGCTGGCGAAGCGCCACGACGTCGTCCTTGCGCGCGAGCAGGCATTCGTTGATACCTGGCAGAATCCCTTTATCAAGGATCCGTTCCGCATTCCGGTGGAGCGGCAGATTGCGCTGCTGCTCGAGGCCGACAAGGAAATGCGGAGCGTGAAGGGCGTGACGCTGGCGGAAGGCTCGATGGCGTTTCGCCGGATCGAGCAGCTTTTCGTTTCGACGATCGGGTCGCGCATTCATCAAGTGAAAATGCAATCCGGCGCGGGCATCGTCGCCACAAGCTTTGCGAACAACGAAATTCAGAAGCGCTCCTATCCGAACAGCTTTGGCGGCCAGCACATGCTCAGCGGATACGAGCTGGTGGAATCACTCGACCTGGCAGGGCATGCGCGCCGGGTGGGGGAAGAATGCGTGGCGCTGCATTCGGCGCCGCAGTGTCCCGAAGGCAAGGGCACGATTATTCTCGACAGCTCGCAGCTCGGCCTGCAGATTCACGAATCCATCGGCCATCCGATCGAGCTGGACCGCGTGCTCGGGATGGAGGCCAATTTTGCGGGAATGAGCTTTCTGACGCTGGAGAAACTGCGGACACTGCGCTATGGCTCGGAGATCGTCAACGTAGTGGCCGACGCGCGGCTCGCGCACGGTCCGGGACTCGGGACGTTCGGCTACGACGACGAAGGCGTGCCGGCGCAGTGCACCAACATCATCACGAGCGGGCTCTTCACAGGATATCTCTCGAATCGCGAGACGGCGGCGGCCATCGGCGAGAAACGCTCGAACGGCACGATGCGCACCGAAAACTGGAATCGCCTGCCGATCATCCGCATGACCAACATCAGCATCCATCCAGGCACATGGAAGGCGGAGGATTTGATCGCGGACACGGACGACGGAATCTGGATGGAGACGAACCGCTCGTGGTCGATTGACGACCGCCGTTACCACTTTCAGTTTTCGACCGAGATCGGCTGGGAGATCAAGGGCGGAAAGAAAGTCCGCATGCTGAAGAATCCCAGCTACAGCGGGATCACCACCGAGTTCTGGTCGAGCTGCGACGCGATTTGCTCGCGCGACTACTGGACGCTGTGGGGCACGCCAAACTGCGGCAAGGGCCAGCCAATGCAGTCGATGGGCACGGGCCACGGCGCTGCGCCGGCGCGCTTCCGCAACGTCAAGATCGGAGCGGCCTTCGCCAAGTGATGTCCCGCGCCCGCAAGACATCCACTCACAAGAATACGGTACGCCGCGGACCCGCCGTGGCGGCGGGGCGCCGGCTTGGGCCGGCCGAACTGCGCCGCATCGCGGAGCGAGTCTTCAAGCTGAGCGAGGCGGACGAAACCGAAGTTGAAATCAGCGCCACCACCGACGCACTCACCCGGTTCGCCAACAACACGATCCATCAAAACGTCGCCGAGCAAGTGATCCAGATTTCCGTGCGCGCCGTGGTGGACGGGCGCACCGCGCGCTCCTCGACGAACAAGCGGGACGACGATTCGCTGCGCCGCGCGGCGGAATGTGCTTCGAGCCTGGCGCGCTGCCAGCCGCCCGCGCCGGACCTGCTGCCACTGCTTGGCAAGCTGAAAATTCCGATCGTGAAACGGTTTCATGAAGCGACCGCGTCTGCCACGCCGCAGGATCGCGCGAGGGCCGTGACGCGCGTCGTGCGCCTGGCAGCCCAGAACAAGCAGACGGCGGCAGGGATTTTTTCGACCGGCGCGGTGGAGAGCGTTCTCGCGAATTCGCGGGGCTATTTCGCGCACTACGAACAGACGCGCGCAGAGTTCTCGATCACGATTCTCGAGGAAAACTCCTCCGGCTGGGCGAAGGCCAACGCGCCGGATGTGAGGGACATTGATCCGGACGCGCTGGCGGCAAGGGCCAGCCAAAAGGCCGCTGCGTCACGCGAGCCGCGGGAACTGCCGGCCGGGCGGTACACGACGATTCTCGAACCGGCTGCCGTTCTGGATCTTGTCGGCTTTCTGTTTTACGACTTTGCGGGCACAGCCGTGCTCGACCAGCGCTCGTGCCTGACCGGGCGGATGGAGAAGAAGCTGTTCGGCGAAAACATCACGCTTTGGGATGACGTGTACCACCCGCTGCAACTCGGCGCGCCGTTCGACGGCGAAGGCCTGCCGCGGCAGAAGGTGCTGTTGGTGGACCGCGGCGTCCCGCGAAATCTGGTTTACGCGCGCGCCACCGCGAGGAAGATGAAGACAAAACCCACGGGCCACGGTTTTTCGCTGCCGAATGAATACGGCGAAGCGCCGATGAACCTGGTTTTCACGGGCGGCGACAAGTCGTTGGACGAGATGGTGCGCTCGACCGAGCGCGGCATCCTCGTCACGCGGCTCTGGTACATCCGCGAAGTGGATCCCTTCCAAAAGATTCTCACCGGCATGACGCGAGACGGCACATTCCTCGTGGAGAACGGCCGAGTGGTGGGCGGCATCCGCAATTTTCGGTTTAACCAGAGCATCATCGAGATGCTGTCGAACGTCGAAATGCTCGGCCCCGCGGCGCGTGCCTCCGGCGAAGAATCCTTCGAGATGGTTGTACCGGCAATGAAGGTTCGCGACTTCCATTTCTCCGAAGTCACGAAGTTCTAAGAACGTTCGGCATCCGGGTGACTGCAAGCGGCATCTAGAGCAAGATGGATCGGCGGCGATTCCTGAGCATCGTGGGCGGCGGGACGGTGGGGATTCTGCTGCCCTATTCAGCTTACCGCTACCTGGAGCAGGGAATTGACGCGGGGCACATCGGCGTCAAGAAATTCCTCAACGCCGGGCCGAACGCCGCGCTCCAGTTGCTCACACCGAATGACGATTTTTATCTCACGTCTTCGCACGGCGAGCCGAGCGTGGACGCGAAGACGTGGTCGCTAACGATCGATGGGCTGGCCGAGAATCCGCTGCGCTTCAACTACGACGAAATCCGGAGGCTGGCGCCGCACGAACAAGTTTTGACGCTAGAGTGCATCTCGAATCCGATCGGCGGGAAATACATCGGCAACGCACGCTGGAAAGGGACGCTGCTGAAGCCGCTGCTGGAGCGCGCGCGGATCAAGCCGAACGCGAAGTTTGCCGTCTCGCACGCGGCGGAAGGCTACACGACCGGGATTCCGATGGAGCGCATGTTGTCGCCGCTGAATTTCCTGGCCTGGGAGATGAACGGCGAGCCGCTCGCGCGCCAGCACGGTTTCCCGCTGCGCATTTTTTTCCCCGGCAAGTACGGGATGAAGCAGCCGAAGTGGCTCACGCGGATTGAAATCGTGGACAAGGAAGTGCTGGGCTACTGGGAGTATCAGGGCTGGTCGCAGAATTGCCAGCGGCAGATTCAAGCGGTCATTGACGACCCGCAGGATGGCGACCGCATCTCCGGCGCGAACGTGACCGTGTGCGGCTACGCGCTCGCCGCGGAGACGGGAATTTCCAAGGTCGAAATTTCGACGGACAACGGCAACAGTTGGCAGCCGGTCGAGATCTTCAGCAATCCATCGCCGCTCGTCTGGGCGCTGTGGAAATTCAACTGGGTGAACGCGCCAAAAGGAAAGCATACCCTGCAAGTCCGCGCCACCGACGGCTTGGGGCGCCTGCAAACCGCCGAGCGATCACGCAGCGAATGGCCCGACGGCTCGACGGGCTACCACACGATTGACGTCACCGTTTCTTAGCCCACATTTGCCTGCCTGCATCTACTGCGGTGGATCCCTGAGCGCGCCGATGGAAGCAACGAGCTGCTCGACGCGGCGGGCGAGGCGTTCGAGTTCATCGAGCGCGGCGGCGAGGCGGACGCGAGTTACTTCCGGCAAACGCGCTTTTTCCTGATGCAGGACGAAGGCGCGCGCGAGCAGGCGCAGCAGTTTGCGATGGCGCGGGTTGAGCCGTTCCCAGAGTTGGCGGCGGTCGCTGCGATCGCGGCCGAGCCATTGTTCGGCGGACGCGACGGGCTTGCCCTGCGCGGGTTCGGGAACGGGCGGCGCTGGTTTCTGCTGAATCATCGCCGCACGGGTTCGAGGCGAGCGCAATTAATCTGGCCGTCCGCTTCGACGCGGCCGGTGACGCGCAGCGCGCGCGTTTCAAACACCAGCCCGCCGTATTTCGCGTAGGCCTCCGGAAAAAGGACGGCTTCGTAGACGCCGCGCTGGTCTTCGAGCGTGACGAACATCATGTTGCGATAATCCTTCGTGCCGACGTGGCGGAAGGTGATCAGCCAGCCGAGCAGCGTGACGCGCCGGCCGCGCAGCGCGCCGAGTTCCGTGCTCCACGCCTCGCCATTGCGCGCGACGAAATCGAGCGGGTGGCCGCTGACGCAGACTTCCAGAAATTCCTGTTCGTAAGCGAGGCGCTGTTCGCGCGTGTACTCCGCGCGCGGCAGCGGCGCGAGTGTTCCGGTTTCGCACGGCGGCCATTCGGGGAAAAGCGATGCCGTGGACGATTCCCCGGCATGCCCGCGCGCGGCGGCGAGCAGATTGAGGCGCCAGAGCAAGGCCGGGCGCGTTTCGCCAAAGTCGTCGAGCGCACCGCATTTGATGAGCGCTTCGATCTCGTCGCGCTCGACGGGCACGCGCGCGAGAAAATCCTCGAGGGAGCGGAACGGGCCGCGCTTCTCGCGGGTGCGGAGAATGGCCTGGATCGTTTCCGCGCGGAGGCCCTTCACCTGCATCAGGCCGATGCGCATCGCGCGGCGCACCGAAGCATCCGGAATCGCAGCGGCCGGCTCCGTGGTGTATTCGAGCCGCGACTGGTTGACGGACGGCAGGCGCACTTCGATGTCCCAGCGCTTCGCTTCCTCGACGTATGCGGAGACGTGGTAGAAGCCGGCGTTCGCGCTGCACATGGCCGCGAGAAATTCGGCCGGGTAATGCGCCTTCAGGTAGCCGATGCGGTAAGCGAGGTCGGCGTAGGTGGCCGCATGCGCCTTGCAGAAGCCGAAGCCGGCGAATTTCTCGACCATTTGCCAGGTTTCTTCGCGCACGGCGCCGCCGAGCCGCAGCACCTCCGCCGCCTTCAGGAATTTCGCGCGCAGCCGCTCGCGCTCGCGCTGGTCGGCGAATTTTGCCCTGGCGCGGCGCACAAGGTCGGCTTCAGCCAGCGACAACGCGCCCACGGCCTGCGCAATCTGCATCACCTGCTCCTGGTAAACGCACACGCCGAGGGATTCGCGCAGCACCGGCTCGAGCAGCGGATGCGGATAGCGCACCGGCTCCTGCCCGCGCAGCCGGCGGAGAAACGCTTCCTTCGAACCGTATTCGGACGCGCCGGGGCGGATGATCGCGATCGTGAGGCAGAGCTCTTCGAGCGTGCGCGCGCGGGTGGCGCGCAGAAGTCCGCGCAGGCCGGGCGATTCGATCTGGAAAACGCCCATGGTGCGGCCGCAAGCCGTCATTTCGCACGTGGCGGGATCGCCTTCGGGGATGGCGTCGAATTCGATGCGCTCGCCGGTGGCGCGCTCGATGTGGCGCAGCGCGAGCGACATCGTCGTCAACCCGCGCTGGCCGAGCAGGTCCATCTTGATCAGGCCGAGCGCCTCGATGGCGTTCATATCGTATTGCGTGACGACGATGCCTTTTGTGGCGCGCTCGAGCGGCGCGAGTTCCGTGAGCGGCCGCGCGGAAATCACCGTGCCGCAGGGATGGATGCCGAGATGGCGCGGAAAATCGTCGAGCCGCAGCGCGACGGCGAGGATCGTCTTCCAGGGCTCTTCCGCGACGGGCAGGGCGCGGCATTCCGGCAGGGTGCGGATCGCTTCCAGGATTTCGCGCACGGGCCGGTGCGGCAGGCGCCGCGTGAAGTGGTTCACCTCGCCGGGCGAAAGACCGAAGACCTTGGCGACCTCGCGCACGGCGAGCCGCGCGTGCATGGTGATGAAGCTTGCGATCATCGCGACGTGCTCCGCGCCCCAGCGCTCGTACACATAGTCGAGCAGCTCGTCGCGCCGCGCGCCGCAGATATCAATGTCGATGTCGGGGCAATCGCCGCGTTCCTCGTTCAGAAAACGCTCGAAGTAGAGCCCCCAGCGCAGCGGGCAGATGCGCGAAATGCCGAGGCAGTAGGTGACCAGCGAACTGGCCGCCGAGCCGCGCGCCACCGCGGGGATGCCGCGGCGCCGCGCCTCTTCAACGATGTCCCAGACGAGCAGGAAATACGGCGCGAGGTGCAGGCGGTGAATCACCTCGAGTTCGTGCGTGAGCCGCGCCAGCACTTCGGGACGGAGCAGGCGGTAGCGCCGCTTCGCGCCTTCGAAACACAGCTTCCAGAGATGGGAAAACGGCGTTTCGCCGCCGGGCGCGGGGAATTCCGGAAAAATCGTTTTGCCGAGACGCAATTCGAGATTCGCGCGCCCGGCGATTTCGAGCGTCGCGCGCAACGCTTCCGGATGATCGGCAAAGGTGCGCTCGATTTCCGCGGCCGATTTGAAATAGGCCTCGGGGTTGACGATGTCGGGAGGAGCGACGCGCGTGAGCAAAGAATTGGCGCGAATGGCGTTGAGGACGCGGTGGTGAAGATGTTCTTCGGGCCGCAGGAAATGGACCTGGTTCGTCGCGACGAGCGGCACGCCAAGCGCGCGGCCGAGCGCGAGCGCGCTGCGGAGGTTGCTCTGCCTGGTGGCAGGGAAGTGATGAACTTCGAGATAGAGCGCGTCGCCGAAGATGTCTTTCAGGTTCGCAGCGCGTTCTTCTTCGGATTGGGCGCGGCATCTCTCGGCTCTGCTCGGGGCGTAAAGAGCGATCAGGCCTTTGCGATATTCGTGAAGCAGCTCGAAGGAAGCAGGCTGTTCATCGAGCTGGCGGCGCGTGACGAGCCGGCAAAGATTGCTGTAGCCCGCGTGATCCGCCGCGAGGAGGAGAATGTCGCTGCGAGACGCAGCGGAATCGGCGCTCCGAGTTTCGATGGCAAGCGACGCGCCGAGTATGGGTTTCACGCCGACTTCTTTCGCCGCTTGATAAAACGGCACGGCGGCGTACAGGCCGTCCGTATCGGTCAGCGCCACCGCAGGCATCTTCTGTTCGGCAGCAGCGGCGACCAGCTCCTGCGGTGAAGGCACCGCGCGAAGAAACGAGTAGTGGCTGTGGCAATGAAGATGAACGAACATTTTGAAAGACCAGTCGCCAGTTCGCAGTCAACAGTCAAAAGCGGCAGGGAAGCGGGAGAAAGGGTTAGGTTGGACTACGCCGAAGCTAAGCCAGAACAGGCAATTCCTTGCCCACTCCAAAAACTCGCACAGCCTGTTTTGCCTGTTTTATTTCGTTTTGGCGCTCTTTGACGATTGCGTCATTCCGGCCAAGCAGGCAATGACAGCCATCGAATTTCATACCCAGCGCCTTCCAAAGGGCCTTGTCTTCTTTGCAGAGTGCAGGCTTGATTTTGCTGCTCAAGCGATCGATAGCGAACCGAAATAGCTCTACCTGTGCTTCAAACGGAATCCGATATTTGAACCCAGAGGGGTCTTTATCTTGAGTGAGAAAATCAAAAATGCTTTCATCACGGCCGTTGGCCCGGGAAGCATTCCGGAGACCATGATAGGAGGTGGCGCGCAATGCGCCCAGTGTGACCATTTCAGGTGAAAGCGCATTGATCTTCTTGATGGCTTCACCGTATCCGCGTTTCCACTCGGGATAAGGCACCATTGGGTCCAAGCGGAAACGGATAGGCCAGCCAGCTTTTTTCATCTTCTCCGCTGCTGCAAAGCGCGCCGAGGGCGGGGGCGTGCCATGCTCCCATTTTTTGCCAACCTCCTCCGCGTTCACAGACCAGGAGAAAACAACCTGCGGGGTTGGTGGAAGTTCCAGCGCATGTTGAATCTGAGTTGATTTGGTCAGGAAAATCAAGCGATGCCTTTTCTGCGCCGCAAACAGCGGAATAATCAGATGAGTCAGGGGCGTGCCGTTGACCTTCTTGTAGGCGGCGTCGAACACGAGACCGTCCTGCAGCTCGCCGACAATCATCATCTTCGGCACTGCGTCTTCGAGCCACTCTTTGACCTCTTCTACCATCTCGTCCACGTTTGTATAGACCAAGCCGTAGAGCTCTTCGGGATGAAAACGAAACCACGGCACCGTTTGGAGGAAGCAGTAGGCGCAGCGATACGGACACCCGCCGGCCACTACAAGCTGCCAGAACTTGAAGCAGACGATTTGTGTGTCTTCGCCCGGCCCGCCGAATTGCCGGATGAAATTTGATCCTCTACTCTTTGTGAGCATTAGAGTCCGAGTTCTCTTTGACCGTGAGGACCGATATGTTTGATTTTACGCCAGAATTCGTTGCCTTTTGGGTTTTTACTGGCAAACAACAAATAGTACAGCAGGGTGTGTTGGTTTGTTCTCACTGGTATCCAATCGCTGTCGACTGCTAGATAGCCTAAATTCCTCAGATTTTCTAAGTACTCTTTCGCGATCTCTCTACATATTTGGTCAAAAGAAGTTAAAGATTGTCGGTATCGTTGCTGCCATCTCGCACTACCCATGAAACGGTTTAGCGCGTTTGTTTCACCTTGGGTGTATTGGTGCAAATTCATACGAATTCCCATTCCTTCAGGGAAGTTTATGATCAGGTCTAGCTGACGGTTGGTAGTTAACTTTCGAACTGTTTCGAACGAGAGTTGAGAAATGCCGGCAGGATCGATAAATGCAAGTCCTAATCCTGAGGTTGGCAGATCTGTTTGGTCAATTGTTTCGTTGCAATCGCCAGGAATGACTTTAACTTTCTTATATTTGCTGGGGGTTTGCTTTTTTACCCTCGCCTTAAGTGTGTAGTGCTCCCTGCTAATTTAGACAGTCAGGGCCTCGTTTTTTAGTACAGCTGCGAAAGCCAAGTAGGCCTCGTGCGGAGTGCGATTTGCGATTCCGCGATGAGGCCGGTCGTGATTGTACTCCTCGATCCAACGAGC
>JBGPTF010000025.1:0-28759 GCA_041490445.1 Terriglobia bacterium
ACTCTTGATTCCTTCCTGCACGATCTGCCACTTCTCTTCCGGGGTTCGGTCTACACGTGGTTTCCTGCCCATGTTGCCTCCTGTTGGGAGGCCCTGATCATACCTAGATGAGGTGTCCAGTTTTAGAGGGGAGCACTACACTTGTGTTCTTGCTTGTATCGGGTTTGTGGGATAAACAAGGAACGTCGTCTGCCTAACTTTGATTTCTCCGTTGCCTACCCACGGACGCGTCTGGGACTCCATAGTTTCGCGTGCTAGCGTCAACTGACGCTGAAAGATGCAAGCAGACCAGATGGCTGCTATGGCTATCGCCAGAGTCAAAATCACGATAGCTACATCGGCTTTCTTGGATTTTTCCCTTGGAGCGTCCCAGTAGTGATGTGCCAAATAGAGGGTGGCTTCCAAAATCTTAGACCAAGTGGATGGTTCATGTTGGTTCTGGGTGTGTGTTTCTGGTGCGGTGGTGGCGTTATTGTTTGGCGCGGCGTCCACCTGCTGGACGAGTTCTTGCTCGTCGCTATTCCCGTTGTGGCCATTGGTCTTATCTTCATGGCCGTTAGTCTCTGGCTCATTCATCGTGTTTTCTTGAAAGTAAATCCAAGCCTCTCGGATGGTAATACTGTACCACTACAGCGTCGCGCCGTGGTTTGCAGCACTCCGGCGAATTGCAGTACACTCGCTGGTTCGCCAGTGGACAGAAAACTGCTACGGAACAGCCTTCCGAGCAACAGCCAGCGGGAGGTCCAGGCCCCCGGGGAGAGGATTCGATGTTAGTCGTGATGCAGGCCCACGCCACGGAAGAACAGGTTCGCGCCGTCTGCGAGCGGATCGAATCGCTCGGGATGCGCGCGCACCCGATCCCCGGCTCGCTCCGGACGGCCATCGGAATTACCGGGAATACGGGCGCCGTGGATATCGGCTCGCTGGACGCGATGCCGGGCGTGGTCGAATGCATCCCCGTCAGCAAACCGTACAAGCTGGTCAGCCGGGACATCAAAGACGACAACACGGTCATTCGCATCCCGACGCCCTCGGGAGAAGTGGCCATCGGCGGGAATGCCATCGCCATTGTTGCCGGGCCGTGCGCGATCGAGACGAGAGAACAGGCGTTCACCGTTGCCGAAAAGGTGAGCGCCGCGGGCGCGCGGCTGTTCCGTGGCGGCGCTTATAAACCGCGCACTTCGCCATACAGTTTTCAGGGCCTGGGCGAGCCGGGCTTGAAGATTCTCGCGGACGTGCGCGCTCGCTTCGGCATGGGAATCATCACCGAAGCGGTGGATAACGAGAGTCTCGACCTTGTCGAGGAATACGCCGACGTGATCCAGATCGGCGCGCGCAACATGCAGAATTTCTCGCTGCTCAAACGAGCGGGGCGGGCGAAAAAGCCGGTGCTGCTGAAGCGCGGCATGTCCGCGACGCTCGACGAATTCCTGATGGCCGCCGAATACATCATGGCCGAGGGGAATTACAACGTCATTCTTTGCGAGCGCGGCGTGCGCACGTTCAACGACCACACGCGAAACACGCTCGACCTGAGCGTGATCCCGGCGGTGCAGCGGCTGAGCCATCTGCCCATTCTGGTGGACCCCAGCCACGGCACGGGACGCCGCAACAAAGTGCTGCCGCTCTCGCGCGCCGCCGTCGCGGTGGGCGCCGACGGGCTGCTCGTGGAAGTGCACCACGACCCGGACCGCGCCCTTTCCGACGGGATGCAATCCATTCTGCCCGACGAGTTCGTGCAGTTAATGGGAGAAGTTCGCCAGATCGCCAGCGTCCTCCATCGGACCGTGAATTAGCCCGAGGCGCTCCATCGCCGTGCGCAAATCCCTCTGCATTTTCACTGTGACGCGGCCCGCATGAAAGGCCGCTGGAATTTCCGGTTCGTTTTCCTGCTCGTCCTTCTCACCGGGCTCGCCGTGCGTGAAGTAGCCGTTGAGCGAGGGCCGTCGTTCCTTCGTCCCGGCCTGCATCTCTACGCGTACGTCGCCAACACAGCGGACGGCACAATCAGCGTGGTGGACGTCGTGAACCTGTCGGCCATGGCAACGATACCGGTCGGTCCCGCGCCCAGCGGAGTTCGTGCGCACCCGTCGCGCGACGAAATCTGGGGAGTGAGCACCCAAGGAGGCTACGTCTGGGTGCTCGACACGAAAAAGAATCTGGTGACCTCGCGAATCCCGGTGGGCGCAGCGCCGTATGCCGTGGATTTTTCGCCCGACGGAAGCCACGCGTATGTCGCCGCCTCCGGCTCCGGCAGCGTGGTTGTGATCGACACGTCCACGCGGCAAGTGATCCAGCGAGGGCGCGGCGGGCGGCAGCCCTGGCTCGCGCGAGTCACGCCCAATGGCCAGTTGCTCGTCGTCAGCAATCGCGAGGACGACACCGTTACCATCCTCGACGCGGGCTCGCTGGCACTCATCGCCACCATCCCCGTCGTATCGCAGCCGGAGCAGATCGCGATCCTGCCAGACAGCTCGAAGGCGTTCATCTCCTCCGGCTCATCCCAAGAAATCTCGGTTATCAACCTGCGCGGCGGGGTTCGGGTGGCTGACCTCGCTCTCGGGGGAGCCGCGGGCAGCTTCATCCTGAAGCCGGACGGCGGCGAACTGTATATTCCCTCCCCTGACGCCCACGGACTGCTGGTGGTGAACACGGAAACGAACGAGGTGGGAGATTTTCTGCTGCTGGGGTCTTCGCCGCAGCGTGGAGTTCTGACGAGCGACGGGCGATCACTCTACGTGTCCGATTCCTCGGCCGGCCAGGTGAAGCACATTGATATTGCGACGC
This sequence comes from Terriglobia bacterium, assembly GCA_041490445.1. GTDB lineage: Bacteria > Acidobacteriota > Terriglobia > Acidiferrales > UBA7541 > JBGPTF01. Next base: position 2,788 of record JBGPTF010000025.1, read on the forward strand.
GCCGGGTGATGGGGCCGCCGATTCCAGTTGGCCAGAGGCCCGGTGCATGTGCGTTGACTCCCGATGCCGGGCTTCTTCTCGTGACCGATCAGGACTCGAACGATCTCGCGGTGATTCGCACGCGCACTCCGAATTCGGCAAACCTCGCGGGCAGCTTGATCACGCTGATACCCGTAGGCCGCAGGCCGGGAGATCTCGCCATCAAACTTTTCTAGCTGGTGTTGTGTCGCGGAAATAACTGAAGAGAACGCACTCTTCAGATAACGCTCGCGGCGCATGGCTTCAGCGCGCATCGCGAATTCCTCCTGATGAACCAGTTCCTGCGGCCCACGACGCTTTGTGGAGTTGGTCACTCCGTGGTTGCGTTCACCGAACCGCCGGATGAGATCGGACGCATGGCCGATATACACCTGTCCCCTGCTCTGGCGGCGCCAAACGTAAACGATGAACATGGCAAGAGTGGCGCGCCCGGAGGGACGCCACTGCGCAGGAAGATTGCGCCGGATTGGGCGCTCGAAATCCCGTAAGGAATGGAAGGAGGCGGCGAATCGCCTCCCTCCGCGTTGGAATGACTGACTTAGCGAACGGACTTTCTACCCGCACCGCCCAGGATAGCCACACCCCCGGAGATGATCAGGCCGACGGTTGCAGCTCCCAGGATCCCCGGCATCGGAGTGCTATTGGCAGCAAGGGTGTGGACCAGGCTCCCGCCCACCAAGCCCCCCGCGACGCCGGCAAAAAGGATGCCGATAAATTTCACCAGTACGTCCGGCGGCGGATCCGGCAGCCAGATATGCATCATGACCCATGTGGCGACAGCGCCCCCGAAAAGCGCCCAAAGAAGCCAAAGTACCGCGTTCATGGATTCCTCCTCGCGCGTCCTCGAACTCCGGACCGGATGTGCTCCCGCGTCCGCCTCCCTCGATTCTGTGCGGCTGCCCCGGCTCACCGCCGCTCGCCTGCGCAAAGTAGGCTTCGTCCCAGATTCAGACCGCTTCGCACACCGTGCCGCAAGCGTCGTGCGGTAGACGGTTTGGAGGTAGTCGTGAGGAGCGCTGGCGGTCTGTTTATGGCAGAAATAGGTCGCTGTCAAGTAAATTCAGGAAACGCGGCTGCACGGCGAGCCAGCTTGCAATCGAATCCTTGGCGGGGCAAACTGATCGTGAACTTCACGGCGGGAGCAAACATGGCGACGGAGAAAGCAACATTTGGAGCGGGGTGCTTCTGGGGAGTGGAGGCCGCATTTCGACAGGTGAAGGGCGTTCGAGCGACGGCGGTCGGGTACATGGGCGGCACGCTGAAGAATCCCACGTACCAGGATGTGTGCAGCGACACGACCGGCCACGCCGAAGTGGTCCAGGTGGAATTCGATCCTGCGGAAGTGCCCTACGAGAATCTGCTGAATGTTTTCTGGCAGAATCACGATCCGACCACACTGAACCGGCAAGGCCCGGATTTCGGCGCGCAATACCGCTCCGCGATCTTTTTCCACTCGGGGGAGCAGGAAGCAGCGGCGAAAACTTCAAAGGAATTGCTGGAGCGTTCCGGAAAGGTGAAGCGCCCCATCGTGACGAAGATCGAGCCGGCCGCGGAATTCTGGCGCGCCGAGGATTACCACCAGCAATACCTCGAGAAGCGCGGCCTCGCGACCTGTCGCACTAAATAGAAAGCGCCTCACCCCTCCCGCCGCCGGTGATGCCGGGGACGCCAGAGGGCCGAGGCGCTCCAAGTTGTCCTGGGTGTGGCGGCTACTTCTTGCCCTTCTTCCCGCCCTTCTTTTTTCCGCCTTTTTTCTTCCCGCCCTTCTTCCCGCCTTTTCCGCCAACACCGCCATAGCCATTCATGATCGGCATGTCGCCCTCCTACCCTCTGAGAATCTTGTCCTCCGAAAGCCCACTTACAAACGGGATAATTCCCGCCCTCTCCAAATCTCAATCAGAATCCGCTCAATCCAGCGTGCCGGCGGAGTCTTTTTCCTATCCTGCGGATTTCGCCGGTGATAAACCGCCAGACTTATCCGCGCCTGCGCCGCTGGACACCCGGCGACGGAGTATATGAGGGGCCGCCAGAGTGTCAAGCGATATCTCGTAAAGACCCAATTAACACCGCTGGCGCGGCCGTTGCCCGCGCACCCCACTTCCGTTCAACCGGGTTTTCGCCAAGCGCACGAGCCGCTGCCGTACCTGGCGGTGGTGATGGAGGTCGAGGAGCACAGGACGACGAGCCAGCTCGAGCGCGGCCAGTGCCCCATTCCCCGAGCCCGAAAATGCATGAACGACGGTATCTCCCGGGGCTGAATACTGTTTGACGAGGGCGCGATACAGCCAGACCGGCAGCGCTAACCATTTGATTTGCTTCACTCGGGCAAATTGCGCGAGGAATCGTCTCGATCCGACGGGGCAACTTGTCCACCTTCCTCGCCGGCACCGCTTCTGGTACACGGTGAAGACGATGCGATAGGCCCCGCGCAGCCGCGCAACCGGTGGAATGTTGGTGTGCAGCAGGATGAAGCCGCCCGGCCGCACGATGCGGTTTGCCTCCCGAAGAAACCGGGCAAGGAACCGCGTGTACTGGCGCGGATCGCGCGTGGCGCAATCCTGCCGGGCTATGCGTGGCGCGCCGATGTAAGGCGGCGTGGCAATCACCAGACCGCCCGAGCCGCTACGCAGCGGCATCTGCTCCGCCCGGCCTTTCAGAATCAAGTAGTGGTTTCCGTTTTGCAAGTTTGTCGCCAAAGGAATCCCGCTGCTCGGTGATTCCTATGCCGTCGCGTGGCCGACGATCTGGAGAGGGTTCAGCGCCGCTGCCGCCGTGCTCGCGGGCGCGCTCGCCCGCGCGCTGGTCAACTGCTCGAAGAGCGCAAGCTCAGCAGTCGCGAGTGGGACGAACCATCCATCCACGACGACGGCGAGTTTGTCGCGCACGGCATCTTTCTGAGCCACCGATCCCGAAGAGAGCGTCGCGGTGAGAAGAAAAGACGCTTCCTCTTCATCGAGTTCGCGAACCGCTCTCCGGCGCGACCTTCCGCGGGTGTCCGAAAGCTGGTACCCGCCCGGCGATCGAGAGATGCGGAGCACCGGTGGCTCTTTGCTGCGCTTTGCCCACGCTGCCTTCCAGCGAGTCACTTCTCTGGAAAGTTTGGCAATCAGGTCGAGGCGCGCATGCGAATCGCAGTCGTAGTCGCCCACGAAATGGTAAGCGATTCGGGGGACGTCCGCGCCTTTCGGAAGAAAGTCGTAGTAGCCGGCGAGCGGGCGCAGGGCTTTCACGCCATGTAGCTCAGGCTCGAAATAGTACGGGCTGAAGCGATCGAGGCTCAGGTGCCAGAGGCCAATCGGCGGCTCGAGGTGGTGAAGCAGCGGAAGAAGGGCCAGAGTCTCCTGGTAGGAGCGCCATTCGTCGCCCGGGAAACCCCAGAGGAGATTCCAGCTCACGCGCACTCCCGCGGCGCGCGCAAAGCGCAGCAGCAACAAGTTCTGCCGCGCCTGGACGCCTTTTCGCATACGTTGCAGCAACGGCGTCGACAGCGCCTCGATGCCGGGCTGAATCCACGTGATTCCCGCGTGTTGCAACGCCGCGACATCGCGCAGGGAAAGGTTTGCCTTCTGCTCATAGAAGATTTTGACGCCTTCGAGGTCGCCGGCCATCAGCGGCAGGAGGGTCTTGAAGAAATCACGCGGCATGATGTTGTCGGTCATCTCGATCTGGCGAGTCGGATGGCGGCGAAGTAGCTCGCGCATCTCTTCGAGCACACGGCCAGCCGACTTCTGGCGGAAGGCCATGCCTTCCCCGTTCAAACCGCAGAAGGTGCAGTGGTGCTTCTGTCCCCACCAGCAGCCGCGGCTCGTTTCATAGGGAATCCGAATCTCTTCGGGGCGAAGCGCGCTTTTCGGCAGGAAGAGCGCGCGCTGCTCAAAATATTCTTCAAAGACCGGCGTGGGCAGGGCGTCCATGTCCCGGCACGGCTCGCCGCGAACGATGCTCCCTGGCGGGCGCCTGCCTTCGAGGACTTCCCGCAGGAACGCAGGAAAGGAGGCTTCGCTTTCTCCGGAGAAAATGTAGTCAATCGAGGTGCCGAGCGACGCCAGCCCCTCGCCCATTTCGCCTTCGCAATTGGCGCCTCCGAGAATCGTCACGATCCCGGGCCGCAGCCGCTTGATCCGCTTGAGGAGCGCGATGCTGGCGCAGGTCTGCTCGAACGTCGTCGTGCAGCCGACGATCTTGTAAGGCCGCGCCGCGATGGCCGCGGCGATTTCTGCCACAAATCCTCCGGCAGTCCCTTCCAGTCTCTTTAATTCCCCGCAACTGATCTCGTGCGGGATTGCCGAGCAGGCTTCCACGTCATCCGGCTGCGCCGAATCGAGGACCCACGACGATTCAAACATGCGGCGCGCGCGCCGTCCCAGCGGCGGCAGCCCGAAGGCGGGCCGCGCGAAAAACCGCTCGCGCGCAAACGAAAAACTGGGCGCCCCGCAGATTCGCGCGTAATCGGCTTCTCCGATGGCCGCTGCCAGCAGCAAGTTCGCGTAAAGAACCTGCACGCGGAAACCGGCAGCGCGGCCGCACGCCTGCAGCAAGGGAACGGCCAGGGAAGGAAAATCCAAATCGGCGAAGGGCGGGACGATCAAGAGCACATCGGCATCGCGCAGCGCAGCGCCGAGTTGTTTGAAACGGGGCGCATCTCGACGAGGCAGTCGGGTCACTTTGTCCAGCCCTTTCGCATGCAGGCCTTGAATGCGCGCATCCTACGCCGCGCCCCCGGGCAAGTCAACGAACGGCCCAGAACAAGCGCAGTACAGAAGTACCACTTCTCCGGGATTGTCGGCTCATTCCCTGCGCCATCGCCGCAAGCGAGAATCGAGCGCTCGAGACCATGCCCCGCGAAGCAAAAGGACTGCTCGAGATCGAAGCGCCTGAGACGGTCTCGGTAGTCAAAGACCTTTCGGACGCGAACGCCTCCCCCCAGCCAGAAACAGGTTCCGGCGTGTTCCGTTCTGGTACACCTGCGAGAGCTTCTCGGAATCATGCAGGCAGTGTGAAGCGGATTCTCTCCCGGTCTGCGGCCGTCGTGATCGCTCTGGGATTGACCGGCGCGGCCGCTGGATTTGTGTTTGAGAAACGAGTGACGGCGCGGGATGCGAAGCGCTTCGCCATGCCGGGACGGTTGATTGACGTCGGCGGATTCCGGATGCACCTCGATTGCACCGGCACAGGGTCTCCCACGGTGATTCTGGAGGGGGGCTTCGTCAATTCCTCGATCGAATGGAAGACGATCCAGCCGGCCATCGCGAGAACCACCCAGGTCTGTTCTTACGACCGCGCGGGGCTGGGTTGGAGCGAGCCATCCAACACACCTCGAACCAGCCAGAACATGGCGGACGAGCTTCGTGCCCTTCTGAAGAATGCCGGAGTCGCGGGACCATACGTTCTAGTGGGCCATTCCTACGGAGGGTTGAATGTCAGACTCTACGCGGCGGAGCATCCCGAGGAAGTCGCCGGGATTGTCCTAATCGACTCAATCAATCCTGACAATGCCCTGTGGGATTCACCCGGGACGTGGAAGGAGTCATTCAGGATGTGGTTGTACCGGACGACCGCTCCCATCGGGATTCCCCGGCTGCTGGGTCATTGCCCCGTCGGGCCGCAGAGCTGCCGCGAGTATGCCAAAACGTACGCCGCGATGCGTGACGGCCGAATGGAAAGCGCAGCGATTACGCGTTCCCACGGAGGCCTTGGTAGCCTACCCTTGGTTGTGATCGCGCACGACCCGGAATTCTACCAGCGCCTGTCGCCAAGGCCCGAAAAGCAAAAGTTCGACCGCGAATGGCAGAGAGAGCAGGAAAACCTTACCCACCTCTCTGCCCGCTCGCAATTCCTGGTGGCCAAGGACTCCGGGCACTCGATCCCCGATCTGAATCCACCTGTGGTGATCGAGGCAGTCCGGAAGATGGTCTCTTCCTTACGAAAGCAATCTTCCAGATCGGCCGACTAGCGTTCTCTCCCAGCGGAGAAGCACAGGGCAACGAAAAGGGCCCAAGGGGGAGCGACGTGCGGTCACAGCGGTGGTTCGATCGAGGACTCAGCGGTTTTGCAAATTGTCCGAAGAGGGAGCCGGATGCGGGGCCGCTAGGCCGGCGGTGGATGAGCCGAGTCCGAGCTTTTCCAGCGTGAGCGCGCCAATCTTTCCAGTAGGATTCAGCCCGTTGGCCTGCTGGAATTGACGCATCGCCTCTTGCGTTTTCGCGTCCATCTTCCCGCTTGGCTCACCCGAGTAAAACCCGCTCCGATCCAGCGCCGCCTGGATTTCATCAATGCGGTCCGCGGTCGGCGCCTTCTGGCCGCGCGGCTTTGAACGGGACCGCTTCTTCTTGGTGCTCTTCGTTGTTCTCTTCGTTGAAACGAAGTGCGAACTCTGGGGGGCCTTTCGCGCGGAGCGATGCGGCTGGGATTTCTTTGCCGCTCCGTCCGACGAGGCATGGGCCATCGCAGAGGACGGCAGGAAGCAGCTCGCGGCAAACAATAGCGCCGTACCCAGCGGAAGCCGCCGCGCGCCGGCGCGCGCAAATGAAACGGTTCGCTTCATTGTGCCGCCGGAACCGCTCCCGCGAGGAAGAGCGTCAGGACGCGCTCGGTATCCGCGCGCCGCGCCACCTTGAAGAGAACATCCTGGCCGGGCTTCAGTTTGGCAATCTCGCGCTTGTAGTCGGCAAGATTTGTCACCGGGACCTTGTTGACTTCCTCAATCACGTCGCCGCGCGCGAAGCCGATATCTTCCGCAAAGCTCGCCGGCTCGACCTCGGTGACAACCACGCCCGGATACTTCTCCATGCCCAGCCGGCGCGCGATATCAGGACTCATATCCTCGACGCGCAGACCGAACTCGGCGGGGGCGGCCTCCGGCGTCTCGCCAGTCCCGCTCGCCGTTTGCGGGAAAAGTTTGGCGCGATCGGCGACGCTCAGGGTCACATCATGCGCCTGCTTATCTCGCACGTACCGGAGCTGCACGGCTTGTCCGATGGGCGTCTGCGCGATGGGATCCACCAGGTCCGAGCCCGCGCGCACCGGACGGCCATTTACGGTGGTGATCACGTCACCGGGCTTCAGGCCGGCTTTCTCGGCCGGGCTGCCCGCTTCGACAGCTTCGACAACAATTCCGTAAGGCGCCCCGAGCTCCTTCATCAGGACCGGATTATTGCTGCGATCTTCCTGGAACGTGATTCCGATGGAGCCGCGCGTCACCTTTCCGGTGGTGACAAGCTGGTTGTAAACACTGATCGCGGTGTTCGAGGGCATCGCGAATCCCACGCCTTCAAATCCGCGGCTTCCCGTAAAAATCGCCGTGTTGATTCCGATCACTTCCCCGGCCATATTCACGAGCGGGCCGCCTGAATTGCCGGGGTTGATGGCGGCGTCGGTTTGCAGAAATCGCTGGAACTGGCGGCCGACGTTGTTGCGGTCCTTTGCGCTGATGATTCCCGCGGTGACGGTGCCCTGCAACGTAAAAGGACTGCCGAACGCCAGCACCCAATCGCCGACGCGCACCGCATCCGAATTGCCCAGCCGCGAAATCGGCAACTCGTGATCCGCTTCAATCTTGATCACCGCGAGGTCGGTGTCCGCATCCACGCCGATCACTTTGGCGGTGTACCGATGCGGGTCACCGTCGAGCGTCACCTGGATCTTGGTGGCCTGGTCAATGACGTGGTTATTTGTGAGGATGTAGCCCTTCTTGTCCACCAATACGCCGGAGCCCAGGCTGCGCTCGGTCTGCGGGCCATTGTCGGGGGAATCGAAGAAGCGGTCGAAAAAATCCTGGAACGGATCGCCGCCGCGCCGCGGGCGACGGGCCTTGGGGGTTTCGATCACCTGCGTCGTGGAGATATTCACTACGGCGGGCTCGATCTTGGCGGCAATCGAGGCGAAAGCACTCGATAGCTGCACCGGTTCGGGGACCGCCAGCAAGGTAGCGCCGCCGGTCGACTGTCCTTTTGTCGCCAGAACCCCGCCCGAGATTACCGTGCCGATCAGGATGCCGATCGCCAGCGTGAACATCACCAGCAGCGTCGCAAAGATCTTCCGCCGCTTCACCCAATCCACGAACTCACGAATCTGGATACCCATGACCGTGCCCCCTTCGACTGCGCGACGCCTAGCGACAAACTTTGATTATACCACCCCGCCGCCGCGCTTAAACATTAGACGCGCCGCGGGTGCCCATGTGAGCAAGGCAATCTTGCGATGGCCTGCTCTCGCCCGTTTTCCGGGCGATCGAAACTCCTCACAAGGAGAAGAAACCGGCTCCCGGGGTCGCGCGCCGAACCGACATCATTGCACAGTGAATCCGCGGGCGCGACGGCTCCAAACCAATGTTAGGGCTCGTCCGCAAGGATAATCTCACGCCACTCCGAAGCGCCGCCACTCGTTGGCTCCCCGATCTCGAACTGCGCCACGCCATGGCTGCTAAGCAACGTTGGCTGCAAGGGCACATACGCGAAACGGTTGTGGTACACGTGAAGATGCGTTTCGTTTGGACCGGTCTTAAAGAGCGCACCGATCGCGCTGATCGACGTATTGTGCTCGCTGGTCATCTTTCGCTTCGGGCCGTGCCCGATGCCGGTGGCGTACGGCGAGCCGGCGCCGATTGGGGGAACCGCAAGATAGATCTGCTCGAGACCGTACATCGCGACTCGGATGTTGTAGGCGTCGACATGACCGACTACTCGTCCCCTCTCGAAAACAACAAGAATGCTTGGATGTATCCCCACTGTGCGCGCCTTGATCTGAGGCGAACAGTCAGCGACCTTCTTGCGAACTCGTTCACCTGGCGTATGGGATAGGACGTTGCCGTAGCCGCGCTCAGCGAGGACCCGGTCAGACTCTCGTTCTTCTCTATTGGCAGCAATCTCCTTCACTTCGACAACAATCTGCACATCGCCACATATAAGTTCGTAGTCTGGTGTTCTTGCTTCTCCCTCGGGGACCCGGTGACAGACGATTCCGCGACGGGCGCAGAAGTCCTCAAAGACCTCTTCCGACATGGTCTTCTGATCGCTCATAGCTCTAACTCTTGCTTAGGCTGACCCGCCTAAACCGCCATGGCGGGCGGCCCGCCGCCCTCCGGATTCGCTCCCATTCGGCTTCGCTCAGGGCAGGCAGGGCAAGAGGCGGGCACCCCCACGATTGTGGCTCGACTACGCTCACCACCCTGAGCCTGTCGAAGGGCGGTGCGGATCAGTTCTCATTATAAGGCCACTTATGACCTATCAGGTATATTACCGCCATCTTCCTAGGCCGAACTTTCTTACGACGAGCGGTGGCCGAGGCGAGTGCCATGCGGGGCTAGATCATGACGCCAGAAACACAAACGCCTCCGGCTATTTAACAGCTAGTTGAAAAAGGCGGTTTGCTTGTCATTCTGAGCGAAGCGAAGAATCTCTCTTGTGCGAAAAGCCAAAGAAAAGAGGGATTCTTCGTCGCCTTCGCATCCTCAGAATGACACCGGGGGAGTATTTCAACAAACTGTTAAGTTAGACCGCGCCTGAGAAACGCCCTTTTCGGAAAGTGACATCGGCACTGAAATCGGCCTTTGCTCCCGGCTGAAATTAACCCATTACCATGCGCTCGCCAGGATTGGAATTCGCGACCAAGCTTGTTAGAATCAATCCTGACGCCCTATGGCTGCCCTTACTCTCTACGAAAAAATCTGGCAAGCGCACGTGGTTCACGAAGCGAAGGGCCAGCCCTCCCTGATTTACATTGACCGGCATCTGATTCACGAAGGCACTTCACCCCAGGCTTTCGCGGGGCTGAAATCTACGGGGCGCAAAGTGCGCCGCCCGGATCTGACCTTTGCCGTGATGGACCATTCGGTCCCCACGAAGAATCGCGACCTGCCGATTCTCGACGCCGACGCCAACGCCCAATTCGAGGCCCTGACCCGCAACTGCCGCGAAACCGGCGTGCGCCTGTTCGACATGCACAGCCACAATCAGGGCATCGTGCACGTCATCGGGCCCGAGTTAGGGATCACGCAACCGGGCCAAACGATTGTCTGCGGAGACAGCCATACTTCGACGCACGGGGCCCTCGGCGCGCTGGCGTTCGGCATCGGCACCAGCGAAGTCGAGCACGTGCTCGCCACGCAGTGCCTGGTGCAGTTCAAGTCCAAGACCATGCTCGTCCGCGTGAACGGCAAGCGCCCAAAAGGAATTACGGCGAAGGATTTGATTCTGGCAATCATCGGAAAGATCGGTATCGCCGGCGGCACCGGGCACGTCTTCGAATATGCGGGCGACGCGATTCGCGGCCTCTCGATGGAAGGCCGGATGACCGTTTGCAACATGTCCATCGAGGGTGGCGCCCGAGCCGGCATGGTGGCGCCGGACGACACTACCTTCGCTTATCTTGAAGGGCGACCCTTCGTCCCCCGCGGAAAAGACTTTCAGATCGCGGTGGATTATTGGAAGTCGCTCCCGAGTGATCCCGGCGCCGCGTATGACTCCGTGGTGGAGCTGGACGCCGCCAGGCTTGCCCCGCAGGTCACCTGGGGAACGAACCCCGGCATGGTGACCGACGTGACCGGCCGCGTGCCCGATCCTTCTTCGTTCGGGAATGATGTGGACCGCCACGCCGCGGAGCTGGCGCTGAAGTACATGGGCTTGCAGCCCGGCACTCCCGTCACCGAGATTCCCCTCGACCGCGTGTTCATCGGTTCCTGCACGAATTCGCGTTTGGAAGACCTGCGGCTTGCGGCGCGCGTCGTTGACGGAAAGCATGTAGCCAAATCCCTGAAGCAGGCGCTCGTCGTCCCCGGCTCGCGAAAAGTTAAGGAAGCAGCGGAAAAAGAGGGGCTGGACAAGATTTTCACCGCTGCGGGCTTTGAATGGCGCGACGCGGGCTGCAGCATGTGCATCGGCATGAACGACGACGTGCTGCCGGCCGGCGAACGCTGCGCCAGCACGTCGAACCGGAACTTTGAAGGCCGCCAGGGGAAAGGCAGCCGGACGCATCTCGTCAGCCCGTTGATGGCCGCCGCGGCGGCGCTCGAAGGGCATTTCGTGGACGTACGGAAGCTCAACGTGAACGGATCGGAATAGTCATGCAGCCCTTCACAAACCATACCGGACTGGTGGCGCCCCTCGATCGCGTGAATGTGGACACCGATCAGATGGTCCCGAAACAGTTTTGCAAGCTGCTGACGCGCGAAGGCTACGGACGCATTTTGTTTTACGACTGGCGCTACTTGCCGGGCGAGAAGCCGAATCCAGAATTCGTCCTGAATTTTCCCCGCTACAAGGGCGCATCGGTACTGATCGCGCGGGCGAATTTCGGCTGCGGCTCGAGCCGCGAGCACGCTCCGTGGGGCATCCTCGATTACGGTTTTCGCGTGGTCATCGCGCCCAGCTTCGCCGACATCTTCTACAACAATTGTTTCAAGAATGGGATTTTGCCCGTGACTCTTACGGCAGAGCAGATGGACGAGCTGTTCAAGCGCACGGAAAGAAAGGCCGGGTATCAGTTGACGGCTGATCTCGAGAAGCAAACGATCTCCGACGAATCGGGCCTACTCTATCGCTTCGAGATCGATCCCTTCCGCAAACATTGTTTGATGAAGGGGCTCGACGACATCGGCATGTCCCTGGAACACGAGAAGGCCATCACCGCTTTCGAACAGAAGCGCCATCCGCAGGCGACGATGTTCGAGGCCGTGGATGTGAAGATCTCCCAGCCGCAGAATTAGTTCGCACTTCCCTTCCCCGGCCGAGCTTCTTCGAGATTCGCGGAATTCTCGCCAGACTAGATACCCGTGACGGGCCCTGAGGATTCGGGAGCGGCCTGGGCGGGACCTTTCAATTCCGCGAGCAGAATCCCGGCGAAGATCATCGCCGCGCCCGCGAGCGAGCGGCCGTCGAGGCGTTCGCGCGCCAGGAGGAGAGAAGTCAGCGCGGCAAAGACGGGCTCGAGGCTCAGGATGATCGCCGTATGCGTGGCCGTCGTGAATTGCTGCGCCCAGACTTGTAGCGAGAAGGCGATTGCCGTGGCTCCGACTGCGGTGATGGCGACGGCGAGGATCAGCCCGGCGGTCCACGCGACGCGAGGCGGTTCCCAATGCGTGCCCGCAAGCAATGGCAGAGCCGCGCCTGTCAGCACCGCCGTTGTCGCCACCTGCAGGAAGCTCAGCCCCTTCACCGAATGATTCCCTGTGTAACGCGCGACAAAAATGATGTGCAGCGCAAACATCAGCGCACAGAGCAAGACCAGCAGGTCGCCGCGATTGAGCTGCGTCAGCCCGGCGGGCGGCACCGTCAGAAAATAAAGACCGGCGCACGCCGCCAGCGCGCCGGCCCACACCCACCGGCTCAGCCGCCGCCTTCCGAATGCGGCCAGCAGCACGGGCACAAGAACCACACTCGTCCCGGTGATAAACGCGGCCTTCGACGGCGTGGTGGACTTCAACCCCAGCGTCTGGAAAACATAGCCCGCAAACATGAAGCAGCCGATCTGCACGCCGGCGCGAAGCGTTGCGGAGTCCAGATGCCGCAGGACGCGATGAAACAGCAGCGCCATCAGCAACGCGGCCACCGAAAAACGCAGCGCGAGAAACACGAAGACGGAAGCATCCGCAAGCGCGTCCTTGACGACGACAAACGTCGCGCCCCAGATCAGCGTGCAGAAAACGAGCGCAAGATCGGCTTGGAGACGCCGGCTCATCGCGAGAAGCGCGCAGTGTAGTGCCTCGGCCTGCGGTTGACAATGCCCGCCGGATTTTTCATTGACGGCACGGACACGATTCAGTACACATACAATGATGAGCGCACGGCGAGTTCTTCCCTGGCTTCTCCTGCTGCTGGCCACGAACGTGTGCCTTGCCGACGAGAAACCCCAGAAATGGGTCGAAGTCCGAACGCCGAACTTCGTCGTGATCAGCAACGCCGGCCAACGGCAGGCCAAGAAAGTGGCAGCGAAATTCGAGAGAATCCGCGCCGTATTTCGGGCGGCCCTGCCCTTCGCGAGCCAGCATGCCAACCCTGTCGTCACGATCCTGGCCGTCAAGAACGAGAAATCCCTGCAAGACCTTCTGCCGGAGTATTGGGCGACGAAGGGACACATGCATCCTGCAGGAATCTTTTACTCTGACGAAGAGAAGAGTTACGTCGCGCTCCGCACCGACGTGGAAGGGGAAGACCCCTACGAAACCATCTACCACGAGTACTTCCACTCGTTGACCGTTCCCTATTTTCCCGGGTTGCCTCTGTGGTTCGCCGAAGGCCTCGCCGATTTCTACGCCAATGTCGCCTTCCAAGGCAACGACGTGGCTCTTGGCCGGATGAGCCTGGGGCGTTTGCGGGTCGTGCAGGAGAGCAGGTTTATCCCCCTCGAGACTCTCTTCCGCGTGAACCATTCTTCGCCCTACTACAACGAGAAGGACAAGACATCTGTTTTTTACGCGGAGTCGTGGGCGCTCACGCATTACCTGATGATCGGCGACCGAGGAGCGCACCGGCCAATGCTCCATGAATATCTCGAGCGGCTGAATCACGGCGCTCCGCAAGAGGAGGCGGCCAAGGAGGCGTTCGGAGATTTGAAGAAGCTCGGGAAGGAATTGCAGCTTTACGTGAGCAATAGCATTGCCTACAACTTCACGATGAAAGCTCCTCCGGGAATGAAGGACGCCGACCTCCACGCGCGGGAACTTTCAGAGGCAGAATCGGAAGCCATCCGAGGCGATTTCCAGGTGCGTCGCGGGCGGCTGGTCGAGGCCAAGCCCCTCCTCGAAGATGCTCTGCGCCAGAATCCGAATCTCGGAATCGCGCAGGAAGCCATGGGCTGGCTTCACTTCCGCCAGAACGACCACGCGGCTGCGTTCAAAGCCTTCGGCGAGGCGGTGCGCCTCGACCCGAACAGTTACCTGGCGCACTATTTCCACGCGACCCTCGGAACAGAGAATGACGCCGATTTACTTTTGGAAGAGGACGCGGCCGCGGAGCTACGCCATAGTTTGGTTTTGAATCCCCAGTTCGCGCCCGCCTATAGCGCGCTGGCCTGGCTTTACGCCCGGACAGCCGGCAAGCTTCCGGAGGCGCTTTCGCTCGCGCAAGTGGCCGCCGGGCTTGAGCCGGGCCGAGTCGCCTACCAACTGAATGTGGGCGCCATTTTGCTGCAACTGAATCGTGTAGACGAGGCGCTGACGATCGCTCAGCGCGCCTTGGCTGCCGCCAGCGAGCCGGGCGAGCGCGCCCAAGCAGATGCTTTTCTTTCGAACGTCCAGCGGTATCTTGAATCCCGGGCCGAAGCGAGACGACGTCAGGCCGAGGCGAAAGAAGCACGCGCGAGCGGGCAGGCGGCTGATGATGCGGCGTCCTCCTCGGCCCATTCTCCCGCGACGGCGCGAGGCACAGTGCCAGTCGAGCCTCGCAGCGCGCCCAAGCCCGCGGGCCGCCCCGCACTCGCCACCGGCAAAATCACCGGCGTCAGCTGTAATGCCTTCGAGCTTACCCTCACACTGAAAATGTCCGGTTACTCGCTTGATTTGCACGCGCGGAACTACATGAATATCGAGTTCTACTCCACCAACTGGCAGGCGCCGGACAATTTCAACCCCTGCGAGCATCTGAACGGCCTGCCGGCTCAGATCAAATACACGCCGGTGAAGGGAGCTTCTTACGGCGGAGAAATCATTACGATCGACGTCCGTGAATGAGGTTGGAGTCCGTTACTTCTTTTCGTAGACGACGCGGCCGCCCACAATCGTAAAGATGGTTTCCGTGCGAAGGATTTCCGGCGCGGGAATCCGTGTCAGGTCATTGGATAGAACCACGATGTCGGCCAGTTTTTTCGGCGCGAGCATGCCTTTGCGATTTTCTTCGAACTCCGCATAGGCCGAACCGGCCGTGTAGGCGCGGATGCACTCGTCCATCGTGAGTTTTTCCTGCGGCTCCCACCCGCCCTTTGGAGTGCCATCGGGAAGTTCCCGCGTCACGCAGGCATACATCCCGCGCATCGGATTGACCGTTTCTACCGGATAGTCCGTGCCGAACGCCAGCCGCACGCCGTGTTGCAGCATTGTCTTCCACGCATACGCGCCTTTCGCGCGCTCCCGCCCCAGCCGCGCCTCGGCCCAGCGCATGTCGGTGGTTTCGTGCGAAGGCTGCATCGAAGCGATCACGCCAAGCCCGGCGAATCGCGCGAAATCCGAGGGCGCCACCACCTGCGCGTGTTCGATGCGGTCGCGCAGGTCGCGCGGCGGATTCGCGGCACGCGCCGCGGCAAACACATCAAGCGCCACGCGGTTGGCGCGATCGCCGATGGCGTGAAAGGCTAGTTGAAAACCAGCCTTGTCCCGCTCGACCGCCATGTTCTTCACCTGCTCCGGGTCCATGCGCAGAATGCCGGAGGTCGAAGGATCATCGGTATACGGCGCAAGCAGCGCCGCCGTCCGCGAACCAAGCGAGCCATCAATGAATGCCTTCAGGGCGCCCGTCTTCAGCCACGGATCGGTTGTGCCGCCTTTCCGCCGCATCTCTTCCAGATCCGCCAGCGGTGCGGAAAACGGCAGCCACTCCGTGATTCGCGCCGTCAGCTTCCCTTCCTTCTTCAGCTCCTGGTACAGAAGGAACGCCGGCCAGGCGCTGCTCTCCTGCACCGAATTATCCTGCGCCGACGTGACGCCGTCCCGCGCCAGTTCAGACAGCACCATTTCGATCCCGCGCCGCAATTGCGCGGGCGTAGGCGGCGGCACTGTGCGCCACACCAGGCTCATCGCCGCGTCCTCTTCGAGCATCCCGGTAGGTTCGCCGGTCTTTGAGTCCCGCACGATGTGCGCGCCAGCCGGATCGGGCGTGTCACGCGTAATTCCCGCAATCTTCAGCGCGAGCGAGTTCGCCACCGCGACGTGCCCGTCCACGCGGCCAAAAATCATCGGCCGGTCGGCAACGACGGCATCGAGGTCCTGCCTCGTCGGAAAGCGCTTCTCCGGCCAGAGGGTATGGTCCCAGCCGCGTCCAGTCATCCATTCGCCGGGCTTGTAATCTTTCAACCGGTCGCGAATCCGCTGCTGAAATTCGGAGAGCGACTGCGCCCCGAGAAAATCCACCGCGAGCTTCGCGAGGCCCGCGCTCACGAGGTGCGTATGCGCGTCGTTGAAGCCGGGCATCGCGAATTGCCCGTGCAGGTCAATGACGCGAGTCTTTTGCCCGATCAGAGGCTGGACCTCTGCGTCCGTGCCCACGGCGATGATCCATTCGCCACGGATCGCGACCGTCTGGGCGCGCGGCCGCTGCGCGTCCCCGGTGTAAATCACGCCGTTCGTCAAGACGAGGTCTGCAGGTGCATCGGATTGCGCTGCGGCCACAGGGATCGCCTCCGCAAGTTTTGGCAGCGCGCGTAGGGAATAGGTGAACAGCGCCAGCGCACCGCCGGCAAGGAGCAATAAAGGGATAAATCGAATCGTTCGCCTCAAGGCTCGACTCCGGCGACGGCCAATAACGTGAGATAGACGCGTTTCACGCCCAGCTCGCGATCCGCCGGATCGTACCACTCGGCAAGCGAATGCGAGCCGCCGCCTCGCCCGCCGCCGCCAATCGCGATGGCGGGGATGCCCAGCGAAAGCGGAAAGTTGGCGTCGGTGGACGAGCGCTCCAGCCGCGCGCGATTGCCGAGCAACCGGTCCACATTGCGGATCGCGGCAAACAGCGGCGCATCCGGCGCAAGTTCCCCGCCCGGCCGCACGCCGAGCACCTTGAATTTGACATCGAGAGCTTCCTTCGCTTGCGCGACAGCCATCTCTTCCTCGATCCCCGCCTGCACTGCGCCGTGCAGCGCCGCCTCCAACGTATCGAGTTCCCCCTCTCTTTCCGAACGCATGTCCACCTTGATGGACGCCTCGAACGGAATTGAATTCACAGACGTACCGCCTTCGATTGTGCCGATGTTGTAGCTCGTGCGCGGCTCCTCCGGCGGACGGATCGCGGAAAATCGCACGATGGCGCGCGCGAGCGCCGTGATGGGATTCGGCGTCCCGAAATCCGACCAGCTATGGCCGCCGGGACCGGTGACCGCCACTTCAACCCGCCGGGAAGCCAGTGCCATGGTGGTGATGTGTTCCACCGAGGCGCCGTCGAGCGCGATCACAGCGGAAAGGCGCGGGCGGTACGTCTCCACCAGCTTGCGAATGCCGCGCAGGTTCCCTTCCCCTTCTTCGCCGACGTCCGCCGCGAGAACAATCGTCATCTTCGAACGAACGCGCGACTCATTCAACGCGCGTGCCACGGCCACCAGCGCCGCCAGGCCCGCACCGTTATCGGAGATTCCCGGCGCCATCAGCTTTGCGCCGTCTCTCTTCACGTGAACATCGGTGCCCGCAGGGAACACGGTGTCGAGATGCGCCGCCAGGAGCACCACATTCTTGGGATCGCTTCCGGCGCGCTCCCCGATTACATTTCCCGCCGCGTCCACCTGTGTCTTCAGCCCCGCGGACTCGAATAGCTTGCGGACAAACCCTGCCCGCTCCCCTTCAGTGAATTCGGGCGCAGGGATTTCCGTGATGCGGATCTGCTGCTCGGTGATCCAGTCCTGATTTTTCGAAAGCCAGTCGAGCCCGCGCACGACTCGCGAATCTTGCGCGAGTTGCTCGACCGGATTATCCGTGGCGCGCGCGGAAACGGTGACCATGCACCAGAGAATACAGGAGAGGCGCAGAAGTTTCACGAGATTTGGGGTAGCGGACAAACGCTTCCCGTTGACGGTCTGAGAAACCTACTTCTTCGCGGCAGGCTCGCGGCGCGCGCCCACCGGCCCGCACAGGGCGAGGATCTCCTCGTCGCTCATCACGCGAGTGGCTTTCTTCGCGGCACCCAAGATGCGGTCCACCAATTCGTCACTCGCAGCGATGCCGTGTTTCTCGAGCCAGAAGATCATGTTCGAGCGCCCGCTCATCGGCCCGATCTCGATAATCTGTTCCAGACCGAAAAGGTGCGAAGGCACGCCGCTGTAAACCGAGTTTGCGAGCATCGTGTCGTTCTTGCGGAACGCCTTGATGATCGCCGCCGCGTGCACCCCGGTCGCCGTGCGAAACGCATCATGCCCCACGACAGGATAATTCCGCGGAATCGTCGTATGCGTGGCCGCGGCTACTTTCTCGCAATATTCCTTCAGCTTCGAAAGATCGCGATGGATCAGCCCCATCAAGCGAAGGTTCACGAGCATCAGTTCCATCGGTGTGTTGCCGACGCGCTCGCCGAGGGCGTTCGCGGCCGCGTGAACCTGGTCGGCGCCGGCGGCAATCGCGGCCAGCGAATTGGCAATCGAGAGCCCGCGGTCGTTGTGCCCGTGCCAGTCCACCCGGATTTTCTCGCCGCTGGGCTTCACGACCTCCTGGATCGCAAAACGAATCAAGTTGTACGCCCCGCGCGGGGTGGCGTGGCCCACCGTATCGCAGAGGACGATGGCGCGCGCGCCATTCTGGACGGCCACCGTGTACAGAGACTTCACCGTCTCCGGGTCGGTGCGCATGGTATCTTCGGTGACGAACATCACCGGCAAACCTTCGCCGACGGCCATCTTCACCGCCTCTTCTGCGGTCTTCCGCAGGTGGTCCACCGTCCAGTCCTCCACCATCCGCCGAATCGGACTCGTGCCCAGAAACGTTGCCGCTTCGATGGCGATGCCGGCGCGTTGCGAAATTTCGGCGATGGGAAGGATGTCGTTGCGATGGGTGCGCGCGGCGCAATTCGGACGAATCTTCAGCTTCGAGCGCACGATTTCGCGCGCCAGCGCCTCAGTGTCGGCATAGGCGCGCGGCCCCGCGCCCGGCAAGCCGATATTCACGGTATCGATCCCGAGCGCCTCCATGAGATGGAGGATCTCGATCTTTTCGCCGATGCTCGGGTCGTGGACGGACGGATTCTGCAGCCCGTCGCGAAGGGTCTCGTCGTCGAGCATGACCTGCCGTCCGGCGGGAATCTCCGGGCCCGACGCCGTGTTCCAGTCGTAGATCAGCTCGTCGTAGTTCATCGGTTCTCTTCCGCCCCGTCGGCGGAGACTAATAGCGCAGCGTGTAGCTGTGCGGCGGCGCGGAAGTATCCGGCTTATACAGCGTCTTGCAGAATTCGCAGCGGTAGATTTCCGCCTTCGGTCCGATCAATGCTTCCACTTCTTTCGGATAGTCGTACCAGCGTTTCAAATGCCCGCAGCAGAGCTTTCCCTTCTCGTCCTTCTCATCGCAGGCCCGCTGCGTGCGTTTCTTGACCTTGATCTTTGGCTCCACGGGCTTCGATTCCTCCGGCGGAGCAAGCGGGGCGGCGGTTTCGGACATTCGACTCGTGACCTCCCTCGTCATGCGTGCAAGCTCAGCCTGTAAACCATTCCGGTGACAGGCGCGAGTGCCGGCGCGGCTTCAGATGCGATGGCCGCGGAACACGGCACCCAGCGCGCCTCGCTTGCCCTTCTTTCGATTGAATGGACTCCCGGCGAACGCGGACCAGCGGCGCTGCCAGCGCGGCGCGAACATCCATTCGACAAAGCGTTCCGCGGCGCCGGCCAATTCCTCATTGTAGCCGAACCACCACGACTTTGGCGCGTGCGGCAGCCTGTCCACGTCCACATATTTTACTTGAACCATTTCGAGCAGTCCAAGGCGGGAGTGCGAATGTCCCCATCCGCTCATTCCTCGGCCGCCGTGCGGCGCTTCGCAAATTCCATAATAGCTCGCGACATCGTTAATCATCACCGACCCCGCGCGCAAGAGGGCGGCGGTTTCCCGGCCGCGCCGCGCGTTCCTCGTCCACACGCTCGCCGAAAGACCGAACGGCGAATCGTTCGCGAGCCGCACCGCTTCGCCGGCATTTTCCACTTGCTGGATGGCCAGCACAGGCCCGAACGTTTCTTCCTGCATCAGTTGCATCGAATGGTCCACGCCGACCACCACCGCCGGCTCGAAGAAAGTTGGGCCAACGTCGGGACGCCGGCGGCCACCGGCAACGATTCGTGCTCCGCGCGAAACCGCATCCCGCAACTGCTGCTCGACTTTCTCCACCTGCCGCCGGCGGATCATCGGGCCAATCTCCGCTTCCCGGTCGGCGGCGGGACCGAGGCGCAGTTTGTTCGTCTTCTCCACACAGAGCTGCGTGAAGCGCGCAGCGACGGGCTTCTCGACGTACAGCCGCTCCACCGAGAGGCATGCCTGCCCGCAATTCGTGAAGCCGCCCCAGACCGCGGCGCTCGAGGCGACGTCCAGATCGGCATCCGCGAACACGATCATCGCGTCTTTGCCGCCCAACTCGAGGACCGACGGAATCAGTTGTCGCGCGCACGATTCCGCGATCTTTCGTCCGGTGGCGACGCTACCCGTGAAGAACACCTTGTCGGGGCCTGCCGCCACGAGCGCCGCGCCGAGCTCTCCTCCGCCTTGCAGCACCTGCACGAGTCCCGGAGGAGCGCCCGCCTGTTCGAAGAGTTCAGCGACAAGCGCGCCGCACCAAGGCGTCAGTTCGGAAGGCTTCAGCAGAACGGCGTTGCCCGCGACGATTGCCGGAACCACCTGCCCCATCGGAATCGAGAAGGGATAATTCCACGGGGAAATGATGGCCACCACGCCGCGCGGCTCGAAGCGCAGGTAGCCGCTCTTGGCCTTCACGGCCAGGTTGTGATGCGGGACGCGCTCCGGGCGCAGCCAGAACGGCGCGTGGCGCGCCAGAAAATCCGTCTCGTCGAGCGCGAGGAGTAATTCCGCGAACAGAGCTTCGACGCAAGGTTTCCCCGATTCGCGCGTGATGATGTCCGCGATTTCGTCGTGGCGCTCGAAGATCTTGTCGCGCAGCCTGCGCAGCAGAGCACACCGCTCGCGCATCGGAGTCGCCGCCCATTCCCGCTGCGCCGCGCGGGCTCGCGCGAACCGCTCCGGCAATTCCTCCGGCCGGGCGGCTTCGAATCGCGCGATCACTTCTTCGGTCGCCGGATCGATGGATTCGACAAACAGGGCTGCCGGTGACGGGACCTCTCCGAGCGACGGCGAAGGCAAAGCCATAGGTGCGGGGATTCTAACCGATTTTCGCGCGCGATGCGCCAAGCGATGAGGTTGGGTCGGGGTATTCCAGGGAAACAAGGTAAAGCCCTTCCGGCGAAACCGTAGGCCCCGAGCGCGAGCGGTCGCGGAGCTCGAGGATTCGCGGGATGTCCGCAGGCGCAAGCCTCCCCTTCCCCACTTCGAGCAAGGTTCCCACAATTTTCCGCACCATGTAGCGCAGAAACGATTTTCCGCGCACGATGTAGATCAGCTCGTCGCGCTCCGGATCTCGGATGACTTCCGAGCGATGCAACTCGCGTTTCGTGTTGCGGTCGCGATCATCCTCCTCGGAACCGGAGGAAGCAGCGAACGAAGTGAAATCATGCTCACCCTCGAACAGCCGCGCGGCTTCCGCCATCGCGGCCTCCTGCAGCGGAAAGGGGTAGTGGAACACGTAGCGCCGGTCGAAGGGCAGCACCACGCGACCCCGGAAGATCCGATAGTGGTACGTCTTCGCGAGCGATTGCCATCGCGCATGGAAATCGGGGCCCATCTCTTCCGCAGCAACCACGCGGATCGAGGGCGGCAGCAGCGCATTGAACGCGCGCTGGAATTCCTGCGCGCGGAGCGCCGACTGCGTCTTGAAGTTCGCCACCTGGCCCAGCGCGTGCACCCCGGTATCCGTGCGGCTGGCCCCATGAATCTGGATCGGCTCCTGCGTGATCCGGCGCGCGACTTCGGTCAGCGCTCCCTGGATGGTGGGCACGCCGGGCTGCATCTGCCAACCGTGAAATTCGGAGCCGTCGTAGGCGAGGGTGATTTTGATGTTGCGCATGCGGGCCGCGTGATTATCGCATGCGAGCGCGGATGCAGGTAGGCGCGTAAATGCTTGTCCCGGAGAGGGGCAGTGAGCCTGGAGAAATCAGCGATTGCAATCGAAAGACTTCGACGATCAACTCTTGGCTTTCGGCCGCCTACAGCGTCGCGCGCAGGAACCGGCTCCCGGGGCGCGTGGCGACTGTCCCCGCACGGCAGAACGGGCAGTCCTCCGGCTCGTAGCTGGGGACATTGAGCTCGAGCAAGGCTTCCGTGCGGACGGACAGCTCCATCGCCCCGCCGCTGCGATCGATGATGGCGCCCGCGGCGACGACCAAGCCGCCATCCTCTTCGACGACTCCAATGGTCTCCCGAGTCGAGCCGCCGGTGGTCCAGACGTCTTCGACAACCAGCACTCGTTCGCCCGGAGTGATTTGAAATCCCCGCCGGAGCGACATCCGCCCGGAAGCATCGCGTTCGGAGAACACGCAGCGAACAGAGAGCGCGCGGGCGACTTCGTAGCCGATCAGAACGCCTCCCAGCGCTGGAGAAGCAACGCAATCAATCGTGAGGTCGTGGAATTCCGCGGCTAGGGCGTGGCCGAGCTTTTCGGCGTGTTGCGGGTACTGCAGGACGAGAGCGCACTGAACGTACGACCCGCTGTGGCGCCCGCTCGAAAGCTCGAAATGCCCCTGCCTTACCGCCCCCACATCTTCGAGGAGTCTCAATACCTCTTCGCTACGCATGGTCTCCCCGCTGGACCGCTGAGAGTCCGCCCTGCAAATGCCGGTAGCCTATCGGCGATTCGGGTGAATTGTCAATGATTTGCGGGGCCAGTGCGGGGATGCTAAACTTGGCGATTCATTGTTCGGATGCGAACCGTCAGTGTCCGATATCGGACAGAGGACAGACCACAGCCGGGGATTGTCCGTCTAATTTCAGATGGATACAGATGGTGTCCCGCATGCAGTTGAGAATCTCTTGAAACATATCCGCGTTCCCACACGTTTCATGAGTGTGGCACGGGCAGACGGGCTACACGCTTATCTCACAGGGAGAAGAAAAACGATGATTGCAAGGTTATTCCGTTCGGCGATCGCGGTGTATTTGACGGCTTCGCTCATGGCAGGCGTTCCCGCTTTCGCCCAAGCACAAGCGCAGAGCGCGGGGCCGGCGCCAGCCCAAGACCAATCCCAGAGCCAGCCGCCGACGACATCGTCGGAGCAGGCGCGCAACCTGCGGGTTCACATCGACAGTGACTATTCCAAGGGCAAGTCCGCGTTCCCGAACCTGCTCTCTCCCTATGCCCCGATCCACATCGATGCCCCCGCACTCACCAATTCCCCGCGGCTGGATCAGTTGATCCACGACGGGAAACTGATGCTGAGCCTGGAGGACGCGATTTCGCTCGCCCTTGAGAACAACATGGACATCAGCGTGCAGCGATACGTCCCCTGGATCGCCGATACCGACATTCTGCGCACCAAGGCGGGTGGCGCGCCGCGCGGCATCAGCGGCACCGGAACGGCTTCGGCGCTCGGCTCGATCCCCTCGGCAACGTTCGATCCCGTCTTGACCGGGCAATTCAATTGGTCCCGCAATCACCTGCCGGTGAATAACGCGATTACCTCGGGTATCGGCACCACGGCGCAGTTGGCCTCCTTGACAAGCTACAATCAGAACGCGAACCTCACCTATTCGCAGGGCTTTCACACCGGCACGGCGATCGCCTACACGCTCGACAATAACCGGAACTCGTCCACCTCCCCGTTCGCATTCTTCAACCCCTCCGTGCAGTCCACCCAGATCATCCAAATTCAGCAGCAGTTGCTCAGCGGATTCGGCCTGTTGCCGAACACCCGGTTCATCCTCGAGGCGAGGAACAATCGAATCTTCGCCGATGCCTCGTTTTCGCTCCAGGTGATGATCACGATCACGCAGGTCGAAAACCTCTATTGGGAACTCGTCTTTGCTAAAGAAAACGTCAAGGTCCAGGAGGCGGCGCTGGCCACTTCGCAAAAGCTTTACGGAGACAACAAGAAACAGGTGGAGATCGGCACGCTGGCGCCGATTGAAATCGTCCGCGCCGAATCCGAAGTCGCCACCGACCGCCAGAACCTCATCGTCGCGCAGACGAACCAGCTCCAGCAGCAGACGCTTCTGCTCAACGCCATCACGAAGAATCCGACTGCCCCGGGCTTGATTGACGTCGAAGTGGTCCCCACCGATCTGCCCAAGTCCCCGACGGATCTTGCGGTGACGCCGCTGGACGAGGCCTTGAAAGAAGCCTGGAGCAAACGGCCCGAGCTGAAGCAATCCGATCTCACGCTGAAAAACGACCGCATCGAGATTCGGGCAACCCGGAACGCTCTCTTGCCACAGCTCACCGTATTCGGCCAGTACAGCTCCACCGGATTGGCGGGCAACGCCGCCTCCACCGTCCCGCCGACGATTTCCGGCATTGGCTCCGCCCTCGGCACCACCTATGGCACCGACTTCCCGCAGTATTCGGCGGGGCTGAACTTCACCTTGCCGATCCGCAACCGCTCCGCACAGGCCGATAGCGCTCGCGCGATGCTTGCGGAACGACAGGACGAAACCCGCCACCGCCAAGTGCAAAACAATATCCTGGTGGACGTGCGCAACGCTCTGATCGCCCTCCAGCAGGATAAGGCGCGGGTGGAAGCAGCGTCGAAAGCCGGCGAATTGGCGCAACAGACCCTCGACGCCGAACAGAAAAAATATCAGCTCGGCGCCTCCACGGTGTTCCTGGTGATTCAGGCGCAGCGCGACCTCACGACGGCGCGAGGGAACGAACTGCGCGCCAAAGTCGATCTCCAGGAGGCGCAGGTCAATTTCAACAAGGCAGTCGGGCGAACCCTCGAAGCGAATCGCATCAGCGTTGCCGATGCGAGGGGAGGGCGGGTTTTCACGCCGCCGCTGATCCCGGGCACTCCCACCGCGGAGATCATTGCGGCGACCCCGGCAAGCCAGTAGGCCGCCAGTCTCGCAGCGCTGCATCTTTCCGGCTCGGCCCGCAAGAGCGGGCCGGGCCGCTTCTGCGTTCGGACGGCTTCGAAACGCAACGAAGACATGGAACGCGCAGTTCGGTAGTGGGTCAGTTTCCGAGTAGGCGACCATCCGGGAGTTGACGACTTTAGTTGTATACTGTGGCGTTGCTCGGGACCAGACTGAGCGTTATCCTCAGTGAAAGGAGAAATCACCATGGCAGCAACTCCCTCCTTCCCTTACGAGACGCGCCTAAACGTTCTGCACAAATCCTTGGAAGTAATCGACGAAAAGGCTCTTGCGGACGCGTGCGAGTTTACGTGGTACAACCAGACTCTCTGCAAGGTAAATGACTCGGTGGTCCGCCTCGGGGTCGTACAGGGAGAGTATCACTGGCATAAGCACGACGAAGACGATGAGTTTTTTTATGTTGTAGGGGGTCAATTGTTGATTGATCTTGAAGACCGCACGGTCGAGCTTTCGCCTCGACAGGGATTTGTCGTTCCAAAGGGAGTGATGCATCGCACGCGTGCCCAGCGCCGAACCGTGATTCTAATGGTGGAAAACGCTGGGATCATGCCGACAGGCAGCTGATCATTGCCGCGACCCCGGCGAGTCAGGAGGTCGTTGCCGCCTGTCTCGCAGCGCTGCGTCTTTCCGGCTCGGCCCACCAAACGGCGGGCCGGGCCGCTTTTGCGTTGGTTCTGCTCCTCCGCGCCGGACACCTGGAACGCGCGCTTCGGTAGAGGGTCAATTTCCGAGTAGCCGACGACCCGTCCAGAACCACACTCTGGAGTCGATCGAAATCAAACGCTACCGTTCACAGCGAAGTTTCATTGAATAGTATCGACATAATCCGAGGGAAGCCCTAGCCGGAGTGCGAGGTCACGCAACTTCGATGCGTATTCTGAGTTGGCCTCGTCAGCGCGTGGCGGCTCAAGGAGATTGAAGCACAAAGCGGGAATACGTGAACCGTCGTTAAGCTCACATAGCACCGCCTCTGGACGATAAGCGCGAACGCTGGGTTCTGAATACAGTTGCTCGACCTCTGTGTGAGTGAGTTCCATCAGGATGCCATGCGCGAGGCGATTGGGATTCCGCAGCAGAGTTGCCCGTTGGCCAATCCGCAGCGCGAAGCCGGGAACG
>JBGPTF010000026.1:0-5620 GCA_041490445.1 Terriglobia bacterium
TCATTCGAAGCGAGTTTGATGGCGTGAGTTTTCAATTCTCGCTCCACCTCCTCGATGGGTTTTCCCGGAACGTAGGGCGCCAGCTCGCGGATCCAGTCGGGGACGAGTTCGTGAATCAGTCGGGTCATGCGTTGTGGGTCCTCAACGGGATTCCTTGGGGGATGATCGTTTGCCGCGAGCTCGATTCGTGCGGCGGAATGATTCGCCGGTGCGCGCGCGTGAGGAGCTGCGGCGGGCAGCCTGCGCCGGTGCCGGCAATGCGGCGCCGCCCTGCAACGCCCGCGCGAAGGCCGCAACCTCCGCGGGCGAAAGCGCGCGGTGTTGCCCCGGCGCGAGCCGGTCGAGTTCAAGGTTCCCGATGCGCACGCGTTTCATTTTCTCGACCGGGTGCCCGGTTTGAAAAAGTTTCTTCCGCAGGGCGTCGCGGCTGGCTTCCGCGAGCGTCACTTCGTACCACGGCGTGTTTTTGCCGCGCAACCGCGTGATGTGCGCGCCGGTGGCTTTCGAGAGCGTTGCGATCTCTTCAAATGTGAGCAGCGATTTCAGTTTCATAAGATAAGTCTGCGGCAGATGGCGCGCTTGCAGGATGCGGTTCGCCAGGTCGCCATCGTTCGTGAGGAAGACGAGTCCGGAGGAGTGATATTCGAGGCGCCCAACTGGAAACACTCTTGCGGAAACGCCGTGAAGAAGATCGCGCACAGCGAGGCGGCCTTCGGGATCGCTCATGGTGGAGACGACTTCGGGCGGCTTGTGCAGAAGCAAATAAATGCGCTCGCTTTCCGGACGCAAGAGTTTGCCGGAGACTTTGATGTGGTCGCGGGACTCATCGGCCTTCGTGCCGAGCTCGGTGACGGTGCGGCCGTTGACGGTGACGTGCCCGGAGGAAATGAGTTCCTCCGCATGGCGGCGGGAGGCCACGCCGGCGCGCGCGATTATCTTTTGGAGGCGCTCGAGCATTCGGTTCAATGGGATGTCGCGAATTCGAACTTATAGCTTAGCGGAAAATCGCCTTAGGTGCGAATCATGCAGGCATTGCTTTCAGCAAGCTAGGACACAAACCTTGTGCGGTCCGCTACAACGATCCACTTCCCTGTCTTGAACTCAACTTCGAAGACCATCAGAGCCGCGCACAGGGAACCACAATAGTATGCGCCATCAACTTCGACCCTTCGCCCGGTCTGCCATGAGATGGCTCCCGTCCCGAATACAGCGACCACCTGCTTCGTGTTCTTCTCCATAATCCAGCCGTAGAGCCTTCCCCGGTCGTCTAGAGACTTGTCCACAAAAGGCGGATAATCCAGCCACGCTTCCAGGATCCTCTCAGCTGGAGAATGGGAGCCAAACGCGGCAACGTAACCATCGGAATCAAGTTCTTCAGCAAAACGATCTATGTCCAGTTGCGTCGGTGCCCTACTCCCGAAATCTCGACTGCCTTGAGCCCAGAGGAGGATTTGATATTGCATCACAACCTCGCGGACAACCTCCGCTTGCGTGAGGTGCCAGGATGCACGTTGAACTCCCCAGAGTCCGCCGGTCGCGAATAACACCATGAGCCCGATCGAAATTAGATACTTCCAAGGGAGGATTGCGATTGCTTGTCGGCGAGAACCCACAGGCGCCTCCTTATTCCTGAGACACCGTATTCCACATCAAGTTCCCTGCTCTGTGGTTCCTGAGCCAGCGGCTGCGGCGCGTGCATTTTCGGAATCTTCAGGCGAGGCAGAGGCGGAGACCTCTGGTGATATCGTCGCGCTAGGCTCGGCGGCGACCTCGCCCGCGTCTTCTGGTTCGATAGGTGCGATACCCTCATCAGAGCCCAGAGCGGCCTGCGCGAGCTGCTCAAATTCTTTGAGGCTGGGCAGTTCTTCAAGGTCCGAGAGTCCGAAGCGCATCAGGAACTGGCGCGAGGTGCGGTAAAGGATGGGGCGGCCGATCACGGGCTTGCGGCCGGCGGTGGTGATCAGGTGTTTTTCCAGCAGCGTCTTGATGACTCCGCCGACATTGACGCCGCGGATTTCGTTGATTTCCGGGACCGTGGCGGGCTGCTTGTAGGCGATCACGGCGAGCGTCTCAAGCGCGGGCATGGTCAAGCGCAGCGGTGGCTGCAGGCTCTTGATGAATTTGCGCACCACGTCGTGATGCTGCGCTTTGGTGTAGAACTTCCAGCCGTGCGCCACTTTGCGGACTTCGATGCCGCGGTCGTCGGTCTGATAGGCGGCAACGAGGAGATCGAGCGCGGCGCGTGCTTCGGTCTTTTCAACGCCCAGCGCCCGCGCGATCTGGTCGAGCGTCGCCGGCTCGTCCGCGGCGTAAATGATGGCTTCGAGTGCGGCTTGGATCTCTTGTGGAGTCATCGTCAGAGATATTGCTCCTCAATTTGCGACATGGCGTCTGGTCCGGCAAAGACGGCATCGAACATTTTGTGCTTGCGCAAGCGGATATCGGCGAAAAGCTCCGACTGCACGAGCAGCACAGCCTGCATGCGCACCATCTCGAGCACGGCCAGCAGCGCGATGATCATGGCATTGCGCGATTCGCAGGCGCCGAAGAATTCG
Organism: Terriglobia bacterium; assembly: GCA_041490445.1. Lineage (GTDB taxonomy): Bacteria > Acidobacteriota > Terriglobia > Acidiferrales > UBA7541 > JBGPTF01. The sequence continues at coordinate 2,556 of JBGPTF010000026.1, forward strand.
ACGAGCGAGACCGGTTCTTCGCTGCCAATCAAGCGCTGGCGCAGGCGGTCCATCATCTGCGCGATGGTCACCGTGTCGTGCCGCAGCTCGAATTTCGGAATTTCTTTGCGGCGCTCGAGCACCTGCGAAAACACTTTGATCAGGTCCACGAGCGAAACGACCAGCTCGCCTTCCGTTTCCTCGCCACCGTAGAGCGATTTATCCGGGTGCGACCACACGTGCCCTTCGACCTGTTGCTTCTGGTAGAGCAGTTGCGCGGCGTTCTTGAATTTTTCGTGCTCGAGCAGGCGATGAACCAGCTCGTCGCGCGGGTCTTCCTGGCCTTCGGGGCCCGCGAGCGGGTCAGCCGGCAGCAGCATTTTCGATTTGATGTGGATCAGCGTGGCGGCCATGTAAATGAAATCGGCCGAGACATCGATGTCCAGTTTTTCCAGGCGGTGGAGGTAGTCGAGATATTGCTCGGTTACTTTGGCGATGGGGATGTTGTGGATGTCCATCTCCTGCCTGCGAATGAGATCGAGCAGGAGATCGAGCGGGCCTTCGTACACCGGCAGATTAATTCGATAGGGTGTCGCCATCCTTAGTTCCCTGCCCCCACTTTCCCAATACGCCCGGCGGACTTGGTCGCCGGCTTGCGCGCTTCATCCCACTTAAATATCGCGTTGCGGACGCGCTTCATGGTTCGCTTCGCTGCTGCGTGCGCCTTCTTCGAACCGGCGTCGAGGATATCCCAAACCTGCTCGGGATGGGCCTCAAATTCTTTGCGGCGTGTCTGAACAGGCTCGATCCAGGTGACCAGGTTTTCCATCATCAGCTTCTTGCAGTCCACGCAACCGATCGCCGCGGTGCGGCAGTCGCGGTCCACTTTCGCGATTGTTTCCGGCAATGAGAATAGCTTGTGATACGCGAACACCGGGCAGACTTCAGGCCGGCCGGGATCGTTGCGGCGGACCCGTTGCGGGTCAGTCATCATGTTGCGGACTTTGTTGCGGATTTCGTCTGGCGGGTCGGAAAGCCAGATGGCGTTGCCGTAGCTTTTCGCCATACGCCGGCCGTCAAGTCCAGGGAGGCGCGGGGTCTCCGTCGGCAAATACGCGGGCTCGCGCAAGACTTGTTCCACGCGGAAGTATTTCTTGTGCTTGCCAACCCGTTCGAAGAAATTGTCGACGCCAATTTCCAAGGCCCGCTTCCTGAGGAGCGCAGCGAGGGCTGCAGATCGCTCCGATCCGCGGAGCGGCACTTTGATGACTGGCAATGTCACGCTGGCAGAGTCAAGGGTATGCTCGAGTGCAGTTTGGTTCGCAGGGGTAAAGAGCGCCTCTTTCACCTCAAACCCGAAGTGCGTGTCAAAGCGGCGCACGATTTCGCGAGTCAATTCCACGTGAGGAGCTTGATCTTCACCGACGGGGACGAGCAATTCCTGCCTCGGGTCGCCGTACATCACAATGTCGGCGGACTGGAGCAGCGGGTAGCCGAGGAAGCCGTAGGTGCCGAGATCGCGATCCTTGAGATTCTCGATCTGCTCTTTGTATGTAGGGACGCGCTCGAGCCAGCTCAGCGGCGTGATCATCGAGAGCAGCACATGCAGTTCAGCGTGCTCGAGAATATTCGACTGCACAAACAGTGTCGATTTCGCAGGGTCGAGACCGACGGCGAGCCAGTCGGTGGCCACCTGCAACGTGTTTTCGGCGATCGAGGAGGTGTCTTCGTAGTGCGTCGTCAGCGCGTGCCAGTCCGCGACAAAGAAAAAACAGTCGTACTCTTCCTGGAGCTTCAGCCAATTCGAGAGTGCGCCGAAGTAATGCCCCAGATGGAGGCGACCCGTTGGCCGCATGCCGCTCAAAACTCGCTTGCGTTTCGCCAAACTAGCGGCCTCCTGTGCCGCGAAGCAAATCGCGGGCAATCACCATGCGCTGCATTTCACTCGTGCCCTCGTAAATGGTCAGGACGCGCGCGTCGCGGTACATGCGCTCGACGTCGCTCTCGCGCGAATAGCCCAGGCTGCCGTGAACTTGCACGGCTTTGTAAGCCACGCGATTGGCCATTTCGCTTGCATACAATTTGGCGCGCGCGGCCTGCGGGCCCAAGCGTTGCGAGCCTGAATCGCGCACCCACGCGGCGTAGTGTGTGAGCGCGCGGGCGGCTTCGATTTCCGTTTCCATGTCTGCGAGCATCCACTGGATTGCCTGGTATTCAGCGATGGGCTTGCCAAATGTGCGGCGCTGCTTGGCGTAGCGAGTTGCGGCTTCGAGCGCACCTTGCGCCAGACCCACCGCTTGCGCGGCAATGCCCACGCGGCCGCCATCGAGCGCTTCGAGCGCGACTTTCAGCCCCTGCCCTTCTTCGCCAAGGCGATTTTCGGCCGGCACGCGGCAATCTTCGAAAACAATTTCGACCGAGTGTGAAAGCCGCAGGCCCATCTTATCTTCATGGCGGCTGATGCGGAAGCCGGGGAAAGTAGGCTCGACCAAAAATGCCGTCACCCCGCGCGCGCCTGCATTCGGATCCGTCTTCGCAAAGACCACGTTGACGCCCGCAACATCCCCATTGGTCACCCAGATCTTTGTGCCGTTCAGAACGTAGTGATCGCCCACACGCACGGCGCGGGCCTGGATGGCGGCAGCGTCCGAGCCGGCGCCTGGCTCAGTGAGGCAAAACGCGCCCAGGATTTCACCGCGGCCCAGGCGATGAAGATATTTTTTCTTCTGCGTTTCGGTGCCGTGCTTGAGTAGCGGGACGGCAGCCACCGAATTGGTGACGGCGAGGACGACGGCAGTCGAGGCGTCCACGCGCGCGACTTCTTCGATCATGAGGGCGTAGCTAATCGTGTCCGTGCCTGCGCCGCCCCATTCTTCCGGGATCAGCATGCCGCAGCAGCCCAGCTCCCCGAGTTTTTTAATCTGCGCGGCCGGGAATTTCTTTTCCGCCTCGTATTCGCGGACGATCGGGCGCATTTCCGTCTCCATAAATTGGCGGACGGTGTCGCGGATAAGAAGTTGGTCGCTGGTGAGAGAGAAATCCATTCGAGAGAGGTGTACAAGCGATGCTAGCACAGCGGGAACAGA
>JBGPTF010000027.1:0-3965 GCA_041490445.1 Terriglobia bacterium
CGACCGCTGGGGGACGGCTCTCTTCCACAAAGCGCACGGAATTGATTCCTACGAATTTTTTGTGGATGCGGAGCCGAAATCGCTCTCGCACAATCAGACTTTCGGCACGGATACGAACAGCCGCAGCATGCTCGAATCCACACTGAGCTATCTGTGCCAGAAAGCTTCGAAACGGCTGCGCGATGCCGGGTTCCATGCGCGCACCGTCACCCTTACATTGCGTTACGCTGATTTCACCACCATCACGCGCAGCCACACGCTCAAGGAGCCAACCGATCTCGACGCCGAGTTCTTGAAAGCGATCCGTGAACTTTTCGCGCGGGCGTGGGATGGCTCAGCGATGCTCCGACTGGTAGGCGTCGATCTGTCGTCCTTCTCGGCTGGCTCGGGCCAGCTCGAGTTGCTCGATCCGGGCCGCCGCGAAAAACTCGAGCGCCTGGCACGCGCCACAGATAAGCTGCGGGATCGCTTCGGTTTTTCGAAGGTGCAATTGGGCGGCTCGCTGAGTGCGCGCGACCGCCGCGACTGACCGAAACTGCAACTCGCTCGCGGCATCCAGTGTGCCCGCGCCTACGTCTAACTTCCAACGCCTGCTCTTTTCCCTCATAATCCGCCTATGAATGCGCGCCAGCTAGCTGAGACCATCTGCCGCACTTTGCGCGGGGCAGGTCATCAGGCCTACTTGGTGGGCGGGTGTGTGCGCGACATTCTGCTCGGGCACGAGCCGGCCGACTATGATGTTTCGACCGACGCAACGCCCGACCGCGTGCAGGCGCTTTTTCCGCAGAGCCTGGCGGTGGGCGCGCAGTTTGGCGTGGTGATCGTTACCGACGGCACCGAACAGGTGGAGGTCGCCACGTTTCGCTCGGACATCGGTTACTCCGATGGCCGGCATCCCGATCGAGTGGTGTATGCGAGTTCGGCTCGCGAGGATGTGCAGCGGCGCGACTTCACCCTCAATGCCCTCCTGCTCGACCCGGAGACAAACGAAGTGCTCGACTATGTTGGCGGACGCGACGACTTGCGCGCCGGAATCATTCGCGCCATTGGGCAGCCCGCCGAACGCTTCCGCGAAGACAAGCTGCGCATGATTCGCGCGGTCCGCTTTGCCGCGCGATTTCGGTACGTGATCGAGGCGGCCACGTTCAGCGCGATCATGAACCTTGCGCCCGACATCTGCCAGGTTTCAGCCGAGCGCATTCGCGACGAAATAACGAAGATCCTCACCGAAGGAGCCGCCCGCCGCGGCTTCGAACTGCTCGACGAGACGCGCCTGCTGCCGGAAATTCTTCCGGACGTCACGCGCATGAAGGGCGTCGAGCAGCCGCCGCAATTCCATCCCGAAGGCGATGTCTGGACCCACACGCTCCTGATGATCGAACAGTTGCAGCTGGGTTGTTCGCCAACGCTTGCCTGGGGCGTCCTGCTGCACGATGTGGGCAAGCCGCCAACTTTCACGCCGCCGTCTGGACCGGATGGCCGTATCCGCTTCGATCAGCATGTGGAAGTGGGCACGCGCATGGCCGAGGCAATTTGCCGGCGGCTGCGTTTTTCAAATGATGACACCGAGCAGATCGCCGCTCTGGTGGCGAACCATCTCCGTTTTAAGGATGTAGGTCAGATGCGGCTTTCTACCCTCAAGCGGCTTGTGCGTTTAAACCGCTTTGAAGAGCACCTCGAGTTGCACCGTTTGGATTGCCTGTCGAGCCATCGAAACCTCGACGCTTACGAGTTCGTCCGCCGGTTCCTGGCCGAGACCCCGCCTGAACAGGTCCGCCCACCTCGCCTGCTCACCGGGGACGATCTGATTAGGATGGGTTTCGCGCCGGGCCCATCGTTCAAGGAGATATTGGACACTGTGGAAGAAGCCCAATTGAACGGAAAGATCCACACGCACGAAGAAGCGTTGCAGTATGTGGAGGATTCGTTCACCCCGCCAATCAAACCAAAATAAAGGTCGTAACCTCTGCAACTTATAACCTCTTCACCAGACCAAATTCCTTAGGCCAACAGCCCGCACTCGACGCCAGCGATTTCTTACCCTTGCATTCCATGGCCCCACATGTTAGCGTAAGAGGCTAAGATATTCTTCTAACGACATACGAAACTCTATAAATCCTTTCAGATTCGACTGCATCTAACCTGATAAGCAGCCGATTGGCTGCATAAGAGGACTTATATGGTTTCATGGTTCAAGGGGGACAAGGTGAGTAAATCCGCTAAGGTTGTGGCTCCGCAGGAGCTTCCCATCCTGCCTGTGCGCGACACGGTTCTGTTTCCTGGTGCAATTATGCCTTTGCCGGTGGGCCGGGAAAGCTCTCTGGCGCTGCTCAATTCGCTTGAAGGGCCGGAAAAATTGCTGGGCGTGGTCGCGCAACTCGACCCGCGCGTCGAAGATCCGGCGGGAACAGATCTTCACGGCGTGGGAACGCTGGCGAAGGTGCACAAGATGGTGCGCATGCCCAACGGAAACATTGTGGCTTTTCTCGAGGGACTCGACCGCATCCGTGTGATGGAGGTCATCGGCTTGAAGCCGTTTCTCCGTGCACGCGTCGAAGGGCAGCCGGACCTCGAAGATCAGCCCGACCCTGAACTGACCGCGCTCGCGCGCAACGTCCAGGAATTGTTCCGTGAGGTGGTGGCGCGTTCGCCGCAACTTTCAGACGATCTGCAGACGGAAGTCATGAACATTGAAACGCCAGGGCGGCTGGCCGATTTTGTTTCTTCGACCCTGCCCTCGCTGAGCTCTATGGTTCGTCAAGAGCTGCTCGAAACATTCAGTGTGCGCAAGCGGTTGGAGACCTTGATCAACGAGCTCTCCAAAGAAAAAGAAGTGCTCGAGCTGCGCAACAAGATCCACGAACAGGTGCAGGAACAGGTGAGCCAGTCTCAACGCGAGTTCCTGTTGCGCGAACAAATGAAAGCGATTCAGAAGGAGCTGGGCGAATCGGACGACACCCAAACGGAGATCGAGGAACTGCGGAAAAAAGTGGAAGAGTCCGGGATGTCCGCCGAGGCTCGCAAAGAATGCGACCGCGAACTGAAGCGTCTGGCAAAGATGACGCCGGCTTCCGCCGAATACATGGTTTCGCGGACGTATCTCGAGTGGATGACTTCGCTGCCGTGGAATAAGACTTCAGGCACCGATGACATCGACATCGTCAAAGCCCAGGCAATTCTGGATGAAGACCACTACGACCTCGAAAAGGTGAAGCAGCGCATTCTCGATTTCCTGGCTGTGAAAAAACTACAGCCGGGAATGAAAGGTCCGATCCTTTGCTTCGTAGGGCCTCCAGGCGTGGGCAAGACTTCTCTTGGCAAATCCATCGCGCGGGCGCTCGGCCGCAAGTTCCATCGCATTTCGCTTGGCGGAATGCATGACGAAGCCGAAATCCGCGGCCATCGCCGCACCTACATCGGTGCCCTGCCGGGCCAGATCGTTCAGGGACTTCGACGCGCCGAGACCATGGACCCCGTCCTGATGCTGGACGAGGTGGACAAGCTCGGCCGCGACTTCCGCGGCGATCCGGCGGCGGCATTGATGGAAGTGCTCGACCCGGAACAGAACTCCACGTTCCGCGACCACTATCTCGACGTGCCGTTCGATCTCTCGAAGGTGCTCTTCATCACCACCGCCAATTGGCTCGATCCAATTCCGGAGCCGCTGCGCGACCGCATGGAGATCATCGAACTCCCCGGCTACACTGAGGAAGAGAAGGTCCACATCGCGAAGAGGTTCCTGATCGCGCGCCAGGCGAAGGAGCATGGAATCACCCTGGGCGAGCAGATTGAATTCACGGACGAGGCGCTGCACGACCTGATCCGCCATTATACGCGGGAAGCGGGCGTGCGCAACCTGGAACGTGAAATCGGTACGCTGGTCCGCAAACAGGCGCGGCGTATGGCCGAGGGCAAGATGGAGAAACACATCGTCACAGTCGAAGTGATCCGCGAAGTGCTGGGCA